>NZ_JACBYB010000010.1 GCF_013415365.1 Gemella sp. GL1
AAACTATATGAAATGAATCCTCTAATATATTTTATAGAAACTATATTAAATATCTCTCAAGAAAAAGATTTTGGATTATCTCCTGTATTATTAGGTTCATATAAACATGCAATATTAGAAGATGATTTTTTAATTGCTTATATTAAATCTAAGGTAATAAATTATAGAGAAACAGATATAGACATAGATCATTTGCGAAGATATATTGATTCATTGCATGAAGAAATAGAGACAGTGTTGATTAAAATAATAACTGAATCAAAAAACAGAGATATTAAAAAATTTATAAATATAATAGATAGCGAGGAAATAAATTCATATATATATGATAAAATATTAAAAGATATTCAGAAAACAGTTTCTATAGAAATTTACTATCATATTCTTACTGGTTATAGTACTTATAAAAAAGAAGAAAAATTCGAGCTAAAGTGTAGTAATGACTCAATAGAACTTGTTTTAGGTGAAAGAAAAATTAAAAGAGATTTGAAAGCTAAATATCAAATAGAAGAATTTATTTTGAGCGGAATTATAGATAGACTTGATGAAAAGGATGGAGATTTTATAGTTATTGATTACAAGAGTTCTAAGACGGACTTTAATGTAGAATCGTTTTATAATAAAGAAATTTCACAATTACTAGTATACATGTTGGCTATTCTTTTACTTAGAAATATTGAAATAGGTAAAATTAAAGGAATATTCTATAGAGAACTAGCTAAAAGTAATAAACCTAATGCAGACTATAGACTAAGAGGACTTGTGAATGAAGATTTATTAAAAGATTTAAATTATATTTCTGAATTTGCTTTTATAAGGACAAAGAAAGATGGTTCTGCTTACGCTTCAGATCAACATAAGGTCTATAAAGATGTAGAATTTGAGAAATTAGTAGATATAAATATCAAATACTTATATAATTTGGTTGAGAAAATTCAAAAATCAGAGTATAATTTGGGATCTATCAATCAAGAAAATGAATCTTTATTTAATTTTTCACTTGGAGAAAGTGTAAAATTAGATAAAGAATATGAAAAAATACAAGCAAAAGATTTTAAAAAATATTATTTGAAATAAAAATGAGTAAGGTCTGTATTGACCTACATCAATAGATTTGATATAATTACCAAGTAAAATATATAAAGGAGAAAAATATTGAAAAAACTATCATTAATTGTACTTTCATTGTCATCTATGTTCATTCTGTCTGGTTGTTCGCCTCAGGATAGAGATGGATGGTTTTATGAAACCTTTACTAAACCAATGGATTTGTTATTAAAATACATCTATGATTTAGTAGGAAGCTGGGGAATAGCAATTGTTGTTATCACGTTAATTATGCGTATCATAGTTATGCCATTTATGTTTAAAAATTATAAGCAACAAAGACTTGCCAAAATTGGACAAGAAAAGGCAAAACCTGAATTAGATGTAATAAAAGTAAAATTAGAAGAATTAAAAAAAGAAGAAGTACGTGCTATCACTAAGGAAGATAAATTAAAAGTTAGAAGTCAACAGATGGAATTACAAAAGGAGCAATTTGCAATTATGAAAAAATATAATGCAAATCCTATGAGTTTATCAGGTTGTTTACCACTATTAATTCAAGCTCCATTTTTAACAGGAATATACTTTACATTGGTTAACCCCTTATATTCTGCAGGTATCGTAGAGTCAACATTTTTAGGTTACTTTAATTTAGGAACAAGATCATATGTACTACCAATAATTGCCTTTATAGTGTATGCATATCAAACTAAGTTAAATCTTAAATTAATGCCTACAAATGTTCAGCCAGGACAAGAAGCTATGGCTGAACAAATGAAAATGATTCAATGGATAACTCCGGTTATGATTGCAATGATTTCATTTATAATGGCCGGTGCAGTGGCAGTATACTATATAGTTGGAGGAATTTTCTTAATTGGACAAACCTACTTAGGTTATAAGTTGTATCCGCCAATTAAACCAGAAAAAGTTGAAAAAACTAATTTTGATTCAAATAAGGTAACATTAGTTTCTAATAGAAAAAAGAAAAAATAATTAAAAGAACCGAAAATTAATTTTCGGTTCTTTTAATTTTTGAATATGAACAATGTATATGGACTTATAGTATAGACTGACCTAATTAAAAATTTGAAATAGAAGGACTGTATTTTGGAAGATTTAGGAGTTATAAAATATAAAATTTTATATATAGAATTTTATGATTGTAAAAAACAAGAAATGGTTCTATAATAATAAGTATATTAGATAAAATAGGAGAGAATATTATGATTTATATTGACACTAGAAATAATGATCCACGATATAATACTGCAGTAGAGTTTTATGCTTTTAATGAACTAGCAAAGGAAGATGACGTATTCATCCTTTGGATAAATGAACCTTGTATTGTTGTTGGTAAAAATCAAAATACAGCAGAAGAAATTAATCAAAAATTTTGTGATGATCAAGGAATTAAGATTGTAAGACGTGTAAGTGGCGGTGGAGCTGTCTATCATGATTTAAATAACCTTAATTACACAATCATCTCAAGTGGTAAAAGTGAACAAGCTTTTGATTTTAAATCATTCTCACAACCAGTATTAGATGCTTTAGCAGTATTGGGAGTTAATGCCAATTTTACAGGAAGAAACGACCTAGAGATAGATGGCAGAAAATTCTGTGGAAACGCTCAATATATTAGTGATGGTAGAATAATGCATCATGGATGTTTAATGTTTGATGTAGATACTGATGTACTGGTTGATGCCTTAAAAGTTTCTAAGGATAAAATTGAGTCAAAAGGTATTAAATCTGTAAGGTCGAGAGTAACTAATATTAAAGAACATTTATCAAATAAAGAGATGACAGTTCTTGATTTTAAAAATGAATTAAGAAGCCATATGTTCAAGAAATTTGATATGAGTGAGTATACTTTAACGGATAAAGATTTAGAAGGAATTAAGAAGATCCAAGCAGAAAAAAATGATTCTTGGGACTGGATATATGGTAAAAATCCAGAATTCAATATAAAACGATCAAGAAGACTTGCTACAGGAAAGATAGAGGCAAATATTCAAGTAGATAACGGAGTTATTTCTGAAGTTAAATTTTTTGGAGATTTCTTTGGTTTTAAAGATGTTGAGGATATTGCTAAAAAATTAGTAGGCCTTAAATACGATAGAGAAACAGTCACAGAATTACTATCTAAGGAAGATATAAATTCATACTTTTTAGGAGCAAGCCTTGAAGAAGTCGTTGAAATAATTATTGATTAGGAGGAAAATTAATGATAATTACAACAACAAGTATAGCTCCTGGATATGAAATAGTAGAGCATAAAGGTTTAGTAACTGGAGAAGTAGTTGCTGGGGTAAATGCTGTTAAGGATTTTGGAGCAGGATTAAGAAATATTTTTGGAGGAAGAAGCGCTGGTTATGAGGAGGAGATAATTCAAGCACGGAATACAGTACTCAGAAAAATAGAAGAGAATGCTAAAAATTTTGGAGCTAATGCAGTTGTAAGTTTGCAGCTTGATGTAGGAGTTGTAGATGCCCAGACTGGAGGATTTATTTTAGTAACGGCAGTAGGGACAGCAGTAACAGTAAATAAAAAATTGAGAAGAGAGTAGATTTACTCTTTTCTCTTTTTTATAGATAAAAGCTATTATATATGGTAAAATTGTAAGTAAGAAATAATATAAAATAGAGGACTGTATGTTAAGAGAAAGAGCAGATATCTTGTGTGTGAACCAAAATCTATTTGAGTCAAGAGAAAAAGCAAAAAGAGGAATAATGGCAGGAATAGTTTATAATGATACTGTTAGAATAGATAAGCCAGGTGAAAAAATAGACGTAAATGCTGAATTAAGAATAAAAGGAAAAAAACTTGCTTATGTTAGTCGTGGGGGCTTAAAATTAGAGAAAGCGATAAAAGAATATAATTTTTCAGTTCAAAATAGAGTGATGTTAGATATAGGAGCTTCGACTGGGGGATTTACAGACTGTGCCTTACAAAATGGGGCTAGTTATGTATATGCCCTAGATGTAGGAACTAACCAATTAGCATGGAAATTAAGAAATGATGATAGAGTGTGTGTTATGGAGAAAACCAATTTTAGGTACTGTACAAAGGATCAATTTTCAAAACCTATAGATAGGGTGTCTATAGATGTATCCTTCATATCATTAACTTTAATATTACCAACTTTATCTGAAATTATCGCAGATAACGGTCAAGTATGTGCTTTAATAAAACCGCAGTTTGAAGCTGGAAGAGATAAAGTAGGAAAAGGTGGGATTGTTAGAGATAAAAATATACATCTAGAGACAATAGAAAAAATTTATTTTTTTGCAAATTCCTTAGGTTTTAGTGTGAAAAAGTTAACATTTTCTCCTATTACTGGTGGAGAAGGAAATATAGAATATCTTATCATTCTAGAATATACAAAAGAAATTTCTAATAATAAAGATATTGAAATTGTTAAGGTTGTTGATTTAGCGCATAGTAAGTTTAAATAGGAGATAGTATGCTAATACAATTAAATATAAAGCAATTTGGTATTATTGAAAATGCTACAGTAGAATTTCGAAAGGGACTTACTGTACTTACTGGTGAAACAGGAGCAGGTAAATCTATGATTTTAGCTGCAATATCACAATTAGCTGGTCAGAGAACTTCAACAAGTTATATACGCTACGGAGAAGATAGAGCATATGTAGAAGGTGTTTTTGATATACCTAGCAGTAAAAAATTTTCTGATTTATTAAAGGAATTAGATATTGAACTTGATGATGAAACAGTCATTTTGGCAAGATATATATATTCTAGTGGTAAAAGTATATGTAAAGTTAATAGAAGTACAGTTAATCTTACTACTATGAAAAAAATATCTGCATATTTACTTGATATCCATGAACAACATGATAATCAAATTTTACTACAAGAGAAGAATCATATATCTCTTGTGGACTCTTATGCTAATACTTATAATAGCAAGGAATATATGGAATATGCTTCTATTTATAAAGAATATAAGAAATTAAAAGAAAAGATTGAAAATCTCGAAAAAGAAGAAAGTTCAGTATTACAGAAAGTCGATTTTTTAAGATATCAGTTAACAGAACTTGAGAAAATGAATCTTGAAGAAGATGAAGATATTAAAATTCAAGAAGAGATAGATTATTTAGAAAACTACGAAAAGATAAATACAACAAGTAAATCAATTTCTAAACTTTTAAATCAAGACAATGGTTTACTAGAAAAATTATATGAAGTGAGTGATCATCTAGAAAAACTATCTAGATTTAATCCGAAGTTTGAAGATAAAACTGAAGAAGTAAGAAATATGTATTACATTTTAGAAGATTTAAAATATGATATTTCTAAGTTCAATGACAATTTAGATTTTGATGAAAATGTATTAAATGATTTAACTTTAAGAATATCTCAAATTAAAAATTTAGAAAAAAAATATTCTAAGAATTTAAATGAGCTTATAGTTTTTAAGAATGAGTTAGCTAATGAACTGTTTGAATTGGAAAATTATGAAGAGAATTATGAAATATATAAGCAAGAGTTTGATGATTTGAAAGTTATGTTGAAAAAGAAAGCTGACGAAGTAAGTGAATTAAGAAAATCAAAATCAAAAATTCTTGAAAAAGAAATTCAAAAAGAACTAAAATTTTTATATATGGAGAAAAGTCTAATAAAAATTAATTTTGTTGATAAAGAGTACGGTATACTAGGAAAAGATGATATTAGAATTTTAATAAGCGCTAATTTAGGAGAACCATTAAAATCCTTATCGAAAGTAGCATCAGGTGGGGAATTATCACGTGTTATGTTAGCTTTAAAGATAATTTTTTCTAAATCTATAGATGTCGTATCAGTAATATTCGATGAAATAGATACAGGAGTGAGTGGCAGAGTTTCACAAAGAATGGCAGAAAAAATGTATCAATTAGCTGTGAATTCACAAGTTATCTGTATATCACACTTACCACAGACGACAGCCTTAGCAGATAGTAATTTATTTATACATAAGGAATTGAAGAATGATAGAACTGTATCAGAGATAGTCGAACTAGATGTTGGAGAAAAAATAAAAGAAATTTCTAGAATGATTTCAGGTACTAAGTCAACAAAATTATCAGAGGAGCATGCATTAGAGATGCTAGAGATTGCAAAAAATGTGAGAAAAGAGATAGTTAATAAATGAAAGAACTTAATGGAAAAATAATGAAAGCTATGAGTGGTTTTTATTATGTTTTAGTTGGAGAAGAAATTGTAACGACTAGAGCAAGAGGAAATTTTAGAAATAATAAAATAAGTCCTCTAGTTGGAGATATTGTTACGGTAAGGTTAGAAGAGGCTTCTATAGGGTATATAGTAAAAATACATGATAGAGAAAATGAATTGATTAGACCCAAAATAGCTAATATAGACTATAACATTATAGTAACATCTATGAGAGAACCAGATTTTTCTGCTAAATTATTAGATAAATTAATCGCTCTGAATGAGTCATCTAAGATAAATAGTATAATATTATTTACAAAGATAGATATATTAGATGATAAAGATAAATATGTGAATATAAAAGAATATTATAGTTCATTGGGTTATAAAACGTTTGATAATTCTGAATTTGAAGTAGCTAAACTAAGGAAATTTATAAGTGGGAAATTTGTTGTAATTTCTGGTCAATCTGGGGCAGGGAAATCTACTTATATAAATAATTTATCACAAGGTGGATTTAATATAAAGACGGCAGGTATATCTAAGCATTTAGGTAGAGGAAAACATACTACGAGGCATGTGGAGTTCTATAATGTAGATGATTTTTATATAGCAGATACACCGGGATTTTCATCAATAGATTTAAATTTTATTGAAAAAGATAATTTAAAACATCTTTTTATTGAATTAAATACAGATGATTGCAAGTATTCAACTTGCAATCATCTAGATGAACCTAAATGCAAAATAAAAGAAAAAATTAAAAATAATGACTATTTTTTAATCAGATATAATAATTATAAAGAATTTTACAAAGAAATAGAAAAAAAACAAAGGAGATATTAAAATGGCTAAAGTGTTACCTTCGATTTTATCAGCAGATTTTGCTAATTTGGAGAAAGATATAAAAGAAATGGAATCATACGGAGTAGATATGTTTCATATTGATGTTATGGATGGGAATTTTGTTCCCAACATATCACTTGGATTTCCGGTAATAGAATCAATTAGAAAAATTTCTAAATCAACTTTTGATGTTCATTTAATGATTGCAAACCCAGAGAAGTATGTAGAACAATTTTGTAAGATAGGAGCAGATATGATTTCATTTCATATCGAAGCAACAAATCATGCTGACAGATTGATTCAATTAATTAAGGAAAATGGAAAGAAAGCAGGAATAGTTCTAAATCCACAAACTCCAATAGAGAGTATAAAGTATCTTTTAGAAAAAATAGACTATGTTTTAATAATGACTGTTAATCCGGGGTTTGGAGGTCAAAAATTTATTGATTCTATGCTTGAGAAAATCTCTGAATTGGATACAATTCGTGAAAATATGGGTTATGAGTTTTTAATTCAGGTTGATGGAGGTATAAATATAGAGACAGCAAAATTATGTACAGCAATAGGAGTTGATTTATTAGTTTGTGGATCTTTCTTATTTGGAGCAGATAATAAAAAAGAAGTATTGGAAGAATTGATTAAATAAGTATGAAAATAAATCTGATGTTAGGTGGAGAATTTCCTAAGTCTGTAAATAGCGAACATAAGTGGGTAGGAGTAGATTCTGGAGTGAATTATTTGTTAAAAAATGGAATAGAACCTAATTATATAATTGGAGATTTAGATTCTATTGATCCAAAATTTTTAAAATTATATCCAGGAAAAATTATAAAAAAACTTAATCAAGATATGACGGATGCAGAATATGCTCTCAATGTAGTGGATAGTTTATATAAGAATGTAGAAGAAATAGATGTATATGGAGCTACAGGGGGACGTCTAGACCATTTTTTTGCAAATATTTTATTATTAAATAATAGTAAATTTGAAAATAAACAATTAAAAATAATAGATGATAATAATATTATTTTTATTTCCGGTGTAGGGAAAATTTATTTTAATAAAGTCGAAGAGTTTAAGTATATTTCTTTTGTTCCGCTTCAAAAAGATACAGTCATTTCGATATTAGGATCTAAATATGAGGTTATAGATTATGAATTATCAATTGATAGAGCAAATGCCACAAGTAATGAATTTATAGATGAGAAGATAGAATTTATTACTAATAAAAAATGTTTGATAATATATTCAAAAGATAAGTAGAAGGAAGAATTATGGATGATATTATAATATTGTTAATTATATGCATGGTAGCTGGTTTAATAGGATCTTTAGTAGGTCTTGGGGGAGGATTGATTATAACTCCTATTTTAACGACTTTTTTTGATATTGATATAAAATATGCTATTGGAGCAAGTATACTGGCTGTAATTGCTACAAGTAGTGGTGCGTCAATTTCTTTTTTAAAAGATAAGCTGACTAATGTCAGAATAGGTTTGTTTTTAGAAATATTTACTACACTTGGAGCACTTATAGGGGCTCTATTAGCAGGTATTTTTTCATCGCAAATTCTATATCTTTTATTTTCGTTTATATTGATGAATTCATTTTATGGAATGTTGAAAAAAGAGGGGATAATAAAGAATAAGTCATCAAAAAGAAGTCTTTATACGAAAGATTTATATGCAGAAAAGTTAGGTTTTTCATCATCGTATTATGATAAGTCAGAAAAAAAAGAAATTTCTTATGAAGTATATAATGTAAAGCAAGGGTCATTAGTTATGCTTGGTGCAGGTTTGGCCAGTGGTTTATTAGGAATAGGAAGTGGTGCTTTTAAAATAATGGCATTAGATGGATACATGAAACTTCCCATTAAAGTAAGCACAGCTACAAGTAATTTTATGATGGGTGTTACTGCCAGCACAAGTGCCTTAATATATTTTTTGAATGGTACTATAAATCCTTATATTGCTGCTCCAGTTGCTTTAGGTACTCTATTCGGATCCATGATAGGCTCAAGACTAATGCAAATTCTAAATGCCAAATACTTACGTTATATTATGTTGCCCATCATATTATTTACTATAATTAATATGATTATGAAAGGATTTGGTCTGATATGAATTTAAAGAAAATAGAAAAAATATTATCAAATTTATTGTTTTTAGGTGTAATATTAAGTTCAGGTCTAATAATTTTTGCTAGTATATTTGGAAATAATAAGGTAGAATACAGTCATATATATAGATATAATTTTAATAATATGATAAATGGATTATTAACTCTGGATACAGCAAGTTATTACATGTTGGGAATTTTTATTTTGATCTTAACCCCTATAGTAAGAGTAGTGTCCATGTTAATACAATTTGTAATTTTAAAAGATAAAAAATATGTGGTTATTTCTTTTTTAGTATTGCTTGTGCTAAGTATAAGTTTGATATTTGGGATAACTCATTAATTATTATAAAAGCCTTAGTTTTAAGGCTTTTTATTTGTTTTATTGATAGTTAAACTTAGATATAGTATAATTATATGGATATAATATAAAATTAAGGAGTTGTAATTTATGAATTTGGAGTATCCTTATTCTTTTGAAGATGTATACAATATATGTAAAGAATATATTCCTGAAAAATATTGGGATAGTATTGAAAAATCATATCAATTAGCAGAAAAAGCACATAGAGGTCAAATGAGAAAATCAGGTGAAGACTATATACTTCACCCTATACAAGTGGCTGGGATTTTAGCAGAATTAAAATTAGACTATGCTACTGTATGTGCAGGATTTTTACACGATGTTGTAGAAGATACAGAGTATACTCTAGAAGATATTACAGATATGTTTAATGAGGATATCTCTGCGATAGTAGATGGTGTAACTAAACTAGATAAAGTTAAGTTTACTTCTAAGAAAGAAAGTCAGGCTGAAAACCATAGAAAACTATTTATCGCAATTGCTAGTGATATAAGAGTTATTTTTGTTAAATTAGCAGATAGACTTCATAATATGAGAACTTTGAAGCATATGAAGGAGGAAAAGAAAAAAGAAATTTCAAGTGAAACCTTGGAAATTTACGCACCACTTGCCCATAGATTGGGGATAAGTTCTATAAAATGGGAACTTGAAGATACATCACTTCGCTATCTACACCCGGAACAATATTTTGCTATTGTCGGTATGATGAAACAAAAAAGAAGTGTCAGACTAGAAAGTATAAAGGAAGCCTGTGATACAATTTTAGAGTTACTAAAAGATAACGGTATTGTAGGTGAAGTTAGCGGTAGACCTAAGCATATATATAGTATTTATAAAAAGATGCAAAAAAGCAATAAAACATTTGAAGAGATATATGATTTATTAGCGGTAAGAGTACTTGTAGACAGTGTTGTAGATTGTTATGCAACATTGGGATTGGTAAATAACATGTGGATTCCTATTCCAGGACGAATGAAAGACTATATTGCTATGCCTAAACCTAATATGTACCAATCTTTACATACTACTTTATTAGCTCCTAATGGACAACCTTTAGAAGTTCAAATAAGAACTTATGAAATGCATGAAATTGCAGAAAAAGGTATAGCAGCACATTGGGCTTATAAAGAAGGAAGAAAAGCTGAGAAAAAAGATACTTTTTATCAAAAACTTGATTGGTTTCAAAAAATTGCTGAAGGAGATAAGACAGAAGCAAGTGCAGAAGAATTTATGGATTCTCTGAAAGTTGATTTACTTAGTGATAAAATATATGTGTTTACTCCTAATAGTGATATTATAGAATTACCAAAAGGTTCCTGCGTTGTTGACTTTGCTTATGCAATTCATACAGAGGTTGGTAATAAGATGGTAGGTGCTAAAATAAATGATAAAATAGTTCCTTTTGACTATATTTTAAAAACAGGAGAAATATGTGATGTTAGGACAAGTAACTCTTCAACTGGTCCTAGCCGTGATTGGTTAAATATAGCTAAATCATCTCAGACTAAATCAAAAATTAAATCTTACTTTAAAAAGGTAGCACGTGAAGAAAATCTTGAAAAAGGGGAGATTTTGTTAAAAGATGAAATCAAATTACAAGGTTTTGATATTTCAGAAATTATGACGGCTGAAAATATAGATAATGTATTACAAAAATATAGATTTCCTTCTCTTGAAGAATTATACAGAACGATTGGGTACGGTGCAATAACTGCTAATCAAGTATTCATGAAATTAACAGAAAAAATTAGAAAAGAAAAGCAGAACCAAGAGAAATTAGATAAACTTATTAATGCTAAAGAAGATAGTAAGAAAATCTTGACAGAAACAGGAGTCTATGTAAAGGGAGTAGATAATATTTTAGTTAGGCTTTCAAAGTGTTGTCAACCTATTCCGGGTGATAAAATTGTAGGATTTATTACAAAGGGAAGAGGGGTAACTGTCCATAGAGCCGAATGTCCAAATGTTAAAAATGAAGATATTAATCGTCTCTTAGAGGTGGAATGGGTAGGTTCAATTTCTAAGAGAAATTACCCAGTTAGTTTGCAATTACAGGGATTTGACAAAGAGCTATTATTAAGTAATGTACTTATTAAATTAAATGAAACTAAAGTAGTTATTACTAAATTGAATTCTGTAGTCAAATCCGATAAAACATGTACTATTGATATAAGCATGTTAGTTAAAAATGTAGAAGAGTGTGACTTCATTATGAAAAAATTAAGACAAATATCAGATATATATGTTGTTGAAAGGATTGTGAAATAATGAAGGTAGTTTTACAAAAAGTAAGTAAGGCTCATGTGAAAGTAGATGGTAAGATAGTAGGTAGAATAGATAAAGGTTATTGTTTATTAGTAGGAATTCATAAAAATTCAACTGAGAATGATGCAAAATATTTGGCTAAAAAAATAGCTAGTGCAAGATTATTTGAAGATGAACAGGGAAAAATTAATTTATCCTTGAAAGAAGTTGAGGGTAAAATATTATCTATATCTCAATTTACTTTATATGCAGATGTAAAAAAAGGTAATAGACCAAGCTTTACTAATGCAGCTAGGCCTGAGAATGCTAATTTACTATATGACAAATTTAATACATATTTAGAAAAAGAAGGTTTGGGAGTAGAGAAGGGAATCTTTCAAACACATATGGATGTGTATATTGAGAATGATGGACCAATCACTATTATTTATGATAGTTTAGAAAATAATAAGGTAAAATAATGAAAATAAGAAGAAAAAAGAAGATAAACTCTAGTATAATCATAATTTTTTCTGTTTGCATACTATTAATAATATCAACGTTTATTTATTATAGGTATAATAAAAATTTTATAGAAGATAATAAGTTTAGTATTACTGAAATTTCAATTAAAAAAGAAACAGGAGTTAGAACAGGACCTGGGGAGGATTATCCTATACTGAAGAAAATATCTCCAGGGGAACTTTTAATACAACAGAATGAAGAATCTAATTGGATAGAAGTATTGACAAAGGAAAATATAGTAGGATGGATACCTCTTTGGGATGTAGTAGGATCTAATATAAAAAGTCCTGAAGAGATAATGTATGATCAGTTAAATAATTTTACAGTATTACTAAATCCGATTTATAGCAATGAAAGTGGAGAATATACACTAGCTATGTCTAAAGCAATAAAAGCAGAGCTAGAAAAAAGAAATATTAAAGTTAAAATTAGTAGGGAAAATAATTCTTTTGTTTCTATGGCAGAGGTGGAGAGAATAGCTAAAGAAATAAATAGTAATATCATTGTAAATATAGGATTATTTGAAGAAAATAAGGATCCCATAGGTATGTCATTGTATTACAATGAATCTAAGAATTCACAATTGCTGAGTAAATATATAGAGAAGAATTTAAAGGATAGGTATATCTATAAGGTAAATTCACCTCAAAGAAATGATATTATAGTTCAAAATGTAGATAGTGCAATAACACACATATCGCTTATGCTGGGAAATAAATCAAATAGTGTTAACGAAAATGTATTAAATAATAAAGTATATTCGCAACAAGCAACTATCGGTGTGAAAAAGGGAATAGAGGAGTATTTGTACTATTTGTTGACAATTGAAGATAGTAAAAATAAAAGAAAGAATGAATTACTTATGTCAGAAAGAAGGGGATTAGATATACCTTTTTACTACACAAATGAGGAAAAATATCGAAATATATCTTATGGTAGCGATGGAAATAAGACGATATCAGAAAATGGAGATGCAATTATATCTTTAGCTATGTTAGATAAGTATTTTAATCAAGATAAAGCAAGCAATGTTCAATCAATAGCTGAATGGGCAGGGGAGCAATATTATAGAAAAGGACAAGGAACATTATCAGCAATAGTTCCTGAATTTGCAAAAGCACATTCGTTAAAAATTGATGCCTATAATAGCACTCAAATGTATAAAGTTGATGAAACACTTAGATCTAATATGCCAGTATTAGTCCAATTTAAAGTAGGGAAATTCGGGGATAAAATAAGTTATAAAGTTATCCGAGGAATGTACAATAATAGATACTATATAAATGATCCACTAGACGATAATGAAAAATTAAATTCATATACAGCATTTTTACGAGAAGATATAGAAAAAAATATGTTAAGAGCCTGGAAAATTTATAAATAAAATAATTGACTATAGATGAATAGTATGTTAAAATCATTAATGTTGAAGTAGCTCCTGCTACTACAACCGCACGGATAAGGTTATAAAGAGAGAATTTCCACCTTATTTGGCGAGTCTTAGTAAAATTTTAAGGAGGTGCAAATATGTACGCAGTTATCGAAACAGGTGGTAAACAATTAAGAGTAGAAGAAGGGCAAACAATCTTTGTTGAAAAATTATTTGCTGAAGAGGAATCAACTTTCACTTTTGATAAAGTTTTATTAGTAGGTGGAGAATCAACTAAAATCGGTACACCTTACGTTGCAGGTGCAACAGTAACAGCTAAAGTTGTTACTCATGGTAAAGGTAAAAAGATTACAGTATTCAAATACAAAGCTAAGAAGAATAATCACCGTAAATTAGGACATCGTCAACCTTTCACTAAGTTGGTTGTTGAAAAAATTAACGGATAATTATGATAAATGTAGTAGTTGTAAAAAAAGAAGGTGAAGTGAAACTTATTAGTGTCGACGGACATGCAGATTTTGCGGAGGTAGGATCTGATATTGTCTGTGCGGGAGTTTCAGCAGTTGTAATTGGGATTATAAATTCAATAGATATTCTAGATGATGATGTTGTCTTTGATGTTTCAGTGAATGAAGATGAAAAGGGACATATAACATATCGATCTTTGGAAACAACTGAAAGTGAGCAACTTCTTTTAAATTCAATGCTTATATCATTACAAGCAATAGAAGAAAATTATTCTGATTTTATTAAAATTAAAACAAGAGAGGTGAAATAGTGATGATGTTACTAAAATTAAATTTACAATTCTTCGCATCTAAAAAAGGGGTAGGATCTACTAAAAATGGTCGTGACTCTGAATCTAAAAGATTAGGTGCTAAGCGTGCAGATGGACAATTTGTTACTGCAGGGTCTATTCTTTATAGACAACGTGGAACAAAGATTTATCCAGGAACTAATGTAGGAAAAGGTGGAGATGACACTCTATTTTCACTAGTTGACGGAGTTGTTCGTTTTGAAAGATACGGACGTAGCCGTAAAAAAGTTTCTGTATACCCACAAATCTAATTGAAATTTATAAATTTAAGACTGATGTTTTAGGACATCAGTCTTTTTTATATATGATTTTATTATTACGTGACAAAATATAATAAATTAGGTATACTAGATAGGTTATATAAATTCATAAAATAATTATAAGGAGAATTAAATGACAACATTTCAAGAATTAGGAGTTAGTTTAGAAACAGTAAGCTCTCTAAATGATATGGGATTTTTTAATCCTACAGGAATACAGGAGGAAACAATACCTTACGTATTATCAGGTATTGATGTATTAGCACAAGCACAAACAGGTTCAGGTAAAACAGGAGCATTTGGTATTCCCTTAATAGAAAGAATAAGCAAAGATGGAGGAATACAAGCATTAATTTTAGCGCCAACAAGAGAGTTAGCTCAACAGGTAGGAGAACAATTAAGATTAATGTCTAAAAATAAAAATTTTAAAGTTAGCATAATATTTGGTGGAACAAGTATTGAGCGTCAAATTAAAGATATTAAGAAAAGTCCACAAATTATTGTAGGTACACCAGGACGAATTATTGATCATATAAATAGGAAAACTTTAAAATTAGATACAGTAACCAATATTGTTTTAGATGAAGCAGATGAAATGCTAAATATGGGATTTATTGATGATGTGAGATTTATACTATCTAAAGTTGAAAATAATTATCAAACATTACTATTTTCAGCAACAATGCCTAAACCAATAATGGAATTAGCTAAGCAATTTATGACGGATTATAAAGTTGTGAAAACAATGAGTTTGGAGGAATTGAATCCAAATATAGAAGAATTTGCTTCTTTATTAAAAGAGAGTGAGAAATTATCTGCACTTGAAGGATTTTTAGAAGTACATAATCCTAAATTAGCAATTATTTTTGGAAGAACAAAGAAGAGAGTGGATGAATTATCTAGTGCACTAAGTGCTAAAGGATATTTATCAGAAGGACTCCACGGTGATATAACACAATCAAAACGTTTAGAGATATTAAAAAAATTTAAAAATAATACTATTCAAATTTTAGTAGCAACTGATGTTGCGGCAAGAGGAATCGATATAAGTGGAGTAACGCATGTTTATAATTTTGACATGCCTCAGGATACAGAAAGTTATACACATAGAATTGGAAGAACTGGACGTGCTGGAAACTCTGGTGTTGCGGTAACATTTTTAAATCCTGTAGAAATGCCTTATTTACGTGATATTGAGTCTAAAAAAGGCGAAAGAATGAAAATGCTTAGACCTTATACTGAAAAAGAAATTAATAAAGCAAGATATTCAAGAATAATTGATGAAGTAGAGCAAGGATTAAAAAAAGATTTAACTAATTTAAATTCTCTAACAGAAAAACTATTAGACTTGGACAATGCTGAAAAAATAATTACAGTGTTGTTAGACAAAATAATTAATACTAAAACTGAAGTTAATATTGAATTGTCTTATGAACGACCACTAACAAGAAAAGAATCTAAAAACAATAGATCTAGAGGCTTTAGAAGAGATAGAAAAGATAAAAGAAATAATCGTAAAAATAGTGATAAGAGTAGAAGTGACAAAAAATTTTTCGATAAAAAAGGAAAAAGAACTAAAAAATAGAAAGTAGGATAGGTTATCCTACTTTTAATTTTATAATTAAGTTTTAATGACAATAATTACAAATAGGATTGAAAGTGATAGTATATATAGAAAATACAATAATCAATTTAAATGCTATAATAACTAATTATTTTATATTATACTAAGTAAATAAGAAAGTTCATAAAAAGTTAGTATAAAAAACTTTAGTATGCTATAATTAAATATTATAACATAAGATAATGAGGTATATATTGTGAGAATATTGAAAGAAATATTAGAATGGATACTTGTAGTAGTAATATCTATAGGCTTGTATTTTTTAATAACAACATTTTTAATGTCACCTTATACGGTAAAAGGTAAATCTATGGATTATACATTTGCAGATAATGATAAGGTATTCGTTAGTAAATTAGGTAATACTTATGAACGTGGAGAAGAAATAGTTTTTCATGCAAATGAAAATGATGATTATATAAAACGTGTTATAGGAGTACCCGGAGATACTGTAGAAATGGTAGATGATGTATTATATATTAATGGCAAAAAGGTAGATGAACCTTATTTAGATAAAATGAAGGAAGAATTGAGATCTAGTGGTTCAAATGCTAATTTAACACAAGATTTTAACATAGAATACTTAGCATCAACTCAATCGAAAACAGTTCCAGAGGGAACATATTTTGTAATGGGAGATAACAGACAAAACTCCACAGATAGTAGGTTGTTAGGTTTTGTGAAAGAAGATAAAATAGTAGGTAATGTAATTTTGAGATATTATCCATTTACATCTTTTGAATTTTTTAGTATAGATAATAAATAGAGGTCCTAGGACCTCTATTTATTATGAAAAAAATTTAATTCTGAAAATATTTGTGTAGTTACTTCAGTTATTACATTAATCTCTTTATTTGAAAATCTACTAAAAGAAATAGAATCAATATCTAAAAGTGCAACTATCTTGTTATTTTGTAGAATAGGAACAACTAATTCGCTATTTGTGGCAGAATCACATGCAATATGACCAGGAAATTTATGAACATTTTCCACATAAACAGTCTCTTTACTTGTATAGCAATGACCACACACACCTTTATTGAATGGTATTCTTATGCAAGCTACTTTACCTTGGAAAGGACCCAATACGAGATTATTATTTTCTTCATCAACTAAATAAAATCCTATCCAGTTAATATTGTCAATATACTCCTTATATAGAGCAGATAAATTAGAGAGATTTGCAAAAAGATTATGTTCTCCTGAAATTAATGATTTAGCTTGAAGAATAAATAATTCTTTATCGTTAACTATATCCATTGTACACCTCAAAATATTTAATATAAACAGTATAGCATAAATATGACTATATTTGAATTTGTTGACATTGAAAAAATTAAAGAGTAGAATAAGAAAAGAATGATAGGGAGGATTTAAATGAATAAATTATTAAGAATTGTTAATTTTATAATGATAGTTTTAACTATAATTGTTACAACAATGTTAATGTATTCTATATTTAAATATAATATTTTAGCATTTATGAATATAAATTACATTGTAGCTATAGTTTTATCATTAATTCTATTATTATTGATAATATTATTAATAAAAAATAAAGCAAAGATATTTGTACTAATATCTTCATTAATTTTATTAATTACCACAATGTTTGCTTATTCACAAATAAATAATACAGTCAATTTAGTAGGAAATCTAAATAAAAATACTACTGTCAATACAACAACTATGAGTATAGTAGTAGCTAAGGACTCAGAAATTAATAGCATTAAAGATTTAGAAGGGGTTGAAGTCCTAGCGCCGGTAAAAGTTGATTCCGAAAATATAAATAAATTAGTGGAAGATATAAAAAATAAAGAAGATATATTTTTAAATGTAAAAGAGAGTGAGTCTTATATTAAATCTTATGATGATCTAATAAACTCTAAAAATAAAGCTATTATAATCAATAGTGCTTATGAAAATATTTTAGAAATGAATGATTCGCAATATCATAATAAAGTGAAAAAAGTATATGAAACTTCATATACTAAAGAAGTAACTAAACGTCAATCAAAAGTAAGTAATAATTCAGATGTATTGAATATTTATATCAGTGGTATTGATACATATGGACCTATTACATCAGTATCTAGATCAGATGTTAATATAATAATGACGATTAACAAGAAGACTAATAAGATCTTGCTGACAACAACGCCAAGAGATGCCTATGTAAGAATAGCTGACGGCGGGAATGATCAATATGATAAATTAACTCATGCTGGAGTTTATGGAATTGATTCATCAATTCATACTTTAGAAAACTTATATAATATTGATATAAACTATTACGCGAGAATTAATTTTACTTCATTTTTAAAATTAGTTGATAAATTAGGTGGAATAGAAGTATATAACGAACAAGAATTTAAAGGAACTCGAGATGGAAAGATTTATCCAAAAGGAAATATTCAATTAAATTCAGAGCAGGCTCTTGAATTTGTGAGGGAGAGATATGGCTTATCTGGTGGGGATAATGATAGAGGAAAGAACCAACAAAAAGTTATAGCTGCGATTATAAAAAAACTGACAACTACCAATGCTCTTTCTAATTATCAAGAAATTATAGAGGAATTATCTACATCTATTCAAACTGATATACCAGTTGAACAATTAATTTCATTAGCAAATGAGCAAATCGAGAAAAAATCGGAATACAGTGTTTCGTCTCAAGCTTTAGAAGGACAAGGAACAATGGGAATGGCATCTTATGCAATGCCAGGTTATAATTTATACATGATGAAAGTTGATGAAAAGAGTCTAGAAGAATCTAGAAACAATATAGAGGCAGTTCTTGGAGGAAGATAATGATAGATATACATTCTCATATAATTTTTGGAGTTGATGATGGACCTAAAACTTTAGAAGATAGTCTTGAATTAATTGATGAAGCTTACTCACAAGGAATAAGAAAAATAATAGCTACATCTCATAGACGTAGAGGTATGTTCAATACATCAGAAGATAAGATAAAACATAATTACACTCTATTAAATAATGAAGTGAAAAATAAATATAAGGATCTAGAATTATACTATGGTGGAGAGTTATATTTTAATTTAGATATTCTTAAAAAGTTAGAAAATAAAGAAGTTCCCACTTTAGCAGATTCTAATTATGTATTATTAGAATTTAGTTCAAATGTTATGTATAAAGAAATATTTAATGCAGTAGATTCGGTAACATTATTAGGTTTGAAACCAATACTAGCTCATATAGAAAGGTATAACTGTTTAGAGAAAAATAAGAAGAGAGTGGAGGAATTATTACATAAAGGAGCATTGATGCAAATTAATTCGTCTAGTGTATTGAAAATGAAGTTTTTTGGTGATAAACATAAAGTTTATAAAAAGAGAGCTAAATATTTCATTGAAAATGATTTAATTTCTTTCGTAGCTACAGATATGCATAATTTAGATGAAAGAAAACCGCATTTAAAAGAAGCTTACGAATTTATATCTTCTAAATATGGAAAAGAACTTGCAGAAAATTTATTTAAAATAAATGCAAAAATAATTCTTGAAAATTAGCAATATAAGCACTATTTCAGTGCTTATATTGCTTTATTTTTTTGACTTTAGAGAGGAATATATAGTATAATTAAATGATATTTTAATGAGGTGAAAAAATGAAAAAAGATAATAATTTTGCATGTTCTTTTTGTGGAAAGCATTCAGATGAAGTATTTAAATTAATAGCAGGAAACGGAGTGTTTATCTGTAATGAGTGCGTAGATTTATGTTCTGAAATGATAGATGAACAAAGTTATATCGATAAAGAACAAAACGTAGATATTAAATTATTAAAACCTAAAGAAATATTAAATAAATTAAACCAATATGTAATAAGTCAAGATAAAGCGAAGAAAGCAATATCAGTTGCGGTATACAATCATTATAAGCGTGTTATTTTAGATACAGATGTAAATACAGATATAGATTTACAAAAAACTAATATCGCTTTAATTGGATCAACAGGATCTGGAAAAACATTGATTGCGCAAACTTTATCAAAAATGTTAGATGTTCCTTTCGCGATGGCAGATGCCACAACATTGACAGAAGCAGGGTATGTTGGTGAAGATGTTGAGAATATTTTATTAAAACTTATAGAAAATGCTAACTATGATATTGAAAAAGCTGAAAAAGGGATAGTATATATTGATGAAATTGATAAAATTGCTAAAAAAAGCGAAAATGTATCTATAACAAGAGATGTATCTGGTGAAGGTGTTCAACAAGCTTTACTTAAAATTTTAGAAGGAACTATAGCTAGTGTACCACCTCAAGGAGGTAGAAAGCATCCCGGTCAAGAAATGTTAAAAATTGATACAAAAAATATTTTATTTATTATTGGAGGTGCTTTTGCAGGAATTGAAGACATAATTAAAAGACGATTGGGCGAAAAAGTTATTGGATTTTCAAAATTAGATGAAAAAGATGTAGATAGTGAAAAAATAATTTTTGAGGTTAAGCAGGAAGATTTGGTAAAATTTGGAATTATACCAGAATTTATAGGTAGAATACCTCTAATTTGTTCTTTAGAAGAACTATCAGAAGATGATCTAGTACGAGTATTAATAGAACCGAAAAATTCTATAATAAAGCAGTATGAATATTTATTTAAATTAGATAATGTAAAATTAATATTTGAAAAAGAAGCTTTGAAAGAAATTGCTAGAGAAACCATTGAAAGAAAAACCGGCGCAAGAGGATTAAGATCAATAATTGAGGAGATATTGCTAGATGTCATGTTTGAGTTACCAAGCAAGACAAATATAAGTGAGTGTATAGTTAGTAAAGATAACATTATAAATAGAACTAATCCTATTTTAAAATAAGGAGAATATGAATGACTAAATATTATTTATTAGAACATAAAGAATTATTTGTTCCAGATAATAGTTATAATTTAGAAATAAAAGACAAATATTTTTTAAAAGCAGCAAAGAATTTGAAGAATAAAGCTCTCAGAATTTTTGTAACTAATGATCGAAGGGCTATGGATACTTTTAACGAAGAAAATAAAAATTTGGAAATTTATGATGAACAAGGATTTAATAAATTTTTTGGTACTTATGGTAATTTAAAATACAATAAAGATAGCAAATTATATACATATAACTGTGAAGGAATAGCAGAAGTTTTAAGTGGTGTATATAAAGATAATGTTGTAGAATACCTAGAAATATCATTAAAGGAAGTAACAAATTTTAATTTTGATCAATCTGGAAAATTGGTGAAATTAAAGAAAGTTTTTAAAGAATACTTAACTATTGAAAGGATGGATATAGGTGTATTCAATATTAATGATCTAGATAAATTTATTAATAAAAATTTAAAATATTTTCCACTAGATGCCCAAATGCAAAAACGAGTGGTTTTTACAACTGATTTAGAAAAAAAATCTGATTATATAATAAAAGTAATGGATAATTTTATTATAGCTTCTCAATATAAAGGGGATATTGAGAAAAAAGTTAGAAAAAATATTGATAATCAACAAAAAGAATACTTCTTAAGAGAACAAATGAAAGTTGTTCAAGATGAATTAAAAGAAATATCTCCAGACGATGATGATATTGAAAAATTAAAAAGAGAAATTTTAAACTTAAAATTAGATAATAAAAATGAAGAGTATCTATTAAAAGAAATAGCAAGATTAGAAAAAACACCTCCAATGGTGCCAGAAAATATGATTTTAAGAACATATTTAGAAACAGTTGTAGCTCTACCCTGGAATAAGGAAACTAAAGATGAAATAGATATAGAGAAATCAGAGAAAATTCTTAATTCAAGACACTATGGAGTAGAAAAAATAAAAGAAAGAATTCTAGAATTTTTGGCGGTTAAGAAATTAAGAAAAGATATAAAATCGCCTATTCTTTGTTTAGTAGGCCCTCCAGGAGTAGGGAAATCGTCTTTAGCTAAATCAATTGCAGAGGCTATGGGAAGAACATTTATTAGATTATCATTAGGGGGAGTTCGTGATGAAGCAGAGATTAGAGGGCATAGAAGAACTTATGTAGGAGCATTGCCAGGAAAGTTAATTCAATCCTTAAGAAAAGCAAAAACAAGAAACCCTGTTATACTTTTAGACGAAATTGATAAAATGGCATCAGATATAAAAGGAGATCCAGCAGCAGCTATGCTTGAGGTTATTGATCCAGAACAAAATAATGAGTTTATAGATCATTATTTGGATATTCCTTTTGACTTATCAAAAGTATTATTTATAGCAACTGCCAATAATTTATCTATGATGTCTGCTCCCTTGAGAGATAGAATGGAAGTTATAGATTTAGAATCATATACAATAAAAGAAAAAGAGAGCATAGTTAGAGAATATTTAATAGATAAACAAATTAAGGAAAATGGATTAAATTCAAAACAAATTACTTTTACGAAACAAGCTATAAATAAAATTATTACAGGATACACTTACGAGGCAGGTGTGAGAACTTTAGATAGGATTATAGGTAAAGTTTGTAGAAAAGCTGCTTTAAGGATATTAAAGGGAGATGAAAAGGTAAAAGTAGGAGTTAATAATTTAGAAGAGTTTTTGGGTATTTCTAAATATGATCTGAAAGAAAAGAATACAAAACCTCAAATTGGAGTAGTAAATGGCCTAGCATACACGTCTGTTGGGGGAGACACCTTAGAGATTGAAACAGCAATATCCAAAGGAAGTGGAAAGACTATTTTAACTGGTAAACTTGGAGATGTTATGAAAGAATCTGCACAAACGGCGATTTCTTACTTACGATCAAATATTGAGAAATTATCCCTAGAGAAGGTTGAATTTGATAAAATTGATATTCATATTCACATTCCAGAAGGTGCAGTTCCTAAAGATGGACCATCAGCAGGTATTACAATCACTACATCTCTATATTCATGTTTAAAGAATTTAAGTGTTAATAATAATATAGCAATGACTGGAGAAATGACGCTTCATGGAAAAGTTTTACCAATTGGAGGAGTTAAAGAAAAAGTATTAAGTTCTGAGAAGGTTGGTATAAATACAATTATTTTACCAGAAAAAAATAGAGGAGATTTAACTGATATACCTACTGAAGTATTAGAAAAATTATCTATTCATTTTGTGAAAGATATAAATGAAGTGTTTAAAATAGTATTTGCAGAGGTGAAGAATGGCTAAGTTTAATATTAATAATGTTGATTTGATAATAAGTGCAGTGTCTAAGAAACAATATCCTGAACATTCTTTACCAGAAGTAGCTATGTGCGGAAGATCTAATGTAGGGAAATCATCATTTATAAATACTATTTTGAATAGAAAAAATTATGCGAGAGTCTCTGCTAAACCTGGAAAAACGCGAACTTTGAATTTTTTTGATATTGATAGCAAGTTAGTTTTAGTAGATGTTCCCGGATACGGTTATGCTAAATTATCAAAAACAGAAAAAGAAAAACTATATGATATGATAGTTGAATATTTCGTCAATAGTAAAAATCTTAGTTTTGTAATGCATCTTTTAGATAGTAGACATAATCCTTCTGAAGATGATATTATGATGAATGAATTTTTGAATTATTATGAAATTCCATTCTTAATAGTTCTTACGAAAACTGATAAGATTTCTAAAAATGAATTAATAAAAAACATGAAAAAAATTGAAAATAAATTGGATTTTACAAATAATATAGATATTATACCGTTTTCTTCTGTGAAGAAAATAAATGTCGATAAGATTATTGAACAGATGGATAAAGTAGTAGATACAAATGAAGATTAGGTAGAATATTCTATCTAATCTTTTGTTTTCAGAAAGAGAGAAGCGATGGAAAAAATAATAGCTAGCAAACTAGATTTAGATATATTTTTAAGTGATATATCTAATTATTGTTATTCACAATTATCATTTAATAAATTTCAAAATTTAAAATATATAAAAAATTATGAAAAATTAGTTAATATACATAAAGAAAATGAAGAAGTAGAAATATTATATAGGAAATATCCAGGTGAATTCAAATTAAAAATATATGATTATTATACAGCTATAAAAAAATCAAAAATTAATAGCTTATTAACTGAGAAAGATCTACACTATATTTTAAGGAATTTAGAATTATATAGATTATTAAAAAACAAGTTTTCATATATACAAAAAAATGATACATACAATTATAAACATATAGAAAATTATGTAAATCAAATTGGTGAATTTACAGATCTTATGATATATTTACAAAAGATTATTGATGAGGATGGCTATATAAAAATAGATGCAAGTCCGGAGTTGAGAGTAATAAAAGATAAAATAAGATCACTTCAATTAAAAGCCGATAGAATCTTAAAAAATTTAATTAAAAGCAATT
The DNA here is from genome assembly GCF_013415365.1 of Gemella sp. GL1. Lineage (GTDB taxonomy): Bacteria > Bacillota > Bacilli > Staphylococcales > Gemellaceae > Gemelliphila. Next base: position 24,762 of record NZ_JACBYB010000010.1, read on the forward strand.
CCTTTAAACTAACAGAATCTGTTGTTACAAAACGAAATGACAGATATGTAATTTTAGTAAAACCAGAACATAAAAATGATTTCGGAGGAATAATTCATGATCAATCCGCTTCTGGGAATACTTTTTATATAGAACCTAGAGAAAATGTAATAATAAATAATGAGGTTTCTATTTTGCTTAGAAAAGAGAAAGAGGAAATTTTAAAAATATTAACTGAAGCCACACAAAAAATTAATGAG
>NZ_JACBYB010000025.1 GCF_013415365.1 Gemella sp. GL1
TTATAATACCTCTATACATATTCAAAAAATATTTTGTTAATAAATATAAGCCATTCGTTCATTTCAGATAGCCTACGTTTTTCATAATTCCAAATAACTAAAACTAATGCTTGGAAAGTCATGTACCACTTTAATTTAAGTCTATATTCTAAAGTCGACTTTATTCCATAATCTTTAAGCCACTCATCCCAATTTGCTTGATCTATATATCTATACAATATAAATGAAATATCAATTGCTGGATCTCCCAATATTGCCTGATCCCAATCAACTAAAAATAAGCCATTTTCATCTGATAATAGCCAATTTTCTTTTTGTAAATCTGCATGACATAAACAAAAACCATCTTGCTTTGGTATACTTCTTTTTAAATAAGAAAAAGCCATGGCTATGTTGGAATTTTTTAATAAATCTGTTGTCACAATATTTTCAAGATTAAATAATAAATTTTCTGCTGTTTCTTGTCTATAACCTTGTGTAATCATCATCTTCTTTAATTTATCAGAAGAATGAACTTTTTTTAATATCTTAGGAATTCTTTTATCTCTCATTTCTTCATTTGATAATGTTTTTCCATTCTCAAAATCTTGTGCTATTAATACATCTCCGTTAGATAACCTTTTAGACCATCTTACTTTAGGAACTATTTTTTCTGCCGATAATGTTGATAAAATTGGAGTGGCATTGCGCTTAATAAAATACTTATTATTATCTCTTGCAGCATAATAATCATCTGCATATTCTTCACTCAAAGTCCAACCTACTTGATAATATTCTTTTGCCACAAGGTCCACTCCTTTCATAATTTTATTCCTAAATAATTGCACCTATTATTTTACAATTTTTACTGCATTTTTTCAAGGTAAATCTGCACATATTTTTTTATTTTTTTATACTCTTTCTCTTAAACATGATAACTATAGGATTTTAATAAAAATATTTTTTTCATAATAAAAAAGCGATAAAAATATCGCTTTTTTATTATCCTTGTTTACAACAAATTCGATATATAGATTCAGCAAAAATTGCTGTCGATAATAATAAATCTTCTACAAACATATACTCATTTGCTTGATGCATTGTATCTTCTCGATCCGGTAAAAGTACTCCAAAGGCCACCGCCTTCCTCATACATCTCGCATAAGTTCCACCACCGATAACCATTGGCTCATTCTTTACATCTCCTGTGTATTTTCTATATACAGATAATAATGTTTGTACTAGTTCGTCTTCTTTAGGTATAAAGTGTGCTTCTTTACTATCTTCTAGTATTACTTGCATATTTTCAAAAGATAAATCTTCAATTTTATCCACCAAGTTATACTTAGCTGGATATCTAGAATCAGTCTCTACTTTTCCAATTTGTTTTCCTAGATCATATTTAAAAATACCATAGTTAAAACTTGCATGTCCCATCTCACTATCTGAGTACTCTAATCCTAATTTTTTACCGATAGGGTCATCGTGTAAGTAAGTAGATATAAATTCGAAGTAATTTCTAGCATTAATATCAAGACCTAATGTAAGCATAAAATCTGCCAATTTAGTAGCTGCATTAATCCCTAATTCTGGTGTTGATCCATGTGCAGCCTTTCCTTTAAATGTGAGTTTAATTACTTCTCCATCTTCTATTAAATACTCTTCATAACCATAAGTGATTAATTTTTCTTTTAACTTACTGCTATCACCTTTTAATTCAGCAGTAACCGTACTTGGTACCATATTCTGTGCTAATCCTGCCTTTAAAGATAGTAATTTAAATTCTGCTTGATCCTCTTCTTTAAATTTTAAATTAAATGAAAATGTAGCTCTTGCTTTTTCTCCATTTATTATTGGAAAGTGAGCATCTGGTGTAAATCCTAAATCTGGTCTTTCTTCGGTTTGGAAGTATCTATCAACACATCTGAATCCCACTTCTTCATCTGTTCCAACAATTAAACGAACTCTTTTAGTCCAAGTAACACCTAACTCATTTAATAATTTAATTGCATAGTATGCTGCCATTGTAGGTCCTTTGTCATCAAGAACTCCTCTAGCAAAAATTTTTCCGTCTCTAATTTCTGGTTTAAATGGATGTGATATCCATTCTTTTGGATTGGCAGGAACTACATCTACATGGCCTAAAACTCCAAATAGTTCTTCTCCTTGCCCTATTTCTATATGTCCTGCTACATTCCCAACATTTTTAACCAAATATCCATCTCTTTTTCCAAATGACAAAATTTTGTCTAGAGCTTTTCTTGGACCTAACCCAAACGGTGCTTCCTCACTAAAAGATCCATCTGTATTAGATTCTATTGATAATAAATCAAATAAATCATCTAATAAATTATCTTTGTGTTTCAATACTTCTTCTTTAAAATTTATAACCATTACTTTCTCTCCCTAAATTAATTCTTTTACTTCTTCATCATTCAAATATCGATATTCACCTAATTTCAAATTATCATCTAACTTTAATTTTCCTATAGATAACCTCTTTAAATAAATTACATTCATTCCAGCTACCTTCATCATTTTTTTTATTTGATGAAATTTACCTTCAGATATTTGAATATAGGCTGAGCTTTTCATTTTCTTAGCCTCTATTATTTCTAAAATTGCTGGTTTGCACATATAATCTTTATCAATAATTACTCCAGACTCAAATAATTTAACCTCTTCCTCATTCAATTCTCCGTCAACTTCAACATAATACTTTTTAAAGATATTCTTTTGAGGCGAGATTAATTTATGTGATAAATGTCCATCATTGGTTAAAAATATTAAACCTTCTGTATCCTTATCGAGTCTACCAACTGGAAATATATTTTTTATTTTATCCTCATCACTTAATAAATCTAATACTGTTTTATCCCGAGCATCTCGAGTAGCACTAACATATCCTTGAGGTTTATTTAGCATTATATATATATTTTCAATATGTTTAAATTCTATTCCTTCAAAAATCACCATATCATTGTCCAAATTAACATCATACTTAGCATCTTTGATTAATTTTCCATTTATTAAAATTCCTTTTTTAATAAATTTCTTAACTTCACTTCTACTATACTTACTATTGTTACTAATAAACTTATCTAATCTCAAGATTATCGCCTCCTAATCATAGATAGAATAGAAAACTCTCTACCAAACAAATATTTAGTAAATTGTATTTTGTTCAAAATAAAGAAATATAAGGGCATTCCTATCATCCCTGAAATAGCAATCAATACAATACTGTCAACTTTATTTGCTAAATTGAAATTAGTAAATATAGCATCTACTATTGCAGAAACAGCAACAAACATAATGCTACTTGTGAAAACTATTTTCATTAAATTATAAGTAAATTCTTTTAAATTTAATCCTATTTCTTTATTAATTATTATAATATTTAGACCTATCATAATTATATAAGTCAGTATTGAACAATACAAGGCTCCAGCTGTTTGAAATTTAAAAATAAAATATTCATTAAACATATACTTAAAAGCTATTCCTAAGATAACTATTATAATGTTATAATTTTGCTTGTCAATGGCCTGCATCACTATACTCGTTATCCCATAAACTGCATAACCTAAAGCTAAAGGTAAGTATAATCTCATTAAAGTGAAGCCATCTACATCATATTCATAAAAAGATGTATATAGTGGTTGAGTTAATACATACATAGCAAATAATGCTGGTAAAACTATCATAAGTAAGGCTAATAATAATTTATTAACTTGATTTCTCAATTCAATAATATCTTTCCTTACATATAACCTTGTTATTGCAGGTAAAAAAGCACCAGTAAAAGCAGGTGCTAAAGCAACAGCTATCATTACTATTTTATTAACATAATTATTATATATATTAAATTGCTCTTCGGCCAATTGAGCTAAGCCTAATTTATCCATAGCTGGTATTAAGGTATTTTGATCTATAATTGTTATTATAGAAAAGTAAGTAGTAACTATAACAAATGGTATTGATATTTTAAAAATTTCTCTCAGTATCTCAAAAACACTTTCTCTTTTATGAATATTTGTCGAAGTTTGATTCATATCCAGGCTTTTTCTATGCTTAATATAGTAATATACAAGTATTATAAATGCTAGGATAGCACCTAATCCTGCTGAAGCTGTAGCAATTGCATTTGCATAAACTATATTTCCATTTGTCATTTCTATAACGATATAAGTTCCAATCATCATTACTGCTATTCTAAATACTTGCTCTAAAAATTGTGAGATTGCTGATGGAAACATAATATCGTGTGCTTGTAGAACACCTCTAAGTCCTGAAGCAATCATTACAAAAGGAACTGCTAAAGATAATGTTTGAATTACTAACGCTAGATCATCTACACTATATCTTAATGGCGTATCTATACTAGAAATTGTTTGTGCTGCCATATCCTTGGCGAAAATTATAAATCCTAAAAAGCCTAATATCCCCACAACTAATAAAAATATAGTTCCTACTTTAGCTATCTGCCTACTTTTTTCATAGTTTTTTTCTTCATTATACTTAGAAATTAACTTAGATAAAGCTAACGGTAATCCTGCTGAAGATAACTCCAATAAAAGTACATAATAATTATAAGCATAGTTTATTAATATCATATTGTTTTTTCCACCAATTATTGCGTAATATGGAATTATATAAACTAAACCGATAATTTTAGTAAGTATTAAACTAATACTTAAGATAAATGTCCCCTTAAATAAGGAATCTTTTTTCATTTTTTTCACCCTAATTCACTTCTTTATTTAATTACATAAATACATATTGAAAAACATATACTAAAGTTACAAATAAACTATACACAGCTATTAACCTTGCAACTTTTTCTAGTCTTTTCTTTTTTATCATATTAAATGAAATTAATATCATGTATGTAGCACCTAATATTATGAAGCTCACTACAAATATTAAAAATGCTATAAAAGCAACAAACATACCCGACCCTCCTATTCTGTTAGCTACATCTATTTTATCATAGATAGTTTTATTTTTCATTATATTACACAACAACTAGATAGTTACTGTCTTGGGAAGACATATAAACTATAAATAGACCTTATCATATGTGTAAGATTATAATTTCTCTTATAAGTATTTTTGCATAATACAAAAAACTTTCTACTTATAGTAGAAAGTTTTTATTGAAGAATTTACTTATTAGTTTTTCAACAACAGGTTTTCTCTATTTTCAATATTAATGACCGATAAATCTTTGAATGTCTAAACACACTTACTCAACACTTAATTATATTGAAAATAAATCATTCAAGTTTTCTGCCATTGTTGGATGTGTGAATAATTGTTTAGCTAGATAAGTATAGGGAATATGATTATCCATTGCCATTGTTATCAAGTTAATTAATTCTGATGACTGTGCTCCAAATAAAGTAGCTCCTAAAATTTCTTTTGTTTCTGGGTTAACAATAGCTTTAAAAACACCTCTTAAATCTGAATTAACATGTCCTCTTGGCATATTCGCAACAGGTAATTCTTTTGTAACATAAGGCAAGTTTAATTCTTTAACTTGTTCTTCTGTTAAACCTACACGCGATAAAGGTGGATTAATAAATATGGTTGTTGGCACATTTTTTCTATTTTTCAAAGAATAATCCTTGTTTCCATTTAGATAATTCCATACAACTCTAAAATCATCTAAAGATACATATGTAAATTGTAAACCTCCATTCACATCACCTACAGCAAATACATTAGGAACTGTTGTTTGACAAAACTCATCCACTTGAATAGCTCCACGTTCTGTTAATTGAATAGAGGTATTTTCTAAGCCTAGATTTTGTATATTCGCTTTTCTTCCTGTAGCATATAATACAGCATCGTATACTAAATCTCGTGAACTTGCTTGTTGTGAATCATCACTATCTTTATTATCAATATCTTTTTGGCTCACATTAACAATAACATCTTCTTGATTATTAGATAAATGGTTAATCTTTACACCTAGTTCAAAGACAATACCTTGTTCTTCCATATATTTTTTTGCCAATTGACTAACAGTATTTTCTTCACGTGGTAAAATTTTATCACCAGCTTCCAAGATACTTACTTGACTTCCTAGTTTAGCATATAAACTAGCAAATTCTAAACCAATATTTCCTCCACCAATAATACCTAAACGTTTAGGTAGTTTAGATAATTTTTGAATACCCGTACTATCATAAACATTCTTAGTTGTTGTTAATCCTTCAATAGGTAAAACATTAGATACTGCTCCTGTATTAATGATGATAGTTTCCGAAGTTAACTTTTCTTTATCAAGTCCTCCACTCAATTCAATTACTTTATCATCAAGAAAAGTTGCATGTGCTGTATAAATATCTACAACAGCATCGACCATATCAAAATTTTTAGCATTTAAACGCGATACTACAGCATCTTTTTCTAGCATAGCCTCTTCAAATGATAGACCTTTTTCAGCTGCATGAATTAATGTTTTAGTTGGTATACAGCCTATATTAATACACGTTCCTCCATACATTTCCTTATTTTCTTCAATCAATGCTACTTTTTTTCCTTGATTAGCTAATTTTGCAGCTAATGTTTTCCCAGCTTTACCGAAACCAATAACAATTACATCATATGTTTTCATATTTTTTCTCCTTTATTAAAATAAATTTCTCAATATTTTATAAAATATTACCTAATATATAGATTTACAAGATTACTATAATCAATCCTTCAATATAATTTCTTTCAATGGATATTTAGTTCATTAAGCTTTATATTTAAGTTTGTTATTTTTCAAATACTCAGTCTAAATTCCCCGTGTATTTCATTCTACTAGCTTCAATTGATATTTTTTACTAACTATATTGCCAGTAACATCAATTTAAAACATACCTTTAGTCAATTAACTATTATTTATATTTTATGGTTTAGTAAAGCGTTCTTTATAATCTACATGTAAATTATAGCATAATTTACCATAATAAAAAAGGGAACTACACCTCTCATATTCATCTCAGTTTTAATAATAAAAACACCTAACTAATGTTAAGTGTTTAATTTACTAAATCTGTCGCTTTTTTATAATATGGTGTTAAAAATCAATGCACAACTGTTTATTAGTAGTATCTTCTTCTACGTAAAAATAATACATTGATTCATAGTTTATCAAATCAAAAAATTCTCCATTTTCTTCCAACCATGATTCTGCAAACTCTTCTTCCTCTCCAAGTTTTACTGTTAGATCAAGAAAATAATCGTAATAATCTTCAACGTCACCTTCAACACCTTTTTTTAACATGTCTTATACAATCTTTGAATACTTCATTATTTTTTCTCCTTCAATGATTTAGCAGGTTTACTAGTTTTCATAAATGTTACAATTTCATTAGTGTCTTTTTCGTATATTAATAACAAGCTATCGTAATATTTAGCTTGTCGTTCTTTATGCTCAGATTGATAATTCACAGGTTTATTAGCTACCTCTAATACAGAATCAAAATTATACATAACCCTTCCGTTTTTTCTACGCATTCTAGCTATATATTGAGAAATTGCATGACCACTAAATTTTACACCTTCGTCTTTAAAACTAGGTAAGCGTCTATCGTTTGTTCTTTTTGTTTATTCTTTAGAACTACTCAAAATATAAGAAATAGTTTTACCATAGTGCCTCAAATCTTCTTTTTTAGAATGTTCTAAAGAAAGAAACTCACTATACGACTTAGGTGCCTTATCACCTAAATTACGTAGTGTTTCAGAATATTCTTTTTTAGATTTTTGTCAATAATTTTATAAGCTTTACTTTGTTTTTCTCCACCTGCTACATATCTCTCCCTACTCTTATCTCTATAAAGAAACGGATTCTTTTCCATATGTTGTTTAAGACCACTTCTAAGTGTTTTTAGTCTTAACTTATGCTTTTGCTCTAACTCCTTATCATTTACTATCTTAGAGATGTTGATAAGTTCCTTGGATTTCCTTAAGCGTAATCAGCAAGGAATAAGACTTTTTCTCCTTTAATAGCCATCAATTATTACTATGTTAGATTTTATAACATTCGTTTTATTTTTATATTTTTTATGGTAAAATATATACTGTAAATATATTTGGAGGATGTATCCATGAGTTTTATAGACTTTAAAAGAAATTTAGCTGCACTTCCTATAAGTGTTGTAATAAAATTAACAGATCTTACAGCACGACAAATTCGCTATTATGAAGAAAAGAATCTTATAAAACCTGAGAGAACAGATGGTAACACCAGATTATTTTCACTAAATGATGTGGACAAACTATTATCTATCAAAGATTTACTTAATAAAGGTTTTAACATTAAAGCAATAGATGAAATAATCAATAATAAAAAAGTTGATAAGGAAATCGATAAACTTAGACAAATCATTCATAATGATATATTTACTGGTCCGATAGCAAATACACGAAATGAATCTATTGGCCGTGGGGATCTTGCTAGATTCTATACAAATAAAAAATAGCATTATTATAATATTTAAGGAGAGCCTTATGTCAAAAAGACAAGAAATTTTAGACACAATAAAAAAAGAAAATGTTAAGTATATTAGACTTCAGTTCACTGATATTACTGGGACAATTAAAAACGTTGAAGTTCCCGTCAGCCAACTAGATAAAGTTTTAGATAACTCTATGATGTTTGATGGATCTTCAATCGAAGGTTTTGTACGTATAGAAGAAAGTGATATGTATCTATATCCAGACCTGGATACATTCTTAGTTTTCTCTTGGGATAGTGAATATGGAAAAGTAGCACGTTTTATCTGTGATATATATACTTCTGATAGAAAGCCATTTGCCGGAGATCCACGTGGTAACTTAAAACGTATGTTGAAAAAAATGAATGATTTAGGATACGATACCCTAAATTTAGGACCAGAACCAGAGTTTTTCTTATTTAAACTTCAAGAAAATGGAGAGCCTTCACTAGATTTAAACGATAATGGAGGATACTTCGACTTAGCTCCAGTTGATTTAGGTGAAAATGTTCGTCGTGATATAGTATTAGAACTTGAAAGATTAGGATTTGATATCGAAGCTTCTCACCATGAAGTAGCACCCGGTCAACATGAAATTGATTTTAAATATGCTGATGTAGTTTCTGCTTGCGATAACATTCAAACATTCAAATTAATTGTAAAAACAATTGCACGTAAACATGGATTGCATGCGACCTTTATGCCTAAACCAATATACGGAATAAATGGATCAGGTATGCACTGTAACATATCCTTATTTAAAAATGGAAAAAACTGTTTCTTCGATGAATCTACTCCTAACCAATTATCACAAGATGCTTACTACTTTATCGCAGGAGTTTTAAAACACGCACGTGCTTTTACAGCTGTATGTAATCCAACAGTTAATTCATACAAGCGTCTAGTTCCTGGATATGAAGCTCCATGTTATGTAGCTTGGTCTACTTCTAACCGTTCTCCATTGGTACGTATTCCGGCATCACGTGGAAAATCTACTCGTGTAGAGGTACGCTCTGTTGACCCTGCTGCTAACCCATACTTAGCTATGTCTACAATTTTAGCTGCAGGTTTAGATGGAATAGAGAATAAATTAATTCCTGCTGATGAAGTTTCAAGTAATATCTATGTTATGACATTAGAAGAGAGATTAGCTCAGGGTATCGATCAATTACCTTCTACTCTATATACTGCACTAAAGGAATTAAAATCATCTCAAATTATGGAGAATTCTCTTGGTTCTCATATTTTTAATAACTTCATCGAAGCAAAATCAATCGAATGGGATTCATTTAGAACGCGAGTAACAGATTGGGAAATTGACCAGTATTTAAAACAATATTAAAAGATTTAAAGTTTCTCTTTTCTTTATGAATCTAAATAAAAACCAACTACATAGATTGTAGTTGGTTTTTATTTTCTAGTCAGCTTTAGTATTAGCTACTAACTTATCTTTATTTTTTTCTAAAAATTCATTTAATTCTGAATCTGGTATTTGTCTTAAATATAAATTATATCTAGTTTCTGGATCTGCAATAAAATCTGGACAAGTAGATAATATTAAATATTTATCATTCACATTAAATTTCATATTTTCTTTTTTTGCAAAAACTGTTTCAGATTTACTTAATTTATCAAAATAATCTTCTAAATCCTTAGCTTTGTACTGAGAATCATATTCTTCCTTGCTAATCTCTATAGAGCTACTATTGTAGTGATTAGTGTATAAGTCTTGATCTGTCTTATATAATTCTGTGTCTTCATGAACTTCGTGAATCATCACAGCTTCATAATAATATTTTCTTTCCGGAGTTTCCACAACAACGTAAGGATGTTCATTGAAAAATTTTTGATCTTTGTATCTCAATACATCTTTAAACATTCTATAATCCGAAACACCTGATCCTCTAGCATGTCCAAATAACCACGTAAGATGATCCTCAAATTTTCCATCATTACTATAATCCATAAAAACAGCCCCCATAAGTGGAATATTGTTTTTCTCAAAAGTTTTATCTAAATATATTGCGTTTGACTTATCTTCTTTATCTTGTACAATAGGTTCTTCCATTTTTCCACCTGGAACATATATATATCCTACTGTTTGCTCATTAACACTACTTAATTTATCAAATTTATTTTTTAAATAGTTTTTTTCTTCTTGACTAACTGTATATTTAGAACCCGCATCACCTGTGCTTACAATGTTTGAAGTTTCTACTTTTGTTTTTTCTGTACCGTCATCAAATCCCGTAATATTAGAACATCCAGTTACAAATAGCATTACCCCTAATATTAAGGTCGCAAAAAAATTTTTTCTCTTATTTCCCATAGTTTTACTCCACTACTATATCTACAATAACTACATCTTCTTTTGGTTTATCTTGAAATCCAGTTTCAACAGCAGCAATTTTTTCAAGTACATCTTTGCCTTCAATAATTTGGCCAAAAACTGTATGTCTTTGATCCAACCAAGGTGTTCCACCACTTTTACCATACTCTATAACAGCTTCTTCTGGCCATCCACCATCTTTTAATTGTTTAAGCATACGTGTATCTACATGCTTTGCCTGAACAATAAAGAATTGGCTACCATTTGTGTTTGGTCCAGAATTTGCCATAGATAGGGCACCATAAAAATTATAATGATCCATTGAAAACTCATCTTCAAAATCTGATCCCCAAATAGATTCTCCACCCATACCTGTTCCAGTTGGATCTCCAGCTTGAATCATAAAATCTTTAATAACACGATGAAAAATAATTCCATTATAGTATCCATCTTTAGCATGAGTTAGAAAATTTTCAACCGTTTTAGGCATATCTTTTTCAAATAACTTAAAAGACATATCTCCTAAAGTAGTTTTTATAGTAATTTTTATCTCACCATCTAAAAGTTCTTTTGTTGTTTGCGTCAATACCATATTATGCCTCTTTCTTTATTCTTCTCTCATTAATTTCTTTGAGAATATTTTCCTTAAATTCTTTATAAAATTTAGTTTTTTGTTCCAATGATCCAAAAGTTCTTACGTTAACTGTATTATTTTCTACTTCTTTATCTCCAATTACTAAAGTATAAGGAATTTTTTTAGATGCTGCTTCTCTTATCTTATAACCAAGCTTTTCATCTCTATCATCAATTGAAATTTTAACTCCAGATTTCTTTAGATCTTCAAACAATTCTTTAGAATACTCATAATGATACTCATTATTTACTGGTATAATTCTTACTTGATTAGGAGCCAACCATGTTGGTAAGTCTCCTTTATATTCTTCTAGTAGGAATGCAACCATTCTTTCCATTGTAGAAATTACTCCACGGTGAATAACTACTGGACGATGCATTTTTCCATCCTCACCTACATATTCAAGTTCAAATCTTTCTGGTAATAAGAAATCTAATTGAATTGTAGAAAGTGTTTCTTGCTTACCTATTGCTGTCTCAACTTGAACATCTAATTTTGGACCATAAAATGCTGCTTCTCCTTCTACCTCAATGTAATCTAGTCCTAATTCATCAAATGCATCCTTAAGCATTGATTGTGCATTATTCCACATTTTATCATCATCAAAGTATTTTTCTTTATTTTCTGGATCTCTATAAGATAGACGATATGTATAATTTTCTATACCTAAATCTCTATAAGCCTCTTGAATTAAAGCAACAGTTCTCTTGAACTCTTCTTTAATTTGATCTGGTCTAACAAAAATATGTGCATCATTTAATGTCATCCCTCGAACACGTTGCAAACCACTCACTGCACCTGATGCCTCATAACGGTGCATCATTCCTAATTCTGCAATACGAATTGGTAACTCACGATATGAATGCTTTTCATTTTTATAAACCATCATATGATGAGGACAGTTCATTGGACGAAGTACCATTTCTTCATGTTCCATTATCATTTTAGGGAACATATCATCTTGGTAATGCTCCCAGTGTCCACTTGTCTTATACAAATCAACAGATGCTAAAATTGGAGTATAGACATGATCGTATCCAGCTTCAATTTCTTTATCTACAATATATCTTTCTAAAGTGCGGCGAATTGTTGCCCCATTTGGTAGCCATAAAGGTAATCCCGCTCCAACTTTTTGACTAGTAGTGAAAATTCCTAGTTCTTTCCCTAGTTTACGGTGATCTTTTTCTTTAGCTTCTTCTAATCTATGTAAATGTTCTGCTAATGCATCTTTTGTATAGAATGCAGTACCATAAATACGCTGTAACATTTTATTATCACTATTTCCTCTCCAATAAGCTCCTGCCACAGAGAGAAGTTTAAATTCTTTAATTTTAGAAGTAGATGCAACATGTCCACCTCGGCATAAATCAATAAAATCTCCCTGCTCGTAAACTGTAATTGGTGCTTCTTCAGGTAATCCATTAATTAATTCTACCTTATATGGATCTTGTGCAAAAATTTCAAGAGCTTCTTCCCTTGATACTTTTCTTCCTAATATTTGATGATTTTCAGAAATAAGTTTCTTCATCTCTTTCTCAATTTTTTGTAAATCTTCTTCGTTTACTTTATGTTCTGTATCAAAATCATAGTAGAATCCACCGTCTATTGCTGGTCCCACTCCAAAATGAACGTCTTTACCGTACAATCTTCTTAAAGCCTGCGCTAAAAGATGGGCTGATGAATGTCGTAATACATATAATGCATTCACATCCTTATCATCTGCAGTTATTAATTTTATATTCCCATCTCTATCGATTACTTTATCTAAATCTATGAAATCATCATCTAATTTAGCTGCAACTACTTTTTTCTTAAGACTAATACTAATTGATTCAGCAACTTCTAATGCAGTTTTTCCTTCATATTCTCTTACACTTCCATCTGGAAAAGTTAATTTTACCATTTTATATCTCCTTTATTGCATATAAATATCCCTATCTAAGAAATTTCTTAGATAGGGACGAAATTTTTATCGTGGTACCACCCATTTTCGAAATACATTGTATTTCCTCAATAATGATTAAAGCTCATCAAACTTATATGTTAATATAAGGGAGTAATAATTAAAGACCTATAGGTATTCACAGCACCATACCCTCTCTGAAAAAAAGTTACTTCACTATCATGTCCTTATACATATAAATAATATTACATTGATATTCTAACATATTTTAAATTATTCATCAAGAATTTATTAATCCAAGAGTACCGGGTCCGCTAAATCTAAAATTCTTCTAAGAATTCTCATTGATTTTGTATCATCTTTTTCATTTTTAGTATTAGCTAAAAACTCACTTAGTTCTTTAATTCCTAAATTTGATGTGAAAAAAGTTAATAATTTTTCATCAGATCTATAATTAATAATTGGTAATAATATTTCATCACGAACAAATTCTGTACTAGTCTCTGACCCTAAATCATCAATAATTAAAATTTCTTGCTCTCTTATTTGTTCAATTAAATTATTAAAATTCCCTGTACTAATTTCTGATTTAAGTTTTCTAACAAATTCAGGTAAAAATATAATTGCAGGCTCTTTTCCTTTAAACTTCAAATAATTATACAAAGAGCCCATAAGATAAGTTTTACCTATTCCTGTTTTTCCATATATATATATACCTTTAGTTTCTTTAGAAGATAGAACTAAATCCGCAATTTCTACTAAGTTTGTTGCCAAATTTATTTTGTTAGAGTTCTCGCTAATATTCTTGAAAGTAGCCTTTAATACTCCTTTTGAAATATATTCTGTTTTTACCCTATTTTTAAATTTTCTAGATTCTCTAAGTAGCTTAGTTTGCTCACTCTCTTCATATTTAATCTCTAATCTGTCATTACTAAAATCTAAATATGGTCTTATATTAAAAACTTGAGGGTTACTCTTTATAACATAAAAATCATAAAATTTTTGATAATTTTTTATAAAAAAATTATCACTTATATTATTTAATTTTATAAATTTTACAATATCTGGATAATTATAAACTAAATCATTTTTCAAATCTATATTTTCATTTTTTTTACTATTTACAAAATGATTTACTTTTTTCATTATTCAATACCTCTCTCTTTTAAAAATTCTTCATAATTGATATTGTTTTTATTCGAAATTTCTTTATCACTTACTTTATTAAGTAATTCATCCATTTGATTTTTAATGTATTCTGGGGTAGTTTTCTCTCTAGTCACTTTATTATAATTTGTTGTTTTATTAATACTAGTCTTAGTTTTTTGAACAGCTCTTTGCTTTCTATTTTTCATAATATTATTGGCAAAGTCTATTGCTTCTAGTGCAGTTGTCAGCCTTTGGTTTGACCAAGAGCTCGCTATTTTATCAAGATAGTTAAAAGATGGTAACCCTACTGAATTAGAATTTCTCAAAGCAAAATCTAAAAAAACATTGAGTACACCACTTGTAAAATTATATTTTTCTTGTATTTTTAATATAATATCCCTACTATCTATTTCAGAAATTTTTAAAGAATGTTTTCTGTTTAAAAATTCAACATAATTAATGTTATCTAATTCTCGAGCAATTTTTTCCTTTTGAGATAATTCCTTTTTATCTGAGTAAGTCTCTTTTAATAATTGCTTATTAATCATATTATCAAGATTGGGAACATCTTGTTTCCTTACATTTACATATAACTGATTTAAATAATTTTTCAAACTAGCAATGTCTATATCTGTTCCTGCTGAAGTTTTATCTAATGAATTTTCAATTCCCCTAGCCATATCATCAGCACTTACCTTGTATAGATGAGCTAGATTCAGTATTTCCTTGCGTAAAGATGAATTTTCTAATATCACATCAATATATTTACTGGATAAAATTGTATTTAGTCTAGTAAAATCAAAATAGTATTCTGATAAATTTGGACCACTTTCCAATCTAGGAGTTTCATTTTCAAAAGGACTTTGACTATCGTAAATATCTGTAAATTTAGCACTAACATCTGTAAAAATACTAAAGGACACTTTTCTGCTAGGATATTTATTAATAATCGCTTCAAAGGCACTATCTCCAATAGTATTCTTTAACAATTCCGATAATAAATTATTAGATAAAAATTCTGTAAAAGACAATGGCTTTACTATCTCATATAGATATCTTTTCTCAGATTCTGCATTATAATAATAAGATTTTAATAAACCCAAAGCCTCTAATTTTTTTCTAGCTAATAATAATTGTTTAATATTAATTGCTAAATTTTCAGTAATATCAAAGTGTAATATTGTATCTGACATATTATCATCATTCAAAATTTTATAAAATAGATATTCATAAAGCTTTATAGCATTAGCCCCTATTAAAGGAAGATATAGCATATTCAATTCTCTACCAAAATTATGATTATGATAGTCATTATAAACAATAAAAAAATCCGTTTCTTCTAATAGATTAGTCATCTTCACTACTCATTACTTCTATTATTACTTGTAAATACTCCATCGCAAATAAGAAGTCTGGATTGAAATCATACTTAATCTTATCATTATTTTTTAATGGTGCATAAAATGCTTTAATTACTAATGGATATACATTATCTAATAATAATTTTGTATTATCATTTTTAAATATATCATTCATGATGCCAAATATTTTTTTAGTAATTGTTAAAAATTCATTTTTATCGGGAGTTTTAACGTTTGTATAAGATTCCATTTTTAAATCAAATGAAAGTATATCCTTCTTATTCTCTTTTGCAACGAAAGTTTTCATATCATCTATTAAAGAATACATATAATCAAAAAATATGTTAATATTTTTTAAATAATCATCCTTTATAAATTCAGATTCTCCCATAAGTAATAAATTATTAATATTATAGTCAGTTACAAATAAATACATCTTATATAAATCTGAGAATTCTATTTGATTAAAAGTTCTATAATCATTAACTATATCTCTTAAACTTTGCTTATCCTTATATATATTATAGATAGTATTTAACCATATAAACTCATCAATTTTATGATCATTAATAAGCTGAATTAAATAATTATTAAATTCATACATTTCTTCAGTTGAAAATATTTCAAAAATATTATTTTCAATATTGTCTATGTAAGAATAAAACTTCACTGTTTCATCGGATGAAAAGATTTCTTTATTAAATTCAGCTTTTAAATTCGCCTTGATTTCAGTAAATTTTTGTTGACTATCATCATTGTTAATCACTTCATTATGAGCTAATTCTTTATTAGAATAAAAATAATTTTCTATCCCTTTATTAAATTTTAATAAATTTGATAAAATTTTTATATATGCTACTTTTATATTAACATCATTAGATATATTATTAATCATCTCTAAGGCATCTAATATTAATTTTTTATTACTACTTGTAATCTCAAATATTTTATCTGCTTCTAATTGCATTATATAGCCTCCTATCACGCATAGTATATATAATATTACTATATTTTCGAGATAAAATCAAATTAAGTAAACAAAAAAAGAACCCCAAAGGGTTCTACTATTGCCTGGCAACGTTCTAATCTCGCAGGTCGTAAGACCAACTACAGTCGACGCTAAAGAGCTTAACTTCTGTGTTCGGTATGGGTACAGGTGTATCCTCTTTGCTATCGCCACCAGACGAAAACTA
>NZ_JACBYB010000018.1 GCF_013415365.1 Gemella sp. GL1
GCTATTGTTGCTGCAGTAGGATTAATTAATTATTATAGAATGAGTAAAGCTGTTACTAAATTACCTTATGCAGAATTTAAAAAAGATATTAGAAAAGTTCAATTAGTAGATATAAGAGAAAAAACAGAATTTACTTATGCCCATATTAATGGAGCAAGAAATATTCCTTTTTCACAGTTAAACTTTAAATATTCTTCTTTATTAAAGGATAAACCAATTTATTTATGTGATAAAAATGGATCTCTAGCCCCTAGAGCAGCCTATACTTTAAAAAAATACGGATATACTGATATATATATGTTAAAAAATGGACTTCAAGCATGGGAAGAAAATTTAAAAACAAAAAAATAAATTAATTGAGAAAAATCTCCTAAAATTATTGAATTTTAGGAGATTTTTCAAGTATGTAAATACTTTAGTATATATATTTAAATAAATGTGTTATAATTAATTGTAACTTAGAATGTTGAGGAGATTATAATGAAAAAGAAAAAATCAAAAAAAAATAAGTCTCATATAAAATCAGAAACTTTGAAAACAAAAGAAGAGAACGAGAATGTTAAAAAAGTAGAACCAGCTAAAGATATTTTAAAAGAAAAAGAAGCTGAGATAGAGAAAGAAAGATTGAGATTGATGACTCTGAATAAAAATCAAAATGAACAGGTTAAAGAATCAATTCAAGAAAAAGAAGATAAATTAAGAAAGTTACTGTTGGAAAGGAGAAAATTAAAAAGGCAATTACTTGAAGAACTTAAAGAAAAAGAGTCTAAAAAAGTTTTAAAAGATGAGGCTATAGATAAAAAAGATATTGTAATTTTAAATGAAACCATAGAAGATGATGAAGAGCCGGAATTTTATGAATATGTGGATACAGAAAAAAATGTATTTAAAGTCTTTATTGGGTCAATAATATATTATGTATCTAAGTATATATTTAGAAAAAATATAAAAAGTTTAGAATATGTACGAATTGCAAGGCATAACTATAAATTTAAAATATTATTTTCGATAATTATTACGCTAATCACTATTACAGCATTGGTCTTATTTATGAAACTTTTATCAACTCCGAAAGATACTTATAGTGGTTATCTTTCAAATACTACAACGACAACAACTACAACGCAAAGCAGTGCAGCTAGTTCAGAAAACACTGATAGCAATGAAAATAGTAAGAAAGATAATGAAAATGTTAATTCTGATTTAATTGATCTGATAAATAAAGAAGAAGCAGCAGCTAATAAAGATTATAATCCTGGAATAACTTTATCAGTAGCAAGAGATATTAAAGTATTAGAAAAAATACCTACATATCAATCAGCTGGATGGTCTAATAAAATAGGAAATATAGAAAAAGATACACAATTGAAAGTAAATTCAGTATCATTTCCAGGTGGGTATATGATGTACCAGATAGCCGAAGGAGATGCGGCAGGACAATATATTACAGCTAATCCAAAATTAGTTGAGATTGTTACAAATAATGATTCTATGAATTTTGATTTTATTGCATATCCTTTAGCTGTAGCTGTTACAGAAGAACAAGATATTTTTGAAGATAAAGAATTAACGAAAACTAAATCTAAAGCTACATTAAATACAAGTTACAGTGTAACAGGATATGGTGTAAGTAATAATAGATTGGTGTATTACTTAGAAGATGGAACTTATTTACCTTTTGCTAACACTGTTGTTCAAATATAAAATATTCTAACACTAAAAAAGAGAAGCATAGTTGCTTCTTTTTTTAGTTAGTTTAAAATTTTCTAAAAATGCCTATACATTCCCCCAAAATTAAAACATCTTTTGTAATAATAGGTTCATAATGTGAATTACATGGTTGTAGTAAAACATGAGTATCTTTTTTATAAAATTTTTTAATAGTGGCTTCATTTGAATCAAGTAAAAGTACAGCAGCTATAGCACCATTTCTAACAAGTGATGTTTTTTTTATAAAAACAACATCACCTTCAAAAATTCCAGCTTCAGTCATACTATCACCCTTTACAGTTAATGCAAAATCTGCACCTTTAATTTGATCATTGTAGATATAATTTTCAAAATTTTCTTCAACAAAGATTCCATCTCCAGCACAAATCTCTCCAAGTAATGGAATTTTATTAATTTTTGTTGACAAATTTGAAATATTTGTAGTTGAAGTAGTGGATAGAGGGGTTCTTATTTTTGAAATCCCAGCCAGCCATAATGAGTTAACTTTTAAAATATTGGCTAGTATTTCAATTTTATCTTGTTTAGGACTGTATTTCCCTTTGAGCCAATCACTTATAGAAGATGCAGAGATACCACTTAATTTTGATAATTGCGCTTGCTTGATATTTTTTTTCTTGAGAAGAGAGGACAGTCTTTCTCTAAATAAATCTTTATCCATAGTAAAAAACTCCTAATATATACTGATTTAATTATAAAGTATTCCGTATAAAAAATCAATATATCATACACTTGAAATACGGAAAACTTTATGTTATTATAAAAGTACGGAAATCTTAATTTATTGGAGGCGGAAATGTTTATATATTGGTTAATAATAGTTATTACTATATTAAAGGTAGTAGAATTTATTGAAAGAATTAAAGAAAAAAATAGTATGTTTATAAACATTAAAAAGAAAAGGAAAAATTCAATACCTAGTGAAATTAAGTATTTATAGCAAAAACTGAATTTAATTATAAAATACATAAATATTAATTTAGAAATATTCGGAAAATCATACTAATTTATGCTTTAAGATTATATTCGTTCTATAAAAATGATTTACTAATTTATGTTAATATGCTAAAATTAAATAGTATGTATAATTAAAGGAGGGCTTAGTGGAAATAAAGAAAATATTGGAAGTAAGTCATTTATATGATTATTATGCTGATTTACTTAGCGATAAGCAAAGAGAGTATTTGAAAAATTATTATTTTGAAGATTTATCTTTAACAGAAATGGCAGAGATTTATGGTGTATCCAAACAAGCAATATCCACTAATATAAAGAGAAGTCTTGCAGATTTAGAGGATTATGAAAAAAAATTATCTCTTATTGAATCAAGTAACCAAAGAAAATTTATTTTAAATGAAATTACTAAAATTAATAAAGATGATGATATAGCAAATTTAATAGAACACCTGCTTAAATTAGAAAATTAGGAGGATACAATGGCATTTGAAAATTTATCAGAGAGATTACAGAATACGATCGCTAAATTAACAGGCAAGGGTAAGGTAACAGAAACTGATGTAAAAGAAATGATGAGAGAAGTTAGATTAGCTTTATTGGAAGCTGATGTTAACTTTAAAGTAGTAAAAGATTTCGTAAAAAAAATTAGTGAAAGAGCAGTTGGAGTAGATGTAATGAAGTCACTTACACCAGCTCAACAAATAGTTAAAATTGTTAATGAAGAATTAGTTGAGTTATTAGGCGGTAATAATTCTGAATTAGTTCAAAATAATAAAAAAAACACTGTTATGATGGTAGGGTTACAGGGGGCAGGGAAAACTACTACAGCTGGGAAACTTGCTTTAAAAGCAAAGAAAACAATGAAAAAACGTCCTTTACTAATTGCCGCGGATGTATATCGCCCAGCTGCTGTTCAACAATTGCAAACTTTAGGTAAACAATTGGATATTCCTGTTTTCTATGTAGATAAAAATCCAGTTGATATTGTTAAAGACGGTTTAAATTATGCAGAAGAAAATAATTTAAACTATATAATTATAGATACTGCTGGTAGGTTACATATTGATGAAGAGTTAATGACAGAATTACAAGATATTAAAGCAGCAGTAAAACCTCAAGAAATTCTATTAGTAGTGGATTCAATGATTGGACAAGAGGCTGTTAATATAGCTACATCCTTCAATGAACAATTGGATATTTCTGGACTTGTATTGACTAAACTTGATGGAGATACAAGGGGGGGAGCGGCCTTATCAATTAAATCAATTACAGGTAAACCTATCAAATTAATTGGTATGGGTGAAAAAATGAATGATCTAGAATATTTTCATCCAGAGAGAATGGCGTCAAGAATTCTAGGAATGGGAGATGTTTTGACTTTAATCGAAAAAGCCCAAGCATCTATTGATGAAGATGAAGCCAAGAAGATGCAGGAAAAAATATTGACTCAAAATTTTACATTTGAGGATTTTTTAAGTCAATTAAATCAGATGAAAAAGTTGGGTTCAATAAAAGATATATTAGGAATGTTACCTGGAATGAATAAAGTTAAAGGTGTAGATCTATCGCAAATTGATGAAAAGCAGTTTACTTATATTGAAGCAATTATTCAATCTATGACTATTGAAGAACGTCAGAATCCAGATATCATAAATGTTCCAAGAAGAAATAGGATTTCCAAGGGAAGTGGAAGACCTATATCAGAAGTTCATAAATTAATTAAACAATTTGAAGAAATGAGAAAAATGATGAAACAATTTGGAGGAATGGTGAATAATAAGTCAAAAAGAAAGGGGATAGGTAGGTTACTAGGAGGTAAATTACCGTTTTAGAATATGAATAATATTGTATTATTTCAACCTGAAATCCCGGCAAATACTGGTAACATAGCAAGAACTTGTGTTGGAACAAATACAAGATTACATTTAATTAAACCACTTGGCTTTTCAATCGATGATAAGCATGTAAAGAGAGCCGGATTAGATTATTGGGATAATTTAGACTTGGTTGTGTGGGAAAGTATGGATGATTTTTTAGAAAACACAAAAGATAAAAATTATTTCTTAGTTACAAAATTTGGAAAGCAGAACTATACAGATTTTGATTTTTCTAATCAAGATAATGAAGATATTTACCTTATATTTGGAAAAGAGACAAAAGGATTGCCGGAAGAATTTAGAGAGAAATACAAAGAACAGACGTTGCGAATTCCAATGACTGATAAAGTTCGATCTTTAAATTTATCAAATACGGCAGCTATGATTATTTATGAAGTATTAAGACAACAAAATTTTAAAAATTTAATTTAGTTTAATATTTTAAGGAGAGAAGCACCCAATGAAAACAGATTTTCAAATTTCACAAGAAAGCCAAAAGGAAAAAATTACAATTATCGCTAATAAAATAGGAATTAAAGATGAAGACCTTATTTTATATGGGGATTACAAAGCAAAAATTAAAATTAATGAATTAGAAGCTAATCCTAATTCTAATTTAATCTTAGTTACAGCAGTAAATCCAACTGCTGGTGGTGAAGGTAAATCAACGGTTACTATCGGACTAACTGAAGGTTTAAATGCAATTGGTAAAAAGGCGTGTGTAGCACTTAGAGAGCCATCTTTAGGTCCAGTTTTAGGAATGAAGGGTGGAGCTTGTGGTGGTGGATATTCACAGGTAATTCCAATGGACGAGATTAACTTACACTTCACTGGGGACATGCATGCCATAACAACTGCAAACAATGCAATTGCTGCAGTTATTGATAACCATATTTTTCAAGGAAATCAATTAGATATTAAAAATGTAGTATTTAATCGTGTTCTTGATATGAATGATCGAGCATTAAGACATATTGAAGTTGCTACAGCTAATAACGGGGAACAGAGATCAGATCATTTTGATATAACAGTGGCAAGTGAGATAATGGCGATTTTGTGTTTATCGGAAAATGTACAGGACTTAAAAAATAAAGTTTCCAATATTATTGTTGCTTATAACTCAAAAGGTGAAGCAATTTATGTGCGTGATTTAGAAATAGAAGGGGTTATAGCAGCTATATTAAAAGATGCTATCAAGCCGAATATTGTTCAAACATTGGAGAATAATCCAGCAATTATTCATGGAGGGCCATTTGCTAATATAGCTCATGGGTGTAATTCTATTATTGCTACTAAGACAGCTATGAAGTATGCTGATTATGTTGTAACTGAAGCTGGTTTTGGAGCTGATTTAGGTGCAGAAAAATTCTTTAATATTAAATGTAGAAAAGCTAATTTAAAACCTAAAGCAGCTGTTATTGTAGCAACTATTAGAGCTTTAAAACTTCATGGAGGTATTGAAGTAGAGAAGTTAACTATAGAAAATCTAGAAGCACTTAAAATAGGAATATCTAATTTAGAAAAACACTTAGAAAACTTAGAGAAATTTAATGTTCCAGTTGTAGTGGCATTAAATGTTTTTTCTACAGATACAGAAGTAGAACTTAATTTTATGAAAGAATGGGCTAAGGATAAAGATATAACTTTATCAGAAACAAAAGTTTTTTCTGAAGGAGGAAAAGGTGCCATTGACCTAGCTAATAAAGTGATAGATTTAGTTGACAATAGTACAAAAGAATTTAAATTTCTGTACGAAGATAGTAAATCGATATTAGAAAAAATTGAAATTGTATGTAAAGAAATCTATGGTGCAGCTGGTATTAGTGTTAGTCAAGAGTCACTGAATGAAATTAAGAAAATTAACAAATTGGGACTGAGTCATTTACCCATCTGTATGGCGAAAACTCCTTTATCATTATCAGATGATCCTAATTTAAAAGGTAGACCTATAGATTTTACGGTAAAGATTACAGATATAAAATTAAAAGCGGGAGCAGGGTTTGTAGTAGTTTATACAAATAAGATTTTAACAATGCCTGGTTTACCTAAAATTCCTAATGCTGTGAAAATTGATATAGATGAAAATGAAAATATAGTAAATATATTCTAATAAATTAGACTAAAAAATAGAGATGATTAAAATCATCTCTATTTTTTAGTCTTTCCAAATTTCAATCTGGCGTATTTGATTTTCTTCAACAGTAAGAACTTTAAAGTTTACATCTTTTATTAAGTAGGTAGCTCCAACTTTATATTCATATTTTTGTAAATATATGTAAGCTCCAATAGTGTCTACCTCTTCGTGGGGAAGGTTGATAGAAAATAAAGAATTTATATCTTGAATTGGAACCCATCCATCAACTAAATAATGACCATTCTTAAGTTTTTTGATCAAACTTTGTTCATCATCGTCAAATTCATCACGAATTTCTCCTGTCAATTCTTCAACGATATCTTCTAAAGTAAGTATACCACTTGTTCCACCATATTCATCAGTTATTATAATCATATGTTCTCTTGTTTGTTTTATTGTTTTTAAAACTTGAGAGATAGGAGTATGTTCAAATACTTTTATAGCTGGAGAGATAAATTCTTCTAAGTTAGAACTTTCTGTGATTTCTTTATCAGCAAATAGTAATTTTTTAACATTTAATATTCCTAGAATATCATCTTTATCACCATCTCTAATAACAGGATATCGAGTATATTCTTCTTGTTTCATTTGCCTGCTTATAACAGCTAATGAATCTTCTAGATCGATTGCTTCGACTTCTGTACGAGGCGTCATGACTTCTTTAGCTATCTTATTATCGAATTCAAATACACGTTCTACATAGCGATATTCATTATCATTTATTTGACCATGAGCTCTAGAAGACTGCATAATAGTTCTAAGTTCTTGCTCACTATGAATGTCACCATGACCAGCTAATGAAGAATAGCCCATGGAATTTATTATAATTCCAGCTAAGCCGTTAAGCGCCCAGATAAATGGCTTCATAATTTTATAGAAAATATACAAGGGTCTTGCGATTCTATAAGAAGATTTTTCAGCGGCTTGTATTGCCATTGTTTTTGGTACTAACTCTCCAAGAACAACGTGAAGAAGTGTCATAAGAGAAAAGGCAAAAACAAATGAGATTGTATGACTTATTGATGGATTAAGGTTTAGTAAATCAAACACTGGATGAAGTAATGCATGAAATGTTGATTCTCCAACCCAACCTAAACCAAGAGAAACGATAGTAATACCAAGTTGACAAGCTGATAAATAATTATCTAAGTTGTCAAGCATATGTAATATTAACTTAGAGTTTTTATCTCCAGTTTTAGCTAACTCTTGTACTCTAGTAGGTCGTAATTTAACTAATGAAAATTCTGCCATAACGAATAATGCAGAACCCAATAGTAAAATAATGATTAAAAATATTTTTAATATGATACTGAGATCCATAATTTAAGTGTTATATCCTCTTTTCTTTAAAATATTTAGTAAAGATATTATACTATAAAGACAGCATTTATTCAATATTTTGAAATATATTTAAAAGACTTTACTATAACGAATGTTCGTGTTAAACTTATAAATAGTATTAAGATTTGGAGAGAGATTAATGAAATTAAAAAGAAGTGAACGTATAGTATT
Source organism: Gemella sp. GL1 (assembly GCF_013415365.1). Lineage (GTDB taxonomy): Bacteria > Bacillota > Bacilli > Staphylococcales > Gemellaceae > Gemelliphila. The sequence goes on from NZ_JACBYB010000018.1 coordinate 8,209, forward strand.
GATGACAGAATATTTGTTGAAAAATCCTAATAAACTAATTCCTTTAACATATTTTGTATCAAAATTTAATCAAGCTAAATCTTCAATAAGTGAAGATATCCATATTATAAAAGATAGTTTTAAAGAAGAGTGTATAGGGACTATTAAAACTTTGTCTGGGGTTAATGGAGGAGTAGTATTTTATCCAATATTGAATAACACAGCAGCTAGAGAGGTAGTAGATGAATTTTTAGATAACTTGAAATCTACAGATAGACTATTAGCAGGTGGTTATATCTATATGTCAGACATTATCGGAAACCCAAGTTTGATGAATAAATTAGGTTTGTTAATTGCGAATATTTATCAAGACAAGGAAGTTGATGCAGTTGTGACTGTTGCATCAAAAGGTATACCAGTTGCTTATGCAGTAGCATCTGTGTTAAATAGACCAGTTGTAATAATTAGGAGAGATAATAAGGTAACAGAGGGGACTACTGTAGCAATAAACTTTGTTTCTGGGTCAAGAAAGAAAATAGAAACAATGGTTTTATCAAAACGTAGCCTAGAGTCTTCATCAAAAGTCTTATTAGTTGATGATTTTTTACGTGGTGGTGGTGTTATGAAGGGAATGCAATCACTTATGAAAGAATTTGATGTAGATGTTGTAGGAAAAGCAGTTTTAACTCAATGTTTTGATTCGGAGTATGATATTGATGAAAATTATACATACTTGTCTAGACTAACAAAATTGAATGAATTTACGGGTGAGTTCGAAATAGAGAGTGGAAATGCATTACAGCAATTAAATGAAAAAAATAAAAATATTGAAAGATAGAGGATATAGAATATGAACAATAGATATACAGTTGTGTTAGCTGCAGGAAAGGGAACTAGAATGCAGTCGAAATTATATAAGGTTTTGCATAAAGTATGTGATAGGACTATGGTAGAGTTGGTTCTAGATAGTGTTGCAGATTTGAATATGAAAGAAATAGTTACTGTAGTAGGTCATGGTGCTGAATTAGTAAAAAAGGCTGTAGGAAATAGAAGCAAGTTTGTTTTACAATCAGATCAATTAGGGACTGGTCATGCAGTAAAAATGGCGAAAGATATTTTAGCTGATAAAAAAGGAACAACTATTGTAATGTATGGAGATACGCCATTAATTAAATCTGAAACAGTGGATAATATGTTAAAACATCACGAGGAAACAAGAGCGAAAGCTACCGTCTTGACCTCTTATACTGAAAATCCATACTCTTATGGAAGAATAATTCGCGATGAAAAGGGAAAACTATTAAAAATAGTAGAAGAAAAGGATGCTAGTGTTACAGAAAAACAAATTAAAGAAATTAATTCTGGAATTTATTGTTTTGATAATGAATTACTTTTTGAAATGCTAGAACTTGTTAAAAATAATAATACTCAAGGTGAATATTACTTACCAGATGTATTATATTTGTTAAGAGAGAAGTCTGAAAAGATAGAAACTTATTTTTGTGCTGATTTTGATGAAACTTTTGGTGTTAATGATAGGGTTGCATTGTCATATGCAGAAAATGTCATGCGCAAAAGAATTAATGAAAAACATATGTTAAACGGAGTAACCTTAGTGGATCCATCATCAACATATATAGCTCCAAATGCAATAATAGGAAGAGATACAACAATATATCCTAATGTAACGATTAAATCTAATACTATTATAGGAGATGATTGTAAGATTAAACCTAATTCATATTTAGAAAATTCCAAAATTGGTAATTCGGTAGATGTGCTACAATCCACTATAATAGATTCAGAAGTTGGGGATAATTCAACTGTGGGTCCATATGCTCATTTAAGAAATAATACTGTATTAGGTTCGGATGTTAGAGTAGGAAATTTTGTAGAACTTAAGAATGCTAAATATGGAAATGGAGCTAAAACTTCCCATTTAAGTTACATGGGAGATGTGACTGTAGGGGATAATACCAATATTGGATGTGGGACGATAACTGTTAATTATGATGGTAAAAATAAATATGAAACAAAAATTGGAAAAGATACATTTATAGGATGTAACTCTAATTTGATAGCCCCATTAGAAATTGGAAATGGAGTTGTTGTTGCAGCAGGTACAACTGTTACCGAAAATATAAAAGACGATACGCTAGCTATTGCGAGAGTGAAGCAAGAAAATAAAGAAGGTTATGCTAAGAGATTGCCAGCAGGTAGAAAATAAGATTCTGATATAGAACAGTTTCGATTGTGTTTCTTTTTAGAAAATGCTATAATAAAAATAATATTATTACAGAAAGGTAGTATTTTTTATGAAATCAAAACATCAAAAAATATTAGAACATATAAAATCCTTACCTATTGGTAGTAAAATATCGGTAAGACAAGTTGCAAAAGATTTGAAAGTTAGTGAAGGAACTGCTTATAGAGCCATAAAGGAATCTGAAAACAAAGGTTTTGTTTCCTCTATTGAGAGGGTGGGAACTGTAAGAATTCAGAAGAAAGAACGAGAAAATATTGAGAAACTATCTTATTCTGAAATTGTGAATATTGTTGAAGGTCAATTAATAGCTGGACGTGGAGGAATACATGAAATTGTACAAGATTTTGCAATCGGTGCGATGGATTTTAAACAAGTAGAACAGCATATAGAAAAGGGAACCTTATTAATAGTAGGAAACAGACCAAATGTTATAGAAATGGCCCTGTCTAAAGGGTGTGCTGTCTTAATTGCAGGAGGCTACATTCCTAGTGCTGAAATAAAAAAAGTAGCTGATCAGAAAAATCTGCCTCTGATAGTAACTAACCATGATTCATTTTCTATTGCTCATTTGATTAATAGGGTAACGAATGATCAAATAATAAAAAGAGATATAGTGACTGTTGAATCTATGTATATAAAAAAAGATTCTATTCACACAATAAAAGAAGATAATACAGTAGAAGATTGGTATAATCTGCAATTAAATGTTGGTCACACCAGATTTCCAGTTGTCAATGAAATAGGAAAATTAGTAGGAGTAGTGACAGTAAGAGATGTTTTCTTAAAGGATAAGAGCCTATTGATTAAAGATGTTATGGAAAAGAAAGTTACTACTGCAAGGCTAAATGATCCAGTATCTTCGATAGGAAATGTTATTTTATCAGAAGGTTTTGAGTTAATTCCGGTAGTTGATGAGAAGTCTATGTTACTTGGAATTGTTACAAGAAAGATAATCATCAATTCAATGTTAACTAATAGCAGGTATCATACTCAAAATAACGATACATTTGATGAAACTATAAGGAAAGGTATTGTGAAAAAAGTAGATGGTATTCAGATAAAAGTTGTTCCTCAGATGTTAGATCAATTTGGAACATTTTCAAGTGCAGCTTTATTAAGTATGATTGATGAATCTGTTCATATAGCAAGTTATAATCATAATAGAAGTGAAGTATTGATGCAAAATGTTAATATTTATTTTATTAAACCAGTTCCATTAGATAAAATAATAACGGCGAAAGCCATAATTTTAGATATAGGAAGAAAGTCAGCTAAATTTGATGTAGAAGTTTATGATAAAAATGATATGGTAGCTAAAGCCTTAGTTACTTGTCAAGTATTTCAAAGAAATTAGATTAAGAAAGAAGAACTATGGTAGAAAAAAATATAGAATTATATGAGAAAATTTTTCAAAAAATAAGACAGTATAAGAAAATTATTATTCATAGACATGAAAGACCAGATCCGGATGCTTATGGTTCTCAAGGTGCTTTAGCAGAAATTATAAGAAAAAATTTCGAAGATAAGGAAGTTATACTTGTAGGGAAAAAATCACCATCACTATCATTTTTATTCGATACTGTAGAAGTAGATAGTAGTGATTACAAAGGTGCATTAGTAATTACTACTGATACTGCAAATTTTGATAGAATCGACGGAAAGTTGTTTACAAAAGAAAACTATCTAATTAAAATAGATCATCACCCCCCAATTGATAATTATGCAAATATAAATTTAGTGGATATAGAAGTCTCATCGTGTAGCGAGTTAATATATAATTTTTATACATATTTAAAAGATAAATATAATTTTAAATTAACAGATAAAGCAGCTGAGTTAATTTATGTTGGTATAGTAGGAGATACAGGAAGATTCTTATTTCCAAATACAAGTGCAAACACTTTAAAAGTAGCTGCAGAATTATTAAATTATGATTTTAATATGGCGCAATTATTAAATAGGCTAGATATTTCTAGTGAGAAAATGATGAGATTTAGATCATTTATTTTTAAAAATTATAATGTATATCATGATGGAGTGGTTTATTTAAAAATTACTAAAGCTGATATGGAGGAGTATCAAATTGAACCTGGAGAGGTATCGAGTGAAGTAAATTTAATAAGAAGTTTAGAAGGATTAGTAGCTTGGTGCTTTGCAATTGATGAAGGTAATAAAATACGAGTACGTTTAAGATCTAAAGGTCCGTCAATAAACCAAATTGCTGAAAAATATAATGGTGGTGGACATAGATTAGCTAGCGGAGCGACAGTCAAAAATTGGGATGAATTAGATGATTTACTTGATGATTTAGCAAGAGTAGTTTTTGAATTTAATAAAAATAAGGAAATACTAGGTACTGAATAGATAGTATCTAGTATTTTTTGGAGGTATTTATTATGTTAGAGTTGATTATTGCACCTAGTGGATTAGGTAAAACAAAGTATATTCTAAATGATATTAAAGTAAAAAAAGATTCAAATAAAATTATAATTATTACTCCTGATCAAAATTCATATAACTTTGAAAAATTATTATGTGAAGAATTAGGTGCTACTTTCAATATTGATGTGGTAAATTTTGCAAGGTTATCTAGGAAGTTAAGTACTTTAATAGGATCTGATGTAGTTCCTTTGAAAGAAACGAATAAATATTTCTATTACTTAGAGCTTATCAATAGATTTGAGGGTAGAGATAATTTTTTAATAAATAGATTGATGCAAGATTTTGATTTTATTAATGTAATAAATGATTTGATTGATGAATTAAATGAATATGATGTTGAAAGTATTGAAATAAGGGAATTTATAGACACTTTGGATGATAGTAGAGATAAGTTTGAAGATATTGTCGAACTTTATACAGAATATAAGGCCATACTACTAGAAAATATGGAGTATAGTGAACAAACTTATATTGAAAATATTATTGCCGGTTTGGAACATACAGATCTGTCCGAGTATGTTTTTTATATAGATGGATATTATAATTTTTCCCCACTAGAATATAAGTTAATAGAGGTCTTTATAAAAAAATCAAATAAAGTTTCACTATCTTGTATAAGTGAATTAGATAAATATACTAATTTTAAGTTGGAAAAATTAGTCAAACAAGATTTAATTGAAGAGAAGACATATAATTTTTTATCTTTAAAAGACGTAAGAGATACTAATAAGTATGCTTTAGATATCTATAGGAAATCTCATGAAATAATAGCCTATATTAATTCTATACTTATAAGAAACAAGTTATTCAAATTTGAAATAGTTACATTTTATTCCGAAGAAAAAAATAAAAACTATAAAATCCATTTGGAAGTTAATAGGAATATTATAACTGAAATTCAAAGAAATAAATATGAAGAAAATAGATATGTGAATGATGAATTATATTATTTACAAAAAGAACTTAGTAAAAATTCTAAATCTTATAAAGAAACTAGAAAAAACAATATTTCTATATATGAAGCTCCTAATATTGAATTAGAAATGAAACAGCTTGCTAGAAATATCAGCAGGGAGCGCATAGAAAATAAATATAATTTAAAGGATATTGCTATTTTATATAGAGATGAAGTATATGAAAACTTTGAATACATATTGAGAGATTTCGGTATAAATCTTCATATAGATAAAGAGATAAGTGTTTCAAATCATAGACTAATAAAATTGATAAAAAATATCTTAAATTATGATGATAAAAGATTTAAATATAGCATTCTAAATATCATTAAAAATTCTTCTGTGGATTTAAAAAGTATTTTAATGAAAGGAGGAAATTTAACTACAGAAGATATAGAAATTATATTAAACAACAAATTAGTTAATAAAATACAGGATTTAGATAAAAAATATTTCATTAAGCCGAGCCAAGGCTATACTAGTCAAGAATTAAGTTTTGTAAAAACATTCCTACAGGATTTAGCCTATAGACTTAATCAGTTAAAAAAGGGAAAGAAAATTTCTAAGTATGTCAAAAATATATTTGGTATATTAGAATGGTTGAATGTTGAAGAAAAAATTATAAAAAAATATGAAGTTACTAAGATATCTTTAAAGCAGTTAGAAGAAAAAAATAAAAATCAGCAAATATTTGATAAAATTATAGATTTATTAAAAAGTATTAATGAGAAGAGAGATACGAGATTAGACTATATAAGGTTTAAGAAAATAATGTTTATCTTATTAGATAAAATAGTTTATAGAACTGTACCACGTTCAGATGATTATATTATAATGTCTAAAATTGATTTATCAAAAGTTGAAAATAAAAAAATAATTTTCATAGTAGGTTTTAATAAAGATATATTACCTAAAAGTCTTGATTCTACAGGGATAATAGATGATAGTGATAAGCATTCTTTATCTTTATTCGGTATAGAATTATCTCCAAGTTCAAAAGTTTTGATGATTGATGAGGATTTTGTAGCTTATATTGCATTAACAAGAGCGAGAGAGAAGTTATACATATCTTATAGTAAATTGAATTCTAAATATCAACTACAAAATGCATCCATTTATATTGATATGGTATATAAGATTTTAAATAACAATGAGGAAAATACTATCAAAAAAAATATTGAAACGGAGGTATTTTTTGATATAGAAAAAATACATAAGTATGTGGATAATGTACAATACTATTCTCCTCTAGAAGTAATCTATTTATATAAAAAATTGAAATATACAGAGAAAAATTTAGATATTTCTTTACAAGAAGATTTAAATATTGTAAAAAAGACCTATAGTGATATCGTTGAGAAAATAAATAAGAAATTTATATTTAATGAGGGGGATATATTTGAAAAAATAAATTAAGTTAAATCTA
>NZ_JACBYB010000006.1 GCF_013415365.1 Gemella sp. GL1
AATGAGAATAGTAAGGATTTAAAAAGATCATTAGATAATTTTTCAGAAATAGAATTTATATTTTCAAAAATAAATTTTTCTGTAAATAAAGGGCTAGAGAGGCCTATAATAAAAAATATAACATCTATTGATTTAAAGAAAGCATATAATCCATTAATAGATAAAAATGTAGTAGTAAAAAATGACATATATTTAGATAATCAAGCTAATTCTTTATTAATAACGGGTCCAAATACAGGAGGAAAAACAGTTATTTTAAAAACAGTAGGACTCTCAGTACTTTTAACACATTTAGGTTTATATATACCAGCAGACAGTAAATCATCTATAGGTTTTTTTGAAAATATATTTATTGATATAGGGGATGAGCAATCAATTGCTAATAATTTATCTACTTTTTCATCTCACATGACAAATATTGTAAAAATCTTAGAAAGTGCTACGGATAAAACTTTAATTTTATTAGACGAGCTATGCTCAGGAACAGATCCAAGTGAAGGTGCAGCCTTATCTATGGCTATACTTAATAGATTTAAAGATATAAAATCAACAGTATTATGTACAACTCATTATCCAGAAATAAAGGATTACTGTTTTAAATCAAATTATTATAAAAACTCGTCATTAGAATTTGATTTTGATACATTAAAACCAACATATAAATTTATTATAGGTCTTCCGGGAAAATCTAATGCTATAAATATATCTTATAAAATTGGATTAGATGAATCTATAGTCGAAGAAGCAAATACATTTATAAAAGAGACAGAAAAAGAAAGTACGATTATAATTGATGAGCTTTCAAAAAATATAAACGAATATGAAGATAAAATTAATAAATTAAACTTCGAAATAAATGAAATTAAATTAATAAAAGATACGTTATTATCGGATTTAAATGATTTTGAAACCTATAAATATTCACTTTATGAAAAAACAAATGAAGAATTAAACCAGGAAATTGATAAAAGAAAAGAAGAAATGTATGAAGAGTATAGAAACTTTAAAAATGTTTCAGAAACTATTAAACAACATCAATTTAATGGTATGATAGCTAACATGGATTCACACAAGATTCATATGAAAACTAAAAAGATTTTTGAAGAATCACCGATCGAGGGGATTTTATCAGCTGGAGATGATGCAGTATTTATAAAATATGGGCAAAGGGTTGAAGTTTTAGATGTGAAGGACAATGTTGCAACTATTAGAATGGGTGCGATAAAAATGACTGTTAAACTAGAAGAACTTAAAAAAATTAAAAAAGATAAAATAAGATTAAAAGATCCAACTATTAGTAAAAAAAGGGTAACTACAGTAGGATTAGATATTAATGTAATTGGTGAAAATACAGAAGATGCTATAAGAATCATTGAAGATTATATAGACAAAGTACTGCTTTCAGGTTATGATAGTTTTACAATTATTCATGGAGTAGGGTCAGGAATTTTAAAGAAAAATATCGCAAAATATTTAAAACAAAATAGATATGTAAGTTCTTATAGAAGCGGTGGTCAAGGAGAAGGAGGACTTGGAGTCACTATAGTTGAAATGAAGTAAATAAAGGTTTACAATATATTTATTATTAAAATATGGAGGAAAATATATTAATGTTAGAAATAAATGACAAAGATTTTTATGAATTAAAGAATAGAAGTCAGGTTACTTTAGTAGACTTTTGGGCACCATGGTGTGGACCTTGTAGAATGGTATCACCTGTTTTAGAAGAATTATCATCAGAGCTAACAAATATAAATTTTGTTAAGTTAAATATTGATGAATATCAAGAAGCTGCTGGAGAACATGGAATAATGTCAATTCCTACACTTTTAGTAGTAAAAGAGGGTCAGGTTTTAGAACAGATTACAGGATTTAGACCCAAAGGGGATTTAAAAAATCTATTAGAGAAATACAATTAATAAATAAAAGATCTAGTATTAAAGTAATAATACTAGATCTTTTATTGTTCTGCTGGAAATTGAAAACGATAAATGGTATACTTATTAGTAAGAAGTAATATATTTGGGGGATTTATTAATATGCATATCGAAGAAAGACCATTAATGTTATTTTCTCTAGATTCTAATAAACCGTTAGCAGAGCAAGTAGCAGAATCTTTAGGAATAGAGTTAAGTAAATGTAGTGTGAAGAAATTTAGTGATGGTGAAGTTTCAATTAATATTGAGGAAAGTGTAAGAGGAAGTGAAGTTTTTGTAATTCAGTCTACTAGTAATCCGGTTAATGAAAGTTTAATGACTTTATTAATTATGATTGATGCATTAAAACGTGCGTCAGTAGATACGATAAACGTAGTAATCCCTTACTATGGTTATGCTAGGCAGGATAGAAAAGCAAGAAGTCGAGAGCCAATTACAGCTAAGTTAGTAGCAAACTTAATTGAGACTGCTGGTGCTGATAGAGTAATAATGTTAGATTTGCATGCATTACAAATTCAAGGATTCTTTGATATTCCAGTTGATCACTTGATGAGTGCGCCAATAATTGCAAGATATTTCCAAAAGAAATTGCCTAATATGGAAGATGTAGTGGTAGTTTCGCCAGATCATGGTGGAGTAACTAGAGCAAGAAAACTTGCAGATATGTTAAATACGCCTATAGCTATTATTGATAAGCGTAGGCCTAAACCTAATGTTGCAGAAGTAATGAATATTGTAGGAAATATAGAGGGAAAAACATGCATTTTAATTGATGATATAATTGATACGGCAGGTACTATTACATTAGGAGCCAAAGCACTTATCGAAAAAGGGGCAAAAGAAGTATACGCTTCTTGTTCTCATGCTGTTTTAAGTGGACCAGCTTTAGAGAGAATAGAGAATGCACCTATCAAAGAATTAGTATATGCTAATACAATAAATATTCCAGAAGAAAAAAAATTAGACAAGATGATACCATTATGTGTGGGTGAGTTAATCGGACAAGCTATTTATAAAATTTATAATAATGAACCGATAAGTGTTCTATTTGAATAATAGAATCAAAAGGTAACTTAAGTTTAAGTTACCTTTTTTAGTATTTTAATAAATAAGGAGAAAATATGAAATTAATAGTAGGATTAGGGAATCCGGGAAAAGAATATGAGAATACGCGTCATAATATTGGATTTTTGATATTGGATGAATTTATAAAAAAACATAATTTAAGTTTCGACAAAGAAAAATTTAATGCAAAATATACAGTGGGATACATCAATGGAGAAAAGTATATACTTATAAAACCCTTAACGTATATGAATCTTTCAGGAGAATCAGTAAGAAAATTTTATGATTATTTTGACCTTGAAATAGAAGATATTTTAGTAATTTATGATGATTTAGATACTAAAACAGCTAATTTTAGATTAAGGAATCGTGGTAGTAGTGGAGGACACAATGGTATTAAGAGTATTATATCTAACTTTTCTACAGAAAAATTTAGTAGATTAAAAATTGGAATTGATAGACCTAAGAACGGAATAAGTGTATCTAACTATGTTTTAGGTAAATTTTCTAAAGAAGAAATGGAGAAAATACAAACTATTTATCTTAAGTCTGTGAATTGTATAGAAGATTTTTCTAAATTATCATTTATCGACTTAATGAATAAATATAACTAGGTGTTAGTATGTTATTAGAAAAATTATTAAAGATACTTGAAAATGAAGAAATAAAGGAAGATACGGAAATATATTCAAATAATCATACGAGTAAAATTTTGAATATTTACAAAAAATATAGTGAAGGAGATACAGTATGTTTGCTTACTGAATCTAAAAAAAATGCTGAAAATATTCAAGAAGATTTGTTGACTTTTACAAACGAGGTATACATTTTTCCAGAGATTGATATATTAAAAAGATATACTTTCAAAAGTAATGATTTATATCAAATTTCAATAAAAATATTAGAAAATTTACGTAACAAAAAAAATATGATCTTATTATTACCTATGACTTCTATTTATAGAAATTTGAAAAAGCCGGAAGATTTTAAAAAGGGATTTTTAAACATATCTATGGACTTATATCCTAAATTTTCAGAATTACCCAAACAGTTAATGGATTTAGGATATAAGTTAGTAGATACAGTAGAAAATGTGGGAGAGTATTCGAAACGTGGATCTATAATTGACATATATTCAGCTATGATGAATAATCCAATTAGATTGGATTATTTTGATGATGAATTAGACAGTATTAAAAATTTTGATTTAGTAACACAGAAATCTATAAAAAAAATAGAATTTGTTAAAATATATCCTACAAGTGATTTTTTCTTAACAGAGGAAGAAAAAAGTATAGTGATAAAGAAACTGGAACAGATGTTAGAAGATGTGGATTTAAATACTGATCAGACTTTTCTAGATATAAAGAAAGAATTAAAATCAAAAATAAAATTATATAGAAAAGCTGGGATTTTTGATGAATTAGATTTCTTTTCAAATTATATATATGATGAATGTTATTCAATTTTTGACTATATAGATAAAGACGCAATAATATTTTTTGATTCATACATGAAAATAAATGAAAAAAATATTTCTTTACAGGAGTATTTTTTAGAAAGATTAAAGGAGATATCATTTACTTATTTACATCAAGATATATTGGATTTGAAAGCATATGATAAATTTATTAGTTCAAATAATAAAAAATATAATCTGACATTATTAAAATCGGATGATAGGATTTTTAAAAATCAAATAAATCAAAAGGTTAAAGATGTAGAATTTTTTACAACTAATCAAGAATTAGTAAAGGAACTATTAGTGAAAATAAAAAGTAATTTTGAAATAGTAATTCTTTTGCAAAATAAAAGTCAGGTAGATTATGTTGAAAAAATCTTATTTGATTATAATCTATATGAAAAAGTAAGATTAGAGATTATACCTGGAAAAATATATATAGAAAAAGATATCTTGCAATTAAAAGGATTTGAGAGACCAGATAAAAAATTTATTTTAATTACATCTAGAGAAATTTTTAAAAATACAATTGTAAAAAAGAAAAAAGTTTCCTTTAAATACTCTAATTCGGAAAAAATAAGAAATTATCAAGATCTGAATTTAGGAGATTATATTGTACATATTCATCATGGTATCGGTGTCTATCAGGGAATAGAAAATATTGAAGTTAGAGGAATATATAAAGATTTTCTTAAGGTAGTTTATGCTGGTGGAGATGTAATTTATGTTGATATCGATAATATGAAATATATTCAAAAATATATGTCTTCAACTGATAATAGAAAACCAAAATTGAATAAATTGGGTACTAAAAAATGGCAACAAATAAAAAATAAAGTAAAGAAAGAAATTGAAGATGTATCTGTAGAATTAATAAGGATGTATATTAATAGGGAACTGAATAAAGGATATGCTTTTAGTCCAGATACTCCAATGCAGCAAGATTTTGAAAATGATTTTCTATATGAGGCAACAGCAGATCAGGAGAAAGCAACTCATGAAATAAAAGAAGATATGCAAAAAAGTAGACCAATGGACAGATTACTTTGTGGAGATGTCGGTTTTGGAAAAACTGAGGTAGCTATGAGAGTCGCTTTTAAAGCTGTCATGGATAATAAACAGGTAGTAATTTTGGTGCCGACTACTCTACTTGCAGAACAACATTATGAAAATTTTATTCAAAGATTTGCTAATTTTCCTATAAATATAGAGGTAGTTAATAGATTTAAAACTTCAAAAGAAATTAATGAAATTTCTGATAAGCTGAATAGAGGACAAATAGATATAATAGTAGGAACACATAAATTATTAAATGATAAGTTCAAATATAAAGATCTAGGTTTGTTAATAATTGATGAAGAACAGAGATTTGGAGTAAAACATAAAGAAAAAATTAAACATTTAAAAAATATGATAGATGTATTGACTTTAAGTGCTACACCTATACCAAGAACATTACATATGAGCTTAATAGGAATTAGAGATTTATCTGTAATAGAAACACCACCAATTAATAGACAACCCATTCAAACTTTTATAACAAGAGAAAATTCATCTATTATAAGAGAAGCGGTGTTAAATGAAGTGGAGAGAAATGGCCAAATTTTTTATCTTTATAATAATGTAGAAAGAATAGAAGAAAAATACTTAGAGCTTAGAAAATTATTACCAGAAATAAATATAGCATATGCTCATGGAAGAATGAGTCAAAAAGAATTGGAAAATATAATGACAGATCTTATAAATAAAGAGTATGATATGCTTATTACTACAACTATAATTGAAACGGGTATTGATATTTCAAATGTAAATACATTAATAGTTGAAGATGCAGATAAATTTGGATTAAGTCAACTTTATCAAATAAGAGGAAGAGTAGGTAGAAGTAATAGGGAAGCATACGCATACTTTATGTATAAACCTTTTAAATTACTTACAGAAAATTCTGAAAAACGTCTATCTGCAATTAAGAATTTTACAGCTTTAGGTAGTGGTTTCAAGATTGCTATGCAAGATTTATCTATAAGAGGAGCTGGAGATACTCTAGGTTCAAGGCAACATGGTTTTATTGATTCGGTAGGCTATACTCTATATTCTCAAATGTTAGAGAAGGAGCTATTAGGAAAAAAAGAAGCTTTAAAACCTATTTTAGAAATAGATAAAACTAAATCATTAGAATATTATGAAAATATGGTTAATACTGTTCAGAGCGAGCGTATTGAAGATATTTTTGAAATTAAAGAAAATTCTGTTGAAATTAAATTAAATGTCAATGCATATATACCAACGGATTATATATCTAATGATTCTGATAAGTTATATTTTTATAAAGAACTAGCAAAAAGTGATCAAGAAACAGAGATTTTCGAATTAGCGGAAGAAATGATCGATAGATTTTCAGATTATGGAAGTGAAATTGAAAATCTATTAGACATTACCCTGATAAGAATCATAGCTGAAAAAATTAATGTTGAATCAATTAAAGAATTATCTAGTAAAATTGTTATTAATTTTAAAAAGGAAATCTTAGAGTTTTTGAATGGTCCCAAATTATTTGAGAAACTCATAAATTACAAAGATGTTAAAATTCAGGTAAAGAACACTTTAATATTGGAATTTGATAAAAATAATAAAAATGAACTTAAGAAGATATATAAATTATTAGCATTAATACAAGAAAGTTTAGAAAATTAGTTATTGATTAGTTGATTTTAATTTAAAGAAATTTAGATATAGCATATTTAAAAATATTAGAAATTACCTTAAAATTTAGCATGAAATATAAATAAGGACTAGTGAAATTATTCTAGTCCTTATTTATATTATCGAATAATGATACGTCCTTCATTCCTATCATAGGGTCTATAATATGTAGATTATCTTTAGTTAAAATATGCTCGGTATTCTCGATTTTACCACTAGAATCATCTAAGAAAAAATTTGAAAGATGTGAATTTCTTTCGATAATATTACTGGGATTTATAGCATTGTAGAATACTTGAGGATTTCCAGAGAAAAATAATTTGTGTTTAGCTCGAGTGATAGCTGTATAGATAAGATTTTTATTATACATAAAATTGTAATTATCACTCAGTGGTATTATAACATAATCGAATTCAGAACCTTGAGATTTATGAATAGAACAGGCATAAGCTAAAGTTATTTGATCCAGATCTTTTTTTTCGTAAGTTATATAGTTATTATCATAATTAATAACTACTTTTTGTTTTCCATCTTCTGTAAAAATAGAGTCGATATTTCCAACATCACCATTGAAAATATTATCTTCAGCTCTATTCTCAAGCTGCATAACACGATCATCTATTTTATAAATACAATTTCCATATTCAATTTGTTCGGTATTATGATTGAATGTCTGTTGTATAAGTGTATTGAATTTATCAATCCCAAAAATAGATTTATACATGGGAATTAATATTTGTATTTTATCAGCATTTGTAATACTTAATAAATTTTTATAAATATTTAGAGTGGTTTCAACTAAATTTACTTTATCAGATATGTGGAACTCGCGATCCTGAAAATTCCCTAATATGTCAATAGGATTACCATTTTTTATAGCGTGGGATAGTTTTATTATACTAGAATTAGAAGCTTGCCTAAATATTTTATTTAATGATGATGTAGGAATAATCTTTGAAGAAACTAAATCTTTTAAAACATTACCAGGAGAAACTGAGGGAAGTTGTTCAGTATCACCTAATAGTATTATTTTAGAATCTATATCAATTATCTTAAGTAAGTTTTGCATAAGATATACATCTATCATACTTGTCTCATCTATAATTACTAATTTGGACTTAATAATTTTATCACTAGTAAATTCATTTATGTCATCAATTTCAGCATTCCATCCTATTGCTTTGTGAATAGTTGAAGCATAAAAGCCGGTAGATTCAGACATCCTTTTTGCTGCTTTACCGGTAGGTGCGCATAAACATATTATATTTTTTTCTTCATCAAAAAGATCAGTATATGAGTAATTGTTAATTTTTTGAAATATTTTAATTATAGCTAATATAATTGTAGTTTTTCCCGTACCAGGACCTCCGGTAAGAATAGAGAATCTATTGTTTATAGAGTTCTTTATTGCTTCAACTTGATCAGGATCGTAAAGGATGTTGAGTTCAGTTTCTATTTCTTTTATATAATTATCAAGAACTTCACCATTGATTTTCTCATCTTTTTCGGATAGAGAAATTCTTTTTTTAACATTATTATATATATAGTATTCTGCCTGATAAATAGATGGAAGAAATATTTTATTATCGATTTTTATTAGTTCTTGAGAGTTAATAATATCTTCGAAAGCCAATAATATATCTTCTTTTTCTATAGCTATTGGTCTGGATTTGTAAAGTAAATTGAAAGTTTTATATAATAATTCTTGTTCATAGATATATGTATCTCCAGTTGAAAATAATTGTTCATTTATACAATATATTAAAGCTTTCTTAATTCTTTCTGGATTATTAAATTCAACACCTATGTTTTCTGCTATTCTGTCAATAGTAAGAAAACCAACACCACTTATAGTTTTTACAAGATCATAAGGTGAATTGTTAATAATATTAAGGGTATCAGATTTGTAATAATTGTATATTTTATTAATTAGCTTGTTGCTAAAGCCAAGTTCATTCAATTTTAAGATTATATCTTGAGACTGCTTATTAGATACAATATTGTTATAAATTAATTCTTTTTTTGTACTAGGAACTCCTTTTATTGAAGTGAGTTTATCTTTATTTTTATAAATTATATCTAAACAGTTTAATCCGAGTTTTTCTACGATTAATTGAGCAGTTTTTTTCCCAATCCCAGGAAAAGTATCGCTAGATAAATAATCGATAATAGAATTCACATCTTTATTAATAAGACGCTCTGCAGATATTGCGTTAATTTGTTGACCAAATTTTTTGTGTGTAACAATCTCTCCTTTGAAGGAATATAATTCATCTTTTAAAAATTCAATATCGTGAAAGGTACCAACAATAGATATGTAATCTCCATTTAATTCAGAGTGATATGAATGTAAAAAAACTGATAAAATATAATAATTATTTTCAGAATTATGAAATATGATTTTATTAAGATATCCTTCAACTACAATCATTATTAGTATCCTTTCTAATTTAAGGTTCTACT
>NZ_JACBYB010000019.1 GCF_013415365.1 Gemella sp. GL1
ATTGCCTGGCAACGTTCTAATCTCGCAGGTCGTAAGACCAACTACAGTCGACGCTAAAGAGCTTAACTTCTGTGTTCGGTATGGGTACAGGTGTATCCTCTTTGCTATCGCCACCAGACGAAAACTATATACATATCTATATTATTATGATTTACTTAGATTGGTTCAATTCTTTTACACTATTGATTAAGTCTTCGACCTATTAGTATTAGTCAGCTGAATGCGTTACCGCACTTACACTCCTAACCTATTCTCCTTGTCGTCTTCAAGGGGTCTTATACTAAGTGGGAAATCTCATCTTGAGGGGGGCTTCATGCTTAGATGCTTTCAGCTCTTATCCCGTCCGTATTTAGCTACCCAGCTATGCCACTGGCGTGACAACTGGTACACCATTGATACGTCCATCCCGGTCCTCTCGTACTAAGGACAGCTCCTCTCAAATTTCCTACGCCCACGACGGATAGGGACCGAACTGTCTCACGACGTTCTGAACCCAGCTCGCGTACCGCTTTAATGGGCGAACAGCCCAACCCTTGGGACCGACTACAGCCCCAGGATGCGATGAGCCGACATCGAGGTGCCAAACCTCCCCGTCGATGTGGACTCTTGGGGGAGATAAGCCTGTTATCCCCAGGGTAGCTTTTATCCGTTGAGCGATGGCCCTTCCATGCGGAACCACCGGATCACTAAGTCCTGCTTTCGCACCTGCTCGACTTGTAGGTCTCACAGTCAAGCTCCCTTGTGCCTTTACACTCTGCAAATGATTTCCAACCATTCTGAGGGAACCTTTGAACGCCTCCGTTACTCTTTAGGAGGCGACCGCCCCAGTCAAACTGCCCACCTGACACTGTCTCCGAGTTTTCTACTCTCAGGGTTAGAATTTCAATACAGCAAGGGTAGTATCCCAACAACGCCTCCACCGAAACTAGCGTCCCGGTTTCTTTGGCTCCTACCTATCCTGTACATACTGCATCAAAATTCAATATCAAGCTACAGTAAAGCTCCATGGGGTCTTTCCGTCCTGTCGCGGGTAACCTGCATCTTCACAGGTACTATGATTTCACCGAGTCCATCGTTGAGACAGTGCCCAAATCGTTACGCCTTTCGTGCGGGTCGGAACTTACCCGACAAGGAATTTCGCTACCTTAGGACCGTTATAGTTACGGCCGCCGTTTACTGGGGCTTCAATTCATACCTTCGCTTGCGCTAAGCACTCCTCTTAACCTTCCAGCACCGGGCAGGCGTCAGCCCCTATACTTCACCTTACGGTTTTGCAGAGACCTGTGTTTTTGATAAACAGTCGCTTGGGCCTATTCACTGCGGCCACATCTCTGTGGCACCCCTTCTCCCGAAGTTACGGGGTCATTTTGCCGAGTTCCTTAACGATGGTTCTCTCGCTCACCTTAGAATTCTCTTCCCAACTACCTGTGTCGGTTTGCGGTACGGGCACCTCTTATCTCGATAGCGGCTTTTCTTGAGAGTTTGGTTTCAACAACTTCGCTACTTAATTTCGCTCCCCATCACACTTCATGATATATGCTCGGCGGATTTGCCTACCTCGCTCACTTTGTGCTTAGACGGACTATTCCATCAGTCCGATTGTTTAACCTCCTCTGTCCCCACTTCTCTCAAATGATATTTGGTGGTACAGGAATTTCTACCTGTTGTCCATCGGCTTCTCCCTTCGGATTCACCTTAGGTCCCGACTTACCCAGGGCGGACGAGCCTTCCCCTGGAAACCTTAGTCTTTCGGTGGATAGGATTCTCACCTATCTTTCGCTACTCACACCGGCATTCTCACTTCTAACCGCTCCACCTCGCCTTCCGGCTCAGCTTCTCCGCTGTTAGAACGCTCTCCTACCATATAACATTAGTTATATCCGCAGCTTCGGTTGTATGTTTAGCCCCGGTACATTTTCGGCGCGATGTCACTCGACCAGTGAGCTATTACGCACTCTTTAAATGGTGGCTGCTTCTAAGCCAACATCCTGGTTGTCTGTGCATCATCACATCCTTTTCCACTTAACATACAATTTGGGACCTTAGCTGGCGGTCTGGGCTGTTTCCCTTTCGACTACGAACCTTATCACCCGCAGTCTGACTCCCGTGCATATTTATTTGGCATTCGGAGTTTGTCTGAATTCGGTAACCCGGGATGGGCCCCTAGTCCAAACAGTGCTCTACCTCCAATAAACTCTTCACGAGGCTAGCCCTAAAGCTATTTCGGAGAGAACCAGCTATTTCCAAGTTCGATTGGAATTTCTCCGCTACCCACAGCTCATCCAAACACTTTTCAACGTGTCCTGGTTCGGTCCTCCATTCAGTGTTACCTAAACTTCAACCTGGCCATGGGTAGATCACTTGGTTTCGGGTCTACTCCATCATACTATTTCGCCCTATTAAGACTCGCTTTCGCTGCGGCTCCATGTCTTCCACTTAACCTCGCATGATAAAGTAACTCGCCGGTTCATTCTACAAAAGGCACGCCATCACACCTTATTGGTGCTCTGACTACTTGTAAGCACACGGTTTCAGGTTCTATTTCACTCCCCTCCCGGGGTTCTTTTCACCTTTCCCTCACGGTACTGGTTCACTATCGGTCACTAGGTAGTATTTAGCCTTACCAGATGGTCCTGGTAGATTCCAACGGAATTCCTCGTGTTCCGCTGTACTCAGGTGCTATCTCTCGCTCTCTCTTCATTTCGTTTACAGGACTCTTACCTTCTTTGGTTCGCCTTCCCATGCGATTCTACTATGAATTATGATACGATTTATTGATAGTCCTACAACCCCGTAAAGCAAGCCTTACGGTTTGGGCTCCTTCCTTTTCGCTCGCCGCTACTAAGGAAATCGATTTTTCTTTCTCTTCCTGCAGGTACTTAGATGTTTCAGTTCTCTGCGTTACCCCTCTTTCGAGTACCACATCTTTACTTGTGGTGGGTTCCCCCATTCGGATATCTACGGATCATTGATTACTTACTTCTCCCCGTAGCGTTTCGTCGTTTGTCACGTCCTTCTTCGGCTCCTAGTGCCAAGGCATCCTCCGTGCGCTCTTTTCTACTTAATCGTGTGTAGCTTTTACGCTTTTTTCCTTGAACTCTTATGAATAGACAATTTTCTTGTCTTCTTCTCTCGGTTTTTTCTTTGTAAATCTTTTTCTATATAATATACGTATTTAGTTTTCATTGTTCTCGAGTATTCTTTTGAACACTCAAA
>NZ_JACBYB010000020.1 GCF_013415365.1 Gemella sp. GL1
TAGTTTTCGTCTGGTGGCGATAGCAAAGAGGATACACCTGTACCCATACCGAACACAGAAGTTAAGCTCTTTAGCGTCGACTGTAGTTGGTCTTACGACCTGCGAGATTAGAACGTTGCCAGGCAATAGTAGAACCCTTAGGGGTTCTTTTTTTAATTTTTTAAGAAGTAATATATTAATTTTTTAAAAAAAATCAAAAAAAGTATTGACAGTAGGAGAGTAGTAGTATATAATAGAAAAAGTCTTGAGAGAGACAGAAAAGAATATAAAGAAATAAGCGGGTGTAGTTTAGTGGTAAAACCTCAGTCTTCCAAACTGATGTTGTGAGTTCGATTCTCATCACCCGCTCCAGATTTGAACATTGAAAACTAAAAGAATTAAGTCAACGTTAATTCCAAAAGGACAGTCTTAAAAGAAAGACTATAAAGAACTTTAAGAGCTAATCAAGCTAACAAAAATAATTTTGGAGAGTTTGATCCTGGCTCAGGACGAACGCTGGCGGCGTGCCTAATACATGCAAGTCGAGCGAAGTTTAAGAGATGCTTGCATCACTTGAACTTAGCGGCGAACGGGTGAGTAACACGTAAAGAACCTGCCTCATAGACTGGGACAACTACTGGAAACGGTAGCTAATACCGGATAATATATTTCTTTGCATGAAGGAATATTGAAAGTCGGTCAAGCTGACACTATGAGATGGCTTTGCGGTGCATTAGCTAGTTGGTAGGGTAAAGGCCTACCAAGGCGACGATGCATAGCCGACCTGAGAGGGTGATCGGCCACACTGGGACTGAGACACGGCCCAGACTCCTACGGGAGGCAGCAGTAGGGAATCTTCCGCAATGGACGAAAGTCTGACGGAGCAACGCCGCGTGAGTGAAGAAGGATTTCGGTTTGTAAAACTCTGTTGTTAGGGAAGAATGATTGTATAGTAACTATATACAGTA
>NZ_JACBYB010000022.1 GCF_013415365.1 Gemella sp. GL1
CCCACCTGCCAGACACGCCAAAATCACCTGCCCGCTACACCAGAACCACTTGGTGGGCAAGCCGGAATCACGTGAAATGCATGCCGACACAACCTCTCAGACGTGCCAGAACCTCCTGCAGGACAACCCAGAACCACCTGCTGGACCGCCTGAACCACCTGCCGAGCACGCCGGAACCACCTGCTCGACTCACCGGTACCACCTCCCTGACACGCCAAAATCACCTGCTGGGTATGCCAGAACCACTTGGAGGACACTCCGGAATCATCTGCCGGACATGCCGGAACCAGCTCCCAGACACACCAGAACCAAGTGCCGGAGACGCCGGAAGCACCTGCCAAGCACGTTGGAACCACCTGCTCAACTCGCCTGAACCACCTGCCGGACATGCCAAAATCACCTGCCGACTATGCCAGAACCACTTGGCGGACACCACGGAAACACCCGTCGGGCATGCCGGAACCACCTCTCAGACTTGCCAGAACCATGTTCTGGACCTGGC
>NZ_JACBYB010000023.1 GCF_013415365.1 Gemella sp. GL1
GTCGAAACGTTGGCAAGTTTCATTTCGGCTATTGGCATCGATAGCAATGTCAGAACAATATCAACTTACGTTGATAGCGGCGAAGGAAAGGATGCCATAAAAAGTTGTGACATTATATTTGGCTGCACAGATGATAACAGCGGTAGAGTGATGCTTAATCGATTTGCTTACTTCTATCTTACTCCAGTGATTGACATGGGAATTGTAATTGAACGGTCAGAAACAAACCCCAATTTATTGCAGACATTGCAGGGGAGATTTTCGGTTTTGCAACCACACACGACTTGCTTAATTTGTCGAAATGTGATTGATCGGACCTTAGCGAGAGAGGAGGACTTAAAACGAAATGATCCCGACGGTTACGAGCGCCAAAAGAAGGAGGCCTACGTCATTGGTAGTGGAAACCCCAGCCCAGCAGTGATTACATTTACATCGGAAATTGCTTCTATGAGTGTAAATG
>NZ_JACBYB010000024.1 GCF_013415365.1 Gemella sp. GL1
TCCTTGAACTCTTATGAATAGACAATTTTCTTGCCTTCTTCTCTCGGTTTTTTCTTTGTAAATCTTTTTATATATAATATACGTATTTAGTTTTCATTGTTCTCGAGTATCCTTTTGAACACTCAAATGGTGGAGCCTAGCGGGATCGAACCGCTGACCTCCTGCGTGCAAAGCAGGCGCTCTCCCAGCTGAGCTAAGGCCCCTTATCTTTATTTTATTTAATTTATGGTGGGCCTAAATGGACTCGAACCATCGACCTCACGCTTATCAGGCGTGCGCTCTAACCAGCTGAGCTATAGGCCCCTAACCATATTTGAATGTCTTTTGAACACTCAAAACTAAAAGAATTGTCAATGTTATTCCTATATCCTTAGAAAGGAGGTGATCCAGCCGCACCTTCCGATACGGCTACCTTGTTACGACTTCACCCCAATCATCTGTCCCACC
>NZ_JACBYB010000021.1 GCF_013415365.1 Gemella sp. GL1
AATTATTTTTTTGAATTTTGTCCATCGCAAATTTTGAATTTTTAATTTTCTGATAATTATTTTTTTGAATTTGCTCTTCTCAAATTTTAGATTTTTAATTTTAGAAATTTCATTTTTGGATTTTGCTCATCTCAATTTTTTTGTTTGCTTGAAATTTTTTCTATCAAAAAATTTTTATGATATAATTATTTTGTTACTTTTCACTATAACTCGTAATAGAGGGAGGTGAGTCTATGACATTTTTTATCGCTTTAATAAATTCTATTATGGCTAATGTAATTTCTTATTTCATTTGCAAATGGTTAGATAGAATTTTTAAAAAGTAACTAGCCTTGAAAAAGAAAAAGACAGGACTGCCATCCTGTCTTTTTTTCTATGAAATTTTTTATCGCTTTTATATATTTATTATATATTCTTTGCTTTAGAAAAGTCAAGATATTTAATGTTTCTATTTTTCTTTTGTCTTCTTTTTCCTATCTCGTCATACACAATATTTCTATAAACTTCTTTTGAAAGCTCTGTAAATAAATCTTTTAATTCATTAATTTCTTCTCTATTTATATCTCTATTTTCGTTTACTACTTTTGCGATTTGGTTTATGTTTGTTCCTATCCTATTCAATTCTACCTGTAATTTTCTTATTGAACTATAATCTCTTACAATAATTTCACCTTCAAGTAACATTTCTCTAGCGTATGCTGAAAATGTTACATAAGGACTTTCCTCAATTTTATTTTTTAATTTTTTTTCTTCTTTTTCATTTAAATAAAATTTTTTTAGTATCTCTCTTCTTCTATTTTCCATTTCTTCTCCTTTCGTAAAATAAAAAAACACTGACTGTATATAAAATACAATCAGTGTTCAATCTATCAATTAATTTTAAATCTCCTTGTCGACTTAATTCTTTACTCTTTCGTCCTATAATAATTTCCATGTGCATCTTTTTTAAATCCTGTATGCTTAAATAATGTTTCCTTGTCTATCCTCGTAAAGTATCTTTCTAAATTTGCTTTTTTTAAATCATTAATTAAGTATTCTTCTTTACTAAGTTCACTATCTCCTTTTATTTCGCTTTCTAATTTTATTATTGCAACTATTTTTTCATCAATTAATAAACTATATGTGTAGTCTTCTAAATCAAGAATAATTTCCCCATAAAATCCACCTTCAAATTCTACACAACCTAAACTTATATTATTTTTTTCAAGGCTTTCTAAATCATAATCTTCATCTAAAACATTTTTACAATAATTCAATATAGCTTCTTCTATAGTATTTTTATATTGTAGCTTTTTTGATTTATTTTTTTGTATTAAAGGTATTTCTTTTCCTTCAAAACTTTTAGCATTTAATAACTTATCCACTTCTCTTATTTGCTTATATCTATCATTTGATATAATTTCATTTAACATCTTTAGCAATATTTCTAATTTTTTATCTATATTTTCTACTAACATATATAGATTAGTCTCATTCTCTTTCTTATTTTGATCAGAAATAGTAACAGGGGCTTGTTCTGTATCCTCTCTTTTTTCCAGTACTTCATCTTTTGTGAAAGAGTTTACTTTTATATCTTCTTTATCCTCATCTCTATTATCAATTTCTACTTTTTTAGTCTCTATAATAACTTCTTCAAAATTCGATTTATTATCTTCTTGTTCAAATTTCTTCATTTCATTTTTATCTTCTTCAGTGTGTTTTTGAATTTTATTTTTATTATAATTTTTATTGATTTTTAAAAATTCTTCTATTGTATATTTTGAAATTTGACCTAGAAATTCTCCCAAAAATAATAAAGCATATTTATTACTTGTTCTTAGTGTTTTTAAAGTTTTATCTAATGTTTCTTCATTTATTTTGTATTTTAAACCGAACTTTTCAGACAAGATAATACTTAGACATTCTTGTAAAAAAACTACTATTTTTTCTTTAGTTAAACCTACTTTTATTTTTTTTACTACTAAATCCTCTAATAACTTATCTATTGTCTTATAAATAGCTAGAGATACCGCCTGAAAAAATTTACTTGAATTTGTCTTATCTAAAAATTCTTCAGCATTATTTTTTTCTAAAAAATTAGATAATACATAATCAAGTGATATATTATATCTATCTATTGTTAATTTTCTTATTATTTCATTAGTTTCTTTATTCTCTTTAGTTTGAGATATATCAAAAACTTCTACAATATACTCTTCTTTTTCTTCATTCTTCTGTAGTGTTTCTATTGCCACAGTCTTATTTATAACTTCACGCCCTAATATTTTCCATCTTTCTCTAGATGTGACAAAAGTGTTATCTTTCATAATATAGTTTATATTTAACTGGTTTCTAAAGCAATAATCATAGTTTCTAGACATAGTCTTTAGTAAATTTATGAAATTTTCAATGTTTTCTATTGCATAGGATCTATTTTCTAAATATCTTTCATTCTTAAATTCTGATATATTCATTTAATTATCTCCTCTTTTGTTAATAAAATTTCTATCCTTTATTAAAGCATTTAAATTCCTCTCAAAAACATCTTCTATCATCTCTTCATTTCCTCCTGCGTTCTCTGCTTTTTTACAGTTTTTTGCTCGCTTGCTACAATTCGTTTGTTTCTTGCAGCCTGTAATCTTTCTTGTACTGGGTTTAGTGGTCTTCCTTTATTTAATTTAGCTGCTTTTACTTTAGCTAATTTTGTATCAATTTTACTAATTATTTCTTTAGCTTCATGCTGGATTTCATTTAGTTTACTCTCGAAATCTTCATAAACATCTTTCTCTTCTATGCTTCGTGTAATATTTTCAAAAGTATATATACTAGTATCAACATCATAATGACTAGCTATCATATAAGCTATACTCTCAATCTCAAATTGATTGTATACATAGTTTTGATTATTTTCTAATGCTTCATTATGCAGTTTTGCATGTACTACTGATTCTAATAAAGCCTTAAATGCTTCTTCTTGACTTTGTCCTTTTTTTATATATATACTATTTTCACCTGGGTAAAAACTTCCTCCACCTTTAATTGGATTATCTGTAAAATCAAATTTAATTTGAAGAGCATTTAAATATCCCTTTATAGCTTTAAATCCGCTAATATAGTCTATAACTTCTTTATTATTTTCATCTATATCTACTAGATTTATTTTATCGTCATTAATTTCCTTACCTTGTATCGCTAAATCTAAGTAATTTTTATATTGCTCTACATTTACGTATTTTTCTACTTTCTCCACCTTTTCTACCTCCTCTACTTTTTCTACTTCTTCCGCCTTTTCTACTTCTTCTACCTTTTCTACCTCTTCTACTTATTCTACCTCCTCTACCTTTTCTACTTCTTCCACTTTTTCTACCTTTTCTACCTCCTCTACTTTTTCTTTTTCAAGAATATTTTCATTTTGCTATGTATTATTTTGTTTATCTTGAATTATGTTATTTTTTAATATTATTTACCTTCAAAGATTGACTAAATAAAATTAGACGTGTTAAAATATATACATAAGCAAATCTAAATAAAGGTTAACATATACAAAAAAGACAGGACTGCCATCCTGTCTTTTTTTCTTTCAAGGCTGATTACTTCTTAAAGTTTCTATCCAACCATTTACAAACGTAATAAGCGAGTACGTTTGCCATGATAGAAACTACTAAATCTAAAATAAAGGGTAACATATATACACCTCCCCCCTGTTACGGGTTTGGTTGAAGTAACAAAATAATTATATCATCAAAGATTAATATAATTCTAAAGATAAGATCCCTTAAAAATTATCAAATACAAAAAATGCAAAATTCTAACAAAGTGGATTTAAATTTTTTGTATTTAGAAATTTACGCAGTAAATTATTTAGTTTTTACAAAAACATAATTAATAGCATAACTATTAAAATATAACTCAACGTTATATTTTTTTAACAAATTCTATAAACCGCTTTCACGAGAGCCCGTTCTTTTTATATACTTTTATATATACTTTTTATAATCTTTTAGGGGTCTTCTCAGCCTTACTCTCCCAAGGAGTTTGAACACCCTATATATGACATTTTGTTGAAGTGAAAGGGACATTTTGTTGAAGTGAGTGCAACTTTTTGCTTTGAAACGGGGGCATTACTGTAGTTTTTTTATATTTGACAAATATCTATAAAAATATGATAATTTAAGTGATTAGTACTTCTAGTCTTTTTAATGAATTGTTTGTTGATTTCTGTGGCAAGAAAGGATTAAACAATTGATAAAAAAATATATTAAAAATAATCAAACATTTTATATGGTAAATAATCTTTATTTAGGGATAAATCCCATTACTGGAAAGGAAATAAGAAAGAGTAAAAAAGGTTTTAAAACTAAAAAATCAGCTCAAATATATATTAATAAACTAAAATCAGAGTATGATAGTGGTAATTTATTTAGAAAAAGTAAAAAAATTACAGTGAATGAACTAGCTTCACTTTTTCTAGATAACTATAAAAAAAGTAATGTTAAGATATGTACTTATAGAGTTACTACTCTAATAATTGATAAATTTTCATCTAAATTTGGTAATATTGATATAGAAGATATTTCTTTTAGACATATACAAAAATTTTTAGATGAATTAGCTACAACATCAAAAGTTAGCTCTCTTAAAATTTACGCAGGGAAAATTAGATTATTGTTCAAATTTGCGATTAGAACAGAGTTACTCGAAAAGAATCCTACAAAAAACATTATTCTTCCTCGAAAAACGTTTGAAGTGATTGATGAAGAATCTTTATACTATTCAAAAGAAGAATTAAAAGAGTTTTTCTCTATTTTAGAAAATTATTCTAGCAATAAAATATATTCAATCTATGTTAACCCTCTGTTTAGATTGCTTGCTTTTACGGGAGCTAGAATTGGGGAGATTTTAGCTCTAACTTGGAACGACTTTGATTTTAAAAATAATATTGTACATATTACTAAAAATATAGTCTATTCTTATGGCAAGTTTCATGTACAAACACCAAAAAATACTTTTAGTATTAGAAGTTTAAAATTAGATGATGTTACAATTAAAAAAATATTAGAACTTAGATTACAACAAAAAGAATTTCTTTTTGCTATAAATACTAAAAATAATGATAATATTGTATTTTTTAATCCAAATAGAACATTTTTTTCAAGTTCTTCTATTTTACAATTATATTGTCAAATATGTAAAAACAATAACTTCAAAACTATTAGCTTGCATGCTTTTAGACATACGCACTGCTCACTATTATTTGAAGCTGGTGCATCTATACAAGAAGTTCAAAGGCGGCTTGGACACTCAAATATTGAAACAACTATGAATATATATAATCATGTATCTAAAAAAATACAAGAAGAAACTTCAGAAAAATTTGCAAAATACGTCAATTTTTAGTAAATCGTATATTTTCCGTATATTTTTGTAAATTTAGTTTAAAAAAACATTGATATATCAATGTTTGATTAAATAAATATTATTTTACAAAATAAAATTATATAAATTATATCTGACTAAAACCACAACTCGTATACATTTTCGTATACATTTTCCACCACGGCAAGTTATTCACCACCTGTAGTTTAGGTGGTCTTTTATTATATTTTATTAAGATATTTCAAATAATAATTTAAATTTATGTAAGATTAAATCCAATTCTTCTCCATCTATAGTTTCTATAGCTTCAGTTACTCCTCTAGCCTTTAAATCCAATGACCTTACTTGGTCTAACATTACTTTTCCTTTCACTTTACTTGTTGTTTCTAAATTATGATAAGTTGGAAAATTTCTATCAGTACTAGATATAGGTGCAACTAAAGTCATTCCTGTAAATCTACTAACTAAGTCATTACTTAGTGCAATTGCAGGTCTACGATTTTGTTGTTCATGCCCTCTAGTTGGGTTGAAATCAACATAAAAAATATCCCCTTGTTTTATCATGTAATTTCGTTACCTACACTTTCTCCCCAATCTAACTCCCCTGTTCTATAGCTATCATCAGTCCAATTAGCGAATAATTCTTGTATAGTTTTAGGTTTATCATTGATTGGAGTTAATACAATTTCACTATTTTTAGATATGGTGATTGAAAATTTTTGATTTTTTGATAAATTTAATTTTTTTAATATACTGTTGGGTATTCTTGTAGCATGCGAATTCCCCCACTCTTTTAATGTTGTTACGTTTTCTACAGCAATGTGTGACATTTTTAATTCAACTCCTTTAATATAGGTAGTATATACCTTGTATATACAATTGTCAAGGATAATAATATTCATACCCAGTTTTTCTTACTTATTTTCAAAAATAACATTCGTGACTTTGGTCATTTGATTTTATGCTGTAAATGATAAATATAAAGGTATTTAAAAACACCTAACTATTGTTAAGTGTTTAATTCATTTATTATAAATATCTTTTCTGTGTCCAAGTTGAATAGCAATTATTTTTAATTTTCCATCGTCTATTTTTGTGATTAACCTATAGTCTGCTATTCTATATCGCCAATAACCTCTTTTATCCCCTACTAATGCTTTTCCTTTTAACCTTGGGTCATTTATACCATCTAAGTTTTTTCTTATCCAAACCATTATATACTTTTTAGTGGATACATCTAACTTTTTAAAATCTTTTATTACACTTTTTTCAAATTCAATATTATACATTATAAACCTATCGCTTTTTCAAAATCATCGATATTTAAAAATTCAGTAGTTCCTAATTTTTCTTTTTTCTCAAAATCTTCAATTGCTTTTAGGTCGTATTCATTTTCTAATTTTTCAAAAAATGTATCTTTTAATAGCTCTGATATGCTTTTACCACTAAATTCAGCAAAGTTTCTTATTACATTTTCTTCTTTTTCTGTAAATCTTATTGATATTACTCCCATTTAATTCACTCCTTTTATATGTATTACTATTGTAATACATATCTACTACATTGTCAATATCTAACATTTCCGCTTCTATTATATGTTATATAGAGCTCGTACTTCTTTCATACTTCAATATATCCGCTTCTTATATAGATATTATAGAGGCTTCTTCTTACTCTTGTTTAGTACTCCTTTAGCAAGTCGTACACACTGCGAGAATATAAACTTACAACTAGTCATCGTTTAGGTTGCTAATATTATTTCAACTAGTTATGGTGTGGTAGTTACTTCAAGTCTTGCCTTATCTGCCCCCTAACTGCTAGACTATGTGCCTACGACTAAATAAAGACTAGTTGTAGTCAAGACTAGTTTAGGGATTAGTTACAAGCAAGGGAATGTATATGACCTTGTGCCTTATACTGCAAATATGAAGCGGTAGAGATAGCCCGTATATGCTTAATCTACATTCTTGAAGCGGTACTCTATCTATCTCAATCACAGAAGCGGAACACCCTTATATTTTGCTGTTATATGAAGCGGATATAACAAAAACTCAATAACAAATCGTTACTGAGCTCTCTTAACATATTATCTATTTATAAACATCTTTTCTGTGTCCCACACTTAAGGCTAATACTATTAATTCATTATCAATTATTTGACATATAACTCTATATTCTCCAATTCTGTATCGCCATTGTCCTACTCTATTTGCTGTTAGACCTTTTCCTTTTTCTCTTGGATTTTCAAGACCATCAACGTTCTTATATAAATACTTTAATATTAATAATGCTGTTGGCTTATCCATTTTCTTTAATTGCTTTTCGGCTTTAGGCGATATTTTTAGTTTATAATTCAATACCTAACTCCTCAGCCACTTCATCAATAGTCTTTGCTTTCAGCCCATTTTCCTTATCTTTTAAGTATTCTTCATATGCTAACTCTCCAACTCTTGCGTCATACTGATCCTCTAATGCTTCTAGTGTTTTATTTCTTATCAATTCTGACAGTGTCACACCTTCAAACTTAGCCATATACTGCATAAATAACTTGTCTTGTTCTGATACTTTTAATGTTATAGTTGCCATTATAAACTACTCCTTCACTTTGGTAATACTATTGTATTACTTTTATTAATTATATGCAAATAAAAAACACCTATCATTACTGATAAGTGTTTATCCTTGTATTAATATCTGAATTAGCTAAAGCATTCTAATAATTCACTATTTTCCATTTTCTGCCTTTTTACTAATATAGTCATCATAATCCCTATTAATAGTTCCTTTAGCACCGCTTATATACATCTCTAAAACTGTTAGATAGTTATCATAGTCTATAACGTGGAATTGCACAACTTTACTATCTATTCTTGAAACTAAATCTTTTAATTTTTGCTCTAAATCAGTGCTAGTTTCTCCCATTAAGAACACATTATGCTCCTTATAAACATCTGCCTCTATTTGCTTCAACACTGCTTCTACTAATTTATTCCCGATATACTTCTTAGAATATCTTCTATAAATTTCAACGTTTTCTGATTTTCTATAATCTAGCATTTTTAACATCTCAATCTCTGCAAAATTATCAACTTGTGCGGGTTTATTTAAAATTGCTTGTAATTGCTCTAGTTCTGCATTTAAAACATCTTCCCTAGCTGATATTAATTTATCATATAAGGCTTGTAATTTATTAGTAGCTTGCTCTCTAAAACTAGATATTTTTTCATTATAATAAACCCTTGTATATTTGCCATCTAATACTTTTTGATTTGCTTCCTCTGCTTTCTTTTTATAATCTAATATCTCACTATGTACTAAATCAATATATACTATTGCGTTGTTTTTGTATTCTGTTAAATTCATTTTTTATCCTCTCTCTCAATTTCATTCTCTAACTCTTCTAACCTATGCTCAAGCTCTTCAATCTCGTATCCTTTAAAACCAAACTCAAGCAATGTTCTAGCACTTTGTACCCTTGCGTAAGGTGAAACATTTTTATTTTTTGCTATTTCCACGAGGGTATTTATGGCTACATTACTGTAATACTGCAGTTTTGTAGTTACATTTCTTAGATATACCCTTTTTAATTTCCTATATTCTTCATTAAATACAGGGTCTTTTAGATACCTATAAGCTGTTGACTCTGCTATATTTGCATTCTCTATAGCTTGCTTTTGTGTCGGTGCGTTTATTAATGCAAGTAAAAATGTACGCTGTTTTGGTGTTAATTCAGTCATTTTCTAAATCCTCCAACTTTTCTATCTAAGGTAAGAAACGTTGTGGTATTAAGTCAACTATGATTACTCTATTAGAATACCCTTTAAAATAACCTCTTGTTTTATCATACAAGTCTTGTTCTGAGCTCACTAGCTCATCATTAAAGGTTAACTTTTCATTTTCTTCATCATATTCAATAAAGACTATAGCAGAACCCTTACTAGCAGATACTTTCTCTTTAAGTTTTTTCAATCTTCTATTAAAATTATTCAATAACTTCTCCTTTCATTAAAATAAAAAGAGCATACCACAAATAGAATTTGTAATACACTCTAGGTTCTTCCTCTTTATGAGTTTCTTTATTATATTTTAAGCAGTATTGCTGGAAAGTACTTTATATAGTTTAACTTCCCCCTCTTTTACAATGAAAGTCACTTCTCCGTATTCAGGTGCTTCAACTCTCTTTAGTATACCATCTTTATAGTAATATATCAAGTTTTTCACTACTTCTTTACTTTCTTTATCAGTCATTTTTTATCTCCTCTATTGTATAGTTAACTACTGCAAATAATCTCGCTGTTGGTTTCCCATAGTGCACTTTTCCTCTCTCATCTTCAAAGGAACCTATATCTTGGTAACTGTCTACTTTTACATCATCAATTTTATAAACTTTTATTTCTTCCCTCTCTTTTTCTGCAAGTTCTTCATAAAAGTTGTTTAATTGCTCCTCTATATGTAATAATGAATATCCTGTAATTATTTTTGTTCTTTTCATTTGTTTTCTCCTTATTTTTATTTATATTCAACGGCGGGAGAATTTCCTGCGTTAATTTCTATTTCTATCTAAGAACCCGGGTTGAATTTTCAGCTCATCTTTAATGGGGGAAATTCTTCCCTCATTAACTCTGATATTTATTTTGTAACAGTTTGTAATGGTTATTAAAATAACTATTACAAGCCTAAACCCTTGGTACTACTGCATTGTAATGGTTGTAATAATGTAACAGTTATTTTTTATTACTTTTATATATACTATATATACCACTATACTATATATATATATTTTTTTTTATTTCTCTAAAATAATAAATTAACTATTACAAACTGTTACAAAAACTACCTATCTCATGATATTGCTGTAAATGCTCTTGTAACAGTTACATGAAAATGACAAATACAAGAACCAATACAACTTTTACAAAATTACCTCCTTTTCTCCCTTACTAGCATTTCCTTATTTTTTGTATTCACATAGTAAGTAAAATTAGGTTCATCATCCCTATCCCCACTGTGCTGATGGTCTTTATCAAAATCCTGCAATTCTCCAACATCTTCGTTTTTATATCTCATTTGTTTTTTATAATATCTATAATCTTTGAATTCTGCTTCTAAATTTAAAGATAATTCATTTACCACACGACTTTTAGCGGTGGTATTTAGCACCCATTTGCAATAAAAGGTATAATCAGCATTTATAAAAGTTGTAGGAACTCCTTTCAATAAATGAAAACCACGTATAATATAAGAGTTTTTCATATAATCGTGAACACTATCGTTATATTCCTTATACTCTTCAATCTTTTCTTTAACTGCTTTAGGTTCAATAAATCTATCAAAATCTAAATGCAGTGCTTTATATAAAATGTACTCTAATACCCTTTTATCTTTGATTTTTTCTTCTTTAATACTAAAATCTTCAACCTCTCCGTTAAAATCTGCATTAAATGGAACAATCATTAAACGTCTTAACCAGCCTTGACTCTTATCTTTAGTTCTAGGCATACCGTTAACACTAAACATTAATAACATTTTTGTAGAAAATGATAAGGGTTCTCTATTTTTTCTATCTATCGTTAAAGTATCTCCAGTAACTATTGTTTTAAGGTCTGCAACTTCTTCTATATAGTCGTTTTCTATATCATCTCCTATATTACAAACTTTACCTAATAAGGTAGCTTTATCAAACCTATTAGCAAACTGTGGTGGCTTTAGTGTAGAAACATTACTTTTACCAATTAAATTAGTCAGCATTGCTTGAAATGTACCTTTTCCATTATTACCACTACCCGATAATATAGCTATTTTTTTCCTTGTGTAATTGCTGTTAACTGCTTCGTTTACTATTTGCCACAATAGTAATTCTATTTCTTCATCACCACACGCTAAAGACTTGAACCACTTATCTACATCAAAATAATCTACTGGATTAACCGCATTAGGGTTGTAATTGGTTTCTTCTTTTGCTATAACATAATGTTTGTAACTAAACGGTTCTAATTCTTTTGTTTTCATATTGAATAAGCCGTTATTAACTACTGTATATTTTTCTAAATACTCTGGAACTTTTCTAATATACGGCACTTCTACTTTTAGTTTTTTCAGAACTTCACCATACTTAGATGGTTTATACCTATACTCTAAAGCATTTATATAACTTTCTATTTCTGCGTTACTATGAACATATATCCCACGCTTAAAATCATAATAATAGATATTTGCTAAATCTTTACTTTCTCCAATTGTTACTAAAGGTATATGCCGTTTAATGTATTCACTAATAATATTAAATCCCATGTGAGGCACACTACTTTCCCCAGTCTTTTCATTTATCTTTGTATGCTCATCTCTCCAATTTTCCCCTATATCTTGGAACATCTCAATAATGTTAATATCTGGGTTGTTTTCTAGTACATCAAAATAATTTTTATATCCCGTAAAATCTGTAACTGGATTAGTATAGTTTTTATTCCATAACTGGGCTAATTCCTTACGTTTCTTTCCTTTTTCTGCTCCACTAATACATGCTCTAAATCTATCTTTGAATGTATAGCTTGTTCTTACGTGGTTAGGGTTAACACTTACGTTGAGTTTCTCGGCATTATATTTATCAATATTACCTTGAATATACTCTTCATTATCGTAAGCCAATAAGGTAACAAAATCTAATGCTGTTTCACTGTCAATACCCCCTACAGTTTCTTCTTTTACTATTGTTTGAATTACTGATAAGGCGTTATTATAATCATTTTTTAAGTTAGGCTCATCTAATTCAAGATATAACTCAAACATTGTTTTTAAATCACTGTCATTAACCTTAATTTCCCTAGTTTCTATATTCTCCCTACGTTTAGTAACTTTAGCTTCACTTACTGGGAACTTTTTCCCTGTCATATGAATAATATTGTAATTATCGACTTGTGATTTCCTTACAACTGGTGTACCCTGCAACTGTGAAAATGTAGCACTAGAACTATCATTTTTAAGCCCTATAAGGTCAGCTATACTTTGTATAGTACTTTTATACTCTTCTTTATTTGCTGAACGTTCTAGGGGTAATATTAACCTATATCTTGGCTTTTCTTCTGTATGCCTAATAGTAGGATATAAAAGATATTCATATCCTTGTAATTTATCAGCTACTAGATTAATAAATTCATCTTTTGTCATTTCTACATCATCATAATCTAGAAAAGCATAGTCACGGCTGATAACATTAGCATTACTTCTTATATACTGCCCTTTTTCATTAGCTTTCATCTCTCCGCTTATAATATATATTGCTGTATTTTCTTTATATTTCTGCAAATCAGTAGTATCATCTATAACTTCATAATTTTTTAA
The DNA here is from genome assembly GCF_013415365.1 of Gemella sp. GL1. Taxonomy (GTDB): domain Bacteria; phylum Bacillota; class Bacilli; order Staphylococcales; family Gemellaceae; genus Gemelliphila. The sequence goes on from NZ_JACBYB010000021.1 coordinate 12,694, forward strand.
CATTTCAAATAAAGGTTTATTTCCCTTTGCTAGTGTCATTTGTTTAGTTTTAAATCCATTCTGTTTATATATTGCCATTTATCTATCACGCTCCTTTATTAATGTTTCTAATTCCTACAATATATCTTGCTGTGGTTTATGAGACGGGCGAAATTTTTCCCTCGTCTATTTTTTCATTGTTTCTAATACTTCGTAAACTTCTTCTATATCATAATAGTTGGTTTTCTCATTCAAGGGTACATATTTTAAGCCGTTCTCTCTTAATCTACTTAAAGTTTTTTCTCCTATTCCTAAAAATTTTATTAACTCATTACGTTTATAATATCTTTTTGTAGGTCTGATTTTTTCTTGTTCTTCTTTGATAGTTTCTTGTATAAGGCTTCTTAGCTCTCCCTTTAGTTGCTGACTATAATTACTGCTTAATACAACTTCCATTGTTATTCTCCTACTACTTTCTTGATATCTGAATTTAGGCTATTTACCTTATCTCTAGCCATCTTTAATACCGTGTTATACCTTTGCGTAAACTGCACTAGATTGAAACATGTAGTTACGTCACATATATTAGCTTTATGCTGGTCATCAAAGAACTCTATAACTACACTTAATACTTCGTCTAGTTCTTCTAAACCGAATCCTATGCTTTCTAATTCTAGTAATAAATTAAATCTGTCTGACGTATATTTATTCATTATTTTAATACCTCTCTATCTTGAATATATTCCCATGCGTATTGACTTTCTGTATACTTCATTCTCTTTCCTTTTTCCTGTAAAGCTTTGACTTTATCAGTCATTTTGGTTAAGGGATTATTTATGATTTCATTAAGAGTATAAATATCATCAATGTATTGCTTAACTTGCCACTTTTCTAAGTCTGTTTTTATCTTTTTAACTCTTGCTTGTTCTTCTTTAGTAACTAATTGCTGTAATACCTTTTTATCCAGTATTTCAAAGTTAATGTAATTATAACCATTGTCAGTCTGAACAGTATCATATTTTAGTCTATTTTTATTTTTCATTGTATTTAATCGCTGACTTAACGCTCTCTTATTAGTGTTACTGATTTTTACTAAATCTAATAAGGTTAAATCTGCATTATCTTGTAACATTTTTGCTATTTCTATTAATCTCATTTATATACCTCTTTCTAGGCACAAAAAACGTGCCTTATATTGTTTTAGGATTTATCAATCCTTGACTAAATAAAGCACGCATTATATAATATTTACGTACCTTTTTTTAGGTTCTGGCCTTGTATAGTCGAAAGTTTGGCGATGGACGACTTTACAAGGTTCTTTTTTATTCTTTTATAGACTCTTCTAAGGTATTGATAGATTTTAGTACAGTTTCAGCTTTAGATAATTGCAATTTATCAGCAAGTCTTTGAATTTGCTGTTTTTCTTTTTTGCTTACCCTTATCTCAAAGCGTTCCGTTTTGCTCTCTTCACCTTTAGGCGGTCTCCCTGTTCTTGGACTCATTCAATCACTCCTTTTAAGTCCGTACTTATAATATAAATTATTCACGTACATAAGTCAACCCCTTATATAATATTTTTTTAAAAATTATCGTGCTTTATTTTCTATTGTCATTGTGCTTATTTCTTGATATAATAGACAAATAGATATTTTTCTAAGTGTCTATCATACTTCTTAACTATCAACGTACAGTCTGCAAACTTAACACGTTGGTAGTTTTTTTTTTGTTAAGGTCTGAACAAAACGTTCACTCCTTTTATTGATGCCCTAAAATGGGGCATCATAACACCAGTGAATTAACTTAAAGTTAATTTAATAATCAAAAAAAATAGTATGAACTGGATACCCGTATATTACAGATAATTTTTTTATATGTAATACTTCGGGATAAGTCTTACCTTTTTCCCATTTACTAACAGTTGTAGCAACTACCCCTACTTCCTTAGCTACTTCTTTTAGTGTCAATTCTTTTCTAATCCTCAACATTTTCAAAGTCATTTCCATAGTATTCTACCTCCTTTATTTTCTATGCAATTACCTTACAGTTAAATTATAGATTAACTTTAGGTTGATTGTCAAGTGTGAAATTTAACTTTTTGTTGATTTTTTTTAATTTAAAAGTTATAATTGTAAAAAATAGATGGAGGTTTATATGAATACTAATGAAAAAATAACTTTCTCAAAAAACTTACAACAATTATTAAAAGAAAAAAAGAAAACTCAAAAAGAGTTGGCAGATTTTTTAAATATCTCTCCTGCAAGTGTTAATAAGTACATTAAAGGAATAACTTATCCTAGATTTGATAAAATCAATCAGATTGCTACATTTTTTGAAGTGAATGAAGCTGATTTAATAGGTGTTGCTGAATTAACCGAAAAAGTTAGTACCAATTATCTAATGCATTTATTATCAGATGATTTCAAAAATGATATTAGTAACCTTTTAGAGGAATATAACACTAGTATATGGGACGCTATTTTAGATCAAAAAAATCCAGAAAATTTAGCAATATATAGAATGTTTCATTATATGGATATTGAAGACAAAAAAAAAGTAGTAAAAACTATAGTTGATTTATTTAGTGAATATGATGGTTTAGATGATAATGATCTAGAAAATATAAAAAAAGTTAACAGTTGGTTGTCAAAGAAATCAAAAAAATCAAAAACTAACCCTAACCAAGACAATCAGTAACCTAACTCGTTATTTTAACGTGTCAGCAATACTGAACGATAGGACGTTTTATACTATCATTGGGGGTGAACGATTCGTTACTCCCTTATATTCAACGGGCAGAATTTTTTGCTCATTAAATTTAAAATTTTAAAATGAAAGGAACACGCATGAACACATTAATAATATTATTAGCTATTGTAATTATATTATTCATTATCAGTAAAATACTGATTTGGATATTGAAAAATAAAAATATATAGTAATCATTGCTGGATTAGTATATTGGTTTATGAAGTAAAAGAAAGGAAAACATTATGTACAACAAAGAAATAAAGACAAAAAACAGAACTCTGAAAGTTCAAGTAAAAAAGACAACTATTAAAGAAAAGATTGAATTTTCTATAGGATTAATTCTTATTGCTGGTTTAATCTACTGGTTTGTTAAGTAACACATATAGTAAACAAATAATAAATATTTTCAACATAAACTATAAAAAAGTTTAATAAAGTTTAGTAATATATAACTTTATATATTGACAAAATTAAATATTTTTAATATTATTAATACATAGGAAAATAACATTCTTGATCTCTACGGAGCTAGAGTGTGCAAACACCGTGTATAGAAATATATGCGGTGTTTTGTTTTATTTTAATTATTCAAACGGCTAATATATAGCCCTACGTTTCTAATTCCTACAATATATCTTGCTGTGGTGGTAGATAACTGAAAGGAATTAAAACAAAATGATTAAGCAATACACTAAAAACAATAAAAAACTATATATGGTAAATAACCTTTACCTAGGAGTTAACCCAATAACCGGCAAAGAAGTAAGAAAATCAAAGCGTAGTTTTGAAAGCAAAAGGGAAGCTGAAATATACATAGCTAGACTTAAAATAGAGTTTGAAAAAGGTACAATGTTTGTTAGTAATAAAAAACATACATTTTCTGATATATATGATTTATGGATAGAGAACTATAAACATACCGTTAAAGAAAGTAGCTATAATTTACGACTAGAAAACAGTAAGGTTTTATTAAAACACTTAGGTCATATGGATATTAAAAAAATGCATATGCTAGACTTGCAACGTTTATTTAATGAATTATCACTGAAATACAGCAAGAACTATATTAATACTCTCAAAGCAAGTGCTAAAATGATATTAGACTTTGCTGTTAACTCCAACCTAATAAACTCTAACCCTATTGATAAAATTAAATTACCTAGGGTAGAAAGTATAAATAAAAGTGAATTAGACGATTACTACACTAAGGAAGAACTGATTGACTTCTTAAACATAGTAAAAGAAAACCATAACCATAAAACTTATACCATATTCAGATTATTAGCATTTACAGGTATGAGAATTGGAGAAGCCTTGGCTCTTGAATGGTCTGATATAGACTTTAATAACTCAAGTATCAGCATAAATAAAACAATTGCTAGAGGCACTGATAATAAATTAATCATTCAAACACCAAAAACAAAATCTAGTAGTAGAGTGATAGATATAGACCCTACTACTATGCAGACACTAAGACAGCATAAATTAGAACAAAAAGAATTAATATTCAGACTAGGTTGGCAAAATAAAGGTATAGTCTTTACTAACTTAAAAAACACCTACCTTTGGAATAGCAATATTAATTCAGATTTATACAGAATATGTAAAAAACATAATTTTAAGTCTATTAAACTACATGGCTTTAGGCATACACATTGCTCTTTACTCTTTGAGAGCGGAGCAAGTATCCAAGCTGTTCAAACAAGACTAGGTCACTCTGATTTTAAAACTACTATGAACATCTATAACCACGTAACTGAAAAAATGAAACAAGAAACAGCAAATAAATTCGCTGAATACATGAGCATATAAAAAAAAGGGGCAAAAAGCCCCTTTCGTATATATTTTCGTATTTAATAATATTTAAAACCTATTATTATGCTGTTTTCTGCAAGTTTAATACAATATCCCAAATTATCATAAATCTTAAATCACACATTATCTCGTATACTTTTCGTATACATTTTAAATTCTAAACCTTAGAAATACTATCACATCAAGGTTTATTAACCTATTATGATAATTCTATATATTTATATGCCGATTGAGCAGCAATTGCACCATCAGATGCTGCCGTCACAACCTGACGAATTTCTTTTTGTCTAACATCTCCGGCAACAAAAACTCCTGGAAGTTTAGTTTCAAGATGCTCGTCTGCTATAACATATCCATTTTCATCAAGTATACCTAAATTTTGAAAATCAGATGTTTGAGGATTCATTCCTATATAGATAAATACTCCATCAGCTTCAACATCTGTAATTTCATTAGTATTAAGATTTCTAACACTTACAGCATTAACTTTCATATCTCCTTTAATTTCCACAGGTACAGATTCCCACACAAATTCAATATTTTCTTTAGCAAAAGCTCTATCTTGAAGAATTTTTTGTGCTCTTAATTCATCACGGCGATGAACAATAATAACTTTCTCTACTAAATTTGATAAATACAAAGCTTCTTCTACTGCAGAGTCTCCTCCTCCTATTACCACAACTTTTCTATTTCTAAAAAAAGCACCATCACAAACAGCACAATATGAAACTCCTTTAGATGAAAATTTATCTTCTCCCGGAATTCCAAGTGATTTTGCCTCAGTTCCTGTTGCTATAATTACAGTTTTTGCTACATATTCTTTAGAATTTGCTGTCAAGACTTTAAGACCATCTATTTCTTTAATATCAGTAATATGACCAAAAGCGAATTCTGTACCAAATTTTTTAGAATGCTGAAACATTTTCTCAGAAAGTTCCGGACCTGAAATTTCTTCATAACCTGTATAATTTTCTATTTCTCCTGTAGATTGCATCTGTCCACCATAGAATTTTTTTTCTAACATTAAAACAGATAAATTAGCTCTTGAAGCATATATAGCAGCAGTCATTCCTGCAGGTCCTGCACCGATAATAATTACATCATATATTTTTTCCATACTAACCTCAATTTAACTATTAATATATAATTTTTTCTCTTTTTTATTTATAAATCTATTATATATGATATATACAATTGCGCAAATAATTAGTACTATAGAGACTAGTTGAGATACCCTAAAATATCCTATATAAAGCGAATCTGCTCTCATCCCCTCTACAATAAATCTTTCTGTACCGTATAATAACATATATGTTGCAAACACTTCTCCCTGATACAAGTATTTTCTAATTACTATTAGAATAAAAAAAGAAACTAAGCACCATAGACTTTCATATAAAAAAGTTGCTTGTCTATATTCTCCATCAATATACATATTATTTATAATAAATTCAGGAAGAAATTGATCTTCTAGATATTTTCTTGTTACTACAGCTCCATAAGCTTCATGATTAAAGAAATTACCCCATCTTCCTAAAGCTTGTCCTAGAAGTAAACTCGGTGATAATATATCTAATAATTTTATAACTGATAACTTTCTTTTCTTAGCAAAATAAACTAGATATATAAGACCACCTAGTAAGCCACCGTAAATTGCTATCCCTCCGTCCCAGATAGCAATTATTTCTGATTTATTTACTGAATAATAATCCCATCTAAAGATAACATAATATAGTCTGGCAAATATAAAAGCAAAAGGGATAGCTATTAGGATAAAATCTAAAAGGGTATCTTTTTCAAGACCCCTTTTTCTAGATTCAAATTCTGCTAAATAATATACTGAAAATATCGTCAACGAAATAATTATACCATACCAATGCACCTGTCTTCCCAAAAATTCAAATGCAATTGGATTCAAATAACCATTTATCATTTTATTTAGCTCCTTGTTGTATCTCTTCTCTTAGTTTTTTTTCAAACTCTTCTGCAGTATTAGTTCCCATTTTATTTAAACGGAAATTCATAGCTGCAGACTCTACAATTGCTGCGACATTTCTACCGGGCCTCACAGGAATGACTTTTTTCTCAATTTCTGTTCCAAGAATTATTGTATGATCTTTAGTTAAACCTATTCTCTCATATTGCTTAGAATCATCCCAAGTCTCTAAATGTATATTTAGATCTATCCTTTTTTGTTCTCTTACTGCACCTGTTCCAAATAAAGTCATAACATTTATTATACCTAGACCCCTAATTTCTAACAGATTCTGTATTAAGGGCGATCCACATCTACCTACAAGTAAACCTTGTTCTAATTCTTTGATATCCACCCTATCATCAGCAACTAGTCTGTGACCAGATTTTATAAGCTCTAGTGCTATTTCAGATTTACCAATTCCTGATTCTCCAGTAATCAAAATTCCAATTCCATAAACCTCTATAAATACTCCGTGCACAGATATTTCTGGTGCCAATTCTTTATTCAACATCATTGTTATTTTAGCAATAATATTTGACGTAGAGTCTTTAGATCTTAATATTGGTGTATCATAATTTTTAGCTGCTTCAATTAGTTCTTTAGGAACTTCAAGCCCCCTACTAACTACTATACAAGGCGTTTTTCTTGTACATAACATTCTCATTCTAGTTTTCTTTTCTTTATCACTTAATAAACTAAAAAATGACAATTCAGTTGTTCCTAAAATTTGTACTCTACTAGGATCATAATGTGAAAAATATCCAGCAAGTTCTAATGCAGGCCTTGATAAATCAGGTGAGTCAATAACTCTATCCACTCCACTTTTTCCAGCAACTATATCTAATTTAAATTCTTTTACTATATCTACTGTCTTTATAATTCCCATTTTACTACCTACTTAAAATCTTTTTATTACTATTCTATTATCTCTATTCAAAAACGCATTAAATATAGAAATAAATATTGCTAAGCCTAATGCTGACCAAAATGAAGATATTTCAAATTGTGGGCTTAATAAATATGATACTAACAGTATAATTCCTGCATTTATAATTACTATAAATAGTCCGAATGTTAATAAAATAGGTACTATACTTATCAGTAAAAATAGTGGTCTAATGAACTTATAAAATAAAGTTATTAAAACAGCGCCTGAGAATGCATAATACATATTAGCTACAACTAAACTTTGTTTAAAAAATCCAGCAAAAGCCACTATTATAATAAAATTTATTAGAATTCCTTTCATTAGATTCCATATTCCATAATCACTATTCTTATTCATTATTAATACCACTATTATTTATTAAACTCTTCTGTAATTTGAGGTACTACTTGTTTTTTACGAGAAACTACACCCTCTAAAGTCATAAAATTATCAACTAAGTTTTTTCCAAATGCATTTGCTACCTTCTCTTTCATATCTCCCAATACTAGCACTTCAGAATCAGAAGTTAAGATATTTGTAATTACAAATACAAAGGCCGATAATTTTTTTTCAGAAACTTCTGCATTAATCGTAGTTTCTAATTCGTCTTTTCTATTAGTTACCTCCTTAGCATCAACAGTATTAATTTGAGCAATAATTAATTTTTCCCCATTCATAATAAAAGTTTTAGCATCAACATCAATTAACTCTTTAATTGTTTTTGATTTAGTATCAGCTCCTGCTTTTAACATTGCAAGTCCATATTCTTCGATATTAACTCCTGCAATCTCAGCTAGTTCTCTAGCAGATTTTTCATCCTCTGGAGTACATGTTGGCGATTTAAATAATAGTGAATCAGATACAATTGCTGACAACATTAAACCTGCAACCTTTTTAGAAATTTTTACATCTTGTTCCATAAAAATTTTCTTTAATATTGTTGCAGTACATCCAACTGGCTCACAACGATAGTATAAAGGTGCTGCTGTTTCAAAGTTTGCAATTCTATGATGATCTACTACTTCTTTAACTATTGCTTGTTCAATTCCATCAATCGACTGTTGAAATTCGTTATGGTCAACTAAGATAACTTCCTGACCTGTTTCTACACTTGTAACAATTCTTGGAATTTCTACACCAAAAGTCTCTAAAGCATACTTAGTTTCATCGTTGATCTCACCTAAAATTACTGCTTCAGTGTTTTCACCCTTTGCCTTCTTTAATTCATTATATGCAATTGCTGAACATACTGTATCTGTATCTGGATTTTTGTGTCCAAAAATTAAAACTTTAGTCATTTTTTTACTCCTACTTCTATTATTAATTTTACAATGGTTTTTTAGCTAAACTTAAATCAATATGGCAATAGCCTGCTGGGTTCTTATCAAGATATTTTTGATGATATTCTTCAGCATCCACATAATTTTTAACTTTTTCTACTTCTACAACTATTTTTTCTTTATACTTTTCTTGTTCTTTATCTATATAATCAAGTGCCACTTCTTTAGTAGCTTCATCTACATAGTAAATCCCTGTTCTGTATTGGCGTCCACGGTCTCCGCCTTGTCTATTTATACTTGTTGGATCTATAATCCTAAAGTAGTGGGCAAAAATTTCGTCAAGACTTATTAAGGCTTCATCATATCTTAAATACATAACCTCTGTATGATCAGTCACTTTTATATCTCTGTAAGTAGTGTTTTCAGTTTTTCCATTACTATAACCTACTTTTGTCATTTTTACCCCTTTTAGTTGTTTAAAGTATCCTTCTACTCCCCAAAAACAACCACCCGCTAAGTATATCTCTTTAATCATAACTTTTTCTCCTTTTTTATTCCTGCTTATAATCAATCACATCTTCATATGTTTCTACAAATTTTCTATTTTCTACTTTGTAATTATATAATATCGCATTTATCTCTGATCCTATGATCAAAATATAACCCGTAAAGTATAACCACATGATAAATAACATTATGGCTCCTATAGAACCATAAGTTTTTATATAGTTTGAAAAATGGTCAATATAGTAACCAAAAACTTTACTTATGGCAAACCAAGCAAGCGTTGCAAAAAACGCCCCTGGTACTGCTATTTTAAATGGCAACTTTATATTAGTTGCTAGTATGTATAATATTACAAATATAAAAAATGTAAATACTAATGGAAATACCGTCGTAATATAACTCCAAACTAGATAAAAATCATTATCTAATTCGAACTTTTTAAATAAAAGCCATGTCAATTGCCTACCAAATACAAGCAGAGCTAACATTACAAACATCGCTAACATCATAATAATTACAAGAAAAATACTGATTATCCTTGTAATTATCCACATTCTCTCTTCCTTAACTCTAAAAGATATATTAAAAGCATACATCAAACCATAAATTGCATTTGATGCTGACCACAATGTAAATATAATAGAAAATGTTAAGATTGTATTGTTTCTATTGTTTAATACCTCAGCTATCATATTGAATATATATTGTCCTAGACTTCCTGGTGCTACTATTTCTATTCTATTTAGTATGTAGTCTTGATTTATATTAAAATATGGAGTCAAAGATAATATAACCAATATCATTGGCAAGAATGATAATATAAAATAGTAACTAAGATTGGCTGATATTAATGAAATTTCATCATACATCAACCTATAGTAAAGTTCTTTTACAAACTTCTTAAAGGTCAATTTATTACGCGGATTCTCTTCTACAAACGAATAATTTTTATCCGGTATTAGCATTCTACTTTAATACTTTTGCCAATGTCTTCGCTATAGTATAGTATTTTGTTGCCTTTGTTAATTTTGAAGTTTTAGATGATTTAAAGCCACTGTTTAAAGATTTAGTTTTTTTATCCTTACTTAATAAAGAATATATAGTGTAGCCAATTCCTATAAGCTTAACTATTCTTCCTAATTTCATAGCAGATACCTCCTCTATCTAGTAATACGCTATATTATTATAATTATATCATTTTCTACTATATCTTTTCAATAAAAAAAACGATGCATATGCATCGTTCAAAAACTATTTGCTTAGACTTGATTTATATCTAGCTGCTGCATTTTTATGGATAAGGTTAGTCTTAGCTGCTTTATCAATTTTTTTGAAAGCAAAGTTTACTAATTCTGCAGAATTATCAGCACCCTCGGCTTTAGCTAATTTAGCTTTTTTGATAGCTGTACGCATTTCAGATTTCTTAGCTGTATTAGCAGCATTAATTTTAGAATCTTGACGTACACTCTTTACTGATGATTGAATATTTGGCATTCTTTTCACCTCCTAATAAAAATTTTTAACTACTAAGAAATATTAATTAATATTCTTAATTACGAATAATTAAGGTGTTGTAAAATACAACTATCTAATTATATCAGATTTATTTTATATTTACAAGATTTTTTATCTTTTTTATTTTGATAATTTTTCCATAAGTCTATTTATAAATAAATCTAATATTAAATACTTATTTATATAAGATGATTTCAAATCTTTATCACAATCTTTAGCCATTATTATACTATCAAATAAATCTTCTAAAGTATAATAATATACCATTCGTGCTGCTAGCTGTACTCTATAGGGATGGATTTTTAATTTTGTAGCTATATCTTTTTGATTATAATTCTCTTTAAGCAAAATTTTAACCTTGTAATATAGCCTAAGCTGTGAAGCTATAAGACCTAGCAACATAATCGGTTCTTCCGACTTTAACTTTAAAGATTCGAAAACTTTTCTTACATTTATATAATCTTTCTTAAATAGATAATCCGTTAGAGAAAAAACATCATATTCTAAGCTTCTTACTAATAAATTTTCAATATCTTCTTTCTCTACTTTAGATTTTCCTTTACAATAAATAGATAATTTCTCAAGCTCTCTTTTTATACCAACAAAGTCTAGCCTAGTGTACTCTATTAAAAAATTTGCAATTTCTTTAGTGATTTTTATCTTTTCATTCGTAAGATAATTTATTATGTATTTAGAAAGTTCTGCATCTTTGTAATTTTCAAAATTTATGATTTTCCCTACTTCTTTTATCTTTTTATTAATTTTTTTTCTACTATCTATTCCTTCTTCACAAGAAAATATCAACAAAACATCGGGATTATAATTAGAGATATACTCAAAAAGTAAATCTAAATCATGTTCAATTTTTATTTTTTTTCTTTTAGTTTGTAGAAATACTGAATTATCTGCCAATACTACCTTCTTATTTGAAAAAAATCCTGCTTCCCTGCATTCATAAAGCAAGTCTTCTATAGTGGATTCTAACATATTAAGCTTAATAAGATTAAAATCATCTACCTGATTATCTAAATATTCATTAATCAATTTATTTTTACTTTCTAGTAAAGCTTCTTTATTTTCTCCGTACAGTATAACAATATTTTTCATTATTTTTTAGACTTTTCCTCATTAATTATATATTCCTTATCCCTAAATTTTAACACTACTCTGTCAACACCATTATATATCCTCACTTCACCTAATTCATAAAACTTATTATCTTTAATTATACTTACCTTAATATTGTTCAAATTAGCTACTTGTATAACTTCTTCTATGTTTTTATGTTTTACTATGTTCTCTAAAATCAAAACTTGGTCTGCTTTCCCCTGAGAAAGTAGCCATGTAGCCTTGCCAATTTCTAATGGAGACACTTTTGTCAGTATTAAATAATTAAATTTTCGGATACCTTCAAAATCCATAAGATTTTTATATTGATTTATTATATCATAATCTTTAGTCTTTTTCCTAAAATCATTTTTAAAATCTGGATAATTATTGGATGTATTAATCAGTATAGTTTTACTCTTATTTCGCAGATAATAGACTGACTTACCATTCAGCTTTAATTCATATAAGTATTGATTATATTGAACACTATAATTTGCTATAAATAGAATAAGGCTCAAGAAAATTATTCCTAAAGTAAATTTCCTATAATCTTCTTTATTCAGATAAACTAAAGTAAGTATTACTACCAGCAAAACTAAGTAGATATAGTATGGACTTACTTTAGCAATAATCCATTTATTTGGTAAAAAGTTAAATATATCTAATACTTTATCATTTATATAAAAAACCAAATTTAATATAGGTTTGAAAAAAACATTAAACAAATCCACAGATACTAAAAATACAGAATAGGATACTATTACTATCGGAAAAATAATCATTGTGAAATATGGTACAAAAATTAAATTACTTAATATTGAAATAAAAGAAAAATTGTTGAAATAGTAAACTGTAATCGGTAGAGATGATATTCCAGCTATTAAAGAGACTTTAAATGCCTGTTCTAATTTACTTAGAGATTTTTTAATATACTCTCCCGACATTAATAAAGAAAAACTTATAAAAAATGAGAATTGAAAACCAATATCATATACATAATATGGATTTAAAAATAACATTAACAAGAATACTAAAAACAAAGCATCTAAACTTGCTAATATTAGTTTTTTAAAAATTATATATACTGCAATCATAGCTACAGCTCTAATTACCGAGGGTGAAAATCCAGCTAAGATTGCATATATTGGTAATATGATTAATATAATCCTATCTTTAATATTTTTTTCAATATTAAACTTACCTAATATAAAATATATGATTGAAAGTAAAGCAGCAACATGTAGTCCTGAAATTGCTAATAAATGGCTAATCCCTATATTTGCATAAATCTCTTTATCATTTTCTTCTAAATTTGATTTATCTCCGTAAATAAGTGCCTGCACATAACCAGCTTTATCCAAAAGCAGATTGTTATTTATATTTTGAATTGCCTTAGACCTTAATAAATTTATATTATTAAAAATTCCGTTTACCTTAGAAGACGTTTCTTTGATATCTTTTATAATAACTTGCTTATATACATAATGTTTATTTTGATAATCTTTGTAATCAAAAGAATAAAAATTTTTCTTTTCAGCAATATCTTTTATTTCTACTAATGCCTTAATCTGACCTCCATAAAATTTCTTTTCAAAAAACTCTTTTTCTTCTCGATTATTCAAGCTATAAGCAAGTTGTACATCTTCTCCATCAAGATTAGCCCTCGTTTTAAGATAATCTCCGTTAATAATAATTGGATTGGTTAGAGTTAAAATTACCTCTCTTTCCTGTGTATTCTGTAAGTTAGACATATGATTATTTATAGAAATATGCGATCTAATAAAAAAGGCCAAAAAAACAAGTACAAATAGCACTGTTTCTTTAACCTTTATCTCTTTCTTATTAAAAATATAAAGAAAAAGAAATATAAGTAATATCGCAGAAGCCAAAACTTTTTCAAAATTTAAAAGAATAGCTCCTAACGACAACAGAGCTAATAAAAATATCTTCATTTTTTCTTCATTCTAGTGATTACATCCTCTACCTGATAATCAACTTTTCTCACTATTATTCCAGATTTTTTTAATAATCCCTCTGCATATTTATTATTTTTATAATCTTCAGCATAACATATTTCTTTTATTCCTGCTTGAATAACTGACTTAGTACAATTCAAACAAGGAAAATGTGTAACATAAATTGTTGCACCATTAGTCGTGACTCCAAACTTAGCACACTGTAATAAAGCATTTACTTCAGCATGTATGGTTCTCATGCAATGACCATCTACGACTTTACAACCTGCATCAATACAATGTTCATCCCCTTGAATTGAACCATTGTATCCTCCTGCAATTATCCTTTTATCTCTTACTATCGTTGCACCTACACTAAGCCTTTCACAGGTTGATCTTAATGACAATAGATGACTCTGTGCCATAAAATACTCATCCCAAGATATTCTTTCCATTTCTTAAACCTCTATCTGATCTTTCATTTTTTCAAAACTAGCCTTACCTATTCCTTTAACTTTAGTTATGTCTTCAGGTTTTGTAAAATTACCTTTATTTTCCCTATAGTCAATTATAGCTTGTGCTCTAGTTTCACCTACACCTTTTAATTTCATAAGTTCCTCTTTACTAGCCAAGTTAATATTTATAGTCTGGGAAGGAGATGCAGCCACTTGATTTGTTAAAGAATTTTGAGTAACCACTCTCTCTCCTTTTTTCGAAATAACTATCATCATTTGATCTTTTAATTTTTGACTTAAATTAATGTTAGATATATCAGCATCTGCTAAAAGTCCCCCCGCTTTTTCAATAGCATCATTGACTCTATCTTTCACGGTCATTTCATATAAACCAGGACTTTTCACCTGTCCCTTAATATCTATAAAGATAACTTGATCTTCTGTAGTTTCTCCCACATTTGAAATTGATTCGGAAGTAAAACTGTATTCCTGAAATCCACTAGTAAATTGCTTATCTTTTTTATTATAATAAAAAAATAACAAGACTACAATTATTATTAAGCTAGTGATAAATGCTGGTAATATAGTTTTTATATTTTGTTTTATAAATATATATATTTCTTCTTTATTAAATCTCATACAATCACCTTCTTAATATCTATTATAATACATAAGAAAAACGCTGTCAAAACTCTAAATAAATTTATAGAGGTTTCTAAAATTGAGCATTGTATATAATTATGTTAAAATAATATTACTAATTAGAAAGAGGTTTTCCATGGAAAATATATATCTAGATTACGCAGCTACTTCTCTAAAACATTTCGATATATACGCTAGTGTTACTAAGAAATTAGAAAAAATCTATGCTAACCCTAGCAGTAACCATCAAATGGGGAAAACGGCAAATAAATTTTTCAAAGAAGCCAGAAGAAAAATTGCTGATTTTATTAAAGCTGAAGAAAAAGAAATTATCTTTACTTCTGGAGCAACAGAAGCTAACAATATGGTTTTCAACCATATTCGAGAAAAATTTAATTCCGGTGAAATAATCATTTCACAAATCGAGCATCCCTCTGTTATTGAATGTGCTAATAAACTTGAACATTTAGGCTTTAAAATTATTAAAATTCCAACTTTAAGTAATGGCCTTGTAGATATAAAATTATTAGAAAATCTTATCAATGATAAAACTAGACTTATTTCTATAATGTTAGCAAATAATGAAACAGGGATAATTAACCCCATAAAGAAAATTACATCATTAGCTAAAAAACATAATATTCTAGTTCATTCTGATATTGTTCAAGCATTTGCTAAAATTCAAATTGACGTTAAAGAACTTGGTGTAGACTTCGCATCGGTGTCTGCCCACAAAATAGGTGCCACTAATAATTTTGGTTTTTTATATGCAAAAAATGCTGATATTAAACCATTATTAATTGGTGGTGGCCAAGAAAACAATCTTAGATCAGGAACTAGTGATCTTTTTGGAGCTATGGTTCTAGCTGATTGCATAGAAAAAACTTGGAAAAATAAAGAACATTTGGAAGAATTAAAAGAATATCTACTAGCTGAATTAAAAACATCTCAAATTGCTTATGAGTTGAATTCTGACACTAAGCTATCTCTTCCAAATATAATCAATATATATTTTAAAAATATACAAGCACAGAGATTAATTACTTACCTAGACATTAATAATATTTTTATTTCCGGAACATCTGCTTGTTCATCCGGTTCCCTAAGAGCAAGTAAAGTAATTACTAATATCTTTGATCAAGCCCGAGCAGAGTATTCAGTAAGAATTAGTATAGGTTTTGATACTACAAAAGAGAAACTTGATAGCTTAGTATATAAGATAAAAAATTTAGAAGAAAGAATTTTAAAAAGAGGTTAATATGACAAAGAAAAAAGTTGTTGTTGGTATGAGTGGTGGTGTTGATTCATCAGTTACCGCCTACCTATTAAAAGAACAAGGTTACGATGTAATCGGTGTATTTATGAAAAACTGGGAAGATAAAGACGAAAATGGTGTTTGTACTTCTGATCTTGACTACTCTGATGTTATCAAAGTTTGTGAACAATTAGATATTCCCTATTACTCTATAAACTTTGAAAAAGAGTACTGGGATAAAGTGTTTTCATACTTCCTTGATGAGTATAAAAAAGGAAGAACCCCTAATCCAGATATCATGTGTAACAAAGAAATTAAATTCCGTGTGTTTTTAGACTACGCTTATGATTTAGGGGCTGATTATGTAGCAACTGGTCATTATGCAAGAACTATAAAAAAAGATGGAGAAATACTCCTTCTCAGAGGGGTGGATGATAATAAAGATCAGACTTACTTCCTTAGCCAATTAAGCCAAAAACAACTGAAGGATATTATATTCCCTATCGGACACTTACAAAAGTCTGAAGTTAGAGAAATTGCAGAAAAAGCTGGTCTAGCTACTGCTAAGAAAAAAGATTCAACTGGAATATGTTTTATCGGGGAAAAAAACTTTAAAGAATTCTTATCTCAATACCTACCAGCACAAAAAGGTAAAATGATTGATCTTGATGGAATTGAACGAGGGCAGCATCAAGGTCTTATGTACCACACTATAGGACAAAGACATGGTCTTGGAATCGGTGGTACTAAAGATACTCAAGGGGGAGCTTGGTTTGCATGTGGTAAAGACTTAGAGAAAAATATACTGTATGTTTGCCAAGGCTTCCATAATCCTGCCCTGTATTCAGATTCACTAATAGCTTCTTCCCTATCATTCACTACTAACAATAACTTTGGAAAAGAATTTGAATGTACAGCAAAATTTAGATACAGACAAAAAGATATTAAAGTAAAAGTACAAGTTCTACAAGAGGGTAATGTAAAGGTTATTTATGATGAAGCAGTTAGAGCTGTAACTCCTGGACAAGCAGTTGTATTCTATGACAGTGATCTATGTCTAGGTGGTGCAATTATTGATGAAGTCTACAAAGAGGGAAATAAATTAAAACTATAAGAAATCGCAAATTAAAAATTGCGATTTTTATTTACAATTAATAATTTTCAGAAAAAAATATATTATTATCTTTTTATTTTATTGACAATTCTTAATTATTGTTTTATAATAAGAATTAAGAATTTTATGAAAGAGGTAATTATTATGCCAATAGTACAAGTCGACTGGACAGTCAAAAAAACAGCTGAAGAAAAAAGAGAATTTATGGATTTTATAGCAGATTCAATTAATGAGGCAACTGGAACTATTCAAAAAAATGTTTATGTTTATATAACTGAGTGGGAAAAAGAAAACGCTCGTAAAACTGCACCTGTTATTCGTGTGGACTGGACCGATATGCCAGACACCAGAACATACGCAGCTAAGCAAGTTCTTTTTAAAAAATTCACTGATAAGTTACGTGAATTAACTGGAGAAGACCCAAGCGATATTGTAATTATCTTCAATGACATCCCCCTATATAATGCTTATATCAACTACACTACTAGATATGAGTGGATGGGTGAAAATGACTTTAAGGATAAAAAATAATTAAAAACAAATAAAATTATAAAAACTCCAAGAAAAATTTTCTTGGAGTTTTTATAATTTTGAATTTCTCTTTGATAATAAAGCTAAACATCGATTTTAGATGTATAATCCAAAAAAGGAATTACTAAGCAATTTAGGACTATATTCCACTGTTTGTATTAAGTATCATACTTTTATCTACTTTCAGCACTAGCTTTGATAAATCCATCAAATAATGGGCTGGGTGCTTCTGGTCTTGATTTAAACTCTGGGTGATATTGAGCAGCCACAAACCATGGGTGATCTTCAATTTCTACAATCTCTACAAGCCTTTCATCTGGACTAACTCCTGATAAAATTAGCCCTTTTTCTTCTAATAGTTTTCTAAAAGTATTATTGAATTCATATCTATGACGGTGTCTTTCACTAATTAATTCAGATCCATAAACTTCATGAGCTTTTGTCCCTACTTTTAATTTACAGTCATAAGCACCTAATCTCAATGTCCCCCCCATATCAGTCACATTTTCTTGATCTGGTAATAAATCAATAATTGGATAAGGCGTATTTGCATCAAGTTCTGTTGAATGTGCACCATTTAAGCCTGCAACATTTCTAGCAAACTCAATAGAAGCCAATTGCATTCCTAAACAAATTCCTAAAAATGGAATTTTGTTAGTACGTGCATGCTTGATCGTAGTAATTTTCCCTTCAACTCCTCGATCACCAAATCCTCCTGGAATTAATATACCATCTTTTCCAGCTAAATAATCAGCAACATTTTCTTCTGTAATATCTTCAGATTTAATCCAATCAATGTTAATTTTAACATTATGTTTATATCCCGCATGCTTTAATGATTCAGCTATGGAAATATAAGCATCTTGTAATTCTACATACTTTCCTACTAAAGCAATGTTTACTTCTCTCTCTAAATTGTTTACTTTATCTACTAATCCCTGCCATTCTGTCATATCAGCTTCCTGAGCTTCTAAATTAAAATGTTTTAATAAAATATTGTCAATTTTTTGTTTTTTCATATTTAATGGAATTTCATACAGATTGTTAACATCTCTTGATTCAATGACATTTTCTTTTGGTGTATCACAGAATAATGAAATTTTAGCACGCAATTCATCTGTCAATGGTAATTCATTTCTCACCACGATAATATCAGGCTGTATACCTAATCCCCTTAACTCTTTAACAGATTGCTGAGTAGGTTTTGTTTTCATCTCCTTAGCAGCTTTAATATAAGGTAATAAAGTACAGTGGATAAAACATACATTCTCCTTACCTAAATCTGAACGAATTTGTCTAATCGCTTCTAAGAAAGGTAATGATTCGATATCTCCAGTAGTTCCACCAATTTCTGTGATTACCACATCCGCATCTGTTGATTCTCCTGCTAGCAATACATTTGCTTTAATTTCATTAGTTACATGAGGAATTACTTGAACAGTACCTCCTAAATACTCACCTTTTCTTTCTTTCTCAATAATTGTTGAATAAATTCTTCCGGCTGTTACATTAGAAAATTGGCCTAAGTCCTCATTAATAAATCTTTCATAGTGACCTAAATCTAAATCTGTTTCTGCCCCATCTTCTGTTACGAAAACTTCACCGTGTTGATATGGGCTCATAGTTCCAGGATCGACATTTAAATAGGGATCAAATTTTTGCAAAGTAACTTTCAATCCTCTATTTTTTAATACACGTCCAACAGACGCTGCTACAATCCCTTTCCCTAAAGATGATACAACTCCACCTGTTACAAAAATATATTTTGTCATTTCAATCTCCTCTCACATAAATAAAAATAAAAATCCCCCTACACCTAAGCATAGGGGGATAGTTTATACATCACTCGTTTTTAGAGTGCCCATAAATTATAATAGCATACTATCGTAACTTATGCAAGTTAATTATTTTGCCTTTGAATTTTTAATTGAATACATAAAGTAAATTACTGCTCCAACTAGCATCCATCCAATTGTAATTAACCAAGTTGTCAATGTTACACTTGTTATTATTAAAAATATAAAAATTGCAATTGCTAATCCTGGAACAAATGGCATTGCCGGAACTTTAAATCCTCTCTTAGCATTTGGATGTGATTTTCTAAATTTTATAGTTGCATAAGCTACCAACATAAATGCAATAATTGCAGCTACTGTTGCAATTTCTGATAGTTGACCTAGAGGTAAGAATCCTGCAAAGAAAGCTGTTAGTAATCCTGTTATCCAAGTTAATCTATTTGGAACTTGATTTTTATTTACTTTTGCTAATGAGTTAGGTAACAATCCATCTCTGGCCATTGTAAAAGCAATCCTTACTGCAGCGTACATAAATGATAAAACTCCTGCCATAAGACCAATCGATGCACCTAATGAAATTAACCAAGCTGCTTTAGTTTGTCCTACTTCAGTTAATACATAAACAAGTGCATTACCAGTTCCTAATTGACTGTAAGGAACAACACCCGTTAATACTAAACATACGGCTATATATAATGACGTACAAACAAGCATTGTAATTAAAATTGCTTTAGGTAGTGTTTTTTCAGGATTAATAGTTTCCTCTGCAGATGTAGAAATAGCATCTAAACCTAAATAAGCAAAGAATACAGTAGTGGCACCAACCATTACCCCTGAAAAACCTGCTGGAGCAAAATCATTTGTCCAATTTTCAATATTAATATGGAATGACCCTACTACAATAAATAATAAAACTATAGATACTTTTATAAAGGCTAAGATATTATTTATCATTTTACTTTCACTTGTTCCCCTAGTTAAAAGGACTGTTAATAATAAAATTGCAATTATAGCTGGAGCATTAGCTATTCCCCCATCTTGCGGAATAGTAGTGAACTTCTCTCCTAAATTAATTCCCATACCTGATAACAATGAATTGAAGTATTTAGACCAGCCATTAGCAACTGCAGCTGCTGTCAGGATATAACCTCCTAATAATACCCATCCTATCTTATAAGCAATAATTTCTCCTAAAACAACATACATATATGAATATGTTGAACCACTTGATGGAATTGCTGATGCCATCTCAGCATAACATAAAGCTACGATAGTACACGCAAGTCCTGCAAGTAAAAATGAAAAAATTACTGCTGGACCTGCACTAGCTGATGCAACTCCTGTTAAAACCATAACTCCTGAACCCACTATAGCGGCAATACCAAACAATACTAAATCTAAAGTACGCATTGTTGGTTTAAATGATTTTTGACCATTTTCTGCTATAACTGACTCAAGAGATTTTTTTCTGAATAAACTCATTTTTATCTCCTTTTATATTTAATTGTGATTCTTTAATTATAATACTATTGTAAAAATTTGTAAATTAATAAACCCTAATATCCATGCATAAAATCCACAATTCAAAATTTTTGTAATTTTACAATTGTAATTTTCAAAATAAAAGAGAGCTTTCGCTCTCTAAGATTTATTTTATTATTTATTTAGTAAATTATATAGAGCTTTTACATGAACCCCTGTTGCATTCACTGGCTGGTACTTATATGGCATACTTAAATAAGATGTTCCAGCTATATCCAAATGAATCCAAGGAATATTTTTATCAGCTAAGAACTCTTCTATAAATAATCCTGCTGTAATCATTCCACCAAAACGGCCACCAGTATTCTTAATATCTGCTACCCTTGATTTATTTCTTTCTCTATAAGAATTATCCATCGGCATTTGCCATACTCGCTCTCCTGCATTTTTTGCAGCTTCCTTAAAGTCATCAAAGAAATCCTGTTTATTGCTTAATGCACCTGTATAATCTTCTGCTAAAGCTACTAAACAAGCTCCTGTTAAAGTAGCAATATCAATTACTTTTGTTACTCCTAATTCTTTTGTTGTATAATATATTGCATCAGCAAGAGTTATGCGTCCTTCAGCATCTGTATTATCTACTTCGATAGTTTTTCCAGATAATGAATAAATTACATCTCCTGGTTTATAAGAAGATGATGACACCATATTTTCACAAGCTGCCACTACTGCTACTAGGTTAGTTTTTAATTTTCTCTTAGCAACAAGTTCCATAGCTGCAATCACTGTTGCAGCTCCCGCCATATCAGAATTCATACTAGTCATACTATCACTTGGCTTTAGTGAATATCCCCCTGTATCGTAAGTAACACCTTTTCCGACTAATCCTAAAACTTCTTCTGCATCTGGATTATTTAAATATTTCATTACGATAAATCTTGGTTTTCGACTACTTCCACGTCCTACTGATAGAAAAGCTACTAGCCCCATTTCTTCCGCTTGCTTTTCATCATAAACCTTAACATCTACACCAACTGCTGATAATTTTTCTTTTGCTATATTAGCCAAAGTCTCTGGATACAAATATTCCGCTCTCTCATTTACTAAATCTCTAGCAAAAAATATTGAATCTATAACATCTTTTGCTTCTTGAACAGCCATATTAAAGTCTTTTTCAGATAATTGTGTATTAATGTGTACTCTTATTTGCTCTTTATCTTCTTTAAGAGTCTTATATTTATCAAATTCATAAGTTGCGTGATATAGCCCTTCCACTACCGCTTTTAGCAATTCCACATCATCTTGAATAGAAATTGTAAATTCATATTCTTTCTTGCCAATCAAATCTTTTAATAACTTAAAGTAAGCTTCACGATAAGTATCTGCAATAAATTCATCTGCATTACCTAAACCTAGAAAGGCCTCCTTGCTACTATTAAAAGGTAAATGCGTAAATACTTGTCCTATTTCTCCAGAAAACAACTTTTTATCTTCTGCGTATCTAAATAGTTCCGAATTTTGACTATCACCCTTAAATAATTCCGTAACATTTACCCCTGCACTAGTATTGTATTTTAATTCCATAATTTTTCACCTACATTTGTTCTATTATTTCTTTAGCTGCTTCTCTAGCCTCTATTATTGTTTCTTCTAAATTTATTGCTTTTTTTGAGTGCCCTATAAAATAAATATTTCCATATTTCTTTTTAAAATATCTATCCAGCTCTCTCATATATCTACTATATTTAATATCAGCATATATATAGTTTCTCTCAGCTCTAGTTACAAGAGCTTTCTCTATTTCTAGATTCTCATGAATAGTAAATAATTCTGAATGTATAATATTTATTATTTCCTCATCCGTTTTCTTCAATAAATCTCTCACCTTATCTTGTCTATTTACATAAGCTCTTAGCATGTGAATATTTCTTGATTTAATATCAATCCATTTATTACTCACATATTCTAACTTTGTAGTGTATGTATCAACTTCTTTATCAAATATTATTTCACCAATTTCTGGATTCACTTGCAAGCTATTCTTATTTAAGATGAAAATTACAACTAAATTATCTACATATTTAAGTCCCTTGTAATACCTTTGTAATCTAATATCATCTTGAAACCAAGGTAAGAATTCTCTATGTTTTACAGAAACTATTATATAATCATAAAAATAATCTCTCCCATCAATTGTAATTACATACTTATCTTCTCTTCTTTCAAGCTTTTCAACTTTATTATCAAACCTTATAAATACTCTATTAGAAAAGTATGACTCTAAATTTTCTAAAAATGATCTTAAAGTAAACCTTAATTTATATTCATTAGATCTTACTATATTATCCTTTAAATCATCATCATATAATTTCCTAATTTTATTCTCCAAATCACTACCATTTTGTATTTCTGCTAATTCAGGCATTAGTAACTTAATGCTTTGTTTCGATACATCACTACCGTAATGACTGGTAAGCACAGGCTCTACTATTTTTTTATAAACATTACTATTTAATGTACTTTTAAAATAATCTTCTACTGTCAATCTATTAATATATTTTAAATTTTTATTTTTATGTAATTTTAAAAAAATTGATAATTTTTCTTTCACAGAAAAAATTCCACTCTGCATCAGTTCAAACTTATCTAAAGGGTATGTATACAGCATTCTTTCCGGTAAACTTTTTATACCATCTTTTGTGTAAATTAGTTTATAGACTTTTTTACTCTTTATTAAATATCTGTATAATCCTAACTCAATCATTACTTGATATAGAATCCCTGCATCAGTTATTGAATTATGCCATCCACTATCATATATTTCTTGCTTATATTCAAATTTTCCAATTTTATCCCTAGCAAATTCACTTTGTTTCTCAATAATATCAATACTCATTTTTTTAGATTTAGCACTAGCTAACCTATCAAGAAAATAAGCTATACTTACTCCAGATATTCCTCCACCAATTACAGCAATATTCTTCATTACTTACCTCCTTTCAAAAAAGTTCACTTTTTTAGTAATGTATAATTTAAAAATGTTGATACTATAAGAATTAATCCTAGATACATAATCCTATCTAAGCTAAGTCCTAATACTGTCATACTTACAACTATAAGAAGTAATGTAGCAAGTAACATAAGTATCTGAAGCATATTTCTAAAACTATCTATCTTTATCTTCTCAGGTACTGGTAATATATAAAACCACAAACTTTCATTAAGTTTTTTATAAAGTGGTATTAACTGAATAATAGCCAAATAATTAAATGATACAATTATAAACATGGTTGCATATATATTAACTAAACCATATATAAATAAACTTGCCAATAAAAATAATCTTATCAATAAAAATACCGTATTCTCTTGTCTTAAAAATGCTCTAATATAATAATATGCATATGTATTTTCATTTTTAAAGTTATTTTCATCTAGTTTAGGTAATACGATATCCAAATATTTTCTTCTATTAACTTTCACACTATCTAGTGGCACATCTGTAAACATATTGACAAACTTTAGGTACTTTTCATTTCTTTCTTCATCATATTCTGCTGCTCCTTGCCAATTAATATTACTACCAATGCTTTTTTTAGAAACTAAATAAAAAACTAATGCAATGACAAACCCTAAGTTGAAGAAATTAATAAATACAAAATTTAAACTTGCTAATATATATATTCCAAATAAAATCCCCTTATCTTGATTACTTAATTGCCCATATATAATCTTCTTTTGCTTAAATAAGACTCCCACTATATTAATAATGAATAGTGATATTGCAAAACTTATCACATTCATTTTACCTATTCCCAATTTTTCAATTATTGGATATAGTGATAGCATAAAAACTACTGTAATTGTCAACTTTAAAATCAGTGGACTAATTTGAAGAGATTTTTCTACGTCTCTATATTTATTTTCCAAAGGTAATATAAATACTGCATCAGCTTTTTTTATAAATGTTTTTATTTTTACAAGCGTAAGTAGATATGACATAAGTGTTAAAATAAGTATTAAAATTAAATATAGTTGAATTCTAGATGCTGACTTTAACCAAGAAGAATAATTAAATATAATAGCTCCAACCACAATTACTAAAAACATAATTAAATGTGAATTAAATATATATTTATTATATAGTACTCTCTTACTATTTTCCTTATTTATTCTAAAAACAAAAATTTCTTTCATAATTACACCTGATTAGTTAATGATAAATAAATATCATCCAACTTTGCATCTTGCATGTTAAATTCAGTTCTTATATCTTCCAAATTACCATTTGCCACAATTTTTCCTTCGTGTATAATAACAAAATTATCACAGTATCTTTCAGCGGTTGCTAGTATATGAGTAGACATGAGAATAGATTTTCCTTTTTCTTTTTCCTTTGTCATTAAATCAATTAAATCTTTAATTGCTATAGGATCTAATCCTAAAAAGGGTTCATCAATTATGTAAAGACTGGGTTCCACTAAAAAAGCACAAATTATCATAACCTTTTGTTTCATCCCCTTAGAAAAATGAATTGGTAAAAATTTCTTCTTATTTTCTAATTTAAAGAGTTTTAATAAATAATCAGCTCTTTTCCAAGCTTCTTTCATATCTATTCCATAAGCCATCGCTGTCAAATTAATATGTTCTTCTAAAGTTAACTCATCATAAAGAACAGGGCTTTCAGGAATATAAGAAATATTTCTTCTATATTCCTCTACATTTTTTTCCAAAGTTAATCCTTTAACTTCTACCTTACCTTCCATAGGTTTCAACAATCCTAAAATATGCTTTATAGTTGTAGATTTCCCTGCACCATTCAAACCTATAATAGCTGTTATAGAAGCCTTATCTATAGAAAAATTAATATTTTCTATAATTTTTCGTCTATTATATCCACCAGATAAATTATCTATTTTTAATATCATCAATTTCTCCCTCTAATTTATTTAAAATATCATCTACTTGACTAAATGTTTCAAAGATAGTTCCGGAATTATTTACTACATAATCAGCAAGTTTTATTTTTTCATCTGAAGAGATCTGACTAGCAATTCGAAGTTTAGCCTCATTTTTAGAAAAATTATTTCTATTCATTAACCTAGATAATTGTACATCGTAATCTGCATGTACAACTATTATCTTATCAACTAAATTATCAAACTTAGCCTCAAATAATAATGCTATATCAATAAAGCATATATCATTTTTACTTTTTATTACTTTATCTTCAATTTCCTTTCTTACTAAAGGATGCATAATTGAATTTAATTTTTCTAATTTTTTTTCATCAGAGAAAACTATCTCACCTAATTTTTTTCTATCAATAAAATTATCGGTAATAATCTTATCAGAAAACTCCTTAATTAAGATTTCTTTTACATTGTCTTTTTCTAATAGGCTATGTGAAATTTTGTCAGCATCTAAAACTTTATATCCTCTTTTTAATAAATATGAAGTTACTGTAGACTTTCCACAAGCTATTGAACCAGTAATCGCTACTTTCATATAAACACCTTTTTTAATATAATATATGACTTAGTATATCATATTTTAATCGTTTTTTATAAAAAAGACTATTAGTTTCCACTAATAGTCAAAAAATATTTTATTTTTTTGGAATAACAGCATTAAGGATTACACCCACAATGGCTGATAAAGCCATGGCTGGTAATTCTAAGTTAATTGATTCTAGTTTCAACATTGCTCCACCTACTCCTAGTACAATAATTACTGATGAAATTACTAAATTTCTATTTAAACTTAAGTCTACTCTTTCATCTACTAACATTCTCAATCCACTCGATGCAATAATACCAAATAATAGAATTGATACTCCTCCCATAACTGCCGTTGGTATTGTTGAAATAATTGCTGAGAATTTACCTACAAAACTTAAAATCAAAGCAAATACTGCTGCTCCAGCTAAAACAAATATTGAAAAAATTCTTGTAATTGCAAGTACCCCAATATTCTCTCCATAAGTTGTACTTGGTGGTCCTCCAAGGAATGATGCAAACATCATTGCTGCTCCATCAGCCAAAATTGATTTATCTAAACCAGGATCTTTTATAAAATTTTTACCTGTAACTTCTGATAATACAATTTGATGCCCTATATGCTCATTAATAGTAACAATCGCGATTGGCACCATTGCTAAAGCTGCTACATTCCATTCAGGACTATACGTTACAAATGGTATTGTAAAATCAGGTATTGCAAACCATGGAGCATCAATAACTTTTTGAAAATCAACAAGCCCTGCAAAACATGAAACTAAATATCCAAATACAATTCCTAATAAAATTGGTATTTGTTTTGCAAATCCTCTAAAAGCTACAATTGCTAAAATTGTAAATGCTAAAGTTGCTCCAGCAATTAAAAGATTAGTTAATGAATATACTTTTTCTCCATTAACCGTCTGATTCATTGCCATATCTACAGCTGTAGGTGCTAAACCTAGTCCAATTACAATAATAATTGGCCCAACTACTACTGGTGGTAGTAACCTCATAAGCCAATCAACTCCAAAACGGTTAATTAATAATGCCATAAGACCATATACAAGACTGGCTAAAAATGCCCCTAGCATAGCTGTTTCCACATTATGAGTTGTAGATAAAACTATAATTGGTGAAATAAAGGCGAATGAAGACCCTAAATATGCTGGTATCTTTCCCTGAGTAACAAATAAATACGTTAATGTACCTATCCCAGAAGTTGCTAAAGCTACACTGGCAGAAAGTCCTGTAAGGATAGGTACTAATACAGTTGCTCCAAACATAGCAAATAGGTGTTGTAAACTAAGTGTTATCCATAATGCTAAGCCCGGCTTTTCATGTACATCCAAAATTGGTTGAACCCTTTCTTTTTTATCCATTGTTTCCTCCTTTTGTTCAAATTATCACAATTATATCCTAATATAATTATTATGTCAAACAAAACATTTACTATCTTAAAATAAAAAAGACTAGCAAAAGCTAGTCTTTTAAGTAATCACTAAAATTATTTAACGATTTCAGTAACAACTCCTGATCCTACTGTACGTCCACCTTCACGAATTGAGAAACGAGTTCCTGCTTCGATCGCGATTGGTGAAATAAGTTCTACGTTAATTGAAACGTTGTCACCAGGCATAACCATTTCAGTTCCTTCTGGTAAGTTAACAACTCCAGTTACGTCAGTTGTACGGAAGTAGAATTGAGGACGGTAGTTTCCGAAGAATGGAGTGTGACGTCCACCTTCTTCTTTAGATAATACATACACGTCAGCTACGAATTGAGTATGTGGAGTAATAGTTTTTGGTGCAGCTAATACTTGTCCACGTTCGATTTCTTCACGTGCAACCCCACGTAATAAAGCTCCAATGTTATCTCCTGCTTCAGCGTAGTCTAATAATTTACGGAACATTTCAACTCCTGTAACAGTTGTTGAAGCTGGTTCATCAGTTAATCCAACGATTTCTACTACATCTCCAACTTTAACTTGTCCACGCTCAACACGTCCAGTAGCAACTGTTCCACGTCCAGTAATTGAGAATACGTCCTCAACTGGCATCATGAATGGTTTAGCGTTATCTCTTTCTGGAGTTGGGATGTACTCATCAACTGTGTTCATTAATTCAACAATTTTTTCTTCCCACTCTGCTTCTCCTTCAAGAGCTTTTAATGCAGATCCACGGATGATTGGTGAATCTTCGAATCCGTAATCAGCTAATAATTCAGAAACTTCCATTTCTACTAATTCTAATAATTCTTCATCATCAACCATATCACATTTATTTAAGAATACAACAATTTTTGGTACTCCAACGTTACGAGATAATAGGATGTGCTCACGAGTTTGAGCCATTGGCCCATCAGTAGCAGCGATAACTAAAATACCACCGTCCATTTGAGCAGCACCAGTAATCATGTTTTTAACGTAGTCAGCGTGACCTGGGCAGTCAACGTGTGCATAGTGACGAGCATCTGTTTCGTACTCAATGTGAGAAGTGTTAATTGTGATTCCACGTTCTCTTTCTTCTGGTGCGTTATCGATAGCGTCGTAAGATTTAGCTTCTCCTTTACCAGAACGTTTTGCTAATACTGTAGCGATTGCTGCAGTTAAAGTAGTTTTTCCGTGGTCAACGTGTCCGATTGTCCCAATATTAGCATGGGTTTTACTACGGTCAAATTTTTCTTTTGCCATTATTAAATGTTCTCCTTGAAATAAATATATTTTTTACAAGTTACATAGAGTACTTCTATGATAACTATATTTTATAATTTTAATGCGTAAATTGCAAGAGTAAAGATTAATCAATTATCCTTTATTCTTTTTGATAATTTCCTCAGAAATTGATTTTGGTACTTCTTCATAGTGGTCGAATACCATTGAGTATGTACCACGTCCTTGTGTTGCAGAACGTAATGTTGTTGCATAACCAAACATTTCTGATAGTGGTACTTCTGCTGAAACTACTTGTGCATTTCCACGAGCTTCCATTCCTCCTACACGTCCACGACGTGAAGTAATATCTCCCATGATATCTCCTAGATACTCTTCTGGCATGATTACTTCAACTTTCATCATTGGTTCTAAGATAACTGGATTACATTTTTTAGCAGCTTCTTTAAGAGCTAAAGATGCAGCAACTTTGAAGGCCATCTCAGATGAATCGACATCGTGATATGATCCATCAAATAATTTAGCTTTAACGTCTATTAATTCGTATCCAGCTAAAACTCCGTTAGCCATAGAATCTTTAAGACCTGCTTCTACTGCTGGAATATATTCACGAGGAACTACCCCACCAACGATAGCATTTTCAAATTCAAATCCAGCACCCGGTTCATTTGGAGTAAATTCAATCCAAACATCTCCATATTGTCCACGTCCACCTGATTGACGAGTGAACTTACCTTGAACTTGTGCTGAAGTTTTGAATGTTTCACGGTAAGATACCATTGGGGCACCTACTGTACATTCAACTTTGAATTCACGACGCATACGGTCAACCATGATATCTAAGTGTAATTCACCCATACCTGCGATAATAACTTGTCCAGTTTCTTCATCAGTATAGGCACGGAATGTAGGGTCTTCTCCTTGTAATTTTTGAAGAGCTGTAGTCATTTTATCTTGGTCAGCTTTTGATTTTGGCTCAACAGATAATTGAATAACTGGCTCTGGGAATTCCATTTTTTCTAAAATTACTTCGTGTTTTTCATCACATAGCGTATCTCCAGTTGTAGTATCTTTTAGACCTACAGCTGCAGCGATATCTCCTGCATAAACACGAGAAATTTCGTTACGAGAGTTGGCGTGCATTTGAAGGATACGTCCTACACGTTCACGTTTACCTTTCGTTGAATTCTTAACATATGATCCTGATTCTAAGGTACCAGAATAAACACGGAAGAATGTTAGTGTTCCTACGAATGGGTCAGTCATAACTTTGAAGGCTAATGCTGAGAATGGCTCATCATCCGAAGATTTTCTTTCCATTTCTTCTTCTGTATCTGGGTTAATACCTTTAATTGCAGGTACGTCTAATGGTGATGGTAAGTAATCTACTACTGCATCTAGCATTGGTTGAACACCTTTATCTTTAAATGCAGATCCACAAACTACTGGGAAGAATTCTACTTTACATGTAGCACGACGAATAGCCGCTTTTAATTCTTCATTTGATAATTCTTCTCCACCTAAATATTTATCCATTAAATCTTCATCAGTTTCAGCTACTGCTTCAACTAATTTTTCACGGTATTCTTCAGCTTGATCTTGGTATTCAGCTGGAATTTCAGCTACACGAATAGTTTCACCTTTAACACCTTCGTTGTAGTAAGCTTTCATCTCGATTAAATCGATTACTGCTTCGAAGTTTTCTTCAGAACCGATTGGAATTTGAATTGGGTGAGCATTTGCTTGTAAACGGTCGTGAATAGTTCCTACCGAGTAAAAGAAATCTGCTCCAGTTTTATCCATTTTATTTACAAATACGATACGAGGAACTCCATAAGTTGTAGCTTGACGCCAAACTGTTTCAGTCTGTGGTTCAACTCCTGATTGAGCATCAAGAACTGCTACTGCTCCGTCAAGAACACGTAAAGAACGTTCAACCTCAACAGTGAAATCTACGTGTCCTGGTGTATCAATTATGTTGATACGATTGTTGTTCCACTCAGCTGTAGTCGCTGCTGATGTAATTGTAATACCACGCTCTTGCTCTTGCTCCATCCAGTCCATTTGAGATGCACCTTCATGTGTTTCCCCAATTTTGTGAATCTTTCCTGTGAAGAATAGAACACGTTCAGTCGTAGTAGTTTTCCCAGCATCGATGTGAGCCATGATCCCGATATTACGAGTATCTTTTAAAGAAAACGATCTAGTCATGAGTCATTTTTCTCCTTTAATTTTATAATAATATTTTATATATATTGTATAGTGAAAAAGTCAAGCTATATAATAGCTTGATATATTCACCTTTATATTACCAACGGTAGTGAGCAAATGCTTTGTTAGCCTCTGCCATTTTGTGAGTATCTTCACGTTTCTTAACTGCAGAACCTGAGTTGTTAGCTGCATCTAAGATTTCATTAGCAAGACGTTGCTCCATAGTTTTCTCTCCTCTTAAACGAGAATAGTTTACTAACCAACGTAATCCTAAAGTTATTCTTCTTTCAGCACGTACTTCTACTGGTACTTGGTAGTTTGATCCACCAACACGACGAGCACGAACTTCAAGAACTGGCATGATGTTGTTTAAAGCTTCGTCGAATACTTCAATCGCATCGCGCCCTGATTTTTCATTTATGATATCAAACGCTGAGTATAGAATTCTTTGTGCTGTACCGCGTTTTCCATCTAGCATTAATTTATTAATCAATTTTGTAACTAGTTTTGAGTTATAAATTGGATCTGGCAAAACATCACGTTTTGCAACTGGACCTTTACGTGGCATAATGTTGCCTCCTTTCGCATACTTTTAATCAAATTTTATCTAAGTTAATTATTTTTTCTCTTTTGGTTTTTTAGCACCGTATAGAGAACGACCTTGCATACGGTTGTTAACTCCTGCAGTATCTAAAGCTCCACGAATAATGTGGTAACGTACCCCTGGTAAGTCTTTTACACGTCCTCCACGAATTAAAACAACACTGTGTTCTTGTAAGTTGTGTCCAATACCTGGGATATAAGCTGTAACCTCGATTTGGTTTGATAAACGTACACGGGCATATTTACGTAAAGCCGAGTTAGGTTTTTTAGGCGTCATTGTCCCAACACGAGTACAAACTCCCCTTTTTTGTGGAGATGAAACATTAGTTTCTTTCTTTCTTTGAGAGTTGTAACCTTTATTAAGTGCTGGTGAATCTGATTTAGAAACTTTTGATTTACGTGGTTTACGAACTAATTGGTTAATAGTAGGCATTCCTAGAATTCCTCCTTTCATCACTTCTATGTTATAACTATGTTTTATGTTCCACACATCCAGGTGGTTCATTTTTTAAACAAAAAATTATAAGCTATTCAGCTTTAAATTAGCGTGAATTAAAATTCACAATGAATATAATATCACTTTTTTTATTCTATGTCAACAGTTTTTTACATAATATTTTAAAATATCTTATTTTAATTATTAAACTAGCTATGTATATTGAAATATAAATATTATATTTTACTTTTGACTTAGTTTTTTATTTATCTACAGCTTTGACTTGGCTAATACTAGATAAGGAATTTATTTAATTTAAAATTAATAGTATTTTATTTACTAATATTTATCATATAATTTAAATTTATTATTTTTCAAGCCTAGTTTAAAATAAATAATAGGCAGCCTAGCTACCTATTATTTATTCCTCTTCCAATATGATCTTATCCCACTTATTAATAAAAATAAAAGTACTACTATAAAAATATAATTCTTTATTGAAAAATATTTTTCTGAAGAATTATTGACTATTTCTAATTTTTTATCTATATTAGAATTTTTCTTTAATTCTTCATTGTAAGATCTAAATTCTTCTTGATTTTTACTAGATATTTTTGCTCCCGTCACATCTACATAATAAATATATTTTAAATCTTTTAAAGGCGATAGATCTTCAACCAGACTCTCTTTTAATGATAAACTAGCTAAACTTTTCAATGATGCTAAAGGACTTATATCTTTTAAACTAGTGTTATTGTTTATTTGTATTCTATGTAGTTTTTCTTTTCCTTCTAAAGCTGAAAGATCTTTGATATTATTGTATTCTGCACTTAATTCTGAAAGATTTTTCAAGTTTTTTAATGGGGAAATATCTAGAATATTATTCTTATCTACATATAATATTTTTAATTTTTCTAAATTTGCAAGACCTGTTAAATCATCTATTTGATTTTCTTCAGCAAATATAGATTCTAGATTCTTAGCATTTTTTAAAAAATTAAGATTCTCTATCCCTACTCTAGAAACTTTAATACTTCGTAATTTATCAATATGTAACTCACTATCAAGATAATTTTTCAAAATCCCATTGCTTGCTATATCCAATTCTTCCAAATGTATATCTTTTAAAAACTCAAGATTAGAAATATTATTTTTTGCTATTGCTAGTTTTTTTAAATTTTTAAGTTCTGAAATAATTTTTGCATCTTTAATTTTATTATTATTAATATTTAAATCTTCTAAATTTTTCAAATCTTTTATCGGAGATAAATCTTCTATGAAATTATTAGACAGATTTAAATTTTTTAAATTTACAGCATGTTCCAAGCCATCTAGAACAAAAATATTAGACCATGGTAAACTCAATGAAGTGAATTTCTCCAACATTCCTTTGGTAATTTTATTTTCATTGTAATTCTTATCAATATGAAATCTATAATATTCTAATAAAGCTTGTTTTAAATTCAAATCTCTTATTTGAACTTCTTCTGATTTATCAACTTGGTTACTTGAAAAAGGAACATAATTATCTATAGCTAAAGCTATATTTATATTAGTAAAAGTAAATATACTTGCCAAGAATAGTATTTTTTTAAATTTTAGCATTGCTTCTATACTCCTTTTTTTCATAATATTTATTAGCAAGATAATTTTTTGTAATAACAAATCCATAAGCAGCCAATGGAATTAAAAAAACAAAGTAAGGGAATATATACCTCGATTTAGCCTCCCAAATAATATGGAATAATGTCCCACCTATAAAAGTGATAGGGATAAATAAGTGATTTAATCTACTACTTCTAAACAATAAGAAGCTTGCTATTAATGTAAAAATATAAACAAATATTTGATAGGCTTTCATTATATAGAAAGAGATAGCATTAAGTTTTCCAAAATATATATCTTCAACAATTATATTTTTTAAATTAAGTAATTTGTCAACATTACCCAAATCATAATTCTGAGGTGCTGTTACCACTAAAACTTGAAAAGTAGGATCAATGAATTGATTATCGTACTTTCGTTTATAAAAATCCAAAGCATATTCAGGATTATTTTTAAATACATTCAACCTTTGATTTATTGAATTTTTAGAAACTTCCACTACCTTTTCGTTATCATAATCTTTGTCTATAAGGATATCATAGTTAAAAGAATTCCACCATCCTGCTTCCCTATCCCCCTCTTGCATTCCCATAGCTATCCAAGAAATTTTATTAACACCTTCAAAAACTGATTTTTGTGATGCTACTTCATAGTAGTTAATAATAAGCGACTTAAATGCCACCATCATAAACAAAGTTGAAATAAAAAATGCTATAACTTTTTTATCAAACTTCCTAAATAAATAGATAAGCAGAACAGCGAAGATAGCTAACATATTAATCATATTATTTCCTATAAACAATACAGATATATTTATAGAGAAGGCTGCTATCATTAGATGATACCACTTATTACTCTTAAAGTATTTAATAACATTATAAAATGCTACTAACACTAAAAACATTCCTGCTAAAGTTCCATAGATAAATGCTACATAAAAAATTAGCGGAAAACATAGAGCAGATAGAACTACTACTGTATAACTAACTTCTTCGTTTTCAAAAATAATATCTACTAACCTGTAAAGCATATATACAATATAAGCAATAGCAAAAGATTGCATTATATATAGTATGAAAGTTGCTCTTCCGAAAGTCCCCAAAATTACTTGGAATAGAAACACCGTAGTTATTTGGTGTGAATAGATATATAGATAATTATTTCCCTTATCCAATCCCGAATAATTATCTCTTATAAAATTACTTGCTTGATCGATTACATTGAATGGATCAAACTGAACATAGTCTCTTCTTAATAATGCAAATAGTAAACTCATAAAAAAAACATAAATCATTACAATTAAAACTAGTCTTTTTATGCTAATTACTTTCCTTATATATTTAATGAATAATAAGATAACTATACTAAATACAACAAGCATCGCTATATTTAGTATAGTTAAATCTTCTCTATAATATAAAGTTTCTTGATAATCTCTTGGAAAGATTGCCGTTTTTGTCATTACAAGAAAAGAATTTATGGCCATTAATATTATAAAAATAATCATAACTGCTCTTATAAAAATATTGGATATAAACTCTCTATTCATAATTCACCTACCTATTAATCATTAATGAATTCATCAATAATGAACCTTGGACGTTCTTTAGTTTCAAGATAAATCTTTCCGATATATTCCCCAACAATACCCAAGGATAACATAATCATTCCACCAATAAACCACATAGATACCATCATACTCGACCAACCTGGTCTAGCATAACCTACAACATAAGAATAAATAGTATATAAAACTACTATAAAAGATATAAGAATCATAAAAAATCCTGCTGCAGTTATTAATCTAATAAGTTTTACAGATAATGATGTTATTCCTTCGAAAGCAAAGGCAAGCATCTTAGATAATGGATACTTAGATTCCCCTGCAAAACGTTCAGACCTTTCATAGGTAACGATATCTGTAGGATATCCTACCATTGGTACCAATCCGCGTAGAAATAAGTTAACTTCTTTGAATTGTGCTAAACCTTCTAAAGCACGACTAGACATTAATCTATAGTCAGCGTGGTTATAGACTGTATTAGCTCCCAATTTTTCCATTAATTTATAAAATGACTCTGCTGTAAATCTCTTGAAAAATGTATCAGTTGTTCTAGCAGATCTAACCCCATAAACTACATCTTTTCCTTCCATATATTTCATAATCATTTTATCCATAGCATCAATATCATCTTGCAAGTCTGCATCCATAGAAATAGTAACATCACAATAATCCTTAACCGTCATAAGCCCTGCTAATAAAGCATTTTGATGACCTCTATTTCTACTCAGGTTGATGCCACTAAAAATATTATCTTTTTCATGTAAATGTTTTATCATTGGCCAAGTCTTGTCCCTAGAACCATCATTTACAAAAACTACTCTTGAATCTTCCGAGATAAGATCCCTGTCCATCATCTCATGCATTTTTATTCTTATTCTCTTTGCAGTTTCAAACAATACCTCTTCCTCATTATAACAAGGTATTACTACATATAATTTATTAGACATATAATCCAACCTCTTTACATTTTGCTACTAGCCTTAGTTAATCTATTTACTAAAGCTTTTGTCTTATCATTTTCTTTAATTTTTAAAATATAAATTGTTTTTATATTTTCGAGATCACACTCTCTAAGAATATTATACAGATTTTTACTTGATTCTTCAATATTTTCTTCATTTTTGGCAAGATACTTTATCTTACAAGGTAAATTTTTTACATCTCTTTCCTTATTTTTATAGGTTATAAATAATGTTTTTTCATCAGTATTTTTCAAAATCTGTAACATGTTATCAAAAGAAGTATCTTCTATCAATAAATCAGCATCAGGTGAGTAATGTCGATACTTAGTTCCTGGAGAAATAATTTTTTCTCTATGGTTAAAATCATGATAAAAAATATTTCCTTTTCCCAATACTGCTTCTATATCATTAAGACTTATGGATCCTGGTCTTGCAATTACAAAAGGTCTTTGTCTACAATCAATTACAGTGGATTCTAAACCTATCTCAGAATCATCCCCCTCAACTATAGCTTCAATCTTCTCATCCATATCATTTATCACATGATCTGCTCTGGTAGGAGAGGGTTTCCCACTTGTATTGGCACTAGGTGCTGCTAATAATAATCTCGTTTCTTCTAGTATTCTTCTTGCATATTTATCAGACGGCATTCTTACAGCAAGACTTGTTAAACCAGCAGTAACATTAGCAGCTATTCTTTCTTTGTTAACTAATGGTAATATTAGCGACATCGGTCCTGGCCAAAATTTATTCGCCAATAACCCTACCCAAGGATCAGAATAATCAACAATGCCATTCAATTGATTAAGTTCATAAAAATGAACAATTAATGGGTTATCTATCGGTCTATTTTTTGCCTCAAATATCTTAGAAACAGCTTTTTCATTTTGAGCATCGGCACTTAATCCATAGACCGTTTCTGTTGGAATAGCCACGACTTTCCCTGATATATAATATTCTTTTATTCTTTTTAGTGAATTTTTATTAAAAAATTCTCTTCTTATTATCTCTGTTTTCATTCTTCCTCACTTTAATATAATAAAAATTGACACTGATACTATAATTAAATACACAAGATAGTCCCATTTTTTATATCTTAACTGCTTATATCTTGTTCTAGACCTATCCGGATCATAACCTCTTACTTCCATAGCAGTAGCCAATTCATCAGCACGTTTTAAAGTGGACACAAATATTGGTATTAATATAGGAACAAATGCTTTGGCTTTTGATATAAGCCAGCCCTTATTAAATCTAGCTCCCCTAGATGTCTGTGCTTTAATAATTCTATTTGTTTCTTCTGCTATTGTAGGTATAAATCTTAAAGATATTGACATGAGTAAAGCAAATGTTGATACATTTAGTCCCATCCCATTTAAAAAATCGAATGCCTTTTCAATAGCATAAGTTATACTATTAGGCGATGTTGTCACTGTTAGTATAGTCATCATAGCAACTACTAAAAAAAATCTTACAAAAACTAAAACTATACTTTGTAAAGCATTACTATATAAATTATATCTTCCCACAGTGAACACTACATTCCCTTCTTGATTGAATATCAAGTGTACAATAGCTGTAAATACCATTAAAAATAAAATTAACTTCAATGATGATAATATATAAGTCCATGAGGTTCTAGATAAGTAAATAGCAATAAGTAAAAGTAAAAATAATATTAAAAATTCAATTATTGATTTAGATAAAAAAGTTACTATTAAATACAATGTAGAAAAAAATAATTTACTTCTAGGATCCAATCTATGAACAAATGTATCTACATCTACAAACTTACTAACTAATAGATTATTCATGACTAGCACCTACTAAACTTACTAATTCACTAGTAAGTGACTTATAACTATAATGTGTCCTAGATAAATTTATCCCTCTTTTTTTAAGAAGTTCTTGAAAAATAATAAAGTCCGGTTTTTTTAAATTATAATCTTCTCTAGATATAATCTCTAAAAAATCACCCTTATCAGAAGAATTAAAAGCAACTTTTCCATTTTTCATAATCACTATATTATCAGCATATTCTAGAACATAGTCCATATTATGTGTTACAAATACAATCGTAATTTTTTCTTCTTTATGAATCCTATCTATTATAGTCATAAATTCTTGCTTAGACTTAAAATCTAATCCTATTGTAGGCTCATCTAAAACTAAAATTTTTGGTTTTAAGGCCAAAATACCACAAAGTGCAACTTTTCTCATTTCTCCACCAGATAATTCAAATGGTGATCTTTCAAGATAAGATTCATCTAAACCTACTAAATTAATTAACTCTTTAGCTCTCTTTACTGCTAAGTCATGATCTATCCCATAATTAATTGGTGCAAAAATAATATCTTTAAGTACATTTGTTTCAAAAAGTTGTTGTTCTGAAAATTGGAATAAAACTGCTATTTTTTCTCGAACATTAAACAAATCTTGATCCATTTTTCCTCTTTCTCTTCTGGAAGATTTTTTTTCTACTTTTAAATTTCCTAACTTAACTGAGCCAGAATCGGCAATAAGCAAACCATTAATGTGTTCAATTAAAGTAGATTTCCCTGATCCAGTTTTACCTATAATAGTAGTGAATTTTCCCCTGGGTATGTCTAAATTAATATTACTTAAAGCTTGTCTTTCATATAAAGTTTTAGGATTATAGGAGAAATTTACTTTTTCAAAACTAATTTGCATAACTTATCAATAACCTCCTCCATATCATCATTTATAGAAAAAATATCATTATTTAATTTTTTATTAAGTTCCACCTTCAATTTATCCAAAAAAGGTAATTCCAAACAAGAATCACTTAATAATTTTCCATTCTCCAACATGCTATCTGCAGATATTTTTTTTAAAATTTTTCCTTTGTCTATAAACAATACATTATTACTATAAGCTAACTCTTCTGCATCGTGGGTTATTGAAATAACACTAATTTTTTCCTCTATATTTATTTTTTTTATATAATTTAATATTTCTTTTCTAGACTTTGGATCAAGCATTGATGTGGCTTCATCCAATATCAAAAGTTTAGGTTTCATTGCAAGGGCAGATGCAATTGCAACTCTTTGTTTTTGTCCACCTGATAAATTTCTAGGCTCTGCCTTTCTATATTCTAACATATCAACTTTAGATAAAGAATCCACTATTATTTCTTCCATATCCTGACTAGGTATTTTTTTATTTTCCAAACCGAAAGCTACATCCTCTTCAACACTAGCACCTACAAATTGATTATCGGGATTTTGAAAAACTATAGCAACATTATCTCTAATTAAGTTTAAATTTTCAACTTCATAAGCCTTATCGTATAGAAAAATTTTTCCACTATCTACTAGAAGATTTGCTGAAATTAATTTCGTTATTGTAGACTTACCCGAGCCATTAGACCCGATAATAGTAAGCCACTCACCACTCTCTAAAGTAAAGGAGATATTTTCCAATGTATTTTCTTTTGAATTTGAATATTTAAATGTTACATTCTCAAATCTAAGCATATATTCCTCCCAAGTAGTTAATAGCATTATACTATATATAGCAATAAATGTACATTATACAAAATAAAGACCCTAACATAGTTAGGATCTTTATTAATTATAATTGTATAGAAAATACTCTATACAACAAAATTATAAACATGATTATTAGTCCAATTATTAATATAAAATATTTATATTCCTTCATATTACATTTGACCTGTTAGTTTTTTCTCTAATACATTTCTCATGTGTTCACATATTCTCATGTAGTGAGCTAATAAATCAAGGTATAATACTCCAGCTTTAATATCACATAAACCATCTTTCATACGCTGTGTATGAGATTTTCTTGCAGAGTTTTTAAGTGATGCTACTTTATCACATATAGCCATTGCTTCACTTGCAATAATGTTATCATCTTCTTCTAGAGCTTTGATTGTTAAGTCAATCATCTTCTGCGTTTCTGAATTAATAATTTTAACATCATTCTTAGCTGCTTCCGAAAACTCTACACCTTTTTTAATTTGATAATCAACTTCTGCTAATATATCACGAGCGTGGTCACCAACTCTTTCAATATCTCTTGTTATATCTAGATAAGTCGATGCCTCTATCCCTTCTTTTTCACTTAATTTTTCTCTAAATAATTTAGTCAAGTATTCCGTGATCTCAACATCAATATTATTTATAGCATCTTCATAAGTGTGCCCTTTTTCTTGAAGATTTGGTTCTTTTGTTATTAAATAAGAAGTTGCATTAGCTAATGATTTTTTAGATAATGCTGTCATTGAGATTACCTCTCTTCTTACTTGTCCTAATGCTACTGCTGGTGCAGAAGTAATAAGTGCTGGTTCTAAACTTGTTCTATGTTTAATAACCTCATCTTCTCCTGGAATAATCTTAGTAACAATAGAAGCTAACAACCAAATGAATGGGAACTGAATTATTGTGTTAAATATATTGAATGAACCATGAGCCCAAGCAATTTGTAATTTAGGATTTAATCCTAACAATCCAGACATATATTCAATATACATTGTAAAAGGCGCTATTAAAATCATACAAATTATTGTACCAATTACATTAAACATTACGTGAGAAGCTGCTACACGTTTAGCTGCTATCGTTGATCCTAAGGTTGCTAAAATAGCCGTAATTGTTGTACCTATATTATCCCCAAATAATACTGGTAAGGCTCCTACTAATGTAATTGCTCCATCCGCATAAATATTCTGTAAAACTGCGATTGTTGCCGACGACGATTGAACTATTACAGTTAAAGCTGCACCAATTAAAACCCCCATTAATGGGCTACCATCTAAACCATGTAGCGATTCTACAAACCAGTCCATTTTCTGTAGTGGCTTCATCGCACTTGACATAAGTTTTAATGAATAGAAAATTCCTCCTAATGAGAAAATTACTCTACCCAAATTATTTACAGATTTTTTCTTAACAAAGAATAATAGTATTGATCCAACAAAAATTGCTGGTAAAGCATAGTCTGAAACAGGAATACCGATAATAAAAGACGTAATTGTTGTACCAATATTAGCACCCATCACAACCCCAATAGCTTGTTTTAATTTTAAAAGACCTGCTGCAACAAGTGAAACTACTATTACAGTAGTACCTGAACTTGATTGAATAAGGACTGTAACAAATGTACCTACTAATACTGCCTTCAAAGGAGTTGATGTATATTTATCTAAAAGACTACGCATCTTATCTCCCGCCATCAATTGTAGACCATCCCCTAAGTACTTCATACTAAATAGGAATAATCCTAACCCTCCAAAGAAAGTAAATAAAATATTTTGCCACATCTCTGACATGACTTTTCCTCCTGAAAATATAATAGTACATGTATATTTACACATACAAGGCAAGTATAGCAAATAAAATTAATAAATACAATATTTAAAAGCTATGTAAGACCAATTTTTCATTACAATTTGATTACTATTATCTGAAAAATAAACTCACTTATTTAAATTTTATATTTTACTTATTTTTTACTTAAATTATTTCCTTTATCCTTCTAATAGACTCTTGTAAATCTTCCATACTAGCAGCAAAACTTATCCTTATATATTCCTTATAAATACTTCCAAATGCATTACCAGGAATTACCCCTACTCTTGCCTCTCTTGCTAAAAATTTACAAAATTCCATCGTACCTTTTTTTCTATACTTTTCTGGAATTCGAGCAAATGCATAAAATGCACCATCAATAGCATCTATTTCAAAACCTAAAGATTTTAATTCTGGTATTAAATAATTTCTACGTTCTGTATAAACTTTTATCATTTTGTTGGTATAAGCAACTGAATTCGGGTGTGTGAGTGCTATTAAAGATGCATCTTGAATGAATGTCGGAATTCCAGATACTGTAAACATATGGTAAACAGCTATTTTTTGAATAGCTAGCTTGGGTCCAAGAACAAATCCTACACGCCATCCTGTCATGGCATGCGATTTAGATAAGCCTGTAATTAAAATAGTTTGTTCTGGTAATAATTCTGTTAAAGAAGTATGCTTAAAGTTATATGATATATCTGCATAAATTTCATCTGATAAAACAAAAATATCATATTTTTTTAAAATTGCCGCTAATTCTTCCAACTCCTCTCTACTATAAGATACACCACTTGGATTATTGGGATAATTAATTATAAGTGCTTTTACATTATCATACTTAGCGTAATGTTCTTCAAATAATTCTGGAGTTAATTTAAATCCACTTTCTAATGTATCAATATATCCAACATTACATCCATTCAAGTAGGAACATCCATCATATAATGTAAAGTAAGGTGTTACTACTAATATAGTGTCACCTGGATTGGTTAATGCAGAAATA
Organism: Gemella sp. GL1; assembly: GCF_013415365.1. Taxonomy (GTDB): domain Bacteria; phylum Bacillota; class Bacilli; order Staphylococcales; family Gemellaceae; genus Gemelliphila. The sequence continues at coordinate 55,676 of NZ_JACBYB010000021.1, forward strand.
GTGTGTTCTATTGCTGCAGATGCTCCAACAGTAACAATTACTTCATCAGCTCCATAGTCTACATTGTATTTTTCTTTCATTGAATCAGCAACAGCTTGTCTTAATTCTAAAACTCCTGCATTTAATGCATAGTGAGTTCTATTATTTTCTAAAGCCTTATTAGCTGCATCTTTAATTATTTGTGCTGTATCAAAATCTGGTTCTCCCAAGGTTAGTTTAATAAGTCCTTCAAATTGTGATGCGTAGGTATCAAATTCTCTTATAGGTGATCCTTTAATTTTTTCTAAACTAGATGAAAATTTATTTTCTAAAGTTTGCTTAAGTTTCATATCACTATCTCCTTAAATTTATACTTACTATATTTTATCATAAATACACTTTGCAAGATATTAATCTATCTTTTATTATTTGTAATTATGAAATTAAATAAATTTTTCTGAAAATTTTATAAAAATACCTTGCATATTACTTAATATCGTATTATAATATTTTTAACAATTAAATTTTAAGGAGTTACTTATTATGACTAAATTAACTAAACAAGATATAAAATTAGAACTAACAAAAAACCCAAAAGAAAAACCTGATCAATCAGCTCTAGGTTTCGGACAAATTTTTTCCGATCATATGTTCCAAATGGACTGGACACCTGAAAAAGGATGGCACAATCCTCGCATTGAAGAATATTCACCACTTTCTTTATCACCAGCCAATGCTACATTACACTATGGACAGGCTGTTTTTGAAGGAATGAAAGCCTACATAGCTAAGGGAGAAGCTGTTTTATTCCGTCCACAAGAAAACTTTAAACGTCTAAATAAGTCTGCTGAGCGTATGGCATTACCTCAATTAGATGAAGAATTTGCTTTAACTGCATTAAAAGAACTATTAAAAGTAGATAAGGACTGGATTCCTACTGCAGATGGTACATCTCTATATATCAGACCTTTTATGTTTGCTGCTGATGAATACCTTGGAGTTAAGGCAGGAGAGAAAGTTAAATTCTTAATTATTTTATCTCCTTCTGGTGCATACTTTAAAGATGGCCTACAACCTAACAAAATTTTTGTTGAAAAAGAATATGTTCGTGCCGTGCGTGGTGGAACAGGATTCGCTAAAGCAGCTGGTAACTACGCTGGTTCATTATTAGGACAACAAAAAGCTGCAAAACTTGGTTACGCTCAAACATTATGGTTAGATGGAGTTGAACAAAAATATGTAGAAGAAGTTGGTGCTATGAATATCTTCTTCAAAGTAGATGGAAAATTCCTTACACCTGAATTAAATGGGTCTATCTTACCGGGTATAACTCGTGATTCTATCATCCAATTATTAAAACACAACGGTGAAAGTGTTGAAGAAAGAAAAGTAGCAATTGCTGAATTATACGAAGCTGCTGAAAATGGAAAATTAGAAGAAATCTTTGGATCTGGAACAGCTGCAGTTGTTTCACCAGTTGGAGAATTATTCGACGGTGAGAGAAAAGTAGTAGTGAACAATTTTGAAACTGGTCAATCTACAAAAGACGTTTACGAGCAATTAACAGGAATTCAATTAGGTAAAGTTGAAGATCCATTCGGATGGGTAGAAAAAGTTGAAGAATAAAAATAAAAGAACTCAAAATTTTGAGTTCTTTTTTATTATTAAGTAAGCACATAAATTATTAAAAATATCACAAAAGTAATAGTCTAATTCATATATTTTATTAAATTTTAACATATGACTTTATATTTTACAAAAAACACAGCCAGTACTGACTGTGTTTCCTGATATTATTATATTTCTTTTTCTAACTTTTCAAATGCTTCTTGGATCTTACTTTGATCTTTAGCTCCTGCCTGAGCCATATCTGGGCGACCTCCACCTTTTCCATCACATGTTGAAGCAAGTACGTTTACTAATTTTCCTGCTTGATAAGTTGATGTTAAAGTCTTGTCAACTGCCACTACAAAGTTTACTTTATCTTCATTTAATGATGCAAAAGCAATTACATAATTCTCTAATTTATCTTTAGCATTATCAACAATTTGTTTTAGATGATTCATATTATCAGACTCAACAAGACTTGTTAATACTTTAACACCATTAATTTCTTTAACTGAAGCTAGTAAACTATTAATTTCTGCATTAGCAATTTTAGCTTGAAGACTTTCTTTTTCTTTTGTTAATTTCTTAACTTCTTCTTGTAATCCTTTTACTTTCTCAACAACTGTATCTTCTTTAGCTTTAGTTAACTTACATATTTCCGCTAAAGTTGTCTCTTGTTTTTGTAGGTATTGGTAAACAGCTTTTCCTGTAATAGCTTCAATACGTCTTACTCCAGCAGCTACACCTGATTCCGAAACAATCTTAACAATCCCAATTTCTGATGAGTTAGTTACATGAGTTCCACCACATAATTCAATAGAGTAGTCCCCGATATTTACAACACGTACAACATCTCCATATTTTTCACCGAACAAGGCTTGAGCTCCCATTGCTCTTGCTTGATCTATTGGCATTTCTTTAATTTCTATTGCTAATTCTTGCCATATTTTTTCATTTACTTGTTTTTCAACTTCAGCAATTTCTTCTTCAGTTAATGCTGTGAAATGGCTAATATCAAAACGTAATTTTTCATCAGTTACTAATGATCCAGCTTGCTTAATATGAGATCCTACAACATCACGTAATACTTCATTTAATAAGTGAGTTGCTGTATGATTTTTATTTAAATCTAATCTATACTCTAGATCTATTGCTAAGCTGTATTCATTTGATACAGATAAAATACCTTCTTCAACTTTTACAAAATGAATATGACGTTTGTCTGGTAACTTCTTAACATCAAATACTCTAGCTTTAAAACCTTCTGCCGTAATAGTACCTCTATCAGCGACTTGACCTCCACTTTCTGCATAGAATGGAGTTGTATCAAAAATAAGCTTAACAACCTCGTCTCCTGAATAAGAAGACACAACTTCATCTTCATTATTTATAATTGCTATAAGCTTAGAATTTGTAGTATACTCAGTGTAACCAACAAATTCAGAATTTCCATCAATCTTAGAATATAAATCCGACTGAACTTGCATTGAAGCATCATCTTGACGTGATGAACGAGCACGTTCTTTTTGTTTCTCCATTTCTACATTAAATCCATCAATATCAACTTTTAATCCCAACTCTTCTGCATATTCTTCTGTTAATTCAATTGGGAATCCAAATGTATCATATAACTTAAATGCCGCCTCTCCTGGAATAACTCTTGTAGTATTCTTAACTTCTTCTACAATTGAATTAAGAATTAACTCTCCTTCTTGAAGTGTTTCATGGAATCTTTCCTCTTCTTTCAAAATTACATCTGAGACGAACTCCACTGATTTAGTAACTTCTGGATAATAATCATACATGATTTCCGCTACTACTGGTGTCAATTTATACATAAATGCTGAATTTAAGTCCAAGTACTTAGAAAATCTAATTGCACGGCGAATTAAACGACGTAAGATATATCCGCGTCCTTCATTTGACGGCAAAGCTCCATCTGATACAGCAAAGACCACTGTTCTAATATGGTCAGCAATTACCTTGAAGGCCACATCACAATCTTCATTTTCAAGATACTTTTTCCCAGAAATTTCTTCAATTTTTCTAATAATTGGAATGAATAAATCTGTATCGAAATTAGTTGGCACATCTTGCATTACAGACACTATACGTTCAAGACCCATACCTGTATCAATATTTTTAGCTGGAAGTTCTGTATAAGTCCCATCCGGATTGTGGTTGTATTGAGAAAATACTACGTTCCAAACTTCTAAATAACGTCCATTCTCCCCTCCTGGGTACATCTCACAATCTGGTGATTCTGTATCTGATTCCGGTCCTCTATCATAAAAAATTTCTGTGTTAGGCCCTGATGGTCCTTCTCCAATATCCCAAAAGTTTCCTTCAATACGAGTAATTCTTTCTGGTGCTAAACCAACACGCTCTGTCCAAATCTTATATGCTTCCGAGTCCTCTGGATGGATAGTTACATACATCTTATCTTTATCTAGTCCTAACCATTTTTCAGAAGTTAAAAATTCCCATGCCCATTCAACTGCCTCTTCTTTAAAATAGTCTCCAATAGAGAAGTTTCCTAACATTTCGAAAAAAGTATGGTGTCTTGCTGTCTTACCTACATTTTCAATATCATTAGTTCTAATTGATTTTTGTGAATTTGTAATTCTTGGTTTTTCTGGAATTTCACGTCCATCAAAATATTTTTTTAGAGCTGCAACCCCAGAATTAATCCATAATAATGATGGATCATTGTTAGGAACTAAAGAAGCTCCTGGTTCAACCATATGTTCTTTTTCTTTAAAGAAATCAAGGAACATTCTTCTTACTTGTGCTGATGTTAATTGTTTCATTTTTTCTCCTTAAATATTAATTTTATAAAATTTAGCAAACAAAAAGTCCTTGTATAAGATTTCTCTCATACAAGGACGTCTATATTCTACGTGGTACCACCTTAATTCAAATAATTATAAATTATTCCTCTAGTAGTTGATAAGGACTAACTCTGCCCTAGAACCATGATTAAGGTAGCAATTAACTAAATCTCCTAGGTTATTTTCAGCGACAAACCCTCTCTAAATAGAAAATATTATAGTTAATATTCCTAAATTCTATATATACCCTTATTATAAACATGTTATAAAATTTTGTCAAATATTTTGTCAATTTATATGCTAGATTTTATTATGTAATTCTTCAACTAATAAAATCAATCTAGAAAATTATTATAATAAGAAACTTATCATTCGAAAAACTCTTAATATACTATCCTAGAATTTGAGAGTCATTTAGATTTCCATCTGTATTTTTCTTAAATAATTCTATTAATTTTGCTACTGTTAATGAATCTTTCTCTTCTCCAGAAAGATCTACAACAATCTTTCCTTTATCTAGCATCACAAGTCTGTTTCCGTATTTAATTGCATGCTCCATATTATGTGTAATCATAAGTGATGTTAGGTGATGTTTGTTTACCAATTTTTCAGTAAGTTCCATAACTTGATTAGAAATCTTAGGATCTAAGGCTGCTGTATGTTCATCTAGAAGTAATAGCTTAGGCTTTGTCATAGTTGCCATCACCAAAGCTAAAGCCTGTCTTTGTCCACCAGATAGAAACTGGGTATCTACATCTAACCTATTTTCTAATCCCATATCTAATTCCGCTAAACTTTCTTTAAATATAAGTCTATCAGAGTCTTTAACACCCCATAATAAGTTAAGTTTCTTTCCTCTTCTTTGTGCAATAGCCATATTTTCTTCAATAGTTAGTCGTTCTGCTGTTCCCATCTTTGGATCTTGAAAGACTCGGCTAATTGCTGCTGATCTTTGTTTAACTACTGTATCTTTTATTGATTTTCCTTCTAATAAAATATCACCTTCATCAATTACTAAATTCCCTGCTATACAATTCATAAGAGTAGATTTCCCAGCACCGTTCCCTCCGATAACTGTAATAAAGTCTCCCTTATCAATATCAAGCGATAGCCCTTTTAAAACATGATTTTCATTAACTGTCTTTTTTTGAAATGTCTTATGAATAGACTTCAACGATAATAATGCTGTCATAAATTCTCCTTAATTAAATTTTTTCTTCAATTCTGGTAGTGATAAAATCAGCGCTAACAAGATAGCTGAAAACAGCCTAACTAAGTCCGCATCTATAACTGGTGTTGTTAAAATACTTAGTATAATCATACGGTAAACAACAGATCCAAATACAACAGATGTAAACCTTATCGGAAGAGAAACATTCCTTAAGATTGCTTCTCCTATCATAATAGATGCTAGAGCAATTACTATAGTACCTACCCCAGAGTTTAAATCTGCATATCCATTATTTTGTGCTAATAAAGCACCACTTAAGGCTACTAGTGAATTGGAAATCATGTAACCTAAGATTTTCATAAAATCAACATTAATTCCATTAGCTTCTGCCATGCTATTATTATCACCACTTGCTCTTAATGCTAATCCAACCTGTGTCTTGAAAAACACTGTCAATACTAATATAACTACGATTAAAAATACCAATCCTATGACAAGTACAGAAATTTCTTTACTTAGACCCCAATCTTGTAACATAGTGACCAATGTTGTTTTTTTCAACAAACTTATGTTAGCTTTCCCCATGATTTTTAAATTAATTGAATATAAAGCCGTTAAAGTTACAATCCCTGCTAATAGAGCTTGTATTTTTAATTTAGTATGTAAAATTCCACTTATCATTCCTGCTAGTGCTCCTGCTACAGTTGCCATAAGTGTTGCTATTAATGGATTTACTCCATTAACTAATGCCATTGCTGCTACTGCAGCTCCTAAAGGATATGAACCTTCTACAGTTAAATCTGCTATATGTAAAATTCTAAATGTTATATATACTCCTATGGCCATTAATGACCATAGGAGACCTTGAGAAAATCCCGATAATATTAAATCCATTTGTTTATTATATCTCCTAAATTACTCTTGTGTTTCTTTTTTAATAGTTTCAGAAGATAGGCCGATTGACTCTGCCATTTCTTTATTAACTTTTACTGATGCTTTTGCTGGATTTTCTACTGGTAAGTTTTCTACTTTTTCACCTTTTAGGATTTTTCCTGCTAAGACACCTGATTGTTTTCCTAATTCTTTGTAGTCTACTCCAAATGTTAATAATACTCCATCTAGTACCGCTTCATCACTACCCATTGCAGGTTTTTTAGCTTTTTTTAGTACTTCTCCAATTGTTGAAATTGTTGATGCTACTGTATTATCTGTTGGGAAGTATAGGGCATCTACTTGTCCTGCTAAGGCTGATACCGCTTGCTCCACATCGTTTGTTGTTACTACTGTTTTTTCTACTACCTCAATTCCCTTTTCTTCTAACGTCTTTTTAGCTGTCTTAGCTTGAGTTTCTGAGTTTACTTCATTTGCATTGTAAAATATTCCTATTTTTTTAGCATTAGGTACTGCCTTCATAAATACTGCTATTTGTTTCTCTACATCAAGGGCATCAATCGACCCTGTCATATTTGATGTTGGCTTTTCTAAACTATCTGTTAATCCTGCTGCTATTGGATCTGTTACCGCTGTAAATACAGCTGGTGTTTCATCTCCTGTACCTAGCAATGCTTGTGCAGCTGGTGTTGCAATTGCAAAATTGATATCATTCTCCCCTTTCATTGTAGATACCATAGTTTGTAAATTAGCTTGATCTCCTTGTGAGTTTTGTACTCTTATTTTTAGTTTATCCTCACTAAATCCTGATTCTTTTAATCCCTCTAAGAATCCCTCTCTTGAAGCATCTAAAGCCGCATGCTCCGCAAATTGAATAACTCCAACTTTTTTCTCATCATTTGCACTTGCTGCATTAGTAAAACCTGCTGTTAATGCTCCTAATACAGTTGCTACTGCCATAATATTTTTGATTTGCTTTTTCATTTTAAATTCTCCTTATTATATATTATTAATTTATTTTATTATTTTATTTCTAACGTCCTTTTTACTTCTTCTGACGATAAGCCTAAAGTTACTTTTAACCATATCTTCATTTATTTCAATACTTATACTGTTTGATTTTTCTACTAATAAATCTTAAACTTTTCTCCCTTTACTACAGTAGTAATTGGATTTACTATCAGTATTGATAATGCTGCTAGACTTGCCGTCATAAGCAAGATTATATTTTAAAATTTTCTTCCCAATCCCCCTCTTCCTTACATCTTATTAAATATAAACAGGTCACCTAGATATTATCTAGATGACCTACCTTTATAATAAAGTACAAGTATAAGAATATATAATTCATACTATAAGCCACCTAGATTATCTTTCATCTATGTAGCCAATTATACAAATTATTATAGCTCCATAGATACAAACACAAATAAGATCAGGTTTGTACCTACGCACTAATGCTCTAGTATTACAAACAAGATCTATGAAGAGCTATAATAATAAGTATTTACTATGAATGACATATTCTTTATCCTCCTGATTAATAATTTGATGTTTTAATTATACCCTAGATTTCTGACAATTGCAAGTGTTTTTTGAAAATTTTTTAAAATGATTTATCTATAAAAAACTAAAATTCACTTTTTATAATAAATAGGTACTTCTTCATTTATTATAAAGTACCTATTTATTGCACTATTGCTTATTATTTCTTAATTCAAATTCTGCTTTTTTCTGCCAAATTGATAAATTCTCTTTTAAAGTAGCAAAACCATATTTAAAATAACTATTATCAATTTTTCTTTCATTATCTGCCAATTTTTTCTTACTTTTATTGAAATTCAGCGATGCATTAATTTTTCCATCACGATAAGATAAAACTTTAACCTCGATAATTTCGCCCACCTTTAAATGATAATTAATATCAACAATAAAACTATTATCAATTTCAGAAATATGAATCAAGCCTTGAGTTAAATCTTTAGTTTGAATAAAAGCACCATAATGCTTTATAGCAGTGACTTTTGCTTTTATTATATCTCCATGTCTATAATACATGTTATCCACCTATTAAAATGATTTAATTTTAGCAACTACTTTATCTACAGTGAAGCCAAATTCATCTATTACTTTAGAAGCTGGTGCTGAAGCACCAAATGTATCGATTCCAATTACTAATCCATCTAGTCCTACATATTTGTACCATAAAGCTGTCGATCCCATTTCAATAGCTACACGACGACGAACTAAATTAGGTAAAATTAATTCTTTGTATTCAAGAGACTGCTCATCAAATAATTCTGTAGATGGCATAGATACCACACGTAGTTTTGCTCCATCTTTTTCTAATTCCTTAGCTACATTTATTGCTAAAGATACCTCTGAACCTGTAGCTATTAAAATTGTATCAAAGTCTTCTGACGTTTCATGAACAACATAAGCACCTTTAGCAACATTTTCAAACGATGAATTTTTTAAAACTGGTAAATTTTGACGTGTTAGCACTATTGATGATGGTTTATCATTAATTTTTTGTGATAAGTACCAAGCAGCTTGTGTTTCAGTAGCATCCGCTGGTCTAAATGTATATGAATTTGGTATTGTTCTCAAAGCCGATAAATGCTCGATTGGCTCGTGAGTTGGTCCATCTTCCCCGACTGCGATTGAATCATGAGTAAACACGTATGTTACCGGTAAATTTTGTAATGCTGACAATCTTAATCCTGCTTTTAGGTAATCTGAAAATACAAAGAATGTACCTCCAAATACTCTCACTCCTTTGTGAAGTGCCATACCGTTTAATATTGCCGCCATACCGAACTCACGAACTCCAAATTGAATGTTTCTCTCAGTTCTATTATTTGAATCTTGTAAACTATCTCCTTTAATAAATGTCATATTTGAATGAGATAAGTCAGCTGATCCTCCAAAAAATGTTGGTAATACTTTAGCTATTGAATTTAATGCATCTTGAGATGAATTTCTGGTTGCTTGTTCTTCTCCAGCATCTTTAAAATCAAAACTTTCTTCTGTCAGTGAATTAATATCAATTCTTGATAAAACAGCTTCTAATTCTTTAAATTCTACAGGATATTCTTTAGCATATGATTCAAATAACTCTGACCAAGATTTATATGCTTTCACTCCTCGTGACACAAGCCCCGATTTAAAATCTTCATAGACTTCTGTTGGGATTTTAAATGGATCATACTCCCAAGAAATTGATTGTTTGAATAATTTTGTTTCTTCTTCACCTAGCGGTGCACCATGTACTCCATTACTTCCTGCCTTATTAGGCGAACCATCTCCAATTATAGTTTTAATTTCGATTAATGTAGGCTTGTCGGATCTTTTAGCTTCTTCAATTGCTGCAGAAATTTTATCAATATTATGTCCCTCTTTTACAAAGATAGTGTTCCATCCGTAAGATTCATATCTCTTTCTTACATTTTCTGAAAATGCATCTTTAGTTTCCCCATCTAAACAAATATCATTTGAATCGTATAAAACTACTAACTTCTCTAACTTTTGTAATCCTGCAAATGAAGCCGTTTCAGCTGAAACACCTTCCATAATATCTCCATCTCCACATATTACATAAGTGTAATGATCAAATAAGTTATAAGATTCTTTATTGTATTTTGCTGCTAAATATCTTTCTGCAAGAGCCATACCTACTGCTGTAGAAATCCCTTGTCCCAAGGGACCAGTTGTTGCATCTACACCTTTAGTATGTCCAAACTCTGGATGTCCTGGTGTTTTAGAAGCCCATTGACGAAAATTTTTAATTTCTTCCATTGATACATCTTCATAACCTGCTAAATGTAATAATGCATACTGTAACATAGATCCATGCCCTGCTGACAATACAAATCTATCTCTGTTAATCCAATTTGGATCTTTTGGATTTACATTGATATGTTGATTAAATAAAGTATAAGCCATGGGGGCAGCACCCATAACAATTCCTGGATGCCCTGATTTAGATTTGTTAATTGCATCAACACCTAAAACTTTTATTGCATTAATTGATAATTGTGACATAATTTTCTCCTAAATTTTAAATCTTCATAATTCTACTCTTGCTGATAAAGCTCTAGCTAGAGTCATTTCATCTACAAATTCTAAATCCGAACCAAATGAAATGCCCTGTGCTATTCTAGTTACTTTTATATCAGTATTTTGTAGAATTCTTAAAATAAAACTAGCGGTTCCTTCTCCTTCCGGAGTTGAATTTGTCGCTAAAATTATTTCTTTTACTTTTGGATCTTTCGCTCTTTCTAATAGGGATCTAAGATTAATATCATTTGGTCCAATACCATTCATAGGAGAAATAACACCACCTAACACATGGTAATGACCAAAAAATTGTTCTGTATTTTCCATAGCCATTAGATCTTGATCTGATTCAACGACACAAATGATAGACTCATTTCTATCCTTATCCGAACAAATATTACAAACTTCATGTTCATTTATACGATGACAAATTGAACAAGGACACAAATCTTTTTTCAGATTTGCTAAAGCTTTTGAAAATTCTTCTATATCTTTGTCTTTCATAGTTAATGTATGAAAAGCCATTCTTACCGCCGTTTTTTTCCCAATTCCAGGCAATTTCATATAAGAACTAATTAAGTCTAGTATTGGTTTTGGATATTGCATACATTATAATCCCGGTATATTAAGCCCGTTAGTGAATTTCCCTAATGTTTCTTCCTTTAACTTAGTTGATTTTTCTAAGGCTTCATTTACTGCTGTTAAAACAACATCTTGCAACATATCAATATCTTCTGGATCAACTAACTCTTCCTTAATTTTGATATCTAAAATTTTTCCATCTCCATTAGCCACTACTGTCACTAATCCACCAGAAACACTTGCTTCTACAGTTTGGTCTTTTAATCCTTCCTGTGCATCCATCATATCCTTTTGCATTTTTTGCATTTTACGCATCATTGCTTGCATATTTCCCATTCCACGCATATTAATTTCCTCCGAATTTTAATTTATTTCTAATCTATTATAATTTTATTTAAAATACTACATGTTGTCAATGATAGTAGACTATTCCTCGACAATTATATCCTGAAATAAAGCTTCAATCTTGCTGACTTTCTTATCTTCCCTTTTTTTTTCATTATCAAGTTTTTTTTCTAAACTTACATTCTCACTTGTAATAAGTTTTTGAAGTGCTTGATATTGTTCTTCTTGTAAAGCAAAAACACGATACTTATAACTAACTCCTAATAATTTCTGAAATCTAATTTCGATAAATTCTTTATAGGAATCATTAGATTCAAGTCTAAATAAATCCTGTGGATTTTTAAAAATAAGTACTGCTGCTTTCTTGGATGAATATTTAAGATTTGCATCTTGAAATAACTCATATATTTCACTATGGCTAGAAATTGACTCCTGCATAATTCTTGAAAAAACATTGGCAGCATAAGAAGTAAATTTATCACTACTTTGAGAAATAACTTCCTTTATCTTTTCTTTATTAGGAATTATTATTTTCTCAAGTTCAATATTTTTAACTTTTGTTTGAACTTCAAGACTAGCTGAACTTGATAAGATTTCTTTTCTTTCAATCTTCTTAATATTATTCTGAAGCGTTGAATCCATCTTCTCTTCTTTTTCAATATCTACTTTTAGCTGAGTTGGCATTGGCTCATTAATTTTATTAGTAGAAAAATTCCTAATTCTTTCTTCTAACATAGTTATTCTTTCTTCTAATTTATCAACTAATGATCTCTCCACTTCCTTGCCCATCCAGCTATCTGCCATTTTTATCAAGCAGATTTGCATATAAGATACATACTCTGTTGAAAATCTTATATTAACTTCTGCTTCAGCTAAATATTCTATATTTTTATATAATTTTTCTGATGGAATTTTTTCAATTATTTCTCTTAATCCTTCTAAATCATACTCACAAAACTCTACTACTCTTGTATTTTTATAAATTATCATATCTCTAGAGAGGTTTATAAGATCATTCAATAATAACTTTGTGTCCTTAGCCTTTTCTATAAATTCAGTGTACTTGACTAAGGCTCCGCTAGAATTTCCTTCAAGTATCAATTTATATAAGGAAATAATCTCTTCATCCCCTACAGCTGAGCTGATATCTAGTACGTCTTCTAACTTTACCTTACCCATATTATAATTAGATACTTGATCAAGAATACCAATTGCATCCCTTAGACCACCTTTAGCAATTAAAGCAATTTTTTTTAAAGCTTGATCATCTATATCAATTTCTTCTTTTTCAGCAACATACTTCAATCTCTCAACCAGCTCTGCATTACTAATATTTTTAAATTCAAACTTCTGACACCTTGAAAGAATAGTTGCTGGTATCTTATGCATTTCTGTCGTAGCTAAAATAAAAATAATATGGGATGGTGGCTCTTCTAATGTTTTTAACAAAGCATTAAAAGCAGAAATAGTAAGCATATGTACCTCATCTATGATATATATTTTATACTTACCTTCTGTTGGAGCAAATTTTATAGCTTCCTTTATATCCCTTATCTCATCTACTCCATTATTACTGGCTGCATCAATCTCTATAATATCAACACTATCACTTTGATAATTTTCATTTTTATTAACTTCATTTGCAAAAATTTTAGCTATAGATGTCTTTCCCGTCCCTCTAGGTCCATAAAAAATATAAGCATGAGCTATCTTATCCATTTTTATAGCATTTTTAAGTACTGATATTACATGATTTTGACCTACTACATCATCAAAATTTTTGGGTCTATATTTTCTATACAATGCTTTAAACATAGCTACCTCCAATTCCTAATAATTATATCATAAAGTATTTTAATTTACCAAAATCATTTTAAAAAACCTTCAAGCCTCATCAAAAACATTAAATTGTTTTTTAAATTTGAAAATTGCAAAAACATTGCTAACAGAGGCTCTTATAATGGTCTTATCATAAACTCAAAAAAGAGCAAATAAAATGGAACGTTAACATATAGATACAGAAGAACTTATTTATCAAAGAGAGCTTCTGCTAGAAGTTTTATAGAAGTCGCAGAAAAATAAGAAGAATTAATTGAATTAAAGAACTTAATAAATTAAAAATAATAAAAATTCTTGACAAAACACTAGTAAAATGTTATATAATTATTTTTATAGAGGTTAAGCAATATACAGTTAACAACTAAACTACTAACTGCCAGTGATAAAACATTTCTTATGTTTTAAGTTTCACAATTATAGCTTATCTCTTAAAAAGTAAATATACAGGAGAAAAAATATGAAACTAAAAAATTTAACAATTAATAACAACAATAAAAAATCAGATAAATGCTGTAACTGTAACTCATGTACTTGCTGTAGCCTATGTACTTGTTGTAAAGCATAAGTGCATTACTGAATAAACTTGACTATTGAAACAATTTAAATACAAAAAAGAGCGTAATTAATTACGCTCTTTTTTAATATCCTTTGATTAACTTTATACAAAATAATTAATTACATTTAATTTAAAATATATCTCTTAAACTCATATCATTATATTAAGTATATAAAATACTCCTTAATTATTAATTTTATCAATAATAAGATTTGTATATATATTAACTTAATACACCCTTTTAACTTTTATGACAAATATAATACTTTATTGACTATAGATCACTTAAGTTATATAATTAGCAATAGCTTAAATTATATTAAATATAAATTTTTAAAATTAGGAGAAATTCTATGAAAGCAATTATTATTGGTGGTGGTAAAGTAGGAACTCTGCTTTGTGAAGAGCTATCCACTACTTACGAAGAACTCACAATCATTGATACCAATGAGAATTTGGTCAAAAAAATTATTGAGCTTTATGATATTCAAGGAGTAGTTGGGAATGGTGCCAATTCTAATATTTTAGACGAAGCTGGTGTCCGTGAATCTGATATGTTTATTGCTGTAACTACCAGCGATGAAATTAATATTATATCTTGTATAACTGCTAAACAAATGGGGGCTAAATATACAATTGCTAGAATTCGAAATCCTGAATATACACAAACAAATGAATTTTTAAAGAATAATCTAGGTATTGATTTAATGCTAAATTCCGATTTAGAGACAGCAAAACAGATAAACCACATGCTCAGATATCCATCTGCTAATAGAGTTGAGACTTTTGGAGAAAATAGAGTTAAAGTTATAGAAGTAACTATAAAAGAAGAATCTGTTCTTAATGGTATTCCCCTTGTTAACAGTAAGTCCATTATTGATTTTCCAGCCGTGGTATGTCTTGTTGAAAGAGGAGGAGAAGTCATCGTTCCTCGTGGAGATTATATTTTCCGAACTGGCGATAAAGTTCATTTTACTGCAGATGATGAAAATATTAAAAAATTCTATAAATTACTTGGTAAAAAAGAAAATATTGATAGAAAAATTAAATCTTCACTTATTATTGGTGCCAGTAGAATCTCTCACTATCTAATAGAATTGCTACAAGACAGTGGTTTTCATGTGAAAAATATTGAAATAAATAAAGAAAAAGCCATTAAAATGAGTATGAACTATCCTAACATTGATGTTATTTTAGCAGATGGTTCTGATAGCGATACTCTTATAGAAGAAGGTATTGAAACTTTTGACTCTTGCATCGCTCTTACTGGTCTTGATGAAGAAAACATTATTATTAGTCTATACGCCCACAAATTAGGTGTCCAAAAATCTATCGCTAAAATCAATAGAAATTCCTTAACTCAAATTGCAGAAGATATTGGTCTTTATTCTTCTATCACTCCTAAGAGAATTGTTGGGGATATAATTGCTAAATATTCTAAATCTCAGCAATGCAGTAAAGATACTGGAATTGAAAATATTTATAAGATTGCTAATAATCAAGCTGAACTTATAGAATTTAAGGTAGATTCTTCAAGTAAAATCACTCGAATACCTATTAAAGATTTACGAATAAAAGAAAATATTGTTGTAGCTTTTTTAATAAGAGGTAATGAATTAATCTTCCCGACTGGAAATGATGTAATTAAGGAAAATGACCATGTTGTAATTGCAAGTTATAAACTCAATATTACAGAAGTTGATGAAATATCTAAAGGAGGATTTTCTAGTGAATTATAGAATTATTTACTATATCTTAGGCCGAATTATGCTGCTTTTATCCTTTTTCTTATTATTTCCTAGCATATGTGCTTTTATCTATAATGAACCCAAAAAAAATATTACTTCCTTTCTTTATACAATCCTTATTTCCTTGGTAATATCTTTAATATTCCAAATATTAGCAAATCCTAAAACTATGAAAAAAAACTTTTATGCTAAAGAAGGATTTGTTATCGTAGCTATAACTTGGCTTATATACTCATTTCTCGGTTCCCTACCTTTCTATTTTTCAGGTTCTATAGAAAATTTCTTAGATTCTATTTTTGAATCTACTAGTGGATTTACAGCAACTGGATCTTCTATTCTTACGAATATAGAAATCATGCCCCACAGTATGTTGTTTTGGAGGAGTTTAACTCACTTTATTGGTGGAATGGGAGTAATTATTTTTGCCATAGTACTCTTACCTAGGTCACCTCACAATATACATATTATGAAAGCTGAAATGCCCGGCCCTATTTTTGGTAAACTAATGTCTTCCATGAAAAATACAGCAATTGGTCTATATAGTCTCTATATTATACTAACTATCCTACTTTTCTTCCTGCTTGTCATATCTGGAATTGGAGTTTTCGATAGTATAAATCTAGCCCTTTCTACGGCAGGAACTGGTGGATTTGCTCCTAAGAATCTAGGAATTGCCGCTTATTCCAATGATTATATTACTTTCGTAATTGCGATATTTATGATTTTATTTGCCCTTAATCTAAATCTTGTATATATGATTATTGTAAAAAGATATTTTAAAGCATTTAAAAGTGAAGAATTACGTTGGTTCTTATCATTTATTATTTTATCGACTTTTGCAATATTCATTCACTCTCTAATATCAATAAATTTTGAAAGTGAAAGATTGTTAGACGTATTTTTCACAGTATCTTCCATAATTTCAACAACAGGATTTACATATAGAAACTTCAGTGATTGGTCAATGTTTTCACAATTGCTTATATTATTTCTTATGATTATAGGTGGTTGTGCTGGTGGGACAGCAGGCGGTCTTAAAATACCACGTATCATGTTTCTTTTTAAGAATACACAAAATTATATACATAAATGTATTAACCCAAATAAAATTACGACAATTACAATTGAAAAAAAAACATTAGAAAATCAAGATATATTTTCTAACTACTTAATTCTGTATCTTATGACTTTTTCTACTTTGGTACTATTAATTTCTACCCAATTAGATGATTTTGAAAAAGTTTTTACACTGGTCATGAGTACACTTAACAATATAGGACCCGGTTTTAATTCATACGGTCCATTTGAAAATTATGCAGACATACCTTACTTAGGAAAGTTATTCTTGACTATATCCATGTTACTTGGACGTTTAGAAATAATACCTTTTATAGTTCTATTAGCTCCTCAAACTTGGAGAAGAAAAAGAACAAAATAAAAATAACCACAGTATTTTAACATACTGTGGTTTCTATTTAAAATATTTGTTTAAACACTATAAAAGCCAACCATCTGATAAATGGTTGGCTTTTACTATTCCGTATAAATTCCAATCATACACATCTCAAGAATGGCTTTGTTATAGTATTTATAAAATTATTAATTTAAAATATATCTTTGAATACCAAATCTAGACATTTATTAATATCTTTAACCGGTATAACCTCTATTCCTGTTATTTTTTCTAATCCCTTCTTATTAGAAAACGGAATAAAAACCCTAGTAAAACCATGTTTTTTTGCTTCTTTAATTCTTTGTTCAATTCTAGAAACTCTCCTAATTTCTCCAGTCAAGCCTACTTCTCCAATAAAACAATCATGCATATCTACCGCCTTATCTTTGAAACTAGAGGCTACTGAAACTAAAACACCTAAGTCTACTGCTGGATCATCAATTTTTACTCCCCCTGCAACTTTAACATAAATATCTTGCTGTTGTAGTAAGTATCCTGCCTTTTTCTCAAGCACAGCCATTAATAAAACTAGCTTATTATATTCTAATCCAGTAGAAATTCTTCTAGGATTATTAAAAGCTGTTGGTGTAGTCAATGATTGTATTTCTACTAAAAGGGGGCGAGTTCCCTCCATTGTTCCTACTATAGTAGCACCAGATAAGTCTCTACTTCTTTCTTCTAAGAAAATTTCTGATGGATTTTCCATATCTACTAATCCATGACTTTGCATTTCAAATATACCTAGTTCATTAGTAGAACCAAAACGATTTTTCACAGTTCTTAATATTCTATATGCGTGATGTTCTTCCCCCTCAAAATACAACACAGTATCTACCATATGTTCCAACATCTTAGGACCTGCAATAGTACCCTCTTTAGTAACATGTCCTACTATAAATATTGCAATATTTAATGATTTTGCAATTTTCATCAAATGTTGGGTTGATTCCCTAACTTGAGTAATGGAACCTGGAGAATTTTCTAAATTAGGATTATATACCGTTTGAATAGAATCAATAACTAAAAATTTAGGTTTTATTTTTTGAATTACTTCATAAATCATATTTAAATCTGTTTGTGAATAGACAAATAATTCATCTGTAAGAACACTCATTCTATCTGCTCTAATTTTCACCTGTCTAACCGACTCTTCTCCAGATACATATAATACATCATGTTCTTTCGCTAAATATGAAGATATTTGTAACAATAAGGTAGACTTACCAATGCCAGGATCCCCTCCTAAGAGAATTAAAGAACCTGGAACTATTCCTCCACCTAGAACTCTATTAAGTTCTGAACTATCAGTTAAAACTCTAGGTACATCTTGTTTGGAAATGTTTTTTAATTTTTCTACTTGAACCGCCATACTTTTACTGTCACCTGACGCAAATGTTTTATGCTTTTCATTAACAGTAACTTCCTTAATTTCTTCCATAGATGCCCATTTGTTACAACTAGGACATTTTCCTAAATATTTAATACTTTGATAACCACAGGCATCACACTCATACTTAACCGTAACTTTTTTTGCCATACTTTTACCTAATTATTTCTTAACAACAAATTCATCTTTTTTGTAATCTATATTTATAAGTCCACTTAAGTCCGGATTTTTTAATAATTCTTCACTTAATAAATCTTCGATATTCTTTTGAAGACTTCTTCTAAGTGGCCTAGCTCCATATTCTTTTATACTTCCATCTTCAATAATTTTATCAAGTGCCTTTTTAGTCAATTTAATTTCAATATTTCTATCTTTTAATTTGCTAGACAATGTGTCAATCATTAATAATGAAATTTTCTCTAGGTCTTCTTTTTCTAAAGATTTAAAAACAACTATATCATCAATACGGTTCAAGAACTCTGGTCTATATTGTTTCTTCAAGGCTTCCATCATAGTTTTTTGAATATTTTCATAATCATTTTTAATAGAATCACTTCCTGCGAAACCTACAAATTTCCTATCATTAAGTTCACTTACTCCTACGTTAGATGTCATTATAATAATAGTATTTCTAAAATCAATCAATCTACCATTAGAATCTGTTAAACGTCCATCATCTAAGACTTGTAATAAAATATTGAAAATAGATGGGTGGGCTTTTTCAATCTCGTCAAATAAAACTACTGAGTAAGGTTTCTGTCTAACAGCTTCTGATAATTGACCTGCCTCACCATAACCTACATAACCTGGAGGTGCCCCAATCAATCTACTAATTGAGTGAGCTTCCATAAATTCACTCATATCAATACGAATCATATTATCTTCACTTGCAAACAATGCTTCTGATAATGATTTTGCCAATTCTGTCTTTCCTACCCCTGTTGGACCTAAGAAAATAAATGATCCAATAGGTTTATTTTCTGATTTAAATCCACTTCTAGCACGTCTTACAGACTTAGCTAAAGCTGTTACTGCTGCATCTTGCCCTACTACACGTTTATGCAAAATTTCTTCAAGATTTAATAGTTTTTCACTTTCTGTCTGATTAAGTTTAGTAACTGGTATTCCCGTCCAAACTGCCAATACTTCGGCTATATGATCTTCTGTTATTTGAACCTTTTCCTTTTCTAAACTTTCTTTCCAAGCTATTTTAAAATTAGAAATTTTATCAACGAGTTCATTTATTTCATCACGTTTTTTAGCTGCTATTTCAAACTCTTGATTTTGCACAGCATTATCTTTTTCTTGATTTAATCTTGCTAAATCGTCTTCATATTTTTTAAGTTCATCTGGAGACTTATAAAATCTAAGTTTTACTTTTGAAGCAGCCTCATCAATAAGATCGATAGCCTTATCTGGTAAAAATCTATCATTGATATAAATAGATGATAATTTAACAGCCGCTTCTAACGCTTCTTCTGTTATCTCCACATTGTGATGCTCCTCATACTTGTGTTTTAAACCTTTTAATATATTTACTGTATTTTCAGTCGAAGGTTCTTCCACCTTAATTGGTTGGAATCTACGTTCCAGTGCTGCATCCTTTTCAAAATACTTTCTATATTCTTCCGTAGTTGTAGCACCGATAATTTGAATAAGTCCACGTGATAAGGCTGGCTTTAAAATATTTGACGCATCTGCAGAACCCTCTGACCCTCCAGCACCAATAATCGTATGAATTTCATCAATAAATAAAATTATATTCCCAGCATCCTCAATTTCTTTAATTATATTTTTTAATCTCTCTTCAAATTCCCCGCGATACTTAGTTCCCGCAAGTAGTGATCCCATGTCTAGAACCATTACTCTCTTACCAATTAAATTAGCTGGTACATTTTGAGAAACTATTCTCTCTGCCAATCCTTCTACGATAGCAGTTTTACCTACTCCAGGTTCCCCTACTAATACAGGATTATTCTTAGTTCTTCTATTTAATATTTCAATCATTCTTATGATCTCTTTATCTCTAGCAAGAACCGGATCTAATTTTTTATTCATTGCATCCCTAGTTAAATCTTTAGATAAAGAATTCAACAATTTAGTCTTAGCACTTGTATCTTCTTTTTCTTCTCCACCTTTAAATGAATCAAAAATTTTAGAGAATAAGCCTTGATTTTGTTTTAATGATGCCAGCAATTCTTCAAATAAAGAATCTACATCAAGATTTTCTTCCATTAATAACTTAACAGCTGTAGAATCTGTTTGGTTTAATAGTGATAGTAACAAATGCTCTGATGAAACTACAAATGATTTTGTTTCATCAGCATAGCTTTGACTTTTTTCAATTGTATTAATAGCAGCTGCTGTATAATCTAAACGCTTTAGTACATTATTATAAAAATCTGTACCTTCTAACTCTTCTTTATATAATTCTTCTACATCATCCTTAAATTGCCCATAAGTAATTCCATACTTATTCAGTATCTTACATGCCAAGGTATTAGGCATGTCCAAAATTGCCAACAGTAGATGTTCTGTGCTAACAGCCTTTAAAGATAAGGATCTTGATTCTTCTTTGGCATTAGTTAAGACCATCAAGGCTGATTCGTTAAATCTAATATACATTATTTTCTCTCCTTATTGTATTTAATATTTTCTAAAAACTTAGTCAATAAATCTTTAATATTATTATGCATAAGTTCTTGCACTGACAATACTAAATTAATATCTACTTCTTCTAATAATTTTAATGTATCCTTAGTATTTCTTTTGATCATATCTAAAGAATTCATCATCATATCATAATCAAAAATACTAATATATGAATCTCTTTTTAAAATCCCTAATATTTTTTTATAATCAATTTTACTAGCTTCTTCCGAGTCCAGTGATTCAATAAGATAATCGATGTAGCTTACATTAGTTTGCATAGTAATCTTAGTAATGCGAATAAATCCTCCGCCACCTCTTTTAGATTCTATAATAAATCCATGTTCAGGACTAAACCTAGTTTTCATCACATAATTTAACTGGGATGGTACACAATCAAATTTTTCAGCAACATTACTACGCTTTAATGTGATATAATCTTCATTTGCTTCTAAAAATAATTGTTTAATGTATTGTTCAATTATATCTGTCATATTATTATTCATGATTTATACCTCCTTATTGACCAAAATTGACTTTATTAAATTATATAATAAAAATGCCTATTTTTCAATAGGCATGCATATTTTAAATATATAACTAATTTCTTTTATTTTAATACCTTACTTAAAAATTCTTTAGTTCTTTCTTCTTTTGGATTATCAAATATTTGATCTGGGCTACCCTCTTCTAAAATAACTCCTCCATCAATGAATATCACCTTATCAGCAACTTCTTTAGCAAATCCCATTTCATGAGTAACAATTACCATTGTAAGACCTTCTGTAGACAATTCTTTGATTACATCAAGAACCTCCTTAACCATTTCTGGATCCAGTGCTGAAGTTGGTTCATCAAAAAGTAAAACTTCCGGCTTGTTTGCTAAGGCTCTGGCAATAGCAACACGTTGCTTTTGACCACCAGATAAAGCTGAAGGATAGACATCTTTTTTATCCAATAAGCCAACTCTCTTTAATAATTCTTCTGCATTTTTCATTAAAGTATCCTGATCTAATAGCCCCAATGTTTTAGGAGCAAGAATAATATTTTCTAAAACAGTCATATTATCAAATAGGTTAAAGTTTTGAAATACCATCCCTACTTTAGCTCTATGCTTATTCACATCATAATCTTTATCTAAAATATTCTTCCCATCATAAATGATTTCTCCAGAACTAGCTTCCTCCAAAAGGTTCAAGCATCTAAGTGCAGTAGATTTACCAGATCCAGATGAACCAAGTATAACAACCTTCTCCCCCTTCTCTACTTTAAAGTTAACTCCCTTTAGTACCTGTAAATTTTTAAAATTCTTCTTTAAATTTTTAACCTCTAACATCTTCTCTTCTCCTTACTTTTCAAGTTTCTTCTCAAGTCCCTTAACGGCTTGCGATAGTACAAATGTAATTACAAAATAAATCCCTGCAGCAACTAAGTATGGACCAAATGTCTCATAAGTTGCATTTTTAATAGCATTAGCTGCAAACATAATATCTGTAACCCCTACAAAATAAACAATTGATGATTCTTTTACTAATGAAATAAACTCATTTCCTAAGGCTGGTAGTGAATTTCTAAAGGCCTGTGGGATAACTATTAATTTCATCGTCTGACTATAGCTTAAACCTAATGAACGTCCAGCTTCCATTTGGCCTTTGTCTATAGCATTAATCCCTGCTCTAAATACCTCACTAACATAAGCAGCTGAGTTAATTGATAGAGCAATTATAGCTGACATGAATGGCGAAAACTTAATTCCAATTTCAGGCAATGCAAAATAAATAATCATAATTTGTACTAATATCGGCGTATTTCTAATAATTTCTACATAGATAGAAGCTAACCAACTAAGTGGTTTTATACTAGAAATTTTCGCTAAACAGATAAATACTCCTAAAAATAAACCTATTACTAACGCTAAAAAGGAAACTTGAATAGTTGTTAGCGTAGCATCTATATACATTTGATAATATTTTGATAAAAAATTAAACATCTTACTTCTCCTCTATTTTTATTCTTCTGTTTCTGCAACCAGTGCAGCATACTTATTCAACTCTTGTTCAAACTTATTGTCAGCTTTTACTTTACTTATTACTTTGTTCACTTGATTTAAAAGATTTTCATTATTTCCTTTTTCAAGAGCGATAGCCATTCCATCTGACTCTGAATCTTTTTCTAATTTAAACGTACTTAATTTTAAATCTGCTTGTTTAGCTAAGGAAATCTTACTCACATCCTCTGCCATAAAAATAGCATCTATGTTCTCATTTGATAAATCTTGAAGTAAACTTGGTGTATCTGTCAATGCCTGAATTCTATCTCTAGGAATCTTAATTTCATCCAATAAAAACTTTTCTTGAATCGATCCTTTTTGAACACCTATTCTTATATTTTTCAGATCTTCCATAGATTTAATATCTTTATTTTTAACTACAAAAGCCGACCCACTCACATAATAAATATCTGAAAAATCAACAACTTCACGTCTCTCTTCATTAGGATTCATCCCTGATAGAACCATATCAACACGACCTGAATTTAAGGCTGGTAAAAGTGAATCGAATGACAATTGAACTACCTCTAATTGAACACCCAAGTCTTTAGCAACTTCTTCTGCTAAAAATATATCCGCACCTACCACTTTAACATTAGAATTTTCAGCTACATAAAATTCATATGGTGGATAATCTGGTGACACTGCTACAGTGATTTTTCCATTTTCTTTTATTTCACTTAGCTTATCAAGATTACCTTGCTTACTACAAGCACTAGCAATAAAAATAAAACATAAAGACAACAAGAATAAATATAATTTTTTCATAAATTACCTCCTAAAATATATTAAAAATCCGTCCCCTGCAGTCATAAACTACAAAGAGACGGATTTCCGCGTTGCCACTCTTTTTGGTATCTATAAATATAATAATTAAAAAGTGTTGGATAAATAAAAAAGTCTCTTTGCAGTCCATAGGACTGCAAAGAGACGGTTAATCCGCGTTGCCACTCTTCTTAGTATTATAAATACCCACTCAAATTCCTTAAGGTGGAATATCCCATAAGCTCCAAAGTACGTTCATCTAGATTAAATACTGACCTTACACCAATCATCAGCTCGCTGAAAATTAATAACTAAATTACTACTCTTCTTCATCGCCTTGTTTTATTATAAGTCTATTCTAATATTATAAAATTAATTTGTCAATAGTTTTTTTAAAAAAAACTGAATTTTCTGATAATTAAAATTTTTAATTATGTATATGTATCACTTTTAATTCCCTATTTTATAGTTTTTTCTGTAAATAGAACTTTAATTATGTTATAATAACTTCTATGTGAAAATTAAGAAAGAGGAGATAAAAATGGCAGAAGAAAACGTTAATCTACCTATAGAAGATTTTAATGATCAAATGATCGTACGTCGTGAAAAAATGGAGAGCATCCGAGAAAAAGGATTAGATCCATTTGGACGTAAATTTGTAAGAAGTCATTTAACAGATGAAATAAGTAAAGAATTTGATGTATTTTCAAAAGAAGAGTTAGAAGAAAAAGCTATAGAAGTAACAGTAGCGGGACGTTTAATGACAAAACGTGGTAAAGGTAAAGCTGGTTTTGGTCATATCCAAGATTTAAAAGGACAAATCCAAATTTACGTACGTGAAGACAAAGTTGGGGAAAACTATGAGTTTTTCAAGACAGCCGATCTTGGAGATATTGTTGGTCTGACTGGTATACTTTTCAAAACAAATGTTGGAGAACTTTCAATTAGAGCAACATCTTTTGAAATCTTAACTAAGTCACTAAGACCACTACCAGATAAATTCCACGGACTAAAAGATGTAGAAGAAAGATACCGTAGAAGATACCTTGACCTTATTATGAACAAAGATAGTCGTGAGACATTTATCTTACGTTCTAAAATTATTCAAGTTATGCGTGAATACTTAAATTCACGTGGATACTTAGAAGTAGAAACACCAATGATGCACTCTATCGCTGGTGGTGCAGCCGCTAGACCATTCGTTACCCACCACAATGCTTTAGACATGCAATTATTCATGAGAATAGCATTAGAATTACCTCTAAAACGTTTAATTGTTGGTGGTTTAGAAAAAGTTTATGAAATTGGTCGTGCTTTCCGTAATGAAGGAGTTTCAACTCGTCACAATCCTGAATTCACAATGATAGAATTATATGAAGCTTATGCAGACTATAATGATATCATGGATTTAACAGAAGATATGGTTGCCTATATCTGTAAAGAAATTCACGGGACTACTCAAATCCAATATGGAGAAGATATAATTAATCTTACTCCAAATTGGCGTAGAGTACACATGGTAGATATTATTAAAGAAGTTACAGGAATTGACTTTTGGAAAGAAATGTCTGATGAAGAAGCACACTCATTAGCAAAAGAGCACAATATCCACGTTCGTAAAGATATGAAAGTTGGACACATTATTAATGAATTCTTTGAAACACTTGTAGAAGAAACACTAGTACAACCTACTTTCGTTTACGGTCATCCTGTAGAAGTTTCTCCACTTGCAAAAACAAATGCAGAAGATCCACGATTTACAGATCGATTTGAATTATTCATCGTTAAACGTGAACACGCTAACGCATTCTCTGAACTTAACGATCCAATTGATCAAAAAGAAAGATTCCTAGCTCAAATAGATGAAAAAGATGCTGGTAATGAAGAAATTTATGAAATGGATGATGATTTCGTAGAATCACTAGAATATGGTATGCCCCCAACAGGTGGACTTGGAATTGGTATTGACCGTTTAGTTATGCTCTTAACTAACTCTCCATCAATTCGTGATGTACTACTATTCCCATACATGAAGCACAAATAAAATTTACAGATGTATACAGAGTATCCTTTCGATTACTCTGTATATTTTATAAAATATAGGGAGACACAATGAAAAATAAATATATTCGTTACGCTATAATTGCTATAGCATTCTTAGTAGTAGCATTCTTTGGACTTAATAAAACTAATTCAAATAAATTAACTGATCTGACTAATAAAGCTACTAATACAACTTCACAAACAAGTAAGAGTAGTAGTGTATCTACTAATACAAGCAGTAATTCTAGCCTAAAAATATCAGATTTAAAAAATACAAATAACTTTGCCTCTCACGCAATCACACATATATTTCACGGAGAAATCAATAGACGCGGGGAAGCTGTTGGTTACCACCACGAAGGATTACCTGATGGTAAAGGAAAAATACTTCAAATAACTGGTAAAGAAGACTCTAAAGGGATCTACAGGGCTAAAGTACAAGTAGACAATGTTGAAAAGAAAGCTCAATCAACTTTTTTCCCTAAAAAAATGTCGGCTCAAGAAGTTATTGACGCTGTTGATGAAGCATTTAAAAATAAGAAACAAATTAGCGATGCACTATACGAAGGAACTGGTAAAGGACTAACAATCCAAATGTATCTTGATAACAAGGGAAAAATAGCAACAGCTTTCCCAATTTATAATAAATAGGATTTTATAGAATGAAATATACTTTTAAAATAATAGATAATCGTAAACATCTAGAAATAGAAAATAATTTTTTTCCAATCTTAAATACATTTCTACTATCAGAAGCCATTAATTTTGATGATATAATTGAAGAGGTAGTCAGAGAATATGAAGAAAACTCCACCTCATACTTTTCAGGAAATTTATTTTCTCTTGAATTAGAAAATAAAAATGCTATTCTATATAATAAATTTACAGATGAAAAAAACATAATTCCAGCTAATTTATTTATTGAAATATTTAGAGAATGGAATAAATAATAATTAATAATAAAAAGCTAAAAGTTTAAAACTTTTAGCTTTTTTAATTTATATAATATAACCTGCTAATAAAACAACTATTACAATAATTGGTACAGGTATTTTTTTCCATAATAAGGCTGCTATAGTAGAAAATAGAATTATTGAATTACTTAAATCCATTGTTTGTTTATTAAAAAATAATAATCCTGTAGCAACTATCATACCTGCGGAAACTGCCGTAAGACCTTTTAAAAAAATCTTAATTCCTTTAATTTGTCTTAAATCTTGCCAAATTGGGTACACAAAATAAATAAGTAGAACTCCAGGTAGAAAAATAGCTATCCCCGATAATAGGGCTGTCACTATATGTAAAAATACTCCTTGATCAGATGCTACTAAACCTCCTACGTATGCTGCAAATGAAAACATAGGTCCGGGTATCCCTTGCACCAGTCCAAAACCTGTCAAAAAGTCTTGGTTATTTATATAATTATGGTTTACTACTAATTCATTGTGCATCATAGAAACAAGAGCCTGACCTCCACCGACAACTAAATAGCCATACCTATAAAAACTTTCAAATAAATCAATTATCAAGTTATTGGATTTTAAACTCAAAAATATGCTTCCTACTGTCATTAAAATAAATAAAAATAAGTACAGCCAGTTAGGTCTCACTCTTACCTTATTCCAGATTTTTCTTTCCTTAGATTCAATTATTGAAACAAGACCTCCAATAATTAAAATTATGGGAAATATCCAAGGAGATTTTATAGTGTAAGTTGTAATTGCTCCAAAAACTAATAATCCTAGTGTCAGCTTATCCCTTACAACATTAAAAGAAATTCTATAAGCCGATACTATTATAAATGCAAGAGCCATAGTTCCTAAATAAGAAAGCATACTTTTATGGCCAGTTGCGGCTGTAAAATAATAGGTTAATAAAGATAAAATTGACATCAGTATAGTAGATGGCATAATCCAAATTAAGCTTGTTAAAAATGCAAGCAATGGACCTCCTACCCTATAGGCTATAGCTATAATAGTTTGTGTTGAACTTGGACCAGGGAGAATTGTTGTTAAACCTATAAGTTCTGCCAAATCTTTATCACTTATATAGCCTTTTTTATTTACCAACTGATCATTAAAGACTCCATAATGAGCCTCTGGTCCACCAAAAGCACTTAATGAACAAATAGAAACATCTTTTAAAAAAGATTTCCACTCATTACTCAATATATTATTTTTTTTCCTTTTTCTGCTTTTTAATTGCGACATTTTTTTCTCCCAAGAAATATTCTACTCTATTTTACTTATTTTATTAGCAAATATCAAGTATCAGATATAATATAAATTTCTAGTTACTTGTCATCCTCCATTATTACAGATAACTATATCATTTAAAATCATAAATAAAACATCTCATAAATTCAAAACTTATATCCTTTATTTTACAAAATAAACTTATATAGCAGACTACAGTCCACAATAAAAATAAGCGAAAATCTATCTATTTTCGCTTATTTTTATTATTTATCCAATCTTACAAAGTGTCTCTTAGAGACTTCTTTCCATTCGTAATTTTCTGATAATTCTATTTTTTCATCCACTTCTTCTTGTGCTAATAACTTTCTTGCCTTAGCTGGATTCATTTCAAAAATTGAATTTAATAATTTCTTAGTATAGCTATGCTGAGGATTATTATACAAATCTTCAGCATCAGCAAGCTCTACCAAATTCCCTCTATACATAACTGCAACCCTATCAGATATATGTCTAACAACTGATAAATCATGAGAAATAAACAGATATGATAAGTTCCAATCTTTTTGAAGTTCTGATAACAATTCTAGAATTTGTGATTGAATCGAAACATCCAAAGCTGACGTAGGTTCATCACAAATAATAAATTTAGGATTAGATATCACTGCTCTAGCGATACATATTCTTTGTCTTTGTCCACCACTAAAGTATTTAGGTTTTTTGTGAATATCATCACCTCTAATCCCTACTCTATCTAGAAATTCAATAGTCTTTTCTTTTACCTTTTTTTTATCTTTTTCATAAAACATAGCTTCCATCACTAGTTCTAATGCAGACATTTTAGGGTTTAGAGCAGAATAAGGATCTTGGAAAATGATTTGCATTGATTTCTTGTCAATGCTATAGTCTATATTCCCTGACGTTGCCGTTTCAAAACCTAATATTACTTTACCTAGAGTTGATTTTCCAGAACCAGACTCTCCTACTAAACCTAATGTTTCACCCTCATTTATACTAATATTTATATTGTTTAAGGCTACTGTTCGATATTTATTTCCTCTAAAATCTTTAGATTCATATACTTTATTTATATTTTCTAATTTTATTAATTCTCTACTCATAATTAATACCTACTTACGCACTCTATGACTAGGACTAATCTCAATCCACTCATTAGATATTTTACTCACACCTATACTTTCTACATTTGTCTCAAATTTTGCCAAAGCTATCAAATTCTTTGTATATTGATGTTGTGGATTAGAAAATATTTCTTCCACACTTGCTTCTTCCAAGACTTTACCATAATACATAACTTTAACATAATCACAAAGAGCCGATATTACCCCCAAATCATGACTTACTATAACTACTGTAAGTCCCATTTCCTTTTGAAGTTTAAATATTAAAGCTAAGATTTGTTTCTGTATGGTTACATCTAGAGCTGTTGTCGGCTCATCAGCTATCAATAATTTTGGCTCTGTTATTAAAGCCATAGCTATCATAACACGTTGTCTCATACCTCCTGATAATTCAAAAGGATATTGGTTAAGTCTTAAGTCTGGATTACTTATACCTACCTTATCTAACATAGAAATAGCTAGTTCTTTTTTCCTATCAATATCATTTTTTCTATATTTTTCTATTACTTCAAAAAGATGGAAACCTACTGTCCTTAATGGGTTTAATGAAGACATAGTATCTTGAAAAATCATTGAAATTGGTAATTTATCTCCTGGATTAAAATCTTTTCCGTCATATTTAAAAGACGTATATGTTGATTTTAAATTTTCTGGCAATAAGTTCATAACTTGCATCATAGTAAGTGATTTCCCTGCTCCAGATTCACCTACTATTCCAACTATTGACGATTCTGGTATTTTTATACTCACATCATCAACTAAAACTTTCTCACTATTATTTACTTTTATGGATAAATTTTCTATTTCTAAAATATTTTTAGTCATACTAAATTTCCTCCAAACTTTCTTTAATCAATTCTCCTAGATTATTAAATGAGTAAACTGTTAAGGCAATTAATAAACCTGGAATTATAGCAATATATGCTGCATTTTGTAATTTATCTTGAGCTGTCTGTAACAGGGATCCCCAAGAAGCCATTGGAGGCTGAATTCCAAGCCCTAAGAATGATAAGGCTGATTCAGTCATTATAGCACTAGATATATTAATTGATGCAGAAACCAGCATTGTTGGTAATAAAAATGGTAATATATGTTTCTTAATTATAGAAAATGAAGATTCGCCTATAAATTTAGAATACTGTACATAATCTCTTTCTTTTAAGGCTAAGGTTTCTCCTCTCATAAGCCTAGCTGTATTCATCCAAGAAAAAGCTCCAATAACTATTATAATTGTAAGCAAACCTGGTTTTAAAAATACACTCAATACAATTACCAGGATTAACCAAGGTATAGATGATAATACATCTAAAAATCTCATCAATAACGAATCTAACCAACCACCAAAGTAACCTGCTGTTACTCCAATAAATACCCCTATTGTAGTTGCTGCAAGCATTGATAAAAATCCTACTAACAATGAAATTCTACCACCATACAAGACCCTTATAAAATAATCACGACCTAATTCATCTGTACCAAACAAATTTGTAAAACTTGGACCTTTTGAGACTTGACTTATATTTACCTTAGCAGGATCTATTGGAATAAGAGGTGCTAGTAATGATAATGTTATTAATAGGACTAAAAATATTAATGAAAAAATATAAACTGGTGATGATAGCATATTTTTTCTAAAAACTTTAATAAAACCCATATTATTTCCCCTCCCTCTTAATTCTTGGATCCACTATATAATAAAGTATATCTGCAAGTAAGTTACCTAAGATAACTAAACTTGATGATATAAGCATAACCGCCATTATTACTGGATAATCTAGACCTTTAGTGGCTGTTGTTAAATAAGGCCCTATACCCGGCCAAGCAAATACTGTCTCTGTAATAATCGAACCTGTTATAAGCAGAGGTAAGGCCAAACCTATTTGTGTAACTAATGGTATCAATATATGCCTAGAAATATGATTTTTGAAAATTTCTAGTTTGCTAGAACGAAATGATTTTTGAACAGTTACATAATTTTCAGATAATTGATTCATGGCTGACGATCTCACATATCTTAGTAAATCTGGGAAAAATACAACTGTAAGTGTTGTAAAAGGTAATGTATAATGTAGCATAAAATCAGCAAAAGATTCATCTCCTCCTACTGTGTACATCCCTACTATCTTAAAAATATTTAATTGATAACCAAATATATAAATAAGAATCATAGCAAACCAAAAAGCTGGTATTGCCATAGCAATTGATGACAACCAATCTAAAAATCTGTCTAATTTTTTACCTTTATTTGCCGCTGCTAATAATCCTAAAACTACAGCAATTACCAAAGCTGTTAGGTAGGCTGGTAAAACTAGTATTACAGTATTAGGAATCTTTTCTGCTAATTCACTTGTTATCGGTTTATCTGATGTTAGTGAAGATCCTAAATTTCCTTGCAATACATTTTCTATCCATGCACTATATTGAGCTAAAAAAGATTTATTAAGACCATACTTTTCTCTTAATATAGCTATTTGATCATCCGACATATCAGTAGTAATCATAGAATCTACTACATCATAAGGTGCCAAGTATATTAAAGAAAAGACTATTAAAGAAATTAAAAACAATAATGGAATAGCTTGTACTAATCTTTTAATAATATATTTCCACATATATCCTCCTAGAAAACAAATGCCGCGGTGTATACCGCAGCATTTATTTTATTATTTTTTCGATAATTTAGAAACATCTTCAAATGTATAAATAGGTATTAATTGAGCCTTATCTACATTTTCAACATTCTTATTAACAGCAAGAATACGTTTCTTAGTTACTATTGGATAAACAATTGCATCCTTAGCAATTTTCTTTTGCAGCTCATTATATTGCTCTTTACGTTTAGCAGAATCTAATTCTACAGCTGCATTTTTAAATAAATCATCTGTTTCTGTACTATTAAATCTGAAATAATTTCTTGATGAATCAGATGTATACATTACAGAATATAAATCTGGGTCTATTCCCCAAATATACATATTTAAGAACATATCATAAGCTGTTGATTCTTTTTTCAATAACTCTGCAGTTAAAGCTGAAGACTCTACACCCTTAAGTTCTACTGTAATTCCAACCGCTTGTAATTGTTGCTGAATTAAAGTTGCTTGCAATGTATATGCTTTATCATTTCCACGGTACCATAAATTAAGTTTTAAATTAGAAACTCCTGCTTCTTTTAATAATTCTTTAGCCTTTTCAACATTTGTTGCATATTTTTCTACATCATCAGTCTTATATGGATTATCCGTTGGTAAGAAAGAATTTGGAGTTTCATAGAATTTATTATCTAAATAAACAGCTTTATTCAAGTCTTCTTTATTTAATGCATACATAATTGCTTGACGTACTTTTGGATCCTTTAAGGCCTCTGATTTAGTATTTAATCCCAAGTATTCTACTGATCCTTCAGTATACTCATGACTTGCTATTGTTTCCTTATCTAAATCTGCCACATCATTAGGTAATACTACAGTTGCATCAATTTCACCTTTTTGAAGTGCTACTTTTGCCGTATCTGTATTTGGAATTATTCTAAATACCACATCCTTAATTGATGCTTGTCCTCCGTAATAGTTTTCATTAGCTGTAAACTTAATATACTCTCCACGTTTATTTTCAACTAATTTATATGGTCCAGTTCCAACTGGTTGGATATTTAAATCTTTAACCGAGAAATCAGTTACATCTTTATAAACATGCTCAGGAATAATATAAGTTTCAGTAGCAACATTTTCAATTGCTGCAGCTGAAGCTGAAGGAAGTATAAATTCTACCGTATAGTCATCAATTTTTTTTACTTCAATAAGTTTATCTCCAACTAACATCTTATTTTGACGACCATTTTTCTTATCTGCTCTTTGTTTATAAGTAAATACTACATCATCTGCCGTAAATTTCTCACCGTCAGACCATTTTACATCATCACGAAGTTTTACTGTAACAGTTTTCCCATCTGCTGATGTTTCCATAGACTTAGCTAGTTCATTCTTTTTAGACCCATCTGCTTCAATACGAACAAGTGGCGAGAAAATCATATTTACATATGTTAATCCTTCTCTATTTGTTGTTGTAATTGGATTGATATCAGTTGGATCTGATTGTATTGCATAAACAAACTGGTCTTTTCCTGTAGTGCTTTTTGTTGCTGATGTTGAAGCACCTGAAGAACAAGCTACTGTAAAAGCCGCTGTTAACGCAAGTAATGTAGGTAGCCAAAATTTCTTTTTAATTTTCATTAATTTTTTCTCCTTTTTAATAAAATACTGTAATTAAATAAATAATGCCTATGCTTTATATAATAATATTTAACAATTTATTTTGTCAAAAAGTCTGCTCACAGATATTATTTATATTTATCCAAGAAAATTTTTAGTATAATTATGTATAAGGAATTTAAGGAGAGGTTTCAATGTATACTAAATTAATTAAACTGCTAAACTTCTTATCACTACTAGCATCAACAAGTTTACTTATATTTTTTAATAAACATAGATTAGTCAGTATAATACTAATAATTTTAATTTTTTTACGTCTAATTAGTGCATTTCATAAAAATGAATCTTGTCTAATAAAAATATCTATACTATCAGCCTTTGCTAGCTCTCTATTCTTATATATTACTGATACACATATTCTTATCTTGAGATTAGCTACTTTTTTAAGTCTTTATTCTAGTATTATATTGTTTTACGATCTTATAAGGCTTAGGTCAAATAATAAAGTTTTTTTTAGTAGCTTATTAAAAATTATCT
Organism: Gemella sp. GL1; assembly: GCF_013415365.1. Taxonomy (GTDB): domain Bacteria; phylum Bacillota; class Bacilli; order Staphylococcales; family Gemellaceae; genus Gemelliphila. Next base: position 89,717 of record NZ_JACBYB010000021.1, read on the forward strand.
TATATCTTATAACAATAGCTTTTATATTTGTTTCTTTAAGTCTAAATTTCTTTACCCATTATCCTAGATTTCTCATTATTTTGGGCCAAGAATTATTAGGGGCTAAAGTAACTGCTTCTAGAGAATCCTATATTTCAAAAAATAATCATTTAATTCACAAAAATTTACTTTATCCATCTAATTATGAAAATAATGTATTAGATATTTACCAAGCTACTGATTCTAAAGCCACTCTATTTTTTGTTCATGGCGGTGGATACTCTGTCTACGACAAATCTCATAGAATTGACTATTTAATAAGATTTGTTAATTCTGGTTATAATGTCATTAATATCAATTACTCATTATTTCCTAACAATGCTTACCCTGACACTACTAAGCAAGTTTTAGATGCATATAGCTTCATTATCGATAATGCTGAAATATTTAATATTGATAAAAACAAAATTATGCTATCTGGAGATTCTGCTGGCGGACAATTGGCTGGACAACTGGCTCTACTTTTAAGCAACTCAGAATACGCTAATGAAATGGGTATCCAAATTAAAGAGGCAATAAAAGAAATAAAGCCCCTTGCCTACATAGGGATAGCTACTATGTTTGATCCAACTACAGCTAACCAAACAAACCTAGCACCTATAAACTGGCTATACGATACTGTATTAAGAAGTTACTTCTCTAGCAAGGATTTAAAGAATTCTACTAATACCAGCCAAGCCTCCATTTTAAATCATGTAACTAAAGATTTTCCTAGTAGTTTTATTAGTGATGGAAATTTGGCCACCTTTGATTATCAAGCTAGAGATTTTGATAAAAAACTAAAATCTCTAGGTGTAGAAAGTGAATTATATTTAATAGAAACTGAAAATATTATCCAACACGGATTTGAGCTGGACGCCAACAATCCTTACGCACAAGATATTTTCGAAAAACAAATTAAATTTATGGATAAACAAGTAAAAGATCTAGATTAAATCTAGATCTTTTACTTTGTAAGTTATTATCCATATATTCTTAACTAAGACCTTACATTGGCCATCAAAGTTCTATTTTTAAAATTTTAATAATACTATCTTCATATAAAACTTAAGCATGCACAAATAACTACATTAAAGTTATCCTCTTCATAGCTAAATAAAATATATAAATATCTAAAATTTCTGTAGCATATTATTCTTTTTTTAATAAAATATACTATAGGGTTTTAAAACCCTATAGTATATTTCCTATCTTAATCAATAATATTATTCATCATCTTTCTCATAAGCTTCTTTCGGAAGCGGAACTAACATTTGGATAATGAATGCAATCACTACAGCTGCGATATCAAATATAACTAAGATCCACATTGTACTTAGACCTAACTCAGGACTTATATAGCCTGGAATGGCAAAAATCCCTAAAGCTCCCATAGCATAATTTTTAAGTGCAAACATCTGTATGGCTGCCCCTAAAAATGCAGCAACTATTGATGATATAGCAAATGGAACCTTTAATGGTAATGTAACCCCATAAATACCAGGTTCCGTTATCCCAAACAGTGCCGAAACAAATGAAGGTGCTGCAATATTTTTTAACTTTCTATTCTTAGCTTTAAGTAAAACTGCCCCTAAAACTCCAGCATTTGCAAATGTTACTAATCCTATAGGTACTAAGATATCTGTCCAACCATTTTGTGAAAATTGCAAAATGGCTAAAGCTGCAACTGCCCAGTGAAGACCAAACATAACTAAAATTTGCCATACACCAGCTAATAAGAATCCGTATAATATAGGACTGAATCCTAATACAGCTTTAAATCCTGCTGATAAAATACCTGAAATTGTATTGGCCACAGGTCCAACTACTAAGAAAGTTAAAGGCACGATTACTAAAATTGTAGTAAATGGAACAATAAACATTCTAGCTACTGATGGCGTAACTTTTTTCATAAAGGCTTCTAATTTAGACGCAACAAAAATTGCTAAAACGATAGGTATCATTGTTGATAGATATCCTAATTGCGCATGAGGTAATTGAAAAGGTAATCCCAATACTGTTTGAATTCCAGCTTGCTTCAAGGCTGTAATAGAAGCTGGTAAAGTTGGATAAACTAAAGCTGCCCCAATAGCTGCTGCTGTAAATTCATTCATCTTAAACTTACGTGCTGACGTTACAGCTAATAATATAGGTAAAAATTGGAATAATCCATCTCCTGCTGCTTTTAAAATCACAGCTAAAATACTATTCTTATCATTAATCCCCATAGTCGCTTGTAATAAAGTTCCCAGCCCCTTAATAATACCTACTGCTGCCATGGGCGCAAGTACCGGTTGAAGAATACTAGAAATTACATCGATAAGTTTATAGAAAATATTTTGCTTATTCGCCTCTTCTAACTTTTCAGTGACAGCTTTTTCAGCATTAATATCTTCTTTAACAAGTTCAGTATAAACATCTGTAACCTTGTCTCCAAGAACTACTTGATATTCTCCAGCAGCTTGAACAACTTGAACAACTTCGTTCAAAGAATTAAGATATTCTGTATCCGCTTTCGAATTATCCTTTAAAATAAATCTAATACGAGTCATACATTGACGTACACTTGAAACATTCTCCCCACCACCTACATGATTAAGGATATCCTTTGCCAATTTATTATAATTTTTTGACATATAAATTCCCTCCTTATATACCTGATTAATAACAAATTAAAAACAAGGTAAAAATTCCAAAGTTCTTTTAATCTAAACTAGTTATCCCTATTTTGAATCTGTATGTATTAAAAATATATTGAATACTATATAACAGTTATGAAAATAATTCAAGTATTTTACTGTAAAAAATTAGTTAATTTTTCATAAAAAAAAAGAACTAAGATAAAATCTTAGTTCTTAATATATATTACCATTGTATATTGATCAATTCTTTACTTTCTTTATAAGCAGTATCTACTTTTGTTTGCATTTCTGCATCTAATTCCTTACGATATTTTCCACCTTCAATAAAGTCTTCTAAAACTATAACCCTATAATCTAGGTATGGGTATCCGTCAGCTCCTATAGTGTCCTTTTGCTTAGCCCAAACTAATGTAGGATGTGCTTGAACAGTTTTTACTATCGTTTTATCTCCTGTTTTTTCAAAAGTAACATCCATCAACAATCCACGCTCAGTCCATTTATTTCCAGATAAATCCATTGTTTGATTAGAAATAAAATTCCCCATTGAATAAATAATAAATTTCCTGTCACCATCTTTAGTGATTGTCTCAGATTCTTCAATTATATTAGAGTGTCCACCAAAGACTAGATCAGCTCCCCAATCAATCATCTTGCGATACAAATCTTTTTGCTTTTCACTTGGTTCTAAACTATACTCGACAGGATACTGTGGCATAACTATAATAACATCTGCTTCTCTCTCTGCCCTTTCAATATCAGCTTTGATTTTTTCTTCATTTAAATTAGAAAGATGTTTGTTTCTTTCTTCTGGAGTCAAGGCCGCATCAAAATCACCAATACTATAAGTATAAGCTATTGTAGCAATTTTAATACCATTAACTTCTTTAATTACAATTCCTTCTTTAATAGAATCTTCTTTATAGAAGCCAACTGTATCTATTCCTGAATTAGCAAACGTATCAATTGTATCAATAGCAGCATCCAAACCATTGTTTAAAATGTGACCATTTGCTAAATTTACCATATCATAACCTGTATTTTTTAAACTTTGCGCAAGTTCTTTCGGTGAATTAAATGAAGGATAAATTGATGAAGAAACTCTATCGCTTATTGTTCCGTCGAAGTTTGCTATTGCTAAATCTGCAGAAGAAATTCTATCTTTTACATATTTAAAATAGGCTTCAAAATCATACGTTCCATCTGCTTTACTTGGGGATCTATATAAAATATCCTGAACTAAAATATCACCGTTAGTAATAAGCCTTGCAGTCTTAACAAGCTCAGATTTTTTTTCATCACTTTTGAAACTTAATAAACCTTTTTCGTAAACAAAAATTCCAACTACTAGGACAACTACAAATGGTAATGAATATAAAAATACTTTTATTATATCTAAAACTTTCACTAGTCTTCTCCTTAAAATCTCTCTAGTGAAATTTTACTTTAAAAACATAAATTTTGTCAAATAATTGTAATATACTTGTAACAATAAAAAATCTCTTTAATTTCTATCTAGTAAATATCTCTATCAAAACTTCTAGAATTATAATACATTGCTTTAAAATCTCCATCTACTAATTTAATAGCCAATATAATAAAACTGGTATAGAAATTATTTCATCTCCTATTTCTTACTTTCCTTCTTGCTACATCTATAAATCTAAAAGATTCTAATTTATGACGTGATTCTGTAAATTGAAATTGTTTTTGGTTTGATAAAAATGATTTGGATTTTACAGACACTACATGTCTATCCTTTCCCACATCCAATAATAATTTATCCATTTCCTTGACACTAGATATTGTAATTTCTTTTTGAGCAAGGTCAATATCCAAATGTAGTTCATTTTCTAAATAATTATAAATTGATGCTTCTGCATTTTCCCTAGAAATAGTCGGCACTATTGCCATATCAAAATAATCTATATCATAAACAGTTGCCATGTCATCAACAAGTCTTTGCCTAACTACATTAATTACTTTTGTTCCGATAGGAAATCCTGTAAGTCTTGAATTTTCTTTACTTATAATTTCTTCTGATATAGAAATAACATTTGTTTTTGAATCCAAACTTAGTAGATCTACTATCTCTGTATAAGCAGTAAGTTCAGAAACTGGAAACATAATTCTCTTAGGTGCTATTACCTTAGAACCCGCCCCCCTTTTTTTCTTTATAAGATGTCTGTTAGTCAATTCTATTAAAGCTTTTCTTATTGTATCTCTAGATACCTCATATTCTTCCATTAAAGCATGCTCACTAGGTAAAAAAGTATTGGCCTTATAAATTCCTTCCGTTATTTTTTTCTCTAAATCTTTTGCTACTATCTGATATTTTTTCACAATTTATCTCCTTTTTAATCTGTATAACTAAACACATACAAATATAAAACTATTTTTACATCATTTGTATTTTAAAAACCATACAACGATAATTATTTTACCATATTTTTAATTTTTTTCAACAAACAACTTGCATACAAATAAAAAATATTATATAGTAGGATCATACAAATAAAAATACAATTTAAGGAGATTACTATATGAGCAAGTATAGAAATGATATTAAAACATTACTTGATGCTGTTGGTGGAAAAGAAAACATAGCTGCTCTTACACACTGTGTAACAAGACTACGTTTCGTCCTAGTTGATACAGACAAGCCAGATATTCAAAAAATTGAAGGGATTCCTTCAGTTAAGGGAACATTCACAAATGCAGGTCAATTCCAAGTAATTATCGGAAATGATGTTACTAATTTTTACAAAGAATTTACAGACTACGCAGGAATTGCTGGTGTAAGTAAAGAAGAAGTTAAAGCAGTAGCTGCTAACAACCAAAACTTCTTGCAGCGTATAATGACTATGTTAGCAGAAATCTTTACTCCAATCTTACCTGCTATTATCGTAGGAGGTCTTATCCTTGGATTCCGTAACCTTCTAGAAGGTGTTCAAATGGAATCTCTTGGTCAAAAAGTTGTCAAAGGGGTAGCCCAAGTTAATGCAAATGGTGAACCAATCTACAATACTATAGTAGATGTTTCTAAATTCTGGAACGGAGTTAACGATTTCTTATGGTTACCTGGTGAAGCCATATTCCATTTCCTTCCAGTTGCTATTGTATGGTCTGTTACTCGTAAAATGGGGACAAGTCAAATCCTAGGTATTGTATTAGGTATCTGTTTAGTTTCTCCTCAATTACTAAATGCATATGCAGTTACAGCTACAGATCAAGCAACAATGTTAGCTAAATGGACTTGGGATTTTGGTTTCTTCACAGTAGATAAAATTGGTTACCAAGCACAAGTTATCCCTGCCTTACTTGCAGGTTTAGCACTAGCTTATCTAGAAATATTCTGGAGAAAATATGTACCAGAAGTCCTATCACTAATTTTAGTACCCTTCCTATCATTAATACCTGCTATTATATTAGCTCATACAGTTTTAGGACCTATAGGATGGAAAATTAGACAGTGGATTTCTACAGTTGTTCTAGCTGGACTTACTGGTTCATTCTCTTGGCTATTCGCTTTAATATTCGGTGCATTTTATGCTCCACTTGTTATTACAGGTTTACACCATATGTCAAATGCAATTGACTTACAGTTAATCGCTGATATGGGAGGAACTTCACTGTGGCCAATGATTGCTTTATCAAATATTGCTCAAGGTTCTGCAGTATTTGCTTACTACTGGCTTAACCGTTCTAACAAAAAAGAATCACAAGTATCACTACCAGCTACTATTTCAGCTTATCTAGGTGTTACTGAACCAGCTATGTTCGGAGTAAATGTTAAGTATGTATATCCATTCGTTTCAGCAATGGCAGGTTCATCTATAGCAGCACTTATCTCAGTCACTTCGGGAGTTAAGGCTAACTCTATAGGTATCGGGGGACTACCTGGTATCTTATCAATTCAATCACCATACTGGGGAACTTTTGCTCTAGCTATGACAGCCGCAATAGTTATACCTTTTGTACTAACTATTATACTTCCTAAATCTGGACTATTTAAGAAAAAATAATATATAATAAAGTATAAAATATTGATGGATAAGCTCTATAGAAAAACTGTAGCCTATCCATCATTTATTTAAGAAATAAATTAGAAAGGACAAAACTATGACTTTCGACAAGAAAAAAGTTGTATATCAAATATATCCAAAATCATTTAAAGACACTACTGGCAATGGTATTGGGGATTTAAATGGAATTATAGAAAAATTACCTTACTTAAAAGAATTAGGTGTAGATGTTCTATGGCTCAACCCCTTCTATCCTAGTCCGCAAAGAGATAACGGCTATGACGTAGCTGATTATAAGGCTATTAACCCATTATTCGGAACTATGGAAGACTTTGATAGACTTGTTTCAATTGCTAAAAAATACCATATGGAACTTATGCTTGATATGGTTCTTAACCACTGTTCTACTGACCACGAGTGGTTTCAAAAAGCATTACAAGGAGATAAAAAATATCAAGATTACTTTATCCTGAGAAAAGAAACTACTGACTGGCAATCTAAATTTGGAGGATTAGCTTGGTCTAAATTTGGAAATACAGATTACTACTATCTACATCTATTTGATAAAACACAAGCAGATTTAAACTGGAGAAATCCTGAAGTACGTTTAGAAATGCAAAAAGTAGTAAACTTTTGGAGAGAAAAAGGGATCAAACACTTCCGTTTCGATGTTATTAACTTAATCGGAAAAGACCAGGTCTTAAAATCTAATCCTGTTCTAGATGGGAAAATGGAATATACTGACAAACCAATCACTCATAAATATTTAAAAGAATTAAATCTTGCAACATTCGGTCAAGATTCTGATTCTATGACAGTTGGAGAAATGAGTTCAACAACAATAGAAAACTGTATTAAATATTCTAGTCCTAATAGTAACGAACTAGCAATGGTCTTCAACTTCCACCATTTAAAAGTCGATTATGAAAATGGACAAAAATGGACACTTACCAAATTTGATTTTAAAGAATTACAAAAACTTTACCATGATTGGGGTAATGCTATGAGTCATGCAGATGGATGGAATGCTTTATTCTGGAATAATCATGACCAACCACGAGCTCTTAATAGATTTATAAACATTAAAGATTTCCATGAAGAAGGAGCTACAATGTTGGCAGCCTCTATCCACTTATCAAGGGGTACTCCTTATATCTATATGGGTGAAGAAATTGGTATGCTTGATCCTAACTTCGACGATATATCTGATTATGTTGATGTAGAATCCCACAATGCATTTGAAAATTTACTTAGCAAAGAATACAACAAAGATTTAGCATTCAAGATTATCAAAGCTAAATCAAGGGATAATTCAAGAACACCAATGCAATGGGACGAATCGGAAAATGCTGGATTTACTACAGCTACTCCTTGGCTTAAAGTAGCAGAGACCTATCCTACTATCAACGTAGAAAGATGTAAAAATAACAAGATATTTAAATTTTATCAACAACTTATTAAATTAAGAAAGGATCTTGACATAATTAGCCACGGTTCATATAAATCAAAATTTGAAAATTCTGATACTGTCTACGCCTTTGAAAGAGAATATCAAGGACAAAAATTACTTGTTTTAAACAATTTCTTTGATAAAGAAACTAATATTGAAATAGATTCAGAATTTACCGATGGAAAGCTACTACTATCTAATTATGAAGATTCAAAAATAACTAAACAGCTAAGTTTAAGACCTTACGAATCTATTGCAATTATAATATAAAAAACTCCAGCCTATTTAGGCTGGAGTTTTATTTTCTTCTTGAATTAATTCTTTTAATATCTATAAATCTGATATTATACTGCTAGGACAGCTAATAAACTTATTAGCCTTCTTCTTAACTTAAGATTATCTATTTATTAGTTAAATATTTAAACAAGCTTTCCTCTACAGGTTTCTTCAAAGCAAATAGCATTCTTACTAAACTATCTCCCTCAACAATAATTTCTCTCGCACTATCCTTTACATAAGTCATTGGACCTAGATAGTAAAACTCTCTAGCCTCTGAATTATCTTTTATTACAAAAAGTTCAAATCGTAAATTATTATTTTCTGAATCAATCATATATGATACATCTGGCGATGAAATATTCCTCTTATTTTTAGAAAAGTAAACTAAATGCGTATTATTAATAAATTCATTATCATAACTTATCTTATTAAAAGTAAGCTCACTTTTATTATAAGTCACGAAAATTGGACAAGTATTTGTTTCCTTATCAATCTTATAGCCACCTGTTTTTAAGGCTGGTTCATCTTTTGATATATTCAAGTATTTCAATACTTCTCTACGACTATATTTTTGACCTAGAGTAAAAATGTCAGGATAATTTTTTGATTTAATTAAAGCAGCTGCAATAACATCAAAAAATAAATATCTAAATTCCTTCTTTTCTTTTATAGATTTATTTATCTCTTCATTTAGATAATAAGTATCCCCTTTTAAACTTACCAGTGGCACTTGTCCATACTTCTTAACTTCCATTTGTTTTAAAAAACTTAAATTTAAAATCCTCTCTACAGACCTTATAGTTAACTCATCTCTACTAAGATTTTCTTGCTTTAATAAATTTAAGTATTTTTCTTTTTTTAGAATTCCCTTATTTTTGATCAATTCCGCAAGTAAAATAAGTTCTTGCTTCCTTTTACCAGACAATAATTCAAAAGTCATAAAGGATAAATAAACTTCTTCTAAATTTGATAAAATGATTTTTGAAGATGAAAATTTACTTACTACATGGGCATAATTTTTAAAAGCTGTCTTGTCAAAAAAGCTAGCTACATCTAAAGAATTACTTTCAAGAAAATCTACTAGATAGGGTCTTCTTCCTAACCTATTTTCTAGTTCAATATAGGCATCTCTAAGAATTTTCATATTAGATAAGTTAGTGCTAGTTATCGATTTAAAAATTTGCTCTTTAGCAATTTCTTCAAAATTTATAGTAGTTAATCCCTGTAGAGCCGCTGATTGCATAAGTAGTCTACGATAGTTATCCTTGTTCATAGAATTATCTCCGAATAGTGCTATAGGAATAAGATAATTATTTTTATAATTCCCAATAAAATCTATTATAGTAACATATTCTTTACTATCATGCTTTCTAAGCCCCCTACCTAATTGCTGAACAAAGACTATACTAGATTGTGTATTTCTCAGCATAACTACTTGGTTAATACTGGGGATATCTATCCCTTCATTAAAAATATCTACTGTAATAATATAGTCTAATTGGCCCTCTTCTAACATTCTAACAACTTCTTCCCTTCTAGTCTGAGAATCATCTCCACTAAGTGCCTGAGTTTTATAAGAATACTTATTCAATTGCTCTGATAGCCTATAGGCTTCTCTTTTACTTGAACAAAAAATAAGTCCTCTAACTTTATCACCGCTATAACCATAGTAGTCAACTTTATTTATAATATGCCTAAGTCTTTCTTCAGAAACTAATCTATCAAAAGATTCATTTTCATCCAGTAACTTACCATCTATACTAATATCAGTAACCCCGTAATAAATAAAAGGGCATAGTAAATCATTTTCCAAGGCTTCTTGCAATCTAATTTCATAAGCTACATTATAATCAAATAATTCATAAATATTCTGCTTATCCGTTCTCTCTGGTGTAGCAGTCATTCCTAGTAAAAACTTAGGATTAAAGTAGTCTATAACTTTTTTATATGAATCTGCTCCCGCCTTGTGTACTTCATCTATTATGATGTAATCAAATTCATCTTTAGCAAACTTTCTAAGGTGTTCTTCTCTGGATAGGGTTTGAATTGTCGCAAAAATATACTTACTTTCCCTATTCAGTCCTGCTTTGTAAATAATAGCTTCCCCATCTTCAAAATTTAAAACTTGCTTAAATGATTCCAAAGCCTTAGATAATATCTGCTCCCTATGTACTAAGAATAGTACTTTTTTAGGTTTGTAATTCTTAACATCAAGAGCCGAAAGATAAGTTTTACCTGTTCCTGTTGCACTAATTATTAAAGCTTTAGTTTCTCCTTTTTTTCTGCTGCTATCTAAAGCATCAATTGCCCTTTCTTGCATAGAATTAGAAGTTATAGTTTTATTTGCTACTAGTGGCTGGCTTACTATCTGCCTTACTTTTCTTTCTTTTGCGTATTTTTCTATTAAGTCCTTAGTAAGTGGCTTGGAGATTTGCCAAAGCCTATTAAAGTCTTCCCTAGTCTTAGAAATAATCTCTCCCTCACTAGTAGATGTTAACTTAATATTCCACTCGCAATTTATTTTTAATGCCGAGGCAGTTAAATTGGAAGAACCAGAAATAAGAACCTCTTTATAGCCCTGTTCAAATAAATAATACTTTGAATGAAGATTAGATTCTTTAGGACTAAGCCTTACCTCTACATTTTTTAATTTCAAAAATTCTTCCATTGCAGTAGGATCATTAAAATCCAAATAGGGAGAAATAATAATCTTACCCTTAATATTTTTATCAGCTAAATCTGAAAGCTGTGTTTTTATAAGAGCTAAACCTGATTTACTTACAAAAGCTACTACAAAATAAAAAGCTCGGCACTTAGCAAGCTCCTCCTGTAAATCAGTAAGTACAAACTTACTCTCCAAAGCATTATTTGTAAGAACTTTTGGTGCAAAACTATTCTTAACTTCTATATTTTTATCAATAAATGAAAAATGCAAAGACTCTCTCAAAGAATCTTCAAAACTTAAATTTGTCATTATTAAAATTCCTATTTAATCTACTATTTTAAATAATTATAACCTATTGCCTAGACAATTGAAAATAAAATAAATATTCATAAAAATATCTCTTTAAAAAACTTTTATTACCTGTGTTTATCTTATAAATATTCTCTTCAATTCTTCTAATTTTTATTATAATTAAAAATACTAAAAAAGAAGACCTACTGGATCTTCTCTAATATCTAAGAATAGTCTTGCTAATAACTATAAAATACTAATTTTCTTAGCTTAAGTATACTAGTTTTTATTATAATATTAATTATGATTGCTCAAATTTTCATTTTTTATAAAAATCACTCTACTTTTAATGCTATTATCATTATTTTCTATAATCACTAACTAATAATCATTATATGATTATTTTTTAATGTTCATCACTTGATAAATCTGTATTTTTCACTGAAAACTGTGCATATATTAAAATGATTATTGTTAATATTAATACTATTGTCATATTTTTTAAATTTCCAACTCTAAAAGCCCAATCTCTCATCGCATTCAATTGATAAGTCAAAGGGTTAAAAGCTGACAAAATTTGAATAATTTTAGGTGCACTATCGAAAGAGAAAAAAGTTGGAGCTGTAAAAGATATAGGAACTAAAAATGTATTTAATATCAAATCTCTTGTCTTATATGATGAAATTCGTAAAGCAATTATCGTCCCTAAGGAAAACCAAAAAATCATTGCTATGAGTGAAAATACTATAATTACTAAAAATTCTTTTATCGTAAAATACTCTCCTACCATTATGGAAATAATATATAAAACAGTAATTTGAGCAAGATAACTAAGCAAAGGAAATGCCATCTTTCCAAAAAAATATGACATAGGACTTATTCCCTTAAAATATTTAAATGCTAATAAACCCCACTTTCTATCTAGGATTATTCTGTATACAGACTGGGCCATTTGACCAAATAAAGTAAGCCCTAAAATTCCTATAAAGGAAAATTTTAAGAATGAAACTTCCATATTTGCATAAATCATACTTCCAAATGTTGATGAAATACCTATAGAATAGAAGAGAAAGTATAGTACTGGTACCAAAAGTTGACTGTAAATCATTTGCTTATTATTAAGAAGTGCCCGCCATTCTATATATGCAACTTTTCTTACTCCACTCGAAAATGATATAGGCATTTTTTGATTACTTAATTTTTTCATTTTATCCCTCCTAGCCCTGTTGTCTAACAATTTCTTTTAGACTTTGTCTATTTTTTTCTACTGAAAGAATCTTAATTTTTTCATCTATTAATAAAACCAGTAATTCATTATTATCAAAATCTTCTTCCATACTAATTCTTAAAGGATTTAAACTTGTAATCTTATAATTTTTTGAAATTTTATCTTCTAATTCTTTAGAAATAAGTCCCTCATAATTTATTGTATATTCTGTAATATTTGAATAGCGAGCCACAAAATCTTCCATTGTTCCAAAAAAACTCTGTCTTCCTTCTTCTATAAAAAGAACTTTATTACAATATTTCTCCAACATATCTAAATCATGCGATGATATCAAACAAGTTGCTCCCTCTTTTAGTCTAGATTGCAATGTATCTAAAAGCATCTCACTCGATACTATATCGAGACTGGCTGTTGCTTCATCTAATATTAAGATTTTAGCATCGAATACTAATTGCCTTGCTACTTGAACTCTTTGAAGTTGTCCTCCCGACAAATCTGTTGGATCTATTATCCTAGTGTATTTGATACAATTAAACTATTACTTCTACTCTGAAACTATTACTAAAGCAATAAAAAAAGACACTCAATAGAGTGTCTTCAGACTGTTGACCTATTTTGTCAACAGTCTGAAGAAGTAGTTCTTGAATTTATAGAACTACTTCTTTTTAACTTAACTACATTTTTAACTTTTAATTTGGGATAAATTATTAAATATTTCTTTCTTTTCTATATTGTTCTGCTTCTTCTTTAGTCGATAGTACAAAATGCCCTGGTGTAATTTCATGCATTGTTCTTTCTTGTCCATCTAATTCAGCAGTTGGATCATATACTAGTGGAGTTCTTTCTTTCTCTATCTCGGGATCTGTTACAGGAATAGCAGATAATAAACTCTTTGTATATGGGTGAATTGGATTATTGTAAACATCTTCCGAAGTACCAATTTCTAACATTTTCCCCCAGTGCATTACACCTATCCTATCCGAAATATATTTAACCATTGATAAATCATGAGCTACAAATAAATATGTTAATCCTTGTTCATGTTGTAATTTCTTCATAAGATTAACTACTTGAGCTTGGATTGAAACATCTAGTGCCGAAATAGGTTCGTCTGCTACTATAAACTTTGGCCCTACTGCAAGTGCTCTAGCTATCCCAATCCTTTGTCTCTGACCTCCAGAAAATTCATGTGGATAACGAGTTAAATGATCCTTATTTAAACCAACAAGTTCTAATAATTTTTCAACCATTTCATCTCGCTCTTTTTTAGAAGATGCTAAGTTATGAATATCAATCCCTTCTGCAATAATATCTAGAACTTTCATTCTTCCATTTAAACTTGCTTGAGGATCTTGGAAGATCATTTGTGCTTCTTTTCTAAAATCTTTTAATTCTTTTCCTTTTAAATTCGTTATTGATTTGTTATTGAAATTAATCTCTCCTGAATCAAAATCATATAACTTTAAGATTGTTCTTCCCATAGTAGTTTTTCCAGAACCAGATTCCCCTACTAAACCAAAAACTTCCCCTTCATAAATATCAAATGATACATTATCTATCGCTTTAACTGCATTATTTTTTCCAGTATTAAATGTTAGAGAAACATTTTTAATTTCTACTAATTTTTTCTTTTCATTACTCATAATTATTTTTGTCTCTCCTTCCATTTTCCCCATCTTTTTCTTATTACTTCTGGTGGTGTTATTTCTGGTGCTCTTGGATCTAGCAACCAGGTTGCCGCATAGTGAGTATCAGATACTTTAAACATCGGTGGTTGTTCTTTAAAATCAATATCTAAAGCAAATTTATTTCTTGCTGCAAAAGCATCTCCCACTGGCGGCGCTAATAAATCAGGTGGTGTACCAGGTATAGATTCTAACTCCCCTTCTTCCATATCTGTACTCGGCATCGACGCTAATAATCCCCAAGTATACGGATGTTGCGGATTATAGAAGACCTCTTCTACTGTCCCTATTTCAACAATTTTTCCTGCATACATAACTGCAACTCTATCAGCTACTCCAGCTACTACTCCTAAATCATGAGTAATAAATATTGTTGAAGAACCTAAGTCTTTTTGTAATTCTTTCATTACTTTTAATATCTGTGCTTGGATAGTTACATCTAATGCTGTTGTAGGCTCATCAGCAATTAATATATCAGGGTTATTTGCTAAAGCTATTGCTATAACAGCCCTCTGTCTCATTCCTCCCGACCATTGATGAGGATAATCTTTAATGTGCTCTTCAGCCTTAGGGATTCCTACTTTTTTCATTAAATCTAATGCTCTATCTAATGCTTCTTTTTTAGAAATTTTTTCATGTAGAATAATTGATTCTGCGATTTGCATACCAATTGTCATCGTTGGATCTAAACTTGTCATAGGATCTTGAAAAATCATTGCAATTTCTTTACCTCTGATTTTTTCCCATTCTTTTTCAGTTAAATCCACTAAATTTCTATCCTTGAATACTAAATTTCCACTGATTTGAGCATTTTTAGCATTTAATCCTAATAGTGTTTTAGTAGTAACCGATTTTCCAGAACCTGATTCCCCTACAATTGCTAATGTCTCACCTTTTTTTAATTCAAAATTAACACCTCTTATCGCTTTTACTTCACCTGCATACGTATTAAACGAAACAAATAAATTATTTACTGATAATATATTTTCTTGTCCCATTTCTTACCTCCTAGTCTGCACTTGATTTTGGATCTAATGCATCTCTTAGTCCATCACCTAATAATATAAACGCTAAAGAAATAAGTACTAATGCTCCCGCCGGTACCATTACTTGATACGGGAAGTATTGTAAGTTTTCTTGTGCATCAGTTATTAATGAACCCAGTGATGCTGTTGGTGGCTTAACCCCTAGGTTAATTGCCGATAATACTGATTCATACATTATAGCACTTGGAATTGTCATCATTACTTGTACAATGATGATCCCTGAAATATTAGGTAATACATGCTTAAATGCTATCTTTAAATTACTTTCTCCTAAGGCTTTAGAAGCTAATACAAAATCTCTTTCTTTATAAGATAAGGTCATGTTCCTTACTTGTCTAGCCATTGATGTCCAACCAACAAGACCTATGGATATAATAATTGCTATAATACCGTTACCTAATAATAGACCTAGCATCGTTACAATTACTAAGTTTGGAATCGAAGAAATTACTTCTATAATTCTCTGCATTATCGTATCTACTTTACCACCAATAAATCCAGATACTAATCCATAAGTCACTCCAATTACTAAATCAATTAAAGTTGCTACAATCGCAATAAATAGGGATATACGTACCCCAACTATTACTCTCTCTCCAATACTTCTTCCTAATGTATCAGTTCCTAATACAAAGTTTTCTCCTGCTGGAACACCTTGATCTTCATAAGCATCATTAGGAATTGTATTTCCCGAATACGTAATCTCACCATTCCAAAACGGTAAGTTTTCACTTAGTTTTGGTGGTAAGTTTCTATATACATCTGTTTGTTCACTATTGAATCTATTTGCATCCTCATTTGAAATAACTGCGGTTGAACCAATAGAAAATACTAGTAAAAAAGAAATAAACCATAATGATAAGTAAGCTAATTTATTCTTTTTTAATCTTCTCCATGCATCTTGCATAAAAGAAAGTGCTGGTTTTTCAATTTTTTCTTGAACATTTGTTGAACTAGAACCAACTAATGTAAATTTCTGTACATTTTCTGTCATGGCTTTCTCCTTATTTTAATTTAACACGTGGGTCTGTTAGACTCGTAATAATATCTGTTATTAAGATAGCTACCATCAGCATCATTGCATAAACTATTGTAGTCCCCATAATTACAGGATAGTCCTTCGATGGAATTGATGTAACAAATAATTGTCCTATTCCTGGTATTGAGAAGATTTGCTCGATCAATGCTGATCCTGTTAGTATGTTTGCAGCTAAGGGACCTACTAAAGTTAAGACTGGTATTAACGAGTTTCTATAAGCATGACGGTTAGTAACTTGCTTAGCTGTTAATCCCTTAGCACGGGCCAATTGAATATAATCAGTGTTAAGTGTTTCAATCATCTCACTACGGAAAAATCTAGTTACCTGAGCAAAAACTGGTATCGCTAAAGCTAAAGTTGGAAGTATTGTTTGTTCAAAAGTTCCCCAACCAGTTAAAGGAAGTAGTGCCATTTTAAATCCAAGGTAATCTAGCAACAGTAGACCTATAATGAATCCTGGCATTGAAATCCCTAACGTTGATAAGATACTTAAAGTTCCGTCTACTCTATTATTTTTATTTCTCGCTGAAATTGCACCAGCAAGTAAACCTAAAGTAACACCTACTATTAATGCCTGTATACCTAATTGTACAGATACAGCAAGTCTCTCACCTATTAAATCAGAAACGGATTGTCCTATTGACTGATAACTTGTTCCAAAATCACCTTGCAAGATATCTGTTAAATATTTTAAATATTGTTGCCAGACTGGTTTATCCAGACCATATTGCTTATTCATCATAGCTATCATATCGTCTGTTAGCTTTGGGTTATTAAAAGGTGTCCCTGGCATTACCTGCATTAAGAAAAATGATAACGTTATAACAACCCATAGTGTTGTCAAAAGAATTGAAATACGCTTTAATAAATATTTTGCCATATTTTCCTCCTAAAATTTAAAAAGAGAATTGGAAGTAGCCTCCAATTCTCTTTAGTAAAATACTATTATTTGCTACTATTCCTTATAAGCATATGTAAAGTCTACAGATAATCCAGTAGAATTTCTTACTAAACCTTTCAATGCTTGATTTTGTAATCCTGGCATTGCTCTATAGTATATTGGGTTATAGTGAGCACCTTCAAATAATAATTTCTCAGCTTCTTTATAAGATTTTGCTGCTTCATCAGGGTTAGTTGCTCCTATTTCTAAAGCTTTATTTAACGCTGCATCATATTCTTTACTATTAACTTTTCCATAGTTATATGGTGCCGTACTATTAAATAATCCATAGAATGTAGAAGCTTCTGGGTAATCTCCTCCCCATGCAACATATGCAATTTCAAAGTTTTGCTTCTTAGTATCTTCTATACGTTGCTTGAATGGAACAAATTTTTGTTCAAGTTTAAAGCCTGGTAATGCTGATTCCCAAGTTTCTTTTAGGAAATCTATAGCTGCCTTTGTAGTTGGTCTATCTGCATCAGCAGTTATCGTTAATGTTAAATTAGATACTCCTAATTCTGCTAATCCTTCTTTAAATAATTTTGCAGCTTCTTCTTTATTAAATGAATATGGTTGGGCTACAAATTTTGAAACATCAGTTCCATCTTTAAGTTTTGCTAAACCTTCTGGTGCAAATGCTTTAGCTGGTATAGATCCAGTGTCAACAGCTGCTTTTACTAACCCTTCACGATCAGTTGCTAAGTTAAGTGCTTTTCTAATTTTTTCATTAGATAGGGCTTTTACACTTCCAGTTTCATTGTATACTAAGTAGTCTGTACGTGCATCTACTGCATTTACTACACTTGGATTATTTTTATTTGCATTGTACATAGCTGGTGAGTCTGCAATACTTGCAAAGTCCAATTGTCCTTGTTTGAACATTTGTAGTGCAGTATCTGGTTTCTTAACTGCTTGTACATTTACTGCTGGTGTTTTTACATTAACTGCATTCCAGTAGTTTTCATTTTTAACAAGTTTTACTTTTCCTGATGCTGTGTCCCATTCTTTTACAATATATGGTCCAGAACTTACTACTGATTCAGCATTAGTTCCATATTTATCTCCAGCTTTAGTTACTGCTTCTTCTTTTAGTGGAACAAAGTTACCAAATGATAGTAAACTTTCGAATTGTGGCGCTGGTTTATCTAAAGTAAATACTACTTTATTTCCTTCAGCTTTTACACCTAATTCTGTAACAGGTTTTTTTCCATCCATTACATCTTTAGCGTTGGCTACATTAGCATCAACTACTAAGTAACCATACTCAGCTGCTGTTTTGGGATCAACTATACGTTGCCATGAGTACACAAAATCTTTTGCAGTAAGTTCACTTCCATCAGACCATTTAAGCCCTGTCTTTAATGTAACTGTATATGTTTTTCCACCGTTAGATACTTCTACTTTTTCAGCTAGATCAGGTTGATTTTTACCTTCTGCATCCTTACGGAAGAAGTTTGAATTTGAGTTCCCCACTACTAAGTTTGAATAAGTATCATTATACTTAGAAGCATCTAAAGTGATAATTTCTGTTGGTGTATACCAATTAATTTCTTTTGAACCATTTCCATTTGAATTGGTTGACGATTGAGATGAACATGCCGTTACTACCGTAAGCGTAGCAGCCATCATCCCTAATAAGGCTGTCTTTTTAAATTTCATAATATAAATACGCTCCTTAAAAAATAATAAAATATAAATATAAATATAAATATAAATTCAACTTTCGGTTAAATTTATGTTTAATTATACCTCCCCCGTATAGAATTGTCAATAGTTTTCTGAAAATTATTTATATTTTTAGATTTCAAGAGCTGGTTTTCGTTAAAATTGTCTTATATTTATACAAATCAGTTATAATACTCTTTATATACTTAGAATAGTATTAGAAGATACTGTATCTAGACAAAAACATTATTATTCAGACTGTTGACAAAACAAGTCAACAGTCTGAATACACTCCATTGAGTGCCTTAGTTTAGATTTCAACTTCCGTTCCATCTTTAAATTTTACTATCTTTGTACTATCATTTTAATTTCTATCTCTTCTATTAAACTACACCATAATTCATCGTTAAATTCAATTATTATTTTAGAACATTTTAGTGTTTTAATAAAAGTTTGTATTTGATCTTTTCTTGTTTGTTTATCTAATATTTCAGAATTTATTTTATCAAGTTCTTCTTTTATATTTTCATACTTTGTCACTAATGAATTATATCTAACTTGGTACTCTTCTTGATTTTGGATTACTTTTGTATTCTCATTTATACATTCATTTACAAGATCTACTGTAACTTTAAGTTCTGCTTCTAATTCATATTTTCTAATTTCTAATTCACTTACATCAAGAACTCTTTCAACTAACAATTCATGTTCTTTTATTAGTTTTTTTCTTCTATTTATTATATTATTTGTTGCTTGTACAAATATAGCTTTTATCTCGTCTTCACTAAAATGTGGCGTTGTACAACTCTCTTTAAATTTATTATTGCATTGCCAAATTTTTCTTTTATACTTGCTATTGGAATGCCAAACTATTGAACCATAGTATCCATCACAACATCCACATTTTAATCTACTTGAAAATATGCTAACACTTGATATTCTATTTTTACCATTGGTACGTTTTTCCAATTCTCTCTGTACTCTATCAAATGTGTCTTTCGGAATTATCTCTTCGTGATTATTATAAAAATAGTATTGTGGTACCTCTCCTTCATTTATTTTTTCTTCTTAGTTAAAAAGTCCACTGTATAACTTTTCTGCAAGAGTGCATCTCCTTTATATTTTTCATTTGAAAGTATACTTTTTATCGTTCCTGCATTCCATTTCTTTGTGCCACTTGCCGTTTCTATATTATCTTCAGTTAATATTTTAGCTATTCCAAATGGAGAATATCCTTGAAGAAACATTCCGTATATTCTTTTAACTATTGTAGCTTGTTCTATATTTACTACTAAATTCCTATCTTCTCCTTTATCATAACCAAGAAATCTTTTAAATGGAACTGATACTTTACCATCTGCGAATTTCTTCCTTTGTCCCCATGTACAGTTCTCTGAAATAGACCTACTTTCTTCTTGAGCTAAGCTACTCATTATTGTAATTAATAGTTCTCCTTTACTATCAAATGTCCATATTGATTCTTTTTCAAAATATACTTCTGTACCATGTTCCTTTAATTTCCTTATTGTTGTTAAAGAATCTACAGTATTTCTCGCAAACCTACTCACTGACTTTGTTACAATCAAGTCAATTTTTCCATCTAAGGCATCTGCTATCATTCTGTTAAAACCTTCTCTTTTTTTGGTATTTGTTCCACTTATTCCTTCATCTGTATAAACTTCAACAAATTCCCAATCATCTCTACTCTTTATATAATTTGTGTAGTAATCTAATTGAGCTTCATAACTTGTTTGCTGTTCTTCATTTTCTGTTGGTACTCTCGCATATCCAGCTACCCTTCTTTTCTTTATATCATTATTAAAAGTATTAAGATTCTTTATCAGCATACTAGTCCTTTTTATAAAGTAAAACAAGCCATATCTAAAATAATATGACTTGTCATTGAAATCTTCTTAATTTTTATCTTATATTCTAATAAATCATGCTATATCAAAATATTCTCTGTATAGACTATACCCTTTTATCAGATTGCTATATTACATTAAAGAAGTATCAGTATTATAGGAATTCTCACTTCTTCATAATATATCTAAATTTATATTGCTGGCTTTATTTCAAGATATATTCATTAAAACCTTGATTTTTTAGATACTCATAAGACTTTAAAACATTCTTTGGAATTTCTACTGAAACTTGAAATCTCTTTTCTGCATAAAAAATTAATCTCTCAATATCCCCTACCATTAGATTAATCATTCTCTCAAGTGGTACTTCTTCATTAGGATAGTTCTCAAAGGATAATCTTGGAGTTTCTATATACCAATCAACTTCTGACCATTGTTTCCGAGCTGTTGAAATAGCACGTCTAGCAAGATAATTTTTACATACAATAATTCCCTTTTTTACCACAATACTTTTCTCTTCAAAAATTTTTTTAGAAAATTGGAAATTATCCCCGGAGTTACTGGCCTTATTTTCAATAATAATTTTATCTGAACTTACTCCCTCTTTTATACAGATTTCAGCAAAAATTTCCGCTTCTGTTTTATTCCATAGGTTTTTGGTAATTTTTCCATATCCTCCTGTACAAATTATAAAATCTGCTCTTCCTTTCCTATATAATTGTGCTGCCTTATAAGCAGTCCTAGTATCATGAGATCCCATTGCTAAAATAAAATCTGCTCTTTCTATTTTTTTATTTATATTATGAAAATCATACAAAATTTTTGCGTGATACATTATTTCTCCTGCATACATAATTAATTTTATATGTAGTAAAATTTTTTACTGAGTCTGCATCTATAAAAAATTTATACTAACTACTAATCTTTTCCTTTCACTTATATTTATAGTATAAAATAAATTTTATATTACTACTTCTATTAAATAAATTATAGCACATAAAAAAAAGAAGCATCAAAATTATTTGATACTTCTTTCTAATTCTTTATCTATTATATCCAATAATAAAAGTAAATTAGGCTCATTTATTTGATAAGTTGCTTGCTCCCTTACTAATTTTTTTGCACAAAAAGCTACCCCTAATCCTGCTGTTAAAATCATAGGAATGTCATTAGCACCATCTCCCATTGCTATTGTCTGAGAAATATTTAACTTATTTTCTTCTGCCCATTTTTTCAGATATTCTTCCTTGGTATCCCTAGTTACAATATCTCCACTAATTTTTCCACTTAGTCTCCCATCCATAACTTCTAATCTATTAGCCTTAACATAATCAATACCCAAGTCAGCAGCTAAAATATCTACTATCTCATGAAAACCGCCAGAAACAAGACCAATTTTGTAATCACGGCGGTGTAGCTCATTTATTAAGTCTTTAGCTCCTGTCCTCAAGCTAACCTGCTTAGCTACTTCAGAAAAAATAGTATCTGGCAAACCAGCTAATAATTTAACACGTTCTTCTAAAGCCTGACCAAAATCTAGTTCTCCATTCATAGCAGCTTCCGTTATCTCAGCAATAATCTCACCTTTACCTGCAAAATTTCCTAAAAGATCAATTACTTCTTCAGCTATTAAGGTAGAATCTACGTCCATTACTAATAATGCTTTTGCCATTACTTTCTCCTCACTATCCAAGATTTTTATTTTCAATTAGGCGTACACTTATAATGTCCTTATCATCTTTAAAGGCTTTATAAAGATTTTCGATCTTAACCCTGTCACTTTCATCAAGATCTAATAAAGTATATGCATAGTCCCCTTTTGAACGATTTATAATATTATCAATATTAATTCCTAATTCCGACACTGCTGTTGAAATTTTGGCTACTATATTAGGAATATTCTTATTAATAAGGGTAATGCGATAAGGAGCGTCTAACAATTGCTGAATATTTGGAAAATTAACTGAGTTTTTAATCTCTCCAGTTTCCATAAAATTACGTATTGTTCTACTTGCCATAATAGCACAGTTAAGTTCTGCCTCTGCTGTCGAACCTCCAATATGCGGAAAGACAGTGACTTTATCTTTATTCAATAATTCTTCTGTTCCAAAATCCGTAATGTATCTCTTAATAATACCATCTTCAATGGCCTTAAATAATGCTTCATTATCCACTAATTCAACACGAGCAAAGTTAATAATTGTTACCCCTTTTTTCATTTGAGAAAAAGTTTCATTATTAAAAGTATGTTTTGTATCTACTGTTAAAGGAACGTGAATTGTAACAAAATCACTATTAGCAAAGAGCTCTTTTAGATCTTTAATTCTCTTAACATGACTAGAAATACTCCAGGCAGTATCAATTGATACATAAGGATCATAACCTAAAACATTCATACCTAGACGTCTAGCATCATTAGCAACCCTAGCACCAATAGCACCAAGACCAATTACCCCTAAGGTTTTTCCATAAATTTCACTTCCTGCAAATTGGAATTTACCAGCTTCTATTTGCTTTGGAACATCCTCGCCCCTTAAAGTATTTGCCCAAGCATTTGCTGATAAGTAATCCCTAGATGCTAATAGCAAACTCGTTAAAACTGCCTCTTTAACAGCATTTGCATTAGCTCCGGGTGTGTTAAAGACAACAATACCCTTTTCAGTAGCCTTATCAATGGGAATATTATTAGTACCAGCACCTGCACGAGCAATTGCTTTTAGATTGGCTGGAAAATCTACATTATGCAAATTTTGACTACGGATAATAAAGGCATCTGGATTTTCTGAATCCTTAGCATCAACCTGAAAATTATCTCCTAATTCTTGCAAACCTACTTTATTAATATTATTATAAGTTTTCACATTAAACATATTATTTATTTGCCTCCTCAAAATCTTTCATAAACTTGATTAATTCAGCTACCCCTTCAGCTGGAAAGGCATTGTACAGACTTGCACGCATACCTCCTACGCTACGGTGACCCTTGATATTTTTGAAACCTGCCGCCTCAGCTTCTACATTAAACTTTTTATCTAAATCTGGGTTTACTGTGACAAATGGAATATTAGCAAGTGATCGATCTTTAATATTTAAAACTGGACTTGAGTAAAAATCAGATTTTTCAATAAAATCATACAGTAGAGCAGACTTCTCTCTATTTATTTTCTCCATTTCCTTAACTCCACCCAGACTTTTCACATGCTCAAATACTAATTTTGCCATATAAATACTGAAAGTTGGTGGGGTATTATATAAGGAATTATTATCAGCCTGAATTCTATAATCTAACATACTCGACAGGGCAGGATTCTCATTTAAAAAATCTTCACGTACAATAACAATAGTAAGTCCTGCTGGTCCAATATTCTTTTGGGCTCCTGCATAAATCATAGCAAAATCTTCTATCCTATAATCTACAGCTAAAATATTTGAACTCATATCAGCCACAATTGGGATAGCTTTAGTATCAGGAATTTCATAAATTGAAGTACCTTCAATAGTATTATTTGTGGTTATATGAAGATAGGCTGCATCTCTATCAATTTCATCCAACTTGAAATCTGGAATATGATTATAATTATCCTCTTCTGATGAAGCAAGAAGTATAGGTTCAAAATTTAAAAATTTTGATAATTTAAGAGCTTCTGTATAAGCTTTTTTTCCCCAAGAACCAGCCACATGGTAGTAGGCCTTCTTTCCTAGAGCAAAATTCATTGGAATCATTGAAAATTGTGTAGAAGCCCCTCCCTGTAAAAACAAAACTTTGTAATTATCAGGTATGCCCATTAAATCAACTAATAATTCTTTGGCCTCATTGATAATTTTATCAAATTCCGGCGAGCGGTGAGATAACTCCATTACACTCATTCCTGAATTACCATAATCTAAAAATTCATCTTGTGCTTTCATTAAAACTTCCTTTGGTAAAACCGCTGGTCCTGCTGAAAAATTATATACCTTCACTCTCTACCTCCAAATTTTTCTAAATTATAAATTTTCTTAAATATTTACCTAATCTTTGTATATCTCTTTTTAAAAGAAAAGGAAGGTCAAATTTTTGGCAATACTAGCCTCAATTTAAACCTTAACTATTTACCATCTATTATAACACAGATAACTTTAATTCTTATTATTATTTTTAATAATTTTCTGAAAATAGCTTAATTATATGTTTTTAAGATATTAAATATATAAGACTTAAGCTAAAGTCTTATATTATCTTTAGCAACTTATTTCTCTCCGTAAAAATAAATCTCTCACATTCTTCATTATTAAAATCCATCAATTATTTTATTCAAAAAACTATCAATATTTAGGACTTATCCTTACTTTTTATAGGATGTCTTATCACTGTTTTTAATTTAGAGGCATCTACTCTTCTGGGGTCACTCAAATATATTTCATGATGCATTCTTTCATTACTTATATCTAAATCATAACCATGTTTTTCAATATATTCATGCATTTTTGATACAGTAGCTAGCTCATCATCATAAGGACCAATATGCATACACTGAACGCATAGTCCTTCATCATATGTAAAAAACTCTACCTTAGAATAATTAATTTTCTTTTTCTCTGTAGCTTGAGCAATGGCCCAATCAAAATCTGATTTTTTAACAAAATCTGGTAAACGAATAAGTGAAATCCACTTAAAAGTTTCCTTATGTTCATAATCTACACCCTGAATCCCATCTTGCCACCAAAATCCTTCAAGGGGCGGGACAACAAAATCAAAATAACCTTCCATTTTATAGCTAGTGTTTTTACTCATTTTGATTGTATAAGCTATTGCATAAAGTAAACTAAGGGCTTCTCTATAGTCACCATTCTCCTCATTAGGGTCCCCACTACCCCTAACTGCTATATAGTTCATTTTTGGAACTCTAACTATAGTAGGCTGCTTTTTAGGAAGATATAATTCCTTATATTCTTTCTTATAGTCAAAAACCATATATTTACCTCTTTAACAAATTTTTCTATTCACAATTATATCATAAAAAATTTAACTTATATTATTCTTAGGTAAATTATTTTACATAGATACTTATAAATAATATTACTACTAAATAAATAATTAAAAGTCTTAAACTATAGCTAGTATGGACATAAAAAAGACAGGATAAACCTGTCTTCTTATTATAAAGTTTATGATTGCATCTTTATAATATTCTATATTAACAAAATTTTGATAATACAATTTTGAATATCTTATTAATTTACTTCTTATTCTAGATTCAAATGATACTTCCACTACAAATTCCTCACAATAAAAAAGGAGAATATAAAAATAATATAATTAGGAATATTTAAAACCTAGCCTAGATTTTATCTAAGCTAGGTCTATAAATTAATTAAATCTATCTTTGTATTTCCAATTGAATATCCATTGGAGATTAGCTAATGGCTTTGTATCTTGCTCATCTATCAAAGGTTTTAATTTGTTATACATTTCTTTTTTTATTTCCTCTTGTTCTTCTTCACTTAAATCAAATTTCTCTCTTCCAATTATTCTCGAGCAGGCATGACTTCCGTATTGTCCCAATATTAAACTATTTCCATCATATTTAGACATAATATTGCTCCTTATTTTATTAAGTTTTCTTTCTTCAAATACTCACGTGCTACTGTTTCTGCTGATTTGCCTTCCACATCAACCGCATAGTTCATCCGAGTCATCTCTTCAGTATTAATCTTGCCCTCTAGTTGGCTGAGAACCGATTCAAGTTCTGGATATTTCTCCAGCGTTTTTTGAGACAATAAGGGAGCAGCTTGATAAGGTGGAAAGAGTTTTTTGTCGTCCTCAAGAACTTTGAGTTCATAACTTACCAACTTACTATCTGTCGAATAAACATCTACAATCTGCACCTCATTATTTTTTATGGCTTCATAACGTAAGGCAGGTTCCATAGTTTTGACATTAAGATTAAGACCATAATTCTTTCGTAGACCAATATTGCCATCTTCTCGGTCGTTAAACTCCAAAGAAAATCCTGCAATAGCTGACGATTGCAGCTTAGCCAAATCTGAAATGCTCTCAATCCCCTTTGCACTAGCATAATCCTCCCTAACTGCTAAAGCATAGGTATCTTGAAAGGCTGTTGGTTTCAAATAAACCAGTCCATCCTGTGCCAATATCTCATTCTTAGCATAGTTGTAGACTTCCTCAGGACTCTTGGATAAAGCTGCCGGAGGATTGTTCAAAAGCGTAGTCGTAATGGTTCCTGAAAATTCTGGATATATATCAATAGATCCCGATTTGAGAGCCTCATAGAGAAAGGATGTTTTACCAAAATTTGGCTTAAGTTCAACAGATATATCCGTCTTTTCCTCAATCAAGAGTTTATAAAGATTAATAAGAATTTCTGGTTCCGCCCCCAATTTTCCAGCAATAAGTAGTTTTTTAGGTTGACTCTGATTAAGCGGGATATAGCTAGCTCCGACAGCAAAGAGTGCTAACAAAAGAGCCAACAAAATACTCCTTGGCTTCTTATCCTGCAAAAACTTGATGATAGAACCAAAAAGAATAGCCAAAATAGCCGACGATAGTGCCCCAATCAAAATCAGAGCCGAATCATTTCGGTCAATCCCTAGGAGAATAAAGGAACCTAGACCTCCTGCACCGACCAAGGCCGCAAGAGTTGCTGTTCCGATAATCATAATGGATGCCGTTCGAATACCTGCCATGAGGATAGGCATAGCCAGAGCCAACTCAAATTTACGAAGTTTTTCAAGTTTGGTCATTCCAAAAGCAGTTGCCGCCTCTTTTAGTGAAGGATCAATTTCCGAAAGACCAGTCATTGTTCCCTGTAAAATAGGAAAAATAGCATATATGACTAAGGCCACTACCGCAGGCAAGGTTCCAATACCCATAAAAGGTATGAATAGTCCCAAGAGCGCTAAAGAAGGAATTGTCTGAAAAACTCCTGTTACTTGCAAGCTCCACTCACTCAGCTTTCTATTGTTTGACAAGACTAAACCAAGTGGTACCGCAATGACTATAGCAATAATCAAAGCAAGTAGAGAGATCCTCAGGTGTTCAAAGAGGGCGATCAGCCAGTCCTCCTTACGTTCTAAAAAACTTGTAATCAACTGATCCATTATACACCTCCTCTATTTTTTATAAACTCGCTGACAAAATCATTAGTAGGCTGCTTACTTAACTCCTCAGGTGTCCCTAATTGAACCACTTGTCCTGCCTTCATTAAACAGATACGGTCTGCCAGTTTGACCGCCTCGTCCATATCGTGGGTAACAAAGACTATTGTCATAGCAAATTCCTCATGTAAATCCTTAATCAAATCTTGAAGCTGAGTCTTGCTGATAGGATCAAGAGCCGAGAAAGGTTCGTCCATCAATAAAAGCTTTGGATTAGCAATAATGGCACGAAGAATACTAACACGTTGACGTTCCCCTCCTGATAAATCTTGAGGCATGCGCGATAAATATTGTTCAGGATCTAATCCAACCTTGTCCAAAAGCTGACGCGTTTTTGCTAAAGTTTCATCTTTGCTCATACCTTTCATCTCAGGAATAAGGGCAATATTTTCAGCTACTGTCAAATTAGGAAAGAGGGCAATCTGTTGCAAAACATAGCCCGTTTCCAGACGTAATTTCCTTAGATCATAATCCTTCAGACGCTTATTTTGAAAAAATATATCGCCATCCGTTTGTTCAATTAGGCGGTTAAGCAGCTTAAGAGTCGTAGTTTTTCCACTACCACTTGGACCAATCAAAACGAAAAATTCTCCTTCTTTTATAGTAAAATTCAAATCATTTAATATGAATCCATTGACCGAAGAGGTCAGTGACACATTCCTATACTCAATCATCTTTTTCTCCTTTATCTTCTAATTATCACACACCGAAAATTCAAGATATTTTCAATGCTTTTATATTTTCAAATCTACTTTTTCAGCCGCTTTCTATCCTAGATTTGACTGATATTAATAGAGTATTTCTTCGTAAATTTTTCCCTATCGTTAAATAAAAAATCTTTCTTAGTTAAAGTTACCTATTTCTAAGTTCTCCTCATCATTCTTCTTTTAATAAAACAAAAATCATAAAGGCTATAAACCCTTATGACTTTCATATATGATTTTTATAATTGTCCTATAGCACCTTAAGATAATCAAAGGCAATTCGTTGAGTTTTATCCTGTAAATATACAGTTCCACATTTCATAAATCCATTTTTTTGAATCAAATATTTCATGACTTCATTATTCTCGTGAGTATCAATTCTAAGGTGGGGGCTTTGTTCCTTGCAATAATTAATGCATTTTGTAAATATACCTTTTTCTATTCCATCGCTTGCGATTCTGTGAATTGCACTATAAGGGGAATCAGACCTCCAAGAACCATTCTCTATATTCTCATAAGAGGAATCTTTTCCTGGAATAAAAGCAAATACTCCACGAATTAAATCTTGTTTTACATAAACATAAAGTTGTTGTTTTTCAATGTCATTTTTAAGAATCTCTTCAGATGGGTATGTGGCTCCCCATTGGGATGAATTTCCATTATCAGCCATAAATTTTCTTGCTATTTCATATATCTCTAGAATAGAAGGTAAATCCTGTGAGTTTGCTCTCCTTATCATTTTTTCTCCTTTATTTACTATTTTAGGTATTTATTTACACTATATCTGTAGTAATCTTTAAGGATATTATACAATACCTATTTTGTTATTACAAGTAAGGCTAGTTGCTTCACAGGCAGTCTTTTAGCTACCGTCTTAAAGTACTCTGCTAGCTTCAACTAAAAAGCCTCGTCTCCAAGGCTTTTATAATACTTTCGTTCTAAATTTTCTTTTAGTTTATTGTCATCAACACTACACACTCAACATGAATTAAGTTACTAGTATAGATGACATTAACTTTTCTTGTATGAGGAAATGTGTCTACCCTTTTCCAACATATTCTATCCTAACGTCATTAAAATATATAGAGTATAAATTTCTTTTTTCAAATTCAAATAATCTTACTACTTCCGTGGTTTCTTGTGAAGAAATAATATCAGTAGAAGACCACGTAAACCTCGTAATACTATCATAGAAAAATCTTACTTCAAACTTTCTTTTAGGATAAATCATATTCCTTTTCAAAGGTGTAGATTTATTTAAATTACAATAATCTATTACTTCTTGTCCAATTACCCTTAAAGCTACATAAACTGGATTATTTTCAATTTTTACTCCATTATAAGTCGTTATTCCTAAAGAATTATATTTTACTAAATTTGCATATTTCTTGGGTAACTCAACATCTAGATGTGCTCCCCCTTCTTTATTAGCAACATATAAAACTATGTCTTTTCGAGAAAATACATTCTTTTATCATCGAAAATAACTTGATTCCACCAATCTTCAAAGTCATAATAAAACATCCTTTTGGGTGGATCAAAATTAGGTATGAATCTCACTCCCTCATTATCTGATTGTACAGCTAATAATATCCAAGTACTTACAAAATTTGTTGGTAAATATAAATCACTCAAAGACTTAAAATATAATTTATAATTTAATAAATTATAAATCGACTTAGATTTATTAGTTTCATGAAACATAACTCTCAGTGTCTGAGCTAATCTAATCGCTTCGTTAATGTTCCCATCATCAAAAGTTTTAATAGACGTTTTTAGAAAAACTATTTGATTTTCCCAGTTCTCTTCAATTTCCATATATCTTCTATTGTATTTTGCCATAAATAAATTTAACCTCTAACCTCGCAACAATACTAACTTATCCTATTTAATCATCTTCTCTTTATCTGATTGAAATTTTACAGATTCCTCAAAGGCTTCTTCATAACTATATTTATTTTTATCATAAAAATAAAAGTGTTTAGTTTTATTATCATATCCATACCCAATATCTTTATTTGCTATTTCTTTTAATGCCTCCACTATTTCACTACAATATGTTTTACATGTTTTTGAACCTAGTTTTTCAAATTGGCTTTCAAAAATTATTCCGTTTTTTACTATTTCGACTCCAATATCAACTAAGGTTACCCCTAAATAATATTTTAAACTTTCTTGTGTTCGATTCATTACTAGTGCCTCCTGATTTTTACAATTTTATATAACATATTTTATTATACTTCAAACATCTCTTTTTAATGAATAATTAATCACTTTAATTATTATTAATCCATAATCAATCAAAAATTCTTTTTGCTTCTCTGTATAACTATTTCTTTCTACTAATGCAGCACTGTTGCATGCCTAAAACAATGTAGTTTTTTTCTAAATATTTTTATACTCTCATCAGAAATAAATTCCATACATATTTCTGAGTAATCCAACTCTACAAATTTCCCTTCTTTATTTTAATAAATTCTCGATTAAATTAGCTATTTCTGATAATCTCTCATCCATTGACATTTCTTCAAAAGATGCCTGACGAGTAGATATTTCAATAAATTTCTGTTTAAGAGACTCTTCAATATCTACATTAATATTTTTTGAACAAATTTTAATTCTTCAATATACAATTTTCGTTTCGCATACCATACAGTAAGATTATCATCTCTATTTTCTTTTATAAGTCTATTACGTATATCAGTATATACAAAATCAAGAGGTTCTTCTGGTGGTCTAGCAAATAGTCTAGGAAATTCTTGTATTTCATATCCTAATTTATATAAGTAATATATTAGAAGATAAAACAAGCATTTGTTCTCAGCTGTCTCAAACATCATCTCTGGCTGACACAATTTTTTAAATTGAATAATTGCTTCCTCTGCATCATATATCTCGAAGGTTTTTTCTATTTCTGCAATCATAGTATAAAATTTATAATAATATTCTTGTTCATCAATATTGTCTAAGTAAAATTTCCTGATATCCACTTTTGATCCTCTTATATATTTAGTCTATTTTTATATCATTTCAGCTGTAAAGAAAAAGCATATAAATTTTATATGCCCTCCTAATATTTTTTATCAATTATTGTTCTTAAATTATATATCTGATATAAATTCTATTAATCCCCAAAGGATTCTATGCTTTTTTCTATTGGAGTCTTTTATATAGATATAGCCACCCCAGCAGACATTACATGTTTCCAAAATCCCTTTCTTCTTTTTAATATATAATAATTTATATTTCATGTTCCTTACTACATCTTCTTTAAAATCTGGTTTGAATTTCTTTAACTTTTTTTGTTTTTTTAATTTTCGCTCTAATTTCATGTTTTTATACTCTAAAACTTCTTTCAAATATCTATATACATTTTGTTTATCTTTTAGGTTACTTGTATTATTAAAAATTGGAAATTCTATTCGCTTATAAATTTCAATTATAAATATAGCAGTTACTAAAAGTATCACTATTATGTATGGGAGCGTTTGGGTGAAATCCTCTGAATTTCTTATGTAAACAATTATAAACGGTACAGGTGTTAATATAGCTACTAGCTTATCTACTCTATTTCTATTTATATTTATTATAATTTTAATTTCATCTTCTAATTCTGTTACCGTGTGTTCAATAAGTCTTTTAAAAGATTTCTTAGGTTCAAGGATTTTATATTCGTTATCAAAGGCACTATAATACTTTTTATATTTATTTTTATATTCAATTAGTATCGTCTTAGTGTCTCTCGAACGATTAAACAATATAGCAAGAGTAATTAGCGAAATAAACATTATAAAACCTGATATAATACTGTCAATTTTATCTTCATTAATATTGCTAGCCTTTATGCTAAAAATAAAATATATATATGATATAAAAAAGACTATTGTAAAAAATATCCCCCATTTTTCTCGTGTTGTGAATTTCTTCCGATTTTCTTTTAAAAATTCTAAGGTAAATTTGTAAATATTAAATGATAAATTCGTCACTTTTTTCTCCTATTTATTTTATTTAGTGTAGCTAATTCCATATTTTTAATCTAACAATATCAATGATAAAATTTTATTTTACATTATATCATATTCAATATTATTTCAATACAAAAAAGCATATAAAGTTTTATATATCTTTATATGCTTATTATCTTACTATCTTTAAATTCTACAGTAAGTTTTTCTCTATTTATTTCTATTTTATCTATTAGTCTTTTAACCAAATCATCACTATATTCTGTTATACCTTGATTTCCTATCTCTTCTAAATATTCTTGTATAACCCTTAGTCTTATATCAATATTTCTTCTGTTTTCTGATTTTAATATTATGTTTTGTTTTTGAGTTCGCAGTTCCCTTAGCTCTTTCTCTGGTTCAGCGTAATCTTTTCCTTTCTTCGCAAAATCCACTAGCTCATTTTGTAAAATATACATTTTTTCTTCTAACTTTTCAATTTCTTTTTTACTATCTTCTCCTAAAACCGATTCTATATTCTTTTGTAATGTTCCTAGTAGTTCTTTTTGATTTATTGAATAGTTATTTATCGCTTCTAATATTTTATTATGAAGGATTTCTTCTTTTATTGTTTCTGCGTGACATGATTCTGGACCTTTTTCTATTCTTGTTAAACATCTCCATACTACTTCTTTTTGTCCTCTATTTTTCCAAGTTACTCTTCTATATATATTCCCGCAGTTAGAACATTTCACTTTATTGGTTAATACATATAATGAGCTATGGCATCTTTTATTTTTACTAGATCTTTTCTTTAACTGCTCCTGCACCTGCAAAAATATATCTTTTGGAATTATAGCTTCATGGCTATTTTCAACATAATACTGAGGAACTGCTCCATCATTCTTTATCCTTTTCTTATTTAAAAAGTCAACTGTATATGTTTTTTGCAGTAATGCATCTCCCATATATTTCTCATTTGTTAGTATTTGTTTTATGTTAGACGCATTCCATTTTTTATTTTATCTTTTTCTAAGTTTTCTTTAATTTTTGCCCAACTCTTTCCCTCTAAGTATTCTCTATATATTCTTTTTACTACTTCTGCTTCTTCTTTTTTTATTACTAATTTTCCAGTTTCGTCTTTCGTATATCCTAGGTATCTGTTACGATTAAACATTACTTCTCCTTTTTGAAATCTATACTGCAGGCCTAGTTTTACGTTTTGTGATAGGGATTGACTTTCTTGTTGAGCTAATGATGCCATTATTGTAAGTAATACTTCTCCTTTTGCATCATTTGTGTTTATGTTTTCTTTTTCAAAGTATACTGATATATTTAATGATTTTAATTCTCTTATGTATTTTAAACGGTCTAGTGTATTTCTGGCAAATCTACTTATTGATTTTGTTATTATTAAATCTATATTTCCTTTTTTGCATTCAGTAGTCATTCTATTAAATTCTTCTCGTTTTTTTGTATTAGTTCCACTTATTCCATAATCTGCGTATATTCCTGCTAGTTACCATTTGGGATTATTTTTTATGTAGTTTGTGTAGTGTTCTATCTGCATTTCGTAACTACTTGCTTGTTCTTCTGTATCTGTTGATACTCTGCAGTATGCGGCAACTCGTAATTTTGATATCTCTTCATCTTTTATATATTTTATAGTACATTTTTCTTTCTCTTTTATTCTTCCTGAACAAGTCCAGGCTATGTAGCTTGGATTATAGTGATGTCTTCTTTTAAAACTTTTTCTGCAGGAACTACATTTTATCTTTCCTGAAAATTCATATCTTTCTTTATATTTTTCTTTACTTAGATGACTTCTTTTCTTTTCTGAATTTTCTTAAATTAGTTTTTGAACTTTTTCAAATTTTTCTTTTGAGATTATTGCTGGATGATGATTTTCTATTAGATATTGGTCTCTCTCTCCTTTATTTTTCCTTGTTTTGTAGTCTTCATCTGTGTATGTTTTCTGAAGGAGTAAATCTCCTGTGTAGTTTATATTTTTAAGTATTTCTGTTATTGTTCTTTCTTTCCAACTTTTTTCCCGATTTTTATTAGGGTATTTTTTGTTTAAATATTTTTCTATGGACCAAGTCCCCATTCCCTGTAAGTATAATTCATAGATTTTTTCTACATACTTTGACTCCTCTTCATTTATTATCATATTATCTTTATATTTTTTATATCCAAAGGCTGGTGTTGATACTATATATCTGCCTGTTTCAAACCTCTTTTTTATTGACTATTTTATATTCTTAGAGTGTGATCTTGATTCATCTTCAGCTAGTGATGATAATATTGTAAGCATGACTTCTCCATCCATACTTTGTGTATTTATATTTTCTTTTTCAAAGTATAGAGCAAGACCTAATTCTTGTAACTTTCTTACAATACTTAAACAATCTCTAGTATTTCTTGCTAATCTGCTTATTGATTTTGTTACTACTAAATCTATATTTTTATCTTCACTATCTTTTATTAGTTCCTGCAAACCTTCTATTTTATCTATACTAGTTCCACTTACCCCCTGATCTGAATAAATTTTTACTAGTTTCCAATTATTGTGTTTTGATATTAATCTTTCAAAATGTTCTTTTTGATTTATAAAGCTATTTTCTTGCTCAAGAGACTTTGTGGATACTCTTATGTATGCCGCAACTTTTACCTCTTTTGCCTTTTCTTTTGTTTCAGTTTTAGTAATTTTTCTCAAATCTATTCCTCCTTTTCACTAGTATATTGCCCTATAAGTCCATATATATCAAATATTTACGGCATTATTTTATATAGGTATGGTTTGAATTTTTTCTGATTCTCTTTCCTTATTTTTCTATATTCTTTTAAACTTATTTCCCCTAAGATAAATAAATCTCCTATTATCTTTTGAGATAGTATGTAGATTAGTTCATTTTTTATATTTATATTTTCTTTATTTTTAATTTTTAATACTTTTTCTGATTTTTTCACTTTCATATTTTATCCTCCCTCAATACTTAAGGGACAATTATTAATATTTTAGTAAATTTTTTCATAAATAAAAAAACTAGCCTAGATTTTTGTCTCTAAGCTAGTTTTTCTTGTGTAGATTTCTTTTACTTCTTATTCTTACACCTTATCAAATATTTATCTGGTCATTATTGCTTCATACAATACTTATTTTATTGTTAATTCTTCCGTTATATAATGTTTTTCCATAAAAAGTAATCTCCCCTTAATGATCAAAAACAAATCTTTTGAAAATAGTTTTATATATAATTAATAAAACTATTAGAGATAAAATTAACACGCCGTAAATCATAAAAATTAAATTTACTTTTAAAGTTAAGGATAAAAGTAATGCACTATATGTATATATCATTATTGAAAAAATTATAATTCCAGAGAAAACTATGTATATCTCTCCTGTTGTTAGTTTTTTTATTTTTTCTAAAGAAATGCCTATATTTCTTAAAATTTGAATTTCTGTTTTTCTTTCTTCTAAACTTAAAATCATTAAATTAAGTAAATTTATCACGAATATAAGCAAAATAAAATTATTCAAAAATAGTAAAGCATAATAAATTAGATTATAGAATAGTATATTTTCATTAATAATATCCTTCGTATAGATTCCCTCTAAACTTGTATAGGAACTTACATAAGTTCTAAGATCTTTATAAATTTCATCAGATATATTATATATTTCTAATGATAAGGTATCTGAAGCTTCTATACTAGATATACTTGGTGCTATAAGCACAAGATTAAATGGATGAAATTGGTTATCTATTATACTAACTATTTTATAGTTTTTTATTTCACCATTTATTTTATCTTTAATTTCTAAATTATCTCCTAATTTTAAATTTAATAATGCAGCTAACTTTTTATTTAAAACTAATTCATTATGTGATAAGTTTTCATCAAGCAATTTTCCTTCTAATACATTGAATTCTCTTAGTTCATTTCTCTTTTTTAAATCTAGTTTTATAATTTCTATGTCATCTATATCTCCTGATTTCTCACTCAACCTTATCCAATCATCACTATAATTGTGATTTGATGCTATTTTATAGTTTTTTGTATAGTCTATCTTTACTAAATCATTATCCTTTACCTTACTTTTTATATATCCAAAATCTAATTCACTTATAAAATTTTCACTTTTATTCGAGTCAGAATTTGTTATCACATAATCTGCTGGTAATTGATTTAAAATATTTTCTCTTACCTTACTTGAAAATACGCTAAGATAGTTAAAACTCAACAATACCAAAACTATTGATAGAGTCATCAATTTCATAAGTATTGAATATTTTTTATAATTATTTGCGAAAGATTTTACAGGATATGAAATAACAAAATATTTTTCATTTTCAGACAATTTATATAAAGCTATAAAAAAGTATTTAAATCCTACAATCAAAGATATTAAACACAGCACTATTGCTCCATACTTTACATATTCATTATCGAGTAGCCATGATAGAATATACATTATAAGATTGCTTAGAAGAAGAATTGCCACTTTTAATTTTATTTTTGTTTTAATGATTATTTCTTTTTTATGAGATAGTTTAATCTCGTCAACATATCTATTTCTTTCTTTAAATAGTAGACTAAATGTAATAATAGAAACTATTAATAAATTTAATATTAAATAAATCATTGCGAATAGAATAAATACTGTAAATGATATCATCGTAAAGGAAATTTCTAATTTTTGAAAAATAATATTAAAAAGTAAATATATAATCGCTGATAAAAATATCCCTATCAGTGATCCCACTAAACTTAAGTAAGAATTTTCTCCAATAAATATTCTATATATAGGCTTATTACTTAAACCCAATCTTTTTAATATAGTAAATTCATTTAAACGCGACTGTAGTCTTATTTTGGAGATTCCATAAAGAGAAATTATATATGTTAATATCATTCCTACTAGCATTATATAAAATAAGGGAGTATAGATTTGGATTTTTTTATAATCCAGCTCTTTATTTTTCATAATATCATATTTTAATTTTTTATCATTAAAATGTTCATTTAATATTTGTTTTATACTCTCTTTATTTTCTTTTGTCTTTACTTGTATTAAGTTTATTTTTTCATGTAAATTTATATTTTCTTGTATATCCGTCAAACTAATAAAAATTTTTGATGCCAAACTATCTTGACTATTGCTAGATACAATAGCTGAAATTTGATATTCTTGATTATACAAAGTTAGAATATTTCCAACATTAAGATTATATCTGTCAGCATAATTTTTATTAATAATTACTTTATTATTTTTTAAAACTTTTTCTCCATTTAAAGTTTGATATTTTCTTAATTCCATAGAATTATCTTCTAAACCATAGATTGTAGAATTATCCTCTAATCCCATGACTAACAAGATATTAAGTTTTTCATAAGCAATAGGTATATTTTTTATTTTTTCATTGTCAAAAAAAATATTTTTTTCAATATATCCTACTTGTAAATCATATTCTCCAAATTTTTCATCGTTTCTATTTTTTAATCCATCACTTAAGCTATAGAAAATTAGAGTAAAGACTAATAATAAAATCAAACTAATACTTGAAGAAACTATTAATATCTTACTCTTATCTTTGTTCAGTTTTACTGAATTTGTAATATATTTTTTTATCATAATCTTTCCAACCTTAGACTAAGTAGTTATCTTCAACAATTCTTTTTGTACTAAATCTATATTTTCATTTAGTCTTTCATTAGATGATTTATCCAAGACTAATTTTGAAATTATTTGTCCATCTTTTAAAAAGTATACCTTATCTGCATTGGCGGCCACATATGAATCATGAGTAACCATAATCATAGTCTGCCCTAATTCTTTGATAGATTTACTTATAAAATCTATCAAAATTTGAGAATTTTTATAATCTAATGAACCTGTTGGTTCATCAGCCAAAATGATTTTTGGATTATTCATAAAAGCTCTAATAAAAGCAACCCTTTGTTTTTCTCCTCCCGATAACTCTCTTATATTTTTATTTTTTTCTCTAACAAGATTCGCCATTTTTATATATGTATTTGCTTTACTTTTTATAATATCATTACTTTCTTTTTTTAGTATTTTTGAAGGAAAAATAATATTTTCATAGGTTGTAAAAACATCTAATAATTGAAAATCTTGAAAAACTATTCCCATGTTTTCTAATCTATAATCTGCCCATCTATTAGTGTCAAATTTGGAAATCTCCATTTTATCAATTATTATCCTACCACTATCTAATTTTAATAAACCTCCTATAAGTTTTAATAAGGTACTTTTTCCAGAACCACTCTTTCCCATTATTACAACAAATTCACCTTTTTTTACAGATAGATTCAAATTATCTATAATTATTCTATCCTCGATTTTTTTATTTATATTTTGTAAATTTATCATATTTTTTACCTACCTTATATTCCCATATCATCATACTCACTAATGGCCACGCTAGTTCATTCCCATCTCTTCCCATTGCCCATAAATCAAAATTAATGTCATCAAGATTAGAATTATCTAATCCATATTTTCTTTTAAACTCTAGATAGTTATCATTATTTAAAATTTTTGATAATTTTGACCATTCTTTCTTTAATCCTCCATATATTATTCCAAATATTATTCCAAAATGTGATGTCTTATCTAGCCTATTTAAGATACTATCTGGTATAATCTCTTTCATTGCAATTCTCAATAAATATTTTTTATATCCTGTTCTTGATATTTTATATTGAACTGGTAAACTTAACATAAACTCAATCAATTCTCTATCTAAATATGGATGTCTTACTGTTATATTATTTACATCTGAAATATATTCCGTAATCATTGGTAATAAATTTTCTTTTATTCGTTTAATTTCTTTTTTTCTTCCATAGCTATATTTATTTTTAGACTTTAATGGGGATAGTATGTATTTTTTTATATTATAGATTAATGGTTCTTGTCTATTCCTAGAGAGATTACCAATATTTCTGAACGCTTTCAGTATGTGTCCACTAAAAAATAAATCATGATTAAAATAATTTGTCCCCGATAGCACTTCATCACCGCCTAATCCAGTCAAAACCCTTTTGGCTGTTTCATAGATTATTTTTTGCGCTCCATACGTAGCAACATTACAGTAAGGTACCTGAGTAATTGGTGAATCATTAGGGAAGTTATAAAAAGATGTTAGGTAATCTGTATTAACTAAAATTGATTTTATATTATTTTTATTGCAAGTTTCCATTAAATATTTTCTTTCATCACCCTCATTAATGGTATCGTTATTTTTTTCTCAACATATTCTAAAGGCTTTTCTTTAAATTCCTGTACATTTTCCTCATACTATCCCTCCTTATTTCGATTTAATTCTACCATATATTCTATCAAAAGCAAATATAATTTTTGTAATTTTTACCAGAATATTCTGGGAATGTTTTTTTAAATTTCTGAAATATTTAATGTTTGTTTCATTAGCAACTTTTATAAAAATAAAAAAACTACTTTAGCCTCATTTTGACTAAAGTAGTTTTCTTTTGTTTGTTTTCTCTAACTTTGATACTTGCATTATCCCAAGCTACATTTCATATGAAAATTTTTTATACGCTGTAAAGAACGTTAGGCATATTACAAGTATTAAGAATCTGGCATATTTAAATCCATTGGCTACTGTAAAATCGTCAAATAGCAAAGTTGATCTTAACATGGCAACCATATGTGTGATTGGATTTAGGGCTACTATGGGTTGTAAGAATT
Organism: Gemella sp. GL1; assembly: GCF_013415365.1. GTDB lineage: Bacteria > Bacillota > Bacilli > Staphylococcales > Gemellaceae > Gemelliphila. The sequence continues at coordinate 130,099 of NZ_JACBYB010000021.1, forward strand.
TTGGCCATACATCCGTTGGAAAGAAAGCTCCTCCTAGGAATGTGAAAATTAAATTAGCCAAGTTACCAAAGGTTGAAGTATTTTTTACATTCTTAACTAGTATACTGATATTAAGTCCTATCAATATTAAGGCCAATGAACTAAGTAATAGGATTATAGTCAGCCATATAGTGTGTTGCCAATGGAATTTTAATCCCAATTTTAAAAGTAGATTACAGACCACAAGAAGTAGAAATGTTTGTATAGCCATTATGACTACTTGAGTTGTCATTAATGCAGAAATTACTTTTGAGATTTTCATTGGTGTTACTTTTAAGAACTTTAGAAAACCATTTTCTCTATAACTAGATAGCATGATTGGAAATGCGATTAATCCTATTGAGGCGTAAAACATTCCTAATATTCCAGGAAGTATGTAAGCCATATATGACATATCTCCCCTGCTTTCTCCTTTTCCTGCTATTCCCATAAAGATTAACATAACAATTGGAAAAATAGTTCCCATTATTAGTGATTGTTTATTACGTGCCTCCATTAAAAAGAATGATTTTACCATAGTTTTAAAACTAGTCATTTAATCTTCCTCCTGTTTTTAAAAGAAATATATCGTCTAATTCTATATCTGCAATTACAAGTCCTTCTAAATCATTAACACTTCTTTCTAAGTGGTCTGCAAGTTTATCTAAGATATGAGCTGAAGATTTTGTATATATTATAATTTCCTCATCGTCTAGTTTTGTATATTCAATACCTTCCATAGATTTTACTAATTCTTCAATTTTGTATCTATTAGCATTTAGACTAATTTTTTTCTTGTAGGGAAATCCTTCTGTTATATCATTTAGGCTCTTGTTTAAGATAATCTCCCCACCATTTATAATTATTAGGCGGTCGCAGATATCCTTGATTTCATTGATATAATGTGTTGTAAGGACAATAGTCTGTCCTTGTTCTTTTTGTTTTTTTATTAGTTTCCATAGTTCTTTTTTGGTTTGAATATCTAAACCTAGGGTTGGTTCATCTAAAAATATTACTTCTGGTTTATTTATTAAGCATATCGCAAGACTTACTCTTTGTTTTTGTCCACCAGAAAGCTCTGATACATAGTTATTAAGATATTCTTCCATATGAACCATACTTAATAGGCTTTCTGCATTTTTAGTCGATAAGTTTATATCGTATAAGGAAGCAATAAATACTAGTAATTCTCCTACTTTTATATTATTGAAAAAGCTACTCGACTGAAATTGAACACCTATACGTCTTAGAGATTCTCTATTTCTCTCTTTTGATTCTCTTCCAAAAAGTTTACAAGAACCTTGGTAGTCTGTTCTAACTCCCTGTATACAATTTAACATAGTAGTTTTCCCCGAACCATTCTTTCCTACTAGAGCAAGGACCTCTCCTTTTTCTACTGAAAAATTAATATTTTTCAGAATAGTTTTATCTCCGTATGAATAACTTAAGCTATCTATATTGACTAGCATGTTAAAACATCTCCTATAATTATATTAAAGCAATTTGGCTACATTCTCTATCAACCATTTGATTAAGTAAAGATATTATTTCCTCTTCATTTATTGAATATATAATAGACTTAGTATTATTCAAGTTCATATTATCTCTACCAATTTGATGTTCTTTAGCTAAGAACATCAAAAAACTCTTCATAGTATTAGAACTAACTTGATACTCAATAATTTCTAACAAATTTTTCTTTAACTTAGTAATATTATTTTTAATATAATTCTCTAAACTTTTTGCTTGAATTAATTCTATTATTAAATTATTTAAAGATTTAATATTATTTTCCTCTTTAGAACTATATATATATTGAATTTCTAAAAATGGATATGAATACTGAAAATATGTTTTAGCTATTATGAAATATAAATTATATGAATTATTACGTAATTTATCGAATAAATAACCACTTGTTCCGTTCACTAAAGCTAAAGAAATAAGCGATAATATAATGGACGCTCTTTCTTCAATTTTTTCATCAAGCATGTAAATAATAGAAACCATTGTAGCAGGATTTCCCTCTATTTCCTTACTTCTATTTCCACTTAAAAATAAGTCTGATAATATGGGTTTTTCTATATTAAATTGTTTTTCAAAAATCTTGTTTTTTTTATTTATCAAATTTGAAAAAAAAATTTCAGATTTTGAAATATCTGAAGTAGCATAATAGATAGACATGTACTCCCTTTTTGTTAATTCAGAAAGTACTGATTGAACATCGTTCAACGAAATAGAATTCAGATTATCTCCTAAAATATCAGTATTAACTATTCCTCTCCATACCAACTTATTCAATTCATCTTGATAATATCTAATGTTATCAAATTTTCTTGAAATTTTTTCATTAGCTATAACCTTCTTTTCCTTTTGTAAATCAATTTCATAAATTTCACCCTGCAAAAGAAATTTAAATATTAATTCTAGATTTGTATTCAAAACTTCTTTGGAAGCTCTGTTGTACAGAAGTAACAACATCAGATTGCATCTGCAGTGACAGGCGTATCTAAAAATCTGTTGTTTTCAAAAAGTTCAGTAACCACCATATCTCTAATTCCTCCTTTTCTACTTTCCGAGAAATTTAACACTCTAAATTACTTTGATTATAAGTTTAATGCTAATTTTTTTCGTTAATTGTATTGTAGCAATATTTTTAATCGAAGTTAATATATTTTAATTATCTTTCTGAAAATAATTATTTATTTCTGAAGTTTTTCGTTTATTTTCTTTCGTGGGAGTAGCATTAAAATTAAAAAGCCTTCTTAGAATTATTTTTTAATCTTAGTTTCTTTATTCTACCTATTATACTCATTAATTTCTTCCCCAATATTATAATAGTACTCTATCTATATATTGCCTTCTATATTAATAACTCTATATACCAGTAATTATATTAAAGTCTCAACCCTACTAATTTCATAATATTCTATGTATTTAATAGATTAAAAATTTATATTACTTCATATTAAAAAGCCTTTATTTCAAGGCTTTCTTTTAGTTTTTGTCATCAAAACTACACACTCAACATGCGGAGTTTGTGGAAACATATCTACTGGCTGTACTTGACTAGCTCTGTATCCCAAATCTTGCATTATTTTCATATCTCTTGCTAAACTTGCTGGATTACATGATACATAGACTACTTTTTTAATTTTCATTTTTGCCAAATCTTGTAAGAAGGATTCTTCACATCCCTTTCTTGGCGGATCTATTATTACTGCATCTATCTCAACATCTTTATTAATAAGTTCTTTTATCTTATCTTCACTTTTACCCAGTAAAAATTCTACATTTTTTAATCCATTGCTTCTAGCATTTTCTTTGGCATTTTCCACTGCCGCTTTCACAATCTCAATTCCATAAACCTGATTAACTTTTCTAGCTGCAAATAATGAAATCGTTCCTATTCCGCAGTAGGCATCAATTATATTATCCTCTTCTTTCAAGTCTGCTAAGTCTATTGCTTTTTGATATAGGTTTTTTGTTTGCTTAGGATTTACTTGATAAAAAGACCTTAATGATATATTAAATTTAATTCCATCTAGATCATCCGAAATATAGTCCTGTCCATATAAGGTATAAGTATCTTCTCCAAAAATTACATTAGTTTTTCTAGAATTAATATTTAACATAATTGATTTTATTCTCTTATCTAATGCTTTAATTTTTTCTACAAATTTATCTAGTCCAGCAAACTTTTCTTTAGCAATTATTGCCACCATAATTTCAGTCTTATCAGTATTTGTCCTAAACATCATGTGTCTAATAGCACCTTCATGTTTTTCTTCATTGTAAACTGATAAATTTAATTCTGAAATAATTTTTCTTATCTCATTAGTTAGATGATTATGCTCGTCAAATTGGATAATACATTTGTTAGTGTCCACTACATCATGACTTCTAGGTCTATAATATCCCATCTTTAAAAATCCATCTTTTTTCTGAACTGGAACTACTGACTTATTTCTATAGTGATAGGGATCTTCCATTCCAATCGTATCTAAAACTTCAATAAGTCCTCTACCTAACATCTTATCCATGATATTCTTAACTTGCCTTGTTTTAAATTTAAGTTGTTCATTGTAAGACATATGCATAAGATTAGCACCAGAACTTTTTTCTATAACTTCTCTCCTTTCAACAGAAGACTTTATTAAATTGATGAGTTTTCCGTAAGCAAGATTTTTTTTACTTTTAATAATCTTAACCTCAACCTCTTCTCCCTCTATTACATCTGCAATAAATATAGGAAAATTATTAATCTTTAAAATACCCATTCCATCATGGCTATAATCGCTTATTATTCCTCTATAAATCTCATTTTTATTCATCTTATTCACCTACAAAAATAGAGCGAGGCACAAGGCCTCAACTCATTATAATGAAAATCCTATTACCTTAACTACATTGACATAATTTATATTCTCTATTCTACTTTTCAATCTTTCTACATCTGAAAATTCTAAATTCATATTTAGAGAACAAATTATTGTTGCCCTTCCATTGATAGGCACTGTTTGGTGTATTGTTATCACGCTACACTTTTCTTCATTTATTATTGCCAATATTTGTCCAAGTATTCCCACGACATCCTCTACATTTATAGATATGGATAATATTGATTCTTTTTTAAAATCTTTTATAGGAAAAATAGTATCCCTATACTTGTAGAAAGCAGATCTACTCAGTCCATGCTCTTTTACAGTTTCTTGTATAGATAGGGCTGGATTATCTTCCAAAGCTTTTTTTACTTTTATAGTTTTTTGGACAGCCTCTGGCAATACATCCTCTCTTATTACATAATAATTTTTATTTTGCATTATTCTACGAACTCAAACTCACCTTTAAGTATTTTAACTGTATCTCCATTAGAACATCCTCTAGCACGTAGAGCATCGTCTACTCCCATAGTACGCATCTGCTGAGCAAATCTCCTAATAGATGCATCTCTATTAAAGTCTGTCATAAGGAAGGCTCTTTCTATACCTGCTCCAGATACAACATAGGCCCCAGTATCATCACGAGTAATTGTAAATGATTCATCTTTAGGCTTATGTTTGTAAAGAACTCTATTCTCTAGATTTTCTTCTTCTGTATCCATTTCATATACTAAGTTTGGATCAATATTATCTAGTATATCACTAACTGTATATAGTAGTTCATCTAAATTTGTTCTTGTAAAAGCAGATAATTCTATTATTTTCACATCAGTCTGACCATCTTTAGCAAGTTTTTCTTTAAATATTTTTAAGTTCTCGGCTGATTCTGGAATATCCATCTTATTAGCTACTAAAACCTGCGGTCTTTCTAATAGACGCATATTGTAGTTTTCTAATTCTCTGTTAATAATCTTATAGTCTTCATATGGATCACGGCCATCTGTAGCTGACATATCTATTACATGAATGATTACTTTAGTTCTTTCAATGTGACGTAAAAATTGATGACCAAGTCCTACTCCTTGGCTAGCACCTTCAATTAAGCCTGGTAGATCTGCCATAACGAATGATTTATGATCTTTTGTTTCCACCATTCCTAGGTTAGGTACTAATGTTGTAAAGTGGTAGGCAGCAATTTTGGGTTTTGCCTTAGATGTAATTGATAATAGGGTAGATTTTCCTACTGATGGGAAACCTACCAAACCTACATCAGCCATAAGTTTTAGTTCTAGAGTTAGATTTCTTTCTTCTCCTGGTTCTCCATTTTCAGCAATTTCAGGTGCCGGATTGGCTGGCGTTGCAAAACGAATATTCCCACGACCCCCGCGGCCTCCACGAGCCACCATTACTTCCTGCTGGTGCTTAGTCAAGTCTCCTAGAATCTCTCCAGTATCAGTATCCTTGATAACTGTACCTGGAGGAACAATTAGTACCAAGTCTTTTGATTTTCGTCCGTGCATCCCTTTAGACATTCCGTTTTCTCCGTTTTCAGCAAGGAATTTCTTTTGATAACGATAGTCCATAAAAGTTCTTAATCCTTCATCAACCTTGAAGATTACATTAGCCCCGCGACCTCCATCGCCTCCCGCTGGTCCACCATTAGCCACATATTTTTCTCTTCTAAATGCAACCATTCCGTTCCCTCCATCTCCGGAACGTATATATATCTTGACCTCATCTATAAACATAGCTTACCTCCTATTTTTTAATACTATATATTAAAATTAATCCCTACTATTATAGCATAAAGTTTATAACTTTTGAACTAGTATCATATTTGTTAAGACAAGTTTTATTTGCTATAATCAATATAAAATTATGTATTATTTAGGAGAATTTTATTATGAGTATACTTGAAACTAATATCGCAGAATGGACCTTTATTACAGAATCTTCTATTCCTGATGATGTTTCTTCTATTTTAGCAAATGGAGAAACTGCAGTCGCAGCTTACAGAACAGTTAGAGATTCAGCAATTTTTACTAATAAAAGATTAATGGTTAGAGATGTGCAAGGAATAACTGGCCGAAAAGCAGAAATCTATTCTGTTCCTTATTCGGCTATCAACATGTGGTCTACTGAAAATGCTGGAACCTTTGATTTAAGTGCAGAAATAACTTTATGGACAAGATCTGGAAAAATAAAAATAAACCTTAGAAAAGGTGTAGATATTAGAAAAATTGATAAAATTATAGCCCAATCTGTTTTATAAAAAATCAGCTACATTTATAGATAAAAAAAGACTAGCAAAATTTGCTAGTCTTCTTTCTATCCTCTATTTAAATTTATTTTAAATTCTAATAATAAATCGTTTTGCAATTGTGTTACTTTTTGATCTAGGGATTTATATACTTCTAATTTTTCCATTGTTTCATCTGTTGGATAGAATTGCTCATCAGATGTAATCTCTTCTCCTAATATTTCATAAGCATCTAGAACTGGAGTTGCATATCCTACAAATTCTGCATTTTTAGCCGCATTTTCTGGTCTTAGCATAAAATCTATAAACTTATGAGCTGCTTCGGGATTTTTAGAAACTTTTGGTATTGCCATATTGTCAAACCAAAGGTTAGAGCCTTCTTTAGGTATTGAATAAGCTAAATCTTCATTAGCTTCCATCATTTCTGCTGCTGACCCTGAGAAAGTCACAGCTACTTTAGCCTCTCCATTAGCCATAAGTGGTATCATTTCATCATTGTTAATTGCTTTTATATTTTTACGCATCAATTCTAATTTTTCCTTGGCTAATTTCAAAGCAATTTCATCCGTTTCATTTAAGGATTTTCCTTCTGATTGCAAGGCTAAACCTAAAACTTCACGAGCACCGTCAACTAATAAGATGTCATTTTCTAGATCTTGTCCCCATAGGTCATTCCAATTTTCAAATTTTTGATCTTCTTCAAGCATAGAAGTATTATAAACAATACCTAGTGTTCCCCAAAAGTATGGGATAGAGTATTTATTTTCAGGGTCAAATGACAGATTCATTAATTTTGGATTAATTTTAGCCAAGTTACTTAATTTTGATTTATCAACTTCTTGTAATAAATTTAATTCTGCCATTTTCTTAATTGTATAATCAGATGGAACTACTATATCATAAGCTGTTGAAGAATTTTTCAATTTTGTAAGTAAGGCTTCATTTGAATCAAATGTTTCATAGATAACTTTAACCCCTGTTTCTTCTTCAAATTGTGTAATTAATTCTGGATCAATATACTCTCCCCAATTATAAATTGTAAGAGTTCCTGCTTCTGAATCATCACCAGAATCTATATAGTCTCTTACTTGTAGTAAAGCTAGGGATACTAAAATAATTGCTAAAGCAGATAAGATTAATTTTTTCATTACTTACTCTCCCCCTTTCTTAATTTATTCATATTAATTACATAGTAAATCATTACCGAAATTATTATAAATAAAGTAATTAGTGTTGATAAGGCATTGATCTGTAGGTTGATTCCTTTTCTTGCCATAGAATAAACTTCTACAGATAGAGTCTGAAATCCATTACCTGTCACAAAAAATGTAACGGCAAAGTCATCTAATGAATAAGTTAATCCCATAAAAAATCCAGCTAAAATACCGGGCATTATATAAGGAATTACTATCTTAGTAATTACTTGTCTATAAGTTGCCCCTAAATCAATAGCTGCATCAATCATTGAGATTGGCATTTCATATAATTTTGGTAGTATCATAAGAACTACTATAGGAACTGAGAATCCAATATGTGATAAAAGTACTGACCAAAATCCTTGTAGACCATCTAAACCTAAAGCTTCCGAAATAAAGGTAAACATTAATAAAAATGAAGAACCGATAATTACATCCGGACTTACTATTAAAATATTGTTTGTTACCAGATAAGTATTTTTAAATTTATTTGTCTTTAGTGAATAAATTCCCAAGGCTCCTAGTGTTCCTAAAATAGCAGAAAATACTCCAGATAAAAGTGCCACTACAATTGTATTGATAACTATAGCTATTAGCCTAGCGTTTTCAACTAACTCTTGATAATGTATCCAAGAAAAACCTTCAAAATTTATCATATTATCTCCAGCAGAAAATGAATAGTAGGCCAAATAAAATATAGGAATATATAAGATTAAGAAAACTATTGTTAAATATAATTTAGAAGATATTTTATTCATTATTTTCTACCCCCTAATTTATTTTTTGTATTTGTAAGAATCATTATAATTGCCATTATTAAAATTAGGAATACAGCTATTGTTGATCCCAGACCTACATTTTGAGTTACTAGGAAATGCTGCTCAATGGCTGTTCCTAAATTAATAATTTTGTTACCTGCAATTAAGCGAGTAATCATGAAGATTGATAAGGCCGGAATAAATGTAACCTGAATTCCTGTTTTAACCCCTTCCATAGACAAAGGCAGGATAATTTTTCTAAATGTTGTTTTTAAATCTGCCCCTAAATCATAAGATGCATCTATCACATTCTTATTAATACCTGATACAGCATTGTAAATTGGTAATAGCATAAATGGCATAAAAATATATGCAGAAACAAATACAAATGAAAATGAATTAAATAGTAAAGATTGAGTTCCAACTCCAATATATTCTAAAAATGAATTGATTGTACCTTGCTTACCAAATAATCCTATAAAGGCATAAGTTTTTAATAAGATATTAATCCAAGTTGGTAAGATTAAAAGTAGTAATAAAATCTCTTTATATTTACTTCTTGATATAATAATTGCTAATGGATAGGAAATTATTAGGCAAACTAGAGTTATAATAAAGGCATACCAAAATGAATAGAAAGTCATCCACATATAGGTTTTACCAAAGAACTCTTTATAATTAACTAATGACCATTCCCCATTACTATCGTGAAGTGAGTAGTATAAAATTAATAATATTGGAAAGATAACAAACATTAACATCCAAATTATATAGGGAATCATAAAAAAACTTCTACTTTTTTTATCAAACATTTTTACTCCTCCTCTTCGTAAGCTTCAAGACGAGCATCAAATTCCTCTTCTGTTTCACCTGGTACCATTATATGAATTGCCTCTGGTTCAAAGTCTAAACTGATAGCTTGTCCCGGTTTGGCAGGTTTTGTAGAGTGAACAATCCACTCATTATATTGGTCATCTAAACAGCAAATTTCATAATGTACTCCACGGAATAATTGAGTATCAACCACAACCTTGATTTTTCCTTGATCTGCTGGTCTAATTTCTAAGTCCTCTGGTCTAATAACCACCTCTACACGCTTATCTTTTGGAAGACCTGCATCAACACATTCATATTCTCTACCATATATCTCTACCTTGTAATCTTCAAGCATGACAGCATTAACAATATTAGACTCCCCGATAAAATCGGCAACAAATTTATTTACAGGCTCATCGTAAATATCTAAAGGTGTTCCTGATTGTTCAATCTTTCCTTTATTCATTACAAATATATAGTCACTCATGGCTAAAGCTTCTTCTTGATCGTGGGTTACATAGATAAATGTAATTCCTGTTTGTTGCTGAAGTTCTCGCAACTCATACTGCATCTCTTGACGAAGTTTAAGATCTAAGGCTGATAAAGACTCATCTAACAAGATAATCTCTGGTTCATTTACTATTGCACGGGCAATTGCAACACGCTGTTTTTGCCCACCAGACATTTCAGAAATTTCTCTTTTCTCAAATCCTGCTAAATTTATTTGTTTAAGTGCCTTTTTAACTTTTTTATCAATAATTTCTTTACTTTCATCTTTTACTCTTAGACCAAAAGCAATGTTCTCATAGACATTCATATGTGGAAATAAGGCATAATCTTGAAATACCGTATTCACTTGTCTCAAGTTAGCTGGTACACTATTGACTACCTTGTTATCTAATAAAATATCTCCACTTGTTGGTTGCAAGAATCCACCAATTAATTTTAAAATAGTAGATTTACCACAACCAGAAGGTCCTAAAAGTGTGTAGAATTTCCCTTTTTCTATTTCTAGATCAATATTTTTTAAAATAGTATTTTCACCAAATGACATTGTCACATTCTTAAATTCAACTATATTTACCATTTTTTCCTCCTATAAATATGAATTTGTTGCTATTATTAATACTTGGCATTCTTCATCAAATGGATTTGACAAAGTATGCTCATCAGTAGCGGTAAAATAAAATGTTTCAGCTTCTTGAGCTATAAATTCTTTGCTTCCAAAAGTAAGTTTACACTTACCTTTTAATATATAACACAGCGTATCCGACTCTGATGGAGCAAAGGTTTTGTATGATGATTTACTAGCAAGTGTCAAAATTAATGATTCCATTTCTTTTTCATTTGATTCTGGTACTAACCAATTTAATTTATAAAATTCATCAGTCTCTTCATACAAGGTCTGATCTTCTTTTGTATACAAAATTTGCTGTTCTTCCGCTTCTACATCAAAAAAATCTTTAGCTGAACATCCTAAAACTTGCAATATATCAAAAAATGTTTCCATAGATGGCGAGGATAAATCACGCTCAATCTGAGAAATATATCCTTTTGATAAATCCGTCCTCTCTCCGAGTTCTTCTTGAGTTAAACCTTTTTGGATTCTTAATTTCCTTATTCTATATCCTATTGAATTCATAATGTCCTCTCTCTTTATTATAAAAACTTTAAATTATAAAGTTCACTGAAAATAAACTTATAGTTTAGAAAGTTTACTAATAGTGAACAATTTGTTTGATTAAATCGAATATGCCTATATTTTACTTCATAAAAATAAAAAATGCAAGTCCTTTCATGGTATTTCTAATTGATTTTTTCTAGGATTAAAATTATAATTTAGTTAATTACTATATTAAAGGAGTTAATTATGTCATTTTTCTCAAAAATTGGGCAAAATATTATTCTGCCTAAAGATGTTTTACTTCAATCTAAGGAAACTAATGAAGTTAATGGTGCATTAAATGCAACTATTGGTATGGCTGTTGCTAATGGTAAGGTTATGAATCTTCCATCACTTGATGAAGCCATAAAAAATCTTTCTTATGAAAAGTATCTACCCTATGCACCTACCCCTGGTCAAGTATCTGCTAGACAATTATGGAAAGAAAAAATATTAAAAGAAAATTCTAATATAGAATCTAAATACTTATCAGAACCTATTGCTACAACTGGTATTACTCAAGCTATCGACTTAGTGGCCAATCTTTTTTCAGAAGAAGGAGATGCTCTATTACTACCAGACCTATACTGGCAAAACTATGCACAAATTTATAGTGTAAAACTAAGATCAAAAATTTACACTTACGATCAATTTTTAAATGGACAATATAATTTAGCCGCTATCAAAGAAAAACTATATTCATTGGATGAAGAAAAAATTTCAATTTTATTAAACTTCCCTAATAATCCAACTGGCTATACTCCAAGTAATGAAGAATTAGAAAGTTTAAAAAATATTATTAGAGATTTTGCTAAAGAACATTCTAACAAGAAAATTATTCTTCTATGTGATGATGCATATTTCGGTCTATTCTTTGAAGAAAATCATAAAAATTCTAGTCTAAACTCAATGGCTGATTTAATAGACTTAGATAACTGTATAATTGCTAAATTAGATGGTATTACTAAAGAATACTATGCTTGGGGCTTAAGATTAGGATATGTAACTTACTACCTAAAAAATGATAAATTAAGAAACTTGATAGTAGAAAAATCTCAAGGTTTCTTACGTTCTTCTACATCATCAGGTTCAGCCCTTTCTCAAGCTCTTGTTCCTGAAATTATGAATAATAAAAACTTGCAAGCAGAAAAAGAAGTAAATGATAAGATAATTGAAGAAAGATACTTTACATTAAAAGAAGCCATCAAGGATGAAGAATTGGATAAATACGTAGAAATTCTTCCATTCAACTCTGGTTACTTCTTTACAATAAAATTAGATTCTATCAATGCCCACGATTTTAGACTAAAATTATTACAAGATTATAAATTAGGTCTTTATTCTATGGACGATAAACATATAAGAATTGCTTTTTCTTGTGTAGATAAAGAAAATATCCAAGATATGATTAAAAAAATAAAAGATTGCCTTAAATTTTGGCAATAAAAAATAAAGTAGGGAATATTCCCTACTTTATTTTTACTTCTCTCTCTTTAAAAGCATATTAGCAAAATCAATTAATAATTTGTTGTTTAAAAGCTCTGCTTCATTTATCGCCCTGTCTGTATGTGTTTTTAATAAATCTTCACACTTTTCAATTCCATAAAAGGAAAGATAAGTAACCATTCCCTCATCACTTGGTTTTTTTCCGATTTTTTCAAAATCACCATAGTTATCCAATATATCGTCTTTAATCTGATAAGCAATACCTAAATCTGATCCGAAATTCTCTAATCTTTCTAAGTCTGTCTGTTTGCCTGCTATATTCCCTGCAAATAGTAAAGGGAGAATTATTAATTTTCCAGTTTTCAAAGTATGCATTTTTTGTAAGTAGTCTGCTGATATATCATAATTACCTTGTTTTACATCAAAAATTTGCCCTGCAATCATACCCTTAGCACCAGAATAATCAGCTAATAATTTTACTAATTTAACTTTAATATCTGCTGATATATGGTGATTATCAACTATTAATTCATAGGCTAAAGCCTGCATAGCATCTCCCGCAAGAATTGCTATATCCTCTCCATAAACCTTATGATTGGTAAGTTTTCCCCATCTATAATCATCATTATCCATAGCTGGTAAGTCATCATGAAGCAAGGAATATGTATGAATTAACTCTATTGCCAAGGAAATATCCAGATATCTTTTGAAATCTAATTTATAGTAATCTAGCATAGCCAAAAATATTAAAGGTCTTAATTTTTTACCATCATTAACCAAAGAATAAACTATTGAATCTTTTAGTTCCTTAGGCATAGTTAAGGATTTAATTTTTTCATCTGCATACTTATTTAATATATCTTTATTACTTGCTAAAAACTCTACTATCTTAGTCATTGTATACATCCTTAGTTAAACTTGCTATCTCTACTTGTGCATTTTCTAATATTTTATTACAATCCTTGATAAGATTAATTCCTTTTTTATATTCCTCTAAAGATTGTTCTAAAGTCAACTCATTATTTTCTAATTTTGCTACTACTTCCTCTAAAGCATGTAATTGAGCTTCAAATGTTTTTTTTCTAGCCATTTGTTTTCTCCTCTTCGATTTTTACAACCTTAGCTGTAATTACCCCATCTTTCAAATCAATAGTAATATCACTATCGACTTCTACACTTTTAACTGATGTTAATCTCTTATTATCCTTATCTTTAACCAAAGCATAACCCTTTTTTAAGATATTAAGTGGTGAATTATGCTCTAATTTTTCTATTATACTTTGTAATTTCTGACTTTCTTTCTCTACAATATCTATTTTCAAAAAGCTTTCTTTTTTTCTAATAAAATCGGATATTTTTTTATCAAATTTATTCTGTAACAAGAGCTCTATCCTTGTTTTATAAGACTCAATATCTTTAGCTTTTTGAGAAAAGTTATTAGCAAAATTTTTTATCTGATAAGAATTTGCTAAGCCTTCTACTTGTGCCATATTAGAAGAAATCTTTTGATTAATAAGTCCTCGTATCTTTATTTCTGTTGCTTTAAAATGAGCTTGTAAATCAGATATAGTTACAGATGTCGCCAATTCTGCAGCTGCTGTCGGTGTTGAAGCATATTTATCGGCAGCATAATCGGCTAAAGTTGTATCTGTTTCATGTCCTATACCTGTTATTATAGGTGTATTAGCTCTAAATATGGCTCTAACTACCTCTTCAGAGTTAAAAGCCCAAAGATCTTCAATAGAACCCCCACCTCTTGCTAAAATTATTAAGTCATTGCCAGCCCTGTCAGCCTGTCCTAATTTCTCTACTATATCTGCTATAGCTGATGGTCCTTGAACTAGAGATGAATATAGATTTAATTTCGCTAAGGGATATCTTCTATAAATTGTTTTAGTAATATCTTGCACAGCTGCACCTGTTTTTGCTGTAACTACTGCTATCGACTCTGGGAATCTAGTTATTTTCTTTTTAAGACTTGTGTCAAATAAACCTTCATTATTAAGTTTTTCTTTTAAGTCTAATAATCTCCTATATAAATCTCCTATACTATCTTTTTCTATTTCAGATACTATAAGCCTTGCTTCCCCATAAGGAAAATAGAAATTAAGTTCTGCTGTAACTAGTACGGAATCCCCTTCTTTGATATCTAAAACTTTGGCCCTAAATTTTAAAGCATTCATCTTTGTGTTAGAATCCTTAATAGAAAAATAAAGTGTCCCATTTGTATGCAGCTTACAATTAGACACTTCACCTTTTATATAAATTTTTTTAAGATAGGGGTCATTAACATACTTTTTTTCTATATATCTGTTTACATCCGTAACTGTTAAATACTTACTATCTTTTGACATCTATTTTTCTTCTCTCTCAACTACACCTTTTAATACACCATTAACAAACTTGTAACTATCATCTTTTTCACTGTATTTCTTAGATAATTCAACAGCTTCATTAATAGATACCTTATAAGGAATATCACTATAAACTATCTCATAGATAGCAATTCTCAAGATTTGTCTATCCATTTTTGAAAGTCTATCAATTGTCCAATCTTTTAAACTATCAGAGATAATTTTATCAATATTTTCTTTATTTTCATAAATTAAAGTTACCGTATCTTTTACATAAGCATCATAAGATTCTTCTTCATCTAAATTGAAAATATTTTCTAGTGACATTCCACTATTTTCTAATTGAAATAATAGCTTAAATACACTTTCTCTTAATTCATGTCTTTTTACCATACTAACCTCTAGTAATCAATTCCCAATATATTAACATTTACTGAATTAGCAACAATATCCGTCATGTTATATAAAGAATTTCTAATATTATCTTGAATTTTCCCAGCTACACTAGCTACTGGATAACCAGTTTTTAAGTTACAAAATACTTCAATGTTCAATTTTTCTTCTTCAAAAGATAATTTAACACCTTTAGAGTACTCTTTTTTTCCAATTTTTTCTAAAGTAGATGATCTTAAACTACCTACTAGTTTTGACACACCTTCTACCTCACTTGCTGCGATAGAGATAATTACCGCAAGTGCTTGTGGTTTAATTTCTATACTTCCTAAGTTATTCTTTGTCATTCTTCTCATCTCCTATAATTTATAGTTATATAAAATTATACCTCAAATAACCCATATTGGCAAATCAATTTAGTCTATAAGGTTAAAAGCCTTATTTTTTAGATTAAAGCTGATTTCTTCATTCAACGCATTTTTAGTAATAAACCTTTGATGTTTAGCCATTGAATCTAAATTATTTCGCATACTTCCCGTCTTTACAGTCTTTTTATTTATTTTAACAGATTTATTTATTTTTGTTAAGTGCTTCTTACTACCCCTCTCCGCAGTCGTATCACTATAAAGAAATGGATTCTTTTCTATATGTACTTTAAAAACATTACTTCCTAGTACTTTAAACTTTAGTTCCCACTATTATTACAATCCTAATATTATATTATTCAAAAAAAGAACCCTTGAAACTTAATAGTTTCAAGGGTTTTTAAAAATTATTTAGTTTCTCTGTGTAGAGTTACTTTTTTCAATCTTGGACAGTATTTTTTTAATTCAATACGGTCAGGATTGTTTCTTTTGTTTTTCTTAGTAATGTAGTTTCTATCACCACATTCTGTACAAGCTAATGTTACATTTACGCGCATGAATATAACCTCCTATTTAATATTTTACAACTTTTTCATACAACGATAATTATTATATCACTATTTTTTTTAAAAATCTAGTGTTTTATTTATCTAGTTTCTTTCTTTTTTCTTTTAATTCTTTAAGTTCTTTAATTTTGGCTAATTTTTCTTCTTGCTTAGATTTTTTCTCTTCTCTAGCTTGACTCTTAATTGGACCTCTCGCTATGTGTTGCTTAGAATCATTAGTTATAAGAACTTGCTTATCTTCTTTCATTTCTATTTCTTCATTACGTTCTACTTTAATACGTAATAAATTAGCTGTTACAGTATCTTCTATTTCATCAATCATATTTTCAAACATCATATGACCTTCATTTCTATATTCACGTAGAGGATCAATTTGTCCATAAGATCGTAAAAAGATTCCTCTTCTTAATTGATCCATCTGGTCAATGTGATCCGTCCAACGTTGATCAATAGAATTTAATAGAATGTATTTTTCAAAAGAATCAAATGTTTCATCAGTTAACAATTCTCTCTTTTCTGCTAAATCCGACTTAATTCTTTCGATAATAATATTAGCAAGTTCCTCATCATCAGAGTGTTCAATTTCTTTTGTTAATTCAATTGGATTTTCTAAAAAGTATTTATCATTAATAAGTTTTAAGATATCTTTGTTTTCCAATTCTTCATCTATATACTGACTTGAAGCTGCATATTCTATATTCTTTCTAACAGCATTATCTATCATATCTTCAACAATATGACTAACTTTTTGACTTTCTAATATTTCATTACGCTCGCCATACATGACTTCCCTTTGTTTTCTAAGTACATCATCATACTGAAGAACCATCTTCCTTGCATCAAAATTATTCCCTTCAACACGTTTTTGAGCTGATTCTACAGATCGACTTATCATGGCTGATTCTAAAGGTGTATCGTCATTAGCCTCCATCAATTTCTTAAGTCTGTCTGCTCCAAATCTCATCATTAACTCATCTTCTAGAGATAGATAAAACCTTGAATACCCTGGATCCCCTTGACGCCCTGCACGTCCACGTAATTGATTATCAATACGACGTGATTCGTGTCGCTCTGTACCAATAACAGCTAATCCCCCAAGTTCTCTGACTCCTTCTCCTAACTTAATATCTGTACCACGCCCTGCCATGTTTGTAGCAATTGTTACAGAACCTCTTTGTCCAGCCAATTTGATAATTTCCGCTTCTGATTCATTTTGTTTAGCATTCAATACTTTATGTTGTACTCCAATCTTGTATAGTAAACTTGATAACAATTCACTTGTTTCTATAGCAACAGTTCCTATTAGTATTGGCTGTCCTGTTAGGTGACGTTCTCTAACCTCTTCAATTATAGCTCTATATTTAGAGTTCATACTTGAATATACCAAATCGGCTGCATCAATACGTGCAATTGGTCTATTTGTAGGAATTGTCGTTACAACCATATTATAAATGTTTCTAAATTCCTCTTCCTCTGTTTTAGCAGTACCTGTCATACCTGATAATTTTTTATACATACGGAAATAGTTTTGGAAAGTAATAGTAGCCATTGTTTTGTTTTCTCTTTGTACTTTTACACCTTCTTTTGCCTCGATAGCTTGGTGTAGTCCTTCAGAAAATCTACGTCCTGGCATTGTACGACCTGTGAAAGGATCTACAATTTCAATTTGTCCATCTTCAATAACATAATCAATATCGAGAGCCATTGTATAGTTAGCTCTTAATGCTTGATTAATATGGTGTAGTAAATCTACATTCTTTAAGTCAAATAGATTTCTAATTCCAAAATAGGCCTCAGCCTTATCAATACCAAATTCTGATAATTGTATAGCTTTCGTCTTAATGTCTAAAGTATAGTCACCGTCAGAACCATCTTCTTTTGATGCTTTTCTCAATGTTCTAACGAATGCGTTGGTTGCTCCATATAAGGATGTCGATTCTTGCCCCCCCCCAGAAACAATAAGTGGTGTTCTAGCTTCATCTATTAATACTGAATCAACCTCATCAATTACTGCATAATTTAAAGGTCTTTGAACTCTTTCCTCTACTTGGCGTACCATATTATCACGTAAATAATCAAATCCTAATTCATTGTTTGTTGAATAAGTTATATCACATGCATACACTCTTCTTTTTTCTGCCGGACCTAATGAGCTTAAGTTAAGCCCTACTGTAAGTCCCATCCATTCGTAAAATGGAGTCATTTCTTCTTTATCACGCTGAGATAGATATTCGTTAACTGTAATTACGTGCACACCTTCTCCAGTTAGTGCATTAAGATATACTGGGAGTGTGGCTGTTAAAGTTTTCCCTTCTCCCGTACGCATTTCCGCTATATCTCCACGGTGTAGTGCCATTCCACCCATAAGTTGGACTTTATATGGTTTCATTCCTATAGAACGATAGGCTCCCTCTCTAGCTGCTGCTAATGCATCTACTAAGATTGAATCTAAGGCCTCTTGTTTAGATTTTCCTTTTTCTATCAAATTAGCTACTGTTTTTTTAAATTCTACAGTTTTATTTTTTAATTCTTCATCAGATAGTTTTTCATACTCATCTTCTTTCGCTATGATTTTGTCAGCCAATTTAGATAGAGATTTTACTTCTCTCTTATTAGCATCAAATATTTTACTAAATAATCCCATTTTTTATCCTTTCAATTAATAAATTAACTATTATTAATACCCCGTATTATATCATTTTAATTATGTTTAATCAAAGAATATATTACAGAATAAAAGTCCAGTTTTACTAACTAGACTTTTATCTTTTTCACTATAATTGAGATTTTAACCTCTCAATTACTAATTCTTTACCTAATAATTCTAAACTTAAGTTAAGTTCTGGTCCGTGCATTTGTCCAGTCGTAGCAACACGAATTGGCATAAATAAGCTCTTACCTTTAACCCCAGTTTCTTTTTGAATTTCCTTAATTAAATTTTTAATATTATCAGCAGTAAAGTTTTCACTTTCACCAATTTTTTTAATTAGAGCATCGTATACTTGAGCATTTGTTTCTAATGCTAAAACTTCTTTCTCTTCATCAGAGAACTTTAATTCTTTATTAAAGAATAGTTTTGTAAGTTCTACAATTTCAGCTCCATATGACATTTGTGGTTGATATAATGCTATTAATTTATCAAACCATTCTTTGTTTGAGGCTATTTCTTCCTCTGTTACTAGACCTTCTTTTACTAAGAAGGGTAATGATAAATCTACAATTCTTTCAAGGGGTTGTTTTTTTATGTATTGATTGTTAATCCAAGTTAATTTTTGATTATCAAAGAATGCTGGTGATTTAGATAATCGTTTTTCATCAAAAATCTTAGCAAACTCGTCTCTACTGAATATCTCTCTTTCTCCTTCAGGTGACCAACCTAATAGTGCTATAAAGTTAAAGATTGCTTCCGGTAAGTAACCCAATAAATCATATTGTTCTATAAATTGAATAATCGATTCATCACGTTTAGATAGTTTTTTCTTATTTTCATTTACAATCAATGTCATGTGACCAAATA
The DNA here is from genome assembly GCF_013415365.1 of Gemella sp. GL1. GTDB lineage: Bacteria > Bacillota > Bacilli > Staphylococcales > Gemellaceae > Gemelliphila. The sequence goes on from NZ_JACBYB010000021.1 coordinate 149,833, forward strand.
TTGGCGGTGTGAAGTTTAATGCCTCATAAACTACCAATTGTTTTGGAGTATTTGAAATGTGGTCATCTCCGCGTAATACGTGTGATATTTTCATCAGATAATCATCAACTACAACACAGAAATTATAAGTTGCTACTCCATCATTTTTAATAATAACAAAATCTCCAAAATCCTTACCTTCAAAAGATAAGTCACCTTTTACCATATCAGTCCAACTATAGCTTCTATCTTGTGGTACACGAATACGAATAGCAGGTTTTCTTCCTTCTGCTATAAAAGCCTCTTCTTCTTCAGGACTTAAATTAGCGTGTTTTCCTCCATATCGTGGTGCCATTCCATTAGAAATTTGCTCTTCACGTTCTTCTTCTAATTCTTCAGCTGTCATATAGCATCTGTACGCTTTTCCTTCTGAGATCAATTGCTCAGCATATTTTTGATAAATTCCTATGCGTTCAGATTGGCGATAAGGTCCATAATCTTTTTCTTTATAGATCCCTTCATCATAATCTATACCTAGCCACTCTAGGTACTTTAACTGACTAGACTCTCCATCAACTGTATTACGTTTCGAATCTGTATCCTCGATTCTTAAAATAAATTCACCCTTATTACGTTTAGCGAATAAATAGTTAAATAGGGCTGTTCTAGCGTTTCCTATATGCAAGTTACCTGTTGGTGATGGTGCATATCTTACTCTTACTTTATTCATTAATTTTCTTCCTCATTAAGTGTATTTTACGAATAATTATATCATATTTTATTAAAAATTTTCAACGTCCATATCTTTCCTAATCTTTCCTAACAATTTACTGTATCACCTGCATTAAAAATCATTACACGCTTACAAAAGGCACTGCTATGTCCTTTTGTTGAATATTTTATACTTATATTATATAATGGCTATTGTAAAAAATTTTAGAAAGAGAGGTTTTTACATGTTACATTTGAGCATTTTGCTACCATTATTTGCAATATTCTTAATACCTATTATAAAAAAGTATGTTAAAAATATTCATTTAGGATCATTTGTATTCTTTATACCTTTAACTATATTTTTATATTTTTTATCTAAAATAGATAATGTAAATCAAAGTGAAACTATTATTCAAAATTTTGTTTTCGCTTCAAATGTTGGACTTGATTTCAACTTTAAGCTTGATGGTTTGTCACAATTATTTGCTTTGTTAATAAGCGGTATCGGTAGTTTAGTAATTCTTTATTCTATATTCTATATGGAGAAATCTGATCCTAAACTTCATAAATTTTATATATATTTAATGATGTTTATGACAGCTATGTTCGGTCTTGTCTTATCAGATAATCTTCTAAGTATGTACATGTTTTGGGAATTTACTTCCGTATCATCATTTTTATTAATTTCATATTGGCACGAAAACGATGCATCTAGGCGTGGAGCTTTGAAATCATTAATTATCACGGTATTCGGTGGTATGCTAATGTTACTTGGAATTATTATTCTTAGATTAATAAGTGGTTCATTTAATATTAGTGAAATAATTGCTTATTCAGCAAATAATGATATGGGAGAACTTGCATATCTTGCAATGGCATTAATTATTATTGGTGCTTTTTCTAAGTCTGCACAATTTCCATTCCATATTTGGTTACCTGATGCAATGGCCGCACCGACACCTATTTCATCTTACTTGCATTCTGCTACAATGGTTAAAGCTGGAATCTATTTACTTCTTAGAGTTGGTGTTATATTCGCATTTACGCCTAGTTTCTCACATACATTAATAGTATTCGGTGCTATTACTATGCTACTCGGATCTGTTAATGCTATATTCTTAAAGGATTTAAAAGCTATACTTGCTTACTCTACAATTAGTCAGCTTGGTATGATGACATTAATGATTGGTATTGGAAACTTAGGTCTATACAACAAAGTAGATATTATTTACACATTTGCTTTTTATGCCGTGTGTTTCCACATTATTAATCATGCTGCTTTTAAAGCAAGTTTATTTATGGTTACAGGTATCATCGATCATACAATGCACTCTCGTGATATTTCATTAATTAGAGGTTTACGTTTATTCTTACCAGTTTCATTTGTTATCTCGATACTTGCTGGTATGTCTATGGCTGGAGTTCCACCATTTTCAGGATTTTATTCTAAAGAATACTTCTTATACGCTGTATTTACTTTAATCAATGTAAATCCAATCTATTGGATTGTAGTTATTATGACTGTTATTGCAGCCTTAGGTACATTTGTTTACTCTATGATTCTTGCATTCAAACCATTCTTAGGTTCATATAGCGATGCTCCATTAGGTAAACATAAAATGCATATTGTTAGTAAGGGAATTTTAATTCCACCAGCTATCCTAGCTGTATTTACTATTGCTAATAATTTCTTTAAAGATACTATTGTAATTCCTGCTCAAAAGGCAGTTATGCAATCAGATAACTTCAAATCTAGTGTAAGTCACGATTCAATATTAAGTCCCGAGTTAATAACAACAGTTATTGTTATTATTTTAGGAAGTATTGTATATATTAAATTGGCAAGTAAAAATACTGTTTATCAATTTAGTCCTGTTATAGTAAATATACAAAAACTTTATGATAAAATGGGAGATTTTATTTACAAATCTTCAAGATTTTTACATAATGCTTTTATTACTAACAAGATAAGAAGAAATATGTCTTATATCTTTATCAGTCTTTCGGCAACAATTATTATTGGTTATTTTGCCTTAGGTAAACCTTTATTAGTAACTTCTTTCTCAAAAATTAGTTACTTTAATCTTGCTATTGCAGTTGGTATTGCTATTTGTTGTCTTGCCTTATCAGTTATGACAAATAGATTAGTTTTAATTATGACTTCTTCTGGTATTGGTTTTATGATGACCGCTATTTATGTGTCATTCAGAGCACCTGACCTTGCCATGACTCAATTTGTAATTGAATCGATTTCTACTATTATTTTCCTAATAGCGTTTATTTTACTAACAGATAAAACAAAACACATTGAAGCACCTAAGTTCAAACTTACAAATGCCATTATTGCTGCTTTGAGTGGGATAAGTTTCACTTTAGTAGGGCTGGTTACTTGGGCTTACAAAAATCCATCAGCTATCAGTGATTTCTTCAAAGAAAATGTTATTCCATCTGGTGGTGGAAACATAGTTAACGTAATTATTGTTGATTTCCGTGGTTTCGATACGCTTTTTGAAGTTGTAGTTATGACCATGGTTGCCTTAATCATTTATGCAATGTTTAAATTAATTAAGAAAGGAGCTAACAAATAATGAAAACTAATGATTTAATTTTGAAAACACTAGCTGGAATTATAGCTGCCTTTGCTTTTATATTGTCTATTTACTTATATTTTAAAGGACACTTTTACCCTGGTGGTGGTTTCGTAGGTGGGCTTTTGTGTACTATGGCTATAGGACTTGCTATGTTTACCTATGGAATTGATAAAGTAAATAAAATATTACCATTAAACTATATTCAGATAACTGGGATAGGAGTCATTTTGGCTATAGCTACTGCTGTTTCTGGTATGCTAGTTGGTAAAAACTTCTTTAAACACCACTTTGCTCACGCTCATATTCCTTTAATTGGTGAAGCGGAACTACATACAGCTGCAATTTTTGACCTTGGTGTTTATCTTGTAGTTGTAGGTGTTTTAATGACAGTTATTTTAGCATTTGGAAAGGATGGTAAATAAATATGGAACTTATTATGATTATTCTTTGTGGTATTCTTGTAGGTTTTGGAGTTTATATGATGCTTTCTAAATCAACAATGAGAATTATTATTGGTGTTGGTCTTTTTGGACATGCAGCTAATATGGTTATTCTTATCGCAGGTGGACTATTTGATGGAGATATTCCTATTATTTCAGAGCTTGGTAATAATTATATAGATCCTCTACCTGCAGCTTTAATTCTGACTGCTATCGTTATCGGTTTTGCAGTTACTTGTTTACTAATTTCTATATATATCGCTAATTATAAACTTAAAACAAGTGATAATATCAATGAATTAGAAGACCTAGATTTTTATAAGGAGGTAAGTAAAGATGACAAGTAATTTACCTGTTCTTCCTATATTTATACCCCTACTTTTTGCAGCAATAACTATATTTTTCAAAAATAAAGTAAAAACTCAAAGATCTCTAACTTTAGTAGCTAGTCTTTTGTTACTTTTATCATCACTTTATAATTTGCTACAAGTTAATGCTCATAAATTATTATACCTAGAAATGGGGAATTGGCCTGCACCATTCGGAATAACTTTAGTTCTCGATGGTTTGGCAGCAATACTAGTTTTCACATCTTCTATTGTGTTTTTAGTAACCCTGCTATATTCATTTAAAACGATTGACAAAAATAGTGAACAATCATTTTTCTATAGTGGTTTATTGCTAATCATTGCCGGAATTAATGGTGCTTTCACAACTGGAGATATTTTCAACCTTTTCGTATTCTACGAAATATTACTTATGGCATCTTACCTACTACTTTTAGTAGGTATCAGTAAGGAACAATTAAAATCATCTATCTCATATGTATTAATGAATGTATTTGCTGGTTCTTTATTCGTTATAAGCGTTGGTTACCTGTATACAATCACTGGTAGTCTTAATATGGCTCACATTTCAGATATTATCCAAACACTTGCTGATAAAAGAGCTTTATTCTTAGTAGGACTAGTAATGATTTTTGTATTCGCAATGAAAGGTGCACTTTTCCCATTATTTACTTGGATGAATAGAGCTTATGCTGCTCCACCTATTGCTGTATCAATAGTATTTGCGGCTTTACTAACTAAAGTTGGTTTATATTCAATGGTAAGAACATTCTCACTATTCTACTCTGAATCAAACTTTATTAAATACTATTTATTAATATTAGGATTAATTTCTATTATTGCTGGTTCTATTGGGGCTATCTATCAAAAGAATTTAAAACAAATTGCTATTTACAATATAGTAATTTCATTGGGTGTTATGGTTACTGCTCTAGCAGTATTAAATAAATCATCTGTTAAAGGACTAATTCTTTACACTGTCAACGATATTTTATTAAAAGCCGCTTTATTTATTCTTATTGGTTTAATAATATATGTATCGGGGATTAGAAATATCAAGAAAGCTGGATTGATTAATAAATATCCACTTCTTGCTTGGACCTTCTTCCTTCTTACCCTATCACTTGCTGGAGTTCCTCCTCTACCAGGTTTCTATGGTAAGGCATTGATTATAAAAGGTTTAGCAGAGGCAAATCATTTTATTGCTGCCCTTATAGTAACCCTATCAGGTCTAGTCGTATTCTATTCGCTTATTAAAATTTTCTTAAATGTATTCTATGATAATATTAATAAACAATTGAATTTAAGACCACTACCTAAGTCACTAGTATTTAATGCTATTACTCTATTAGTAGTTGCAATTGTTGTAGGGCTATCTAGTAACTACCTTGATTTCTTCTTAGAAAGCAGTGTATCTACTATTTTAGAACCTAAAAATTATATAGACATAGTCTTGAAGAAAGGATAATAAATATGGCAATTCAATTTTTTATTAACATATTTTTTGGTTTTTTATGGATGTTTCTATCTAGTGAATTTAACCATGAATACTTCGCTGTAGGATTCTTTTGGGGACTAATTATACTAGTAATTTTTAGAAAGGTACTTCCTGGAAAACACTTATACTTTATTGTCTTATGGAGATGGTTAAAAATTATTTGGCTTTTTCTTATCGAACTTATTAAGGCTGATATTGCAGTATTTCAACTTATGTTCAAAGCCAAGTTAGATGTAAATCCTGTAATTTTTGAATATCCATTAAGCGTGAAAAAAGATTGGCAAATTGTAATGTTAGCCAACATGATTACTTTAACACCAGGGACAATATCAGCTAATATTAGTCACGATAATTCAAAAATATTTATCCATAGACTTGATACTGATGATATTCCTGGAGAAATCGATGCTATTAAAACTAGTTTCGAAAAATGGTTATTGGAGGTTGATAAGTAATGCTTGATAAAATTTTACATTATACAATAATAGCTGGTATCTGGACCAGTTTTATCATGATAGTATTCCTGCTTTATTATATGGTAACTAGAAAATCTATCTATGATAAGATAATAGCCAGTGACTTAATAGCTATGCCACTTATCTGTGCAGTTGTATTCATTTCAATGTACTACAAAACACTATCATATACCTCATTAATCTTAATTATTGCTTTGGTTTGTTTTATTGGTACAGTAGTTACAACTAGATACTTAAATCGTGGGGAGGTCTTTACTGATGACGATTCTAAATAATATAATGACCATAATAGTTATTATTCTTATAATAATCGCTATTCTAGCTATGATTTCTACCATACTAGGATTTATTAGACTACCAGATGAATTGACTAAGATTCATGCAGCCGGAGTAACTGGTTCTTTTGCAGTAGAATTAGCTTTAATTGCTGCTTTCATTTACTTTTACCAAATTATGCACGTATTTGAATTTAAACTTATATTAGCTATTATATTCCTATTTGTTACTACTCCAATTACAGCACATATGCTTGCACAAGCTATAATAATTAACAATAAAGGAACATTCTTCAAAGAAAAAAATCAGGTTGAACCTGTATTAGAAGATATAAAAAAATATAATAAAAAATAAAAAAGTCGCTGAAATCAGCGACTTTTTTCTGTAAATTTTACAGTAGTTTGACTTATTTTGAATAATATAGTATTATTTAATTATAATAATTTAAAGAAAAAATTAAGGAGATTTTCCTATGAGAAAATACTTTGGAACTGACGGAATAAGAGGAGTAGCTGGGGAAAGTTTAACAGCTGATTTATGTTACAAAACTGGACGTGCTTTAGGTTCACTACTTATTTCAAAAAAAGAAGATCCAAAAATAATAATTGGACGTGATACGAGAATTTCTTGTGACATGATAGAAAGTTCGTTAGTAGCTGGTCTTACATCAACTGGGGTTAATGTAATGCTTACTGGTGTTATACCTACCCCTGCTATCGCATATTTAACAAGCAACTTAGAAATGGATGCAGGTATTATGATTTCTGCTTCTCACAACCCATATCAAGATAATGGTATTAAAATATTTGCATCAGATGGTTTTAAATTAACTGATGAAGAAGAATTAACTATTGAAAAGTTCATTGACTCGCAAGATGAAATAAAAAACACTAGTATGGATAAAATTGGACGTGTTTTCTATTCTTATGAATTATCACAAAAATATATCCAACATATAAAATCATCTATCTCTTCTAATTTAGAAGGAATGAAAATTGTTCTTGATTGTGCTCATGGAGCTACAACATCAATTGCACCTTTTATTTTTGGAGATTTAGATGCAGATATTGAAACGATTGGTTGTAACCCTAACGGAACAAACATTAATGATGGCTTTGGTTCTACAAAGCTAGATACCCTTGCAAATTTTGTTAAAGAAAATGATGTTGACTTAGGTTTTGCTTTCGATGGTGACGGAGATAGAATGCTAGCAGTTGATAACGAAGGAAATATTGTAGATGGTGACAAGATTATGTTTATCCTTGCTCAAGATATGAAAGAAAAAGGTAAACTAAAAGATAATATGGTTGTGTCTACAGTTATGTCAAACTTAGGTTTCTATGCAGCAGTTGCTAAGCATGGGATGACTTCTGTAAAAACTGCAGTTGGGGATAAATATGTAGTTGAAGAAATGAAAAAAAGTGGATATACTTTAGGTGGAGAACAGTCAGGTCATGTTATTATGTTAGAGCATGCTTCTACTGGAGATGGTATTCTTACAGCTGTTCAACTAGCATCTATCCTAAAAAAAAGAAATGTTAGTCTTAAAGAATTGGCTGATCAAGTAGAAATCTTCCCACAAAAACTTGTAAACATCAAGGTAACAGACAAACATCTTGCAATGCAAGATGAAGAGGTTCTAGCTGAGTGCAAAAAAGTTGAAGAAGAACTTGGTCAAGACGGTAGAATTCTATTAAGGGCATCTGGAACAGAGAATTTAGTAAGAGTTATGGTTGAAGCAAAAACTGATGAACTCACTGATAAATACTGTGAGCAAGTAGCTAAAATTGTTAGAGAAAAATTTTTAATTTAAAACGAAGTCATACTTCGTTTTTTTTCAACAAAAAAGGTAACTCTTTCGAGTTACCTTTTTAATTATTTTTTAGAAAAAAAGTTGTTTAATTTTTCTAATTGCTTAGCAGCAAAGTCTTTTCCACCTAAACCAAATGCTAAAGCAAATGCTACAGCTGCAGCTGATAGAATAATAGTGAAGGCTGAGTTAACAATTGTAGTTGCAATATTTAATTGATTCAAGGCCATAAATACAGCTAAAATCAGTACTCCATACTTAACAAAGTTTGCTAATAAATTGTTTCCTGTTGCTTTTGACATAAATGTAGAAGCTACATTTCCACCGATAACAGCAACAATTAATAAAATAATTGCACTCAATACGTTTGGTAAATATTCAATGATAGCAACACCAATATTGTTCAGTATATTTAATTGTAAGATAGAAATTGCTTGAACTAAGAAGAAAGTGAATAAAACTCCTCTTAATAATTGAGAAGCAACTTTAGATAAAGTATAGTCACCTTCTGCTTTTCCACTTAGATATTTAGAATAATTATCTAGTCCACTTGATTTTAACAAATTTTCTACCAAATCTCCTACTAACTTAACAATGAATCCACCAATTACTAAAACTAATACCGCTACCAAGATGTTAGGAATAACAGCTGTAATTTGGTTTAATAAAGCTACAACTGGCTCAGAAATTGTCTTAATGTTAAGAGTTTCTAAAGCTAATGCTAAAACTGGTAAGAAAATTAAAGCATACACAACTGTAGATAAAGCTTCAGCAACTTGAGCTTGTTTAGAAACATTATCTTTTCCAAGACCTTTTTCTAATAATTTACCAACTCTTTGACTGTTTAATAAACTAGCAACAATATTTTTAACAAATTTACAGAAGAATCCACCAACATAAAGTATGATTCCTGCAATTAATAAGTTTGGAACAAATCCAAATACATTACTAAACATTGTTGAAATTGGAGCAAATGCAGAACCGACATTTAATCCTGAAAAAATTAATGGTAAGAAGAACAATATAACTAAGAAATATACTAGTTGTCCAATTGTGTTAGTCATTGTACTAGCCTTAGTTTCGTCAGTTACAACATTCCATTTTACTAATTTAGAAGCAAAACCTAATTTTTTTAAAGAAAAAATAGTTGCTTTTCTTAAAGCTTTTGCTAATACAAACGCAACAATTACTAAAGCTAATAACTTTAATAATCCTGGTACTGAATTAACAAAAGGTTGTATAAGTGCTTGGATATCCATGAACTTATCCCCCTTATGAAATTATATTTATTTATCGACTTATCAGTCTACTTAATTATACATTAAATATTTTACTTTGTAAAATAAAAAATTAGAAATAATTACCCTTGAGCTATATTGCTAAACATTCCTCCATTATAAATATTCAAATCATAAAGATAATTTCTTCTTTTATTAAAAATTTCCAAAATAAAACAAGCCTAGAAAATCTAGGCTTGTTTATTTTCTAATTAATCATCATTATTAGTATCATTAGAACTTGAAGAATTTCCACCTATTATTGGTATCCAACTTGGAAGACTAATAGAATTAGAATTGCTATTACTTTCACTAGTTTTACTACTCTCGCTAGTCTTAGTACTTTCACTAGTAGTTTTACTCTCTTCCTCTTGACGCTGGGCTTCTTCCCTTCTGCGACGTTCTTCTTCAGCTTTAGCTTTTGCTTCCTCTTCTTTTCTACGACGCTCTTCTTCTGCTCTTCTAGCTTCTTCTGCTAGAATTGCACGATCTTCAGCAGTTAGAACTTTGATACCACCTCTAAAGTAACCTACATCGTTAGGTGCTACAAACCCTCTTGTCGGATATATATTAGCTATGGCTTGCATATTAATTTTATACAGACTTTGCGTTTTCTTAGTATCCTCTGATGTCATGTATTTATTAGGTCCATCAATAGCATCAAATCCTTGCCAAACTGCTAGGGTATATCTATTTGTATATCCTACAACCCATGAATCTTTGGAATGATCATCAGCATCAAATCCATATCTAGATATATCTCCCTCTGAAAATGTTGTTGTTCCTGTTTTTATTCCCATTTCAACACCTGGTATAGATGCTGTTTGAGCAGTTCCTTCTGTTACATTTCTAAGCATAGATGTCATAATATAAGCTGTCGATTCTTTTATAACTTGTTTTCTAGTCTCATCTGAGAATTCTGTGAGCTCTAAACCAGTATCATCTAATACTCTCTTAATAGCCTTAGGACTTGCATAGTATCCTCCATTAGAGAATGGCACATAAGCAGCAGCCATTTGAAGTGGACTATAACCATCTGCACTTCCTCCTATTGGAGATGTAATAGAGTCATCAGTTACTTGAATTCCGACATTTGCTGCATATTCTTTCACTCTATTTATACCTACAGCTTGATAGGTTTTAATAGCAGGAATGTTTAAAGACATTTTTAAGGCATTATTCATAGTTATATTTCCGTGGAATTGTCTATCCCAGTTTTGAATATTTGAGCCTGGTATCTTACTATCGTCTATTATATGATTAGTCGCCCATCCTAAATATTCAACAGCTGGTGCATAAGCTAAAATCGGCTTAATTGCTGATCCCGGTTGCAATTTAGATTGAGTAGCATAGTTGAAACCACCAAACTTAAAGTCTTTTCCACCATAAATAGCAGAAATACCACTATTTTCATTATTTAAAACAACCATGGCTATATCACTCGATGGTTTTATATTAGCTAAATTATTATTCATACTATTAGAAATATTTTTTTGGATATTTTGGTCTAATGATGTGTATACTTTCAATCCAAGATTTAAAACATCACCTTCGTAACCTTTAAATTCGTTACTATTTCTTAATTCTACTTCTATTTGACTCATATACGCTGCATAATCCGCATCAAATTCACTAGATGAGTTATATCTAGTAGCTTTATTTCTTGGAATAATACCTGTTAATACGTCTGTTTGTTGAGCAGCTGAAGACTCCGCTTCTGATATTTTTCCATGATATTGCATTAAATAAAGAACCGTATCTCGTCTCACTTTAGCAGCTTCTGGATTATCATAAGGATTATATGTATTGGGTTGTTGTGGTAATCCTGCTAAGACAGCCATTTGTGGTAAACTTAAGTCTTTAAGTTCCTTACCATAGTAATAATTAGCTGCCGTCTTTAATCCATATACTCCATCAGAATAGTAAATCCTGTTAATATACATATTGAATATTTCATCTTTTGTATAGTTTTGTTCTAATTTATAAGCAAGGTAAGCCTCTTGAACTTTTCTTTTTATATTCTTATCATCATCTAGAAATGTTCTCTTTATCAACTGCTGCGATATGGTTGATCCACCTTGGGAACCAAAACCACTAGTTATATTTGAAAGTAAGGCACCCGCTAGTCGCCAATAATCCACTCCAGCATGTTCAAAAAACCTATTATCTTCTGTTGCTAGTATTGCATCCTGCATTTGAATAGGTACTTCCCCTTTTTCTGCATTATCACCTATTTGATTTCCTAATTTTGCTATTTCCTGATCATTAACATCATAAACAACTGTCTTTTTATTAGCATCTAATACTCTAGGATTGAACTCAGGTGCCTCAAATATCCAATAACTGAATAATAGGAAAACTGCAATAACTCCAACACTAGCAAGAGCTAAACCATATTTAAAAATATACCACCAAATACTAGTCTTATTTTTTAACGGTTTACTTATTCTTTGTTTTGAGATTCTTCTTCCCTGTTGTTGACGTGGTGGTAGTTGTTCCTCTCTTGATACAAAGTCCTTATTAGTAGAGTTAACTTTTCTTCTTATTAAATTAGCCTTTTCTTTTTTCTGTTCTAATATTCTCCTATCTTGCTCTAATTTAGTATTTCTACTTTGTATAGGTCTTCTACTGATTGGAGCAGATATCCTTTTCTGATTAGAAGCATTGGATTTATTTGAACTAATATCATTTCTCCTAGAAATAAAACCACCTGGTTCTACACCGCTGTGTCTTTTATTTCTTGACAGAGGCTCTCTTTTTTTATTGTTCATAATAATCTATCTTTCTAAAATTTTGTATACTAATACTTATTTTAATTTTATAGCATAATTATAAAAAAATCAATTCTATTACATGATTATAACTTATCTAACATAGAATTGTAATAGTATTTATTTAATTTACTACATTATGATTTTACAAATTTGAATTATAATGATAAAATGATTAAGTTAAAATATCTAGATACGAGGTTATCGAATGATAATGAAAAAAAAAATAGAAGATTTACTTTTAAAAAGTACAGTAAAAAATAATGTAGAACTAAAAAACTATTCATACACCAAAACTGGTGGAATGGCTGATAAGTTAATCTTAGTAAAAACTGCAGATGAATTAATTAAAATCCTAAATTTTGCAAAAGAAACAAATGAACAGGTAACTATTCTAGGAAATGGGTCTAATGTTTTAATCTCAGATAAAGGAATACGTGGCATTACTATAGTAACCCAAGAAATGAAAAAGATTGAATTATTAGAAAACAACCTTGTCTCTTGTGAAGCTGGTGTGACACTTAAAGAATTAACTGATTTTCTTATTGAAAAAGAATTATCCGGATTAGAGTTTGCTTGCGGAATTCCTGGATCTATTGGTGGAGCTATCTTTATGAATGCTGGTGCTTATGGCGGCGAAGTTAAAGATGTAGTTGCTACCATCGAAACTGTAACTCTTTCTGGAGAAAAAAAAGTTTACTCAAATAAGGATATGAAGTTTGCTTACAGATATTCTGTAGTTCAAGAAACTAAAGATATTATCACAAAAGTTTATTTTCAATTAAAAGAGGGAGTTAAAACAGAAATCCTTGAAAAAGTTACACAGCTAAACAAGCTACGTTCTGATAAACAACCTCTAGAATACCCTTCTTGTGGTTCTGTATTTAAACGTCCTGAGGGATATTTTGCCGGAAAACTTATTCAAGATGCTGGGCTTCAAGGCTTAACTGTCGGTGGAGCTCAAGTTTCTAAAAAACATGCTGGATTCATGGTCAATATAAATAATGCGACTTGTGATGACTATAAAGAATTAATTAAGCAAGTTCAAGAGAAAGTTCTAGCAGATTCTGGTGTAAAATTAGAACCAGAGGTTAAAATTATTGGTGAAGAATAGTGAAAAGCAGTATAGATAATATGGTCTATACTGCTTTTATTTTAATACTCCATTATTAATTTTAAAAAATATTATTTATAAATTAATGGGTGATATGCTATTATAATCTCCTATTTAAAAATTTAATATAAGATTTATATACATAAAAAAAGCTATAAATATAGCTTTTTTTATTTTTTATCAAATCTTGGGAGCATATATGCAAAAATTAAGTATATTGAACTTGCAAGAATATAGAAAATAAGAGAAGCCACATATCCATAATTTTGTAAAACTATACTCCAAATAATATTAAACAATGTATGAATTGCATAACCAAAGGCCCATACTATTCCAAAAATCATAACTAATTGTTTGGGTGTAGTCGCCGGTAAATCATAAGGATAGTTTAGATATACAGGATAAACTAAATACATAAAAAATCCTGATAAAAACAAAGCAAGATAAGATCCAATTAGCCAAATATTTGATAAATATAAACCTATAAGCATGCTTGCTATCATCATAAAGCCGTTAGTTAATAAAAATTTCTTTTTATTAACCACCAATTTTAAAAGAAATAAATCCAGTATTGTTGCTAGAATTCCTCCCATTGTCACAGTTAAAATCATAAAAGCTGATTTAAATCCAATAGTAGAGTTTGCTGCTACTTGGTTGGGTAGGGAAACCAATGACATCACATACAAGAATAAAAAACCTCCAAAACCTAAAGAAAAGATATATACAAATTTTTCTTTTAAAGCATCTGAATAAGTATACTCTTTCTCTTCTTCAACGTGCGCAATCAATCTTGATTCTAATAGTAATTTCTGATAAAAATAATTTTTATTTGTCTCAGTCTTAGGCAGAGGATTAAAGTCATCCGCAAAGAAAAACCATATAAGAACTATAATTAAACTAAATGAAGAAAAAATCAACATAGTATTTTGCCAATTTGCCTTTAATAAATCATTAAATACTAGGAATAATATGGCAACTAGGGCAGCACCAGCGTTATAAGCTGCTGTTATTATAGCTCCTGCTATAGTTTTGTATTCTTTAGATATAAATTTAGCTACATATACATTAATAAATACCATTACCATTGAACCTCCTAAAGCCATAATCATTCTTGCACCAGTATAAATCCAATAGTTAGATGAAAATACAGCTAAAAATGAAAAACTAAGTAATACTAAAGCAAATAATGATGCATTTTTGGGATTTAATTTCGCTAGAATAAGTACTGCTAATAAATTAGCAACAATCCTAGCTCCTGTTATAGTATAGTTAACTAATTCGGAAGTTGAAGCAGAAACACTTTGTCCATTAAAGTAATATTCTGTGATCTGCTTTGATAAATTTGAACCAGCTACCCAGTTAATTGCAAAAATAATATATGCTAGAATTAGCATAGTAAACATAAAAATACCTTTCTTTTTAGATGGTGCAGCAAGATTTATATTAGGCATCTTTTTACTCCTTTGAGATCCACTTTATTTTTAATACTATTATAGTATAACTCAAGTACGAAAAAAATTCAATACAATTTCATACTCTTTCATAACTTTTCAAATTTTTATGATTTTTCATAGTAAAAACACTCCAAGAATTTCTTGAAGTGTTTAACAAATTATTTCTCTATTTTATTTTTACTTTCCCAACACTCAATATTGTTAAGTTTAATTGGTAAGTTTTCTGGATTAAATTGTGGATCTTTTCCAGCTTTCTTTTGCTTAGTATAGTCCTTAAGAACTGCATACACTACACCAGATAATCCAACAATAGCTATAAGGTTAAGTATTGCCATTATTCCCATTGTAACATCAGATGCAGCTAATACAATTTCTAAATCAGCCACTGCTCCTAAATAAACAAATGCTATTACTACTAATCTATAAGCATTTACTGCCCATTTTTTAGGAATTAAGTATTGAATATTTGTTTCACCATAATAGTAATTTCCAATTACAGAACTATAGGCAAATAAAAAAATTGATATTACTAAAAAGATAGAACCAAAATCACCAATATGAGCTGTCATAGCTGCCTGAGTTAATTGAATACCCGTTAATTCTCCACCAAATTCTAATTCTGGATATAATAAGATTAAGAATGCTGTCGCTGTACATACTAAACATGTATCAAAGTAAACTCCTAAAGTTTGAATAAATCCTTGTTTAGCTGGGTGTGTTGATTCCGCTGTTGCTGCTGCGTTAGGAGTAGATCCTAAACCAGCTTCGTTAGAGAACATACCACGTTTAACTCCTAGTAGCATTGCTGCTGCCATACCAATAGTACCACCTGCAAATTGTTCCAAACCAAATGCAGATCTGAAAATTTGTATTAGGATTCCACCTAACTTATCAAAGTTCATAATCATAATTATAAATACAATCAATAAGTATATAACAGCCATTACAGGAACCATCCATTGAGTTACCTTAACTAATCTCGTTGTTCCAGAAAATATAATTAAAGCCGTAATTACTAATAAAACAATTCCAACTAATTCTGGTGCTATAGAGTATTTAGTTAAAGACTTAGCAATAGTATTAGACTGGAAAGAATTAAATGCAAAACCATAAGTTACTGCAATTACAACAGCAAAAACTGCTGACATCCATTTTTGACCAAGACCTTTCTCCATATAATAAGCCGGTCCTCCGCGATATAAACCACGTCTGTCTTTTACTTTGTAAACCTGAGCTAAAGTAGATTCTGCAAATGATGATGCTCCACCAATTAAAGCCATAACCCACATCCAAAATACTGCACCAGATCCTCCCATGGCAATAGCAATAGCTACCCCAGCAATATTACCTGTACCTACACGTGAAGCTGCCGAAATTGTAAATGCTTGGAAAGCAGATATTCCTTTTTGGCTTCCATCTTTATTTGTAGCTGGTTTTTCTAATATTAACTTAAACATTTCCTTTATATAAGTAAATTGGATAAATTTAGTGGAAATTGTAAAATATATACCTACCACTAATATTAATCCTATTAGGAAATAAGTCCACATGAAATCATTAGCAAGACCAATTAAATCTAATATCTTTTGATACATAAAATTCTCCTATTATTAATTTAGTTTTCACAATTATAATTGTATCATAATTTTTGGGGAATTACGAATTCTTGTTAGATTATATAACAAATTAAATTATTAAATTAAGATAGTTAACATAGATTTCATAATTTAAATGCTTTATACTTCGTAAATTCCTTCTCTTAATTCTTGAGCAATTCTAGCTATTTTTCTAAATCTATGATTTAAACCAGACTTTGATAATTTTCCATCTTCAATCTGTTCAGCTAAATCTTTTAAGGGTAATTCTTGATGCTCCAATCTTGCTAGAGCCACTACTCTTAGCTTTTCATCTAGTTGCTCTAAACCTAATCTTTCTTCAATAACATTAATATCTTCTACTTGTTTAGTAGCCGCATTTACCATCTTGTTAATATTAGCTATGTCACAATTATTCATTCTGTTAACTGCGTTATTCAAATCCCTTACTATTCTCTCATCTTCAAATTGAAATAAAGCTCTTACAGCTCCTACAATATTTATAAAGTCTGATATTTTTTCAGATTCTTTTATATAAACAATAAAGCCTTTCTTTCTCTCAATAACTCTGGCATTTAAGTCATATGTATTCATAAGATTTAAAAGTTCCTTACTATGTTCTTCATATTGTGAGAAAATCTCCAAATGATAAGAAGAGGTTCTCGGATTATTTACAGAACCACCTGCTAAGAAGGCACCTCTAAGGTAAGCTCTCTTTTTTTCATCACTATCAATTAAAGTTTTTGTTATTGTTGTTTTAAGAGTATAATTATCGTTTAATATATATAAATCCCTAAGAATTTCCTTTACTCTCTCTTCTAGCCTACATATATATACATTATTCTTCTTTAATTTTAATTTTTTTCTAACCGATATATTAATATCAACATCATAAAAGTGTTTTATCAAAGAAAACATACGTCTTGCTATCGAGGCATTTTCAGTTTGAAAAGTTAGGGCAAGTTTCATATTGCTAATACTTAAAACACCATTCATTTTTATTAAGGCCGATAGTTCGGATAAAAACTGAGGATCGTCAGTCAGTTCAATCATAGTTAACTCTTTTTTCATATCCGATGCGTATGACATATATAATACCTCCTTTTGTATAATCAAATTATTATACCACCTATAAATATAATTAACAATTATATTATTTTGATAAAAGAAAAATTATTCTATGTGATTTTTCATAATCTTTATTTGATTCATCAAAATCACAGAAATATTTATCTATCTTAAATCCTATATTCCCAATTTCCTTCATTATATCTTCAATTTCATAGCTTCTTTGTTTTTGATACTCATACATTTTCTTATATAAACCTTCCCTCTCTTCTATGTAAAAACTCAATTCACTCTCTACTTCCAACTCATTATCTGTGGGATATGTATACCAAATGTAGGCTAAATCTTCCTCCTCATAGGCAAAAACTTCATTATCTAACATATAATTAATTTTAGCAGGCGTATGTATATCAAAAAGAAAAATTCCACCATCTTTCAAAGAATTATAGACTGCTAATAATGCTTTTTTAAAATCATCAAAGTTTTCCAAATAATTAAATACATCAAAAGCTGATAAAATAAAATCAAATTCTTGCTCTAAAGAATTTATATTTAATAAATCCATGATAAAATACTTGGCTTTTGGATACTTTTCATTAGCTAAAACCAACATTTCTTCACTTATATCAACTGCAAAAACTTCCCCATACTCCCCTATCTTTGAAGTTAAGGCACCTGATCCACAACCTAGATCTAAGGATTTCAAATTTTTCTTATTATTTAAAATACTAGTTATAATCTTCTTATATGACTCATAATCTACATCCATCAATCTATCATATACCAAACTTAAATTCTTATACATAAGTAAGCCTCCTGTCATTAAAAAAGAAGGTAGAATAATCTACCTTACTTTATACTTCTTTAATTGGATATTTTTCAAATAAACTATCTAATGCGTAATATTCTCTATCATCACGTGTCATGACATTAACAATAATATCACCTAAATCTAATAGGATCCATTTAGCCTCACGCCATCCCTCAATATTCAAGATATTCCCATCATTTTCTAAAACTTTTTCTTTTACTTCAGAAGCGATGGCCTCAACTTGCCTATTAGTTGGTGCATGACAGACTACTGCATAATCATATAAAAATCCAGCTTCTTTCATATCATAAACAACTATATCATATCCATGCTTATCATCACAAGCATCAACTACTGTTGTTAACAATTTTTCTACAATCATTATTTTCTCTCTTTCTTATTTTATTAAGTGGAACATTATTACATATAACTCTTCGTCATTAGGATAACGTTCTGCTAATTTTTTTACTAATTCATCCTTAGTTACACCGTATAAACTAGCATGTCTTTCTGTTAATGAATATCTGTCAACACGTTTTACTAAATCTACCTCTAACTTAGCAAAAATTGTTTGTGTATCGTCATCATATGTAACAGCTTCTAGAGTATCACCTTTTTTAAAGTGAGCCTCTTCATTATTACGGATAGTAATAATTTTATCACCAGATAAAATCTTATCCTTATTTACTTCTTTAAACCCTACTCTATAATTTTTTATATTATAGTAATTATAGCATTTTAATAATGACGGATAAATTCTTTCATCATTATCAATCAAAAATACTAGTGTATACTTGGCAGCTAATCTTACAGCCTCATCAAGATCATATCTTGCTACTTCTGTAACTTCTTTTAAGTGTGGATGTTTTCTTTCTGGTTCAATGTAATCAGCAATAAATATTATTTTTTCTAAAAGTGACATATGCTTTCTACCAAAAGTATGATTAGCGACCGCCATTCTCACTTCTTCATCAACTACTTTAAATTCTTTTTCAATATAAACACTAGCCACGGGTCCGTGAAGAACTTCAGTTGGATAGTCGAGTAATTTTAAATCAAGTCCATACTTAATTACATACTTTTTCATCAATTCTTCATCCATTGGTTTACACACATCATGTAATAAGGCAGCTAACTTGGCTCTTTCTACATTAGCATTATATCTTTCAGCAAGCATGGCTGCAGTATCCATCACTCTCAATGTATGCTCATATCTTCTTTTATCTAATATTTCTTTAACTTTTTCTTGTATTTCTTGAAATTTCATATAAGCTTTTCTCCTCTATATATCTTAAACAATCCTTCTCCAGCAGATACTCTACTGATTGTAAATTTTTTATTTTATCCCGTATCATACTAGAAGAAATCTCTATTATGGGCAAATTAAGTATAACATATTTTATACTATTATAAAACTCTGATTCTTCAACAATTTCTTCTAATCTATCACTATCTCTTGCTACAAAAATAAAAGTTACTAGTTTTGATAATTCATCTATTCTATACCATTTATTCAAATCCCTAACCCTATCAGTTCCTATAATAAAGTATAAATCTACATTGGGATAGATTTTTTTAAAATATTTGACAGTATTATAAGTATAGGACACACTTTGCCTAGATATTTCATAATCATTAACTTCAAATTTAGGCATCGATAATATCGAAAGTTTTATCATTTTAAAACGTTCTTCATTTGTTGCTCTAAGTTTTGAATCTTTAAGCGGAGTTATATTAGATGGAATAAAAATTAATTTATCTAATGATAAAGTCTCCAATACATTAGTAGCTGTAAGCAAGTGTCCGATGTGCACAGGGTCAAATGAACCACCATATAATCCTATTTTCTTCATTATCTGACTAGTTCTATTTTTCTGTATTTTTCTTGCGAAGATTGCTTATATAGTACTATAGCCTTACCAATAACTTGAACAATCTCAGACCTTGTTCTAGATGAAATTGTTTCAGCAACTTCATTTTTATCTTCATCACAATTTTGAAGAATTGAAATTTTAATTAGCTCTCTCTTTTCAAGAGCATCTGAAATTCCCTTAACCATTTCAGGAGTAATTCCAGATTTTCCTATTTGGAAAATAGGATTTAAATGGTGGGCTAAAGCTCTTAATTGTCTTTTTTGTTTTCCTCTTAACATCATTTTCTCCCTTCAAATTTATTCACTAATAGGTAGTAGATAGTATTATATCTACAAGAGTCTAGATTATAGAATCTCTTGTAAATACTTCTATTTCTTTTGGAAGCCAAATATCAATCTCACATCCAGCATCACTATTTATAGTTATCCAACCTAAACCTGAAATTACTATATCAATTTTTCTATTTGTAATTCTAAATGATTTCTTAACAACATTATTAAATATCGACAAATTATCCTCAAATGGTGGTGCTAGCATCTTACCTAAATGTTTTTCAAACAAGCTAACAGCATTTTCTAATTTAGTTCTGTGTAAATCTACTAAATTTGATGCATAAATGGTAAAACTTTGTCTACTTCCCTTAACAAAATCCATTCTAGCAAGACCTCCAAAAAAAATTGATTGCTCTGGATTTAATTGAAATACTCTTGCCTTAACTTCCTTCTTAGGAATTACTAATTTTAATGATTTAGCATCTAAATAATGACTTATATCGTAATCTAGAATAATACCTGGTGTATCATATATACTTGACCTAGAATCTAGAGGGATTTCTATCATTCCTAAAGTTGTCCCTGGAAAGTGGGATGTAGTAACTATATTCTTATCACCTGTAGTTAACTCGATAAGTTTATTAATAAGCGTAGATTTACCAACATTAGTAGCACCTACGATATAGATATCTTTCTTATTACGTAGTCTATCCAAATGACTAGCTAATTCTTCCACTCCATGATTTTTAATAGCAGATATCAGAAAAATATCTTTAACTTTTATCCCTCTTTGCTTCATCATCTTAAATAGCCATTGCTTAATCTTATTCTCTTTTACCGATTTTGGAAGCAAATCCATCTTATTAGCAACAAGTACTAAGTCTTTATTTTTTCCAACTATATCCGTAACATCTTCTATCCAGGATCCTGAAAAATCAAAGATATCTACTACTTTTACAATCAATGCATCTTTTTTAGATAAATCCTTAACCATCTTATAAAAATCTTCAGCACCTAATTCCACATCAGTAACTTCGTTGTGATTTTTAAGTCTAAAACATCTCTTGCAGATAAGATGATTTAAATCTACAGACTTAGCGACAAGGCTAAGAGGCAAATAGCCTTGCTTATTTTCATCTTCTGTTTGAATATCAATTCCACAACCAATACACGTTAATTTCTCTAACAAAATTTTTCTCCTATATTTTTATTTTTTTTCTCATCTGAGGGAATTCATTATTTCTCTTCAATTTATCTATTATTCTAGCCTCAAAGAAACGATTTATTCTGGTATTTAAACCATCGGTATTAGTAACTGGCTTTACCAAAACAGCCCTCACCTTGCCTAATCTCTTAGAACCTAGTATATCTGTCATTAACTGGTCACCAAGTACAACTACTTGCCCTGGTTTTTTCCCAAGTTTTTCCAATGCTTTTTCAAACCCTTTTGTTAATGGTTTTCTTGCCTGGAAGATATATTTTAGATCCAAAGCTTTACAAAATGACTCCACCCTTTCTTGATTATTATTAGATAAAATAATTATATCTATATTATTCTCTTTTAAATAACTTAGCCAATTTTTCAAATCCTCTGTATTATCTTTAGCATCCCAGGAAATTAAAGTATTATCTAAATCTGATATAATGGCAGTCCTATTATGTCTTTCCATATATTCAGAATCAATCATATCATACTTTTCTATATAGTCATCTGGTGAAAAATATTTTCTTAATACCATAAGCTTACTATTTAATACTCCCTATTTTTTTTCCCATTTTAATTTCCAAAGGTTTTTCCAAATCAAAAAAATCAACAGTATTTTTTGGAAAAAGCAGAACCACAGTAGAACCAAATTCAAAGTATCCTAATTCATCTCCCTTAGCAAGATTTTCTTTATCGTAAGTCGAAATTATAGAGTTTACATTTTGTGCTCCCACTGCTACTAAATCATAATTAAATTTATCACTAGTAATCCTGTATACCTTTCTATAATTATATGACAATACATTATCTCCTAGCTCTAAGCCCAGCTTATTTACAGGATAAGAGTATTTACCTAAGGCATACTCTTCAATTTTTATTGAAGATGTAGGCATATGAATTCTGTGATAATTCTTAGGGCTTAAATATACTACCATATATGTACCTCCAGCTAAACTTTTGGCTCTATTCTTATCTGCAAGTAAAGTTTTTACAGAGTACTCCTGCCCTTTAATAATAAAGCACGACTCTTCATCAATATTCCCAATTTCTGATATAAGACCATCTGTAGGACTGATGATAGCATCTTTCTCTTCTTCAATTGGTCGTAAGTTTGGATGAATCTTTCTAATAAAAAATTCATTCAAGTTTTTAAATTCTGAAACATCTTTTAATATTTCATAAGTATTTATTCCATATGTTTTTATAAATGGCTGTATTAATAATCGTGATGCACTTGATTTAGTTAGTTTTTGTATTGCTTTGGATGACATCTCTCCATTAGTCAATTCAACACAAATTTGAAATAATCTTTTCTTTAGCATAATCTACCTCAGTATACTTTATCTATATAATTCTACTATATATAAGGTCTATAAGCAACTATCTACAAAAAATCACAGTCCTAACAGACTGTGATTTAAACATTTAAAATTTAGTCATATCTACTGATTCTAAATACTCTTCTAAAGCTGGTATTACCTTAGCAATTGTTCCATCTTCAAATGGATTATCCAATTTAGCAGACTTAACTAGATCTAAGAATGCTCTGCTTCCTCCTAAATCACATAGCTCTAAATAATTTTGCCAAGCATCTTTAGAATTATCTCTAGATTTTTTCCAAAATTGGAAAGCACATATTTGTGCCAATGTATAGTCTATATAATAGAATGGTGCAGAAAATAGGTGTCCTTGGCGATAGAAAAACATACCATTTTTTAGAGCTTTAACATCATCATAAGAACGACTTGGTAAATACTTAGATTCTACCTCTAGCCACTTAGCACGTCTCTCTGCTGGCGTAAGTTCTGGATTTTCATATACAATATGTTGAAACTCATCAACACTTACACCATAAGGTAAGAATTTTAGGGCTCCTGCAATATGATAATACTTAAATTTCTCTGTATCCTCTTCAAAGAATAGATCCATCCATGGCCAAGTTAAAAATTCCATTGACATAGAGTGGATTTCACAGGCCTCATAGGTTGGCCAAATATAATCTGGCACAACTACATCACGACTTCTGTAAACTTGGAAAGCATGGCCAGCTTCATGAGTAAGAACTTCTACATCATGAGGAGTTCCGTTGAAGTTAGCAAATATATATGGTGAACGGTAATCTGGTAAATAAGTACAATATCCTCCCCCAGCTTTTCCATCTTTAGTATCTAAATCAAGTAAATTTTTTTCAACCATAAAATCAAAAAATTCTGCAGTTTCATCAGATAGTTCCCTATACATAGTAAGGGCATTGTTAACTAAAAATTCTCTATCTCCTTTTGGTTTTGGATTACCAGTTTTAAACATTACAGCTTCATCTTGAAATTTTAGTGATTCTAAACCTAAACGAACAGCTTGGTCTTTTTTTATTCTTTCAACAAGCGGTACAATATTTTCAAGAATTTCTTGCCTATATCCTGCAACTTCTTTTGCTCTATAATCAGTTCTTCTGAGTCTTAAATATGCAAGTTCAACAAAATTTTCAAAGCCTAATTTTTTAGCAATCCTAGTTCTAACCTTAACCATACGATCATAGATATCATCATATTTATCTAGATTATCTTCAAAAAATTTGGCAACTGCCTTGGCAGCTTCAGTCCTAATTTTTCTGTTATCAGCTTGCGTATACTTAGCCATTTCAGATAAGTTTCTCTCTTTTCCATCAAATAAAATTTTAGCTGATGATGTAAGTTTAGTGTATTTAGTCACTAACTTATTTTCTTCTTTTAAGTCTTCTAAAATTTCTTGCTTAAATGTTTTCAATTCACATTCAATAAGATTAAAATAATATTCCCCAATCTCAGCCTGTAATTGCTTTTTGAATTCACTATGATAAACTATCTTAGCAACTTTAAATGAGATTTCTTGTAGCTCAGGTCCAAATTCATTCCAAAAATCTTGCTCTTTTTCATAAAATTCATCTCTTGTATCAAGACTATTTCTAATAGAAACAAGTGTAGCTTGAGTATCTAATGTAGAGGAAAAGTTATTATATTCTGTGAATGTATCATAGAAATCCTCAAAGTTTGTAGCTGTTTCCAATTTTTCAATTAATTCATTGTATTTATTTTTTACATCTTCTTTATTAGGTCTAGTATATTTATAATTTTCAAATTTCATAATTTAACCCCTTCCATAAATTAAGTTAATTATATCATACCATATTAAAAAATAAATTATAATAGTATTTTCTTAAATTTTTAAAATATTTCTTTAAAATTAAAATCAAAAATTTTCTAGTAAATAATAGCATCTTTCTTATAATCTTTGGAAAACAGCTTATCATCTTCTCTTTTATTTTTAAGTTTTAGATTAGTAAGTTATCTATAAATCAACATAAAAAACTATACTTAACTAAAACAAGTTAAATATAGTTTTCATAAGTAAATATGTATCTTACTATTAGTCTTGCTATATAGTATGGGCTAGGCCTAGATTTTTTATTTCCTTCTCTTATCCTGTCCACATGCAGTATATAGAAAATTATATAAGCTGGCTCTTAAAATTAATAATCTAACTGCTAGCTCTAGATTTTAAAAAATAAATCTCAATAAAATTCATTTATCGAGATTTATAGGAAGATACTATTTTTCTATTATTTCTCCCATATTATTTTTGAAAAATACATCGTTTTTTTGTGTATTAGTTAAAATAATATCTCCCATGGAATTTTCTATATCAACTTTTGAAATTTGACTATCTCTTATCTGCATATCACCCATTTCCAATTTAAAGCGACTATTTGAAATTATTGAATTTGTTATTATTAAATTACCTTGCGACAAATTTGCACTGATACCTTCAACAACTAAGTTCTTTAAATCCAAATTTGAATTTATCAAATTTAGATTTAAATTTTCTAGTTTGGTATTGTAAGGTAGTTTTACTTGTATAGTATTGTTTTTAATATTTCCAAAAGAGAAAAAACTTTTCTTCTCACTCAACCTTGCTGTGGAATCATCTTGAGAAATACTAATATGCTTATTAAGCGATTTTGAATAACTAAATGTTGGAGTATCTACATCAGAAAACTCGATTATAATATCAGTTGTATCTAAGTCTACGTTTAGATTTGAAATATTACTCACAGTTTTTACTTCCATATTAGAATATTTATCGACACTATTCAAATTTAGAGCAAGGAAGATAATAGAAACTACTATCATTAAAATAGAAAAAAATATAGTAATACTTTTCATAAAAATTACACCTCATTAGAATTAAAAATTTTCTCTTGAACTCATTTTATAATAAGAAATGAGTAAGAAGAAAATTGACACTAGCAACAATAGAACTTGGTACACTAATATCTTATCTACAGATCCACCATTTTGAGCAATTTCGATTATAGTTAATATCCAATTTTGCGGAAAAATTTTCCCCAGTATTTGCATGAAATTTGGAGTAATAGATATTGGCCAAAAACAACCAGCCAGCATAGAACTTGGTAAAATTGTTAAATTTAAAAGTTTTACACCCTCTAATACATTTTTTGAAAATGCTCCTACTAGTATAGCAAATGAACTAATTAATAAAGTAAGTAAGAGTAATGTTATATACAGGACAGAGGCTGGAACATAGAGTTTAATATTTAATAAACTAAAAAGTAAAGACATAATACTAAATTGTATTAAATAAGTTATAAAACCTACCATTAAATAACTAAGAATATATTTTATCACAGAACTTTTTGTAATCAAGATCCTATCAAAAATCTTTTTCTCTTTTTCTGAAATGATTGTTATTGATAGAAAACTAGAGAAAGCAAGCATTGTAACAATCAAGAAACCTAAACCTTGACTTGAAACAGCCTTACTCACGGATAAGTCTTGAACATTTTCAATTTTAACTCCATAGTCCATTGATTCTATATTACTAAGTACTTTTTGAAAAATACTACCGTCACCATTCGCAACTTGACCTATAATTAAGAGATTATCTATGTCGTATTTTAATTGTGATTCAATCCAAGGAATAATCTCACTATTAGAAATATAGCGTAACTCCAAACTTTTATTTTTACCATTAATAATATGTTCAGAAAAATCTTCACTAATAATCACAATTACTTCAAAAGTCTTATTTTTTAATAATTCATCTGCATCTCCCATTTGTATATCTTCAGAAACATTAAAATTCTTATTTTCTTTCAAATTTTCTTTTATTTTTTTAGATATAAATGTTTGATTACTATCAATAATACCAACATTTACTTGCTGTTCTGAGGAAATATTGAATAAAATAGCTAGAAAAGTAGCAAGTATAGGTAGTAATAGCAGTGAAAATAAAGTACTTTTCTTTCTAAATATTCTAGAAAGCATCATCATAGTAATTTTCATAATTTTACTCCTTTATTTTTAAAAGAAAATATAGCGAGAACTAATAATAATGTTCCTAAACCTAAATTAATCAAAAGAGTTCCCGCAATAGGGTTCCAGGAACCACCAAATATCAAATAAAAGATACTGTCATTCATCCATTTTAAGGGAGATAAAAATGATAGTGTATTTAACAATTCAGACTGAAAAGTTGATAATGGAATGTAACTACCACCTAGTAAGCCTAATATGGGAATAATTAAATTGATAACATTGCTTATTAATTTTTTATTTTTAAAAAATGTTGATAAAAATAGTGAGGTCGCAGCAGTAAAGAATATTAGAGAAAATGTTAATAATCCAATAATCCAATATTGATTTCCCCAATTTGCCTTCATTACATATATAGAGAAAACAAATAATATGGAAAGTTGTATTGTCATTATCCCTAAATATCCTAGAAATTTACCAAATATTATTTCTAACTTTGATGATTTTGAAATACTGATTCTATCTAAAGTTTTTAATTTCCTCTCAGTAAAAAATAACTCTGTGCATAAACTTAATCCGTATAATCCCATTAGAGTATACATAGATATTGTGTAGTAATCTGTAGATGTACTTCCTGTTTTAGATTCAATTACCTTTTTATTTACTAAATCTTTATTCACTTCTTTAATATTCTGTAGTTTTTCTGGAAATTCAGAGGCTACTGCCGTGAGTGTCTGTTCTGTATCAATGAACACTTTAAGTAAGAGTGTCACAAAATCAGCATTATCTTTTTTTATATTATTTAGAAAAACTGTTAATGATTTATCATCCTCTGTTTTAATTAAAGCTGTAAGCTCTCCGTTTTCTAACTTTTCTTTTTCATTATTAAATTCCTCAGAATTAATTTTTTTAAATTCAATATCAACTTCACTAGATACTGTTGTTACAAATTTTAAAAAATTATCATTATAATCTTTATTCGATGAAGATAAA
Source organism: Gemella sp. GL1 (assembly GCF_013415365.1). Classification (GTDB taxonomy): domain Bacteria; phylum Bacillota; class Bacilli; order Staphylococcales; family Gemellaceae; genus Gemelliphila. The sequence goes on from NZ_JACBYB010000021.1 coordinate 177,706, forward strand.
TAGTAAGAGATACTCATTTTTGGAAGTGTATATGTAGAAGTGAAATTTTCTTTAAATGCTGTACTTAAGATAGTAATCATTAATATTGGAAACAAAATTAACATAAATAAATGCTTTTTATTCCTATAAATTCTTAATATCTCAGATTTTGCGATGTAATAAATTTTCATAATGACCTCCTAATCTCTTAAAGTCTTCCCTGTTAAGAATAAAAAGATTTCTTCTAAATTAAGATTAGATTTCTTTATATCGTTTACTTCTATCGAATGACTATACAAGACTTCGATTATTTTTTTAAAAGAAGTTTCATTAAAAATCAATACACGACTTCCTTCGGCTATATCTAATCTGCAGTATTTAAAAATTTCATCAGGTAAGTTTGATTCCTCAGTTATAGAAACCATAATAGGACTATCTAAGATTTTTGTATATCTTTGATATAAATTAAGTATAGTCCCTTGTTCGATAACTTTCCCTTTATCAAGAATGTACACATAATCACAAATTTTCTCAACTTCTTCCATGTAGTGAGATGTATAAATAATAGTTGCACCACTTTTGTTTAAATACATAATAGACTCTAATATATTATTTCGTGAATGTGGATCAATTCCTACTGTTGGCTCATCAAATATTATTAATTCGGGTGAATGAACTAGTGCACATGCTATATTTAAACGTCTTTGCATCCCTCCAGAAAAGTTTTTAGGATATTCCTTAGAATTCTCTAGTAAGCCAACTAATTTTAAGCTTTCCATAGCTTTATCTTTTAAACTTTTCCTATCAATTCCATACAAGGCACCAAAGAACATGACATTTTCTAATGCTGTTAAATCTGGATAAATTGCAATTTCTTGCGGAACATAACCAATCTTCTGACTAATTTTATTAAAATTAGAAATTGGTTCATTAAATGCAAAAACTTCACCCGATGTCTTTCTAATTAGTCCAACTAAAATACTAATTAACGTTGACTTTCCTGCCCCATTCGGCCCCAATAAGCCATATATTTTCCCTTTTTCTATTTTAATATTTATGTTATCAACTGCTTTGAAACCATTTTTATATGTTTTCTCAAGCTGGTTTACTTCTATTATGTTCATAAGATACCCCTTTTTCTATTATTATATAATTTTTATTAATTCTCCTACATATATTTTATTAAATTAAATTTACTAACAAAAATATGCCAATATTTTTTGTCAGTCTTAGAAGCTATATACTCCCTATTAAATTTCATTCTCCTTTATTATATCCAATATATATATATATCAATTTACAAACTCTACTCTTTTATCTTCATATTCATATTGAAGTGTAAATATGCTTCTATAAAATCAAAAATTTGTCCATCCAAAACCTTATCAATAGTAGATACTTCAAATCCTGTTCTATGGTCTTTTACCATTGTATAAGGTGCAAAAACATAAGACTTAATTTGAGAACCCCAAGCTATAGTCATCTGTTCTCCTCTGATAGAGCTCAATTCTTTAGCTTTTTCATCAAGCTTTAATTGATAAAGTTTTGATTTTAGTTCTTTCATCGCCGTTTCTCTGTTACTTATCTGACTTCTTTCTGCTTGCGACTGAACTACTATACCACTAGGTATATGACTTATTCTTACCGCCGAGTCAGTCGTATTAATATGCTGACCACCTGCACCAGAAGCTCTATAGGTATCAACTTTTATCTCATCTGGAGAGATTTGTATATCAATTTCAGTATCTTCAAATTCTGGTACTATATCTACTGAACAAAACGAAGTATGTCTTTTCCCTGATGAGTCAAAAGGGGAAATTCTTACAAAGCGATGAACACCTTTCTCGCCCTTCAAGAGTCCATAAGCAAAGTCTCCTTCTACTTTGATAGTTACTGACTTAACCCCACACACATCACCAGCTTGATAATCTTGAAAAGAATACTTTAAGCCTTGCTTTTGAAAAAACCTTTCATACATTCTAAGTAAAATTTCTGCACAATCTGCAGAATCAACCCCACCAGCACCAGCATGTATCTCGAAGATTGCTGAATGATTATCATAATCTTCCGATAACAACAGTCTCATAGTAAACTTATCCATCTTTTCAGTCAATTTTTTTTGATTTTCAAGTAATTCTTCATATATATCTAAGTCTTCTTGATCTTTTAAATAATCAACTATTTCCTCATTATGTTCCAAAAGTAAACTCAAATCTGCAAATTCATCTAATTCATTTTTTAAAAATTTTGACTCTGCTACTAATTTTGTCGCCACTTCATTATCATTCCAAAAATCTGAGTTTAACATCTGATTTTCTATATTAGCAAGTCGCTCTTCTTTTACATCTAATTTTAATGACTTACTAAAATCTTCTATTTTCTTCTTTATATCGGCTAGTTCTCGCCTTATCTCTACTAATTCCAATTTATTTTCTCCATTAATTATATATAGACTAATTATACAAGATATAAAACATTAGTTTCAAGTTAAATCTTTAATTTTTAATACCATATCTATTTCCTATTCTATTATAAAAAAGCACTCAAGAAAATCTTGAGTGCTAAGTTTAATTCTTATCTTAAACCTTTATCATAAGGTACTCCAAGTGCTTCTGGAGCTGATGATTTCTTAGAGAAAACAATCAGTGCAATAATTGTTGCTACGAATGGGAACATATTCCAAAATGACACTGGAATTGGAAGATTTGGTGCAAGAATAGATACTTTCTCCGCAAATACTTTAGTTCCTCCAAAGAATAGAGATGCTAATGTGATTGTTAATGGGTTATACTTACCAAAGATAAGTGCCGCTAATGCTAAGAATCCAAATCCATATACCGTGATTGATGCATTAAATCCTTGAGAGAATGTTGTCGCAATAATAGCACCTGCTAATCCTGCTAGACAACCTGATATAAACACCCCAATATAACGATATTTATAAACACTTAAACCTAATGAATCTGCTGCTTGTGGGTTTTCTCCAACAGAACGTAATCTCAAACCAAATGGACGTTTATAAATCACATAGTAAGTTACAACAACTAAAATAATTGCAATAATTATTGTTGGATATATTGTAAACTTACCTATTATTTCTTGTCTTGGAAAACCAGTTTTTAATAATAATTCATAAGTCCCATTAAAGTGATTTACTAAAAATAGAGCTACTGCCGGTGTAATTAAGTTAATAGCTGTACCCGAAATTACCTGATCTGCTTTCAGGTTAATTGACACATAGGCGTGGACTAGTGACATAAGACCTCCAGCCAGAGTTGCCAAGATTAAACATACTACTAAATTGGCAATCGTTGGTTCTGCATCATATAAAGATGTAGCAACGAAAGATGCAACAAAAGCTCCAAATATTACAAATCCATCAAGAGCAACGTTAACTACTCCTGATTTTTCCGAATAGAAACCACCAATTGCAGCAATAAGAATTGGAGCAGTATATTGCAGCATAGAGTCTAATAGTGATAATATCGTATCCATCTATTTATCTCCTTTCTTTCTCTTAAATAAATTATCTAAGTATTTCGATTCAAATAGTGTTTTCGCTGCAACGAATAATACTATTAATCCAATTATGATATTAGCAATATCTTTTGGAATTCCTTCGAAAGCTAATAATGGTGTCAATACCGTTAAGAAAGCAAATAGTAAAGCTCCTAATAGTACTCCTATAGCTGTATTAGCCCCAATTAAAGCTACTGCTATCCCCATATATCCATTTCCTGTAAATGTTGATCCCACTACAACATTTCCTACAGGACCTAAGTTATATAAAGCTCCACCAAGACCAGAAAATGCTCCTGCTATAAACATAGATGCAACTGTATTTCTGTTAACTTTCATACCTACAAATTCAGATGCATTCTTATTAAAACCTACTGAACGTAATTCATATCCAAAAACAGTTTTCTCCATAATAATATAGAAAATAACTAATCCTAATAAAGCAAATAATAAATCTGTTCCTAAACGTTCATTACCGAAAATTGAAATTATAAAGTCATTATGTAAATATTTAGTACCATCAGCATACTCAATATCTTGAGAGATGATATCATTATTACCTCTAATAAATCTAGGAACAAAGAATTGAACAAAGTACAAAGCGATATAGTTAAGCATAATTGTCACTACTACTTCACTTATATTGTATTTTGCTTTCAGGAAACCTGCAATCCCTGCCCAAAATCCTCCAGCTACAATAGCTGCCAAAATTGACGCTGTCAAGGCTAAGAAAAAATTAGTATTTTGCAGAGTAATACCAACATAACCTGCTACTAATCCCCCAATAATAAATTGACCTTCCGCTCCAATATTGAATAGACCTGTTCTAAATGCAAAAGCAATTGATAATCCTGTACAGATAAGTGGTACTGCTGATAGTAAGACTTCTGATATATTTGCTGGATCAGTTACTACCATACCAATAACATCCATAACTCCTGTTAAATCTGCCCCAACAAAACTTATAATTATTGCTCCTACTATAAACGAAGCAAGAATAGGCAAAATTGCATTAGATAAAATTTTACTAAACATTATGTTTCCTCCTTACTTCTTAACTCCAGCCATTAATAGACCAAGTTGCTCTTTAGTTACATTTTCATCATTATCAACAACATCAATAATATTACCATTATGAATTACTGCAATTCTATCTGATAATGTTAAAATTTCATCTAAATCATATGAAATTAGTAATACAGCATTCCCCTTATCACGGTAATTTATTAACATCTTATGAATTCCGTTGATAGCTCCAACATCTAATCCTCGTGTTGGTTGAGTTGTTACCAATAATTTAGGCTCCATTTCTAATGCACGACCAATGATTAATTTTTGTTGATTACCTCCTGACATTGAACGTGCAGAGATATTTTCATCTCCAGCTTTACGTACATCATATTTTTCACATAATTCTTTAGCAAATTTTGTAATAGTCGCTGGCTTTAAAAATCCTTTACTTGCAAATTTTTCTGTATAGTAATTTTCTAATATTGAATTTTCCTTTACAGAAAAATCAAGAACTAAACCATCTTTATGTCTATCCTCAGCAATAATTTCTAATCCTACTTCTTTCCTTTGAGATGTAGATAGTTTTGAAATTTCTTGTCCGTCAAAAAAAATCTCACCTTTTGTAGATTTCAATAAATTGTTAAGGACTTCTACAAATTCTTTTTGTCCGTTACCATCAACTCCAGCAATTCCAAGAATTTCTCTTTCTCTAACTTCCAAATTAAAGTCGTGTAATTTATCCTTTTTCTCTTCTGTATCAGCATATAAAGATTTTATCTCTAATGTTTTCTTAACACCATCTCTAGAGCGTTCATAATTAATTTTCTCTAGATCTTTTCCTATCATAAGACTTGCTAACTTTTCTTTTGGAGTAGCTGCTACTTCTACAGTTCCAAAATACTCACCACGACGAATAATAGAACAAGAATCAGCTACTGTTTTTATTTCATTTAATTTATGAGTAATTAATAAAATAGTCTTACCTTCTGCTTGTAAGTTTTTAATGATAACTAAAAATTCTTCAATTTCAGCTGGTGTTAACACTGCTGTAGGTTCATCAAATATTAAAATATCTGCATCACGGTAAAGCATCTTTAAGATTTCAACACGTTGTTGCATACCTACTGTTATATCAGAAACTAAAGCTGTGGGATTTACTTCTAGTCCATACTTTATAGATAAATCATGAATTTTCTTTGAAGCTTCCTCTATATCAATCTTTCCACCTTTAACTTCTTCCATTCCTAAAATAATATTTTCAGCTACAGTGAAGTTTTTTATAAGTTTAAAGTGCTGGTGTACCATCCCGATTCCTAATTCATTTGCATGTTTAGGATCCTTGATTTTTACTTCTTTACCATTTAATTTAATAACACCTTCTTCCTGTTGATACATACCAAAAAGAACAGACATAAGAGTTGATTTACCTGCACCATTTTCTCCTAATAATGCATGTACTTCATTCTTTTTAACCTGAATTGTTATATCCTTATTTGCGTAGAAGTCACCAAACTTTTTCGTTATGTTTAGCATCTCTATTGCATACATATAAATAAATACCTCTCTTAAATTTTGTACACTATAATTATAATATATTTTTCTAAAAATGTATATCTTTTGTACAATAAAGTAAGCGATTACTTTGTCTGTTTTCAACCATCTATAAAAAAGAGAAGAACAAATGTTCTTCTCTAAGTTTTATAAATTAAAGTTCACCATTAACTTTAGATTTATCTTTTACTTCATCAGCTTTAGTTGCTAATTTTACTTTACCTGATTTTAACTCTTCTACTACTTCATTTACTTTCTTAGTAGTTTCTTCAGTTAAGTTAGGGTTTTTCTCCGGTAATCCAACTCCGTTATCTTTGATTGATAATACTTGAGCATTAGATTCTCCACCTTTGAATGATCCTGATTTAATTTCATCTAAAACTTTAGTTACTGCTACATCAATACGTTTAACAGCTGATGTTAAGATTACAGATTTTTCTACATCTTTTCCATCTTTATCTTTAGCTTTAAATAATCCTTCTTCATATTGGTCTTTATCAACACCAACTACCCAGTGCTTAATGTCACCAGATTTTAAGTCATTAGTAGCTCTCTCTTGAGCTTCTTTAATAACTCCAGTACCAGTCCCTCCTGCTGCTGCGAAGATAATATCAGCACCTTGGTCATACATTGTAGCTGCTAATGTTTTACCTTTTGCTGCATCAGTAAATGATCCTGAGTATTGGTAGAAAATTTCGATATCTTTGTTAGCAGCTTTAGCTCCCTCAACAAAACCGATACCAAATTTTTCTACTGCAGGAATTTTAGCTCCTCCAACGAATCCTAATTTTCCTGTTTTAGATTGTAATGCTGCCGCATATCCAGCTAAATAAGCAGTTTCATTTTCTTGGAATGTTACAGAAGAAACATTTTCTTTGTCAACTACTGCATCTAATAGTATGTATTTTTTATCCTTGTATTTATCAGCTACTGCTGGTAATTCTTTTTCAAAGTAGAATCCTGCAATTGATACTACGTCTGAAACTTTAGAAGCAGTTTCTAAGTTTGGAGCAATTTTATCATGGCTCTTAGTTTCAATTGCTTGTAGAGCTTTTCCGTTATTAGATTTTACCCATGCTTCAACAGCCTCAACGTTAGATTGGTTGAAAGATTTATCTTTGGCTCCACCTTCATCAGTTACAACCCCTACCTTTAATGAGTCATTAGCAAATGCTGGTGTAGCTGCTGTAAAACCAGTCACTGTTAACGCAGCAGATAAAGCTACTGCTAAAAATGAAAATTTCTTTTCCATAGTAATATATCCCCTTTAAATATTTATATTGGTTTACAATTACATGATAACATATCAAATAATAAATATCAATATTTTTATCATATTTTTATTGAAATTATTTTTAACATTCGTAATAAATGGTTTTCTGTCATATATAGACAAGTTCAGGAATAGCTATTGTTCAGAAAATGTAAATTTTCAACGTTGAGATCTTTTTCTGTTTTTCATTATTTTACATACATAGGGTTAAATCAATATTCATCTATTCGAACATTTACAAAATTTTTATAGATTTATTTTTCATTCTATTTTATTTATCTTTTTGATATAATTAATTTATATACTAATGAACAAAGGAGTAATAATATGACTTATTATGAAAATATAGTAGATACCGCTAAATTTATCAATAATTTCTACGGAGAAAAAATTGATTATGCTATCGTACTTGGTTCTGGGATTACATTAGAACTTGAAAATCAAAAAGACTTACCTTATGCAGAAATTCCTCTTTTCCCAGGAAATAAATCAACAAGTCACGTTGTGGGTCACGCTAATAAATTAACTTTTGGAAAAATTTCTGGTAAAACCGTTATGGTTTTTAACGGAAGACTTCATTACTATGAGGGACACTCTATGAAAGATGTTGCCTTTATGACTTATGTTACAAAATTTATGGGAATTAAAGGACTATTTATTACTAATGCTTGCGGTGCAATCAATACAGATTACCAAGTTGGAGATATTGTATGCTTAGATGACTTTATTTCTCTAGTATCTAACAATCCATTAATCGGTCCTAATGATGATAGACTAGGTCAGAGATTTGTTGACATGACAAATCCTTTCAATCCTAACCTAGTAGAAAATTTAAAAAAATCTGCTGAAGAACTTGATATTAAATTAAATCATGGAACTTATGCGTTTTTTATGGGACCTTATTTCGAAACTCGTGCAGAAATTCGTGCCTTTGAAAAAATGGGTGCTGATCTAGTTGGTATGTCGACTGTTCCAGAAATCATTGCTGCTAATCACTCAGGGTTAGCTGTGGCAGTTTTATCATGTGTAACAAATATGGCAACTGGTATCCAAGATAAAAAACACGATCATACTAACGTAGTTGCTACGGCACAGAAGATTTCTATTAATCTTAAAAAATTACTGGCAAAAACATTAGAAAAATTAGACTAAACATTACAGGAGAACCACTATGGATAAAACAATTTTTGAAAAAATCTTAGATAAAGAAATTCCTTCTTACAAAATTTACGAAGATGAACATGTATATGCTTTTTTAGATGTATTTCCAATCACTAAAGGCCATACTCTAGTAATTCCTAAAAAACATAGCCGAAATATCCTAGATTGTGAAGCAGAAACGGCTGCTCACATTGGAGCTGCTCTACCTAAGATTGCTAATGCAGTAAAAGATGCTTTCAATCCTGATGGAATTAATATTATTCAAAACAACGAAGAATATGCAGGACAAAGTGTCTTCCACTTACACTTCCACATTATCCCAAGATATAAAGATAAGCACATCAACTTTGATAATCTAGAAGTTAAATGGCCACCACAAAAATTAGAAGCTGCTGACTTTGAAGAAATTCAAAATAAAATTACTAGCAAATTGTAAAATTAATTCTAATCTTAATTATTATTTTATTGAAATCAGTAAAATGAAAAGATAATAAAATTAAACTACTCAGCTTAAAAAATTAATCTCTATACTTAAAGTATAGAGATTTTTATTATCACAAATTTTTATTTTCATATTTTGAAAGTAATTCATTAATTTACCATCTTTTATCCATCTATTAGAGCAATATCTCTAACTCCTTTTAAGTCTACTAGTAATATTTTAATTGTTTTATTGTGATTTGTTCTTAATTAATTTTCTTACATTAGTCTTCTTTTCCTCCCGTTACTTTTAAATCACATTTATCCCTGTAGTCAACTATAGTTTGAATAGAAGATATTATTGCTCTTCTCATATCATCAAATTCCATCATAGGCAACTCTCTACCTTTCAATTGTTCTGGCAAGTAAGGAATATGTATAAATCCTGCTTGTATATTCAAATTATTCTTCTCCGCATAATACAGAACTTGATACATAATATGGTTACATACAAAAGTCCCTGCTGTATTGGATACTTCTGCATTTATTCCTATTTTTTTAATATTCTCTACCATTGCTTTTATCGGTAGAGTAGAAAAATATGCTGCTTTCCCATCTTCCCTTATTACATCGTCTACTGGTTTATTACCCTCATTATCAGCAATTCTTGCATCATCTATATTTATAGCAATCCTCTCAGGACTAATCCCACTTCTCCCTCCTGCTTGCCCTAAACAAAGTACCACATCAGGAGAAAATTTTTTTATTTCTTCAAATAGCATCTGGGCAGATCTACCAAAAACTGTCGGTATTTGAATCCTTCTAAGTTCTGCATCTGCAATTTTATTTGGTAATGATTTTACCACTTGCCAAGATGGATTTAGTTCTTCTCCTCCAAAAGGATCAAATCCTGTTACTAATATTTTCATAATTTCCTCCAAAATTTATTTTTACCTATTATAGCATTTTTCTATGCTATCAAACAAAATATAGGGTTTTCATAAAGTATATATTTTGCTAAAATATAAGTAGATCATATCTTAGGAGATTATTTTATGTATTTTTCTAGCAACTTAGAATTTATACCAGCTTTTTTCCATATCCACTACTCAAACTATGATGAAAAAATTAAGAAAAATTTACTTGATGAAATTTATCAAGAATATACAGATTCTACTTTTACAGATATTGAAGTTGAACAAATTTTCTTCGAATTAAAATATGGCAACTTTAAAGAGATTATTGATTTAAAATTTTTAAATTCCTACAGGGGTAGAATTTTCTCTATTGACCAATTAGTCAAGAAAAAAATTAAAATTCACTATTTGGAAAAAGCAAATTGTATTGAAGTCATATCAACTATTAGAGATTCCAAATGTCTTATGTGTTCTTCAAAAAATCTTTATAGCTATTATGCTTCTTTTGATAAAATTACTTATTGTCTAGATTGTATAGATTTTGGTATTTCTAAATCAAATGAAATAAGATTTTTAATTAATAATTATAAAAATGAGCCTTGTCATTTTACCATACCCTCTATAGCCTTATCAGACCAGCAGAAAATTGCATCAGATTTACTAGTAGAGAACTCTAAAGCAAATAAATCATCTTTAATTTGGGCTGTTTGTGGTGCTGGTAAAACAGAGATTATCTACAAACTTATAAGTAACTACCTAAAGGAAAATAAAATTATATGTTTGGCAATACCTAGGAAAGATATAGTCAATGAACTTGCTAGCAGAATTAAAAAAGATTTTTCTTTAGAAATTAATCTTCTTCATGGAGATGATAAAAAATTTTTAGGATCTAATTTCTATATTATGACCTGTCACCAGTTATTTCATTACTATAAATTCTTTGACCTAATAATTGTAGATGAAGTTGATGCCTTCCCCTACAATGGCAATGATGTATTAGAATATGGTATGAAGAAAGCATTAAAAGATCAAGCACCTCTAATTTTTTTATCTGCTACACCTTCCAAAAAAATAAAAAAATCAGTAGATTCAGTCTATAAACTTCCTATTCGTTATCATGGAAATTTACTTCCTGTTCCAAATCTTAAAATTCATAAAGATTTTAATAAAAATATATTTTCTACTAATATTTTGGATACTTTAGATAAAATTATTAGGTCCAGTACAAATAAAAATAGACGACTTCTTATATTCGTCCCTACAATTAAGATTGGTGAAGAACTAGCTAAGTCTACAGCTTATAATTTTGTATCCAGTAAAACTGAAAATAGAAATGATTTAATAGAAGGATTTAGAAATAAAAAATTTAATGTTCTAATTACTACAACTATATTAGAACGTGGTCTTACCTTCGATTACTTGGATATTGTAGTATTCCATAGTTCACATAAAACTTTTTCAAAAGAAGCCTTAATACAAATTTCTGGTCGGGTTGGTAGAAAAGCATATGATCCTAGTGGCTCAATAATTTTCTACAGTGGTGAACATACGAAAGCTATCAAATCTGCTATTAAAGAAATAAAATACATGAATGAACTAGCCAAGTATAGAAAGTTGGTGAAATGATGAATTGTGAATTTTGTTATAAAGACTTAAATACTAATTTTTCTTTTATAAATCTCTTTTCATTTAATAAAGAAAATTACTGTGAGCATTGCAAAGAAAAACTATCTTTAAAAGTATATAAGCACAAATCTTATAAGCTCTATTATTTGGCTCACTATGAATTTATAAAAGATAAAATTTATTCTATAAAATATTTTGGTGATATAAAAAAAGCTGAATCATTTAAAGCTGCCTTAAATAATTTTTTACAAAAAAATCACTTTGATCTAGTTTTAATTGCTCCCAGCAATAGAACTAGAGAAGCTATAAGAGGTTTTAATCATGTAAAAATAATTTGTGATATAGCAGAAATACCCTATAAAGACATCTTTATTGAACCCTATAGACTTAAACAGTCAAAACTTTATTCAGAAAGAAAATATCATAATTTTTCTTTAAATAAAGATTTCACTAATAATATTATCTCAGCTAAAAGTATCCTAATTATCGATGATATATTTACCTCTGGCAATACTTTAGAATCTTTAGCACTTGTTCTTTTAAAAATAAATAAAGAACTAAAAATTTCATTCCTTTGTTTAGGAAAATCATAGAATAGGAAACCTTTACAAATTGTGTTGACTTTTTTTTACTTTAGAAGTACAATATAAGTAAGAAAATAAAACGGATACATAATCCAATGAGTAGTCATTTACTCATGAAAGGAGTGCTTAAGCATGCTAAGATATCAAGTAAGAGGAGATAACATAGAAATTACACCAGCCATCAGAGACTATATCGAAACTAAAGTTGCTAAATTAGAAAGATACTTCTCTAATGAATTGAATGCTAATGTTTATGCCAACGCTAAAGTTCGTAAAAATGGGGAACAAAAGATTGAAATTACAGTTCCTTTGAAAGGACTTACTCTTCGTGCAGAAGAAGTAAATAGCGACCTATATGCAGCTGTAGATTTGACAGTAGATAAATTAGAGAGGCAAATAAGAAAACATAAAACTAGAATTAATAGACGTAGTCGTGAAAAAGGTTCTATTAATCATGATTTATTAACTAATGAACTTGAATCTTATGAAGAAGAAAAACACGAATTTGTAAAAATTAAAAAAATTCCCGCTAACTTAATGTCTAAAGATGAGGCTATTTTACAAATGGAATTATTAGGTCACGATTTCTTCGTTTTCTTAGATGAAGATACTAATGAATTTTCAGTAATTTACAAACGTAAAGATGGGCAATATGGTGCCCTAGAATTAGAGAGATAAGCTAGTAGTTGTCTTTTTAATATATAAAAAATAACTAGAAACATTTGATTAAGGATAAAATTACTATACTTAATCAGATGTTTCTATTTTAAGATATACTAAACTTAATTTTAATTTAATATTATCCAAAATATAAAATAAACTGACAAGATTAAAATTCTTGTCAGTTTATTTCTATATGATTAATTACAATTCTTTAGCTAATCTTACAAGGTTCTCAACAGTAAATCCATATTTTTCTATTACTGTTGCTGCCGGTGCTGATGCTCCAAATGTATCAATTCCTAATACTTTTCCATCTAAACCAACATATTTATACCAACTTTGGCTTGCTCCCATTTCTATAGCTAGACGACGTCTTATAGTTTTTGGTAAAATTTCTTCTTTGTAGTCTTCTTCTTGTTCATCAAATAGTTCTGTTGATGGAACTGATACTACTCTTACCTTGATTCCTTCTTTTTCTAACTCTTTTGCTGCTTTTATTGCAAGATTTACTTCTGATCCACTTGCTAATAAAATTCTGTCAAAGCCTTCTGCTTCATATACAACATAAGCACCTTTGCTTACCTTATCAAAATCAGTAGATTCTTCAACTATCAGGTTTTGCCTAGTTAAGACTAGTGCTGTTGGCCTTGTTTTGCTAGTTAAGGCTAAATACCATGCTCCTTGAGTTTCTCTTGCATCCGCCGGTCGTATAACATTTAGATTTGGAATTGCTCTAAGTCCTGCTAAGTGTTCAATTGGTTCGTGTGTCGGACCATCTTCTCCTACTGCAATTGAATCGTGTGTAAAGACATATGTTACTGGTAATCCCTGAAGTGCTGATAATCTCATAGCTGCTTTTAGATAATCCGAGAATACAAAGAATGTTCCTCCATATACTCTTAATCCTCCATGTGCTGCCATACCATTTAGAATTGCTCCCATGGCAAATTCTCTTACTCCAAATTGAATATTTCTATTTTTTGGATTCTCTGCATCTTGTAATCCCTCACCTTTTATGTATGTCATATTTGAGTGCGCTAAGTCTGCAGACCCTCCTAAAAAGTTTGGCAATTTGCTTGCTGCTACATTTAAAGCATCTTGGCTTGAATTACGAGTTGCTTGTGAATATCCTGCTTCTATTTTTGGAAAATCTTCTGCTTTAATCTCTACTGGATCTTTTCCTGCTAGGATATCTGCAACTTCTTCTGCTAGTTCTGGATATGTTCTCTTGTAATCTTCTACTAATTCTAACCAAGCCTTATATTCTTTCTCTCCTCTATCTGCAACATTTACTTTGAAATCTTCATATACTTCTTCTGGAATTTCAAACTCTTTGTAAGACCATCCCATATTTTCTTTTGTAGCTTTAGCCTCGTCAAATCCTAATGGAGCACCATGTGCTGCATTTGAATCCACTTTATTTGGAGATCCTTCTCCAATTCTAGTTTTTATTTCAATTAATGATGGTTTTTTAGATGCTTTGGCTTCTTCTATTGCTCTGTTAATTGCATCTATATCTTTTCCATCCTCTACTAAAGAAGTATGCCATCCATATGCATTATATCTTGCTCTTACATCTTCTGTAAACGTGTCTGCTGTTGATCCATCTAAACAAATATTATTTGAATCATATAGAACTACTAATTTGTCTAATCTTTGGAAACCTGCATATGATGCTGCTTCTGATGATACTCCCTCCATCAAGTCACCATCTCCACATATTACATATGTATAGTGGTCAAATATTTTATGATTTTCTTTATTATATTTAGCCGCTAAATATCTTTCTGCTTGTGCGAATCCCACTGCTGTTGAGATACCTTGTCCTAAAGGTCCTGTTGTCGCATCTACTCCTGCTGTATGACCTAACTCAGGATGCCCTGGAGTTTTCGATCCCCATTGACGGAAGTTTTTTAATTCATCTATAGTCATTTCTTCATAACCTGATAAATGTAGCAATCCATATAACAACATAGATCCATGACCTGCAGATAATATAAATCTATCTCTATTTATCCAATTTACTTCTTTTGGATTAATTGTCATATGTTTTGTAAATAAACTGTATGCCATTGGAGCTGCTCCCATTACTATCCCTGGGTGCCCAGATTTTGCCTTTTCAATTGCGTCTATTCCTAACATTCTTATTGCATTTATTGATTTGTTTGACATAATTATCTCCTTAATTTTAAATTTATTTAATTTAAATGTGCCGTATAGTAACTATACGGCACATCATTATTTTTATAGCAAGGCTTTAAATTGGATATTTGATTCTTCTAAGAAGCAGTCATCAAATCCTCTTGGGTGATGGTATTCAATCTTATCTTTGTCTAATGGATAAGTATATTTACCTCCTACTTCCCAAATAAATGGATGGAAGTCATATTGTAATCTTTCTTTACGCATCTTCCATAGTTCTAATATTTCATCTGTTGATGCCATAAAGTTAGACCAAATATCATAGTGTACCGGAATAATTACTTTAGCTCGTAAGTTTTCTGCCATACGTAGTAAATCTATAGATGTCATTTTATCTTGGATACCAACTGGATTTTCTCCGTAGTTGTTTAATGCAACATCAATTTTGAAGTCTCTACCGTGTTTTGCAAAGTAGTTAGAGAAGTGTGAATCCGCTCCGTGATAAATTGTTCCACCTGGAGTTTCAAATACATAGTTTACAGCTTTTCTTGCCATTTCTTCGTCAGTCACTGCAAGTCCTGCTAACTCTCCAGCATTTTCTTCAGCACCTTGAACAGGTAAAGTTACTAAACATGTTCTATCAAATGATTCAACTGCATGTACTTTTAGGTCTTTAAACTCAAAGCTTTCTCCTGGTTTAATTACCATTATTCTTTCTTCTGCAACTCCCCATTTTTTCCAAATTTCTCCACACTCGTATGGTCCTACAAATTTCACGTGGTCTAATTTTGGATTATTAATAATAGCCGCTGCTGTATTAATATCCATATGATCACTATGGAAGTGTGATACCAAGTAGTAATCTAATTCATTAATTGCGAATGGATCAATTACCATTGGTTGTACTCTTAAGTTTGGTTGTAATTTTCTAACACCTGCCATATTAGCCATTTGGTGTCCTCTAACCATATCTTTTACTTTTTTAGTTGATTTACCTCTTGATGACCATAAATCCATAACAATGTTAGCTCCACCTGGTGTTTTTACCCAAACACCACAATTACCTAACCACCACATAGCAAAGTTTCCTTCCGGAACCACTTCTTCTTCAATTTCTTCATTTAGCCAAGTTCCCCACTCTGGGAATGTGCTTAGAATCCACGATTCTCTTGTTACTTCTTTTACATTTTTTGCCATTAGTTACTTCCTCCTACTAATTTATTGGTTTTGCTTACATTCTTATTATAGGCCATATTTTCATACTAAAAAAGACCAAGTCTTACACTTAAATGTGTGCAAAACTTGACCTAAAAAATTATATTATTTCAATATTATTCTACTCACTAATTTCTCTATCTTCCCTTTCAAAACATTTCTCTCCACTGAATTTTGAATATAAGGATGCAATAATTTTTCTAATTCATCATGAAAAATTATATCTTTATCTAGAATATTATTAGATATATGTACTAATTTTATAATATCTTCATTGACTAAAACTGGATGTACTTTAACTATAGGTACTTTACTTTCAATACCGGTATTACTTGTTACAATTAAATCAATTTCTAAAAGATCACTAACAGTATAATATTGTTCTGATGTAAATACTGCTTCTATTTCATAATTTTTTAATAACTTTGAAACTTGGTTTAATAGTAATTTTTGGACACCAATCCCCTCATCACATACAATTATTGCCTTTTTACTATCCTGGGATAATACTAGCTCTTTTTCTAATTCTCCACCCAAATGTATAGTTATATATGCAATATCATCATCTGTTAATTTTACTTTCCAACTTTCTTCTAAAATACCAACACTAGACTTAGTTATTTCAAATAATTCACTGTGCATCTCCTTTATATATTTCAAAAGTGGGTTTATAGAAAAAACTCCATATCTTTTTCTGTATATTAAAGCTTTAGCATGCATTAATAATTGATTTAATAAGTCGTTATATTTTTTAAATTTAATACCATATTGAACATTTAAATTTTTTAAAAACACATCCAAAATTTCTTTCATTTCTTTATAATCTTTTGAATTTAAATGCGTATCCGTATATTTTCTAAACGATAAGAGTAGCATAACAATCAAGCTAATTTCTATATCATCTAACTCTATTTTAAAGTTGCTACATAAACCTTGGGATATTTTTTCAGCTAACTTATACTCAATTTTTTTAGAAATTCCTTCAAAATCATTCCTTACCATTTCTTTATCTTTATCTGTTAATTCTATAGATCTATAAGATAGTATTAAATAAGGTAAAATTTGAATCATAAACTTGCTATCTTGATGATTTATCTTCTTTCCTAAGATGTAATCAGAAG
The DNA here is from genome assembly GCF_013415365.1 of Gemella sp. GL1. GTDB lineage: Bacteria > Bacillota > Bacilli > Staphylococcales > Gemellaceae > Gemelliphila. The sequence continues at coordinate 194,888 of NZ_JACBYB010000021.1, forward strand.
TTTCAATTTCCCTTTTTAAAAAACTTTTAACTTCCTCAGAAAAATAATTATCAAATCCTGTAATATCAACAATCTTATCTTTTACTATATTTACAAATCCAATATTATCCTCTGTATACACTCTATATAACAACCTATACAAGTATTGTATCTTTGATAAAGGGTGACAATCTAAATAATAACCTTTTGCTTTAGTTACTTTTAAAAAAATATCATATTCTTCTTCTGATAATTTCGTTCTCATAACAATCAAATCACTTAAAATCGTATTTCTTGATACATCTGTAAGGTGCATTAATTTTTCAATAGTTACTCTTTCTTTAGAAATTGCAATATAAATTAAACTTAATCTTACTCTCTCTGTAACATTCATAACATAAGAATAATCATCTAATTCTGCTAATAATTTTCTACATACATCTTTTTGTTCATCAGTTAACTGTAATCCAACTCTAGGGTATGATTTTATTTCTCCTACACCTTGTGGTAGTGCTTTATTTATTTTTTCTAAATGATAATATATTTTCCTTCTTGATTGATTTAATTTGGATGAAATTGTCATGATAGTTTCCGCTTCTTCTAGTTCTATAAGATATACTAGTAAATCATAACTTTTTTTGTCCAGCAACATTTTGTTATCCCCTTTAGTAATATGTAACTTTGTAATTTAATATTATAATAACATAGTACTCCATAATTGAAAAGATGCAAAACTAAAAATTTAGTTTTGCATCTTTTATTACAATTTTTTTAATGTTTGTCACCTTTTTGACCATAATAAGCATTTGGACCATGCTTTCTTAAATAATGTTTATCCATTATATATTTTGGTGCACTCTCCACTCTTGGATTAATTTGTTCAGTAAACCTGTTCATCTTAGATACTTCTTCTAAAACTACACTATGATAAACTGCTTGCTCTGGATCTTTCCCCCAAGTAAATGGACCATGATTTCTCACTACAATTCCTGGTACAGCTAGTGGTTCTATTCCTCTTTTTGCAAACTCTTCCACGATTACTTTTCCTGTTTCTATTTCATATGCTGAATTTACTTCGCCTTCTGTTAAAGATCTAGCACATGGAATAGTTCCATAGAAGTAATCAGCGTGTGTTGTTCCATAGAAAGGAATATCTCTCCCTGCTTGTGCCCAAGCAACAGCCTCTGTCGAATGTGTATGAACTACAGCACCCACTTCTGGCCAAGCTTTGTATAATTCTACATGTGTTGGTAAGTCTGAAGATGGATTTAAATCTCCTTCAATCACATTTCCGTCTAAATCTGTTACCACCATATTTTCTGGAGTCAATTTATCATAATCAACTCCTGATGGTTTAATAACAATTACCCCTGCTTCTCTATCAACTTCTGAAACATTTCCCCATGTAAATTTAACCAAGCCATGTTCTGGTAATGATTTGTTTGCTTCACAAACTCTTTTTCTAATCTCTTCTAATGATTTCGACATATTATCTTAACCCCGCTTTCTCAATTAATGGATATAGAAAGTCTTGTGCTTTCTTAATCTCCTCTTTAGTTTCTTCAACAGAGCTACAATTTTCTGACCACATCTCTATTAGGAATGGCCCTCTATAATTTGATTTCTTAACAACATCAAAAACATGCTCCCAATCTACACAGCCTTCTCCAAAAGGAACATCCCTAAATTGTCCTTTTGAAGTTTCAGTTACTGCATAAGTATCTTTCAAATGTAAGGCTGCTATTGATCTATGACCAATATAGAATTCACTCCATAAGTCATTATGCCAAGCTGATAGATTTCCTGTATCAGGATATACAAATAGATAAGGAGAATCTACTTCTTTTTCTATTGCTAGATACTTTTCAATTGAATTGATGAATGGATCATCCATTATCTCGATAGCAAGCATTACCTGAGCTTCTTCTGCCCAATCACATGCTTTTCTTAAATTTTTAACAAATCTTTCCCTTGTTTGAGGTGATTTTTCTTCATAGTAAACATCATATCCTGCCAACTGAATAGTTCTAACACCTAAGTCTTGTGCTAATTCTATACATTTTTTCATAAGGTCTAATGATTTTTTTTCAATTTCTGGATCATTCGACCCTAAAGGATACCTTCTGTGCCCTGAAAAGCATATACTAGGTATTCTTACTCCTGTTTCATAAATAGCCTTTACTATATCTAATCTCTCTTCCTTAGTCCATTCTAATCTAGCTAATCTTGCATCCGATTCATCTACTGACATTTCAACAAAATCAAATCCTAATTCTTTGGCAAAATTTAATCTTTCTAACCAAGTATAGTGCTTAGGTGTTGCTTTTTCATATATACCTATTGGACGAGTCATATTAACTACCCCCAAATTCTACGAATTTCATCTTTGAATTCACGTGCTGCAGCCGCTGGATTTTCTGCTTCTGTAATTCCACGACCTGCAATAAATGTGTAAACATCTACTCCTTCAAATAATTTTAGAGTTGATACATCCAGTCCTCCAGTTACTGATACACGGAATCCCATTTCAATAAGTTTCTTAACCTTGTTAAGATCTCTTTCTCCCCATGTTTCCCCAGCTAATAGAGCATCTCTTGATTGGTGATAAATTGCTTGAGAAATTCCTGCATCTAGCCATAATTGTGCTTGTTCATAAGTCCAATCACCATATAATTCTATTTGAATTTCACCTTTTTCTCCATTAACTTCTTTAATTGCTTTCAATGCTGCTTCCATTGTTGGAATAGTTGCCGAACAGATACATGTCATCCAGTCAGCTCCTCTTACTGCATTATTTTTAGCGATTGTCCCACCTGCATCAGCACATTTTGTATCCGCTACAATAATTTTATCTGGGAACAAGTTACGTAATACTTCTACTAATTCAGACCCTACTTGTAGTAAACACACTGTTCCAGCTTCAATAATATCTACTTCATGTCCTACTGAAACTGCCGCTTTAATAGCTCCTTTCAAATCTGAGTGATCTAATGCTACTTGTAAATTTGGAATTCTCTTTGTCATTTTATTGTTCTCCTTATTAATAAATTAAATTTCTAACTATCCTTCTAAATCTAATCCTGCTAAGTATGGGCTATTTTTAGATTCTTCTACCATTGCTAAAACCTCTTCCGGAGTTTTACACTCAACTAATCTTGCTATTGAATTCTCTAATTCAAATAATGCTACTATTTGAGGGATTGCTACTGATGTATGAATATCCGCTGAAGTTGCTGCTAAAGTTACAAGTACTGAAACTTCCTTACCATCAGAAAAAGCAACTGGTTCATCTAATGTTATTAATGAGAATGAATCTCTATTTACACCTACACCTGCTTTAGCATGTGGCATAGCCATTCCTGGCATTAAAATATAATATGGACCATATTCTTCAGTAGATTCTAAAATTGCTTCATAATATTCTCTAGTTACAGCCCCGCTATCAATAAGTGGTTGTACCGATAATTCTACTGCCTCTTGCCATGTTTCTGCATGCAGTCCTAATCTAATTGAATCGTTTTCCTTAAATGCTCTAGTTAAATTCATTTTGCTGTCTCCTTAATTTTATATAAAATTAAGGGCTGGGCCTTGACCCAACCCTTTTATTGTTCATTACTGTAATATATTATAGTACTTCTTGTAATTTTGCTTTAATTTCTGCATCATCCATTAAGTTTTCTAATCCTACTAATTTACCAGTAGTACGACCTTCTAATTCCTTGATTAAGTGGTTTGATGCTACAACAATATCGTATCCTGATGCTAATGACTTAGCTTCTCCTACTGAACAAGATGCTGATTGAAAATCAGTTACACCTAATTGTCTAAGTGCATTTTCAACTTTCATCTTGATAACCATTGATGATCCCATTCCATTTCCACATGCTGTTAATACTTTTACCATTTTATTTTCCTCCAAAAATTATTTTATTTTTATATTATTTTATTGACTTAATATTATTGTGTTTCACCGCGGTAGTATTTTTCTTTATCCTTAGCTCTTGCATATTGAAGTTGAGGTAAGATTAAGAAGAATAGACATACTAGAACGTATCCTAAAATTCCTAAATTCTCGAATACATATCCGAATGGTAACCAAGGTAGAACAAAGTCGATGTTTCCATGGTAACCACCTACTAATCCAAGTAGAGATACTGCTAATGCTCCAAGAGCTACTTGGAGAATACCAGAGATGAATGATAGCACTACCGCTGCTCTCCATCCTCCTCGTTTGTCAGCATACACCGCTATTGCTGCATTATCGAAGAATACTGGTACGAACCCTGTAATTATTAATATCGGGTTTTTGAAAATTACTAATAATCCTATTGTAATAAGTTGACCTATTAAACCGAATGCAAATCCTGAAAGAACTGCGTTTGATGAACCAAATCCATAAGATGCGGCAACATCTACCGCTGGGAACGAACCCGGTAATAATTTTGATGAAATACCTTGGAAGGCATTTGTTAACTCGGCTACGAACATACGTACACCTTGCATCAAAATAAATAAGTACACTGAGAATGTTAGAGATGTTTGTAATATGTACATAAAGAAAGCTTGTTTAGCTGGGTTATATACATCTCCAGTTGTAATTACAGCTTTATCCGCCATAATTTCAGGTCCTAAAACCGTTAAAATTGCTCCGAAGAAAACAATCATAAGTGTTGCAGATGCAACAACTGTATCATGGAAGATATTTAAAAATCTTGGTAATTTTAAGTTATCTAAATTATCTTCTTTTTTACCGAAAAATGGTGCCACCTTATCTACAAACCATAAAGCAAATTGTTGCTGATGTCCGATAGCAAAACCACCACCACCAGTTAATCTTTGTGTTGCTTCTACTGTTAAGTTAGAACTTACTGCCCAGTAAAGACCACAGATAAGACCAACGTATAATGCTGCTGTGCTTCCTTGTAATGCCGGTATTAATAATAGAACGAAAACCGAAACTGTCGCCGCTTGTTGAACCATGATATGACCCGTAATGAACAGTGTACGAACTTTTGTAATTTTACGAAGTGCCACTAAAAGAATATTTACACCAAATCCAATTAATAATGCTGTCGTAGCAACTTCAATGAATCCCATCTCAGTAAGTTTTTGGTTGGCTGCTGTTAATCCAAAATATGGATCAATAACTGCGGCATTCAAACCAAATCTTTTATCTAATGCTGCAAGTACTGGACGGAAAGTTCTTACTAGTCCCCCGGCCCCTACATCCAAGATAAGGTATCCTACTGTTGCTTTAATGAATCCTGCAAACACTTCGTGTGCAGATTTCTTCAGTAAAGCATACCCTATTAATACTAATAGACCTACGAAGAATGCTGGTTTCTGCAAAATATTTTGAGAAAACCAATTTAATATAGTAATTAATATTTCCATATCATCTACTCCTTTTTATTTAATTTTCTTTACACTTCTATTGTATAGGGTTTCAAATGATAAAAAAAGACCAAAGAACACCCAATCATCTGTTCAAAATTGGATACATGCCTTACTAAATAAATAATAGACGGCTTTATCTGCAAACTATACTAGCAAATTAACTCCATTTTAAACATCTCAATACCTATTAAATATATGTCTATAATATTTCTGACATACTATTACTGTATCCTATATGCGGTAAATTTATAAAAAACCACCGTATTAACGATGGTTTATGCTATATTCTCTTGATTAATTCACTTGTAATTTTTGATGAATTTTGAGCTGCAATTCCTAAAAACTCATCAAATGTAATTCTACTTCCTTCTTCAGCTTTGTCACTCACAGAACGACAAATTATAAACCTAATACCAAAATTATAACATGTTTGAGCAATAGCTGCTGCTTCCATATCTACAGCAAGCAAAGCTGGAAATTTTTCTAAAATATCTTTTTTTAATTCTTTATCTGAAATAAATGAATCTGATGTTCCTAATAAGCCCAAATGAATACTATACTCACCTAAATCGAAATCTTTTGTATTTACCAGTATAGTCTGAACTAAATCTTCATCACTTAGATATTTGGCTGGCATTTGTGGCACTTGACCTAACTCATAACCAAAGTGCCTTGCATCCACATCAAAATGTACAACCTGCGTAGCTACAATTAAATCTCCTACTTCTAAATCTTTAACTAAAGCTCCACAAGAACCAATATTTATAACAAAATCTACTTTGTAATTGTCTAATAATAAAGATGTTGCAATAGCTGCATTAACTTTACCTGGCTTACAAAGCATTAAGACTATTTCTTTATCTAGATATCTCCCTAGATAAAAATCTACATGTGCTTTCTTTTCTATCCTCAAATCCTTAATTTGAGATTTTATAATAGCTACTTCTTCAGGCATTGCTCCTATTAGTGCTATCATACTATTTAACCTTAACAACCTTAATATCCATAGACGCTTCTGGTCCTGTTGGAAGAGAAATTTTTACTATATCTCCTATTTTTTTACCAAGTAATGCTTGTCCAATTGGTGATTCATTAGAAATTTTTGCTTCTAGTGGGTTTGCTTCTGCAACCCCTACAATTTTATAACTCTCTTCCTCTCCATGTGGTAATTCTACGAATGTAACTGTGTGACCTAGACGAATAACATTTGATCCAGCTTCAATAGTAACAATTTTCGCAAAACGAATTTGTTGCTCTAGCTCTAAAATCTTTTGCTCTATTTCTCCTTGTGCATCTTTAGCTGCATGATACTCAGCATTCTCAGATAAATCTCCAAAAGAACGTGCAACTTTAATTTCTTCTACGATTTCTGGACGTCTTACTGTTTTTAAATAATCTAATTCTGCTACTAACTTATCATAACCCTCTTGGGTCATTTGAAATTCAATTTTCTCTTCTGCCATTATTTTATCCTCTTTCTCTTTAATCTTTATAATTATAAACTTTTTTTAATTATTTTTCTAGTATTGACTTAATTTTTGTCAGCAGTATATCTACTGCAATATCGTTATATCCACCATCTGGTATTACAATATCCGCATATTGACGAGTTGGTTGAATATATTGCTCATGCATTGGTCTTACCGATGTTAAATATTGACTTATTACCGACTCAACACTACGACCACGCTCTTTCATATCACGTAATAACCTTCTTAAAATTCTTATGTCACTCGGTGTATCAACAAATATTTTAATATCTAATTGTTCTCTTAATGTTTTTGAATATAAACCAAATAATCCTTCAAGTATAATTACTTCTTTGGACTCTTGATGCTTTGTTTCACTAGATCTAGTATGATTTACATAATCATAGATAGGCATATCTACTTCTCTTCCTTGAATAAGCTCTTGTAAATGTTGAGCTAATAAGTCATTATCAAAAGCATCTGGATGATCATAGTTAGTCTTAACTCTTTCTTCCATAGTCAAATGATCTTGATTTTTATAATAATAATCTTGCTCAATAAGTACCACCTTATCTTGGCTTAATTCTTCAATAACTCTCTTTGTAACAGTTGTTTTCCCACTTCCACTTCCACCAACTATTCCTATAACTAAAGGCTTTTTCATTTTAATTCATCCTCTCTAAAACTATTTTCTTATCGTCATTGCAATACCATCACCAAAAGGCATAATGCTCGTTGAGTAATTCGGATGATTCATTATCCATTGATTATATTTATCTATCTTTCTTGCAAGTTGTCTTAAATCTTTTGACTTTTGAATTATGCTAGGATCAGAGACCATTCCTTTGAATAGTACATTATCTGTAATAATAAGTACGTCATCAGCAAAATAGGGTTCATAAAGTTCAAAAAATTTTCTACTTTGACTCTTAGCACCATCAATAAATACTACGTCATAAGGTGCCTGTTTGACAACTTCATCATGTAAAACAAGTGCATCTCCTTTAACCATAGTTATCCTATCTTCAAGTCCCCTTAAATTAATATTTTTCTCTGCTTGTTCTTGCATAAGTTCATTACGTTCGATAGTAGTGACCTTTGCTCCTACTTCCTCACATAATCTTATCGAAGAATAAGCTATTGCTGTACCGATTTCTAAAATATTTTTAGCCTTTTTTATTTTAAATAATTGAATAAGATATGCAATAGCAATTTTATCAATAATCGGCACCTTATTTTCTAGAGCATAGGCTTCTAATCCTTTAAAAAAATCTTCACTTTCAGGCAAAAGATTTTCTACATAAAGACTATCTTTAGATTCTATAGCAACCATAACTTCTCCTCTAAATTTAAAATTTATATCCTTATAATTATATCACAAAAGAAAAAAATACAGCAAGTCTCTGCTGTATTTCTATTATATTTTTGATTTGATTTTTTGGAATATTAACATAGAAATTACTGATGCTATTACTAAAGTAATACCAGTTGCTATGAATACATCTCCTATCCCTACTAAAGGAGAAACTATAGCAGCAAATAAGGCTGGAAAAAATCCTAAGATTGCTGAGGCTGTTCCAGAATATCTTCTTTCTTTAGACATTGCTAAGGCTGAGTTTGATGCGAACATTATCCCCATAGATATCATCAAAGTAAAGAAGAAAATTTCTACTATAAACACACTTACCTTAAAGTAAAGTGTTATAGCTATAAATAAACTTGATACTACTAAAGATAATAAAGCTGTAAATATAGCTTTTTTATTTGATAAATATGAAGATAATCTAGCCCCAAGCATTATAGCAAAGCCATTTGCTGCAAAAAATAGTGAGTAGACAAAGCTTGATACTCCATATCCTGTTTGAAAAATAAATGGAGATGCTGAAATATATCCAAACATAGCTGCGAATGCAAAAGAATTAATAAATACTAAAGACATAAATAATTTATTTTTTAGAACTAAAAATATATTTGAATATACTTCAAGCAATGAACCCTGCACTCTCTTACTCTCTGATAAACTTTCTTGAAATTTTTGAAGTACTAATAATAAAATTATTCCTATTAAGGCTAATGTAACAAATACTCCTTTCCAATTTACAAATTGTAATAAAACTGCTCCAAAAACTGGTGAAATAATAGGAGCTAAGCCATTTACTGCCATGAGTAAACCAAAGAATTCCCGTAAATCTTCTCCCTCATAAAGATCGTTGGCTACTGCCCTAGAAATTACTACCGCTCCTGCCGATGATAATCCTTGAATTAATCTTAAAAAAATCATTGTATAAATATTAGCTGCTGCTAACATAAATATTGTACTCAATAAATAAATTATCAAACTTATTAATAATGGTTCCCTTCTTCCGAATTTATCACTTATTGGACCTACTACTAACTGCCCTAAAGCCATCCCCATCATAGATGTTGTCAATGTTAATTGCACCATTGAAGCTGAAGTTCCAAAATATTCTGTCATATAGGGTAGTGCTGGTAGATACAAGTCCGTTACGAATGGTCCAAAGGCTGACAAGGTTCCTAAAAACAAAACTAGAAATAGTTTACTATTTTTTCTATTTTCCACTAATATCTCCCTTCTAAAAAATTCAATAAAAATAATTATAACATACTGAAACTATGATTCCAATATTATTTATAATATTTTCAAGGGGATATTTTTAAAAATTTTCTCCGAAATATACTATCATAACTATCTTATTCTACTTTGCTTGCTATCTCTGAAAATAATTTATAAGAATATTCTTGCGCATCTTTATCATATATCATTGAATTTACCATTAATTCATCAAACTGTAAGTCTTCTTTCAATTCCCTTAGTTTTATAAGGGCTGTATCCTTAGTTCCTATTATAGATCCAGCTGTCATACTCCTAACAATTTCTTTTTCTCTGTATATAAAGTTTTCATTAGTGAAAGCAATAGGGCCAAAATGAGGAACTTTCTCCGCTGCTATATAAGTTTGCCATACTTCTTCTTCAGAATTTACAGGTTTTTGTAATCCTTTTGGTCTTGAAGTTACAAGATTCAAAAATGATTGGATTTGTGTAGTGGCAAGCCTTTTAGCTTCCTTTACTGTATCAGCTAAAATTATGTTATAGCATAAAATAAAGTAAGGCTTATCCAAGTATTTTGATGCTTTAAAATTATTTCTATAGATGTAAGATGCCTCTAACATTGATGCTGGCGAAAAATGAGCTGCAAAAGCATACGCTAATCCCAACTTAGATGCTAGATAAGCACTCTCTACACTTGATCCTAGAATATAAATAGGTATTTCTACCCCTTCTCCAGGATAAGCATGAACTTCTGCTGTCCCTTCAAAATATGAGAGTAATTCTTCTAAGTCTTTCTCAAAATTAGGATGAAGATTAGCTTTTTTTCTGATTGCTGTCGCTGTTTTTAAATCTGTTCCAGGAGCCCTCCCTAAACCTAAATCTACTCTACCAGGATGTAATATTTCTAATGTTCCATATTGCTCTGCAACTAAATAAGGGCTATGATTAGGTAACATCACTCCACCTGAACCTACTCTTATTTTTTTAGTATTATCTAATGTTTTTTGAATTAATAACTGCGTCGCACTTGATGCAATAAATTTATTATTATGATGTTCTGCTATCCAATATCTCTCATAGCCTAATTTCTCAACTTTTTTCGCTAATTCTATCATATCATCAATAGCATCTTTATAAGATTGATTCTCTCTTAAAGGAACTAAATTTAAAACTGAATATTTCATTTTTCACCTCTTATTTTTAAATATATATTGCAATAATATACATATAGTCAACTAAAGTAAAATAATATAACTTTTGCTTAGAAAAAACTGTAACAATTTTATAAAATTAATTTTTACTAAAACTTTTAACATATATACGAGTTGGAAAATAATTTTTATAAATATCTTATTCTAATATTACTTACCCTGTATTAACATCATCTTGATAAAAACTCTATATATTTACTATATCTCTTAGCAGTATAACTATATTCTTAATTTAATAGAGATGCAATATCTATTATTTTTTTATCTTCTAAATTTACTTTGTACTTGGTTTACTATTTTTCTTATTACAGATTTAGGTAAAAGTTTCAAAAATCTTATATAAATTCTATTATTCAGGCCTGGAATAATTATAACTTTTTTTCTTTTAGAAATTTCCCCATAGCTGTAAGCCACCATTTCTGCAACTGATTGCATTCTCACACTAGAAAAAGATACACTTGCATTAGTCTCAAAATCTGTTTTTGTCGGTCCCGGACAAACTGCAGTTATATAAATATTTGTTCCTTTTAGTTCTTCAGAAAGGGCTTCTGTTAAAGATAGGACGTAGGCTTTTGTAGCATAATAAACTGACATTTGTGGCCCCGGCATAAAAGATGCCACTGAAGCAAGATTTATTATATTACCATAATTTTTCTTTTTCATATCTTTTAAAAATAGGTGAGTAAACTTAGTTAATGTGTTTACATTAAGATTTATCATATTTACTTGCTTATCTAAATTACTATTGATAAATGGGCCATAATCTCCAAATCCAGCATTATTTACTAAAGATGATACTTGGAGATTATTTTTTAAAGCATACTCATAGACTTCTTTTGCAGCTTCCTCTTCACTTAAATCTTTAGATAAAATTTCCACTTGAATAGTATATTTATCCTCAAGCTCTCTTTTTAAATCTAGTAAGGCTTCTTCATTTCTTGCTACTAAAAATAAATTATTTTTATCTTTTGCATATTCATTAGCTAATTGCTTTCCTATTCCAGAACTAGCACCCGTTATTAAAACTCTCGTCATACTGACTTTTAACCTCCATATATAAATATAAAAGACCCTTTCGGGTCTTTCTTATGCTTTTTGATAGTAATTATTAATTCCTTTAACAATCCCATCCACTAATTTATCTTGATAAGCTGATTTAGATACCTTATTAGCTTCATCTTTATTAGATATGTATCCTAATTCTAATAATACTGATGGAATAGCTGTTTCTCTTAAAACTGAATATGTATCACGTCTTACACCACGATCTTCTGCTCCTGTATTCTTGACTAAGTTAGTATGAATTCCACTAGCTAAAATTTGAGATCTTCTTAAACGATCAGGATTTATGTGATTATCTTGATTAATTTTTGACGGATATTCTTCATAATCTTTATACCAATAAGTTTCTATACCTTTTACCGAAGAATTAGTTGCCGCATTAAAGTGAAGACTTATAAATAAATCTGCATTTGTTTTATTAGCTTTTTCTGAAATTTCAGTTAAGGCTGTACGAGTATCTCCTTTTCTCGTTTCCATAATCGTATAACCTTCTTTTTTTAGTTGAGCAGATAATTTATTATACATTGACAGAGTTAAATCTTTTTCTTTAAGTTTGTTATATACAGCTCCTGGATCTGAACCACCGTGTCCTGCATCTAAGTAAATTACTTTACTATATTTACCATAGTTGTTTCTTACTCCTTCATTAGAACCTTTATCTTGTAACTTAATTGTGCTAGCTACTGTCTTAGCTGACTTAGTAGTTTTTATGTCTTCTTTTTTATTTACTGTAGTAGTTTTATTTGTTGATGCCTTAGCAACTTCTTTTTTATTTGCTGATGCTTTAACCGTTTCTTTTTTATTTGTTGTAGTAATTTTATTTGCTGATGCTTTAGTCGCTTCTACTTTATTTTCAGCAGGATTAATCCATGCTCCTACTTTTCCTTTATTTTTTGAAATATTTAACATTCCATTATATGAACGGAATACATAGTAAGTTCCTTGACCATATGTATTTTTTGAATTTTTCCCTGAAGCTGCATTAGCTGCGTTTGTATATGTTTTAACATTTGTTGTTAATATATATTTTTCTTGAGTTGTTTCTTTAATTTTACTAGCTGCTGTTGTTTTCTGAGCAGTTGTAGTTTTTTCTGTTGCTAATTTAGTAGATGTTTGGACAGGTTTTACCTGAACTTTTTTTTCTAATTTTCCAAAATTTAACTTATTATCAAGAGGATTAATCCATGCTCCTACCTTACCTTGAGTTCTAGAAATATTTAACATTCCGTTACTCGCTGTACGGTATATATAGTAATTCCCTGCTGCATAGCTACTCTTAGAATTTACCTGTGCTGCTGCATTAGCAGAAGTTACATATGTTTTTGCACTTGAATTTAATACATATGTATTAGCTTTATTAGTTGTTAAATTTTTTGATTTAGGCGTAGCTGTACTTACTGTTTTTGCTGGCACTGCTTGTGTGGTAGTTTTCTCTTTTACAGCCGTTGCTGTATTTGCTTTAGGAGTTATTGTACTTACTGCTTTTGCCGGCACTGCTTGTGTAGTAGTTTTTCCTTTTACAGCTGTTGCTGTATTTGCTTTAGGAGTTACTGTACTTACTGCTTTTGCTGACACTGCTTGTGTAGTGGCTTTCGCTTTTACAGCTGTCGATGAATTTGCTTTAGCTGTTGCTGTACTTACTTCCTTAGATGATGTTACTTGTGTTTTTGCTTTTCCAGCATTTGGATTAATCCAAGCACCTGGCTTTCCTTGTTGTGTTGAAACATTTATCATTCCATTACTTGCAGTTTTATATATATAATAATTTCCAGCAGAGTATGTTTTTTTAACTGCATTTACCCCAGCTGCTGCATTAATTGAATTTGTATATGTAGCTGCAGAATTTTTTAATGTATATTTAGCTGCTTTATTACTCGCTTGTGCATCATTTTCCTCTGTTAGTGTATTAACAACAAATGTACTAGAAAAAATTGCCAATGACATTAATAATTTTTTATTCATTATTTGCTCCCTTACTTAAAACTTTGATAATTATAATTCTTACCTATTATATCACGTTATGTAAGTATTATATATTTCATTTTATTTACAGTTAAATAAAAAATGACTTGAAAGTTCAATCTTTCAAGTCATTTTTAATAATTAATCTTCTACACGTTCTCCATATTTACCGTAAACTCCATAGGCTCCATAAGCTCCATAATGGCTAGATTCTATATCTACCTTGTTCAATACGCTACCTAAAAACCTACTTCCTGAAGATTCTAATTGTTCAATTGCTTTTTTTACAAATTTCCTCTTGATTGCACCAGATTCTGTTATAAGAACTGAACCATCACATTTTTGTGCAATAATAGCCGCATCAATTACAGCACCTATAGGTGGAGTATCTATAATTACGTAATCATAATATTTGCGGAATGCATTTAGCATTAATTCAAAATTAGGATTCTGAATTAAACTAAGTGGGCTTGGGGGAACCTTTCCTGCTGGAATAATAGTTAAATTAGGAATATCTGTTGAATATAAGATATTCTCTATCTCAGTATTTCCCGATAGGTAAGAAGTTAATCCTTCAATTTTCCCACCTTCTACTCTAAATCTATTAGCTAAAACTGATTTTCTTGTATCAGCATCTATAAGTAAAACTTTATATCCTAATTCCGATAAGGCTTTAGATAAGTTTATAGTAACTGTTGATTTTCCCTCATTAGGCTGAACTGACGAAAAGGCAATTGTCTTTATATCTTTTCCTAGGAATTGAATATTAGTAGCTAAGGCATTGTAATGTTCCGATAGGTCTTTAACTATAATATTTGTGTTGTAATTAATATGTATCTTTTTCATTACTTCTTCTTACCTTTCTTCTGTTCTACGCTAGGTATAACTCCTAACAATACAACATCTAAAACTTCTTCTACATCTTCTGGACGTTTAATACGATCATCTAATAGCTCTTTAATAGCGATTATTATCATAGATAGTATTGCCCCAGCTAAGAAACCAAATAAGATATTTCTTGGAATATTAGGAGATGATGGAGCCACTGGCTCTGTAGCTTCAGTTATAGTTGTTATATCTTCTATCTGTGTTACGCTTTTTATTTTTTCTGATGATACTTCTCTCAATGTATTAGCAATTTCTGCTGCTATTCTCGGATTAGAATCCGAAACTATAATATTTAAAACCCTAGTGTCCTTAGGTGATGAAATTGAAATCTTCGATGCTAAAGATTTAGTCGTTAAATTTAACCTATCCCTCTCTATTACCCTAGTCAAGACATCCGGTGATAGAATAATCTCTTGATAGTCTTTAACTAAAGATGTACCAATTTGAACATCTTGAACTGTTAGCTGCTTACTTTGATCAGCTTTATTTACAGCATAAATTTTAGTTGTTGCTTGATAGGTAGGTTTTACGACAAATATACTATAAACACCCATTAAGGCAGCAAAAACTAATGCTATTGTGGAAATTAGTAATTTCTTTGACCATAATTTTCTTAATAAATAGAAAATATCAATGTCTAGAATATCGTTTTGTTTAGTATCCATAAAATGAACCTCTTTAATATATTTATTTTTATAAGTTTAACAACATATAATTTTACTATAAAATTCCACTCTTTTCAAACAAAATCTTTACTTAGAATAATTTGGAGATTCTTTTGTGATTTGAACATCATGAGGGTGTGATTCGATTAATCCTGCACCTGTCATTTTTACAAATTGTGCTTTTTCTCTTAAATCTTCTAAAGTTTTAGAACCTGTGTACCCCATACCTGCTCTTAGCCCACCAATTAATTGATAGATTGTTTCAGTAAGTGTTCCTTTATATGGAGTTCTTCCTTCAATCCCTTCTGGAACAAGTTTCTTCCCATCTTCTTGGAAGTAACGATCCTTAGATCCTTTTTCCATAGCAGCTAATGATCCCATTCCACGATAAGTTTTGAATCTTCTTCCTTGGAATATTTCAAATTCACCTGGAGATTCATCACATCCCGCAAGCATAGAACCAAGCATTACTACATGTCCTCCCGCTGCAAGTGCCTTAACTATATCTCCAGAATACTTAATTCCTCCATCTGCGATGATTGTTTTTCCATATTCACGTGCTACTGATGCACAATCATATATTGCTGTAATTTGAGGTACCCCTACTCCAGCAACAACACGAGTTGTACAAATAGACCCTGGTCCAATACCAACTTTAACAACATCTGCACCAGCTTCAAATAAAGCACGAGCTGCATCTCCAGTTGCTACATTTCCTGCGATAATGTCTAAATCTGGGTAGTTTGTACGTAATGTTTTAACTACATCAATAACTCCTTTAGAGTGTCCATGGGCTGTATCAACAACAATTGCATCCACTCCAGCGTTAACTAATGCTTCCACACGCTCAAAAGTATCACCCGCAATTCCTACAGTCGCTGCTACTAATAATCTTCCATATTTATCTTTTGCTGAATTTGGATACTTAGCTAATTTCTCTATATCTTTAATAGTAATTAATCCTGATAATTTTCCTTCTTCATCAATTAAAGGAAGTTTTTCAATTTTATGAGAACGTAAAATTGTACTTGCTTCATCTAAAGTAGTATTAGCTGCTGCTGTAACTAACTCTTCTTTAGTCATTACTTCCGCAATTGGAGTATCAAAATCAGTCAAGAATCTTAAATCACGGTTGGTTAAAATTCCCACAAGCTCTTTATCTGTTATATTATTTACAATAGGAACTCCTGAAATTCTGTATCTTTGCATTAAATCTTCAGCATCTTCTACTAAATGTTCTGGCGTTAAGAAAAATGGATTAGTAATAACTCCCGATTCTGATCTTTTAACTTTTGTTACTTCTTCAGCTTGAGCTTCAATTGACATGTTTTTGTGAATTACACCTAATCCACCTTCGCGTGCCATAGCAATAGCCATTTTATGTTCAGTTACTGTATCCATTGCCGCTGATAATACCGGTATTGATAATTTCAATCTTTCCGTTAAGTTAACTTTTAAATCAACTTTCTTAGGTAATACCTCACTGTAAGCTGGTACTAACAATACATCATCAAACGTTAATCCTTCTTTTTGGAATTTATTTTCCCACATAGTATTTCTCCTTAATATTTATTTTCTACTTGTCAGATTTTTCAAAGTCTATACTTCCATCCTTGATAGAAGCTATTCTACATAGAGAACATACATCTATACCCTTTTTCTTAAGTAGACTTCTCCCCACTTGAAATGATTTTTCAATAAGTATTCCTACCCCTACAACATTAGCATTGGCTTGATTAGCAATATCTACCAATCCACTTATTGCTTGCCCATTTGCAAGAAAATCATCAATAATAAGTACATTATCACCTTCATTTAAAAAATTTTTTGACACTACAATAGTATTCGTTACATTTTTAGTATAACTAAAAACTTCACTACTATAAATATTGCCACTTTTTAATGTAGATGGTTGGGCCTTTTTAGCAAAAAGCATTGGAACCTTAAATTTATTAGCAACAAACAAGGCCGGTGCTATTCCTGAAGCTTCGATAGTCAATATCTTAGTAACATCTCTTCCTTTAAAATGTTCATAAAATGATTCAGATATTTCTTTCATAAGATTGGGATCAATCTGATGATTAATAAAAGAATCAACTTTTATTATATTACCGGAAAAAACTTCACCCTTATTTCTAACCATTTCTTCTAGTAGTTGCATGAATATCAATCACTCCCATGTTATCAAGTAAAATTTATTTCTATATATAATAACAAAATATCCGGGAAAACTCAATACTTTTCCCAGATATTTAAATATTCTTTTTATTTTTACAATTTTTCAATCAATTCTTTGATTTCATCTTGTGAAAATACGTATTTCTCACTGCAGAATGAACACACTGTTTCAATATTTTCTTCTGTAGCCATGTCCGCTAATTCTTCTTTACCTAAAGTAATTAAGGCATCTGCATATTTTTCCTTAGAGCAAGAACAAGAGAATCTTATTTCATTTGATTTTAATATTCTAAAATCTTCACCGAATAAGATTTTAGCAATATCTTCCAAAGTTTTACCTTCATGAATTAGAGTTGATACAGGCTTAATATTAGCTATTACATTTTCTAATTTTGTAATTGTCTCTTCTGAAGCAAATGGTAAAACCTGTACAATAAATCCTCCCGCTGCAATCACAGAGTTATCAGTTTCTACTAAAACTCCTAAAGATACTGCTGAAGGTACTTGTTCACTTTTAGCAAAGTAATAAGTGAAATCTTCTGCAATTTCTCCAGATACTATCGGAGAAGTAGTTGTATATTTTTCAGCAAGACCCAGGTCCTTGATAACTACTAATTCTCCTTGTGTTCCAACTACACCACGTACATCTAATTTTCCTTTATCATTACTTGGTATATGTATTTGCATATTTGATGCATAAGCTCTTATATTACCCTCTTCATCAGCAGTTGCCAGTATTTTACCTAAAGGCCCATCTCCTGCCAGCCTAACATCCACAATATCACCAGATTTTTGCATAGCACCAAGCATGGCTGACGCAGTTGCAGTTCTCCCTACTGCTGCAATTGCAGTCGGATATGCATCATGTCTTTTTCTAATTTCTTCTACTAATTCCGTTGTTTTTGCCGCAAAAAATCTTACTTCATCATTAAAGGCAAGTCCTCTAATTAAATAATCTTTCATCATATATCTCCTATTTATTTAATTTATATATCTCAATAATTCCTTTTAAAGTCAATTCTTCATCAATTATATCTATTTGTTTAGAGTTTTTAGAAAGTAACTTTGCCAAACCTCCGGTAAGAACAACCTTAACATCTTTTCCAATCTCTTTTTTCATACTATTAATTATAGCTTCAAATTGACCTATAAATCCATAAAATAGCCCCGCTTGCATTTGAGTAATTGTATCCATTCCTAAAGAACTATCCACCCTTTCAATCTCTACTCTAGGTAATTGAGCGGCTTTTTGATAGAGAGCATCTGCAGAAATATTTATTCCTGGACAAATAACTCCTCCCTTATAAATCATATTCTCATCAACATAATCAAAAGTTGTCGCTGTTCCAAAATCTACAACAATCGCAGGTAAATAGTTAGATACCTTAGCTCCTACTATATCTACAATTCTATCTGCACCTAACTTACTTGTATAGGGTTCTGGTACTACTAGACCTGTATTTATAGCATTGGAGACCACTATTGGTTCTAATCCAAAATATTTTTTACTAAGTAATTTTAAAGCAAATATCATACCCGGTACTACACTAGAGATAACTACTCCCTTAAAAAAATCAAAAGAAATTTCTTTATCTTTAAAAAAACTTTTTATAATAACATAAAGTTCGTCCTCAGTTTTACTCGCATCTGTAGCTATTCTCCAAGAATATTTTAATGTATAGTCATCGTCAAAAACTCCCAATACAATGTTAGTATTTCCAACATCAAGTGCACAAATCATCGTGTCTACTCCTAAATAAAAATTCTACTTATTATATCATAGAATCTAATTTTATAAAATATAAAGGCCCGCTCTTAAGCGTGCCTTTATTATATTTCTCTAGTAACTTCTTTCAGCCACTCTCTTTCTTCCTTTGTCAAATGTGGTGCTATTAGTTCATACACCTTTGCATGATACTTATTAAGTTCTTTTCTATCTACATCAGTCATTAAAGAAAAATCTATAGCTTCTAAATCAAATGGAACATAGGTAATAACTTCAAACTCCATAAATTGTCCAAATTCATTTTTCACTGTTTTTCTTACTAAAAGTTCATTTTCTAACCTTATTCCATGTGATCCTGCTATATAAAGTCCTGGTTCATTACTTAAAATCATTCCTTCTCTTAAGGCTTCCACTTGTCCATTCAGAGGGATTTGCCAACGTATATTGACTGGTCCTTCATGAATATTTCCAATATAACCTACTCCATGTCCAGTTCCATGATTATAATTTTGGTAATTTTCCCACAAATGTTGCCTTGCCAAAATATCAATGTTCTGTCCAGCAATTCCTTCCATAAATTTAAGTTTCGATAAGGCTAAATTTGCCTTCAAAACTCTTGTATAATCTTTTTTAAATTCCAAAGGAATTTCACCTAGTGCATGAGTTCTTGTTATATCAGTTGAACCCTGCATAAAATGAGATCCTGAATCAGTCAAAAGTAAAGTTCCTATCTCTAAATTTCTATTTGTTTCTTCTGTTGATGAATAGTGAATAACAGCACCATTAGGCCCATGTCCAAAAATTGGCGAAAATGATGGAAATATATAATCTCCTTGAGCCTTTCTAAATTCAACTAATCTATCTGAAGCACTTATTTCATTTTGCTCTGAAATTTTTCCAGATTTAACCAATTGTTTTAACCAGTAGATAAACTTAGTATGTGCTACTCCATCCTTAATGTGAGCATTAATTATATTATTGATCTCTACCTCATTTTTCATGGCTTTCATCAAAATAGTTGGATTTCTTTTTTCTACAAGAGTTACTTCCTTTGGAATATTATTATAAATTGCATAATTTAGTAAATCGGGATCTACTAGTACTACATCTGAATATTCAAATTCTTTTACAGTCTTGTATATTTGATTATAGTCTTTTAGGATTACCTTGTCTTTGGCCAAGTTAACCTTAATCTCATCAGAAAGTTTACTTTTATCTACATATAATTCAACTTTATTTTCATAAACTATTGTATAACTTAATAAGAGAGGAAAAAACTCCACATCAGTCCCTCTTATGTTAAGTAACCAACCAGTATCATCAAGGCTCGTAATAATATGAGCATTAGCTCCATAGCTATGCATCTCTTTCCTTACTCTACTTAATTTATCGGCAACAGTTTCTCCTGCTTGTTCTAATGATAAAGAGAAGGCTTTATTTTTAGATAGAGATGGTCTATCTAGCCAAATTTCATTAACAAGATCTAAATCATAAACAAGACTAGCCTCTTTACGCTTCAATCTAAGTGCAAGTTGCTTTCCTTCTCCATACATTACAACACGACCATCAAATCCTAATTTACCTCCCTTTGGAATTGCATCAACAATAAAATCGATAACACTAGGGGTTTCTTCTTCTCCCATTTTCTGCAGTTCAATTCTTGTTCCAGCAAGCTCTCTTTCTGCTTGCAAGAAATATCTCCCATCAGTCCATAAACCTGCATAATTAGCAGTAATTACAAGTGTTCCTGCAGATCCAGTAAAACCACTCATATATTCACGAACCTTAAAATAATCACCTACATTTTCACTATTATGAAAATCGGCAGTTGGAATTAAATATATATCTATTTTTTTCTCTTTCATAAGTTGCCTTAAAGCAGCTAATTTTTCATTCACATACATACTTTACTCTCCTAAAATATTTCTAAATTCATAAACTGTTCTATTAAACTATAAATATCTCCTTTAGTTATATAAGTATACTCTTATACTCTCATTAACAGCAATAACTAATTTCTCTTTTAATATATAGATTTCTATAAAGCAATCCTTCTTCTAAAATAATAAGCCCTCAAATAAAAAATTAGTTTACTTAAAGAGCGGGTAAAGAATTGCTGATAGGGCCAAAAATCATCTAATTCAATACAATAAATTTTATATATTTAATATTAGTAAACTATATAAGATTTCAATTTTGAAAATGCTTATATTCTTATATTTTAACATATTTACCTACTATAATGAAATAATAGTTTTTTTATCTATTATCCTAACAATTCATATAAGATTATAATCTTATCTCTATAATTCAATATTATTTTTTCTTCTCTACAATTTACTTAGAAGTGCTTACCAGCCATATAAAATAAAAAAATTACCACATAGACAAAATCTATTTACCTCCTTTTATTTCTAGTATATTATTAAAGTAGAAACAAAGAAAGGAGAAAATTAATGAAGCTAGAATTATTTACTGATTCTTCCACAGATGAAAAAATAATTAAAATCTATACTAATAAAATCGATGAAAAAATTCAAAAAATCATAGATATTGTGAACTCAAAACAAAATACTATTGTCGCATATCGAGATAAAGAGGCTCAGCTTTTAGACGAAAATTTTATAGAAAGAATTTTTATTGAAGATAGAAAGATAAAAATTTATTATCAAACAAAAACTTATATTAGTAAATTAAAACTTTACGAAATTGAAAAAATGTTAACCGATGATTTTATTAAAATATCACAATCTGAGATTGTAAATATTAAATATGTAAAAAAATTAGATTTTTCTTATAGTGGAACAATTAAATTAATCTTTAAAAATGGAATTGAGACTTTTGTTTCTAGACGCTCAATAAAAGAATTTAAAAATAAATTAGGAATATAAGGAGAAAAACAAATGAAAACACTACAAAATCTTTTAAAATACGCTATGATGGGAATCGGATTCTCTACTTTTATATCATTATTGCTAGCTCACATTTTTTCTTATGATTATGTTGCTATGGTTCCTAGCTTTGCAAGTAAATTTTCATCTACAACTAACGCAATGACTATGCAAATTATAGTAACTGGGCTTATAGGTATTAGTCAAGCATATGCTTCAAAAATATTTTCTAAGGATTTAAGTTTACTAACACAAACGCTTATTCATAATTTTTTAATTATTATATCAGTTTTTGCAGCTGGAATTTATCTTCATTGGTTTAAATTTAATATAGCAAGTTTTATACTGGTAGAAATAATTTACTTTATAATATATATATACCTATATACATCAAATAGAATTGAAATGTCAAAAATAAATGCTAAATTAAATAAAAGTTCCTAGAAAATTTCTAGGAACTTTTTGTCACCGCTCTTGTTGATGGTAATGTACTTTTTATATTTTTAAAATTACTAGATGACTCTAGATCTGACGTATAGTCAAACGAATCAACAAAACTTTCTCTATTGCTAGTATTTTCTTCATTATCATGCTTTAAAACAAGTTCTGTACCTCTTTCTTGCTTAGAGTTTGTCTGACTTTCCAAATCTTCTCCAAATTCTTCATCTCCATTTGATAAATTATTTTTAAAATTTGTTGTAGCGGTCATATTCCCTGAATATGCTTTGACAAGAAATCTTTCTATATGTTGCCAATATTCTTCATTATATTTTCTCTCAGCTTTAACATGTTTAGCATCATCAAAAATATATTTTTCTTTATATGAATTAAGCAAGTTGTAAGCTATATCCGCATTATCTACAGGCACAAAACCATCTTGTCCGCCATGCAGAATTAAAGCCGGTAACTTAGTTGATTTTAAAGCTTCTTTTGCATCCACATCTCCAAAATTATAAGATGCTTTAAGACCTGTTACAAAATTAGCTAAAGGAATGACAGGAAATGACGGCAATTTAAATAATTTTTTTAATTGATATGAGAACTCTTCATCTAAACTCACATATCCCGAATCCTCTATAAAGCCTTTAACATTTTCTGGTAGTCCCTTATTTAAAGAATTCATTGTCGCCGCCGCCCCCATAGATACTCCAAACAACACTATATCTGGATTATTATTTTCTGCAGATATTTTCTTAACCCAATTTACTAAATCACTTGAATCATGACCACCCATTGAATAAGTTTTTCCTTCACTATTACCATGTGCAATTAAATCAGGAGCAAAAACATTATAACCTCTATTATAAAAACCTTTAATGAATTTGACCGCATCTTTAGCTGAACTAGTGAATCCATGAGTTACTATTATCCATTTTTCATTCTTTTCATTATTGTGAGTAAATGTATATCCCTTTAGATTGACCCCTGTCACTGACTTCATGTCCTGTTCTATAGCTTTTTCATTGAACCATTTTTGATTTTCAACTTTTCTTGTATCTTCAACTCCATCATTATCTTGTCCAGTAACTCCATCTTTACTAATTTGCGGATTAAGAGCAAAATTATGAAAATAATCTCCTACAAACCAAGAAGCTGCAAGTAAAATAATAATGAAAAATGAAATAATACTTTTTTTAAATTTTTTTATAAATTTCATTATATACTCCCATCATATAATTTTAGTTTGTTAATCAAACTATATAATGAAATAGTATAGTTTAATATTCTCCAAATGTAAACTAAAATAAAAAATCACAAACATTAAGTTTGTGATTTTTCACTAGTTCTAAACGTTAAATCTAAACAACATTATATCACCATCTTTAACTTCATATTCTTTTCCTTCTAATCTAACTCTCCCCGCCTCTTTAGCTTTCGGCATTGAACCATACTCCACTAAATCGTCATAAGATACTGTCTCTGCACGAATAAATCCACGCTCAAAATCTGAATGAATTATTCCTGCACATTCTGGTGCCAACATTCCTTTTTTGAATGTCCAAGCACGTACTTCTTGAACCCCTGCAGTAAAGTAAGTTGCTAAGCCTAATAGTGAATAAGCAGCCTTAATTAATTGATCAAGTCCTGATTCCTTAATTCCTAATTCTTCTAAAAACATTTCTTTTTCTTCATCTTCTAAAGAAGCAATTTCTTCTTCAATCTTAGCGCATACTGTAATTACTTCTGAACCTTCTACAGCTGCAAATTCTTTTACTGCCTGAAGAAATTTATTTGAGTCCTCATTTCCTAAATCATCTTCAGAAACATTTGCTACATAAAGCATAGGTTTTAAAGTAAGTAGATGTAATCCTTTTGCAATTTTAGTTTCTTCCTTATCGAAGTCTATAATACGTGCTGGTTTATCTTCCTTTAAAACCTCACGAACTTTAGTTAAAACTTCAAATTCTGCTAGAGCATCTTTATCTTTTTGACGAGCCATTTTCTCTACACGACTTATACGTTTTTCAACACTTTCTAAATCTGCTAGGATCAATTCTAAATTAATTACTTCTATATCATATATTGGATCTACTCCTCCGGCTACATGAGTGATATTTTCATCTTCAAAACACCTTACCACCTGACAAATAGCATCTACTTCACGAATATGACTTAAAAATTTATTTCCAAGCCCCTCCCCTTTAGATGCACCTTTTACAATTCCTGCAATATCAGTAAATTCGAAAGATGTTGGCACTGTTTTTTTAGGTTCTACTAATTCTGTTAATTTATTTAATCTTTGGTCTGGTACTTCTACAATACCCACGTTTGGATCAATTGTTGCGAAAGGATAGTTAGCTGCTAGAGCTCCTGCCTTTGTAATCGCGTTAAATAATGTCGATTTACCCACATTTGGTAATCCTACTATTCCTGCTGTTAATGCCATTTTTTAATCTCCTAAAATTTTATTAATCTAAAATATTCTATCACATATTACTGATTAAGTCACCCTATAACTAAAACTTATCAATACAATTTTCTCATATAAATCATCTTACTAATACAACAACTACTAATCCTATCCTAGAGTGCTCCACTTGTTTCAAACTTGCAAAATTTAATCAACATAGCTCCCATTGTTATTACCTTCTCTTAATTATTGTACATTTCTTAAAGCGACAATTCTTTTGATTTTAATCTATTTTTCAAATATCTATTCCTAATCAATTAACCCCTTTTATTAGATCTTTAATTTAGTTTTTATTTGTTCAAAAACTAGCTGCCAATCTTCTTCTTTATTTACATCAATATTATTCATATCAATCTTAATTTTTGGTCCCTTATTATAAGACTCATACCAACCTACATACTTACTATGCATCCTTTGATAATATTTATACAAGCTACTTCCCACTTCACATTGCTCATAAGGACGCCCCCTTTTTTTGATATTTGCTATCATCTTATCAAAAGTAATATCAAGATATATAAGTAGATCTGGTGATTTCTTAGGCATACCTTTCAATTCTTCCATCATATTATCCAATAATTCTATATAGGTGTTGTATTCTTCTACACTCATGTTCCCGTCTTCATAATTAAGTAAGGCAAATAAAGCATCTTCGTATATAGATCTATCTAAAACATTATTATCATTATCTAAAGCTTCTTTTATTAACTTGAATCTTTTATTTAAGAAATAGATTTGCAGTAAAAATCCATAACGTTTACGATCAGCGTAATATTTGTCCAAAATTGGATTTTCTTCTACGGGTTCTGCCATAAGTTTTGTCCCTAACTCATCCGATAATCTCTTACTTACAGTTGACTTACCGCTACCAACTGTCCCTCCTAAAACTAACACCATTTTATTCTCTTTTCTTTATAATTTTTCTTTATTAATTATATATATATCCTCCTTTTGCGTCAATATTCTAAAACTTTTAATTTTTTTAAAATTATACACCGATTTCCTTGAAGTATGACTTGAACTATAAAGTTTTACAAAATTTTATAGTTCGTACTAGTCACTTGAATTTTTAATAAATTATATATTATAATTATTCTTATATATAAAAATTAAGGAGATTTTATGAAACCTATAATCGGAATAGTTAGCAATCAAATAAATGATGAATTTGAAGTTTTAAATAAACTCCAAATCACTTATACCGCAACAGACAATATAAATGCAATCTCCAATGCTGGTGGGGACCCCATCATTATACCAATAAATAATGCGGAATCCGTAAAAAAATATTCACACATAATAGACGGTCTTTTGCTTGCTGGTGGTCAAGATGTCTCCCCTTTATTTTATGGAGAAGAACCTAGCCCTAAATTAGGACAGACCTTGGCAAAAAGAGATGCTTTTGAAATTGAAATAGTTAAGGAAATGTTGAAATTACAAAAACCCATTTTCGGTATCTGTCGAGGTATGCAAGTTATCAATATAGCGCTAGGTGGTAGTCTCTATCAAGATATCGAGTATGTAAATACAGAACTTATAAAACATTGGCAAGATACTCACCCAAAATATATCAGTCATTCAGTATCAACTGTAAAAGACTCAATAATAAATAAGTTGATAGGAGACAATTCTACTATTAACAGCCTTCATCATCAAGTTATAAAAAAATTAGGAGTAAACCTTAAAGCAACAGCTTACTCTTCTGATGGATTAATAGAGGCTGTTGAATCCATAATTCCTAGTCAATATATTCTCGGAGTTCAGTGGCATCCAGAAATTTTACTTCAAGAAAAGCATGAAGAATCCCAAAAATTATTTAAAAATTTTGTAATGGAATGTAAGAAAGGGCTTTAGTATGACTAAAAAAATAGCAGTCTTGGCTGATAATGGATTTGAAGAAATAGAATTACTTACACCTATCGATGTACTTAGACGTGCAGGTCTAAAGGTAGACCTAATTTCCGCTAATAATGCTGAATGTATCTCTAGTTCACGTAATGTAAAGATTCTTGTAGATAAAAAAATTAATGACATAAACTCTATTCTGGACTATGACGCAATCTTTATCCCTGGAGGTATGCCTGGTGCTGAAAACTTAAAAAACAATGAAAGGGTCATTGAATTTTTCCAAGAAATGAATAAAGCAGCTAAACTAGTATCAGCAATCTGTGCTGCTCCTATCGTTCTAGATAAAGCAGGATTAACTCAAAATAAAAATATTACTTGTTATCCTGGTTTCGAAAATAGCATTGATTTCAAATCGTATTCAGAATCAACCGTCATAGTAGATGGCAATATGATTACAGCTTCTGGTCCTGGTCTAGCCTTAGACTTTTCACTAAAACTACTTACCTATTTAACAAATGAAGAAACAAGCAATAATATAGCAAAAGCAATGTTAAAAAAATAAAAAGTTAGCGATTTAATCGCTAACTTTTTATTTATACTAATCCTTGTGTAGACATTGCTTCAGCTACTTTTAAAAAACCTGCAATATTGGAACCTAAAACTAAATTCCCTTCTTGACCAAATTCCTTAGAAGCTTTAACCGATTCTTCGTAAATATTCTTCATAATATCATATAACTTAGCATCAACTTCTTCAAAAGTCCAAGCAAGACGCATAGAATTTTGACTCATTTCTAATGCTGAAACTGCTACCCCTCCAGCATTAGCAGCCTTAGCAGGTCCAAATAGAACACCTGCTTGATGGAAAACATTTATAGCTTCTAATGTAGATGGCATGTTGGCACCTTCTGAAACTGCTAATAAACCATTTTCAACTAAAACTTTTGCATCTTCTTCATTTAATTCATTTTGAGTTGCACAAGGGAAAGCTAAATCTGTTTTTATAGACCAAATTCTACCTTCCTCTGCTTTTGTGAATACACTATGTGGATGAAATTCTACATATTTAGAAATACGTTCACGTTGTTTTTCTTTAAGTTCTTTAATTGTATCCAAGTTAATACCATTTTCATCATAAATATATCCTGATGAATCAGACATAGCTACAACCTTAGCACCCAATTGCTGTAATTTTTCTGCAGCATAAATTGCAACATTTCCAGAACCAGATACTATAGCTATTTTCCCAGCAATATCCTTACTATTAGCTTTTAACATTTGTTCAGCAAAATAAACAGCACCATATCCTGTAGCCTCTTTACGAACAAGTGATCCACCATAAGTTAGACCCTTACCAGTAATAACTCCGTTCTTATATCCATTTAACTTCTTATATTGTCCGAACATGTATCCAACTTCTCTTGCTCCTACACCAATATCTCCTGCTGGTACATCTATATCTGGACCAATATATTTTTGAAGTTCAGTCATAAAGGCTTGAACGAATCTCATTACTTCATTATCAGATTTTCCTTTAGGATCAAAGTTTGAACCACCCTTACCTCCACCGATAGGAAGTCCTGTCAGTGAATTTTTGAAAATTTGTTCAAAACCTAAAAACTTAACAATTGACTGGTTTACAGATGGATGAAATCTAATTCCTCCTTTGTAAGGTCCGATTGCTGATGAATACTGTACTCTATACCCCTTATTTACTTGTACTTTTCCTTGATCATCTAACCAAGCTACTCTAAATGATATAACTCTCTCAGGTTCTACTAAACGCTCTAAAATATTTTCTTCAATATATTTTGGATACCTATCAAAAACTGGCACTAAAGTTTCAAAAACCTCTTTTACTGCCTGCAAAAATTCTGACTCGTGAGCATTATCTTCCTTTACCTTCTTAAAAACTTCTGTTACGTATTCTCTTCCTTTTGTCATAATAAAATCTCCTTATCTAAACATGTGTGTTCATTGCCTAAAAATTCTTCTTAGGGTCTTGCAGTTAAAGTACAAGCTGTTCCATTTAAATCATTTAATTCAAAAATAAGCGTATCATTAGGCTGAACTAAAACTGGTATACCAATAAATCCCCAAAGTTTTCTCATTTCAAATTCTGGTCTTGTATCTCTAAGTTTTAAAAATCTTTTCAAATTATCCATAGAGGCCGTTATATTAACTTCTTCGTAATCAATTCCTTGTTCCTTTAATTCAGCAACAAATGCCGCTGTATCTGGACATAGATCACTGAAATATAAAGTATATCCTGCCATATTTTTTCTCCCCTCATCATTCTTAATGAAATTATATCATAAAAGAGTTTTCAAAAAAATTTTTATGCTCAATATGATTAATAATACCAATGTATCATTAAACTATAGTTAGCAACATAATAACTTTAATTGGAAATAAAGGACCTTTAAAATTATTCTGTAATAAAATAAAAACACAACTTGTTAATTCAAATATAGGTTGAATTTTTCAAGCTATGTCTTTATTTACTATATCTACTTAACCTATTTTCTTATTCTTTCATACATAATAATACCTGCTGCTACTGATGCATTAAGACTTTGAGTCTTCCCTAACATAGGAAGATGGTATAAGAAGTCACAAGCTGCAGTCACAGTCTTACTCATACCTTCTCCTTCATTTCCAACTACAATAGCTAAGGGAACATCTTTAGCAATATTAGTATAATCTTCTGATCTATCCGAAAGAGTAGTTCCTGCAATCCAAAATCCTTTTTCCTTTAATTTTGCAATTGTGTCTAATAAATTAGATACTCTTACTACTGGCATATATTCTATAGCACCCGCTGATGAACGTACAACTGTTTGACTTACTACTGCTGCTCTCCTCTTAGGAATAATTACAGCTTTTACCCCACTTGCTTCTGCCGAACGGATAATTGCTCCTAAGTTATGAGGATCTTCAATATGATCTAATATCAATAAAGTAGTATCTCGATTTATTTCTTCTAATGAGTTTAGTATTTCATCTAATTCCCTGTATGCATAAGGTGCAACAAAAGCTACAACTCCTTGATGTCTTTCTTTAGTTACATTGTCAAGTTTTCTTTTAGGCACTTCTTGACAAACAATTCTTTTTTCATTAGCAATAGAAAAAATAGACTTCAATCTTCCTTTTTCGATTCCTTCTTGAAATAAAATTTTGTTTATTTGACGACCAGAATTAATTGCCTCCAATATAGCATTTCTTCCAGCGATTACTTCCTTATCATCTTCTAAATCTACCATTTCTGAAAACTCATTTTGCTTACCTTGTTTTTTAAAATCCTGAGTTTTGAAATTCTTATTTGATTTAAATTTCTTATTTTGATTTCTCATATTCATTTACTATATAGCTAAACAGCTGCTCCAATCTTTCAAAATTTTTGGCTAAGTAATGATAACCAAATACAGCCTCAAGTCCTGTAGCAAGTTTATACTCCATTATAGTAGCATTCTTTGCTTTAGAATTATTCTTTTGATTTTTACCACGATTATATATAGCCAATTCTTCTTCACTAAAAATATTATTATCTAAAATAGACTGCATAAAAAGTGCTTGAGCCCTAGCAGATACAACTCCAGAAACTTGTCTATGTAAATCATTAATTTTCCCTAAATGATTTATCATCATATACTCTCTAGCCATAATGTCATAAATAGAATCTCCAATATAAGCTAATGATAAAACTTGCATATTTTCTAAATTTTTTATATTTTCATCAGTAAAAGAAAATTTTATTCTTTCTTCCATCTTACTCCTTGTTTAGTATCCTCTAATATAATTCCCTCAGCTTTTAAGTCATCTCTTATCTTGTCTGCCAAAGTAAAATCCCTATTCTTGCGTGCATCTTCTCTCTGAGCAATTAAGCCCTCAATTCGTGCATAATCCCCTTTGATTTCCTCTTTTACTTCTAAGCTAATCCCTAAAATTTTACTATAGACTCCAAATGCAGCCTTAATTAATTCAAGAGTCTCTTTATTTACCTCATCTTTTTCAGTATAGATATTAGAGATCTTCACTAACTCATACCATGCCGATAAAACATTAGCTGTATTAAAATCATCATTCATTTCTTTTTCTAAAGTTTCTAAATTAGTATTCACTTTTTCTGCAACTTCATTATCCATACTTGGAATTGGCATCTCGTTAGATAATCTAAAGTTCAAGTTTTGATATGCAATCACTAATTTTGCATAGTTAGTCTTAGCAAGTTCTATACTTTCTGCAGAAAAATTAATAGGTGTTCTGTAGTGAACACTTAGCATAAATAGTCTAAGTACCATTGGATCTACTTGGGTAAGAATATCTTTTACTAAAGTAAAGTTTCCTAAAGATTTAGACATCTTAGTCCCGTCAATATTTATAAATCCATTATGCATCCAGTAATTAGCAAAAGTTGCCTGATTGTGACATTCTGATTGAGCAATTTCATTCTCATGATGAGGGAATGTTAAGTCTTGTCCTCCTGCATGAATATCGATAGTTACACCTAGACTTTCTTTAGCCATTACAGAGCACTCAATATGCCAACCAGGACGCCCTTGTCCCCAAGGGCTTAACCAAGATACTTCCCCATCTTTAGCAGCCTTCCATAAAGCAAAGTCTAGTGGATCTTCTTTTAGTTCGCTAGCCTCAATTCTGGCACCTGAAATTAAATCATCTATAGATTGCTTACTTAATTTTCCGTAATCTTCCTTCTTACGTGTACGGAAGTAAACATCTCCCTTCACTTCATAGGCATAGTCTTCTGAAATTAATTTAGAAATGAAATCAATAATTTCTTGAATATAATCAGATACTCTTGGATTAGAACTCGCTCTTTGGCAACCTAGAGCATCATAATCCTTGTAAAATTCTGCTATATATTTGTCTGATAATTCTTTAGTAGAGATAGCTTCTTCATTGGCAGCTTTAATAATCTTATCATCAACATCTGTAAAATTAGATACAAAATTCACTTCGTAACCAATATATTCAAAATAACGCCTTACTACATCAAAAGTAATAATTGGTCTAGCATTACCAATGTGAATATAATTGTAAACTGTAGGGCCACATACATACATAGACAGCTTATTTTTTTCTAATGATTTAAATACTTCTTTTTCTTGACTCAGCGTATTATAAATTTTAATCATTTAACTTCTCCTTTATAAATTTTCTATTATTAACTATTTTAACACATTATAGCAATAAACAGTAAATTTTCTTAATTACAGTCATAAAAAAAACACATTCAGAAATTAATCTCTGAATGTGTTACTAAAAAATTCACTTATTTTTAATCTTCTCACTTTTATAAAATAAATTAATATTATTTACTTAACTTCTTTTACTGCGCAATAATTACCACTTGGACTAGCAAAGTTAAAATTTCTAAATGGTACTTCTTGGATTTGACCAACAGTATCCGTTACTGCCTCTAGCTTTTTGTGCAATTCTTCTAAATTATTAGTTTCAAATAAAACACTAGGCTGATTATCAACAACTTCCGGAGAGACTTGCTTGATAAATTCTTTATTAAAAACTGTAAATGTTATACTTGATTCTAAATTTGATTTCATTTCAAACATTTCATAAGACATCATTTCAGTTTCAGATACAATTTCAAATCCAATCGACTTCCAAAATTCTTTCTCTTTAGCCACATCTTCTACATACAACATTACACCTAAATTTTTTGATAACATACATTAACCTCTTTCATTACTTGTGCATTTAATTATATATTTTCTAATTCTATTAATCAAGTTCCAAGCCTAACGCATTATTATATATTTTTCTTAATCTAAAATCCTATTCACTTCTTAGTGCTTCTACTGGATTTTTCTTAGCTGCAATTCTTGCTGGTATAATTGATGCAAGTAGAGTAAGAATTAAACTTAAGCCTATTAAATAAATTGCTTGATCTAGTGGAAGAGAAGCTTTGAAACTTTCTACTTTGATAGCATTCTTAATTACACTTGATAAGGGTAGTGATAATGTTGCTGCAATTAATACCCCTGTCAAACCTGAAATAAGTCCTACAAGTCCTGCCTCTGCATTGAAAATTCTTGTAATGTCTTTCTTTCTAGCACCAATTGCTCTTAATATTCCGATTTCTTTAGTACGTTCTACAACTGACACATAAGTCAATATTCCTATCATAATTGACGAAACTACTAGAGAAATAGCTGCAAATGATGTTAATATTATAGTGATTGTTGTAATTATTTCCCCTAATATTCCTGTTATTGCTGCCGATATATCCATATATTTGATAGAATTTTTTTCTGCTGCAGATGCATCATTAGGATACTTATTCTCTACTTTTTTATTATAGTCTACTATTACATTTTCAATCTTGGCCTTATCATCAACTGATTTTGGATAAATTGCAATAGAAATTGGTTTTTCACTAGCCCCTAAGTAGCCTAATACATTCTCTAGCTCATTATCTTTTAGATCTTGTTTTGTCATTACATTTTTAGAAGTATCCTTTTTTTGTGCTGCTACAATTTTAGAATTTTTCTCCTTATCTAACATTGTCTTTTCTAAAGCACTTGTATAACCTAAACTATAACCCGTTCTGCTTACATTATCTGCACTAGGTTTAGCAACTGCTACTATCTTAGCTTTTACTCCAGAGTTATAAGCATTATCATCAGCTTTCTTAGGTACATAGATACCTGATACCTCTTCAAAATAATTATCGTTATCTACTACTGAAATTTCTTTTCCTAATAAATCTTTAAATTCTAAATTAGCATTGTCATCATAACCTAAAGCTCTTAATATTGACTTATCAAGAGAATTATCTTTTCCTACAAATAAAATCATTTCATTATCTTTTATGTAGTCAAAATTTTCATCAAGTTTAGCAACAATATCGAATTGACTAGTCAAAACACTCTTGTCAGTAGATAATTTTGAAAAAATTGTTGAATTTCCAAAAGTTTCTGCATCTTCAATTTTCACTTCTTGCACTTGATTATTATAATTTTTCACAAGAGATTTTAATCCGTAAGCATTCGTATACTCTATATTTTTATAATAATCTTTAGCATTTTCTTCAAAATATTTAATAAATGTTTGCCCGTTTCCTAATATATCTTCTGAATATTTATTAGTATGTAAATCATTGGTACTACTAGCTTTTATCTTACTAGAATTAGCATCACTAGATTCTCCTGTATCTTCCGAAGTTCTTGCTATTCTCACTCCCTCAGTAGGTTGCTGATTCATAATAGTAAATGGCATTGTAGAAACATTATCCCCTTCTAATTTAGATATGTATCCATTCATTCCCTCTGAAATTGAAAGCACCAAAGCAATTGAGATTATTCCTATCGAAGATGCCAATACAGTTAAAAATGTTCTTAATTTTTTAGTAAGTAAGTTATTAAAACTAGATTTAACTGCATCTTTTAAAGACATGGCTGTTTTAGAAGCAATATATGTTGACCCTTCACTATTTTCAAGACTATATGGCTTAGTATCTTCTACAATTTCTCCATCAGCAACCCTTACTATTCTATCAGAATACTCCTTTGCCAATTCCGGGTTATGAGTAACCATAATTACCAGCTTATCCTTGCTTATTTCCTTGATAAGTTCCATAATTTGGACACTTGTCTTAGAATCCAATGCCCCTGTAGGTTCATCAGCCAAAATTATTTTAGGGTTAGTCACCAAGGCACGTGCAATAGCTACCCTTTGCATTTGACCTCCAGATAATTGACCTGGTTTTTTGTTAATATGTTCTGCCAAACCTACCCTTTCAAGAGCATCTTTAGATTTTTCAATAGCTTCTCTACTAGATATACCTGAAATAGATAAAGCTAATTTAACATTATCTAGAACTGTTAAGTGACTAATTAAATTGTAGGCTTGAAATACAAATCCAATCGTTCCATTTCTATAAGCATCCCAATCTTTATCTTTAAAATCCTTACTAGATTTTCCGGCAATAACTAAATCTCCAGACGTATATTTATCGATACCTCCAATAATATTTAACATAGTAGTTTTTCCAGATCCAGACGCACCTAGAATAGATACAAATTCTGACTGAGGAAAGGCTATACTAACATTTTTTAAGGCCGTTGATTTAACTCCTCCCAAATTATACTCTTTTACAATATTCTTTAACTCTAACATATTTCCTCCCTTACCTATAATTTATGATAAAACATAAGTAGTAAATTCTTTCTTAATTATTCTTCTCTTCATCTTCCCTATATTCTAAAATATCCCCAGGTTGGCATTTCAAGATCTTACAAATCGCCTCAAGTGTAGAGAATCTGATAGCCTTGGCCCTACCATTTTTTAAAATTGATAGATTGGCTGCTGTAATCCCTACTTTTTCAGAAAGTTCCCCCAAAGACATCTTCTTTTTTGCTAATTCTACATCTAAATTTATAACTATCATAAATTCACTCTCCTAGATAGTAAATTCTTGTTCTTCTGCAATAATTATTGCTCTAGATAAAGTCATTGAAAATAAAAATAAGGTTAATGATAGTAGAATTACCCCTCCATCTACAAGACTTTGATCTGAAATTACAAATGATAATAAAAATGTTGCAATAGTCATTCCTCTAAGGTAGCTAACATTCTTTCTTTCAAAAATAATATCTTTACTAACATTAGCCACAAGCTTGGCCATAGTTCTTAATATATAAGCCATAACTAATAAAACTATTATCATTCCAAAAAACTTAAATAAATTAGAAAATTGTGGGTCATATAGCAAGTCTTTAAATATTATTTCTGAATTAGTTGTAAAATTAGAAAATTGTGGGTCATTTAACCAGTCTTTAAATACTATTTCTGCGTTAATAAAATATAGTAATGCTCTAAGCCCCAACACAATAACTACTGCTATGTAGCTTAAGTAAGATACTAGTTTCAATATATAACTAATTAATAGTAATACTCTATTCCTTACCTTTGCCTCTCTCATTTTATATCTCCTCCTTCTTCTTTATAATAATAATACCATAATTTAATTTTAAATTCAATATATTTATATTGTTTTTCGATATGTTTTTAATTTTAAATGATAAAATTTATTCGAATATTAGTTTTAAAAATTTCAACAAAAAAACAGAGCCTAAGCCCTGTTTTTAAAATTTAAAGAACTACTACTTCAGCAGCTTGTGGTCCTCGGTTACCTTCTTCTACAGAAAATTCTACCTTGTCCCCTTCTTTAAGTGTTTTGAATCCTTCTTTTTTGATTGACGAGAAGTGCACGAAAACATCTTTTTCTCCTTCTACTTCAATAAATCCGAATCCTTTTTCTTCGTTAAACCATTTTACTGTACCTTGTTTCATACTATGGCCTCCTATTAAATTTATTATCAATTACTTGCTTAACATAACTTTTGCTTTTAGATAATAAATAAAATAAACGAAACTCACTTAAAAAACCTATACCTATATTACAATTATTAAATTATACTTTTATTGACTAATCATAATTATACACTAAATCTAGTCTACTTACAAATTATTTCCTCTCAGCCTCTTCAAGAACTTTCTTAATCTTCTTATTAAATTCTCTTCTAGGCATCATGATATTATTATCACACTTTAAACATTTTATTTTAATATCGGCCCCCATTCTTGTAATTCTCCACTTATTATTCCCACAAGGGTGCTGTTTTTTCATTTCAATAATATCATTTAATCCATATTCCATTATTTATTAACCTCCCTTATTCTCTCCTTAAATTCATCATAAAAATCCTGTCTTAATTGACTTTGTATTAAAGGTGCCTTACCTAACTTAGCTTTAACCATTATTTCTAAATAAGCCACCTCATTTTCAATCCTAGTTACATAATTTAAAACAATCTTTTCTTTTTTATAGAAATGTTTTTTATATTCATCTTTTTCATTAAGTTTTTCCAAAAGTTTTTTCACTTGTTCCTCCAGGTCAGCAAAATCACTTTCTAGAAATATAGGAAATTCAACCTTAGCTAAGTTATATGTCTGCGAATAATTAATTACCTGATTAATTGAGGAGTTAGGTATAAAATAGACTTCTCCTCCTGTAGATCTAATTTTAGTTGATCTAAGACCTAAGGCAAGTACATTTCCTTCTGCGATAAATGCTGCTTGATTAGAAATTTTCACATAATCACCAACAGCAAACTGATCTTCTACAATTAAGAAAAAACCTGTAATAATATCTCTCACTAAAGTCTGTGCACCAAAACCAATGGCTACAGAAACTATTCCGGCAGATGCTAAAATACCAGTTGTATTAATACCGAAAACAGAAAGAACCTGAATAATAGCAATAAAGTAAATAATGTAACTTAAGATAGACCTAACTAATTTATGAAAAGTAGCTGTCCTTTTAATATTGGTTTTAATAGAAAGTGTAAACTTATCATTAGCTTTTTTACTAGCTTCAAATAAATAGTCAACTATCCATAAAACTATTTTTATACTTAGCCAAGAAACAAATAAAATTATTACTACTGTTGCCAACTTATCAAAGAGCATCTTGTATAAGTCAGGGTTGCCTATATAAGACCAAATTTTATCTTTAAAATAATCCACCATATAACTAACCTAGTAAATCCACAATTCTTTGATATTCATCAATATCTTTAAACTCAATTTCTATTTTTCCACTATTATTTTTAGCCTGCTTTATATTGATACTCGTTCCTAATCTTTTCTTTAATCTTTCTTCTTCAGCTGCTATATATTCGTCTTTTTTAATTACCTTCTTAACTTTTGGTTTAGCTTCTTTTGCCAAATATTCCTCTAAAGCTCTTACTGACATTTTTTCTTTTACTAACTTATTAGCTACTAGTAGTAATTCATTTTTATCTTTAATTGATAATAATACTTTAGCATGTCCAGCACTGATTTTACCACTTGCTAACATCTCTTTAACTTCTAATGGCAAGTTTAGTAGTCTTAGTGTGTTAGCTACATAGGGTCTAGATTTACCTAATCTTTTAGCAAGTTCTTCTTGCTTAAGACCTAAATTTTCAATTAATTGCTGATAACTTGATGCCTCTTCCAACACTGATAAATCTTCACGTTGCAAGTTTTCCAATATAGCAAAGACCATCATATCCTCATCACTTATATCCTTAACTATTGCAGAAATTTTTTCAAGACCTAATTTCTGACTAGCACGATAACGACGTTCTCCAGCAATGATATAATATCCCGATAAAGTTTTCTTTAATATTATGGGTTGTAACAATCCATTTTTCTCAATAGATTCAGCTAATTCATCAATTTTATCTTGATCAAAAATTGTTCTAGGCTGATATGGATTCTTTTGAATTTTATCCAAACTAATTTCTAAAATTTTGTCATTTTCATTAATTTCTACTTTACTATTTTCTGTTTGAAAAATAGCACCTAGTCCTTTTCCTAGTCCTTTTCCTTTAGCCACGTGCAATCACCTCTTTCGCAAGTGATAAGTACTGCTTGGCACCTTTAGATGCCTTAGCATACTCAATAATTGGTTCTCCAAAACTCGGAGCCTCACTTAAACGTACTGTTCTAGCTATTACAGTTTCAAAAACCTTTTCCTTAAAATGATTTCTTACTTCTTCTGTTACTTGATTAGAAATATTAGTTCTAGCATCTGTCATAGTTAATAAAACTCCGTAAATATCTAAGTCAGAATTCAGATGCTTTCTAACAATAGAAAAAGTATTCATAAGTTGACTTAATCCCTCTAAGGCATAATACTCTGTTTGTACTGGAATAAGAACACCATGAGCTGCCGTTAATGAATTTAAGGTAATAAGCCCTAATGATGGAGGGCAATCTATGATTATATAATCATAATCTTCTTCTAATTCAGCAATAGCATTTTTCATTCTTTGTTCACGGCTGATTGCTGAAACTAATTCTACCTCTGCTCCTGCTAATGCTATACTAGAGGGTACTATATCAAGATTTTCATATGCTGTTTTTTTAATAACATTATTAATATTTTCTTCATCTACAAGAATATTATAGATAGATTTTTCTACATCATTCTTATCTATACCTATTCCACTAGTACCATTTGCTTGTGGATCTGTATCAATAATAAGAACTTTCTTTTTCAACTTAGCCAAAGATGCAGCTAAGTTTATAGATGTTGTAGTCTTTCCTACTCCACCCTTTTGATTACATACTGCCAAAACTTTCATAATTCACCTCTAAAATTTATATCTTGGAACCTTTATACTAATCTCAATATGATCCATTCCTTCACTTTCTTCCTTATCAAAACTAACATCATACTTTTCTTCTAATTTTCTTATCTCTTTTAATAGCTTGGCAACTATTTTTTGAGAATCGTACGTAATATCCATGTGTTTATCTTCATTTTTAAGTTCTAAATATTGATTAATCTTCTCCTCTGTTTGAAGAACATTTAGGTTTGCAACTAAAATTTGATTTAATATTTTTTCTTGTAGAGTGTGGTCTAACTTAACCATAGCCCTACCATGTCTTTCAGTAATTTTTTTTGAAGAAATGGCCTCTATTACTTTAGGGCATAACTTTAACAATCTTATTTTATTAGCAACGGTTGCCTGAGTTTTTCCCAAAGATTTTGCGAGTTCTCCTTGAGTTATATTATTAATCTCTAATAATCTTATATAAGCATTAGCTTCTTCAATAGGACTAAGTTCTTCTCTCTGAATATTCTCAATTAGGGCCAGTGTTGCCATTTGCTCATCAGTAAGTTCCTTAACTATGGCTTTAGTAGATACTTTCTCTAAACTTTGCAATGCACGGAATCTTCTCTCTCCAGCAATCAATTCAAAATAGCCATCACCTAGATCCCTAACAGTAATTGACTGGAGTAAACCATTTTGTTTTATAGATTCAGCAAGTTCTTTAATTTTTCCATCATCGAATTCACGTCTTGGTTGATATCTATTGGGAATAATTCTAGACAAGGCTATATCTTTGAGAATATCCTCGTCAGCAATACCTACTTTTTCTGCACGTCTACTTAAACTATATAATTTGTCAAACGGTTTAGCTGTGTCAGCCATTGCATTCATCCCCTTTATATTTTCTATTTTTAGAATACCATACTAAGGTTTACAAGTCAAAAATATTTCCCAATAAAATAAAGGATTGATTTCTTTATATTAAGCTAATTGTAAAGAATTATTTCCCAGAAAATAAAGAAAAAATATAATCGACTAAAAGTCGATTATATTTTAATATTACAGCAAGCTATAATCTCCATTTATTCGAACATATATTGCTTTGACATCTTCAAATTTTTTAAGACTTATTTGTATTTTTTGAGTTGACCTTTCAAATCCCAAATTTTTTGGTGTTTTATATATTCACTAATGCGTATTCTAATTGGCCTAAAGTTGTAATCTCAAAGGCTTTTGAATACTGACTATAAACTCCTATAATAGAATCTCCTGTATCCCAAGTTGATTTTGGATCTGTATTTAAAAACACCATCTTCTTAGCTCGCCTAGAAATAGCTCTATAAAATTCTTCTCCTGGATCTAGCCTATTATTTCTAGCATCTCCTACTACAATAACAATAGTATCCTTATTAATTTTACTTTGATAATCTTCCCAAAGCATTCTCAAAGGTCTTTGATAATCAGTATAGGCTCTCGCTGTTGGAATTCTTTTAAAGACATTGTCAATTGCTGTTTCTATCCTAGTCTCCTCCATAAGATCAGAAATATCGTATAGTCTATTTACAAAAGCATAAGCCTGCGTCCCACCTGCAAATACTTCTTTAAATGAATGTGCCAAAGTTAGAAGTATACTAGATGATGCAGAACAAGAATCTGACATATCTAATAATAATAGAAGATTAGCTTTAGATCTTTTCTTTTTCTCATACTCTAAGTGCAGAGGCTTACCACCTGTTTTACAAGCTGACTTAATAGTATTTTGAATCATTAATTTACGCCTTTCACCAGTCGATACTATACGTAAAAACTTAGTCTTGAAAGACTGCTTATTTTCCCTAATAAACTTACTTATTTCTGGAAGGTTTTCATGACTAATACTCAGCTTATGACTTCCCTGTCCTAGAGATTGCACGGCCCTATTGTTTTTATTTACAAAGTCTTGACTACGATCAACAGAATCTATATGTTCAATCTCTTTTAAAGTCTCTTCCAACTCTTCATCTAATTCCTTAGCTTGAATTTTTCTATTTTCCATTTCATTATTGATAAATTCTCTCTCCTTCTTGATCTCAGACATCAAGTTTTCCATTTCAGAAATTGATTGAAGTTTAGAATTCACATTCTCAAACTGAGCTAAATCACCATTAGATAAATGCTGTCTTCCCTCTTTTTCCAAATCTATCTTCATCTTCTTAAGTTCATTCTCATCCTTAGGAAGATCTTCTTCCTTAGCCTTGTCATCCAATTTTTTCTGAAGTTCAGCTTTCTTAGAGTTTTTCTCAAGCTCAGCACGATACTGTCCCGGGCTCTTCATA
Source organism: Gemella sp. GL1 (assembly GCF_013415365.1). Lineage (GTDB taxonomy): Bacteria > Bacillota > Bacilli > Staphylococcales > Gemellaceae > Gemelliphila. Next base: position 236,110 of record NZ_JACBYB010000021.1, read on the forward strand.
GCTTCTTTTTGTTCCTTGATTTTAGCAATTTTCTTTTCAAGATTAGCTAATTTTTCATTATTCTCAAAATATTCTTGAATTACATTAGAAAGTAAATTTTGCTGAGCCTGATTCTTAGCAAGGTGCAAGGCAAAAATCATAGCCATATCATCCGAACTTGTAAGATCTAAGTCCCAGTCAGAAATTGAACGCAAAATAGATAAAATTTGAGATTCTGTCGTTGCTATACCTTGTTTAGTTAGATATTCAGCCAATTTTGTTAATCTTTTAATCATAAGCATCACCTAATTAGTAAAACTATCAGACAATAATCTTTCAATCATTTTTCTATCTTTTTTATTCTTAGCGATTAAGTGAAGTGTATCTTCAACAGCATGCTGAGATAAAGCCTCTGCCCAAGTAATGGCCTCTGCTATAGATGGTTCTTGTCTTAGCTGAGCATCTCTGAACTTTTCCAAAGCTCCAGCAACATATTTTGCAATTTCTTGACTAACCTGTGTCTTTTGAAGAATAATTTCTTCATTTTCTTCTGCTGTCTTATTTTCAATGTATAGGTAAGAACAACGTCTTTTCAGTGGCTCTGATAATTCACGATAATTGTTTGATGTAATTATTACTATTGGTGGAACTTTGGCAGATACTGTTCCTAATTCTGGTATAGATATTTCATAATCTTCTAAAAATTCTAGTAAGGCATATTCAATTTCTTCTGATGATTTATCAACCTCATCTAGTAATAATACTGTTGCTTTTTCTGATTGAATAGACTCTAGTAGAGGCCTTGCAATTAAGAAATCTTCTCCATAAAAATTAATTTTTGATACTTGTTTTAAAGCTTCCTCTGGTGATTTGCCTTGAAGTTCCGACTCTAATGAAGCCTTGATTGCTTCAATTGATAATAATTGTTTTTGATAGTTATAGTCATAAATTAACTTATCTACCGTTAATCCTTCATAAAACTGTACACGTTTAAGTGGTAAGTCAAATGCTTCTGATATCGCCTTAGCTAAAGATGTTTTACCTGCACCCGGCGCACCTTCTAATATTAAAGGTTTCTTATGATCAATAGCTGAAAGTATAGCATAGTTAATTCTTTTATTTGAAATATATCCTACTGATTTTAATTTATCATTTAATTCTTGAATTTTCATTATTTGCTCCTTAAGTTATAAGTCACTAATATTATAGCATAGGTGCCTAAATAGATAAAAAATAAGCTACTAGGCACAAGATGCTTTTTAGTAATAATATATTTATCCAAAGTAAATTATAATTTTTTACTATATAAAAAGTTACTAAAAAAGAGCATTAATTAATGCTCTTTAATGAATATTTTTATCAAATAAATTTGTATGAAGAAATAATCATTTTTATAACTTAAAATATATACTTAGAGTGTATAGTTAACAAATTATAGAAACCTTCTATAATTTCTCTTATTTGTTTAAATTTAGCTACTATCCTCTTTTGCTCTGTGGTGGTAGAGGGATTAATATATCTCTTATCTTTTTTGTTTAATGTTTTCCCCATTGTAGCATTAGTGTGCTCTGTTAAATTAGAAAAATATGGTAATATTATTTTTAAATATTTTTTAATCAATTGTTTATATCCTTCCTTGCCATAGAAATCAATAAACTATTCATTAAAAAGACTAGATGTATTACATATTTTAAAAATATTCGCCACGCATGAAAAGAATTACAGCTTTTATTTTATATGATATAATTAGTCTGTTACTTTTCACTAAACTTGTAACAGAGGGAGGTGAATATATGCTATCATTTCTAGTTACCCTACCAAGTTCTATTATGGTAAATGTTATTTCATATTACATTTGTAAATGGTTGGATAGAACTTTAAAAAGTAACCAGCCTTGAAAAAGAAAAAGACAGGATTGCCGTCCTGTCTTTTTTATATATGCTATTTTCTAGTTAACTTTATGTTTACATTGTATCATCTGGAATAAAATAAGTCAATATTTAGATTTTATAAAAAATTTTTCTATTACAACAGCTTTTACTAATATAAGTATAAAAATAGTATATAACTAATTACTTACAAAATCTATATATTATTCCACAAATATACTGCTTCACATTAAGTTTTTTATTAAAATTTAACTATAAGAGAAGACCATAAATTTCACTCCTTCTTCTAGCTAAACCAAGGCAGTATATAGATATATTTTATCCAATTATATAATATCCATAAAAGTATGATGCATACAAGTAACATAAATAAAATATATATTCCTGATAATAGAAAGGATAACATGTAGTAGCAAATTCTTAAAAATTTATATATATTATTAGCCATATTCTTACTTCCTTAGCAATTCCTTCAATTTTTTATCTCTCCTCTTATTTTTGTAATTAATTCAAGATAAGCTGCTAAAAAATTTATCTACTTGCAGTTTCTCAGCATTTCTGGCAATAGTTTCTAAAATTTTTAATTTTTCTGGAAAAATCTCAAAATTTGAGTTCATACTTTACCCTTTCAATATGATATAATTATCATCATTATAACATAATTTTTTAAATAAAACCTGTTAATACCGTATACTCTAAAAATTTAATTCATAATTTTAAAATTACAATCTATTCATAAGACATTATCTAAAATAAAAAGACAGCTTATAAGCTGTCTTTCTCATTATTTTATTAAATCGCTATAAAAGAACATAAAATAAATATTCTCTATCTAATCTATTTAGGAATTTGCCTTAACTTAGTCAATTGTTCAAAACTATAGGCTAGTTTTAACACATTAGCATCATCTCCCGCTTTTCCAAAGAAAGTAGCTCCTACTGGTGCATTATTAATCAAACCAAATGGAATACTTACTTCTGGAGCTCCTGCACCTGCTGCTAAGCTTGCTATATTATTATCTTTAAATACTAATACATCAAACTTATTATCGTCTATTGTTTTATTTAAAATATCCTTAGATAAATTAATAATATCTTCTACTCTTTTATCATCTCTTTTGGGATTTAAAGAATTTTCTAAATATGTTTGCCCATACTTCATTCGAACTTCTTTATCTTCCTTATTAAAGGCCACTAGTTCATCTAAAGATTTAATAGGAGCATTATAAGTCTCTAAATAATGGTTTAAGTCTTTTTTAAAATCATTACTTAGAATAAATTCTAAATCAATTTTTGAAATATCCACTTCTACTATATCTACTTCTGCACCAAATTCTCTTAACTTCTCTGTCAAAGCTTTATCAAAAGCATCATCAGATTTTACAACACCTACTTTTTTTCCTTTAAGAGCATCTTTATTTAGTTCAATCTCTATCTTTTTATCAGTTATAGCGTTATATGTTAGAAGAGCGTCCTCAACTGTTTTGGTAATAGGCCCTACCGTATCTAGGGAATAAGTAATCGGAATAACTCCTTCCCCACTAACATTTCCACGACTTGGTTTATAACCTACTACTGAATTTATACTTGCGGGAGCAACAATTGACCCTGCTGTTTCTGTTCCTAAGCTACTCACCGCCATGTCTGTTGCCATGGCTACCGCACTACCAGAACTCGATCCTAGTGGGCTTAATACCAAAGGATTGAATGGATTGGTTGTCTGACCTTTTTTAGAACTATAACCGCTTGGATTTTTCTGACTCATATAATAAGACATTTCAGATAAATTTGTTTTACCTAAAATAATCGCTCCATTTTCAATTAATTTATCAACAACAGGAGCATTCTTATTTGGAATAAAATCTTTTAAAGCATAAGATCCTGCACTGGTTGGCATATTATTTGTATTAATATTTTCTTTTAATAATACTGGTATTCCTGCAAGCGGTCTATCATCTCTATTCTCGTCAAATACTTTTGCCTCTTCCATTGCCCCTTCATTGATTTCACTAACTCTATATCTATTCCTACTAATTGTTTATCAATAGCATCTATAATTTTATCGTTTCTATAAGAAATTTTTTCTTCTTTAGCCTGCAATAAAGATTGTATATAATAATAAAAACCAACTCCCCCTATAAGAACAATAAGAGATGTAATTCCTAAAATCCACAATATTATTTTTTTCATTTATCTACTAACCTTTCTTTTTAATTAATACAATATAAAACTTAAATAGTTGGCAAAAATACTTATTAAAACATGTCCATCACTATAATATAAAAATAATTTTTATTTTTTCATAATCACTTATATACTTACTTCTATTTCTTTCCAATTTATAAAATTGACTTAAACAAATACAACAACTTTCTACTAACTTCTTCAGAGTCATCATCAATCAATCAATATATATGTATCTATTGTAGCATAGATTACATAATCTAAAAGGATAGTGAGTAATTTTCTTACTCACTATCCTTTTAATATAGTCTTATGTATAACTCTTTATATACCATACTATAATTTATTAAGTTCAATGTATCAACTAGTCATATTTTTATTGAATTTACCCTACACTTAATCTTATAAATTATAACTTATCAATAAATTATCTTATAACTTCTACTTTTAAGAAGTTAGTTGTTCCTACAGATGAAGCATCTTTATTTACTGGAATACCCCCAGTAATGATGATTTCATCTCCAGATTTAGCATATCCTGACTCTTTAGCGATTGTTGCTGCTGTTTCTAACATTTCATCTGTTGTTTCAACTTGTTTAGAAACTTTAGCTTCAACTCCCCATACTAGAGATAATCCACGAGCTACCTTTTCATTTGGAGTAACTGCTAAAACTAATGAATTTGGACGATATTTAGAGATTAATCTAGCTGTGTTTCCAGACTCTGTATAAGTTACGATAGTGTGTAAATCTAAGTTGTGAGCTATGTAACCTACTGACATACCGATAGCATTTGTCACATTGTGCTCTTTAGTTTTCTTAGCACGTGATTTTAAGATTGAAGAATAATCTTGAGTTGCTTCAGCTCTCTCAGCAATTGTAGCCATTGTTTCTACAGATTCTACTGGATAAGTACCTGCAGCTGATTCTCCAGACAACATAATTGCGTCAGTTCCATCAAATACCGCATTAGCAACGTCAGATACTTCGGCACGTGTTGGACGTGGGTTCTTTTGCATAGAATCTAACATTTGAGTTGCTGTGATAACAAATTTTCCAGCTTTATTACACATTTTAATAATGTTTTTTTGCATTAGAGGCACTTCCTCAGCTGGTACTTCAACACCAAGGTCACCACGAGCAATCATAATTCCGTCAGATACTTCTAAAATTGCTTCCATATTATCAATTGCTTCTTGACATTCAATTTTCGGAACAATTTGAATGTGCTCACATCCTTCTTCTTTAAGAATACGTCTTACCTCTAATACATTTTCTTTAGTACGTACGAATGAAGCAGCGATAAAATCAACACCTTGTTTACACCCAAAACGAATATCTTGCTCATCTTTTTCAGTAATTCCCGGTAGTTTTGTTGAAACTCCTGGTACGTTAACACCTTTTTTATTTTTTAGTATTCCACCATTTTGGACTGTAGTGTAGATTAATCCAGCTTCTACATCTACCTTATTAACTAAAAGACCGATTAATCCATCATCTAATAAGATTGTATCTCCAGTCTTAACATCGTGTACTAATTCTGAGTAAGTAATAGAGAACATTTCTGGTGTTCCTAATACTTCTTTCATAGACACAATAATGTCGTTACCTTTTACAAGTTCGATTTCACCATTTTCCATTTCATGAGTTCTGATTTCTGGACCTTTAGTATCTAAAAGTATTGCCAAATTAGTTCCAGTTTCCTCACGTACTTCTTTAATTCTAGCAATTCTATCTGCATGTTCTTCATAACTTCCATGAGAGAAATTTAGACGAGTCACATTCATTCCTAACTCAACCATTTTTGTTAATGTTTCTTTAGCTTCTGAAGCTGGACCTATTGTACAAATAATTTTTGTTTTTTTATTCATTGTTAACCTCTCAAATTTTATTTATTATATTCCTAATTGTTTTGATACTTCACATAAGTTTAAATCAATTTCATGTTCAGTAGCATTGAAGATGTCTTCGAAATCAGTTGTAACTAACTTATTATCTCTAATTCCAACTGCTTTACCTGAAATACCTTCCATTAATAAATCTACAGCATAGTTTCCTAAACGTGAAGCAAGAACTCTATCCATAGCTGATGGAGAACCACCACGCTGAACATGCCCTAGTGTTGTATAACGAGATTCTAATCCGAATTGCTCTTTCAGTTTATTCGATAACTCTGCTCCAGACATTACACCTTCAGCTAATACGATAATAGAGTGTTTTTTACCACGCTTCTCTGCATTGTTTACACGTTCCATAACTTGCTCTAGTGTATCTTTTTGTTCTGGAATCATTACTGACTCCGCTCCACCAGCAATACCTGCGAATAAAGCTAAATCTCCAGCATGGCGTCCCATTACCTCGATAACAAATACTCTATCGTGACTTGATGCAGTATCACGTATTTTATCGATTGATTCAATAATTGTATTTAAAGCTGTATCGAATCCAATAGTAAAGTCTGTTCCGTAAATATCATTATCAATAGTCCCCGGAATACCTATAGTTTTTATATTCATTTCTTGGCTAAGTTTTGTGGCACCTTTGTAAGATCCATCTCCACCTATAACTACTAAACCTTCAATACCTATCTCTTCTAAATTTTTAATGGCTTCCTTTCTTACTTCTGGATCAGCAAATTCTGGAAGACGAGCAGATCCTAAGAAAGTTCCTCCTCGGTTAATGATATTTCCTACATCACCAACTTCTAATTTTTTAATGTTTCCTTCAAGCATTCCTTTATAACCTTGGTATATACCATATACCTCTATTCCATTATAAATAGCTGTTCTTACTACTGCACGAGCAGCAGCATTCATTCCTGGAGCATCTCCACCACTTGTTAAAACTGCAATCTTTTTCATTTCAAATTACCTCTTAATCGAATCTTATTCTTTTAAAATTTGACTATATACAGAATAACACACTTTCACAAAAATTTCTAGTGTAAAAGTGTGTTTTTTGTTATTTTTTGTTTGTTTTATTTTTATAGTTAAACTGTCTTATAGCTTATCTTAATGCTATTCCCTTCGAATTTATTTAAATATTCACGAACAAAGAAATGTTCGTTTTTTACTATAAATGTTTTATTATAACTTTGGTTTTTTTGATTAAATAAGTGTACATTCCCTTTATTTGACGGATGTAAAGCGCGTTGCAAAAATTTTTTATTTTTTTCATTGACAAGAACAGATATCTGTTTGATATTAGATAAACAATAATTTTCATAACTTTCAAAATCCGTAATTTTTTCTAAAATATAAGATATTTTACCTTCTCTAACTTGCTGTTTTATACTTATTACTAAAAAAGAATTATTTTTCAAATATAATCTAGCATACTTATATGTATCTGGAAAAACTGTAATCTCATAGTCCTCATTTCCATCATTTACAGATAAAAATGCCATAGCATCCCCTTTTTTAGTTTTAATTTCTTTAACAGAGACAATTTCTACATAAACATCTACATTTTTTTTAGAAATATATTCCAAGGGTAGATATGAATATTCTTCCTTCTTTACTTGTACCGGATGTTTTAAAAAGTAAGTTCCTGTCGCTTCTTTTTCCATACTTATTTTTTCCAGTAAAGAAAAATCTTCAACTTCTTCCACTTTAATAGTTAAACTTGATAAAGAATTTATAGCAAATCTTATATCTCCCACATTTCCTCTAGCGTCTTCATAATAATTTTTCACTTTATTTAAAAGTGTTGCTCTATTATAAGCAAAACAATCTAAGGCCCCAGATTTAACTAGAAAATTTGCCGCTTGGTAATCCAACTTTTTATCTAATCTTCTTAAAAAATCATCTATATCTAAAAACTTACCATACTTATCTCTTTCATTAACAATAGAAACTGCTGTCATATATCCCACATGCTTAATAGCTAATAAAGCAAAAGATATTCCCTTTCTTACTACAGAAAATTTCACATCTGATTCATTTACATTTGGACTTAACAAGCTTATTTTATTTCTATTGAGTTCACTCTTGTATTCATTAATTTTAGAAACATCACTTATTACGTTATTTAAAAGCTCTGTCATAAAATATTTTTTGTGATATGTTTTCAAATAAGCAAGCTTATAGGCTAACATAGAGTATACAACTGCATGAGACTTATTAAAACCATATTCAGCAAAGGTTACTATTTGTTCATATAGTTTACTGGCTATATTGGCATCCTGTCCCTTAGCGACAGCTTTTTCAATAAAGATTTTTCCATATTCTTGTAATTTTAGTCTATCCTTTTTGGACACAGCCTTTCTCATTGTATCCGCTTGGTTAAGTGTCATCCCTGCAAAAGCTACTGCTATTTGCATGATTTGTTCTTGATAAACTATAATTCCATAAGTCTCTTTTAGGATAGTTTCTAATACTGGATGAAGATAACTTACTTTCTCCTTACCATGTTTTCTAGCAATATATGAAGCCACGTACTTCATGGGGCCCGGTCTGTATAAGGAAGTTATGGCATAAATATCCTTAAATTCAGTCGGCTTAAGCTCTCTTAACCAAGCCCTTAATCCTCTATTTTCAAATTGAAAAATACCTTCTGTATCTCCCTTTGTAAATAATTTATATACATTTTGGTCGTCATAAGAAACTTTATCAATATCAAAATCGGGATTCTCTTTCCTTATATCTTTAGAAATATTTTCTAACATAGTTAAATATTTTATACCTAGAAAATCTATCTTCAATAAGCCTACATATTCTAGATCATCCATAGTCCACTGACTTAAATTTCTAGTAATATTAGCCTTTTCTAAAGCTATATAATCTGATATCATGTCTTGTCCAGAAATTATCAATCCTGCTGCATGAACTGATTTATTTTTAGGTAAGTTTTCTATTGATTTAGCCACAGAAAACCAATATTGGTGTTGTTTGCTAGCATTCACAAATTCTTTTAGTTCTTTAGATTCCTCATAGGACTCTGTAAGACTCCTTCTTGATGAAACATTTTTAGAAATAAAATCCAATTTTTTTTGATGAAAATTGAATATTCTAGCCGTTTCCCTAGCTGCTGCCTTAGCTTGAAAACTACCAAATACTATTATCTGTGCGACCCTATCTACACCATATTTTTCTTCCACATATTTAATTACTTCATCTCGTCTTGTATCTTGAAAATCAATATCAATATCCGGCATAGATATTCTATCTTTATTTAAAAATCTTTCAAATAGTAGATTATATTTGATAGGATCAGCCTGAGTAATACCTAAAAGATAACACACAAGAGATCCTGCCGCAGAACCACGGCCATAACCCACAACTATAGATTGTGATTTAGCATATTTAACAAAATCTTGAACTATTAAGAAGTAATCCTCAAAGCCCATTTCTTGTATTACTTTTAGTTCCTTCTCCAATCTCTTTATATACAAGTCTAATGGTCTCTTTATCTTTTCCTTAAGACTTTGAACACAAAGATATTTCAAATAGTCATAAGTTGAATATTGTTCAAATGCTCTCTCCTCTTCTGAATAGATATACTTAGGTAATTGATAAGAACTAAAGTCTAATTCATAATTACAAGACCTAATTAAATCCTCTTGCCTATTCATGGCAAAAATCATCGTCTCTTTTTCCGATGGATTATCTATATCAACTATTATTTTTTTGAAATCTTCTTGTTTTTTTACAAAGTTTGGCCCACTGCTTATATGCAAATCTTCTATTTTCAACTTTTTATTATTAGCTATAGCTCTAACTACAAGACTAGTTTTATAATCTTCATCATCAAGGTAATAGGCAGGACTTGCATACACTATATTATTTAAACCTTTGTATACTTGATAAAAAGATTTTTCTGTATATGAAAAATAATGTTCAAATTCGGCTAGAAGCTGGGATAAATTTTCTATACTCTGCCTACTATTTAAGTCTGTATTTACTAAAATCACACAATCTTCTCTATAATCTAATAAATCATTTAATAAATCTTCAAAATAAATAGTCTTATCCTGAATTTGAATGTCACTAGATATCTTTAATAATTTATAAAACATCCTCCTACTTTTAGCAATTAAGGAGATATTCAAAAAATTTAAATCATAGTCTACTTTAACATTTAAAGAATGAATTATTTTTATTCCATATTTCTTTGCAAGTCTATAAGTCTTAATAGCTGCGTACATATTGGGATCTGATATTATAAGAGCCTGCTGATTATCATCCTTTAATTTCTCATACAATTTATCTAAAGATATTGTTGAATTTAATAAATCGTAAGCTGTATGAATTTGCATATTATAAAAAGTCATTTGATTACCTCCTTAACCATTAGTTTTTTTAATTATACTATAAATAAATAAGTATTTAAAAATAAAAAAGAGATTGGCCAAACCAATCTCCTATCCACAACAATTATCAGACGTATAAATAAAATCTCCTTTTGTTGCTTTTTCTTCTTTTAAGAATCTATATTGTCTCAACTCATTACAGCCTGTAAAATGAATAGTATCTATTTCACCAATTCTAAAGTTTCCTTCTTCATCAATTAAATCATTATCAACTAATCTATTAGTTATATCTGCTACAAAGTGTGTATATCCATGATGATCATAACAATGAACTACTTTACATTCTAAAGTTAAAAAACAATCATCAATTACAGGAGCATCAATGGTCTTAGCAATTTCATAAGTAAGATCTGCTTGCTGTAACTTATTATGACCAGAGAAGAATCCACATACCTCTACCTCACCTAATAATTTATCACTAGGCACATTAAGTGTAAATTCTCCATATTTTTTTATATTAGCAGCTGAATGACTTTCAGATTTAACGCCTATTGTTAATGTATCTTTCAGTGAATATGATGATGATATTGTTGTTGCATTATACTTAAATCTATCATCCTTATATCCTAGTAAAACCACAGGAAATCCATAGTATAATTTATCCGTGTTTATTTCTAATTTTTCTTTAACGTACATTCTATTTTCCTACTTGTGCTACAAAAACTAATTGTCTGTCTGTAGACAAGTTCCTCTCCAGTTTATAATTTTCAAATTTTATCTTTTTTATTTCTTCAAAACTCTCTATATTATTCTTAACTAGATATGTTAAAAACTTCCCTCTTGCTTTTTTAGAAATTGTAGAATGACTCTTTCTCACTCCAGCTTTCTCTTCCATAAAAATTACTTTAATAAATTTATTTCTAATTTCTTTAGAGAAAACTTCTTCAAACTCATTGGATAATAAAGAAATTATAAAGTCTTCTCCTTCTAAAAATAAATCATATTCTGGACGCCACAGTTTTTTTAATGAATTATCTTCAACTTTGATATTTTGTAAAAAATCTAGTCTATGTTCAGAGATTTCATCAAAAACATTGATAATTCCGTAAAAAGATGAAGTAATAAATACATTTTTAATAAAATATTCTCTTTCAGTCTTTGTCAAAATCTCTCTTTTTATATTTCTATACATCAATCCATCAAAAAGATTTAAGGCACTATATGACTTAGCTGTTTTATTGGCTATTTCTTGCCATCTTCTCACTTCTTTTTCAGCTTGATCTTCTTTGATTTTATAGAGTTTTGCCAAGCTTTGACTATCTAATTTCCTCAATTCCTGTAAAATACCCCTACTTATATTACCCAGATCCTTACCAGACTTAGCCTTACTTTTTGTGGACATTTCTTTAGCTGTAGGTATCAATATTTTCATGAAAATCACCCTAAATTTTGCTATATCTTATTACCTATTATTATATAAATTTATTTTTTTTTCAATTAATTTGCTGTTTACAATTAATTTATATCCTAAATTCTTTAAAATTGAAATTACTTACATTTTTTCTTATAATAAGATTATATATTATATTAGGAGGGAATTTATATGACATTCAAATTACCAGAATTACAATATGCTTATGATGCCTTAGAACCAGTCATCGATGCAAAAACTATGGAGATTCATCACTCTAAACATCATGCTGCTTATGTTAACAACTTAAACGCAGCTCTTGCTAAATATCCAGAATTAGACTTTAAATGTCCTACTAAATTACTAAAATCAATAGATACTATTCCAGCTGACATTAAACAAGCTGTAATCAACAATGCAGGTGGACACTTAAATCACCTTCTATTTTGGAAATTATTAACTACTCCAGACACTTCTGTTTACGATGGGGAAATTAAAGAAAAAATTGATGCTGACTTAGGTGGATATGACAAGTTCTTAGAATTATTTACTGCAGCTGCGACAAGTCGTTTCGGTTCAGGATGGGCTTGGCTAGTTCTTAACGCCCAAGGGAAACTAGAAGTACTTTCTACTCCTAACCAAGACTCTCCAGTCTTAGATGGAAAATCGCCATTATTAGGATTAGATGTTTGGGAGCACGCTTACTACTTAAACTATCAAAACCGTCGTCCAGAATACATTAAAGAATTCTTCCGTGTTATTAACTGGGAGTATGTGAACGAAAGATTAAAAAAATCAATCGAAATGGATGGCTGCGATAGATAATACAATAAAAAACTTGCTGACTAAAAGTCAACAAGTTTTTTTATTATATTTCAAATTTTTTAGCAAGTTCCTCTTTTTCTACATCTGAGTTAAGTAGTACCAATAATTTTAATCTTGCTTTTTGTCCAGAAAGTCCTGTAGTGAATATTACACCATCTTGTTTAAATCTCTTTCCTCCACCAGCATAATCATAGACATCACGAGTTACTCCATTAAAAGCTCTTGAAACAAAAACTACTATCATTCCTTCTTCAATACATCTTTTAATGGATTCTTCTGTAGCAGGTGGTAAGTTACCAGAACCCAAAGCTTCTATTACTAATCCATCTGCCCCTAGTTTTTTAATTGCATCAATTAATTCTCCATCCATACCTGCATAGGATTTCAGTAAATGTACTTTTTTGTCCAACCTTTTAGTTTTATACGTTTCTTTTCTTAAAAATTTTTGAAAGAAAATAACATCACTCTTAGATACCAAAGCTATTGGTCCAAATGTTGGTGTCTGAAATGTTGCTACATTTGTAGTATGAGTTTTAGTTACATAAGCAGCTGCATGAACTTCATCATTCATAACTACAAGCACTCCGTAGTTTTTAGCTTCTTCCGAGGCCGCAACTAATAGTGCCGATCTTAAGTTGGCTAGTCCATCAGATCCTATTTCATTAGAAGAACGCATTGCACCAGTAATTACTACAGGTATTTTTATATCTAAAGTTAAATCTAGAAAATAAGCCGTCTCTTCTAATGTATCTGTTCCGTGAGTCACGACTACTCCATCGTATCTTTCTATTTCAGCTTTTTCTATTCTTTGCCTTAATCCATCCATCTCTTTTATTGTAATGTGAGGTGATGGTAGATGATATAATTCTTCTACTATTACATCAGCAATATAAGAAAAAATTGAATCACTTTGATTTATAGGATTTTCACTTGATGGAGATACTTTTCCTGTCCCTCTATCTTCACTCATCGAGATAGTTCCACCTGTATTAATTAATAAAATTTTCTTTTTCATTTTATCTACCACTCCTTTATGAATTCCTATAAATTTTAGCATATAAAAAATATATGAGCAAGATTTTTTGTTAATTAATAAAAAATTAATCTTCTAATATAAAAACCAACCTATTTCTAGGTTGATTTTTTCAAAATATTTTATTTTTTTAGTGTAGAGATATTTAACTCTAATAATTGTTCCAAGTCTACTGGAGATGGTGCTTCTGTTAATAGACAAGATGCGTTTGCTGTTTTTGGAAAGGCAATTGTATCTCTTAGATTATCACGACCTGCAAGTAGCATTACAAATCTATCTAATCCTAATGCTGCTCCTCCATGTGGTGGCACTCCGTACTCAAATGCATCCAATAAGAAACCAAATTGTTCTTGTGCCGATTCTTCTGTAAATCCTAATGCTTTAAGCATAGACTGTTGAACTTCCTTGTCGTAAATACGCATTGATCCACCACCTAATTCATATCCATTTAATACAATATCATAAGCTTGTGCATATGCTTTTTCCGGTGCTGTTTCTAATAATGGAATATCTTCAACTTTAGGCATTGTAAATGGATGATGTGCTGCTGAATATTTTCCGCTTTCTTCATCAAATTCTAATAAAGGCCAGTTAACAACCCATAAATAGTTAAATTTATTAGGATCTATTAAGTCTAAGTCACGAGCAAGCTTTTGTCGTAAAGCTCCTAATGAGGCATAGCAGACTTTCTTAGAATCTGCCGCAAATAAGATTACATCTCCTACTTCCGCTTCTACTCTCTCTACTAGTTCTGCCGCTACTGCTTCTGTAAAGAACTTAGAAATTGGTCCATTAAGTCCTTCTTCGGTAACTTTTAACCAAGCAAGTCCCTTAGCTCCGTAGTTTGCAACATACTCTCCAAGTGCCTCCATATCTTTACGAGAGTACTTATCCGCAATTCCCTTAGCAACAATAGCCTTAACAGCTCCTCCTTGCTCTATTGCATTTGAAAATACTTTGAAATCTACATTGGCAACTAATTCAGAAACATCCTTCAATTCCATACCAAATCGAGTATCTGGTTTATCCGAACCAAATCTTTCCATAGCTATATCATAGTCTATTCTTTCAAATGGAGTCTTAACTTCGATTCCCTTAACTTCTTTCATTACATGAGCAATTAATCCTTCAACCATCTCGATAATTTCATCTTGCGACATGAAGGACATTTCCATATCAATTTGAGTAAAGTCTGGTTGACGATCCGCACGTAAATCCTCATCACGGAAACAACGAGCAATTTGGTAATATCTATCAAATCCTGCAACCATTAGTAATTGTTTAAATAATTGTGGTGATTGTGGAAGCGCATAAAACTCTCCAGCATGTACACGACTAGGCACTAGATAATCACGTGCCCCTTCAGGTGTTGATTTTGTTAATATTGGTGTTTCTACATCTGTAAATAAATGCTTATCTAAATAATCACGTGTTGCTTTTGTAATTTTTGAACGTAAGTGAATTACATCTGCAAGTTCAGAACGACGTAAATCTAAATAACGATATTTCATTCTTAACTCTTCACTTGACAATGTTGAATCATCCAATACAAATGGTAAAGTTTTTGATTCTGCTAAAATTTCAATTTTCTCAACAATTAGTTCCACTTTACCAGAACGAATTTTATCATTTTGAGTTCTTTCACTACGAGCGACAACTTCTCCTTCTACCGATACTACATATTCATTTCTAATCATATCTGCAATCTTGTGAGCTTCTGGATTTTTTTCCCCAGATATAACACATTGCACAACTCCCATTCTGTCTCTAACATCAATAAAAACTAGATTTCCTAAGTCACGACGTTTTCCTACCCATCCTTTAACTGTTACTTTTTGTCCTACATATCTTTCATCAATAAGACCTGCATAATCACTTCTTCCGTATGCTGACATAATTTTATTCTCCTCTTAATTGTTTTTCTAAATATAACTCTAAATCTGCTAAAGATACTTCTTCTTGGCTAAAGTTAGCCATATCTTTTACTAATAACTTGTCTTCTTCAATCTCTTTATCTCCAATAATAATTGTATACCTAGCCTTATATCTATCTGCCAATTTCATTTGAGACTTCATCTTCTTATCAAAATAATCACTTTGAACTTTAAAGCCTGCTAGACGTAAGTCATTAGTTAACTTGACAGCATAATCTGTTGCTTTCCCCATAAAAACTATAAACAAATCTATTCCATCATCTAAAGGTAAAGTAATATTCTCACTCTCTAAGGCCAATAATAGACGCTCAATACTTAAGGCGAAACCAATACCTTTTTCTCCTTCAGGTCCCCCAAGCATTTCCACAAGACCATTGTAACGACCACCACCACAAAGTGTTTTAAGTTCTACTTCTGGATTATCTATCATAATTTCAAAAGCTGTGTGAGTATAGTAATCAAGTCCCCTAACAAGATTAGGATCTACTTCATACTTAACTTCTAGGCTATCTAGATACTTTGTAACTTCATCAAAATAAGCACGCGACTTTTCTCCAAGGTAATCTAATAACTTAGGAGCTGTAGTAATTTCTTCACGTCCTGCATCAATCTTACAGTCTAGAATACGCATTGGATTTTTTTGAATCCTTATCTTACAATCTGAACAAAATTCTTCAATATTTGTTTCAAAGTGCTTAACCATAGCATCATTATATGCTTGTCTTTCACTCGGATTACCCAATGAATTAATTGCTACTTTTATATTTTCAATACCAAATGAGCGATAAATATTGTAGGCTAGTGAAATTACCTCAGCATCAATCATAGGTGATTCCTCTCCAACTACCTCCACTCCATACTGTACAAATTGACGATAACGACCTTTTTGTTTACGTTCATAACGAAACATAGGTCCAATATAAAATAACTTTTGTGGTTTAATTGTTTCTGCGAAAAGTTTATTCTCAATATAAGAACGAACTGTTCCTGCTGTTCCCTCTGGCCTTAAAGTTAGAGATCTATCACTCTTATCTAAGAATGTATACATTTCCTTAGAAACTATATCCGTAGTTTCTCCAACACCTCTTGCAAATAATTCCGTTGATTCAAACATAGGTGTTCTAATTTCTTCATAACAGAAATTATTTGATAATTCTCTTAATTTGTTTTCTATATATTGCCATTTTCTTGATTCAACAGGTAAAATATCCTGTGTTCCTCTTGGCACACTTATTATATTATTCATCATTAATCCTCTTTATTTACTATACATTTACAAATTTAATCTCAAAACATCCACTAAACTGGAAATTTTATACTATTTTCTTCTTAAAAGCATTCTTTAAACAATTTTAATTTAAATAAATAATTATATGTGAAAAATTGTCCAAAGAATATTAAAAGTCCCGTACAAGTATCTCTACTTATACGGGACGTGATTATATACGTGGTGCCACCCTTATTCATACTGCTATTACAATCTTATTATAAACAGTACCTCATAATTAGGTATTCAATTTTACAATAAAGTGTTCAGTATATCAATATTACTATTAGGTCTTTCAGCCGCTGAACCTAACTCTCTGAAAATAATGTTTTCTAATATACAAGCTTTATCATTACTAATAAATATTATAATAAATTTATATATTTGTCAATAAGAAAGAGATTAGCAAATTTTACTAATCTCTTTTTTAAAAATTATTTTTTAGATGTGAATAATGAACCTAAGGCCCCAAACAATCCTTTTTTCTTTTCTTCAACTTTCTCAGTCACATCAGATTCTACAGTTTCCAAGTCTGTTTTTAACTTATCAGTTAATGATTCCTCTTCTTGTAAACCTGCTCTACTTAAAATTTCTTCTTTGGCTACTACTAGCTTATCTTCTACTTGAGATTTTAGTTTCTCAGCCGGCCCTGTAACTAATCCAGTTGATTCTCCTAATTCTGCTTTCAAGTCATCAGCAGATAAATTAGCAAGATCTTCTTTTAGAGAAGCCGCCTCCTCTAATTTAGCTTGAGCTGATTCATCTCCTGAAACTAGCGATTTAATTTTTCCAAAAATTGAGTCACTTGTTTCTTCTTCAGCAGGAGTATACATTTCTACTTCTAGATCTTCATACTCTTCTAGATTAGCTTCACTTAAATCAAATGAATGAAGAACATCTGAATCTTCTTGTTCCGCTCTAATTTGAGCCTCTAATTCAGCAATTTCTCTATCTAACCTAGCTAATTCATCTTCCTCTTCTAAAGAAAATTCTCCTATATCCAAGTCAATTTCTTCATTTACAAATTCAGACTTAACTCCTTCTACAAATGAATTTGATTCTTCTTTTACTTCCGAAAACATATCTTCTTCTTTTTCTTTAAGTTCTTCTGCTTTATCTGCTGCCAGCTCTGTCTTTTCTTCTGCAAAACCTTTGGCATCTTCTACTTTTTCTTCTGTACTTTCCTTAACTTCCGTAAATTTGTCTTCTGTTTTTTCTACAAGTTCTTCTACTTTTCCTGTCGCTGCTTCTGCCTTTTCTTCCACAAATTCTTTTGCATCTGCTAGCTTGTCTTCTGCACTTTCCTTAACTTCAGCAAACTTATCTTCTGTTTTTTCTGTGATCTCTTCAGTTTTATCCGCTGCCAACTCTGTCTTTTCTTCCGCAAAACCTTTGACATCTTCTACTTTTTCTTCTGCACTTTCTTTTACTTCAGTAAACTTATCTTCTGTTTTTTCTACAAGTTCTTCTGCTTTTCCTGTCGCTGCTTCTGCCTTTTCTTGTACGAAATCTTTTGCATCTTCTACTTTTTCTTCTGTACTTTCCTTAACTTCAGTAAACTTATCTTCTGTTTTTTCTGCAAGTTCTTCTACTTTTCCTGTCGCTGCTTCTGCCTTTTCTTGTACGAAATCTTTTGCATCTTCTACTTTTTCTTCTGTACTTTCCTTAACTTCAGCAAACTTATCTTCTGCTTTTTCTGCAAGTTCTTCTGCTTTTCCTGTCGCTGCTTCTGCCTTTTCTTGTACGAAATCTTTTGCATCTTCTACTTTTTCTTCTGTACTTTCCTTAACTTCAGCAAACTTATCTTCTGTTTTTTCTGCAAGCTCTTCTACTTTTCCTGTCTCTGCTTCTGCCTTCTCTTGTACAAAATCTTTTGCATCTGCTAGTTTTTCTTCTGCTTTTTCTGCAAGTTCTTCTGCTTTAGCTGAATCTTCTCCTGCTTTACCTGCTAATGCAGTTCCAGCTGCCGCTACTCCGCCTACTGCTGCAGCTCCCGCTAGCAAAGCTGCTTTAGACAAACCTGATTTTTCTTCAGATAATTCTTTTAATTCTTCTGCTTTTTCTGCTGCCAGCTCTGCCTTTTCTTCCGCAAAACCTTTGGCATCTTCTAGATTTTCTTCTGCACTTTCTTTTACTTTAGTAAACTTATCTTCAGTTTTTTCTTTCAGCTCTTCTACTTTTTCTGTTGCTGCTTCTGTCTTTTCTTCCGCAAAATCTTTTGCATCTTCCACTTTTTCTTCTGCTTTTTCTTTTAAATTTAATTCTTCATCTTTAGGTTCAAAAGCAGATAATAAAGAATCTAGTTTTTCATCCTTAACTTCCACTTTAATTCCTTTTTCTTCAACTAAATCTAAAGATTCTTCTAAATCATCTGAATTAAAAACTTCTGTTTCAGTTTTATTTACCTTATCTAAAAGTTTTTTTGCATTCTCTAAAACTAATTCTTTATGCTTTTGTGCTTCTTTTGGATTTTTGTAGTAATATGCACCTAATGCTGATACAGCCCCTAATAAAAATCCTTTAGTTAATTTTCCCATTTTATATCCTCCTAAAATTCAATTTTAAATATATTTTAACAAATTTTCTAAAAATTGTAAAGTGTTACAAATATAAAAATAGTCCTTAAATTCCACTAGCTACGGTCTACTTATATAGTATTTAAAATATTATCTATACCAATATTATTAAAAATTAGAAATTCAACATCTGGGTCTTCTAGTCATGGATATTACTTGATTCTTTGTCACTCCATTAAAAAATTATACTAAACAAAAAAATAGATGATTTCAATCATCTATTTTCTCTAGAAACTTTTTCCACTCTCCTTACAATCCTTCTCTTTTTCACAGCAAAATACCTATTAAATGATTTGGTAATAGACTCATAAGCTACAAAAATAAGTAAAACAATTGTCAGCATAAAAAAGAAAGTTCCCAATACATCTTTAAAATCTAAATAATAAATTACAATTAAAACAGGTAAACTCATGTAAAAACCTATAGTTAAAGATCTAGTTACAAAAGAAATCATAAGTAAACCTAATAAAAATACAAAAAATACATTAGGAGATAGAGCTAAAATCGCACCTATAAAAGTAGCAACTCCTTTTCCACCATCAAAAAATATCGGTCTAATATGTCCTAATATAACTAGCAATATAGATAATCCCATAACCCAGTTATTTACTCCAGCAAATTTTAAAAATATTACTACTAAAAATCCTTTAAATAAATCCACAGTAGCAACTAAAACAAATGCTTTTTGACCCAAAAGTTTTCCAGCATTTCTGGCTCCCACATTCCCAGAACCACGTTTAGAAATATCAACTCCATAAATCAATTGAAGTATCTTTCCACCCATGATATTCCCCATTAAATAAGCAAATACCACATATAAAATATTTAATATCATCAATAACCCTCCCTATCTCAACCTTATTTTATAAAGTATCAATAGATATATACTCTAATTTATAACACACTACATTACTATCAAAAATATACTGAATTCTTTACCTATAATATCATTAAATTATTATTTTTTCAATTTTTAGAAAGAAGTCACTAGTTAAACTAGTGACTTCACTTTATAATAATTCATTTTTCTTTTTAGTAAGTTCTAAAACTTTTGTGCGAACAGATTCTAAACTTGCTTCACCATTTCGTAATAATTCACAAATCAATTCTGTAATATAAGCAAAATCTTCTTCATTATACCCTTTAGTAGTCATAGCCGCTGCCCCTAATCTTAAACCACTTGTTTTCATTGGTGGTAATGTATCAAATGGAATTCCATTCTTATTACATGTAATTCCAGCTTCACTTAAAAGTGTACTCGCTTCATGACCAGTCTTACCGTATGTTGAATATGTATCAATTAAACATAAGTGATTATCACTTCCATCACTTACCACTGGTACATTATTTTTCTTAAAGCTTTTAACCATTGCCTGTATGTTTTTTAGAACTTGTCCAATATAAGTTTTAAATTCTGGTTTTAGAGCTTCCCCAAAACAAATTGCCTTAGCTGCAATTACATGCTCTAAAGGCCCACCTTGTGCACCTGGGAAGATCACTTTATTAATCTTAGTAGCAATTTCTTCATCATTAGATAAAATAATTCCTCCTCGTGGACCTCTTAAAGTCTTGTGCGTTGTTGATGTAACAACATGAGCATATTCCATTGGACTTTGGTGATAACCAGTCGCAATAAGTCCTGCAATATGAGCCATATCTACTAGCAGATAAGCCCCTACTTCATCAGCTATTTCTCTAAATTTTTTGAAATCAATCTTTCTAGCATAGGCAGAAGCACCAGCAATAATCATTTTCGGTTTATGTTCTTTTGCTATTGCTAATACATTGTCATAGTTAATTGTATGAGTATCTTTATCTACACCATAAGATACCGCATTATAAATTTTCCCTGAAAAATTTACTTTAGAACCATGGGTTAAGTGTCCTCCAGCATCCATAGACATACCTAAAACTGTATCACCAGGATTTAACAGCGCCATATAAACAGCTATATTGGCACTTGAACCAGAATGAGCTTGAACATTAGCAAATTTTGCATTGAATAATTTTTTCAATCTTTCAATAGCTATAGACTCGATTTCATCAACTACTTCACATCCATCGTAATATCTCTTACCTGGATATCCTTCTGCATACTTATTTGTAAGTATTGATCCTGTTGCATTCAAAATATCTTCTGACACAAAATTTTCTGATGCAATCAACTCTATATTTGTCTCTTGTCTTATTTTTTCTTTTTCGATTAAATCAAAAATCTCTTTATCCATTTTTCCTTACCTCTATTTTAATTTCGGATAAATTATATCATATTTACTATGTTTTTTCAAAACATACCCTTACATTACATATTATTTTAAATATTTTAAAATACTAATTTGTATTTTTCGTACATTCACAAAAAAACACCCAGCTAAAACCGGGTGTTTTTCCTTATTCAAGTATGTTTAAATATACTTTCTTAGAAAAATTTGTAGAATTGATAACTGTTCTTATTGCGTTAATTGTCATTCCTTTTTTTCCAATGACACGCCCTACATCATCGGGATGAAGTGATAGTACATAGTGTTCTCTCGCATTTTTTATATACTTGTCCACTTTTACTTCATCCTTATATTCTACTATTTCCTTCACTATATTTAAAATTAATTCTTCCATCATAAGCAACCTCTTATTTTACAACCAAGTTTACTAATCTATTTGGTACTGCTATAACTTTAACTAAGTCTTTTCCTTGAATAAGTACTTGGACATCTTCATGTGCTAATGCCTCTTTCTCTAACTCATCCTTTGATAAATCTTTTCTTAGTTTAATCTTAGCTTTTACTTTCCCTAATACTTGAACTACTATTTCAACACTGTCACTTACAAGTTTAGACTCATCGTAAGTTGGCCATGGCTCATAAGATAATGTATCTTGATTTCCATAAATTGACCATAATTCTTCCCCTAAGTGCGGAGCAAATGGTGCAATTAATTGGATAAATCCTAAAGCATATTTTCTTGGTAAAAATTCTGCCTTGTTAGCATCATTCACGAATACCATTAATTGAGAAATTGCTGTGTTGAATTGTAGGTTTTCAATATCCTCTCCAACTTTCTTAACAGTGAAATTATAAGTTACTTCTAATTCCGGATTTTCTTTATCTTGAACTTTATCAGAAACTTGATTTGTCTCTTCGTTAACTAGTAAACGATAGACTCTATCTAAGAATCTTCTAGAACCTTCCAGACCATTTGTAGACCAAGCAATAGAAGCATCTAGGGGTCCCATAAACATCTCGTAAACACGTAATGTATCAGCACCATATCCTGTAACAATTGCATCTGGGTTTACTACATTCCCTTTAGATTTAGACATTTTTTCTGGACGCCCATCTTTTCCTTCTGCAAGAATCATACCTTGGTTAAATAATTTTTGGAAAGGTTCCTTAGTTGGAACTAATCCTAAATCATATAGTACCTTGTGCCAAAATCTAGCATATAGCAAGTGAAGGACTGCATGCTCTGCTCCTCCAATATAGATGTCTACTGGTAGCCAGTATTTTAATTTCTCTGGATCTGCAAATACATCTTTATTGTTTGGATCAATATAACGTAAATAGTACCAACAAGATCCAGCCCATTGTGGCATAGTATTAGTTTCTCTTTTACCTTTCATACCAGTTACCGGATCTACAAGCTCTATCCAATCTGTAAGATTAGCCAATGGAGACTCTCCAGTACCAGATGGTCTTATATTATCAGTTTCTGGAAGTAATAATGGCAATTCATTTTTAGGAACTGTTGTCATTGTTCCATCTTCCCAATGAATCACTGGAATTGGCTCTCCCCAGTATCTTTGACGTGAAAATAACCAGTCACGTAATTTGTAAGTAACTTTTTTAACAGCATGGCCATCTTTTTCTAAATCAGCTACAAATATTTTTTTAGCTTCTTCACTTGATAATAATAGATATTTTTTATGTAGATCCTCAATTTCTTTGTCAGTCATTTCAGTTTGCGTGCTAATAGTAAGTGTTCCTATGTAACCTGGATCTGTGTATGGTAACTTTTCGTTAAAATCTTTCTCAGCCGCTGCACCTTCCTCCATAAACTTATTCAGTTCTTCTTCACTTAATGAATTAATAAAATCTTCATCAGACTGTTTAGCTAAAGCTTCTGCTAATTCTTTAGGGAAAATTACTGGAAGGATTGGTAGCTTGTATTTGGTCGCAAATTCAAAATCTCTTTCATCATGAGCAGGTACGGCCATAACTGCCCCTGTTCCATAAGAATAAAGCACATAATCTCCAATAAAGACTGGAATTTCTAATCCATTTATTGGATTGATTGCATAAGCACCCGTAAATACTCCTGTCTTATTCTTGTTTAAATCTGTTCTATCTAAATCAGATTTTTTCTTAACTTCATCAATATAAGCATCTACTTGCTCTCTACAGTCTGCTGTTGTAATTTTTTCCACAAGTGGATGTTCTGGTGCAAGAACGCAGTAAGTAACTCCAAATAAGGTATCAGGTCTTGTAGTAAATACTTTTACCTCTTCATTCATATTTTCAATTTTAAAAGTTACTTCTGCTCCTTCAGATTTTCCAATCCAATTCCTTTGCATTGCTTTAAGACTCTCTGGCCAGTCTAAATCCTCAAGATCTTCTAATAATTTTTCTGCATAGTCAGTAATTTTTAAAACCCACTGACGCATAGGTCGCCTCTCAACAGGGAAGCCTCCACGTTCTGAAACTCCATCAACTACCTCTTCATTAGAAAGAACTGTTCCTAGCGCTTGACACCAGTTTACTGGTACCTCATCAACATAGGCTAAGCCCTTATTATAAAGCTGGATAAAAATCCACTGTGTCCACTTATAATAATTTGGATCAGTTGTATTCACTTCTCTGTCCCAATCGTAAGAAAATCCTAAGGACTTAATTTGACGTCGAAAAGTATCAATATTCTGTTGAGTAAATTCTCTTGGATCATTTCCTGTATCTAGTGCATATTGCTCAGCAGGCAAACCAAAAGCATCCCAACCCATTGGATGAAGAACATTATATCCTTTAGCTCTCTTATAACGACTTAAGATATCAGTAGCCGTATATCCTTCTGGATGCCCAACATGAAGTCCAGCACCTGATGGATATGGAAACATATCTAAAGCATAGAATTTTTTAGGATTAGAAAAATCATCTTCTGTTTTAAAAGTTTTATTTTCTTCCCAATATTTTTGCCATTTTTTTTCAATTTCTAGATGGTTAAACACTAATTTCACACTCCATTCACAATATTATTGCTATAATTATAACAAGTTTTCACTTACTTTACAACGCAAAAAAAGAACTAGTCTAAGACTTAGTTCTTCTTGAAAATATTTCTCATAGTTTTTAAAACTTTTCTTCTTAAAGGTAGAGCATAATCATACATAAATTGATAAGACCTACTAATAGCATAATCAAACTCCCCATAGTGCTCTACAACATTTGGATTAAACTTTGATTTGAATAATAGTAAACTATCCTCTAAAGAATTTTCAATTCCTCCACTCGAGAAAAATTCAACACCCATCTCTCTAGCCACTGTCATAGAGTCTGCATAAACCTTATATTGAGCTGGAAGTTTTAAAAATTGTTCATCCATTCCAGCATATATCATCTCCGCATAATTTCCACAACGAACAGTAAAAGATCCACTAATGATTTGCTCTTTCCTATCCCCTTGTTTTTCAAACTTGCTGAAGACTTCAATTAATTTTTCATTACTTACAACTTGTTCTTTGAGTTGATGAACTTTCTTGGGTGACTTTTCTTTAACTTCCTCTATCTGCTTGTTTAAATCTTCAATACGTTCTTTACAAACATTTAAGGCTAAATCTAAATCAATATAAGAAACATAAAGAATAATATCTTCTCCAAAAACCTTCATCATATTTTCAAAGTATTCTTTATTTCTCAAAGAAATACCCTTTCTTTTTTCTGTACACTCTATTGCATAAACAAAATCATCAAGATTTTCTAGACCGATTCTTCTTGAAACAACAAACTTCTTATCTGCATCTCTAATAAGTCTACGAGTATCTTTGGGTAGTTCATTAATAAAGTTATCGGATAATACCTTAACAACTTCAAAACGTGGCTGTATAGTATCACTCATATAAGAAGTAAAACCTTTATGCTTAAATTTTGCCTTTTCAAAAGCTGATAAAATAGCCATTTTTTTAGAATCTTCTTCACTTTTTCTAAAATTTTGAAGTTGGGCATTTCTTATAGGTTCAGGTATATCTATCTTAAGCATTTTTGCCTTATTTTTTCTAGCATATGCTTTGATATTATCTAAGAAAAATTCTAATAGTTCTATATTAGAATAGTCCATTATTGGTCCACGGTTTAAATACCATAATCCACTTCTAATTAATAATTGTGCTGTTGCGATAACTTTGTCATTGTCGTCTAAAACAGCAAGTCGTTTATAATTCCACTCTTTTTTCACATCTACCCATTTAGATGACTGCAAAATATTCGCATTGGGGGCAGAGTTTACAAACTCATCATATTTGTCAACTGTAATATTATCAATAAATTTCATTACAATATTCCTTTATACAAGATTTTAGAGATAGCTTTATGGCTATCTCTAACTAATTACTATTTCTTAAATCCATTTGGATTTTTACTTTGCCAACGCCAAGTATCCTGACACATACGTTCAATATCAAATTTAGCTTCCCAAGCTAGTTCTGCTTTTGCTTTTGATGCATCAGCGTAACAAGCAGCAATATCACCACTTCTTCTCGGAGATATGACATAAGGTAATTCTCTACCTACTGCTTTATTCATATTTTTGATCACATCAAGAACTGAATATCCATTTCCAGTTCCAAGATTATAGATTGATAAGCCTGTATTAGGCTCTAATCTCTTAATAGAAGCAACATGACCTTGGGCCAAATCGACTACGTGAATATAATCACGAACACCCGTTCCGTCATGAGTATCATAATCATCACCAAATACATTAACTTTTTCTAATTTTCCAACTGCTACTTGAGAAACATAAGGTACTAGGTTATTAGGAATTCCATTCGGATCTTCTCCTAAGTCCCCTGATTCATGAGCCCCTATCGGATTGAAATAACGTAAGATTACTATGTTCCACTCATTATCAGACTTATATAAATCTCCTAAAACTTCTTCAAGCATCAACTTAGTACGCCCATATGGATTAGTCGCTGATAAGGGAAAATCTTCTTTAATAGGAAGTACATGTGGATCTCCATATACAGTTGCTGAAGACGAGAATATTATATTCTTACAATTATTCTCAGCCATAACCTGGCATAAGTTTACCGTCCCTGCTACATTGTTTTCATAATAAGCTAGGGGTTTTTGAACAGACTCTCCTACTGCTTTTAGTCCTGCAAAATGAATCACTCCATAAACCTGACCTTCTGCTTTAAAAATCTTATCTAAAGCCTCTGCATCACGAATGTCAGCATTATAGAATTTTAATTCTTTCTCTGTTAATCTTTTTACTACATCTAAAGACTCTTCATTAGAGTTATACAGATTATCTACAACCACTACTTCATATCCTGAATTTAATAACTCAAGACAAGTATGAGAACCTATGTACCCTGCTCCACCCGTTACTAAAATTTTCTTTGCCATATACATTCTTTTCCTACAAACTAGTGTAGAAACCTCCTATGATAATATAACTTAATTTTATAAAATTAACTCTAACTTGTCAACAATATGTCCATAAGATATAATTAAGATAGAATATCGAAAGGAGAAAAATTATGACTGAGATTGTTTTAATCGATCTTCTAATATTACTACTTTTTTCACTAGTAGTAATGAACTATAAACATATTAACCTAGATTATTTAGATACACAAAATACAAATTATTTAAGAGGATTCTTTGCTTTATTTATTATCTTTCACCATATAAGTCAAAGAATTTCTCAAAGTGAAATATTTGATAACTTTTTATACGTAGGTGAATATGCCGTAGCCTTTTTCTTCTTCTTATCAGCTTACAGTTTAATAACCCAATATAAAAGACAAGAAAACTATATGGATAATTTTTTAAAGAAAAGGTTAGCTAAATTATTTATTCCATACATATTATTCAGTATATTATACTTTTTATTCTGGTATTTTATTTACAATAAATATACTAGCAAAGAAGAACTACTATCTATAATTACCAAACATGAATCAATAATTATTAGTGGTTGGTTTTTACAAGGAATTATAGTAATGTACCTTACATTCTATCTTTCATTCAGATTTATAAAATCTATACATATTGCCGCTTTCTTAAATCTATTTCTTGTGTGTCTTGTAATTTCCATTATGATGTACTTAGAAATAGGTTATTGGGAATACAATTCCCTGCTTGCTTTTCCCTTAGGAATTTTCTGGGGAATATATAAAGATGATCTAGATAATATAATTAATGATAAATATAAATTTTTATTAATTTTATTTACTATACTTATCTATCTAGGCCACAATTATATAGATATTTTGATGACATTTGAAATTAAAGACAATATTTATAATTATGGATTTATAGCAAACATAAAAAATATAATATTTGTTATTTTCTTTATCCTACTTGCCTTAAAATTAAATTTCAAAAATAAAATCTTTAATTTTATAGGCAATATCTCATTAGAATTATATTTGATACATGGTATGTTCATTTATTTCTTACCAGATATCTTAGGAAAGGATAATAAAGACGACTTTATATATGCTTGCTTAGTAATAATTCTAAGTATAATATCCGCTTATATCTTAAACAAGATAATAAATAATATACAAAAAATAAGAAGCTAGTGCATTATGCACTAACTTCTTATTTTTTTAAGAATTTATTTAAAAGTTCATTAGCTTTCTCTTTAGAGTTGGATGCTAAGTTGCTAAGTTTTCCTTCCACATCAGCCTTTGAAGTTACTTTTTTCTCAGTAACTTCATCTAATAAATCAGTTTCTTTCTTTATAACTTTTTTGACAAAAGAATTTGCTTTAGAATTTGCAACTTTCTCTGATAGTTGACCTGTTTTATTTTTCAAGCTAACAATTCTTTCATCAGCCTTGGCTTTAAGGTTACTAATTTTCTCTTCCGTAGAATCTTTTAAATTAACCGCATTATTCTTCATACTAACAATTGAGTCGTTGATTGTTGCTATTGTTGCAACTACTGAATCTGTAGAATCAAAGATTGGATCTAATTTTTTAGATTTTCCTTGAATATCTTCAGCAAGAATATTGGTATTTTGTAATAAAATATTCGATTCTTGTAAAATCGGCTCTACATTTCCTTCAACCTTCTTAAGCGTACCATTTAAATCATTTGCTAATTTCATAGCATCATCTGCTATATCCTTGAAATCATTACCTATTTCTTCTGCATAAGCTAAGGTTCTCCTTACACTTGCTAATGTTTTAAAAACTCCAACTGCAATAATTAGAACTCCTACTCCTATTAAGAATACTCCTGCATATGCTAGTATTGACCAATTTATTCCTGACATAAATCTATCATCCTCCTATTTTACTTCCAAGTAATCTAAAAATTTTCTCTGATATTTATTAATATCTCCAGCACCCATAAATAAAATTACAGAAT
Source organism: Gemella sp. GL1 (assembly GCF_013415365.1). Lineage (GTDB taxonomy): Bacteria > Bacillota > Bacilli > Staphylococcales > Gemellaceae > Gemelliphila. The sequence goes on from NZ_JACBYB010000021.1 coordinate 265,051, forward strand.
TTTCAATTTTTGCTAATTCTTCAAAGTCTTCTGTTCCTGTTACTAAGGATGTCGGCTTGCCAATTGCTTCTGCTAAATCCTCGATACTTACATTCCCCTTCTCTTCTCTAGCAGATCCAAAAATCGGATATAGATAAATTTTATCTGCACCTTCTAAAGCTTCTGCAAAATCTGTTAATAGGGCCTCTGTTCTAGTAAATGTATGCGGCTGGAAGATTGCAACTACTTCCTTATCAGAATATTTTCTTCTTGAGGTGTCTAAAGTAGCAACAATTTCTCTTGGATGGTGGGCATAGTCATCTACAATAATATTATCCTTATATGTATATTCTGTGTATCTTCTAGCCGCTTTTTGATAAGTAAGCACTGATTTTTTCATAGCTTCAGCTTCTAAGCCTGCTAGATCCCCTACCGCAATAACCGCTGCTGCATTTGACACTTCATGCAATCCAAAAATTGGCATTTGGAAATTACCTAGTAATTCATCTTTTCTGTAGATATCAAAATTTGAACCTTCTGAATTAGATCTCAGATTTTTAATTTGATAATCGTTACCATCATTAAAACCATAAGAAACTAATTTAGCAGATTTAGAAGTTAATTCTGAGGCTAATCTATCATCACCACAGAAAACTACAGCTTCTTTGACCTGATTAGCAAAAGATTGGAAGGCATCAAACACATCTCTTTCATCCGAAAAATAATCTGGGTGATCGAAATCAATATTAGTAACAATTGCATATGTTGGTTTGTACTTTAAAAAATGTCTTCTGTACTCACAGGCTTCAAATACAAACATATCTGGATCCTTAACAGAGAATCCTGATCCATCTCCAATTAAATAGGCTGTTCCAATATTATCTTTAAATACTGTTGTAGCCATTGTAGTTGTTGTAGTTTTCCCATGAGCTCCTGTTACAGCTACCGACTTAATTTTTTCAGATAGTATTCCTAGTAATTGACTGTAAGTATAAATCGTTAAACCCAGTTCTTTAGCCTTAATATATTCTATATGTTCTTCGTTAAAAGCATTACCTAAAACTACAGTAAATCCTTCTTCAATATTTTTTTCTGAATGTGATAATATCTTTATATTTCTATCTTCTAATTTTTTTTGTGTAAAGAAGTAAGTGTCCACATCTGAACCTTGTACAAGATGCCCTAAGTCATGTAAAACTTGAGCTAATGCACTCATCCCAGAACCCTTAATTCCTATAAAATGAAATTTTTCCACGATTTCTCCTAACTATAGATATTTAATTTTAATAGTGCCTTATATTCTACCTTATATTAACTATTTTTTCAAGATTAAGACCAGAATTTTCAATAAATTACAACTCATTTAAAACAAATTTTTCTACTGCATAAGCAAAACCATCTTCATCATTAGTTTTACTAATATAATCCGCTTTTGATTTTAACTGCTGATTAGCATTAGCCATAGCTACACCTAGACCCGCAAATTCAATCATTGATAAATCATTAAGTCCGTCACCTAAGGCTATCATCTCAGACCTATCAATTCCTAATTTCTTACATAAGAACTCTAGGGCTGCACCTTTAGAAATCCCCTTATCATTAACTTCTATAAAGAAAGGCTTTGACATAGCAACTTCATATTCATCTCCAATATCTAAATTTACTTTTTCCTTATTTTCTTTAGCTGTTTCTGGATTATCAAGCATAATTACCTTGGCCGCTTTTTCCTTAATTTTGTCTAATAAGTTTTCTTCTACTTTTAAATCTACTCTTAAGGCATTTGCCTCCCACTCTGCATATGGATTTAATTTATTAGTTAAAACCACATCTCCTTGGTAAGTTAAGATATCTAGTCCATATTCTTGCGATTTTTTAATTAGAAATTTAAGTCTATCTGTATCAAGCATCTTATCATAAATAACTTCTCCAGTAGCTAAGTTAGATAATTTAGCACCGTTATAGGATAATAAATAATTATCATACTTATCCAAACTCAATTCCTTTACTAAATGCATCATACCGAAATCTGGTCTCCCAGATGCTAAGATTACTTTAATATCTTTTTCTATACATTTCTCAATCACTTCTTTTGTTTTTGAGCTAAGCTGACCCTTACTATCTAATAATGTATCATCTATGTCTGTTACTACTACTTTAATCATACAATTTTCTCCTTTTTTAAAATTAGTATTCTCTCCACTTCATTATAACATATTAAATAAGTAAATTATTGATTATTATTTCTTTGAAGTAAAAATAAAAAAGCCATATCTTATTGATATGACTTATGCTGACTAAAAATTTTAATAATCTATTTTAATAAGTCTTTTGATCTTTGTCCTTCATCTGTTAAAAGAACTACACATTTATTTTTTGTATCCTGTAAAACTATTGTATCTTGATACTTTAATGGGTTTCAATCATTCGATCTGTTAACCGTTATTTTTGGGATCTAAATTTAATAAAATAGCATTAATGGCGACGATGACTGTTGACACAGACATTAGAATTGCTCCTAATGCAGGGCTAAATGTGATGCCAATAGGAGCCAAAATTCCTGCAGCTAAAGGGATAGCTATAAAGTTATAACCAGCTCCCCAAAATAGGTTTTGTTTCATTTTACGAGTTGTTTTGTGTGCTAATTCAATGAATGATTCAATATCTCCTGGATCGGATTGAGTCAATATGACATCAGCTGAATCCAATGCAACTTGAGTTCCAGCACCTACAGCTATACCAACATCTGCCAAGGCAAGAGAAGGAGCATCATTAACACCATCACCTACCATGATAACTTTCTTTCCTTCATCTTTAAGTGTTTTAACTAACTCATATTTGTCTTGTGGAGATTGATTTGATCTATATTCAATCCCTAAATCTTCTGCCGCGCCTTGAGCCGCTTTTTCATTATCACCTGTTGCCATAATTGGTTGAATATTGTTCTTTTTAAGAGCTTTAATTAACTCTTTACTCGTTGGTTTTAATTCGTCCCCTAAAGCTACAGCACCAATGGCATCATCGTTTTCTACTAAAACACTAAGAGTTGCTCCTTTTGGAATATCCATAACAAGATTACGTCCGTAAGCTTTTTGACTGATTAATTGGTAACGGTGCTCACCTGCTTTACCCTCTACTCCAGCACCGGAAATCACATCAATCGAATCAAAAGATGCTGGACGTATACCTTGCTGCTTAGCGAAACTTATAATTGATTGAGCAATAGGGTGGCTAGATCCTCCTTCAATACCTGCAAGCAAGGCAATGATTTCCTCCTTATTATATTTGTTATTAAAAAGTTCAATGTCTAATACTTTAAACTCACCAGTTGTTAAAGTACCTGTTTTATCTAAAATCATCACATCTGCATCTGGAGCTATTTCTAAGGCTTGGCGGTCTTTCACTAGTAACCCACGACTGGCTCCTAAGCTTGTGCTACGGGCGGTAACCAATGGAATAGCCAGACCTAATGCGTGTGGACAAGCTATAACTAATGTCGTGATAGTAAAGATAACTGCCGTTGGGATATCTCCAATAACCATCCACACTACAAAAGCTATTAGTGCGACAATGACCGCAATATAGAAGAGCCACCCTGCAACCTTTTGAGCAATATTTTCTGCCCTGGAAGGCTGACTTTGAGCTTGGCTGATTAAATTCTGAACTTGAGAGATGAAGGATTGATCACCTGTTTCATTCACTTTAATATAAAGAACTCCTTCTCCATTTGTTGAGCCTCCGATTACTTCATCGCCAGGACCTTTTTTAACTGCTTTTGATTCTCCAGTCAAAAGAGCTTCATTTACACGTGATTCGCCACGCTCAATAGTTCCGTCTGCTGGCACATTTTCTCCGGCTTGAACACGAATTAAATCACCTACCTGTAAGTCAGCAACTGGACGTGTTTCAATTGAATCGTCTTCTAACACAACGTGAGCATCTTTTGGTACCAACTTAGCCAATGCTGTTTGTGCGTCTCCTGCTTCTCCAATAGCTTTCATCTCAATCCAGTGACCTAATAACATAATTAATAATAATGAAGCAAATTCAAAGAAAAAGTCCATCACGTGTTCACCCGTTACGTAGGTAATGATAACAGCATAAATACTGTATAAATATGAAACACTTATACCTAAAGAAACTAGAGCCATCATTCCAGGTTCTTTTTGTTTAAATTCGTCAACTGCGCCTTGATAGAATGGACGACCACCATAAATAATTAATATAGTAGATAAAATAGCTACTACAATATCAGAATATGGAAAAGTAAACTGGAATGGTAGTTCAAATCCAAACATAGGAGATAAGAGCATAATAATGATTCCTAGTGGCAATGACTTTAAGAAAAGTTCCTTAAAGTTTCCATGATGGTGGTTATGCCCACAGTGCCCGCTGTGATCATGCCCAGCATGATGTACTTGATGTTGATCCTTATGGTCTCCATGTACATCTGTGATTCCATGCTCGTGTTTTAAATTATCCATGTCGTCATAATTATGGTGACTATGAGACGAATATCTGTTGTCATTATTCATTTTAAATTCCTCCTAATGTTAATGATGATGTAAATGACACTCGCATTGTCCTTCTGGACAATTGCAAGGCACTTCTTCTACTGCGAAAGATTTTTTTATCTCTAATATTTTCTCTAGTCGATCTATATCATCGAAGCTTAAGACATGATCTTCAATGATGCTTCCTATCACATTTCCTACTTTCTTTTTGCAAATACGGTTAAAAATATCTTCTGCATAATCCCTTACGGCTTCTTTCTCTACAATATTGGCAGTGTAAATAAACTTACTACCATCTTTCTCTGTATTTAGTACGCCTTTTTCAACTAATCGACCTAAGAGCGTTTTGATAGTGGATTGTGTCCAGTCCATTTTTTCTTGCAATACAGAAATGACTTTTTTACTAGTTACTCGATCATTTGCCCAAACTACACGCATGACCTCCCATTCAGCATCTGTGATATAAATATTAAGTTCTATTGTGCTCACGCTCCTTTCTCCCTAGTTATCTACAAGTGTAAGCAACTGTAACTAAAATGAGTTTACCATTGTAAACGAAATATGTCAAGTCCTTTTTATAAATGTAAGCAACGATATTATTGTAATTAATGTTAATTTTTATTTATGTACATACTTATGTCATGGAACATATAAGTTTATAGAATGACGTACAAGCATTATCTATCCTTTTTATCAAACAACTGAAATTCTCAAGAACTATTTATAATTCGAATCGGATTTTCTGGAACTATTATCGTTTCAAGTGCCTTTTTATTTCATCTCCTTACCGTTCTTGCATCAGCAAATAGAACTTCTCCGACACGCTACCAAGAATAGTTATGAAGATAGCGGTACATGAAAACCAACTGTTCAGCTGTGTCTTTGACGGTCATTAGAAAATCACTTATCTCTATTAAATTCTAGTCAATAGTACCACACACCCCATATGGCAAGTACAAGAAAACATATCATTTAACGATTACATACGTTTTAACAATAATAAACTAATTAACGATTTCAATAATTCTTCAAAATTACAAGTACTATCAAAATTGTTATCTGTTACTTTTTCTACTCTTTCTATGAAACAAAACCGTCCAACCCCCTTATACGAACGCTATTTTTTTCGTTATATTGTATCAATAAATTAATATCAACATCTGTTGCTATTAGTTTAATCATACAAATTTCTCCTTTGAATTTTAGGGGTGTGCATTTTGACCCTAGGGGTGTGCATTTTACCAGTTTTTTCCTAGGGGGTGTGCATCTTTTAACGACACTCTACAAACCTTGTTATTATGCGTTTTTTATTATTTTGTGATTTGTTTTTTAATCCATGTAGTTGCTAATGAGACCCATTGTGCTACATCTTTATTTATTTCAATTTCTGATTTGGATGCGAAATTATCTGCTCTTGCTAATCCATGTTGCCCCGTTTCAAATAAATGTAATTCTCCACTAATCCCTGCTTGATGAAGTGCTTTTATATATTCCATTGTTGATATTGGATTTACTATTTTATCTGTCAGTGTCATCCATATAAATGTAGGCGGAGTGTTTTTATCTACTCTTCCTATTATATCTCTATCTTTTATCAGTATCTTTAATACGATTTAATTCAAGGTGAATCCCAACCAATTTTCATTTATAGTTTTTAAATTAAAAAATACCCCTTGTTTGTATCCTCAATTATCGGTATCATTCAAGGGGTGAATAGGAAAAAAGTTTATAGATTCTTTACATTCAAAGCTCTAGAAGCATTTAATACTGCAATGATAGTTACACCTACATCTGCAAATATAGCTGCCCACATAGTAGTTATTCCAATAGCACTCAAAATAAGAACAATTATTTTTATTCCAATTGCAAATACTATGTTTTGATGTGCAATTTTAAGTGTCTTTTTAGAAATCTTCATTGCAGTAGCAATTTTCGATGGCTCATCAGTCATAATTACAATATCAGCAGCTTCAATGGCCGCATCAGAACCTACACCACCCATTGCTATTCCAATGTCTGCACGAGCTAATACAGGTGCATCATTGATTCCGTCACCAACAAAAGTAAGTTTACCTTTTTTAGATTTTTGCGAAAATAATTCTTCTAGTTTCTCAACTTTGTCTGCTGGCAACAGTTCTGCATAAACCTTATCAAGACCAAGCTCTTTAGCAACTTTTGAACCAACACTTTTATTATCACCTGTCAACATAACTGTTTGTTTAATATTAGCTGCCTTAAGTTCCTTGATTGCTTGTGCTGAATCTTCTTTTACCTCATCGGCAATTACAATGTAACCTATATATTTGTTATTAACAGCAACATGTACAACAGTACCGATCAGCTCTCCCTTGAAATAAGGGATATCCATCATTTTCATAAGTTTGACATTACCTGCCATTACCTTTTTGCCATCCACCGTTGCAATAACACCATGACCTGATATCTCTTCTACATCTGAAATACGTCCATTGTCTATTTCTTTACTATATGCACGTTTCAGTGAAAGTGAAATCGGATGGTTGGAATAGCTTTCCACATATGCAGTTAATTCTAGTAGCTCTTCTTTGGAAACTCCTTCTGGATGGATTTCCTGTACATTAAATACACCTTTCGTTAGTGTTCCAGTTTTATCAAAAACAACAATTTCAGTTTCTGCTAACGCCTCTAAATAGTTACTACCCTTGACTAAAATACCTTTTTTTGAGGCTCCACCTATTCCACCGAAGAAACTCAAAGGAATTGAAATAACTAAAGCACACGGACAGGATACCACTAGGAATGTCAGTGCTCTATATATCCAATCACTAAAAGTCGCCCCGTCTATAACAAGAGGCGGTATAATAGCTAGAAAAACTGCAATTATAACCACAACTGGTGTATAATATCTCGCAAACTTCGTAATAAATTGTTCAGAATTGGATTTTTTACTACTTGCATTTTCAACTAAATCAAGAATTTTACTTACAGTAGATTCTCCAAATTCCTTGGTAACTTCTGCTTTAATAACCCCATTAATGTTGATGCACCCACTTAGGACATCACTTCCAACTGCTACTTCGCGAGGAACAGATTCGCCTGTTAGTGCTGATGTATCAATCATTGAACTTCCCTCAATTACCTTGCCATCAAGAGGAATTTTTTCTCCTGCTTTAATTACAATAATATCTCCAATTTGTACTTCATCTGGGTCAACTTTGACAAGTTCATCACCTTTTTTAACATTTGCATAATCTGGTCGAATATCCATAAGGCTTGCAATTGACTTCCTCGACTTGCCAACTGCATAGCTTTGAAAAAGTTCTCCAACTTGATAAAACAGCATAACTGCAACACCTTCAGGATACTCACCAATAAAAAATGCACCAATTGTTGCAATACTCATTAAAAAGTTTTCATCAAAAACTTGACCTTTAAAAATATTTTTTACAGCTCTATTTACAACATCTCCACCTACAATAATGTAACTTATTATAAAGAGAGCAATCTGTAACCATTCGTTATTTAAATTAAGCAATACTGCTGTAGCTAACACGGCTATACCAATTATTATTCGCCATAGTCGTTTAGTCATACTAAATAGCCTCCTTTAAGCCTTTTTCATAGTTGTATCGGGTTCGATTTTTTTAACTATTTTTTCAGACTCTTCTATTATTGTTGGCATTTTTTCATCCTCACCATCAATAACGAGTTTTGTGGTCATAAAGTTAACAGTAGCTTCTTTCACTCCATCAAGCTCATTAATAGCCTTTTCCATTTTTGCCGCACAATTTGCACAATCTAAACCTTCAAGTATAAATTTCTTTTTCATTATTAAGTCCTCCTAAATTTTATTTGTAATTTTATTTTGAATAATAAAAGTCTTTTTCAAATTTTCTTGAAGCTTGCTCATTTGAAATGAAGACTTAAATATATGCCCAAATATCTTCAAAAAATATTCTATTCTACCGCATTACTACTTCTCGTTGATATGAATTAGACCTTTGTCAAATATTTCTCTTACATGATCATCAACTAATGAATAATATACTACTTTGCCTTTTTTTCTGTTTTTCACTAAATTAGCTTGTTTTAAGACTCTCAGCTGATGGGAAATTGCTGATTGTGTCATGTTAAGTAATACAGCGATATCACAAACACACATTTCAGCTTCATGTAAAGCCCATAATATCCTGATTCGTGTTGAATCTCCAAATACTTTAAAGAATTCTGCTAGATCATAAAGGCTTTCTTCTTGAGGCCTTTTATCTCTAACTTGATTTACAATATCCTCATGAATTACATTGCAGTCACATCTTTCAATTGAATTAAATTTTTTAGTTATATTATCACCTCTTTTTAAATTATTTCATCTGAATACTTGAACAATCATTCATATAATTTATATTTATTATATTATTGTTTTTCTCTTGTGTCAATAGTTATATGAGCGTTTATTCAGGTCTTTTTATATTATTTAATATATCTAAAATACATCTACTAAGACATTAGTACCTTCCTTTCTCGGTATCCTGTTCCATACATATCCTTTAAACAAATCCTTAAAAATAAAGACTTCACCTTCGTACAAGTTTTCGGTTTCTTTAATAGCTTCATCTAACAGCTTATTACATCACTCATGTGGTCAACTCCTTATCAATAATCTTATAAACAGCATTTTTGATAATATAACATGTATAAATCATGTAAAAGTTAATGCAAAAACCGCCAATCAAGAGAACTTAACTCTTAATTGACGGTTTATATTAGTATTAAATCATACTCCCATTTCAATTCCAGATTTAAAGCATATTACAAAATGGTCATCATAAACACTAACATTCAGGATAATCTTCCTTACTAGGGTATCATCTACATCTGTCAGTGTCATCCATATAAATGTAGGCGGAGTGTTTTTATCTACTCTTCCTATTATATCTCTATTTTTTATCAGTTCTTCTGTTGGATCTGTAGTTCCATATAGGCAGGTGTTTATATCATCTATTTGACGTTTTATTAATTCACTATCTCCTGCTTGTTCTTTTAGGTAGTTTCCATTGTCACTATCTAGTTGTGGATATGATAAAATCAGTCCTTTTGGTTTTAATAAACTTCTTTCTATTTTGAATGGTAGTAAACTGTGTAAGCTATCGTCATTCCACCTTGTTCCTAGTGTGGCTGCTATGTCCACCAACAGAGAAACCGACTATAAATATATTATCAGTATCTATCATCCACTCGTCTTTTTTATCATGTATATGAAATTTCTGAGTTTAATATATATGATTCAAGCCTTGCTGTATCGTTGATTTCGATTATTTCAAATTTCATTTTTTACGCCTTCTTTCTCAATTTAATTATATCATACTAAATAAAAAAGTCGCATCTAAATTGATACGACTTGTCCGCTTTTAAATTGTACTTCTATTTCTTTGTCTTGTTTTATTACTAACTTTTCTACTAAGGTGTTAAAGAGTTGTTCATCGAACTCTTCTAATAGTTCACTTTGTTTTTTTAGTTTTTCTATAAATATTTTTATCTGCAGTTTCTGTTCTTCTTGCTTTATTCTTTGGTTTTGTTTTTCTATGTGAGTTTCTTCTAGTTTTCTATATTTGTTTACTAACCTATTGTACTTCTCTTGGTAGGCTTCTTGGTCCTGTATTTTTCTACTATTTTGCCTTACCAATTCTTCTACCTTCATTTCTATATTTTCTAATTTTTGTTCTAGTTCTTCTATTTCTTCTGTTGTTTTCGTTTGTTTTTGTTCTATTATGTTTGTTAGAACTTTTAGGTTTTCTATTATTTCTTTTTTGTTTGTAATTAACTTGTTTGTTGCTTTTACTATCCAAGCCTCTATTTCTTCTTGTGTTGTATGCGGTGTTGTGCAGTTTTCTTTTCCCTTGTATTTATAACTACATCTGTAAATATGTCTTTTATATTTACTTGTTGAGTGCCAAGTGTGTCTTCCAAAGCTATGTCCACAATCCCCACATATTATTTTCCCTCCGTAGCTTATCTTTATTCTTCTAGCCCTGCTTTTAAGTTCTTCTTGTACTAAGTCAAATGTTGTTTTATCTATTATTGCTTCATGGCTATTTTCTACATAGTATTGTGGGAGTTGCCCTTTATTTTCTTTTCTTGTTTTTGTTAGAAAATCAACTGTGTATGATTTTTGAAGTAGTGCATCTCCTTTGTACTTCTCATTACTCAGTATTCTTTTTATTGTTGTGTAACTCCATATTTTCTTACCTGCTGGTGTGGGTATTTGTTTTTCGGTTAGTTTCTTTGCTATGCTGTTTGGATTCTCTCCTTTTAGGTATTCTCCAAATATGTATCTTACTATTTTTGCTTCTTCTTCATCTATTTCAAATCCACCGTCTTGCTTTTGTTTAAATCCTAGTGTCAGTGTGTAATTGAATTGTACTTGCCCTTCTGCAGCTAGTTTTCTTTTTGACCAGGTTACGTTTTCTGATATTGACCTAGATTCTTCTTGGGCTAAGGAACTCATTATTGTTATTAGTAGTTCTCCTTTTGAGTCAAGTGTCCAGATGTTTTCTTTTTCAAAGTAGATCTCTACTCCTACTTCTTTTAGCTTTCTTACTGTTGTTAAGGAGTCGACTGTGTTTCTTGCGAATCTACTTACTGATTTTGTGATGATTAGATCTATCTTTCCTTTTAAGGCATCTTCTAACATTTCTTGAAATCCTAATCTTTTCTTTGTGTTTGTTCCACTTATCCCTTCGTCTGAATACATCTTCACATATTCCCAATCACTTCTACTTTCTATGTAGTTTTTGTAATAGTTCATTTGTGTTTCGTAAGAACTCGCCTGATCTTCGTTATCTGTAGATACCCTTGCATATCCTGCGACTCTTCTTTTTGTTAGGCTTGGTATTATGTTTTTCTGACTTATTATTTTTGCTGGTTCTATTGTGATAACTTTTCTAGTCATTTTTTACTCCTTTCTTGTTATGTAGGTTTCTTTTATTTTTTTCTTCTTGTACTTTTTCGTATTGTTCTTTTGTGATTATTGCTTCGTGTGCATTTTCTACTATGTATTTTGCTTTTTCTCCTTTATTTTCTATTGTCCTTCCTTTTCCTGGTGATCTGTATGTTTTTTGTAGTATTAGTTTCCCTGTATAAGCTTCTTGTCCTAGTACTCTATGTATTACTGATTTTGTGAATTTATTTCCTTTTCTTGTTTTTCTCTCTTGTTTGTCTAGTATTTCTATTATCTGTTTTATTGTTTTTCCTTCTAAATAATGCTTGTATATTTCTCTTACGATATCTGCCTCATCTTCTTTTATCTTGTATTCTTTTGTTTCATAATCCCATCTATAGCCTAGTAGTGGTTGGGGATTGTGTGGCAATCCTTGTTCAAATTTCTTTTTTACTTTCCACTTTAGGTTTTCGCTTATTGATTTTGATTCTTCTTGGGCTAAGGCTGAAAGCAGGGTTATTAAGAGTTCTCCATCTGCAGTTAGTGTATCGATGTTTTCTTTTTCAAATCTTATACTTATATTTTTCTTTTAGGTTTCTTATTGTTTTTAATGTTTCTTCTGTATCTCTCCCAAATCTTGATATTGATTTTGTGAGTATTATGTTTATCTTACCTTCTATTGCATCTTTTATTAACCTTTGATACTCTGGTCTTTTTGTTGTTCTACCGCTTATTGCTTGATCTACATATACTCCTGCATATTCCCAATCTGGATTGTTTTGAATTAGTTTGTTGTAGTAGCTCACCTGATTTGATAGTGATTGTAGTAATTGATTGTGAGATACTCTTGCATAAGCTGCAACTTTTATTTTTTCATTTTTTATTGTTTGAATTTGCAGTATGCATCTTATTTTTTTCATATTGTATCCTCCTTTATTGTATTACTATATATCACTCTAAAGCATTTATTTATCAAGTGTTTCGCTCATATATTTGCTTAATTTCGGTTCATATTTTTTCAGCATTTTATCTTTAAATTCTTGATAGTCTTCTTTATCTAGTACCTTGTTTTTTAGTAGTAAGTCTGCTTGTTTCATCGTGATTTGGTAGATTATTTCTTTTTTATATTCTTCTCTACTCATCTTTTTCTCCAAATCTATGGTTTATATAACAAGCATGACTACAGTATTTTCTATGTTTGTTTCCATAGGCTTCAAATTCTTTACTGCAATATGTACATTCAAATTGATAATATGTTTTTTTATCTACTAGATTTAGATTTTTATTCCACCATTTATTCCTGCATTTGTCTGAACAAAACCTTTTCTTTTTTCCTTTTGTTTGTTTCAGTTCACTGTGACATTCTAAACATTCTGTATTTTCTTCTACTACATTTTCTTTGTTTCTTCTACAATATGATTTTACCGTGTTTATTGACAGGGCTAGTTTTTCTGATATTTCTTTGTAACTTAAACCTTTCTCTCTTAGTCTTAATATTATTCTTTTATCCATTTATCTATCCTCCTAATAGATAAAGGACAAATTTTATGGTTTAAGTAATATTTTTATAAAAAAATAAACCTACCTTAGAGTTTTACCTCTAAAGTAGGTTTACATACATTAAAAATATTACACTAATTTTCCCTTAACTATTTCCATTTCATTTCCTACAGTTTTTTTAATTTACTAAATTCTAATGCAGTATAATTGTATGCTATACAAGTAACATTTTTTAAATCAATATATTTTTCATATGTATCTTTAGGCAAAGCTACACATGCCCATCCTATATTTTTTTCAGAATACTCGTGTTTATAATTTATAGCTTCCTTAAATGCTACTGATACGTAAGACCAACCTTCGTACTTATCACGTCTATTTAAAGAATAATAAGTATCTTTTATATAATTAGAAATAATATAGGCCTGATCATTTATATTGTTTTTTACAGAAAATATTACATTAAGTATCTTTGTTATAATTTCACCATACTGTTTTAATTCATTTGAAAATCTATTTTCTAAAAATGGATTAATCTGTAAGGGGATCACAAAAAAATCATCAAGAATTTTATATTCATATACAATAAATTTTTCATCTTTTGCTTCTATCCCAACCTCTTCCATTGCAATTCTGGGATGACCCGCTAAATAAAACATTTGCTCTTCTTTTGTATTTAATCTCTGTAAAGATGGTTTAGGATTTATTTTTCTCCATTCAATTGGGTTAAAATCTTTATTTGTCTCTCCTTTATTATTTAGAAGTCGTACTGCTCTATATAGCTTTACCTCTTTATTTATTTTCAATAATGAATAATTATTCTCTATTTTTGTTTCAAATTCATCTATACTAATAATTTCATTTAAATATTGTTTTACATCACTAAAAGTGAATTTAGATGAACCTTGAGCATATTCAACTATCTTATTAATAATGTCATCAAATTTCTCTCCTGCTTTAATTAAATATTCTTCTTTTAAAATTTTATTTAAATCTTCCTCTGAATATTTTGGACAAATTAATGAAGTATTATCAAGACTGAATAGTTTATGTGAAACTTCTATGCCTCTATTTAATTTATATGATGCCCTAAAATCTCTTGTATCTTTCATTCTCATATGCCTCCTACTTATTTTTATTTACTATATCACATTTTTGTAATTCTTACATAAAAAAAACTACTTTAGAGAAATTAACTCTAAAGTAGTTTTTTAATTACCTTTTCTTAACGGACTTATATATCCAAACACTCCTGCCGATAGTCTTATAAGTCCTGCAAGTAGAATAACTATCTCTATACCTATTCCTTTATCAGCTAAGACACCACCTAAATAAGCACCTAGTGGAATTGTTGCATAGGAAATCATTCTAGTTACACTCACTACTCTTCCTAAAATTTCCTTGGGTACAACTTTTTGTCTTAGAGTAACGTAACTAATCACATTTATATTTCCGCAAAAATTCATAATAGCCATAAGCAAACTAATAAAAACCAAATTACTATTCATAACTAGCAAAATTGTTACTAAACCAGCAAGCATAGTACTAAAAACAATTAGATTTCCCGACTTAAATTTATCCAGAACCTTAGGTGCATACAAGGCTCCTAGTATTGCTCCTAGCCCTGCTGATGATAGTATTATTCCATAAGAAAATGTAGAGTAATTTAAAATTTTTGTAATATAGTAAACAAAAATTCCTTGAAACATATGTATTCCTAGATTAGTTCCTAAAAATAATATAGAACCAGATAAAACTACTTTATTTCCCTTAACATATACTAGACCTTCTCTAAGCGACTGCCATACATTCTGCCCTAAATTTTTACCACTATCTGTAATTTTAATAAACATAAGTAAGATTGCTGATACTAAAAAACTACCTGTATTGACAACTAAAAGCAAGATTGGATTAATCCATAACAATAAAAATCCATTTAAAAGTGGTGCAAGAAAATTCAAGGTATTATCTACCAACTGTAAATTAGAATTTGCCTTAGCAAAATAGTCCTTACTTACAATCTTAGGAATTAAACTATTGAAAGATGGGTGACTTATAGGCTCTACTGAACTTAGTAAAAAAGTTAGTACATAGATGTAAAATAAATTTATATCATCTTGTAAGAAAGATACTACCAATCCTAGCGATAAAATTGTCGCTATAATATTTCCTGCGACCAGTACTTTAACCTTGTTATACCTATCGGCAAAAATACCACCAAGTAAAGAGAAAAATAACCAAGGTAAAAATGATACTCCATATAAACTTGCTGCGTGAAAGGCTGACCCAGTTATATTTAAAACTAATATAGGCAGAGTTATTCTCTGTAACCAATCTCCTATATCCGACACCAAAAAAGCTGACCATAATAATCTATAATTCTTATTCATAAACTCACCTATTTATTGATGAACATATAGTACAATCACTTGATTTATTCCAAGTTTCTGATATTTTCGTTGTCATCGTATCCATATCTATCAATTTTAAATTACCTACAGTAGTTAATTCTCCTATTCCAGTTAAGTATTTAACAATTTCTGCACAAACAATTCCAGTAATAACTGATACCAATGGTGCTATAGCTGTATTATCTCCTGTTAAATTTAAACTTTTTCTTTTTTCTAACATTTCATAAGAAACAGGATGTTCTTCTTTAACAGTACTTCTCCAACACTCTATGCATCCTGATACACCTGGAATTATTGTATACTGTAATGCCCTTTGTGCTTCTAATCCAGCACAAAATAGCGGAATGTTTAAAGAAACAATAGCTTCATTAACCCACAATGCAAGTTTTACCTTCGGTCTATCTGCTACTAATATTATTAAATCAAATCCTTCAAAACATTCAATAATATCTTCGGACTTTTCCACCTTTTTTCTACTACTTCAAAATTTATTTTAGGGTTAAAGTTATAAATTCTTTTTTTAGCTAATTCTGCTTTACTTTTGCCTAAATCCTCAAAATTATAAAGTATCTGCCTATTTAAATTTGAAATATCTACTGTGTCAAACTCTATTGCTTTGATTGTTCCTATACCTAAACCTGCTAAATCATATACAATATGTGACCCCAAACCACCTAATCCAATTATCCCAACTTTGGCATCAGATAATTTTTTTTGATATTTATATTTATTCTCAAATAGTGAAGCATACGAAGAAAAGAAATTTATATTTCTATGATATCTTGATAATTCATATTCGGATAAGATTTCAGACCCTATAAAATTTATATCTTCTATAAAACCTTCCTTGCTTATTTCATTAATTGAATCTATAATTTCTTCTTCACTAAATTTTTCATCGTATTCTTTTTGTATTATTGATACAATTTCACCGATTGTATTTTCTCCGTTCATAGATTCAAACAATAGTTGTAATACACCTGTTTCATCAGCATATTCTGTTATTTTTCCAAATCCCCCTACACATACTGAATTATTCATATAAACAACAGGGTATGCTTTTTTAACTTTGGGTTTTATATTCATTATGTCCATATAGCTTAATTCCTCTCTTTTATTATAAATTATGGAACATAGAACCATTCCTAGCCCCATACTCCACTAATTCTAAATCTCATTATCCTTCTAATGAGATACCTGCTATACTTGCTGAGTATACTTTTTTCTCTTTCAACATAGCCTTTTCCTCCGTAGTTATATTTAATAAAAGTTATAACTTGTATTAAATATAATATATCACTATAATATTATTATAATGAAAATTGTCATATAGTATAAAAAATAAGGAGAAATTATGTTAGGGAAAACTTTACGATATTTCAGAAAATCAAAAAATTTAGCTCTTGAATATGTTTGTCAAGATATTTTAACTGTATCCTTTCTCTCTAAAGTTGAACGTGGTTTATCCGATATTTCTGCAAATAATTTACTTTTAGTACTTAAAAAATTAGGTATTGATTTATATGAATTTGCTCATATCTATTCTCTTTTCCAAGAAAGTAAAGATCTTGACTTTATTAAATTACACAACCTTTACTCT
>NZ_JACBYB010000026.1 GCF_013415365.1 Gemella sp. GL1
GAAAGAGCTGACTCATTTTTTTTGTCATACCGTAGAAATAAACAAGCATTCAGGAACTGGCGGGATGAAATGATAGATGTACATTCTGCATATTATCGACCGGTCAAATTCATCTGGAAAACCTTTATTTACGGATTTCTGACATTTGCTGTTTACATTTTCTGCGTTGAAACCAATTTTCTCTGGCTCATGGGCAGCATGCCCAGCGTTGAAGATCTTCAGAACCCGAAAGTGGCGCAGTCCTCTGAAATTTACACCTCTGACGGCGTCATGATCGGTAAATTTTACACCGAAAACCGGACGCCCGTTACGGCAAAAATGATTTCTCCAAACCTGATCAAAGCACTGATTGCAACTGAAGACGTTCGTTTTTACAAGCATTCCGGCATTGATTACAAGGCAATGGCCAGCGTTGCAGTCGGGATTATAA
>NZ_JACBYB010000027.1 GCF_013415365.1 Gemella sp. GL1
GTAGCAGACAGAGCCTGCTGCTGGCCCTCGCCATATTCCTCAGTAATAACATCCCTGAGTTTGATGGGGTCACGTGGTAGCCCAGAATAAAAACTACACTTCCCCAGCCTTACTCTCTCAGCAGGCGCGGTCAATGAAACCAAAGCAGAAGTGTTGTGTGGCAACTTCTAGGAATTTTCTGTGAAAGACACCACGGTGCTAACCTTAACTCTGCTTCCCTCTTTCTTCCTTTCCCCTGCCTTGGAGGCTAACCTGATGGATGACATTCAGGCAGCCAGGTTGGACCACAAGGCAGCCCCTCAAGGCTGTTCCAGAACAAGGTGAAAGGAGCCCAGGTGGCTGATGACAGTGGTTTTAACCAGTATTTGTATGGCCAGTGCTTAGCCAGCCCTGAGAAACGGTGACAGATGGCCCTATTA
>NZ_JACBYB010000005.1 GCF_013415365.1 Gemella sp. GL1
CAGGAAACCGTAAAAAATATCTTTAGGCAAGCCGCGCAGGATGAGGAAATATTTAAAATTTTCGCTCAGTTTGGCCTATCCGCCGAGCTAGTAAAACCCGAGCTTGAAAAGATCGCAAACGCTAAAACTATCGGCGCTAGCGAGATTTTAGAATTTGATGCGGCAAAAAATTTGATGCGATTTTTGCCTGATGCTAGCACGAGCGCGATATACGCGGACGGGCTTGAAAGCGGCGCGAAAACGGATGAAATTTTAAAGGCAAACGGCGCATTTAGCGTGGATTTCGTAGGCGCGCTAAATCAAAATTTGACCGAGGCTGGCCTGGGCCGCGGTACTAAAGGGCGGTGCGTTTTTGCTTGCGTTTGCGCTTTTGTGGGCGTTTTTCGGGGCGGCGCGCTCGCTTTTGGTTATGAG
>NZ_JACBYB010000004.1 GCF_013415365.1 Gemella sp. GL1
CGCCCAACTGACCGCGCTGAACCTTACCGCTGGTTTTCAACTGCTCGGCAACGTTCATCGCCACATCAATCGGAATCGCAAAGGAAATGCCCATAAATCCGCCGCTGCGGCTGTAAATTTGGGAGTTGATTCCGACTACCTGACCTTTCAGGTTAAACAGCGGGCCGCCGGAGTTACCCGGATTGATGGCAACGTCGGTTTGGATGAAAGGCGTATAGCTTTCGTTCGGCAGGCTGCGCCCTTTGGCGGACACGATGCCCGAAGTAACGCTGTTGTCAAAGCCAAACGGCGCACCGATGGCGGCAACCCACTCGCCCGGTTTCAAATCTTTCGGATTGCCGATTTTGACGACAGGCAACTCTTCCGAAGCGTCAATCTTCAGTAGG
>NZ_JACBYB010000014.1 GCF_013415365.1 Gemella sp. GL1
CTGTAAGAGCACTGTGCAGAGCGAGTTGTTTCTTAGCTTCCCAAAGAGCTGGAAGCAAGATGCTGTGGGGCCCAACTCGCCCTTTGGAAAGAAGCCTGCACGTTGTGCCTTTCAGCTCTAGGGCAAAGTAGCACACCCAGAGCAGAAGTCCTACTTCAGCCAGATCAGGCCTGCAAAGAAACTGCGTTTCACAGGCCTTTGGAAGAGATGTTCCCAGTAGGCTGTAAGAGCACTGTGCAGAGCGAGTTGTTTCTTAGCTTCCCAAAGAGCTGGAAGCAAGATGCTGTGGGGCCCAACTCGCCCTTTGGAAAGAAGCCTGCACGTTGTGCCTTTCAGCTCTAGGGCAAA
>NZ_JACBYB010000003.1 GCF_013415365.1 Gemella sp. GL1
CAGCAGTAGGGAATCTTCCGCAATGGACGAAAGTCTGACGGAGCAACGCCGCGTGAGTGAAGAAGGATTTCGGTTTGTAAAACTCTGTTGTTAGGGAAGAATGATTGTATAGTAACTATATACAGTAAAGACGGTACCTAACCAGAAAGCCACGGCTAACTACGTGCCAGCAGCCGCGGTAATACGTAGGTGGCAAGCGTTGTCCGGAATTATTGGGCGTAAAGCGCGCGCAGGTGGTTTAATAAGTCTGATGTG
>NZ_JACBYB010000002.1 GCF_013415365.1 Gemella sp. GL1
TCACATCAGACTTATTAAACCACCTGCGCGCGCTTTACGCCCAATAATTCCGGACAACGCTTGCCACCTACGTATTACCGCGGCTGCTGGCACGTAGTTAGCCGTGGCTTTCTGGTTAGGTACCGTCGCTACTGTATATAGTTACTATACAATCATTCTTCCCTAACAACAGAGTTTTACAAACCGAAATCCTTCTTCACTCACGCGGCGTTGCTCCGTCAGACTTTCGTCCATTGCGGAAGATTCCCGCTTTTT
>NZ_JACBYB010000001.1 GCF_013415365.1 Gemella sp. GL1
TCCTTGAACTCTTATGAATAGACAATTTTCTTGTCTTCTTCTCTCGGTTTTTTCTTTGTAAATCTTTTTCTATATAATATACGTATTTAGTTTTCATTGTTCTCGAGTATTCTTTTGAACACTCAAAACTAAAAGAATTGTCAATGTTATTCCTATATCCTTAGAAAGGAGGTGATCCAGCCGCACCTTCCGATACGGCTACCTTGTTACGACTTCACCCCAATCATCTGTCCCACC
>NZ_JACBYB010000007.1 GCF_013415365.1 Gemella sp. GL1
TCACATCAGACTTATTAAACCACCTGCGCGCGCTTTACGCCCAATAATTCCGGACAACGCTTGCCACCTACGTATTACCGCGGCTGCTGGCACGTAGTTAGCCGTGGCTTTCTGGTTAGGTACCGTCTTTACTGTATATAGTTACTATACAATCATTCTTCCCTAACAACAGAGTTTTACAAACCGAAATCCTTCTTCACTCACGCGGCGTTGCTCCGTCAGACTTTCGTCCATTGCGGAAGATTCCCTACTGCTGCCTCCCGTAGGAGTCTGGGCCGTGTCTCAGTCCCAGTGTGGCCGATCACCCTCTCAGGTCGGCTATGCATCGTCGCCTTGGTAGGCCTTTACCCTACCAACTAGCTAATGCACCGCAAAGCCATCTCATAGTGTCAGCTTGACCGACTTTCAATATTCCTTCATGCAAAGAAATATATTATCCGGTATTAGCTACCGTTTCCAGTAGTTGTCCCAGTCTATGAGGCAGGTTCTTTACGTGTTACTCACCCGTTCGCCGCTAAGTTCAAGTGATGCAAGCATCTCTTAAACTTCGCTCGACTTGCATGTATTAGGCACGCCGCCAGCGTTCGTCCTGAGCCAGGATCAAACTCTCCAAAATTATTTTTGTTAGCTTGATTAGCTCTTAAAGTTCTTTATAGTCTTTCTTTTAAGACTGTCCTTTTGGAATTAACGTTGACTTAATTCTTTTAGTTTTCAATGTTCAAATCTCTTTGCTACTTTCGGCAACTTTGATAGTATATCATCTTTATTTTTATCTGTCAATTGTTTTTTGAATTTTTCTTGAAAAATTTTAAAAAATCTTCAACACTTGTTTAAAAGCTCTGTTTAGATGATATTTTATTATCCGTCTCTCTCAAGACTTTTTCTATTATATACTACTACTCTCTTACTGTCAATAGTTTTTTTATTATTTTTTCAAAATATAATTATATTAGTTGTTTAATATATATTGATTTTATTCCTACTTATATATTATAATTATTTAAAAATTAGGAGATATTTTATGATAATTAGAGAAATTCAAAAAAACGATATTTATTTACTTAGTGAATACAAATCTTTTTTTAGTAATAATAATGAAACTATCCCAGGCGCCGCAGGATTAGAAACATGTAAAGATGTTTCTACTTGGATAAATGAAAAGCTACTAGAAAAATCGAAAAAAACTATTTTAAATAAAAACTTTGTCCCCGCCACTACTTTTTTATTAATTGATAATAATACTTTAATAGGAATAATTAATATAAGACATGAATTAAATGACTATCTTTTAAATTTTGGTGGTCATATAGGCTATAGCATAAGGAGTGATTATAGAAGAAGAGGATTCGCTAAGCTGCTACTTAATCATGTTATTAACTATACTTTCAATAAATTAAACCTTGATAAAATATTAATAACTTGCGACAGTACTAATATAGCATCAGAAAAAACTATATTATCTTGTGGTGGTGTTTTAGATAATATTATTGTGAGTAATGCAAACAAACTTACTAAAAGATTTTGGATAAATAAAAAGAGGATTAATTAATCCTCTTTTTATTTATCCTGAATTTCTCAATCCAGTTGCTATACCATTTATCGTTGTATGAATTGATTTTTGTTGACTATCCTTAGTAATTTTAGACCTATCCCTTTTAATAAGTTCAATTTGTAGATAATTTAAGGCATTAAAATAGGGCATTCTATTTTTTAAACTATATTTTAAATAATCATTATCTTCTAATAATTCTGTATGGTCTTGTATTAAAAGAATAACTTCTTTAGTAGTATTCCATTCTTTATAAATAATATCATAAATTTCACCAATTTCCGCTTTATCAGATAACTTAGCATACTCTTTTGCAATTGTCATATCTGATTTTGATAGTACCATATCTACATTAGACAACAAAGATTTAAAGAATGGCCATGTTTTATACATATCTTGAAGTATTGCTAAATTATTTGGATCTTTAGCTAAATAATTTTTAAAAGCTGTACCTACACCGTACCAACCTGGTAGCATTACTCTATTTTGAGACCATGAAAAAACCCAAGGAATTGCACGTAATCCCCCTATTTCCGTAATTGTTTTTCTAGCTGCTGGTCTAGACCCTATATTTAAACTTGATATTTCTTTTATTGGACTTGCTTCAAAGAAATAATCATAGAAATTTTTATTTTCAAAAACAAGAGAACGATAGCTAGAATAACTTTCTGCCACTATCTCATTCATTACATTTTCATATTCAGTTCTTAAGGTTACATTAGAAGATGTCTTCATTCTATCGATAGTAGCAGAAATTAAAGTCTCTAAATTATAGTAAGCTGCGTCTTTATTTCCATACTTGCTTCCTATTACTTCTCCTTGCTCTGTCACTCGAATCTTAGATTTAATAGAGCCTAATGGCTGTGATAAGATTGCTTCATATGAAGGTCCACCACCTCGGCCAACAGTTCCACCACGTCCATGGAAAAATGTAATATCAACTCCAAATTTTTGTCCTAATTCTGTTAATTGAGTTTGAGCCTTGTATAATGTCCAACTTGATGATAAATATCCTCCATCCTTATTACTATCAGAATATCCTAGCATTACTTCTTGATAATTTTTGTTCTCATTTATCCACAATTTTACAATATCTAAAGATAGATATGTAGTCATTGTTTCTAATGCATTATCTAAGTCTTCAATAGTTTCAAATAGAGGAACAATTTGAATTCTTGAAAAATCATTATCTACAAGCCCAACTTCCTTGAGCATTATTGCTAATTCTAGTAAATCTGATACACTTGTTGTGTGAGAAACAATACTTTGTTTGATGATCTCTTCCCCAAGTTTATCTTTTAAATATCGTGATTTTCTAAATATCTCTAATTCTTTCTTCAATAAATCTGATTTCTCTTTATTAGTGCTAGATAACATTCTAGGGTCATCATTTAGTTGCTTTAATAAAACTTGTACTTTTTCATCTTCTGATAATGAAGTATAATCTTCCACTATATTGGCCAATTTTAATAATTCTGCTACACATTCCTCGTGAACACTTGAATCTTGTCTCATATCTATTGACGCTAAGTAGAAACCAAAAACATCAATTGCTTGGATTAATTCCTCTAAATCTCCTTCTATTAGAGTTTCTCCCCCATTTTCCTCTAGTGATTTCTTAACTACCAATAAATCATCCTTAAAATCAGAAGCTATCGGATAATAATCATCTTCTATTTTTTCATCACTTAACAGGTATTTTTCTGTATTTTCAATTTTCCTATTTATTTCATGAAGTACTTTACGATAAGATTCTTTTTCTCTAAACTCTGAATTATCTCGTGAATTACTTGCTAAAATTTCTAAAGCTGTACTTGTTTTAACAAAAGAACTTGACATAGAAAAACTTCTATATAAACTCATTATTTTTTCTTTGTAGTAAGTCATTATAACTCGGAATTGTAAACTTGCAGATATTTCCATTGTCTCTGCAGTAACAAATGGATTCCCATCTCTATCTCCACCAATCCACATTCCCATATTTATAGGAGTTGATTTTTCTAAATTAATCCCTTTTTTTAATGCTAAATTCTTATATTTAACTGATAAACTAGAAATAGCTTGAAGTAATGAATGGTTATAGTAATCCATAACGTTAGATATTTCATTAGTTACCTTTAATTTCTTCTCTCTAATAATATCTGTTTGCATTATTATTTCTATATATCTCTTTAATTCATTTTCCCATTTTTCATGATTAATTAAACCAAATTTAACATCTCTATACTTTCTTAATAAGTTATGGATTTTTCTATTAAGATTTAACATAGACTCTCTTTGAACTTGAGTTGGATGTGCAGTTAAAACCGGTACTATATTTACCTTTTCTAAAATCTCTTTGGCATTTTCTAATTTAGAAGCATCTTCTATAGTTTTAGATAATTTCCCTAAATAGTCTTCATCTACATTATTTTTATAATTTATCTGGTAAGCCAAATCAACATCTTCAGCAATATTTATTAATAAAGGTAATATCGAAAAATACCTTGCTACTACTTCTACCTCTTCTTCATCCAATAAAGCAACCTCGCTAGATAGTTTTCCAAAATCTCCTGAATCTGCTAAAGTTCTTAATTTAATTACTTTATTATATGTCTTTGGGGTACATATTTTTTTAGTAGCCTCATCTAATAATTTAGTTAAAATTGAAATCTCTCTACTGATTAATTCCTTATTAGACTCAAATTCTAATTTTTGTAAACTCATCCTGTAATTCCTTTCTAAAATTTAGCCACATTAGAAATTCTAATGTGGCTACTTTCTAATTATCTTTTTCAATAATTTCTTCTTTGTCAGCTAAAGTTACAGTAGCAACTTTTTGATCTGTAGCTAGGTTAATTAATTTAACCCCCGTAGCTGTTCTTCCTAAAGTATTAAGGATGGAAATATCAATTCTAATAATCACTCCTTGATCTGTCATTATCATCAAGTCTTCTGCTCCTGTGATTGACTTAACCGATACAATTCTACCTGTCTTATTAGTGATCTTAGCAACTCTTATTCCTTTACCACCACGATTTGTTACTCTAAACTCATCTTCTTTAGAAATTTTACCAATACCGTTTTCTGTAACTGTTAATATTTTTTTATCTTTATTGATAATCTGCATACCCACTACATAGTCATCAGTACCAAGAGTAATACCCTTAACACCTCGACTCACACGTCCCATTTGACGCACCTTATCTTCGTTAATTCTTATTGCTTGTCCTGCCGCGGTAACAATCATAATATCATTGTTAGTAGTTACTTTTTGAACTTCTATTAGCATATCACCATCATCAAGTTTTAATGCAATTTTACCTTTTTTCATAATACTTGCATAATCTGTTAAACTTGATTTTTTTATGATACCATTCTTAGTTGCAAATACTAAATTTGTATTTTCTTCATGTAGATCAGAAATAGCAATAATAGAGTTTACTTTTTCTCCTTTATCTATCTCTAATAAGTTGATAATTGGTATACCTTTAGCTTGTCTAGACATTTGATTAATTTCATAACCTTTCAGAGTATATACTTTACCTTTATCTGTGAAAAATAGAATATGATCATGAGTAGAACATGTTAATATATATTCAACATTATCTTCATCATTAGTACTCATTCCATTAACTCCACGACCACCCCTATTTTGAGATTTGTATGTATTAGCCGCTAGACGTTTTATATATTGATTGTATGACAAGGTAATTACTATTTGTTCTTTTTCAATCAAATCTTCATTTTCAATCTCATCAATTTGACCTTCAACAATTACACTTCGTCGATTATCCTTATATTTTTCTTTAATTTCTAGTAGTTCATCTTTAATGATCTTAACAATACGATTATCCTTATTCAAGATATCTTTAAGATCCCTAATCAACTCCACAAGTTTGTTATATTCATCTTCAATCTTATCACGTTCTAAACCTGTAAGCCTTTGTAATCGCATATCTAAAATTGCTTGAGCTTGAACTTCTGATAAACTAAATCCATCCATTAATCCATTTTTAGCTTCCTCTGTTGTTTGTGATGCCCTAATAAGTTCTATTATTTTATCTATGTTATCAAGAGCTATACGAAGACCTTCTAAGATGTGAGCCCTATCTTGTGCTTTCTTCAAGTCATATTTTGTACGCCTTACAATTACTTCTTTTTGGTGTTCTAAATAGTAATATAAAACTTCTTTTAAATTAAGAGTTTTCGGCTTACCATTTACTAAAGCTACCATATTTACTCCAAATGATGATTGAAGTGGAGTTAATTTAAATAGGTTATTTAAAATTACATTAGAATTGGCATCTCTTCTTAATTCAATTACAATTCTAATACCTTCTTTAAGATTTGACTCATCACGTAAGTCTGTAATTCCTTCTATTTTCTTTTCACGTGCTAAATCTGCTATTTTTTCAACAAGTTTAGACTTATTGACTTGATATGGTATTTGAGAAATAATAATTCTTTCTTTACCATTTTTCATTTGTTCAATTTCAGTTTTACCACGCATAATAACAGAACCACGTCCAGTGTTATATGCTTTGACAATACCCGACTTACCTAAAATTAGAGCTCCCGTTGGAAAATCCGGCCCTTTAATTTTTGTCATAAGTTCTGCTATAGTTATCTCAGAATTATCAGCTAAGGCAATAACTCCATCAATAACCTCACCTAAATGATGGGGAGGAATATTAGTAGCCATACCTACTGCAATTCCTGATCCACCATTAACTAAAAGATTAGGTATTCTTGCAGGTAATACTTTTGGTTCTTTTGTGGAACCATCATAGTTATCTTGATAATCAACAGTATCTTTGTTGATATCTCTTACCATTTCAGCCGCTATCTTGCTAAGTTTTGCCTCAGTATAACGCATAGCTGCTGCAGAATCTCCGTCAATAGAACCAAAATTCCCTTGGCCTGCAACCATAGGATATCTACTGTTAAAATCTTGAGCAAGTCTTACTATGGTACCATAGGTAGCTGAATCTCCATGTGGATGATATTTAGCCATAACTTCACCAACTACTGCAGCTGACTTTCTATATGGTTTATCATAAGTTAATCCTAATTCATTAAAAGCATATAAGACACGTCTATGTACTGGCTTAAGTCCATCTCTGACATCTGGTAAAGCACGAGACACTATAACACTCATAGAATAATCTAAGAAAGAATTTTCTATTTCAGTAGTTATATTTCTTAATGTAATATTTTTCTCTTCCATTTTTTATCCTTTCTATGATATTAGATATCTAAGTTTATTACATTTAGAGCATTATCCTCTATAAATTTACGCCTTGGTTCAACTCTTTCCCCCATTAATGTGTCAAAAGCTGCATCAGCTAACATAGCATCATCAATACTTACTTTATACATACGGCGTCTTTCAGGATCCATTGTAGTTTCCCATAACTCCTCTGCATTCATCTCTCCAAGACCCTTATATCTCTGAACATTGTATTTTTTATCTTTGGCATATTCTTCAATATTAACCTGTAATTCAGTATCATTAAAAGAATAATAAACCTTTTTTCCAACTTTTAATCCATAGAGTGGAGGTCTTGCAATATAAATATGTCCTGCCTCTATCAGTTCCTTCATATATCTGAAGAAAAATGTCAGTAACAAGGTTCTAATGTGACTACCGTCGACATCAGCATCAGTCATAATTACAATTTTATGATAGCGAAGCTTGTCAAGATTCATACCTTCTCCGATACCAATTCCTGCTGCAGTGATTAATGAACGAATTTCGTCAGATGATAAAACCTTATCTATCCTTACTTTCTCAACATTAAGTATTTTCCCTCGCAGAGGTAAAATAGCTTGAAACTTACTATCACGTCCAAGTTTTGCTGAACCTCCTGCAGAATCCCCCTCTACTAAAAATAATTCACATTCACTAGCATCTTTACTTGAGCAATCAGCGAGTTTTCCTGGTAAATTTGTAAATTCTAAAGCATTCTTACGTCGCGTAGATTCACGTGCTTTCTTAGCAGCAATTCTAGCTCTTGATGCCTGCAGTCCTTTTTCAACAATAATCTTGGCAATCTTAGGATTTTCTAATAAAAATCTATCGAGCTCTTCTGAGAATAGTTTGTTAGTAATAGTCGACATTTCAGAATTACCTAGTTTTGTCTTAGTTTGTCCTTCAAATTGGGGATTTGGGTGTTTTATAGAAATAATAGCTACCAATCCTTCACGAACATCATCTCCAGTTAAAGTCTCTTTTTCTTTAATAAGATTAGATTTCTTACCATAAGAGTTTATAATTCTGGTTAAAGCTGTTTTAAATCCAGATTCATGGCTTCCACCTTCATGGGTATTTATATTATTAGCATAAGATAATACATTACTTGAGTAGGTAGAATTATACTGCATAGAGATCTCTACCTCTTTCCCATCCATTTCTCTATGAACATAGATAGGATCATGTAAGGACTCCTTATTTTCATTGAGCATTTCAACATATTCCATAATTCCACCTTCATAGTAGAAAATTTCTTCGCGTAAGTCTTCTGCTCTTTCATCTAATAACTTAATAGTAATCCCTTTATTTAAGAAAGCTAATTCCCTAATACGAGCTTTCAAAATATCGTATTCATAAACTGTTGTTTCTTGAAATATTTGACCATCTGCTTTGAATCTAATAATAGTTCCTGTTGTATCAGTATCTCCTACTACAGTAATTCCTTGAACTACATCACCACGTTCAAATTTCATAGTGTGAACTTTTCCAGAGCGGTGTACGGTTGCCTCCAAGTTTGTAGATAAAGCATTAACTACAGATGCCCCCACTCCATGAAGACCTCCGGATACTTTATATCCACCACCACCAAACTTACCTCCGGCGTGAAGAACCGTTAAAATTACTTCAAGAGCTGGCTTTCCAGTTTGTTCTTGAATATCAACTGGGATACCACGTCCATTATCCTCTACTCTTATCCAGTTATCTTTTTCGATAGCTACAGTTATTGTGTCACAATATCCAGCTAAGGCCTCATCGATAGAATTATCTACAATTTCCCAAACTAAGTGATGTAATCCTTTAGAAGATGTAGAACCGATATACATTCCCGGTCTTATACGTACTGCTTCTAAACCTTCCAGTACTTGTATCTGGTCGGCATTATATTCTTGATTTCTTCTCTCTTCTACCATTAATTGTTCCTTTCTTATTTACTAATTTCAACAATACCTTGATTGATATAAAAAACTTTAGCATTTTTAACTAAACTTTCTTTTATATCACTTATTGATGGAGCGGTAATAAAGGTTTGTATATTACTATCTATAGCATCTAACAATTTAAATTGCCTTGTTTTATCAAGTTCACTAAGTACATCGTCTAAAAGTAATATAGGATAAAATCCTGTTTCCTTTTTTAAAAAATCTAATTCCGCTAATCTTAGAGATAAAACTATTGAACGTTGCTGACCTTGAGATGCGTATATCTTAGCATCTAGTGAATTGATATAAAATATTAAATCATCTTGATGAATACCTATTCTAGTTGAGCCGTTATTAATATCTTCATTCATTTTTTTCATGATTAGATCCGCAACATATTTTTCATCAATATCTTCCAACAATAATTTATCCTCTTTCATATTTTCTAAAATAGAGGACTTATAAAATATATCTAATTTCTCTTTACCATCAGATATATTATTCATTGATTTTTGTGCATAGCTAGCTATTTGCTTAACAAATTTAAATCTTTGTCTTGTTATAAATAGAGCTAGTTTAGCCAATTGAAAAGTTACTTCTTCTAAATAAATTCTCGACATTTCATCATTTCTATTTTTTCTCATATCCTTTAAAAAAGTATTTCTCTGTTTTAATATATGCTTATACATTAAAGAATATTTATGATAAATTCTTGAAAATTGATAAAATTCTCTGTCAATAAATTCTCTTCTAAAAGAAGGTGATCCTTTTACTAACTGCAAGTCATCTGGAGAGAACAAAACAACATTTAATTCCCCAACAAAATCAGTTAATTTTGACTTCTTAGAACCTGCAATTTTAGCATTTTTTCCTTTATCATTCATTGCTAGCATTATGTCAACATGATTATTATTTTTTACAAGTTCACATGATATACAAGCTGCTTCCTGACCAAATTGGATAGTTTCACTATCTCTTCTAGTTCTAAAAGATCTGGCTAATGCTAAATAAAATATAGATTCAATTATGTTAGTTTTACCGTTAGCATTGTTACCAACCAATATGTTTAATGATGGATGTAAATCTAGATTTAAGGAAGTATAATTCCTAAAATATAATAAATTTAAATTTTTAATTTTCATTAATTATCTGATACTCTTCTCCCCGAATAAGAACAAAATCCCCGTGATATATTTTCTTACCGCGTCTATTTTCTAATTCACCATTTAAATAAACTTCTTCTTCAGCTAAAAAATACTTAGCCTCTCCTCCTGAAGAAATAAATGATTCCATTTTTAAAAATTGTGTAAGTGTAATAAACTCACTATCAATATATAACTTTTTCATGCATACTCCAAAAAAGAAATTTATTATAAAAAAATTTGTATTTTTACTTACCGATTATAACATAAATCTACCTAATTTTCAATTTATATCTCACTTCTATTAAATCTATATCGAGATAGATTACAAGCTTTCTGTTAACCTTTACATTTACTTTTCAATTAATATACTATATAATATATTTAAGAACATTAGGAGCTTGACTATATGAAACTTATAAAAAAATTAGAAAAAGAATTAAATACTAAAGTGACTAACCTAAAAAAAACTAATTACGGTATTACTAACGAAAATTTTATAATAGAAACTAAAGCTAAAACATATTTTGGCAGAATACCTAAAGATACATTTTTAATAAAAAATAAAAACAATGAAAAAGAAGCAATTAATTTATTGTCTGAAGAAGATTTTTTTTTAAAACCTATTTATTACGATGCAAATCTATTAATAACAGAATACCAAGAAAACTCAAAGACTTTTGTTTCAAATAGGAACTTATCTTCCATAATTAAAATTTCAAAAATTTTAAGAAATTTCCATAGTAAGAAATTTCAAACTAAAGCAGTATTTAACCCTATTGAAATTCTTGAAAAATATTCCTATCAACTTCAAAATTCAAATTTTGATATCGAAGAATATAAAGAATTAATTGATACATTTATCGAATTATATTCACCAGATAGACTATGTCACAATGATTTGAAAGAGGGAAATTTCTTATTCACTAGTAATAAAATTTACCTTCTTGATTACGAATATTCTGGAATTAATGACCCTTATTTCGATATAGCTAGTTTTATCGCCGAAAATAATTTAAATTATCAAGAAACAATTACATTTTTAAAGAGTTACTTTTTTGATGAAAAATGTAATTTTAGAAAACTGAGTATCTTTTTACAATTTAATGATTTACTATGGTATACCTGGGCCTGTCTTTTATACGAAAGAACCAGTCAAGAAAAATATAAAACTATCGCAGATGAAAAATATAGAACATTAAAATATCCAAGAAAAATTATACCCTAAAAAACATTATGAAGATAAACAAAATCAGATTCATCATTTACAATAAACTATAATAAAAATTGATATAAGGAGTAGAAATTATGAATTTAGGAAAAATTGGATTTGGGACATATGGACTTAAAGATGCTGATACTACTAGAGAAGCCATTCAATTCGCACTTGAAAATGGATATACCCACATAGATACAGCTACAATTTATAAAAACGAAGAATTTGTTGGCCAAGCCATAAAAGATTTTAACCCAAACAAATTCACACTAACAACAAAAGTTTGGACCACAGATTTATCTTATGATGATGTAATGAGATCTTTTGAAGAATCTTATAAAAAGCTAAATGGCAAAATAGATATATTATTAATTCATTGGCCTCACCCAGAAAAACTACTGGATGCCTATCGAGCATTAGAAAAACTTAAAGAAGATGCTTCTGTTAAAGAAATCGGTGTATCTAACTTTGAAATTAGACACTTAGAATTATTAAAAAATAAAGCAAATATAAAGCCATTCCTTAACCAAATAGAAGCTCATCCAAAACTAGCTCAAAATGAATTAAGAACTTACTTATCAAGAGAGGATATCTTATTACAATCTTGGTCACCAATCGCTAGAGGCCACTACAACAATGACAAAATAATAGTAGACTTAGCTAAAAAATACAAGGTTACTCCTAATCAAATAATTCTAAATTGGCACATTTCTAGAAACTATCATCCAATACCTAAATCAGCCACACCTAAACATATATTAGAAAATTTACAAGCTACTGATTTAAAACTTGATGAATTTGATTTAAGAATTATCAATTCATTAGATGAGGGACTTAGAACAGGAGAACATCCTGAACTTTTCGATTACAAATAAAGAAACATGAACTGAAATCAGTTCATGTTTCTTTATTTAAAATTTTTATATCCAGTTTAATCAAATAGTTCTTAAATAATATTAATAATTAAATAAAAATTTACAATTATCCCATAAGATAGTTATCAGCAAAATTATAGTTTTTTACTACTTAATTATAACAGCTATTCTATTTCTTAGCTAACTGTGCTATTTCTATTATTACATCTGTAGCTTTTTCCATATCTTCTAGACATGAAAACTCATATTGTCCATGAAAGTTTTCCCCTCCAACAAAAATATTTGGAGTTGGAATTCCCATATAAGAAATTTTAGAACCATCCGTTCCTCCTCTTATAGGTATAATCAATGGCTCAATAGCTAAATTACGCATGGCCAGTTCCGCTTTCTCCACACACCTTTTATCCTTTTTAATTACATCTCCCATATTATAATATTCATCATGCATTTCAAACACTACTACATCTCCATATTTTTCATTTATCTTTTTAGCAACTTGCTTACAGAACTCTTTTCTTTCCAAGAATTTTTCTTTATCAAAATCACGAACAATATAGATTAACTCAGCCTTTTCTATTTTAGCAGACATAGAATGCAACATATAAAAACCTTCATAGCCTTCTGTATGTTCTGGCACCTCTTTTTCTGGAAACATCATAGCTAGTTCTGCTGCTATTGTAGTAGCATTTTTCATTTTATTTTTAGCTGTTCCTGGATGAACACTAACACCTGTAATTTTGTAAATAATTTGTGCAGCATTAAAACTTTCATATTGAAGTTCACCTAATACCCCACCATCCATGGTATAAGCATAATCCGTATCAAAATACTTGGCATCAAAATTATCAGCACCACGCCCAATTTCTTCATCAGGTCCAAAGGCAATTTTAATATCTCCATGTTCAATTTCTGGATGTTCAATTAAGTATTTCATCGCCTCAACAATCTCTACCACTCCAGCCTTATCATCAGCACCTAATAATGTTGTTCCATCAGTTGTAATTAATGTTTTTCCAATATAGTTTTCCAAATTAGGAAAATCCTGCACAGTCATAGAAATATTATGTTCTTTATTTAATAAGATATCCTTACCATTATAATTTTTAATTACATTTGGATTAATATTTTCAGCATTGAAATCAGCTGTATCTACATGTGAAATAAAACCAATCTTATCATACTCTTTATCAGTATTAGATGGTAAGATTGCTGTTAAAAAACAATTTTCTTCTGGTAAAACAATATCTGATAAACCAATTTCTTCTAATTCAGTTTTTAGCATTTTTAAAAATTCTTTTTGCTGCGGTGTTGAAGGTATAGCTTTGTTATTGGCATCTGATCTAGTTTCAAACTTTACATAATTTAAAAATCTATCTAACATAGTAACATATTTCATACTTACTCATTCTCCTGCTTTTCTTTATATTTTTTCATATACTCTTTGGTAAAATCTCTAATAGAGATTATATTATGTCTTCTATCATTATAAGATTGAGCAACAAATTTTTCAAGTTCATTTCCATAAACAATTCCCTCTAATTTATCAAAAACTTTTACATCCGGCATAAGAGCAAAAGTCAAAAAAGCTAAACCTACTACTCTTTCTGAAGAAGTTTTACTACTATAGGCAACTAGCTCCGCAAAAATTTCAACAGATCTATTACCTACATGCGAAATATAAGATGTTATCTTTAAAATTTCATCCATATATACAGCATCTATAAATTGGTATGAATCAACACTTGCTGTTACAAAATTTAATGGAGTATACTTTCTTATAGTCATACTAGTAACTTCATCTAACCAATATAAGATTTGTCCTCCAAAAAGTGTATTATGCCTGTTCATACCCTTTGGAAAAACCGTAAAATTCGATTCTACTTTAATTCTATCTACTTTCATATATATTCCCCTTAAACATATCTCTTACTTACTATTATCAATTTTTTCTTATAACTTGACTCATCTTTTATTATATCTATCATTAATGTTGCAATGTCATGCCTGCTAGTAACCGACAAACCCCAGACCTTTGTTTTAGATTTAGAATTAAATATTTTGGGACTTTCTGTTCCAACTTTTCCTGTATAAAGCAGAGCAGGATGTATACTTGTCCATTCTAGATCTGTATTTTCTAAAATCTTTTCCCCTATATAGTGATCTTCAAAATTCGCTTTCAAAATAGTTTTAGCAAATATATTACAAGGAAAAGCTGCATTTAGATAAGTAGAGCCCACACCTAAAGCCGAAAGATTAATAATTCTCGAAATTCCTGCTATCTCCATTCCCTTAATAATATTAGGAATAGCAAAAGTAAATAAGGGATTGGACATTTGACTAACTTTATTTCCTAATGCCACTAATACTGCATCAACACCTAGCATTGCTTGACTAAGCTTGTCCACATCATCTAATTCTCCTTGAACTACTTCTAAATTATTATAGAAAGTTAGTTTTTTTATATTCCTAACGTAGGTCCTAACTTTATATCCTTTCTTTAAGGCTTTTACTAGTATTAAGTTTCCCGTTCTACCACTAGCACCAATAATCAAAATTTTCAAATAATCATCTCCTATCATACACATTTTACCATACTATTAGCAATTCTTTTCATATTTTATTCCTATATAAGCCTTTCTAAAATTAACCAATTAAGACAATAAATACTTTATTTAATAGACCCTTAGTAATTCAAACTTGTATCTATAATAAATCTACGAAAATCATTACATTTAGTAACTAAAAAAATAAAGAAATATTAGCAACCCTATTAATTTTTTAGACTTTAGCTAAATTTTAGAAAATTAAAATACATAGTGATAATTATATTTTTAGTACAAAAAAACACAGCCATATTATGACTGTGTTTAAATAACATGCTATCCAACAATTAACGTTTAGAGAATTGTGGAGCACGACGTGCACCTTTAAGACCGTATTTTTTACGCTCTTTCATACGAGGGTCACGAGTTAGTAATCCTGCAGGTTTTAAATCTTTACGATATTCAGGATTTACTTCTAATAAAGCACGTGCTATTCCATGACGAATTGCTTGAGCTTGTCCTGTATATCCTCCACCATGTACATTAACTAGTACATCGTAATTTCCTGTAGTTGATGTTTTTGCGAATGGTTGCATTAAATCTAATACTAATGATTCTAATGGTAAGTATTCACGCATCTCTCTATCATTGATAGTTACGTTCCCAGTTCCGGGTACTAATCTAACACGTGCTACTGAACTTTTACGGCGTCCTGTTCCGCGATATTCTACTTGTGCCATTTAATATTCTCCTCCTATATTATCCACGTAATTCATATTTTTCTGGTTTTTGCGCTGCATGTGGGTGCTCAGCTCCACGATAAACATGAAGTTTCATACCTTGTGCTCTTCCTAAAGTATTTTTAGGTAACATTCCCTTAATAGATAACTCTAAAAGTTCTTCTGGATATTTCTCTACCATAATTCCAGCTGTTCTTTCTTTTAATCCACCTGGGTGCATTGTATGACGACGGTAAATCTTATCTTTAAGTTTATTACCCGTTAATACAACTTTCTCAGCATTGATAATAATCACATTATCTCCAGTATCAATATGTGGTGTATAAGTAGGTTTGTTTTTCCCTCTTAGTATTGATGCAACCTCTGAAGATAAACGTCCTAAAGTTTGTCCTTCAGCATCGATTACATACCATTTTTTTTCTACAGTTGATGGCTTCGCCATATAAGTTTGACGCATTGTCAATTCCTCCTAAGATTTTGTTTTTATATGTCATTACGACTAAGCTTTCCGGGGCCTTTTCGTGTAGATATATAAACAATATCTCTAATATAATACCGTATAAATCTATAATTGTCAATAAATATATTGTACAATGTATTTATAAATTTAATTTTATTATTCAAGTCTGTATTCCATATATAATTTTACCTGTAATAATTGACAAAGCCCCTATTTTTTGCTAGTCTAATTACTGTATTTTTATATTTTATATATACTATATGATTTTAAAGGAGTTTTTATTATGAATAAACAATCATTCAAAGTTTCTACTGCAGATCCATCTGCAATAGGATTATTCGGCTTAGCTATCGTTACTCTAGTTGCCTCTTCTCAAAAAATGGGAATTACAACAGGTACTTCATTAGTTATTCCTTGGGCTATCTTTTTAGGTGCATTCGCTCAATTATTTGCATGTATTCATGATGCAAAAAAAGAGAACGTATTTGGTACTACAGCCTTTGGTGCTTACGCATTTTTCTGGTTTGGTGTTGGATTTACTTGGTTAATCCAAAATGGTGTGTTCGGTCAAAAGATGGTAGAAACAGCTGATACTAAACAACTAGGATTTGCTTTCCTAGGTTACTTGATCTTCACTTTAGTTATGACAATTGGAGCAGTTGAAACTACAAAAGTATTATTCAGTATTTTTGTATTGATTGATTTCCTATTTGTTGGACTTACTTTATCAACACTAGGAATTGCTACTGAATCTATGCATCATTTAGCAGCCTACAGTGAATTAGCAATTTCAATCCTTTCATTCTATGGTTTTGCTGCCAACGTATTAAACTCACATTTTAAATATGAGTTCTTACCACTAGGAAAACCTTTTGGAATCTTTATAAAAAAATAAATTTAACAATCCTTATATTATAAAAATAGACCTATTAACACACAAAGTTAATAGGTCTATTTTTATAATATTACCGTACCTTCTTTATCAATTTGCAATTCTAGTACTTGCCAATCATTCTCTAATTTAGAAAGTTTTTCTCTGATTATCTCTGCACTATCTAAATTTTCATAAATATTCAATAGAGTAGATCCTGATCCTGATATTAGGAAAGATATTGAATCTACTTTCTCACATATTTCTTTTACTTCATCATATTCATAAATTATTTTTTTTCTATATGGTTCATGAATTTTATCACCCATTACCCTTTTTAAGATATCTAAATCATAATTTTCAAAAGCTTTTAATATTAAGCCTATTCTTGTAGAAGAGTATAGAGCATCTTCTCTTGAGTATGAAACTGGCATAATTGCTCTAGCTTCTTCTGTACTTGTTTCAAAATTTGGCACTAAAGCTAGGAACTTAAATCTCGGATCAATATCGTAAGTAAGTGTTGCAGAAGTCCCATCATCACATACACATGATGCTGTCAAAGACCCATAAATTGCAGGTGATACATTATCTGGGTGTCCTTCTATTTCTGATGCCAGATTAAATATTTCATCTCTATCTAAAGGAAGGCCACACAAAACATAAGCTCCATAAATCCCCCCTACTATACAAGTAGAAGATGACCCTAATCCACGTGATACAGGGACATTAGAATCTATTTCAATCCTAACACCACTAACACGCTTCCCTAGCTTATCTAATGTGTATAAAAATGTTTTATATACTAAGTTATTCTCATCGTTAAATTTTTCATCAAATCCAACTAGCTCAAAACCAGACTCTATTTCTTCAAAAGTAAAATATGTATATAAATTCAAAGCTAAACCTAGACTGTCAAAACCACAACCTACATTAGCACTTGTCGCTGGCACCCTAATTTCTACCATTATGATAAATCTCCTAATTTTTCAGCAACATACTGAGCAATTTCTTCTTTAGATATAAGATCATTATGTAGGACTTCTTTTTTATCTAAGTTTTCTAAGTTGCTTGGTATCTTAACTCTCGTTTTTTCATGTAAATCTACAAGTAATTTGAACTCATCTGCTTCTTCTATTTGTCCAAATAATGATTCGTATACAGAACCTGTAAACTTATAAGGACTTGCTGTTGATAAAACTATACTTGGGCCATCAAGTTCCTGTTCTAATAATACCTTGTATCCTACCGCAGTATGTGTATCTAATAAATAGCCTTCTTTCTCATAAACTTCTTTAATCACTTTCGCTGTTTCTTCATTAGTAGCATATCCTGCTATAAAATCTCCTTGTAATTTAGCTAATAATTCAGCAGAAATTTGATATTTACCTTTTTCTTTTAGATCAGTCATTAATGAATTGACATAGGTATTGTCTCCATCTGTCAAATAGTATAAAAGTCTTTCTAAGTTAGAAGAAATTAAAATATCCATGCTTGGAGAAATTGTTTTTAAGAAATCTCTATTTCTATCATATACACCTTCAGTTAAGAAATCATACAATACATTGTTTGCATTTGATGCACATACTAGGTTGTTAACCGGTAACCCAATCTTCTTAGCGTAATAACCTGCTAAAATATTTCCAAAGTTTCCTGTTGGTACAACAAAGTTAACCTTATCTCCTCGCTTGATTTTTCCAGATACAACTAGATCACTATAGGCTTTGAAATAATAGACCACTTGTGGAATAAGCCTTCCAATGTTGATAGAATTAGCACTCGATAATTTCACATTTCTTCTTGATAATTCTTCTTTGAATTTTTCATCGACAAAAATTTCTTTAATTGCTGATTGGGCATCATCGAAGTTTCCTTCTATAGCACATACTTTAACATTCTTACCATCTTGTATCTTCATTTGTCTTTCTTGAACTTTAGACACACCAGAATTTGGATAAAATACCATTATTTTCACCTTATCCACATCTTTAAATCCTTCTAAAGCAGCCTTACCAGTATCACCACTTGTTGCTGTTAAAATAAGAATATCATCTTTATCTTCTAATCGATCTAAAGCTGTTTTTGTTAGTTGCGGTAATAATGATAATCCTAAATCTTTAAAGGCACTTGTAGGTCCATGAAATAATTCTAATATATAAGAATCACTAAGTTCCACTAATGGAGTTATTTCTTCTGTAGAAAATTTTCCTTTATAAGCGTTGTCTACACAAGCTTCAATTTCTTCTTCTGTAAAATCTAGAAATAGTTTTAATACTTGATGTGCTATTTGATAGTAAGATTTACCTATTATCTTATCTAATTCAATCTTATTTTCTCCTAAGTTTTTTAGTACAAATAGTCCACCTTCTGAGCTTAATCCTTGAACTATAGCCTGACTAGGATTTATTTTTAAACTTTCATCTCTACTACTTTCGTATAACATGCTATCACTCCTTGATTTATTTCATTATCTATGATACAATTTTTTTGTTAAAAAGACAAGTGTTTGCTATCTGTGGACACTGTTCTTTAATTAAATAAACGAGGTAAATTTATGAAAATAGCTATTTTAGGTTTAGGAACTGTTGGTTCTGGTGTGTTAGAAATTTCTAATAAACTTAAGAATATACAGGTGATAAAATCTTTCGAAAGAAGAATTACTTCTGAATTATCAACAACTGATATCAATGATATAATAAATAATCCTGAAATTGATATTGTTGTTGAATCTTTGGGAGGAATTACCCCCGCTTATGAATATATTTCCGCTTCTCTTAAAGCAGGAAAACATGTAGTTACCGCAAATAAAGCTGTAGTTGCTAAATATTTAGATGAATTTATAACATTAGCACGTGAAAACAAAGTTCAGTTTATTTACGAAGCAAGTGTTGCTGGTGGAATTCCTTGGATTGTCTCATTAGAAAGAACAAAAAGAATAGATCCTATTCAAAATTTCTATGGAATAATGAATGGGACTAGCAACTACATTATAGACTATATGTATAACCATAATGCAGATTTTCACACTACACTTACTAAAGCACAGGAGTTAGGTTATGCTGAAAAGGATCCTAGTGCTGATATCGATGGTGATGATGTTGTTAATAAAATTATTGTTACAGCTGCAGTGGCCTTTAATTACTTAATAAAAGACAGGATTCCTCAATATTCTATGCGCCACTTAAATAAAGTAGATTTAGATTATCTAAAATCTAAAAATCTTTCTACTAAATTCATAGGACAGGGAAGCATAGACAATTTAAATATATCTGCCTCAGCTATGCTTAACATAATAAATAAGGATAGTCTTGAAAATTCTGTTCCTACTAATTTTAATATAGTTAGTATGACTGCAGAAACTATTGGTGAACTTAAATTTTATGGTCAAGGTGCTGGAAAATTAGCTACTGCTAATGCAATTATTCAAGATATACTAGATTTAGAAAGTAATACATCTAGAGAAAAATTAGTTTTAAATCAAAATTATACTTTTTCTATTGATTCAATAAAAAATAAATTTTTAATTAGAACATCGTCGCCTATTAATTCTCCATTTATAACAAAAATTGAAGAATTTGACGATTTTTATTACAACTATACAGATAAAATTACTTTCTCTAAACTTGATGAAATATTAGAAAGTATAACTACTGAATATCTAGTTGCTAAATTTCTATAAATATTTTATCTAAATATAGTTCAAAATATACAATTTAATAATAAAATTCAACATTAAAATAATTAACTAGGAGACCACTATGGTAAAAGTTTCAAAATTTGGTGGAAGCTCTGTTGCTTCTGCTGAACAATTTAAAAAAGTAAAATCAATCGTACAAAGCGACCAAGCAAGAAAACTTGTAGTTGTCTCTGCCGCTGGTAAAGCTCATAAAGAAGATAACAAAATAACTGACCTACTTTATTTATGTCATGCACATATTAAATATGGAATTTCTTTTGATAATATCTACTCTATCATTGAAAATAAATTTTTAAATATTAAAAATACATTAAAGATCAATTTCGATATTGAAAGCGAATTATCTTCACTGAAACAAGAACTTATTAAAGGTATAGATGAAGATTATCTAATAAGCCGTGGAGAATATTTAACTGGTCTTCTTATGGCACAATATCTAGGATATAAATTTGTAGAT
Organism: Gemella sp. GL1; assembly: GCF_013415365.1. Classification (GTDB taxonomy): domain Bacteria; phylum Bacillota; class Bacilli; order Staphylococcales; family Gemellaceae; genus Gemelliphila. Next base: position 20,703 of record NZ_JACBYB010000007.1, read on the forward strand.
CCTAAAAACTTAATTTTCTTTAACTACAATGGAAATGTTGATTATCAAAAATCTCAAGAAGCCTTTGATAAGCTACTTACTGAAAATAATAACTTACTTATACCAGGCTTCTACGGTTCCCTTCCAAATGGCGAAATTAAAGTTATGACCCGTGGTGGTGGTGATGTTACAGGAGCTATTATTGCTAACTTAGCCAATGCTGAAATTTATGAAAACTGGACTGATGTATCTGGTGTTTTAATGGCAGACCCTAGAATTGTAGATTCACCAAAAGAAATAGACGTAATAACTTATACTGAACTTAGAGAATTATCTTATATGGGGGCTAGTATTCTTCATGAAGAAGCAATCTTCCCTATAAAAGAAAAGGGAATACCTATCCAAATCCGTAATACTAACAAACCTGAAAGTCTAGGAACAATTATTAAAAATACTGAAAGAAAATCTAAAAGTATAATTACTGGTATTGCTGGTAAAAAAGATTTTTCTATTATCTCTATCAAAAAAAATCATATGTCTACGGAAGTTGGTTTAATTAATAAAACTCTGGCTTTATTTGAAAGTTACAATGTAAGTATTGAACATATACCTACAGGAATTGATTCTTTTTCTATAGTAGTAGAAACAGCTTCTATTAAACCATTTATTCATGAATTATTATCAAAAATCAAGGATACAACTAATGCTGATGAAGTATCTATTGTTAATGAATTGTCACTAATTGCTACCGTGGGTCATCAAATGAAAAATCATAAAGGAATGTCAGGACGACTATTTACAGCTTTAGGAAAGAATAATATCAATATTATGGTTATTTCACAAACTAATGATGAAATTAATATTATAATTGGTGTTCACAATTCTGACTATGAAAAAACAATCGCTACTATTTATAATGAATTTGCTAAATAAGAAAGAGCAGGAGTAATACTCCTGCTCTTTCTTATCCAAATTTTGTTCCTAATAAAATAGTTACTTGTTTACACAAGTTATCCCAATTTTCTGGAACTTCTACTAACCCCGATGATTGTTTGCTAATCTCTCCATAAACTATCCTCATTTCCCACTTATATCCTTTTTTCATGCTTGGGTGGCTATACTCTTCTTTCCAATCAAGTAACTTGTATTGATCTAATTTTCCCATAAAATTATTCAACTTGCTATCATCAAGATTTATATTAAATATTTCAGGGTCCACAAACATAGCCTCTTGCCTTTTATATTTAGCTATTTTATTGAAAAAATCTATTTGTAGCTCATATAGAGATCCAAAAGGACCATATATCTCTATTTCTAATAATTTATACATCTTATCGTCTCAGTACTTTCTTAATGAAATTAATTGCATTATATTTAAATCTATTTGGATAATATCTAAACACTCCTGCTTTTCTAACAATATATCCATTATAATTTTGTTTATATCTTAATACTCCATCACTTCCATCAAATATTCCTAGAACACCTAGAAAATTATAACACGTATGACCTAAGTCAATAGCCTTTCTCATAGAATATTCTTGAACAACTACCGGTGCATAAAATTTATTAAATTCTGTTCTAGAACCACTAAATAAATAGTAAGTAGTATCTTTCCCATAGACGAATAAGGCTCCTGATAAAGAAACATCATCCTTACCATATTTTTCAATAAATTTTTGAGCTTCTTTAACTCGTTCATTCATAAAAGATAATTGTTCATTATACTGTTTCTTCAGATTATTCTGTTTTGTTGAGTTTGGAACTTGAGCTAACTTAGCATCAATATCTGCTATTTTATCCTCCAGCTTAATTTTTTCTATATTCAAATTATCTAAATATTCTTGAAAATTTATACTTGCTAAAACATACTCGCATTTTTCTCCAAAGGCGTCATAAAACATTTCGTAATATTCTAGAGGTTTATCATCATATTCTCGTCTTGTAGAAGTTGATTCTGTAATTTCTTTAAATAAATGTAGCTCATTTTTAGATAGTGTTCTTAATTTTATTCCAAAAGTAGCTACCTTTTTAGACAATGATTTAGCTTTATTGATAAAACTTGATGTTAAAGTATCTTGTGTCAAACCTTCTAAATCCTTCATATAGTGCCAAAATATCTCTCCATCACCATATCCAGTTTTAAGTCCATCATGTTCATAACCTATTATTTTTAAATCTTCTAATAATTTTATATTTTCCTCTGATAATAAATTTCCACTACTATCATGAACACTATAATTATCATCTGGCTTTACTACTAATTCTATACAAGAATTTTTTTTAGCAAAATTAATTAGCTCTTTATAAAAAATTTTGGAATATTCATAGTCTGTATATAAAGGACCTGAATTTACTTCAATTCTAATTCCGCCAAATACTTTTTTATAAAAAGCCAGTGCTAGCGCCTTAATTTCACCATTAATCTCAAGACCTAGATAATAAATCCCATTTCCTCTTTTTATTAATAACTTAGCCATTTCTGCTGTTTGCATAAAGTAATACTTAGAAAAATTCTCTAAAGCTGCTTCATACTCTTTTTCTGTCAATAATTTCAATGCCATATATTATATAATTCCTTTCTACAATATATATTTTCATTTATCTAATCGATTATTAATTATAACATTTAGCACAAAAAGTCACAAGTAATTTTAAAAATTTACTTTTTTAGTACCATATGATCATAGAAATGATTGGCTATCATAATTTCAGCCTCTTTTTTCATTCCAAAAGATTCATACAGTTTTTTAGCTCCAACATTATTCTTATCGACATTTAAGCTTAATAGATTATACTCTTTTTTGAAAAAATCTTCTAATAATTTGCTACCTAAACCTTGTGATCTACCTTCTTTAAAAACGTATAATGTATCTAGATAATACTCTCCTCTTAAAGCCTCATTATATTCAAAAATTACATCATCAATATTTAGATCGTATCTAGAAACTATAAACTTCTCCCAGTACTCTTTAGATTCTATCATAAAATCATACTCGTAAGAAAAATAAAATCCTTTTATAACACTATCCATTTCCAAAACTCTACAATTTTTATATGAAAATCTATCCTTTTCTGAAGTGTAACATTCTTGAAGTATTTTAAAAAACTTCTCATTTCCGATTTTCTTTATTAGATCAATGTCCAGAGATTGTATAAATTTATACAATCCTTGTAAAACATCTATATCATTTTTTTTAGCATTTCTTATTATCACAATAATACTCCTTCCCTCTATAATAAACACTACTTCAATCCTTCCAGATATATTAATCATATTATTCTACATGGTTTTTACTTCCATAATACTAATAAATATTAATATTTTGATTATTTGTATATAATTATAAACTTCAGTGCTTATTTTCAATTTTATAAATTTACAATATCTTTATTATAGCATTAACAATTGCTCTTTTAAAAGAAAATAATTATAATTTAATATATAGGAGGTCTTATGAAAAAATTTTTATCAAATACACTCGTCTTTATTCAACTAATATCTTTTTTTATTATGAGTATAATTTTTATAACATTAAAGATATCTTTTATGTATACTTTTTACAAATATTTTTATGAAAAAACTAATTTATCTTGGCATTTAAACATTTCAAACACTCAGCTATTAAAGCACATAGAGAATTTATTAAGCTATTTAAAGACAGCTTCTCCACTTGATACTACTTGGTATACAAACAAAGATATTCTTCATATGTCTGATGTTAGAAATCTATACCAAATCTCTTTGAACTTAGTATATATTTTACTATTTGTTTTTATTATTTCAAGCATATTAATAGTAATAACAAAAAGAAAAAACAGTCTTTTTTTTATCCTAAAATCCTTTAATAAAATATTTATACTTTTCACTATATTACTACTTTCATTAAGCATTTATATAGCTATTGATTTTTATTCTTTTTGGATAAATTTTCATCTCTTAATATTTGACAATGATCTATGGCTTCTTAATCCTTCTGAATCAAATCTTATAAAAATGTTTCCCGAGAAACTATTTTTCCTTCTTGTATCTATCATTGTAGCTACTATACTCATTTATTTTTTTCTACTTCTTTTTCTAATAAAGATATTAAAAAATAAACAATGATAACGCTTTACTGGATATGCGATATATGTTATAATATAAGTGAAAAAAGAATGGAGGTAAATCTCATGGAAAATAAATACACAAGAATCTTAGTTGCTATAGATGGTTCAAAACAAGCTGAATGGGCATTTCATAACGCTCTTGCTATCGCAAAAAGAAATAATAATGCTGAGTTATACATTGCATCTGTTATCGATCAAACTTTATCACTATCTGCATCACCTAGCTCATCAATTTTCAAAGACTATAAAGATAGAATAGAGAATTTTGTAGATACTTATGCTGCATACGCAAAAGCAGATGGCCTTACAACTGTTGTTCCTATAGTAGAGTATGGTTCTCCTAAACTAGTTTTAAGCGAAAAAATAGTAAATGATTTCGGCATTGATCTTGTAGTATGTGCTTCTTCGGGATTATCTGGATTCAAACGCTTTGTTCTAGGATCTGTTTCAGAAGGAATTGCTCGTTACTCTAAAGTAGATGTAATAATTATAAAAGAAAAATCTATGCCGGCAGATTTCACAGCCAAAATCAATAAACAATTTAACTTAGATAACTAATCATTGAAAACGGTTTGAAACTAATTAATTTATATGATATAATGTTTTAAAGAAAATATTGGAGGATACTCTTATGGAAAATAAATATACAAAAATTTTAGTGGCTGTTGATGGATCAAGACAAGCTGAATGGGCATTCCATAACGCTGTTGCTATCGCTAAACGTAATGATAAGGCTGAATTATATGTAGCCTCTGTTATTGACTCTACTATCGCTACATCAGGTTTATCAGATCCTTATATTTTCAATTCATTCTTTAACAAAACTAAAGAATTAGTTGATTCATATGTCAATTATGCCAAAGAAAGTGGTCTAACTAAGGTTCACGCAATTGTTGAACATGGGATTCCTAAAATTGTTTTAAGTGAAGATATCGTTGATGAAAATGATATTGATTTAGTAGTTTGTGGGTCATCAGGTTTAACAGGTCTTAAACGAATGATTATGGGATCTGTTTCAGAAGGAATCGTAAGACACTCGAAATCTGATGTTATAATTATTAAACAACAATCAATTCCAGAAGATTTCACACATGAAATCAGCTTAAAATTCCAAGTAGAAAACTAATAAAATAAAGAGATGGAATAAAATTTCCATCTCTTTATTTCATCATTAAATCTAGTATCTTATTTTTATTTTCATCACTAGCTTCTATTTTTTCATTTATTCCATTTGAATCAAAATACAATACCTCATCTGCAACTGTACATAGAAATTCATAATCGTGAGTTATTATAATAATTATGATATCTTTTTTAGCAACTTCTTTTAATAAATTAGCTAATTCATACATATTTTTAAAATCCAAACCACTGGTTGGTTCATCCAAAATAAGTATTTTTTTATTGGATATTAAAGCAGAAGCTATAACTACCCTCTGTTTTTCACCGCCAGATAACATATTTGGGTGTTTTTTTAATAAGTGTTTTAAATTAAGTTTTTCTACAATGCTATCAAACTCTTCTAAGTTAGTAGCTCCTAACTTTATTTCTCCTTCTACAGAATTTGTAAATAATTGATAATTAACATCCTGCATTACCATAAAAGAATTTTTTATTAAATCTTTTTTTCTTAACTTTTTTTCGTCTAGTATTATATTTCCATTCGATTTTATAAATCCACTCAAAGCATTAGCAAATGTAGTTTTACCGCAACCATTCTCACCTATAATACTATATACTCTACCTGTTGAAAAACTTTTGTTTATAGTAATATTTTTATCTATGATCTTATAAGAAAAATCAACTAATTTTAAAAATCCATTCTTGTTTATTATTTTCTTTTTCTTTAAAATATTTACCTTACTCATATCTAATTGTCTAGTTCTACATTTAGTCCCATCAAAATCTTTAATATCTTCTTGAGAAAATTCATGGATAAGTTTTCCATTAACAACAATAAACATTCTATCTATTAAGTCTTTAAGATAGTATATACGATGCTCTGCAATGACTATTGTTTTACCTTTATCTTTTAGTTTTTTAATTACATCTGTAATTAAATCTATAGATTTCAAATCTAGGTTACTAGTTACTTCATCTAATATATATATATCTGCATCTAGCATCATATTAGACATAAATGCTAATTTTTGTTTTTCTCCTCCTGATAAACCTAAAATTTCTCTATCAATAAGATGTTTAGCTGAAAACTCTTCCGCTACTTCTACTATTCTTTGCTTTATTAATTCTGGCTTATAACCCTTATTTTCCATTGAAAAAGCTAATTCACTTGTTGAATCTAAATGAAAGAATTGATTTTTAGGATTTTGAAATACACTTCCTACCACATCAGAAAACTCTGATAAAGAGTTTCCTATACTTAAATGTGCTACTTTCAATTCTCCTTTAAATCCTCCTTCAAAAAATTCTGGAGCTAGTCCATTTAAAAGTTTTAGAATACTTGTTTTTCCAGAACCAGAAGGACCTGTAAATAAAACAAGCTGCCCTTTTTCAATTTTTAAATTTAAATTATCTACATTTAATTCATCTGATTTTTCATATTTGAATGAGAAATTTTTAAATTCTATCATTTTAACCTCCTAATATATAGAAAAGTGGAGCTAACTTAGCTCCACTCTTATCTATAGTGTAAAAACTACATAACTCATAATTATTATAAACAATATAAATATATAATCTACTATTTCAAATTTCAATACTTGTATTGAAGTCGCATTTTCTGAATTCTCTATTCCTCTACATAAGCAAGAAATTGATAATTCATTTGCAATATTACTAGAAATTATTACATAAGGAACAAACACATACTCCATAAATTTTAAGGGGTATCGTATATAATAAAACTTACTAAGCCCTATACCCTTCATTTTTAAAGAATTACTTATATGTTTGTAGTCTCTTAGCATAATTGGGAAAAATCTAAAAATCACTGCTAAAACTATAATAAAAGAATTAGGTATTTTTATTTTTCTAAGAAATGTTATTAATTCTGAAACTTTAGTACCATCTACCAATATTATACCTGCGCATATTGGTAGATAAATTGTTTTAAACATTAGAGCACTTACTAACATAAATGTATCAAATATTTTTATAGTCGTCACTTGACCAAAAAACATTTCATATAGTGCAAAAAATAAATATATACTATATATCCTAAATCCATGTTTAAAACTTGAAAATATCGTAATCAAAATAAACATGATAGTGGATAATATAAAATGCTCTTTAGTACTTATGCTTTTAAACATTAAAAGATTAGTAAGTAATAGTAATAATATCTTGGCTCTTATATCTAATCTTAGATACATAAATTAAATTCCTGCTTTATCAAAATTTTTAAAATATATTTTTCTTCCTATATAGGTCCCTAAAAGTGTAAGTATAACTGTCGCAATAACTACAGCTAATAAAACTGATAAACTAGAACTATGCATAATAAAGTCAATTTTCTCTTGAGAATATTCTTTGTCTCTTAGATGTTGAATATATGAATCTTTCATAAAGTATACTGGAATAATTGCACCTATCCCTCCAAAAGTATAAGCTAAATAGGATAAATATTCGTTATTTTTTCTAAAGAAATATTCAGCTAATATGGCTGCAACTATAGTAATAAAGAATGCAATAGCTGCATGTCCAGATAACAATAAAAAGACAGCCTGGATAAGTGTAGTAATTAGTATCGCATTCTTCTTTTTGATTTTATTGAAAATAAGACTGAAAGCTGGAGCTGCAAATAAACCTGTTCCCACAGTGGTGAAAATAGCGAAATAATATTGTCCATTAAAAGCAAATGAGAAAAACGCAGCACAAACTCCTACTCCCACCCCCATAAGTAAAATTATTAACAAATTATATAAACCTAAGGTTATTAAATCTTTTATATTTAATTTACTCTGCTCCTCTTTCTTTATATATTTTAAATTTTCTGTCATATAATAGTCTCCTTTTAAACTATGCATTAAAATAGATTAAGATTTTCTTACTGTATGTCAATATATACATTATAACAGATATATTATTTTTTTTGAATCTTTAACTATTATTTATTTTTCATATCTACTAATTTATCTTATTTTTATCTATCCTCTTTTAACTTAGCCTTTAATAATTATACTTTAATAATTATACTTTAACTAAAAATCTTCGTATTATTATAAAAATATTAACTATGAAAATTCCAAATGTAAAACCAGCAATTATATCTGTTGGATAGTGTACCCCTAAATAAACCCTACTAATTGCTATTATAGCCGATAATATTATCAAGCCTACATATACAAGTATATTAATAAATTTACTCCTGCTATATAAAGAAAAAATATATGCAATTAATATATAACAAATTATTGAACCCATAGAGTGACCACTTGGAAATGAATATCCACTTGCACTTGTTAAGTTCTCTATATATCCCGATACAAAGGGCCTAGGTCTCATGAAATATTCTTTTATAAACTTATTCATAAGCCATGCTCCTAGTATAGCTGAAAAACCTAACCAAGCAGCTAATTTTAAATTACTTTTTCTTTTTATAATCCAAATAACTAAAGCCGTCATAAGAATAACAAACAACCATGCATCTCCTAGATGAGTTATTGTAGAAAAAAATTTAGTCAATTCATTAGATCTTATTCTTTCTACGAAATACCATACATTTACATCTATGGAAAGATTAAATCTATAGGCCTTAACATATATTAAATATAAAAATGGAAGTATTGATAATAAAGTTATTCCGAATAATATTCTATTTTTCATCTATTTTCTCAATATATTTCATATATATACTTTCTATATTTTTTGCATATCCTTCTTGAGAGTATCTTTCATTAATTATAGGTGAATTTCTACTTTCTAATTTTTTTAATATTTTCTCATATCCCTCTAAAAATTCTTCATAATTAGTGAAGCTATAGCAAGAATTCACATCTTCTAGTATACCAACTAAACTATCATCACGTTTTACTAATAAATACAATTTGGCAGCCAAGGCTTCCAAATAAGTTAATCCTTGTGTTTCACTTGTTGAAGACGATAAAAATATATTACCTATAGCATAATAATTCTGAATTTCATCCCATGAGACATAACCAGTGAAGAAAACTCTATCCTGTAAATTTAAAGTATCTACTAAGATCTCTAATTCTTTTCTGTATGGACCATCACCTACAATTATTAATTTAATATTAAAATACTTTTTAAATAATTTAGAAAAAATTAATACTGATTTATCTACATCCTTTTCTTTTGATAGCCTACTCACACTAAGCATAATTACTTCGTTATCGGTAATATTATACTCTTTTCTTAGTTTTGAAACTTTTGAATAATCAATATAAGTAAATTTATCTAGATCTATACCTGTAGGTATAACCGTAACTTCTGTAGTAATCCCATATTCTTCTAGTAACTTCTTAGTTTTTTCTGATGGAGCAACAATTTCTGTAGTTTTATTACAATATAATCTACTTGCTGCTTGGACAAATTTTATAGTATGTTTATTTTTTGGTAACTTTAAATAATGTAAATAATCTTCGTATATAGTGTGATAGGTGTGAATATGTTTAATATTTAACTTTTTAGCAACTCTCATTCCCAAAACACCGAAAGAAAATTCAGTATGTGTGTGAATTATATCTATATTCAATTTCTTTATTATTCGTAGCCATTTTAAATAAATTGGTAATGAAGCTCTTCTATCTTTCATTAAAACAAAAGGAATACTAAATACTCTATATTCATTATCAAGTGATTTATAATTAGGGCTAGCTGTTGTAAATACGTAAACTTTATGTCCCAATTTTTCCAAACCTATTTTTAATTGATAAACAGATGTTGCTACTCCATTAATTTCTGGATAATATGTATCGGAAAATAATGCTATATTCATTTGATTATCCTCTCTAATTTTATACTATCCTTATATTATATCAAATTGAAGAGAAAATGTAAAAATTCTTAAAATAATAGACCTATTTACCAAATTTAGTGTAATAAATTTAATCGACAAGCTATCATAAATAAAAAACTTCTGAAGTCTGTATACTTCAGAAGTTTTTTATTTATTTCATTCCAACTACTTTTAGCCTAGTAATTGCCTTAGCAAGAGCTAGCTCCGCCCTAACTAAGTCATTATCACCTTTTAAGCTAATTCTTTGCTCTGCACGAACTTTAGCTCTTTCTGCACGAGCAATATCTATTGTTGCAGCAGATTCTGCTGATTGAACTAATATAGAAACATCTTTTCCATGACATTCTGCAAAGCCTTCACTTACTGCAAAATAAGTATATACATCTTTATTATTAACAACTTTTAAAACGCCAATTTTTAGTGTAGTTACTAAAGGTTCATGATTAGCCATGATTCCTAAAGATCCCGTATGTGTTTCTAGTGTAAGTAATTTTATATCTTCTGAACTAAAAACTTCTCCATTAGGGGTAGCTATTGTTACTTTCATAGTATTCATACCTTACCTCCTAATTATACTTCGACTCCAAGTTTACGCGCTTTTTCTAATACAAATTCAATTCCACCAACTAAGCGGAAGCAATCTTCTGGAATATGATCGTATTTACCATCTAATATATCTTTAAATGCTTCTACAGATTCAGATACTGGTACATAAGATCCTGCTTGTCCTGTGAATTGCTCAGCAACATGGAAATTTTGTGATAAGAAGAATTGAATACGTCTTGCACGATCAACTGTTTTCTTATCTTCTTCTGATAATTCATCCATACCTAAAATTGCAATAATATCTTGTAATTCACGGTATTTTTGAATAGTTTTTTGCACACGTGTTGCAACTTCATAATGCTCCTCTCCAACTATTTCTGGAGAAAGAGCTCTTGATGTAGATGCTAATGGATCTACCGCTGGGTATATACCCATCTCTGTTAGAGAACGCTCCAAGTTTGTTGTTGCATCTAAATGAGAGAATGTTGTTGCTGGTGCAGGGTCAGTATAATCATCAGCTGGTACATAAATTGCTTGAATAGATGTAACCGAACCTTTTTTAGTTGATGTAATACGCTCTTGTAAACGTCCCATTTCTGTTGCCAATGTTGGTTGATATCCCACGGCTGATGGCATACGTCCTAATAAAGCTGATACCTCAGATCCTGCTTGTGTGAAACGGAAGATGTTATCAATAAACAATAAGACATCTTGCCCTTCTTCATCACGGAAATGCTCTGCCATTGTAAGACCTGATAAAGCAACACGCATACGTGCACCAGGTGGCTCATTCATTTGACCAAATACCATGGCTGTTTTATTAATAACTCCTGAGTCACTCATTTCATAGTAAAGATCATTTCCTTCACGAGTACGCTCTCCAACTCCAGCAAATACAGAAATACCACCGTGCTGTTGTGCTACATTGTTAATAAGTTCTTGAATTAGAACTGTTTTTCCAACTCCAGCTCCTCCGAATAAACCAATTTTCCCACCTTTTATATAAGGCGCTAATAAATCTATTACTTTGATACCTGTTTCTAAAACTTCCACTTGAGTAGAAAGATCATCAAAAATTGGAGCTTCTCTGTGAATTGAATCTTTTTTTACTTCTGCCCCCGCAGCTTCTTTATTATCAATTGGTTCACCTAAAACATTAAATACACGACCTAAAGTAAAATCACCTACCGGCACCGATATAGGTGCTCCTGTGTCAATAACTTCAGCACCTCGGTTTAAACCATCTGTTGAAGCCATAGCTATAGTTCTTACCGCATTATCTCCAATATGTAGAGATACTTCTAATACTAACTTTTCTTTATTTCCATTACCACGATCTACTTCTACTTCTAAAGCATTTAATAAATCTGGCATTTTACCTGCTTCGAATTGAACATCTACAACAGGTCCCATAACTTGGAGAATATAACCTTTATTCATTATGTTCTGTGCTAACTAGTAGCTTCTCCTTTCAATTTTCTATTATTGTGCTGCTGCAGCACCAGCTACAATTTCAGTAATTTCTTGAGTAATAGCTGCTTGCCTTGCTCTGTTATATTTAATAGATAGATCATCAATAATACCTTTAGCATTATCTGTCGAGTTCTTCATAGCATTCTTACGTGCTGAGTGCTCACTTGCTTTACTATCTAAAATCGAACCATATATCATTGATTCTGCATATTGTGGGAGTATTATATTCAATACACCTGCTGCACTTGGTTCAAATTTATATGATGAAATAGCTGCATCTGATTGCTCTGCTATTTCATTTATATTCTCAATTGGTAGCACTTGATCTTCAGTTACCACTTGAGAAATCATACTAACAAAGTGATTGTAATGTAAATAAATTCTGTCATATTCTTTATTTATATAGTAACCTATAACTTTATTAGTAATATTCTTTACCTGTAAAAAGCTCGGTTCGTCTGGAACATCTTTATAAAAATCAACTAATGGAAAATTATTTCTCCTAAAAAATTCAGCCCCATAATTCCCTATAGCTATAATTCCATATTCTTCTAAACTTGAATGACGTTCCGAAACAGTTTTTACAAAATTTCTAATTATGTTAGAGTTAAATCCTCCACATAAACCACTATCACTTGTAATAACTACATATAGTGTCTTTTTCACTTCTCTTTGAACTAACATTGGATGCTGTAAATTCGTATTATTAGAAAAGATAGTAGACATTACTTCTTGAATTTTTTTCATATAAGGTGTAAATCTAAGTGCATTAGATTGTGCCTTCATTAATTTAGAAGTAGATACCATTTCCATAGCTTTAGTGATGTGGCTTGTTTTCTTAGTAGAATTAATTTTATTCTTTATATCTCTAAGTGATGCCAACTAATTCACCGCCTTTTCTAATTATATTTTAAGAGAAAGTTTTTTTGAATGTTTCAATTACTTCATTCATGATCTCATCAGATGGTAAATCTTTTGTTTCTTGAATGTATTTGATTGCTTCATTTGAACCTGCATCTAAATATGCATAAAATTCATTTTCGAATCTATGGATATCTTTAACTTCGATATCATCTAAATATCCTTTAGTTAGAGCGTAAATAATCATTACTTGTTTTTCAACAGGTATTGGTTTATGTAAATCTTGTTTTAGAACCTCGACTGTTCTTTTTCCTCTTTCTAGTTTAGCACGTGTAGCTGGATCTAGATCAGAACCAAACTGAGCAAAACTTTCAAGTTCACGGTAAGATGCCAAGTCTAAACGTAGTGTCCCTGCTACTTTTTTCATTGCCTTAATTTGAGCAGACCCTCCTACCCTAGATACTGATAAACCAGCGTTAATAGCTGGACGTACACCAGAGAAGAATAAATCTGATTGCAAGAAAATTTGTCCATCTGTAATAGAAATTACATTAGTAGGTACATAAGCTGAGATATCTCCTGCTTGTGTTTCTACAAATGGTAAAGCAGTGATTGACCCACCACCAAAATCTTCATTTACACGTGCTGCTCTCTCTAATAAGCGTGAGTGTAAGTAGAATACATCTCCTGGGTATGCTTCACGTCCTGGTGGACGTTTTAATAATAATGATAGCTCACGATAAGCAGCAGCTTGTTTTGATAAATCATCATAAACTATTACTACATCTTTACCAGAAAACATAAATTCTTCAGCTATTGTTACACCAGCATAAGGTGCTATGTATAATAAGGGTGCTGGTTGCGATGCTGATGCTGTTACTACAATTGTATAATCCATTGCTCCATGGTTTTTTAATGTTTCAACAACACTTCGTACTGTTGATTCTTTTTGACCTATTGCTACATAGATACAAATAACATTTTGTCCTTTTTGTGCAAGAATTGAATCAATAGCAACAGCTGTTTTTCCAGTTTGTCTATCTCCAATAATAAGTTCTCTTTGTCCTCTGCCGATTGGAACCAAGGCATCAATTGCTTTAATTCCCGTTTGGAATGGAACAGAAACTGATTTACGTCCCATTACTCCAACAGCTGGTGACTCAATTGGACGACGTTTACTTGTATTAATTGCACCACGTCCATCTACTGGTTGTCCTAATGGGTTTACTACACGACCAATAAGTTCTTCTCCAACAGGCACGTCCATAACTCGTCCTGTTCTTCTTACTTCATCACCTTCAATAATGTTTGTGCTAGGTCCTAAAATTACTATACCTACATTTGTCTCTTCTAAGTTTTGAGCAAGTCCCATAACTCCTGTTTTCGGAAATTCAACCAACTCTCCACTCATTACGTCATTAAGACCATAAACACGTGCTATTCCATCTCCAACTTCAATAACACTTCCGACATCTGTTGACTTTAATTCAAACTGATAATCTTCTATTTGTGATTTCAATAATGCACTAATTTCTTCAGCTTTAATAGCCATCTGTGTCCCTCCTTAATTTTTAAAAACTAGATTGTAGAAAGTTTATTTTTCATTTCCTGAATACGAGCTTTTATAGTGGAATCAATAACTTTTCCATCATAAGAAATTCTTAATCCTCCAATTAAAGTCTCGTCAAGTACATTCTCAATTTCTACATTGTCTACTTTTATTTTAGACTTAATGGCATTAGCCACTTTTTCTAATTCTTCATCAGTTAATTTGTAAACTGATTCAACCTTTACAAGTTGTGTTTTATTAAATTTATTGTTGAGTTTTTGGAAGTCTTCCCTTACCTCATCAATTAAATTCACATGTAAATTATTTGCCAATATTTTTATTACATTTACTACATAAGGATTAACACCTTTAAATGCTGCATCAATAATTTGACATTTTTTTTCTTTCAATATATTTGGGTTATTCATCAAGGTAATGAATGATTGTTCGTTCAATATACTTTTTGATGATTCTGTTAAATCATTTTCAACAACCAACAAAGCATCATTTTCTTTAGCAATGTTAAATAGAGATTTCGCTATTTTTCCAGCTAAAACTTTGTTCTTCATTACTTATCCCCTACCTCTTTTAAAATTTTATCTACAAAAGCACTTTGTTCCTTTGCATCCATATCTTTTTCGATAATTTTTGATGCAACTAATATAGATAATTCCGCCACTTGCTTATTAATTTCAGCAAGTGCTTTGTTCTTCTCATCTGCGATATCACGTTTAGCATTTTCTTTTAATATTTCTGCTTGTAATTTAGCATCATTAACAATAGATTCTCTTTCGACTTTAGATTGTTCACGAGCATTTTCCATCATCTCTTTGATTTCTGCTTGTGTACTAGCAAGTTTTTCTTGATTCACTTTTAGTAAAGCTAGTGCTTCCTTTTGATTTTTTTCAGCATCATCAAGTTGACTATTTACTAATTCTTGACGTTCTTCTAACATTTTTAAAAGTTTATCCCAAGCAAACTTGTATAATGCCCAGAATAAGATTAATACCGCTATAATATTAACTGCTATATTCCCTAAATTAAATCCTTGATGAGAAGAATGTTCAGTAGCTAAAAATATTAATTGTGACATACTTACATTCTCCTAGGCTTTTTATAATATTGTATTTTATACTTATTTAGTTGAAAGAATAAAAGCAAGAACTATTGCTAAAATAGGTAATGCCTCTACTAGGGCGAACATTAATAATGCACTAGATTTAAAAGTTGGTTCTAATTCTGGTTGTCTCGCTGACGCGTCCATATATTTAGAAAATAATAATCCATTACCTAATCCTGCTCCTAATGCCGCTAATCCTGCAGCTATACCTGCTCCTAATAATCCCATAATTATTTATACCTCCGAATATTTTATTTAAATTATATAATTATGTATTTAATGTTCGTCTGCTACTTTGTGTGATAAGTAAATAAAGAACATTGTCGTAAAAATGTATGCTTGGATAAATCCAATGAAAAGAGAAAATATTTTCCAGGCTATTAATCCTAACATACCAGGTATCCAATAAACTGCTCCACCTGTTACGATTAATCCTACTAGCATAGTCAATAATACTTCTCCAGCATATATATTCCCATATAAACGCATTGACAGTGTTAAAACATTAACAAACTCTTCAATTATTTTAAATGGGATTAGGAAAATACCTCCTGATGCATAAGTTCCAAAGTAAAACTTAGCGCCCTTATTGCTAAAACCATAATAGTGAGTAAATAGAATTACTGCTATAGCTATTGTAAAAGTGAATGTTGGGTCTGCTGTAACCGAATTTACATATATTACGTTATCATAACTAACTTCTAAAATTACACCTATCGTATTAGCTACTGCAATCAAAGAAATTAAACTTAATCCCATTGCCCAGAAGCTTTTACCATATTTCGTCCAACTAACACTATCTGAAATAACTTTCTTCACAAGATCCGCTACTATCTCTAATAAGTTTTGTCTCTTGCTATTAGGTCTCAAACTTAACTTATTAGTTAAAAAAACAACTACTAAAAATGTTATAATGCAAGTTAATATAGTAGCAAATGCACTAGGAAGATTTATTGTAATATCAGAACCGAATAACCTAGTTATCAAATATGTTTGCTCATGCATCTATATTTCCACCTCTCTCCCTATATTTAATTAGTATATAAACTACAAAAGATAGATAGATATACACTACCATTATAATATTTATAGTAGTTTGTAGCAAGTCTTTTATATCTATATTTAAAGATTTTTAAAAGCAAATTATTTTGTTCCAAAAATTCTATCTCCCGCATCACCAAGACCTGGGACAATATATCCATGGTCATTCAAGTGACTATCTAAGCCAGCTATGTAAATTTCCACATCAGGGTGGGCTTTTTGAAGTAATTCTACTCCTTCAGGCGCTGCTATAAGACACATAAATTTAATATCTGTTACTCCCCTTTGTTTTAAAGAATCAATCGCAGCTATTGCAGATCCCCCAGTCGCAAGCATAGGATCAACAACAATAAATTGTCGTTTTTCTGGATCACTAGGAATTTTTACAAAATACTCATGCGGCTGCAAAGTTTCCGGATCACGGTACAGACCAACATGTCCCACCCTTGCTGCTGGAAGTAAAGCCATAAGACCGTCAACCATACCTAAACCTGCTCTTAATATTGGTACGAAAACAATTTTCTTACCAGCTAATCTGTTACATTTAGTTACTTGGATGGGAGTTTCAACTTCCACTTCTTCTAATGGAAGATCTCTTGTTAACTCATAACCCATCAACATACCTACTTCGTTTGTTAACTGCCTAAAATCTTTAGAACTAGTATTAATATCACGAATAAATGATAGTTTATGTTGGATCAATGGATGATCAAAAACATGTACTTTTGACATAAAATTTTCTCCTTTATATGTTGTTATACTCTAATTTTACTCTAATTTTACTTTTTTCACAAGAGGTTAAAAGCATAAAAAAAAACGATTTCTTTTAATAAATCGTTTTTTACTATTACTTAACCCAGTAAATATTTAAATAGTTTATTTTAATAAAATTATTTGAATATTCTTTCCAAGTTTACTACTTTGTGTAAAGTTTCTGTGACAACAATACCCAAAACCATAACTAAAGCTTGTGATCCTACTAAGATTACATACCATGATGTAAATGTAGCAAAATCAAAAGCAACTCTCGCTCCATTTTCACCAGAAAATAGACTTAACTCAAAGGCAATTATCGGCATACATACTAATAAATAAATAACTATATTAACAATATGTCGAATAGCTCTATTTTTTATAAATTTAAAAACCATTAATGATAACATTAAAGCAATACCTGTGGCTATTGTACCGAAGAATACATCAACTATTCCTAAAGGACTAAACATATTAGCAACTGCTACTCCTAATGTTAGTGGTAAAAAGAATAAAGGACTAAATACTATTAATTGCATTAATGATTCACTATATCTAAATTGAATAGGTCCGTAAGAAAAACCTAAATTAGATACAGTTAAAACTATGTAAACTGCAGCAATCAATGCTTGGATAGTTAAAATTTTAACCTTATTATTTCTCATTTTTCCTCCTTGTGTTTAAGAGAAAAAATAACAATAGTGAGAGACTACTGTTATTAGTTTTTTTTATAGATGGATCTCTCAAACATCTTATATATTTGAAATTTTATAATAGCATTCTACTATTGTTTAGTCAAGAAAAAAGGAGGATATCTCCTCCTCCTTTTAATTATTCTATTGAATACAATAAATCTAATACTGTTTTTTCTACTGTCTCTATCTTAGCAAGTGCTTCAGCCTTATCTTCTCCACGAACATAGATATATAGTTTCACTTTTGGTTCTGTTCCTGATGGTCTTAGTGTGTACCAAGTTTCATCAGAGTATGAGAATTTAACTGCGTCTGTTTTTTCAATTCCAGTCGCTTTTTCTTCACCTGTCTTAAGATCCATTTCTTTTTCAGATAGATAATCAGTTACTGTAAGTACTTCTGCTCCAGAAATTTCTTTAGCGTAAATTTCTCGATATTTGTCCATCATACGCTCTATACGTTTAGCACCAGCTGCTCCTTCTAAAGTAACTGAAACTGTCTTATCTAGATA
Organism: Gemella sp. GL1; assembly: GCF_013415365.1. Classification (GTDB taxonomy): domain Bacteria; phylum Bacillota; class Bacilli; order Staphylococcales; family Gemellaceae; genus Gemelliphila. Next base: position 39,276 of record NZ_JACBYB010000007.1, read on the forward strand.
GAAACCATATTTTTCATAGAATCTTTCTAATACATCTACCAATGTCTTACCTTGTGCCTTGTAAAAAGCAGCAGCTTCTACTAACATCATTGCTGTTGTTACTCCATCCTTATCACGAACAAAAGTTCCAAGATTATAACCGATTGATTCTTCATAACCCATTACATAATTTTTCTCTTTTGTTTGGTCATAAGTATTTGGTAATTCTGCAATATTCTTGAATCCTGTTAAAACATTAAATACTTCAATTCCATTTTCTTCACATAGTTTTTCAACCATCTTAGATGTAACAATAGATTTAACGATATATGGATTTTCCGGTAACTTACCTTGTGTTTTTTGATTTTCAATAACATATTGAACTAACAAAGCACCAACTTGATTTCCATTTAAAGATATAATTTCACCATTATGAACAACCTCAACCGCAAGCCTATCACAATCTGGATCAGTTGCAATTAAAATATCAGCACCTACTTTTTCTGCTAATCTTTCACTATATTCAAAGGCAGCTGTATCTTCTGGATTTGGATATTCAATAGTTGGGAATGTTCCATCTGGATCTTTTTGTTCTTCTACTATATGAACATTCTTAAATCCACGACGGTCTAAAACTGTTGTAACAGCTTTATATCCTGCACCATTTAATGGAGTATATACTACTGAGATACCTTTATCAAGATTGTCATCGTTAATTGTTTGATTTAATACTTCTTCATAGAATTTTTCATCTACTTCTTCTCCAATATACTCTAATAAACCTTTTTCAATTGCCTCTTCTTCTGTTAAAGTCACATAATTTTCAAAAATATCCATTTCATTAATATACTCTAAAACTTTATCAGAAATATTAGATTTAATTTGAGATCCTTCTTGCCAATATACCTTATAGCCATTGTACTCTTTTGGGTTATGACTAGCAGTAATATTAATACCACTAGCAGTTCCTAAATAACGTATAGCATATGATAGCTCTGGAGTTGGACGTAAGTCTTCAAATAAATAAGCCTTGATTCCATTAGATGCCATTACTAATGCTGATAATTTAGCAAATTCTTTTGAAAATAAACGACAGTCATGCGCAATAGCGATACCTTTGTCTTGCAATCCATTGTCAATAATAGTTTTAGCCATCGCCTTGGATGCACGTGCAATAATAAAACGGTTCATACGATTTGTTCCCATTCCTACTTTTCCACGTAATCCAGCTGTACCAAATTCTAATTCTTTATAAAATCTATCTTCTTTTTCTTCTTCTTTTGTTACTGCAGATAGTTGCGCTTTTTCCTCTTCAGTTAATGCTGGGCTGTTAAGCCATTTTTCAAATAATTCATTGTAAGCCATTGTTCTCGTCTTCCTTAATCTAATTTATTATGCTAATTCCAAAGCAATCTCCATCATTTTTGTAAAAGCTGTTTGTCTTTCTTCTGGACTTGTTTCTTCCCCTGTAACTAGAGAGTCAGAAACCGTTAAGATTGTCAAAGCATTTACCCCAGCAGCAATAGCATTTGCATATAGAGCTGTTGATTCCATTTCAACACCTAATACTCCCATCTTCATCCAATTTTTCATTGCATCTTTATCTGCGTTATAGAAGATATCACTACATAAGATGTTACCTACATGTACATTTACATCTTTTTCGTTAGCAATGTTATAAGCCTTACTTAATAACTCGTATGATGCAGGTAAACTTAAAGTTCCTGGAATCTTGTATTGATGCATGTAGTTGGTATTAGTTGATGATGCCATCCCTAAAATAACATCGTATACTTTAACATGTTCTTGCAGAGAACCACAAGTACCAATTCTTATTAAATTCTTAACTCCAAAGAAATGAATTAATTCATATGAATAAATACCGATACTACCTGGTCCCATACCTGTTCCCATTACTGAAATTTTTTTGCCTTTATATGTACCAGTATAACCAAGCATACCTCGAATTTCATTAAAGCAAACTGCATCTTCTAAAAATGTTTCTGCTATAAACTTTGCTCTAAGTGGATCTCCCGGTAAAAGAATAGTTTCTGCTATCTCTACTCCATTAGGTTTAATATGTGGTGTTTGTTTATGTGACATTTAGAGCCTCCCATGAAAATGTTTTACTACTTATATTATATACGTTTTTTCTCATTTATACAAGGATATTTTTATTTTATTGAATTGATGAAGTTACTATAAGTTCTCTTTCGCTTGCTTCCACAACTACACTAGTTTGAGTTGCTAACTCTTTTCTCTTGGCCTCCTCAGCTTTTCGTTTAGCTTCTTCTTCAGCTTTTTTCTTTTCCATCATTTGAGGACTTTCTACTTCATACTTAAAAGCTGATGATATTAAATTTATCATAGCCTGTATACCACTTGAATTTAAATGAACATAATCTGCTTCAAAATATTCTCTATGTTTTTTACCTAAAGTATACCAATCAATAATATTTACATTAGAATACCTTGATTTAGCATCTTCTAATAATTTGTTATTGGCATCTTGCCAAGCTCTAGGGACATTTACATTTACAAAATAAACTTCTGTTTTGTCAAAAGCTTTAACCATCTCATCTATCTCATTTTTTGTAATGTTACCATTGGTTCCAATCATGTAAATTACGGCTGTTGTTGGAATATTGTAAGAGGCGTACTTGGGTAGTAATTCCACCATTTGATAACCTTGTCTAGATACCTTTCCATCTACAACCGCTCCTGCATATTTCTCAACGAAACGTTCACCTATATTAACCGCCAACGAATCTCCTAAGACAAGTAAATTTGTATATTTTTTAACTTTTATTGAAGATTCTTCTTGTTTCGTAGTTTGTGGAACTTCTACATTAGCTCCTGTTTGAAAAACCGAGTCCAACTTAAAAGTGTCTTCTTTATTAAAGAATGTTGATGTTATAGGCATAGCTTTTCCTAAACTCCCCATAAGCAATAATATAATTGTTGCAATAGACATTGATACTGCCAATATTTTTTTATATCCTCTAAGACTAAACATTAATCTAATCAATACTTTGAAATACTTAATTACCCCATATTTTCGGATAGGTGTTTCAAATATAGTATAAGAAACAAATGCTATAAAAAAGATCAACACTAGTCTGAAAATATTGCTTATCCAAGATGATTCTTGTCCCGTAGAACTTAAAACTATTATTGGAAAATGCCATAGATATAAACTATATGATATTTTTCCAATATATACTAGTGGTGTAAATGACATAAGTCTTGAAATAAAAGTTCTTTGCCTACCAGTAGAAATTATTATAATTAAAAATAATATTGAATATACCAAAAAACCTCCACGATACATCCATTCATCACTTTCAGATACAAAGAACATTGACCATATAAACACAGCTATCGATATTACTGATAAAAAAGTAAAAAATATACTTTCTTTCTTATTAATTCTTGCAGTCAACTTATACATTGGAAATAAGAAAGCACCTGCTACTCCGACCAATAAACCAAAAGCTCTTGTATCAGTACCATAGTAAACCCTATTCATATCTCTTGGATCAAATAAATATATGTGAGTTGCTAATGACGCAAAAATTAATGTAAAGATTAAAAATTTATAAACTGGTGTTAATCTTACTTTCCTACTTTTATTATTAAACATTAAGAAAATAAGCGGGAATAACAGATAAAACTGTTCCTCTATTGCTAATGACCATAAATGTTTAAATGGACTTGTTGAAAAAGTGTCAAAATAATCTAGTTTATGAAAAATATACCACCAGTTACTTGAGTAAACATAACCAAAAAGTGCGTCTAAATATGTTTTTTCTAATAGTGATTTATTAAATAGTACCATTACTATAAGTACTATACTTATCATCAAGTAAACAGCTGGTAATAGTCTTCTAGCTCTTCTTATATAGAAATTCCATAGATTTAACTTACCTGTTATTCTATACTCTCTCATAATAAGAGATGAGATTAAATAACCAGATAACACAAAGAATAAATCTACCCCTAAAAATCCACCCGGTAGATATTTAGGATTAATATGATAGATTATCACAGATATTACAGCTATTGCCCTAATACTGTCTATACTGGGTAAATATCTCTTTTTTTTCTCCATTCTAACCTCCTAATCTCTAAATAAGGATAGAGAAACACGTCCTCTTTCTTTATCTACTTCAATAACATAAGTTTCTATAATTTGACCTACTGAAAGAACTTCTAAAGGATTTTTTATAAACTTCTTACTAATCTTTGAAATATGTACCATAGCATCTTGCTTTAAACCAATATCGATAAATGCACCAAATTGAGTAATATTTCTTACTGTACCATTCAATTTACTTCCTACTTGCAGATCATCAATTGTTAAAATATCTGATCTCAATAAAGGTTTCTCAAAATCATCCCTAATATCACGCATAGGTTGCTTTAGATCCATAACTATATCAAGCAAAGTTTCATAACCTGATTTTAATTCATTGGACAAAATTTTTAAATCTACATCTTCCAATTTTTTAAGAATCTTATCACTCCCAATTTCATTCTTATCTATATCAAGTTTTTCTAGTAATTTTTCCGCAATATGATAAGATTCTGGATGTATGCCTGTAGAATCTAAAATGTTATCACCATCGACTACCCTAAAAAAACCTACTGCTTGTTCAAAGGTTTTCTTACCAAGTCTAGGTACATTAGCTAGTTCTCTAATTGTAGTAATTTTACCTTTATCTTTACGATAATTTTCTATATTTTTTGCAATAGTTCTGTTAATAGCTGAAACATAAGACATTAGAGAAACTGATGCTGTATTAACATCAACACCTATTGAATTAACCGCAGTTTCAACAACAAAAGCTAATTCTTTCTCTAAAAATTTTGGACTTATATCATGTTGATATTGTCCTACTCCTATCGACTGAGGATCAATTTTAACAAGTTCACTTAGAGGATCTTGCAAACGTCTCGCAATTGAAATTGCTGATCTTTCTTCCACATTAAAATTAGGAAACTCTTCTCTAGCAATCTCGCTTGCTGAATATATACTAGCACCTGCTTCATTGACTATACAAAACTTAATATTCAAATCAATATCCTTTAAGGTATTATAAACAAATGATTCTGTCTCTCTCGACGCCGTACCATTTCCTATGGCAATTATATTAATAGAATTTTCTTTAATAACATCTACTAGTATCTTAGCCGCTTCTTTTTGTTTTTCAATAGTAGCTGGTTTATGTGGGTACATGACTCCCTTAGTTACAAAGTTCCCATACTCATCTACTACAGCAAACTTACAACCTGTTCTAAAAGCTGGATCTATACCTAAAACTTTTTTATTTTTTAATGGTGATTGCATCAATAATTGCCTTAAGTTGACAGAAAAAATTGCAACCGAATCTTCTTCTGCTTTTTTAGTAAGCTCTGCTCTAATTTCTCTTTCTATTGATGGAAATATTAACCTCTTATAAGCATCTTCAATACATGATAAGAATAAATCTTTTAATTCGGTAGTTTTATTCCCCATAAAATTATTTAAAATATAATTACATAATCTATCCCTATCGTTCACAATGGAAATGTTTATAATTCCCTCTTTCTCCGCTCTATTCAAAGCAAGGATTCTGTGAGATGCTAATCTAGAAATTTTTTCACTATATTCATAGTAATTTAAATAAATTTTGTTTGAATCTTTTTCTTGTCCATTTCTTTTTAGTTTAGATTCTACCGAACCAAATTTTTTTGTATTTTCCAAAATATATTCTCTATATTTAGCTGTATCCGAAATATTCTCAGCAATAATGTCTAAAGAGAAAGCAATGGCCTCATCTATGGAATTAACTTCTCTTTCAATATTAATGTACTTTGCTGCTTCTTTTTCTAATTCCACCTTTGTCTTAGGTATTCTGGAAATAAATTTAGCCAATGGTTCCAGCCCTTTTTCTTTAGAAATACTTGCTTTTGTTTTCCTTTTTTCTTTAAAAGGTCTATACAAATCTTCAACTCTTTGTAATTTTTCTTGTACTAAAATATCTTTTCTAAGTTCCTCAGTAAGTAATCCTTTCTCTTCAATAATCCTAATTACTTCTTCTTTTCTCTTTTCTAGAGATTTTAAATAATTATATTCATCTTGAATTGTTTTAATAGCTACTTCATCTAGAGAATTAGTCATCTCTTTACGATATCTGGCTATAAATGCAATAGTATTACCCTCTTCTAGCATTTTCAAGACATTTTCTATATACTTTTCATTAATTTTTAACTTCTTAGCTAAACTAGTTTTTATCTTATCATACATTTACTTACCCCACTTCTTTATCGTTTACAAAATATCGTCTAGGAACTCTTTGTCCTATACAGCAAAATATTTCATAAGAAATTGTATTTTGATATTTAGCAAATTCTTCAACACTTAAAACTTGTCCATTGTGCTCACCATAAAACAAAACTTCATCACCTATACTTGGTTTCTTAGGACATCTAATCATTGTCTGGTCCATACATACACGTCCAACTATTTCACACCTTTCTCCATTTATGAGCACAGACCAGCCTTGACTCCTTCTGAGTAGACCATCTCTATAACCTATGGCTACAGTTGCTATATATTCACTATCCTTACTTTCATAGCTACAAGCATAACCAATCTTAGTTCCCGGAGCTACTTCTTTAACATGTGATACTTCAGAAATTAAAGAGGATACGGTTCTTAATTTTATATCACTTATTTTAGCAATTTCATCAGATGCATATTGACCATATAAAGATATACCAACTCTTGCCATATTAAAGTTGTTGTTTTCTTTGGCGTATCTCATACTTGCTGCTGAATTTTCATGATGAACATATTTGGCTTTATGATTTATAAATGATGTTAGGTAAGTAAATCTTTCTCTTTGATATTTATCATACTCATCATTATCAGCATCAGAATTAGAATAATGTGTAAATATACCCTCTAATTCCAATCTATCATCATTCAATAATTCATTTACAGCTATAGCTTCCTCTTTAGATGATATACCAATCCTAGACATACCGCTATCTATTTTTAGATGTAGTTTTAATTTTCTCCCTAACTCACCTATATTCTCTACCACTTCTTCTAACCAATCCTTAGAAGGACACGTAATAGACAGGTTTTGCTCTATTGCATAAGTGATATTTCTTGGATTAATAATTCCTAATACCAATATAAAAGCATCTGGCGCAACCTCTTTTATTTCTAACCCTTCTTCCAAACTAGAAACAGCAAAATGCTTTACTCCATTATCATATAAATATTTTACTAATACTTTAGCTCCCGAACCATATGCATCAGCCTTTACTACTGCTATTACTTCTTTCTCACCTAATGTTCTCTTTATATTTATATAATTTTCTAATACTGCATCTAAATTAACTTTTAAATATGTAGGTCTATCTTGAAACATTATTATCTACTCCCTTTCTAATACTATAAATGCTACAGCAGTTGTTTTTGTATGACTAATGGTAAGATGACAAATAAAATCTTGATAAATTATATATGGCTTTCCTAAGTCCGTTTTTTCAACTTCAATATCTTTAAAAGAAAATTCCTTAGAAATTCCTGTTCCCAAAGCTTTAGACATAGCTTCTTTAACAACATATCTAGAAGCCAAAAATTCTGCCTTTTTCCTTGGGTTATTTATATTATAAAACTCTTTAATTTCTTTCTCAGTATAAATTTTTTCTAAATAATTTGCTTTATCAAAGAATTCATAAAACCTTGATATCTCTTCTATATCTGTTCCTATTCCATAAATCATAATTTTACCTCAAAAACTTAATATTATTCACCATCAATTATAATACTTATAATAAATTTATACAAGTTTATTTCTCTTAAATTTTAAGCAAAAATAAAGACAATTTCACTAAATTTTTTAGTAAAATTATCCTATATAATTTTATTTAATCTTTTCTAAACTAATACTTGACTTAGCATTTAAAGTTAATGGATCAGCAAATAAATTATGTTTATAATAGTAATATCCTACTGCACCTATCATAGCAGCATTATCTGAACAATATTTCATTTTAGGAATTAGTAAGTCAATATCCAAATTATTTGCTAAATTAATCATTCTGGATCTCAATTCAGAGTTCCCAGCAACTCCCCCAGAAACAATTAGTTGACTAATCCCATAATCTTCAAGTGCACTCTTTGTCTTATGTTCCAATATATCCATAACTGCTGTTTGGAAAGATCTTGCTAAATCCTCTTTAACAATAACTTCTCCTCTTTGATTTTTATTATGAATTAAGTTGATTATAGCTGATTTCATACCTGAAAATGAAAAATTGTAATTTTTACTATCAATCATAGCTCTTGGTAAATTATAGCTATCCTTTCCAATTTTCGCTAATGAATCAAGCTTTGGTCCTCCAGGATATTCTAAGTCAAGCTGGCGTGCCACCTTATCATAAGCCTCACCTACTGCATCATCTTGAGTTTGGCCTATTATTTCAAAATTCAATTCATCTTTTAATAAAACTAGTTCAGTGTGCCCACCAGAAACTACCAAAGCAAGTGATGGATACTTAATATCTGCATCTATATTTGCAGAATAAATGTGTCCCGCTATATGATGAGCCGCAATTAATTTTTTTTCATAAACATAAGCCAAAGTTTTAGCTACAGTTACACCTACTAATAGAGAACCTACTAATCCAGGACCTTGGGTAACGCAAATTGCATCGATATTTCCCATATCCATATTAGCTGTTGCTAATGCTTCGTTTATAACTTGCATAATTATTTCAATATGATGTCGACTAGCGATTTCAGGCACTACACCTCCATATTCCTTATGTATATCAATTTGGCTGGCAACAATATTAGATAAAACTTCTTTACCATTTCTAACAATTGCAACACTAGTTTCATCACAACTTGATTCTATTGCTAATATATTAAGATTCATTTTCAAAATTCCTTATCATTATTAAAGCGTCTTCTCCATTATTTTGGTAATATTTTTCTCTCTTTCCTATAAGTTCAAAACCTACTCTTTCATATACTTTTATAGCTGCTTTATTTGATTTTCTTACTTCAATAATTGCTCTCTTAGCTCCTTTATTAGCATAAAGTTGCATCATATAAAGTAAAAATAAAGAGCCCATTTTTTTGTTTTGATACTTTTTATCAATTACAATTTTGTTAATTTGATATTCTTCTAAAACATACCATCCACCACAAAATCCTAATACTTCTTCCCCGTTAAAAATAGCATAGTATTCAGAATTTTCTTGCTCCAATTCCTTCTTAAACATTTCCTTAGACCATGGATCTACAAAGTTTTCTCTATCAATTACAGATAGAATGTCTAAATACTCCACTCCTACCTTATCTATTTTTATCATCTTTCAAATTCCTTTCAGCCTCTGTGTATCTTAAATAAGATGGTATCGCACTATAATAGTCAGATTCTATTGCATAGTCTTCTAGATATAAAAAATTTCTTGCAAAATTATAAGTTTCATGCAAAATATATTTAAAATCTGCACTAACAAAATTATACTTATCTAGATTAGGACCTATAAAAATAACTTCTTTATACTCCTTATTTAAAAATTCTATAATTTCTTCTAAAGGGTAATAGGATTCTTCTAATATTTCTCTACCTTCTTCATAAATTGCTGCAAAAACATTGCCACGTCTTCCATCTATTAAAGGTACTATCAGCTTATTCCTAGAATCTTTATAATAAGATTGGAGTACTAATGTCGATATTGTTTTCAGTGGAATATTCAAAGAAAATGATAAAACCTTAGCTACACTTAATACAATTCTAAGAGCTGTATAAGAACCTGGTCCTTTGACTGCCACTATTTCTGTTAAGTCCGATTTACTTACACCTGCTCTTTTAAGACAAGAATTAAGCTCGACTAGTATTACTTCTGATAAGTTTCTACCACACTCAAGATTTGACTCAGCTAGTAATTTATCACCTTCAATACAAGCTATTGATAAATATGAATTAGAAGCTTCTAATACTAATTTAACCATAATTTTTCTAACTCACTTTCTATTTTTTTATACTTATCTCCAATAGAAGATATATTTACTACTCTTACATCTCCCTCTAATTGAAGAGAAAAAGTTAATCTCTCCTTAGGAAGGAAGTCATCAATATATTCCGCCCACTCCACAAAACATATCTTATCTTCATAAAAAATATCTTCAAATGGTAATTCTTCATCATTATCTTCTAATCTATAAGCATCTATATGACAAAGGTAGTAATCATCACCCTCATATTCTTTTAAAATATTGAAAGTTGGAGATGTGACTGTAGCTTCAATATCGATTGCTTTAGCAAAATATTTTGTAAATGTTGTTTTACCAGCAGCTAAATCTCCGTTTAGAGTAAGTAAAAATTTCCTATCAATTAAAGATGCTAAATTATTGGCTAATCTTTCTGTATCTGATAAATTTTTCAAGATAATTTTAGTCATATCTTACCTCTATTTCTATAATTATATCCATATATTATACTAACCCATTTGCAATATATTTTCAATGCTAAAGCATACTATTTATGTTATTATAAAAAGGGGAATATATTAGGAGAACAAATATGAAAAAGAAATTTTTTTCGCTACTTACAGTAGTATTTACAGCAACTATTATTTGGTTAGTTAACTCTCTAGGTGGTCCAGACTTACTATCTATTTTTAAATCATTTAATTCTAAATCTGATACAATAAATGGAATTGTTGTAAAAGGGGATGAAACAAGATATCCTGTTAAATTTTTAAGAAAAATTGATGGTGATACCATAGTAGTATTATTCAATAAACAAGAATTGACTATAAGATATCTAAATATTGATACACCAGAGACAGTAAAACCTAATACTCCTCCCCAAGCTTTCGGAAAAGAAGCAAGTGCGGCTAATGAAGGTCTTTTAAAAAGAGCTAAAAAAGTAGAAATAGAATTCGACGTCAGTGAAAAAAAAGATAAATATAATAGAGCCTTAGCTTACGTATATGCTGATGGAAAATTAGTTCAAGAAATACTACTGAAACAAGGTCTTGCTCAAATTAAATATGTTAAAGAACCAAATACAAGACATTTGGCTACTTTAAAAAAAGCTGAAAATCAAGCTAAATCTAATAAAAGAAATATTTGGAGTCAATAAAATTTGTATGTATTTTATTGTTTTATTAAGAATTTTCTAGTATAATGAAAGGTGATTAAACTAAAGGAGTGTTAGTATGAAATTTTTAGTTTCATTATTTTGGGGATATATTTTTTCTTTCATAGCAATTTTCATCATTACTGCTATTTTAGGAAGTAATGAAATTAGCCAGGGAACTACGGTATTAAACTGTTCTATACTGGCTGTACTATTTACATTAACATCTGTTGGTCTTAACAGCTTAATTAAAGAAAATAAAAAATAAAATAAAGAGCTACCTAGGTAGTTCTTTATTTATATGGGGTGAAATTTATGAATAATATTCTTGCAACAATGTGTTATATAGATACAGGTAGTCACTATCTTATGCTTAAAAGAAATAAAAAAGACAATGATATTCACGAAGGACTTACAATATCGGTAGGTGGAAAAATGGAAGGAGGAGAAAGTCCGCAAGAAGGAATTATTAGAGAGGTTAAGGAAGAAACTGGTCTTGACTTAAAAAATCCAAAACTCAGAGGAATTATTAGTTTTCCTAATTTTGATGGTAAATCTAACTGGTATACTTATGTATTTACAGCAAGTGATTATACAGGGCAAATATTAGAAGACTCTCCTGAAGGAGATTTGCTTTGGATAGCAAAAGAAGATATAAAAAATCGAAAAATAAAAACTTGGGAAGGAGATTTCATCTTCCTTGACTGGTTGATTGATGAGAAATCTTTTTTCTCTGCAAAATTTGAATATATAGATAAAAAATTAAAAAATTATAGTGTTGATTTTTATTAGGAGATATTTATGAAAATTGGAGACAAATTATATAAAGAATTTTTAGTATTAGATAAACATTCTGCAAAAAATATGGGGAGTGGAGACTTAGAAGTACTATCTAGCCCTTGCCTAGTTGCTTTTATGGAAGAGACTTCTCGAGATTTATTAGCTAAAAATTTAGATACTAAATTAACTAGTGTAGGCTCACATATAAGTCTTGATCACCTTACAGCAAGTAAAATTGGAACAAATATAAAAGTTGAAGTTGAATTAAGAAATATTGAAAAAGAAAAGATTTTCTACTTTGAAATACTAGCCTTAGATGGAGAAAAAATTGTAGGAAAAGCAAAACATACCAGAGTTTTAGTAAATAAAGAAAAATTTATTGAAAGATTATAATAAATTTGAACATTTTGATAATTTTATAATAATTATAGAAACTACCTATAAAAATTCTATTGCAAAAAGAGTGGTGTACTCCCACCACTCTTTTTTATTTCTTACTTATGAAAAATTACTAATATAAGTAAGCTCTTAATATTTTTAATTAAAAGATTTAGCCCTATGTCTACTAAGTTTTTCTATGCTATATTAAATGACTATAACACTAAGCTAGCTGCCCCAATAACTCCAGCATCATTTCCTAATGTTGCTAAAGCTAATTTCGTTGACTCCCTTACTGGTGGGAATGCAAATTTTTCATATTCTTTTCTTACTCTTTCAAGTAAGAAATCTCCAGCTGCAGATACTCCCCCTCCTATTACGATGAAACTTGGATTTAAAGCATTGGCTAACTGACTGCATGCTAGCCCTAAATAAAAGGCAAATTTATCAATTACTTTATTAGCAAATTCATCCCCTTCTTTTGCTCCGTCAAATACATCCTTAGCTGTAAGCTTATCCTTATCAATAAGTTCTTTCAATTTACTTTCTTCTAATAATGTAATCATATCTTTAGCAAGTTTAACAATACCTGTTGCACTAGCTACAGTTTCTAAACACCCTTTATTTCCACATGTACATTCAAAACCATCTGGCTGAACTACCATATGTCCAATTTCTCCTGCAGATCCTCTCACTCCGTGAAGTAGTTTCCCATCAGCAACTACTCCACCACCTACTCCTGTTCCTAAAGTTACAAATACAACATCTTCTTCATTCTCTCCAGCACCTCGCCATCTTTCACCAAGAGCTGCCACATTAGCATCATTATCAATAAAGAAAGGCTTATTAAATTCCTTTTCAAAAATTGATTTAACTTCTTGTACCTCTGCCCAACCTAGATTATAGGCCCCTTTTACAGTTCCTTTTTCATAATCAATTTGACCAGGACTTCCCATTCCGATTCCTTTAACGCTATCTAAAGAAATACTATGCTCTGCTGTGTATTCTTTTATAGAAGTCACTATATCATTAACAATGTTTTTACCAGAATTTTCTGTATTTGTAACAATTGTCCATTGATGTTCAAGATTACCTTCTGACGACAATATGGCCATCTTAACACTTGTTCCACCTAAATCTATACCTATAACTTTCATAAAATACCCCCTTCTATCAATTAAAATTGATATTATGATTTACAATAATTAACTAACTTTTATTATATAACATTTTTCTAAATCATTCTAGTCGTTTCAACAATTAAAATTATGATAAATAAAAAGACAAATGATGTAACTATAATTAAAAATCTTAATTATCTCCTTGATTTTATATAATAAAAATACCTAACTATTGTTAAGTGTTAAATAAGGACTTCTTTGCCTACTAAATAGTTATCTCCATCAAAAATTACAGAAACATCTCTCCTACTGTAATCTCCGTTAGGGCTAGGAATTATTACATCTTTAAAAGTTCGACCATCAATTATTATATTAGAGTGGTTAGTAAACTCGTTAGGTATATCTTTATTCAGTGTTAACATTATTATATTTCCAAATTTAAAAACTTTTTCTACTATCATAACTAATCAAACTCCTTTATTTTTTCTTATAGTACGCTATATCATTATTTACAGCGTCGATTTTAATTTTTGGTAATTTATATCTTTCAGCATATTCTATTGATTTTTCTTTAGCTTTAATTTCATTTCATTTAGATTAGGTAATGATGGATATGAAATAACTAAAATATATATATCCATAAAACACAAAAAATAGAGCCGAAAGAACATGAGTATTTTAAAAAAATATCATTCTAACTGCCCCATTTTTAAAAACACAACATTAAAACCCTTGATAAATCAAAGGTTTTAACGTTTACTCCATAAATCCTTTTAATTTGTTTAACTTAGATGGATGTTTTAATTTTCTAATTGCTTTTGCTTCAATCTGTCTAATACGCTCACGAGTTACACCAAAAGCAGCACCTACTTCTTCAAGAGTGTGTGTCTTACCATCTTTCAATCCAAATCGTAATTTTAGTACATTTTCTTCACGGTCTGTTAATGTTTCAAGAATTTCTTCTAATTGCTCTTTAAGTATTTCATTAGCAGCGTGCTCTACTGGAGATTGCGCATCTTTATCTTCGATAAAGTCCCCTAAATGCGAATCATCCTCTTCTCCAATTGGTGTTTCTAGTGAAACTGGTTCTTGTGCTATCTTCAAAATTTCTCTTACTTTTTCAGAAGTCATTCCCATTTTCTTACCAATTTCTTCTGGCTTAGGTTCACGTCCTAAATCTTGAAGTAATTGTCTTTGTACTCTTATAAGCCTATTGATTGTTTCAACCATGTGTACCGGTATACGGATAGTTCTAGCTTGGTCTGCAATTGCACGTGTAATTGCTTGACGAATCCACCAGGTTGCATAAGTTGAGAACTTAAATCCCTTAGAATAATCAAACTTCTCAACCGCTTTAATTAGACCCATATTCCCTTCTTGGATTAAGTCTAGAAATAACATTCCTCGGCCCACATATCTTTTAGCGATAGATACTACAAGTCTTAAATTAGCTTCTGATAATTCTTGTTTAGCTTCTTCTTTTTCAAAGTCAGTTCCAGATTCGATAATTTTTGCAAGTTGGAGCTCTCTTTCTTTTGAAAGAAGCGGTACTTTCCCAATCTCTTTTAAATACATTCTTACCGGATCATTAGTTTTGATTCCGGCAGGAACTGATAAATCTTCTAAATCAATTTCTTCTTCAATCTTCTCTTTTTCTGCATTAGCATTAATTAAGATGACATCTTCACGACTTAATTCTTCATAAAAATCATCCATATCGTCAGAAGATACGTTTAACTTAGAGAAAGCATCTAATATTTCTTCTTGTGTTAATTCACCATTATTCTTACCTTTTTCAAGTAATTCACTTTTTAAAGTTTCAAAATCTTTTGCCGTTTGTTTTGCCATTTACTTTCTCCTTATTTTTTATAATTTTTCAATTTATCCAATATAGATATTTTTGCGTGAATATCCTCTTCTCCGATTGCATTGTCCAACTCTGTTTTCAAACGAGTAAATTCCTGCTTAAGATTATTTTTCTTTTTGAAATATTCAATATACTCCTTAACTGAATCTATAGACGGTTCCTCTTCTATCAAAAAGTCTGTATTATCTATATAATTCAATAAATGTAGTAACTCGTAATCTACTACATTAGATGTAAATTTATACATCTCAAAATCCATATAATTATTATAATATATTCCTAAGTTTTTTACTAGTTTTGAAAACAAAAGGTTACTAAAGTTCATATTTTCAAGTTCTTCATAAAATTCAAAGAATATATCACGGGATTTTAAGAAATATTTAAACATTCTACATGTGTTAATATCATAATTTTGTGATCTAAACAACTTTTCTATTTTAGTTTTATTAGGGACATAATCATTAACTGAAATAGTATCTCTAGTAATTCCTAATGCTGCTAATTCCCTAACCAATATTTTTTTATCTATTTCAAAATTATTAGCTAAACTTGATAGAAGTAGATCCTTTAAAGATTCTTCTTTTAAATAAGCAATGTTTTTTAGTATTTCGTTTTTATTATTTAATTTCGCTTCTATATTTTTAGAGTGATCTTTTAAATAAGAAATTTTCCAATCGATATAGTGAGTTTTATTATTTATAACATAGTCACTAAAAGAAAAGTTCTCATCCTTTTCTTTTCTATATGCTACAAATTCATCAATATCTTTTTTGCTAGTAATATTTATTTTATAAATATTGTTAGTTTTACTCAATAAGCTATTACCGATATTAATGCAGGCATCTTGGCCAGCCTTATCATTATCTAAGGCTAAGCTTACATTATCTACCAATCTTAATAAACTAGATGCCCTATTTTCATCAAGACTGGTTCCCATTATTGCTACAACATTTTTTACATTTTCTTGGTAAGCTCTTATGACGTCCATATATCCTTCAACAAGAATTATGTTATTTTCTTTACTTATAAAAGGTCTTGCATCTGAAAAATTATATAAAATATTTCTTTTTTCAAAAATATCAGTTTCCTGAGTATTATAATATTTGGCAACAGACTTATCTTCAGACATAGTTCTACCTGAAAAAGCAACTACCCTTGATTTATCGTCCTTTATAGGAAATATTATCCTATCTTTAAATACATCATAGTAGCTACCATTTGAAGCCATAGTTACTAAACCAGCATCTGCAGCATATTCTAAACTTATATTCTTTGATTTTAAAAAATCTACTATTAACTTATCGACATTTGGTGCATATCCTATATTGAAATGTTTTATACTTTCTTTAGTAATACCTCTATTTAATAAATAATTGAGTGCTTTTTCTGCTTCTTTTGTATTTAATAAAATATAGTTATAATAGTCTGCTATTAAATCAGATGAATAATACATTGTATCTATACGATTATCTAAGTTGTATGCTTTTGTTTTTCTTTCTTCTTCTACCTCTAGACCTAATCTTGTTGCTAACTTAATTAGGGCTTGTTTAAAAGAAATACTTTCTAGCTGTGCTAAAAAATTAATAGCATTTCCTCCCTGTCCACAACCAAAACAATGAGCTATTTTTTTCTCAGGAGATACTGAGAAAGATGGAGTTTTTTCATTATGAAATGGACACAAACCTATATAATTTTTTCCTCTAGCTTCCAATTTTACATATTCGCTAACCAAAGAAACAATATCTGTATTTTCTAAAACATAATCTATATCAATTCTAGCCATTCATCTCACCTCCAAATACTAATTTAGACATAATAATAGTAGTGTAATTATAGCATAAAATACAAATTTTTTTAATAGCTTATCCTTAATTTTTTACAATTATTTTAAACTAAAAAAAGTCTAACTAAAACAACTATTCTAGTTCATAATAATCATTATTTTATAAGTATCTCCATCTTCTTAATATCTTTATCAGTAAAAGCAAGAAAACTTACGATTTCCTTTAATGATTAACTTACACTAATTTTATAACTCATTCTTCTTATCTATATATAAGTTTATAAAATATATTTAATACATAACTTGTATTTTTATTCTAAAGATGATAAAATAAATCTAAGCGAGCTAATGATGGTGTGAGTTTAGCAAAATTTATTTGGAATTTTTATAACTTAATACCAAAGTGAATGCTTAGCATTAACGAGGGTGGAACCACGGATTTTTATTCGTCCCTGTATATAGTCTCTTTAACTATGTACAGGGATTTTTATATTTTTAAGGAGGAATTTATTGATGGAAAAGATTTTATCTTTATCTAAAAATAGAGGTTTCGTATTTCAAGGTTCTGAAATTTACGGAGGTCTAGCTAATACTTGGGACTATGGTCCCCTAGGTGTTGAATTAAAAAATAATATTAAGAAAGCATGGTGGAAAAAATTCATTCAAGAATCTCCCTACAATGTAGGTCTAGATTCAGCTATTCTTATGAATCCAAAAACTTGGGAAGCATCAGGTCATGTTGGTAATTTCTCAGACCCAATGATGGATTGTAAAGAATGTAAATCACGTTTACGTGCAGACAAATTAATAGAAGAATTCTACTACAATGAAAAAGGTGAAGATAAGGTTGTTGACGGACTACCATTTGAAGAGTTAGAAAAAATCATCGCTGATGAAAATATCCCTTGTCCAGAATGTGGTAAACACAACTATACTAAGATTCGTCAATTCAACTTAATGTTCAAGACAAGCCAAGGTGTTGTAGAAAACTCTACAAGTGATATCTTCCTACGTCCAGAAACAGCACAAGGTATCTTTGTAAACTTCAAAAATGTTCAAAGATCTATGCGTAAAAAATTACCATTTGGTATTGCTCAAATAGGGAAATCATTCCGTAATGAGATTACTCCAGGTAACTTTATCTTCCGTACTCGTGAATTTGAACAGATGGAATTAGAGTTTTTCTGTGAACCAGGAACTGACTTAGAATGGCATACTTATTGGAAAAACTTCTGTAAAGAATGGTTATTAAAACTTGGTATGAAAGAAGAAGCTGTAAGACTACGTGACCACGATAAAGAAGAATTATCTCACTACTCTAACGCCACAACAGATATCGAATTTTTATTCCCATTTGGGTGGGGAGAATTATGGGGAATTGCCTCGAGAACTGATTTCGATTTAAAACAACACTCAGAACACTCTAAAGTAGACTTGACTTACCATGATTTACTGAAAAATGAAAAATATCTACCATACTGCATCGAGCCATCTGTAGGGGTTGATCGTGTTCTTTTAGCATTTTTATGTAATGCTTATATGGAAGAAGAAGTTGGAGAAAAAGATGTACGTACTCTTCTAAAATTTCATCCAGCAATAGCACCCTACAAGGCTGCTATTTTACCACTTTCTAAAAAATTATCAAAAGCTGCTACTAAGCTTTATGCAGACTTAGCTGCTGACTTTATGGTAGATTTCGATGAAACTGGATCTATCGGTAAAAGATACCGTCGTCAAGACGAAGTTGGTACTCCATTCTGTATCACTTACGATTTTGATTCAGAAACTGATGGAATGGTAACAATTCGTGACCGTGATACAATGGAACAAACTCGTATTCCTATTTCTGAAGTAAAAGCATTTATAGAAGAAAAATTAAAATTCTAATAAATATAGACCCGATGTTAGCCTCGGGTCTATTTACTTTATCTATTTTTTTCTATTAGCACATAAAATATATTTCACAATTTTACACTAAAATTAAGAAAAAGAGAATTAAGTAAAACTTAATTCTCTTTTTCTTATTCAAATTCTAATTGGTCTCTTTTATTAAAATATGTTTTATATGAGAAGTATGCTGCCACCATTGAACCTAAACTTGTTGCAGATAGCAACATAAACATTACCATAATTTGATACTTAATAGCATGAACTGGGTCTACTCCTGCAAAAATAAGTCCTGACATCATACCAGGTAAACTTACTAATCCTACCGTTTTTGCTGAATCTATGGTTGGCTGCATACCTGTCTTAATACTATCACGTAAAATTGATTGTGATGCCAACTTAACAGAAGCTCCTAATGTTAATTTTTCTAGTATTTGTTGCCTATTATCTTTAAAAGAGCTATACATTGACTTATAAGCAAGCCCAATAGCTGCCATTGAGTTACTCGCAATCATACCTGAAATAGGAATAATTTGTGATGGTATAAATTTAATAGCACCCGATACTACTAAAATCCCTAAAGTTACACCTGTTGATAACAAAATTGCTAAAAATGAATGCCATTGCTTACTTGATTTATTAGGATTTCTCTTTTTGGCCTGACTACTAGCATTATATATTATTACTAACACCATTGCCAAACTTAGAAAAGCATTTGAAACCTGAAAAATATATTTTAAAATAAAACCAGTTAAAGTAAGTTGTAGAACTGTTCTAATTACTGCATAAAAAATATCCTTAGACAAATCTAACTTCTCTTTCTGACTTATTATCATTGCTAGTATAACTAAAGAAAATATTAAAACAAGTGATAAGTTGTCCACTGTTACATTATTATTCATACTTGATTTCCCCTCCTTCTATATTAATTACACTTGTAGCTAAATCTATTTCTTCTTGATCATGAGTTACTTCAATAATTGTTTTTCCTTTTTTATGATACTCATTTATTAAATTGTGGACTAAGTGTTTTGTATCTGTATCTAAACCTGCTGTTATCTCGTCTAGTAACAAAACTTTAGGTTCAAAAATCATATTTCTGACTAAAGCCACACGTTGTTTTTCTCCACCAGATAAATCTTTAATTTTATGATTCAAATACTCTTCTGACAAATTAACACTTCTCAATGCAATGACTGCTTTCGACTTGTCAAAATCAAGTCCTCTCACAATAAATGGAAACTCTAAATTGTCTTTTACAGTATCTCCGAATAAAACAGCCTGTTGAAAGAAATAAGACACTTCCTTACGATAGTCTTCCATATCTAAGTTTTCAATATTCTTATTTTCAAATAAAATCCTTCCATTAGTAGGTGATTGTAGACCTGCTAATAATTTTAGAATACTAGATTTTCCACTTCCTGATGGTCCTACTAAGGTTATTCTATCACCATTTTTAACACTAAGATTAATATTTTTTAATATTGATTTATCATTGCTAATGTAGTCAATATTTTTCAATTCAAAAATATTCATTTGAGACCTCTTTTCATATTTTTATTACTATTGATTAATTATAAATCTAATAACTAGTTTTGTCAATATAACCTTAATATGTTGTAGCTCAAATAAATTTTAAAATAAGTGGCCAAGATAACTTAAATTTAATCATTCATTGCTTGGCTTAAAATTACATTAGTAATTTTAAGATACAACATTACTTAATTTTCAAAATAACTATATTTTTCATGATAAATCTATCAAAGAATAATATCTTTATTTTTATTAGACAAATTATCTTAGATCCATAAAGATTAGCTAGATACAGAGAATCTTCATAATTTAAGCCATATTTCTCTCCACTTTGAGCTAAAGTTGCTAATTCTTCATCTACTTTATTAGGATTTATTTCTCCACCAGATACTGGGTAAGTTGTAGAATCAATCAATTTATATTCTTGATTATATTCATCTTTCAGAATATCCACAATTTTTTCTAAAGCTCCTTCAGCCATTTTACGGTAATCTGTAATCTTTCCTCCAGCAAGTGTTAATAAACCATTATCATCACGTTCAAAACTTGATCCCCTAGAAACTGCTGATGGATCTAAAGATTTTTCAGATGTACTTGACTCTAATTTTGAAACCGACTTCTCTACATCGTCTCTCGTTTTTTCATTATTTAAATAAGCTTTTACAGTATCAATAAGTGCATCAAAGCTTTCATCGCTAATTTTACCACTATTTCCACCATTATAATCTGAGGCACTATTACCTGATATTAAGGGTCTAAGTCCTGCCCAGGCACTTTCTATATCATCAATAGTCAATTTTGAATTAGGAAACCTATTGTTTACTATTTTTAATAAGTAATCAACATCTTCTTGATTCACTGTAGGCTTAGCTAAATCTCCTTTGTAATCTGTATCTGTTGTTCCAAAATATGTCTTATCTTCTCTAGGTAATACAAAAATCATACGACCATCAGCTAATCCTGAATCAAAATAGACAGGTTGCGGTACTTTTAATTTCTTACTATCTACAACTAAATGAACACCTTTTGTAGGCCTCATCCTATTAATTTTTTCACCTAAATTAGAGAAATTTCTAATTACATCACTCCGTGGTCCTGTAGTATTTATTACTAATTTAGCTTTTATTTCTAGATTTTCTCCTGTCAACAAGTCTGTTGCCTTAACACCTATAATTTTTCCATTTGCATCCAATATAAAATCATCTGCACGAACATGGTTTGCTATAAGTGCTCCATCTTGATTGGCTTTCTTAATATTTTCAATAACCAATCTAGCATCGTTATTTCTGAAGTCTAGGTATACTCCCCCACCTACTAATCCTTCTTTCTTCAGATCTGGCACTCTTTCTAAAACTTCTTCTTTAGTTAAAACTTTATTAGCCATATCTGTCTGATTTACTCCAGCTAATAGATCATATAAATCCATAGCTACCTTCAAACGAAATAGGCTGAAAGTAGAACCAGCTTCCTCATATACAGGCAATAACATAGGGTCTGGTTTAGGGATGTGTGGTGCAATTTTTTGCACCACTGCCCTTTCGGAAACTGTGTCCGACACCACTTCTACATCAAATTGTTTAAGGTAACGTAATCCTCCATGTACAAGTTTTGTAGATCTACTACTAGTACCTTCAGCAAAATCTTGCATTTCAATTAAAGCTGTATCAATCCCACTTGCAGCAGCCTGCAATGCAACTCCAGCTCCTGTGATACCTCCACCTATAATTAGTAGGTCTAAATTTTTTTCTTTCATTTTTTGTAGAGAAGTTTGACGCGTCTTTTTTGAAAATTCCATTTTATTCTCCTTACTAGTCTTGCTCCGCAAATACGCGAGTAGCTTTAACAGCTTTCTTCCAACCTTTGTATAGATTTTCTTTCTCATCTTCATTCATAGTTGGTTTAAATAACTGTCCTGTTTCATTTAAAGTTTTTATTTCTTCTAAATCTTTCCAATACCCTACTGATAATCCCGCTAAGAACGCAGCACCTAAAGCTGTAGTCTCTAAGTTTTTAGCTCTTGCTATTTCAGTTCCTAAAATATCTGATTGGAATTGCATCAAGAAGTTATTCATTGCTGCTCCTCCATCAACTTTTAATTGTTGAATATCAATTCCTGAGTCTAATTTCATCGAATCAATTACATCACGAACCTGATATGCTATAGACTGGAATGTCGCCTTAGCAAAGTCTTCTTTAGTAGTACCACGAGTAAGTCCAAATACTGATCCACGTGCATTCGAATCCCAATATGGAGCTCCAAGTCCTGTGAAAGCTGGTACTACATAAACTTCATTATCATTTTTAGACGCTAATGCTAATTGCTCTGATTCTGGAGATGATTCAACCATTCTTAATCCATCACGCAGCCATTGAATAGCAGATCCTGCAATAAATACAGATCCTTCCAATGCATAATAAACTTTTCCATTAATTCCATAACCGATAGTTGTTAATAAATTATTTTTAGAGTACTGAACTTCCTCTCCAGTGTTCATTACTATGAATGATCCTGTTCCATAAGTATTTTTAACCATTCCCGGTTCAAAAGCTAATTGTCCGAATAAAGCAGCCTGTTGGTCTCCAGCCATTCCTGAAATAGGAACTTCTCCTCCATAGAAATGGAAAGGAGCTGTTTGACCGTAGATCTCTGAGTTGGATTTAACTTCCGGTAGCATGGCTTTAGGAATATTTAACAATTCTAAAATTTCATCATCCCACTCTAATTTATTAATATTATAAAGCATTGTTCTAGCTGCATTTGAGTAGTCAGTAACGTGAGAAGCTCCATTAGTTAATTTCCATACTAACCAAGTATCAATAGTACCAAATAACAATTCCCCTTTCTCTGCTCTCTCTTGAGCTCCCGGTACATGATCTAAAATCCAACGTACCTTTGTCGCAGAAAAGTAAGCATCAATAACTAAACCTGTTTTTTTATGGAAGAAATCTGCATATCCATCTTTCTTCAATTGTTCTGCTAAAGGAGCTGTTTGACGTGACTGCCATACAATAGCATTGTATATTGGTAAACCTGTTTCCCTATCCCAAACAACTGTTGTTTCACGTTGATTAGTTATACCGATAGCTTCTATTTGATCAGGATGTACACCACTTTCAATAAATGCTCCTGCAATTACTGACTGAACTGAATTCCAAATTTGGTTTGCATTGTGTTCTACCCAACCAGCTTGTGGGAAAATTTGTGGAAATTCTTTTTGACTAACACTAACTTTTTCCCCTTTTTTATTAAAAATTATAGCTCTAGAACTAGTTGTTCCTTGATCAATTGCCATAATGTATTTTTCTACCATAAATATATCCTCCTAATAGTAAGCGTTTTTTTACAATTACATTATATAAAATTATAGCCTGTAATCCTTATCATTTTTTTTATTTTTTAGAAAAAATATGATACTTTCTACTAATCTCAAATAAAATTTCCTATGAAACTGAAAAGTAGCCTCCAAATAAGTCAGCTAAACTTTCACAATCATAAGAATACACTATTTACATTCTAATATTAAAAAGCTATTTTAGAAAGTATTTCTCTAAAATAGCTTTATATAGCAAATATCATTATTTTTCTGTTTTTATATCATTTACCAATTTTTCTAATTCTATACAGCAATTGCTTATTAAGGAATTTTTCTCTACATTTCTATTATCTATCTCCAGTTTATTTTTATTTTTCTTATCATTGTAAATAAGAAGCCACATATAAGCGTAATGATTGAATTAATTACTAAAGTATACTTTGAAAATAAAGAGTAGTCTATTTCTTTTTCAAACAATGTTAAAGGAAGAATTGTCGTATATATATTTCTAATTCCTTCATTAGAATTTACTCCTATCATTACAAATCCTAATTCATCTTTAAATACTAGATTGAAGATGACAGGATAAATAGCAATTAAAACTAACAAACTAAATAAGATTAGATTAGTAGCGAATTTTTTTGAATTTATAGATCTAAAGAAATATAGAAGTAAAATTAAGATACTAAAGTATGAAATTAATGAAATTGTCTTTTGAATAAAATCATACAGATTAAAGTTACTATATATTATGTAATATATTAGATTAAATACAATAAGTATCGCAGATAAAATAACTAAAACTTCATGGATACTATATTTTAGTGTATGGTAAAAATAATATCTTTTAGTATAAATAAATTCATATAAAAAATATGTAGATAAGGCAATCATAATTGTTGTTGACGTCAATATCCATATAGCATTTATCATTGTTAAGATAGGATTATCTATATACTTCATCAATAACCTGAAAAAGAGAGCTATTATAGACATATAGGCAAATATTTTTATATAGTTTAGTGATAATCTCTTTATTAAGGTTAGCATACTTTATTTACCTCCTTAAAAATTTCATCTAATTTTCTATCTTGATATTGTTTTCTTAATTTCTCAGTCTCTTCGTATAAAAGAATTTTCCCATCATTTATAAAAATTACTTCATCAAAAATTTTCTCCATATCAGAAACTATATGAGTACTGATAATCGCCAGACTATTAGCTTTTCTAAAATTTTCTATTAAGTAAATCATGGTATCTCTAGTTAGTGGATCTACTGCTGCTAATGGTTCATCAAATAAATAAAAATCTACATCATGTGCTAAACCAAATACAAGATGTATTTGTTCCTTCATACCTTTAGAATAGTCTGCAATTTTTTTATTGTCATCTATTTTTAAATAATCTAGCATCTTTTTTGCTCTTGTAACATTAAAATCTTCATATAATACTGAAAATTCTTTCATACAAGTTTTTATTGTCATTTCCTTAGGTATAAATTCTGCATCAGGTATTAAAAATATTCTATTATTCCCCTTTATAATTTTCCCTGTATATTTTTGATAAACATCAGCAATAGCATTCAATAAGGTTGTTTTCCCTGCACCATTAGGTCCCAACAAGGCTATTATTTGATTTTTATTTTTTATTTCTAAAGATATATTATTTAATATCTTATTATTTCTGGAAAAAGAAAAATCTAAATTTAAAATCTTCAACATTTCCTAGTCCTCCTATAATATTAAAATTATTTAAATTTATTTCAATCTAATTTTCTTTTTATTTACTATATTACAATCATCCAAAATTCTAAAATCCAATTAAGAATAAGCCTATAATTTATTTAGTATTTTCTAGATATGAATACTTTATACCTTAATTATATCCGCTTACATTTTTTTTTGTCAAGGTTTTCAAAGTTCTTTGAAAATAAGTCTTAAATTTTTATTTTCTTTACAAAATTTTATAGCAAGATTATTTAATTAATATTTTTATAGGGTTTATTTGATGGTATAATCAAAATATATAAAATTTTTATAAAGGAGAATTTTAATGAAGAGTATAATCATCAAACATTGGATAGCATACTTATATCTATTTGCAGTTTTCCTATTATTTACTGGGCGTGGAATATGGTATTGGCAGCATCCTATTGAATTTATGAATACAGATTTCTTTGCGTTTTCTTTCAATTTTGCAGCTGCATTTATAATTTCTTTAGTTGTTTCCAAATTCTTATTTGAAATTCCACCATTACGAGAAGAAAAGACAGATAATAGCGTAATGATTAAATCCATTAATTATCTTACACTACTTACTTTTATTATATGGGGAATTTACATTTTTTATTGTATTAATAAAAATATTTTATACCCTGGATTTAGTAACATGCTAATAATATTTTTTATAAAACAATATTTTGACTCTAGATTTCCTACTAATATATCCTATGAAAATAAAAAAATCGACTTATATTTTCCTTTATGGGTATGGCACTACCATTTAAATGATAAAAAAGAAAGAAAGATAAGTCGTAATGAAATTATTGTATTGATTCCTAGATCAAATGATATAAAACTTGTTAGTGAATCTATAGGTAAACTCGATAGGGATCAGATAATTTATTTACGCATAGCTCTTACAAACTCTAAAAATTATAATTTAATTATAAGAATAGCCAATTATGTATTAAAGTTAATTCCCACACTAGTTGGATCAGGTGGTGTATATGCAATATTTAATAATCTTTCAAAAAATAATAATTTTGAATTAATACTTGCTACTATTAATATTTCAATTATTATTGTTATCATTATTTATATAACTTATTATATAAATAATATATTTAATTATGAACTCATAAAAAACATTTTACTTGATATAATAGATGATATACTTGAAAGCAGAGATATTTCAACTAAAAATACAAAAGAAAAATCTAACAAATTAAAATAAGAGTAACCATGGATTAATACTTACCCAACTTTTCTCAACCTTATAAAAACTCTCTAGATTTACCTAGAGAGTTTTTTTATTCATCACATCAGATATTATATAAATATATTATTCAGAAACTAAATATTAAATACGTGCTTTTTATTGACTGTTCTTCTCTACACTAGTCCTGCATGTAATATCCTTTTATTATATATTTATATCCAATAATAAATCTAGTTTAATAATATAATTAAATCCATTTTGTATTTCCCAATCAAATTTCCATCTCTTATGAAGTTCAATAATAAAAATAATAATAAACTTTGCTTACCAGCATCAGTATACTCAACTTAATCCACCGCTCTATCTGCTAACTTTAAAGATACTTACTTGCTTCCCTAATACTTAACTTATCCATTTTATCTTGCTGTTCTTGTATAAAAGCAATTACCCACTCCTTATTTGTCTTTGAGTACTCTCTTAGTACCCATCCTATAGCTTTGTTTATAAAAAATTCATCTGTATTCAAACTATTAAGTATAATATTTTTTAGATTTCTAGTATTAGTTTTTTCCTTTAATCTTAATTGATATTCTATTGCAGTTCTTTTTATCCATATATTTTCTTCATTTGACCACTCTAACATTAATTGATGCACTCTTTCATCTTTAATTGCTATATTGCCAATAACCTGTGTAAGAACATCTATAGTATCCCACCAAGATTTATCCCTTATTAATTTCCTAATTTTTGAAATATCTTTATAAAATAAAAAGTCTTTCATTTTAAGTAGGTAATCACATACAAGATATTGAAATTCTCTATGTTCATTCTCATAACATTGAAATAAAAACTCCCAATCTACAGCCCCATTTTTCTTTTCAGTTTTCAAAAATTCATTATAGATTTTTCTCCTTTCAGGAGTTGCAATTCCAAAAAATAAAAATTTATTTCTCATATATTTTGACATTGAAATGGCTTTTATTTCATTTCGATGTTTTTCAAATTGCTCTTCTATATTCCTGTACTTACTCATATTTTCTATCTTTTTCGATATCCTACCAAGTCATATGTTAGCTAATAACTCTACTCTTAGTATCAATATCATTCTCCTTTATTTATTGTATATCTTTCTCCATAATCATCTCTATTTAAAATCCATAATCAATCATATATCTTCTTAAAATAGCATAATCATCACTATATGTTTTCAAAAAACTATTTACTTACAGTATAACATCCTTATATAATTGATTTAACAAGTATAAAAATATAATCATTTTTAAGATATAGTAGGTAGTCTTCCATCCCCTAATATCTATTATTGTTTCTTTCTCCATTTTTCCTCTACTTAAAAAATTGTTAAATATTTATAGACTTCTATTTCTGTATCCAAGTCATTCTCAACTAATCTTATATTATTCAAATAAATTAAAGAGAAATGTTTAAATCTAATATAATTTTTGTTATTACAATGTTTTATTTTTATTTTTCTATTATTTAATTTAACTGTATTTCTTTTTCTAATGGATTCTTACGAATAAACGGTACTGATGTCAAAATTTTTACTAGTTTACAATTATTGTGTTTTGATATTAATCTTTCAAAATAGGTATGGTTGAAACTTTTCTGATTCTCTTTCCTTATTTTTCTATATTCTTTTAAACTTGTTTCTCCTAGGATAAATAAATCTTCTATTATCTTTTAAGATAGTATATAGATTAGTTCATCTTTTGTATTTATATCTATATTTTCTTTATTTTTAATTTTTAATACCTTTTCTGATTTTTTTTCATATTTTATTCTCCCCCAATATTCAAGGGACAATTATTAAGATTTTAGTAAAATTTTTTCATACCCTTGTTCATACTTAGGAAATTTTATCTACTTATATTTGTTCTTTAACCTCATTCTTATAATATTAATTTTTTTATCTTAGTTTTTATTCTATTTCCTGTATTCATTAATTTCTTCCCCAATATTATAATAGTACTCTATCTATATATTGCCTTCTATATTAATAACTCTATATACCAGTAATTATATTAAAGTCTCAACCCTACTAATTTCATAATGTTCTATGTATTTAATAGATTAAAAATTTATATTACTTCATATTAAAAAGCCTTTATTTAAAGGCTTTCTTTTAGTTTTTTGTCATCAAAACTACACACTCAACATTAGGCGTCTGCGGAAACATATCGATAGGTTGAACTGTCCTTAACTTGTACCTTTTAGTTAATATTCTTAAGTCTTTAGCGAGTGTTGATGGATTGCATGATACATAGACTATTCTTTTTGCTCCTACATTTAGTAAATTTTTAGCCAAGTATCCTAGTCCCGTACGTGGTGGATCTACGATAGCAACATCAAATTTGTAAGCCTCTCTTTTTAGTTTTGGCAAGATTTTACTTGCATCTCCCACAGAATAATTGCAATTATCCAACCCATTTAATTCTGCATTATCTTCAGCATTCTTAATAGCTTCTTCTACAATATCAATTCCATAAACTTCTTTGCAGTTCTTACTAATATATTGTCCAATAGCACCTACACCACAATAGGCATCCAATACAATATCATCTTTATCTAAATCAGCAAATTCTAAAACTTTATCATATAAATTTTTCGTTTGCTTAGGATTTAATTGGAAAAATGAGTTAGCTGATAATTTGTACTCAATATGACCTATTTTTTCAATAATGTAGTCACTTCCATATAAAGTGATATTTTCCGTCCCCATAACTAAATGATCTTTATCATTGGTGATATTCAAAATTATAGATTTAACTATTCTTTCACGTTTCAATTCCCTAACAAGTCTATCTAATCCATCAATTTTTTTAGAATTTGCAACAAAGATTACCTGCATATCACCATTATAGAATGATACTCTTGTTGAAATATATTTAATACCAACATATTTCTTAGAAATTGATACTGGAACCTTAAATTTAGCAATATATTTTTTGCATTGTTCAATAATCCTATTAGCTGCTTCAGTTTGGACTATACAGTCCTTAATATCTACTAATTGGTTAGTCCCTTCTTTATACAATCCTGCAACAACCCTACCTTCCTTACTTATAGCAACAGGAAATTGATTTTTATTTCGGTAATGGTATTCTTTTGGAGATGGCATGGTTTTGGCAATCTTATTTTCAGGATTCTTGATATTTAAATATTTATTAAATGCGTCAAGAACTATATCACGTTTATATTCTAATTGCTTTTCATATTCAACATGAGCTAAAGCATAGGCCCCTGATTCTAGAAATTCTTTTCTTACATTTTCTCTCCTATAAGGAGATTTTTCTAACACTGTTAATAATCTAGCTTTAATATATTTTTCGTTTTCTTCTTCAATCTGACATCTGATTACTTCATCAGGTAATGCTCCTTTTACAAAAGTAATTTTTTTACGATAGTATCCAATTCCTTCTCCATTTATTCCTATTTTTTTTATTGTAAGTGTAATTTTTTTTGTCATATTGTTTATTCACTCCATTATATTTTAAGAAAAAAAGCCCCTGTTGGGACTAATTTTATTTAATCGTTTTTATCTCAGTATCTAGCTCTTCTAATAAAGCTATTAATCTATCAACTTGTGTTAAGTCAACACTTTCAGGCTCAATGCTATCTAGTTCATTAGCAATGTTTTCAAATTTAGTTTTTAATTCTTCTAAAATATTAGCAGACATAATAGACTCCTTAATTGTTCTTAATTTCATTATATCAAACCTTATTAATCAAAACAACCATAAACAACCTCAACTTAGTAAATATAAGTAGTTTTATAAAAATATAAAAATATAAAATTTTAAACGACATCTATTAAACTTAAAAATCCTAATTAAAATTATATATCCTGCTCGGATTTTAATTAAAAAATAAAAAACTTAACTTTTTATAAGTTATAACGTATAATATAATTATAAAGAAAGGAGGTGAAAAATAAAGATGAGTAATCTTAGAAAGATAAGATCTAGACGAAAGAAAAAAGAACAAGACAAATTGAAAGTAATAGGTTTTTTACAATTTATAACTGTATTACTTCAATTAATAACAATTGTTTATTTACTAATAACATTCATATTACAATTGTATATAATATTTTTCAAATAGGAGATTTGTATGAAAACAAGTGATGCACAAAAAAGAGCTAGCGCTAAGTGGGATAGTAATAATAGACAAAAAAAGAATTATATAGTGAAAAAATCAACAGCTAAAAGTTTTATAAAAGTTGCAGAAACAGAAGAAGAATTAAGAGAATTAGAGGACTTAATTGAAGAAAGAAGAAAAAAATTAAAAAAACTTTATAAATAAGCAGGCAGGTTGCAGAAAGGAGACAAAATGGAAAACGAAATGAACTTAAGTGAGTTGTTAAAAGAATTAGCCGAAGAAAACCAAACAAGAAAAATACTTGAAATCTTAAAAGAAAGCGAAAGTTTGGAAGAGGCTATAAAAAAAATAGAAGCCTTATTAAAATAAGACTTCTTACAAAATAAAAATTTGCAGGTGGTACTTGCCACCACCTGTTAGATTTATTATAAAACAAAGTCAAGAAAAAGGCAATAGTTATGAGAAAAGAAATAGAAGAACTTTTAAACAGTGATATTACAGTGTACAAAATTTCAAAAAAACTGGCATATCAACTAAAAGTATTTATACGTTAAAATCCGGTAAAAGAAATATCGGAAATTTAACTTTGGATACAGTTGAAAAATTATATGAATTTTATTTAAAAAACTTCAACAAAAGCCCTAACCTTATAGTTAATATAACTTATAAAGTGATTATAAAACAAATAACATATTTGCGTCATTCTCTAATATTATCACTTTTAATTGAGTTTACATTAGATATATGATATAGTAGTTAAATATACTCAAATTAAGGAGAATTAAAGTATGAAAAAGCTAAAAAAATCTTTATTACCAGGCCTTTTAGCAGGAGCTTTAGTAATTACTGGATGTTCAGCTACTGGCTTAACTAATGGAGATGTTTATATCTCTACTAAAGATGGAGATATTACACAAAAAGAAGTGCTAGAATTTATGGGGGAACAAGATATTTCTAAAGTTGCCACTGAGTTAGTTATGCAAAAAGTACTTCTAAGCAAATATAAAGACAGAATTGATGAGAATACTATTAATACTCAAATTTCTGAATTAGAACAACAACTAGGTGGAAAAGATAAACTTGAGGCTGCACTTAAATCTCAAGGAACTAGTCTTGAAAAATATAAAAATAGATTAAAACTAAATTTTGCTGTTCCTTACATGATTTTAGATGCTAAAGGAATTGATGACGCTAAAATCGCAGAACAAGCAGAAAAAGAAAAAAGTCAATACAATTTAGCTCACATCTTAATCACTGTGAAATCTGATGCTATTCCAACTGGTGTTAGTGATGAAGAAGCTAAAGCAAAAATAGATGAAGTAAAAGCTAAATTAGATTCCGGTGCAAATTTTGCTGAATTAGCTAAGGAATATTCTACTGATACATCTAACTCTTCTAATGGTGGAGAATTAGGTTGGTCATCTAAAGAGTCAACACCTTTTGTCAAAGAATTCGCAGATGTAGCTTACAATACTGAAAAAGGCAAATACTCAGATATAGTTAAAACTCAATTTGGTTACCACATTATCAAAGTTTTAGATACTAAAGAAGTTTCTATTGATGAAGTTAAAACTCAAGCAGTTCTAAGTTTAGCACAGAAAGCAATTGCAGAAAATCCAAATATATATACTGATGCAATTAAAAAACTATTTGAAGAATACAATGTAAAAGGTAATACTGACGCTGTTAAAACTTACTTAGAAAGTATGTTATCAGCAGGATCTAATCAAGCTGCTGCTCAATTGGCAGCACAAGCACAACAAGAACAAACAAGTTCTACAGAATCGGGTGCTACTTCTACATCAAACCAAACACAAACAAGTGTTACAGAATCAGCATCTACAACAAGTCAAGTACAGACAAGCCTTGCTCCAAGTGCAACTAGTGTAACTACAGTAGCAGTAAGCTCTAATTAAAAAATAGACTGGATAATCCAGTCTATTTTTTTTGGCATTGAGGACAATAATGACTTGACCTTGTTTTTATTATTAAATTCTCAACTGTATGCCCTAATGGACACACTTTTTTTCCATATATTTTATGGAAATTTTGCATATTACCCTCACTTCCATCAGAGTGAACATAATCTGATATTGTAGAACCACCTTGCTCAATACTAAATTCTAGCATCTTTACTAAGGACTTAAATAATCTAACTTTTTCTTCATGACTTAATTCACATGCTAATTTTTCTGGATGTATTTTTTCTTGATATAGAATTTCACAAGCATATATATTTCCACACCCACAAAATACACTCCCCTCTAATAAAAGAGCTTTTATCTTCTGCATACAGTATCTTTTGCTATCTAGTTTTTCCATAAAGTGATCTAAAGCATGTTCAGAAAATGGTTCCGGGGCTAAATTATTAAAAGGCTTGAATTCTTCTATATTATCTACAAATCGTAATTCTCCAAACCTACGAATATCAGAATATACCAAGAGTTCTCCACTATCTAATTTAAAAATAAGGTGCCTGTGTTTATTATAATTTTTATTTTTAATTTCATCAATACTATTAACCACAAAATATGCACCAGTCATTCCAAAATGAGTAATCATATATCCCTTGTCTAAAATAAAATATAAATATTTCCCTCTTCTTTCTAATGAAAGAATTTTTTTATCTATAATATTTTCTTTAAAATATTTCAATTTTGACTTAACTAAAGCATATCTAGCTGCTAAATGTGAATTTATTACAAGTTCTGAAAATTTTACATCTAATATTCTTTTACCTACTACATTAGGCTTTAAACCTATTTTTATATTTTCTACTTCTGGTAATTCAGGCATAATATACCTCCTATAAATTTCTCATAATTATATCATAAAAATACTTATAACTAAATTATCACTATCTAAAAATATCTCTAGGATAAATAAAAAATGACAGCATAAAGCTATCATTTTTAGTACCACCATAATTTTTCATATTTGCGACCAATTTGCAGTGCCAAATCCTTCTTTTGTTGATCTTCATTGTTGATATACAGTCTTCCAGGTTCATACATATCTATCATTTCATTAGGAACTGCAGATATAACAATTGAACCATTGTTTTCATTTTCTATCTGACTAAATCTTACACTATAGTCACCTGGAGGTAAATCATCAAAGTACCACCTCATTGTATATGTTTGTAGTGGTAATTCCCAATACAATTCTCTATACATAAAAGTTTTTTCTCTTAGCACATTTCTATCTTTATCTAGAATTTCTACCTTATACTTAGAGTTATTGGATTCATCATAAGATGAAATGTAGGCTCTTATATAATTATATTTCATAGTAGCCTTGTAAGTTTGTTCTACAATATTATCTTTATTCACCCTAACTATTCCATCTCTTAAATAATTATCAGTAGCATAGATTGAAATACCATTAATTACCCTAGAGTCATAATCTAAATTCATAGAATATGTAGGTCTTAAGAAGGAATCACTCACTATCTGTATAGAAAAAACAAAAGCAAAAGCTACTAACAATTTTTTCTTATACTTATTTAACCTAGCTATCTTGTTATTTTCAGTAAATATTACTAGACCCTTTATTGCTAAGATAAATATTATAGGCATCCAAGAAAATACATACCTTGGCTTAGCTTCCCAGATAAGGTGGAACATAAATACTCCAAAAATTATAATTTGAAGTAAAAATACTGATGTAATATATTCCTTACGACGTTTATACATATAATAAACCATCATAAATATTATTACTGCATAAAGCAGCTGTGATATATAGATGAAGAATGAATTATTAGAACCATAAAATAATTGCCATAAAAATCCATCTCCATCACGGAGTGCTCTAGTACCATTTGTATAATTTATTGTTCCATCTGACCAATTACCTCTAATTTTCAATAAGAAGACTAAGAGATTTAAGAAAATTGGTCTATTAAGAATTCTATTTAGGAATAAAGATAAGTCATCTGCAGATTTATTTTGACTCAAATATGTAAACTGAAAATCTTGCCAATTGTAAGATCCACCCTGAATACTCATTCCCATCATAACCCAATGTAACATTGGGAATTTATAACCGTCATCTTGGAAGAATCCATAATAAGTCCATAAAGAATCAAAGGCTTTTCCAAAAAGAATAAAGCTAACTCCAAAACTTACTAAAAATATTAGTAATTTGCTGTACCATTTGAAGAATAATAAATATATTATCAAGGCAGGTACTACAATAATAATATTAGATCTTAAGTTCCAGGCAAAGGCAATAATTATAGCAACTGCCACTAAATGCTTAGTTCTAAAAATAAAACTTCCGTCCGATGGAATAAGCACATATATTATTAAAGCAACTAAAACTACCATAAAGGTATCTGAATAGTAAAATAAACTATACATTTGAAATGGAATATATGCGAGCATTAGTAGTAATAATAATGTTTGCTTATTTTTATTAAATAACTTACCACCTGCTTTATAGGTAAAATACATTGCTAGACTTGTAACAATAAAACAGAATATATGTAAGGCCCATACATGTGAAATATGTAAGAAATTTGCTATTCTATAAATCCAATATAGGATTATCGTCGGATTTATATTATTAGGATAAACTAAAAAATATCTCTCTCCAGAAAATTTACCGTAATTAAGCATATAGTGGGCTTCATTTTCAATTTCTGCTCCGTCAGAAAAGTTTAAAGTATCCATGGATAATATTAAGGCTTGGAAGCTCAAATATATAGCTATTATCCACCTAGTATATATTTTTAGCTTACCATCATCTGCTGCTAATATTTTTTTGGCAACAACCACTGCTAAAATTGCCATTAAGGGAATTCCTAATAAAAGCACTACAGGATTAAGTATTCTTTCATAAACAAAAGGGGACACACATATCCAGGTAAGTGCTATTGCAAATAAGGAAATAAATGCATAAGCGAAAATGTTGTGTAATATTCTCCTCACTATTCTACTCCTTAATTTTATTTATAATATAATTAATTTATTATATCATTACTTAGAATTTCTAGCAATAAACATAATAAAAATGCTTAAAGAACTTTCCTTAAGCACTTTTTATTATTCTTTGTCAAACTTTGTTACATAGAATTGACGATTTTCTAAACCAAATATTCTTTCAGAAAATGTTCCCGGTTCAAGCTTACTTAAATTTTTGTCAAACATTTGCATACGTGCGTCTATATTATCAATAAAGTTTAGAATTTCTGCTTCCTTAAGCATTGGGCGTTTAGGAGAACCAAATTCTAACTGTCCATGGTGGGATAAAACTAGATGGCGAAGCAATACAATCTCTTCCCCATCTATTCCTAATTTTTCTGCTGCTCTTACTATTTCATCAGAAATAATAGAAATATGTCCTAATAACTCTCCTTCTAATGTATATGTTGTTGATATAGGTCCAGATAATTCTACAGTTTTTCCAACATCATGAAGAATTACACCTGCATATAATAGATCTTTATTTAGACTAGGATAAATTTCTATTAATGACTTAGCAATTTTCAACATAGTTACTGTATGATAGATTAAACCAGAATAAAAATCATGATGCATTGACTTAGCAGCCGGATAAACTACAAATTCATTCTTATATTTTTTCAAAATTTCTGAAGTAATTGCCTTTAGTTTGGGATTTTCTATATCATTAAGATAAATATTTAAATCTGCAATCATTTCTTCTTTAGCAAGTGGTGCTGTTTGAATAAAATCTTCAATATTTAATTCCTCATGTTCTTCTTTTAATCTATAAGAATTTACTTTAAGCTGAATCTTCCCTCTATAGTCATTAGCCAGTGCGCTTATATGAATTAATTCACCTATTTTTAAATTATCATAATCTTCAGGCTTTACCTCCCAAATTTTTGCATCTACTGATCCTGTTCTATCTTTTAATACAAGGGTTAGAAAATTTTTCCCATTAGATGCTGTTCCCTTTATAACTTGATCCAATAAAAAAAATTGATTGATATCCATACCACTTTCAAATTCACTTATATACATAGTTTCTCCTCTATTTATCTAAAATTAGCACCTTGAAGATATCAAGGTGCTTTTATTATAAAATAATATTATTTTTCGTATTTTGTAAATAATTCCTCTAATGGCTTAAAGATTGTTTTTTGAATATCTTCCATTGTGATTTGTAATCTTTGTTGTGCATGAATTAATGCTGAGACATTTTCATCAGCTACTAATTTAGTTTGTAATTCTTGGAATTTAGCCATTGCTTCTTCATTTGGCTCTTGACCTGTATTCATTAATTCCATAAATTCATTTTGAGTTGAAATAAATTCCTTATATAAATTTTTAGACTCTTCATTTTTATCTAAGTTTTGGAAAGCTTTCTCCACTGCTGTATAATTTTCATCATCTCTTAGTGCTCTCTCTAATTCATTTGCTTTATCATATAATTTTGTCATTGTAATTATCTCCTAATGTTTTTTACTATTAAAATTATAACACATATAAAAAATTTTTTCCTAGAAAATATCCTACTTAACTTGACCAAGAAAGAAATTAATACTAAAATGTAGTTAAATAATTATTAAGGAGCTGATTTATGAAAATAGCATGGATTGGTATTGGTGTTATGGGAGAATCTATGGTTAAACACCTTATTAATAAAGGTCACGAACTATTTGTCTATAACAGAACTGAGAGTAAATGTGACAATGTTCTTGCTCTTGGAGCTAATAAATTAAAAAAAATCGAAGATGCACCTTTAATGGCTGATTTAATTTTTACTATGGTGGGATACCCAAAAGATGTGGAAGAAGTTTATTTAGGAGAAAATGGTCTTATAAAAAATGCTAAAAGTGGACAAATCTTTGTAGATATGACTACATCATCTCCAATATTGGCTGAAAAAATAAACAAAGAATTTTTAAAAAAAGAAGCCTATACTCTAGATAGTCCTGTAACTGGTGGAGATATAGGTGCTAAGAATGGAAGTCTTACTGTTTTCGTGGGTGGAGATAAGTCTATATTTGAAAATAAAGTTAAAAATGTTATGACTGCTTTTTCAAGAACTATTGAATATTTTGGTCCTGCTGGTAAAGGACAGTACGCAAAACTTGGTAATCAAATCGCTATCGCGTCTACTATGATTTCATTAGCAGAATCATATATGTTTGCCAAAGAAACCGGTCTTGATCTAGAAAAATTTCTAGAAACAATTTCTACTGGGTCTGCTGGCTCATTCTCAATGACTTCTTATGGTCCTAGAGTTTTAAAAAAAGATTTCAAACCAGGATTCTTTACTCATCACTTTATTAAAGATATGAAACTTGCATTAGAAGAATGTGAAAGATCAGGTATAACACTTCCTGGATTAGAGCTATCCTACACAATCTACAATGAATTATCTGATGAAATCAAGTATAATGAAGGTACTCAATCAATAGTTAAATATTATGAAAAATAATTTCTTTTAAAATAATCTAGAAAATTAATCTTCCGATTATTTTTAGTGATGAGTTATTCTTGATTAAAGTTTAATAAAGAATAAATTTCAGAATTGCTTAATTAAATAATATTAATGCTATAAGATTTCAAAGAGAACCTAAAGATTAATCTTTAGGTTCTCTTTATTATTTAACTTTTTCTAGGTCTACTTTCATTGATTTAGCAGTTTCTTCTACTTTAGTATAGGCATCTTGATCTATCTCTTCAAATCCAGTAATTGAGAATAAATCTCCAAATAATTTCATCGTTTCTTCATCTTTTTGGATTTCTAATAAAGCATTTTTAAGTTTAGCTTGCGTATCTTTATCCATATGTTTTGAAGCAGTTACTGTAATTGCAGGAATTAAATCACTTGTAGCAAGAACTTTTACTTTATCTTCTGCATCTGGAAAGTCTTTTTTATATCTTGATAGTGATGTTTCAAAAGTCCCGATTGCATCCACATCTCCATTTAATAGTAATGTAATAGACTTATCATGACCACCTGAAAATTGACTTGTGATATCATTTTCTAAAGATATTCCTTCTTTTACTAATGTAGCTCCTGGATAAATGTATCCAGAAGTTGATGTTGGATCAACAAAGGCTACTTTTTTTCCTTTTAAATCTGCTAATGAGTTTATACCAGAATCTTTTTTAGTAAGAATTACTGACTTATATCCAGTAACTCTATCTCTATTTCTAGTTACTAAGATAGGTTCTGCTTGTGACTGCTGTTTAGCTAATATTGTAGCGAATGGAGGAATAATACCAAAATCAACAGATCCGCTATTAATTCCCTCTACTACCCCCACATAATTAGATGCTACAAAGGCTTCTACCTTAATACCTAATTTTTCACCTAATTTTTCAGCAAGTGGTTTAATATCTTCTACTAACTTCTCACTATTTTTTGTAGGTACAAATCCCATTTTTAAAACTTTTTCTTCTTTTTTGTCTGTACTTGTATTTGAGCTAACACATCCTGTCAGAATTAAAAGACAGCTTGCTAATAGAACAAATAATTTTTTCATTATAAACTCCTCCTAATAAGTTAATTTCAAATTTAACTATATAGTATCATAAGTTCTTATCTTAGTCAATAAAATAATTTTTACTTGTTCGGAAAAAATAAAAAAAGACTGTAGATTACAGTCTAAATTAAGGCGAATACCGGATTTGAACCGGTGATCAAGGTTTTGCAGACCCGTGCCTTACCACTTGGCTAATCCGCCATTATTATAAATGGGGCGACCGAGGGGAATCGAACCCCCGAATGTCGGAACCACAATCCGATGCGTTAACCACTTCGCCACGATCGCCATGTTATTAACACTCTTAATATTATAATAGTATTCCACCTTCTTGTCAATAGTAAAATAAAAAAGGAGATAGAATTTTATCCCCTTATTTAATAACCTTAACACCTAGTGCTTTTAAATATTCTTCAAAACTATCATTGATTTTTTCGTTATTACTCATTGTTGCTGATAAATCCACAACAATTTGAACTTCCTTATTTAATGTCTGTGTTAAAACTATATTACTCAATACGCAAATATTAGATACTAAACCACAAAATTCAACTTCTTTATAGTCACTCTTCTCAATAAATTGAGCAAGCTGTATAGAAGCAAAAACATCTTTTTCAAACACTCTTTTTGCATTTTTAAAATCTTCTTCTAGAGCAGCCACTACCCTATGCCCATCTGTATCTTTTATACAATGTTCAATTGGTAAAAATTTACCTTCTCTTGTTTTCAAATAATCCTCTTCATGTGTATCTAACGTGTAGATTACATCTTGATTTTCACTTCTATAAGTTTTTATTTTTTCCATAATAATCGGTTCTAATGTCTTAGCTTTTTCAAAGCCTAAAGCTCCATCAACAAAATCTTTCTGAAAATCTACCACTACTAATAATTTTTCACTAGTCTTATTTTTATTATTATATTTTAAGAAAATGAAGATAGAAATTATTAAGATGATTACTGAAACACCCATAAAAACATCGTCACGCATCTTAGGTCCTCTAGCATTAGATACTAGGTATGTAGCAATCCCTGCAACTACTAACAAAATTGGTCCTACTACTTTTAAGGTCAATCTAGCTTCTTGCAAAAACTCTTTTCTTCCTAATTTTTTGTATATTTGGTAAATTAGTAATCCTGCTAAACCTAACAATACTAGCATTAATCCAAATTTATGCATGAGATTAAATATATGTTTCCATGATGGCCCTACAATATAACCTAATGTGATAAATGTGAAAACCCAGATAATTCCACCTAATGAAGAATATATATGAAATTTTTTAGAATCCATCTTAGTTATACCTGAAAAATAACCAAGAATATGTCTAACACCAGGTAAATAATATGCAATAAAGATTACTATATTACCGTATTTATTAAAATATTTACTAGCTTGTTTCATTCTAGATTTTGTTAAACCTACATATGGTCCATATTTATCTATAGCCTTAGCTCCTATTCTGCGACCTACTTCGAATGATAATTGCATTCCTAATATAGTTCCTGCTGATGTTGCTAAAACCATAAGCCAATAGTTAGCATGTCCATGATACCCCATAACTCCTGCTAATACCATCATGGTTTCCCCTGGAATCGGTAAGGCAACAAACTCTAATATCATTGATAAAAATAAAATGGTATATACATGCTCCGAAAGTAACCTAAATAGTGTTTCTTCCATTAATATCTCCTTCCTGTAACTCTATCTTATTAATTAAATGTAAAATTACATATATTACTTACATTATAGTATAAATAACATAAAATAACAAACATAAGTCTAATAATTATACATAAAAAGAGGTGCTTCTGCACCTCTTTCATTATACTAATACCTTATCTTTCTCATCACGTTCTGATTTAGGTAATATTACTTCTATTTTTCCTTTTTTCTTAAGTTCTCTTACTTTTAATACTGCCCACAATTGTGCTGCAATAAATAAAGAAGAATATAGTCCAAATACTAAACCAATTAATAAAGCAAGGTTAAATACAAAAATTGCTTTCGAACCAATTGCAAGCATTATTGCTACAGTTATAATAACTGTGATTACAGTGTTAAATGAACGAGTTAATGTTTGTCTTAGAGAGATATCTACAATATTATCAATATCTTCTTTAGTTCTAATAACTTTTTTATGACGCATAAGTTCACGAATTCTATCAAAAGTAACGATTGTATCATTGATAGAGTAACCTACAATAGTAAGAATTGCTGCAATAAATGTAATATCAATTTCTAATTTTAAAATTGAAGCCATGAATATAATAACTGCTACGTCATGAAGTAAGGCTATTACACTGGTTACCCCCATTCTCCATTCAAATCTAAGAGCTACATAGATAATTATACCAATAGCTGCATATGTTAAAGCTGAAATCGCATTCTTAGCTAATTCCTTACCTACTACTGGAGAAACCACACTCAGATTAGCATCTTTTTCATATTTCTTAAGGAAATATTCTTTAATTTCTACTGATTTATCTTGTTCAAAAGATTCTTTAGAATGTACAGTAGCTTGTTTTTTATCTGGAGCAATAATAATTTTCTCATCTTTAACATCTAAAGCTGATATATCCGATTTAATTTCATCAACAGATAGTTCTTTAGAAGCAGATACTACGTCAATACGAGTTCCACTTGTGAAATCAATTCCTAAGTTTAGTTTATTAACAAACATAGATGCTGAACCTGCAAGCATTATAATAATACTTAAAGTAAAAAACACTGGTTTTAATTTAGAAAACTTAATAAAATCATACTTAGTAGGTAAGTCCAATGAATTTATTGGATAGTCTTTAGAATAAACTGCTTTCTTAGAAACTCCAAACCACCAAGTAGCCTTATTGAACACATTTGATGAAACTAATAATCTTAATAATAAACGAGTAGCAAATACTGCTGTTATAAAGCTGACAAAAATTGTAAGTAATAACATGGTCGCAAATCCTTTTACAGAACTTGTCCCAAAGATGAATAAAACTATAGCTGCAATTACAGTTGTAATCTGTGCATCAAAAATAGTCCATAGTGATTGATTAGCACCGATGTTATAAGCCCTCTGTAGCGAATGACCTGCTCTTATCTCTTCTTTAATACGCTCATACATAATGATATTTGCATCTACTGCCATCCCTACCCCAAGTATTATAGCGGCAATCCCCGGTAGTGTTAATACCCCACCAATTTGATTGAAACCTGAAATTACCAGATAGACATATGCAATCAACATTAATGCTGCTACCAATCCTGGCAATCTATAAAAAATTATCATAAATACTGAAATTGCTATTAATGAAATAAGCCCTGCAATTACTGTTTGTTTAAGTGCATCTACTCCAAATTGAGCTCCAACCGAGTTTGAATAAATTTCTGTTAGTTTAACTGGTAGAGATCCCGAGTTAAGTAAAGCCGCCATTTCTTTGGCCTCTTCTAATTGGAAATCCCCTGTTATCTGTACGTCATTTGAGTTAATTGTTTGAATAACTTGTGGTGATGAAATATATTTAGGATTTTCGTTATTAGATTCCAATAGGAATGAGTCTCCTTCTTCATAATCCATCCAAATTACCATTAAATTAGAACCTTTTTCTTTTTTACTAATTTCGGATGTTACATTAGCAAATTTTTCTGCAGATTTTAATTTTAAAGATACACTTGGTTTTTTCAATTCATCAAATGATTGAGTAGCACCATTTTCTTGAAGGTCTGAACCATCTAATAAAATATTATCATCAACATCACGAATAGTTAGATTAGCTTGGGTTGATAAGACTTTACGTGCTGTCGTTTGATCTTTTACTCCAGCAAGTTCAACCCTAATTCGATTACCAGATTCTACGGTAATCACCGGTTCACTAACTCCTAGGATATTAATACGTCTACCTATTGTGTCAGATGTTGCTTTTACAGCATTTTCATCTATTACATCTCCTTCTTTAAGGGGTTCTACTTGATAAAGAACCTCAAAACCACCTTGTAAGTCTAAACCAAGATTTGTCTTTGCTAAACTTGGTTTATATGTTAAAAATATGCTTGTAAAAATTAGTACAAGTAGACTTAAGAAAGAAAAAATTCTACTAAACTTAAGTCTATTTTTTTTATTTCTCTTTTTTTTCATTATATTCTCCTATTTTTCAAGACTTTTCAAGTAATCCTCGACATATTTAATTACTGAAAAATCATTATGCGATCCAATTATTTCATGACAAATTTCCTTCACTTCATCCTTGGCATTTGATGGGCATACCGCTCTCCCTGCTACAGTAAGCATATCAATATCGTTGTAGTTGTCACCAAAAACAACTGTATCCTTGATATCTAAACCGTAATATTGAGCTACCTTTTTAATAGCATTACCTTTACTTGTTCCTTTAGGTGTTAAATCAAAGAAATCAGTTGCAGAAAAGACAGACTCAAGTTCAAACTCCTTACTAATTTCTTTATAAATTTGTAGCAATAAGTCATGGTTAGATGATGTTAAAAGTACTTTAAAACAAGGATCATTATTATTTTTTATATTGGGTATAACATCTTTATCTATTAGCATAGGCGTTTTAAATTCTGGACTAGCATTTTCTTCAGCTTTTAAAATTCTTGCTAAGCTAAAAGAAATTTTATCACAATAAATATAGTTAGCAGTGTAAACATGGAAATCTATACTTCCATCATTCATTTCTGTAAATTTTCTATGAATTATCTCTAACTCTTCTGTAGAAAAAGAATTTTGATAAATCACTTCTCCATTACTTTGATTTCTTATAAATGCTCCGTTACAAGAAATCGTTACATCTCTAAGCCCCATTTGTTGATAGTAATTTCTAACTGCAAGATCAACCCTACCAGTTGCAATAATAAATTTACTACCTGCATCTTGTAGTTTTGTCAATACTTCTTTAGAATTAGGAGCAATTTCTCTATTTGAATTAAGGAATGTCCCATCCATGTCAGTTATAAACCAGTTCATACTTTTTCTTCCTC
The DNA here is from genome assembly GCF_013415365.1 of Gemella sp. GL1. Lineage (GTDB taxonomy): Bacteria > Bacillota > Bacilli > Staphylococcales > Gemellaceae > Gemelliphila. Next base: position 83,581 of record NZ_JACBYB010000007.1, read on the forward strand.
CTATTTATTTGAATACCAAAAATTTACTAATTAAATAATTAGCTACTATTACTATAAATTGTGTTATTAATTTACTTGTAAAATCAGCTATCCCTATCCATACTAAAACTTCAACTCCAAGAATCTCTACAGCCATAGTAAAAAGTCTTGATGTAAAAAATTTTGATAATTCTTTAAAAACTTTTCTAAAACCACGAACTGTAGAATTAAAAACATATCTAGCATTGACAAAATATGCAAATAGTATTGATACGCTTATAGATATAAAATTGGCTGGTAGTCTTTCAACACCTATCTTGCTTAGTAAGTAGTAAGATACTAGATTAACTAATGTTGTACATACTCCAAAAAATAGATAGTTAATTATTGATTTATTTCTTGGTTTATTATAAAAATTTAAAAGTTTTGACATCAAATTTTCCATAATACACCTACAATAGACTATATAACTTAATTTCTGGATACTTATCAGAGAACCAAGACATAGCAAAATCATTCTCGAATAGAAATACATATTTACCATATATATCCTTAACAAGTATACTTCTTGATGAAGACATTGATTCTTTGATTTCTTCTTCATTTTCTATCCAACGAGTAGTTTTTTGCCCTACACGTTCCATGACAACCTCTGTATTATATTCATTTTTCATACGATGTTCAAAGACCTCAAATTGTAACTGTCCAACGGCCCCAAGAATAATTTGGTTAGTATGCAATGTTTTATAATACTGAATAGCTCCTTCTTGAACTAACTGCTCAACACCCTTATGAAAATGTTTTTGTTTAAGTACATTTTTAGGAGAAACTTTTACAAAAATTTCCGGTGTAAAGGACGGTAACTTTTCAAACTCTACTTTCTTCGATTGATATAATGTGTCTCCTATCTGGTAATTACCTGAATCATAAAGACCTATAATATCACCCGGATAAGCAACATCTATAGTGGCTTTATCATCTGCCATAAAGTTAGTTGAGCGTGAAATCTTCATCTTTTTACCAGTTCTTGATAAATTCACATCCATTCCTCTATTAAATACTCCTGAACATATACGTAAGAAAGCAATTCTATCACGGTGTTTTGGATCCATATTAGCTTGAATTTTAAAAATAAATCCAGAGAAATCTTGGTCAAATGGATCTACCTTACCTCCATCTGATGTATTTCTATCTTTTGGTGTTGGTGCTGTATCTACATAGTAGTTAAGAAATGACTCAACTCCAAATGAAGATAGGGCTGATCCAAAGAAGACTGGTGTTTGATCCCCACGAATTTGTTTATCATAATTGTAGTCTACACCCGCTTCTGTAATTAAAATCATATCTTCGACACATTTTTGATACATAGAATCATTTGTTAACGGATTATCTCCAATAATCTTGTAGTTCTCATCTAATTTTATAAAATCTTCTTCATCTTTAAATGGTTCAATATAATGATTCTTTCTATCCATAATCCCGAAAAAATTTTGTCCCATACCAACAGGTAAGTTCATTGGATATGTTTCAATATCTAATTTTTCCTCAATCTCTTCTAATAATTCTAAAGGATCTTTTATTTCCCTATCTAGTTTATTAATAAATGTAAAAATGGGTATCCCACGCATTTTACAAACTTTAAATAATTTTAAAGTTTGTGCCTCTATCCCCTTAGCACCATCGATAACCATTACTGCGGAATCAACTGCCATAAGTGTACGGTATGTATCTTCAGAGAAATCTTCATGACCTGGTGTATCTAAAATATTGATAATTTTATTATCATAATCAAACTGCATTACTGAAGAAGTTACCGATATACCACGTTGTTTTTCTATATCCATCCAGTCAGATTTAGCAAATTTACCTGTCTTCTTACCTTTTACTGTTCCTGCCTCACGAATAGCTCCTCCAAATAATAGAAGTTTCTCTGTTAATGTAGTTTTCCCTGCATCGGGGTGAGATATAATCGCAAAAGTTCTTCTTTTTTCTACTTGTTCTTTTATATTTGTCATAATTAACCCTTCAACTTATTATTTCTTAAATTTTTTCTCAAGTTCCTCTAATGCAATAAGTGGATCTGAGTGCCACACTTTTTTACCACCTGCTAAAATTTCATAATCTTCACGTCCCTTAGATGCTAGAATTATTACATCACCTTCCTCAGCAAGCTGACAAATTCTCCTTACTGCATCTCCCCTAAACCATACTTTTTCATAATTCTTGTGAGTCATACCTTCTTCAATTGCTCCCATAAGAACTTCCACATCCTCATCTCTAGGGCTATCTGTGGTAATAATTACATAGTCTGCTTGCGAAATTATCTTACCTATAAGTGGTCCTTTAGAAATATCTCTTCCACCACCCATACCTGTAAGCAGCAAGGTTCTTCTTCCTTTTCTCATACTAGTAGTTGCTTCCAATAATTTCTCGTATCCATCTGGTGTATGAGCAAAATCAGAAACTATATCTACAGGTAAATCTTTCCCTAGTATCTCCATACGTCCAAATAAGGGCGATAACTTTCCTAAGATATTCACTATCTTATCCAACTCTTCACCTTTTAACCATACAGGTATCATAGCAGCCATAACATTAGCAACCATAAAATCACCAATAAAAGGTATTACTACAGAATAATTTTTATAAGGCGTTTTCAAATCAAACGATGTCGATAAGACTCCATCTTTTTCTACAGTTTTAATATTATAAGCATAAAAATCCGCACTTGCATCTTTTATAGAATAAGAAATTTCCTCGTGGTATAAGTTTTTGGAGATAAGTGGATAATAATCATCATCTTTATTAATTACCCCATACTTAGATTCCATTAAGTTATTACCTAAAGTTGCAAATAATAAAGATTTATCAAAAGCATAGGTTTCCATATTCCCATGAAAATCTAAGTGTTCGTGAGTCAGGTTGGAAAATACAGCAACATCTATATCAACATTGTAAATTCTTCCTAGCACCATAGCATGTGAAGAAGCTTCGAAAGTAAGATTATCTATCCTCTCACGTTTAACTTCTCCTATCATGTTATGCAGTGTTACAACATCGGGTGTTGTGTTTCCAAAATAAACTGGTGCATCGTCATTCTTACAAAAACCATTTGTTCCTAGGTAAGATGATGTCTTTCCTAAAAGTCTCCATATATTGTGTAATAAACTTGTGATACTAGTTTTACCATTTGTTCCGGTTACTGCCACTGTATATAACTTAGAACCATTATCATTTATTTCTTTAGCTAGCTTTGATGCAATTTTATTAACTTCTTTTTCCTTGACCACAATTACACATGTATTGGGATAAGAATAGTCCGCATCCTTACTAGCAATTATTAAAATAGCCCCTTGCTCAACTGCTTTATTAATAAAGTTATGTCCATCTACCCTATAACCTACAGTTGCTACAAATACTGAATCTTTTTTAATTTTTCTTGAATCTGCACTTATAGAGCTTACTTCATTTGGAATTTCTCCATAAATTTTTTTTATCTTAATGTCCTTAATAATTTTTTTTACGTTCATAAAATAATCAACCTTTATAAAATTTGCCACCCTATATTATACCACGATACTAGTTTATTAACAATCATATTAAAAGTAACTTAATCTTTTATTTTTCTCTTTAATGTCTTATAATAAAAACAGAATGATTTAAGGAGAACAATATGAATATCCAAGAATTTATAGAAGAATTAATCTCAACTATCCAAAATTCAGAACTTATTAAAGCTACTTTTTCTAATATTAGAAATAAAGAATTAGAACTAGAGAAATCATTTGCCAATCTAATTTTAATCAAAGGCTCAACTTCCTTACAAATAGAATATCGTTATAAACGTATTATTAAACATAAAAATATCCTCATAACTGATAAACTTGAGTTAGAAAAAACTTTAACTGAACTCTTCAATTTAGCTAAAGACATCAATATCCAAACTAAAAAACAAAATATTAATATTAAGATTTCTAAAAAATTCAAATTAGCAATTAATAGAAAAAATGCTGACAATAAACTTACGATAACAGGTCAAAATAAGAAGAAGAGCTACCTTCTAGATGAAAATAAACCTCACGCTTTCCTAATCGAATTAGGAATTCAAAGCAAGGATGGTAAGATAAAGAAAGAACGTTATTCCAAATTTAGACAAATAAACAAATACCTCGAATTTATTGATCATGCTGTAAAAAAATTAGATCCTAAAAAAACTATCAAAATTTTAGATTTTGCTTCTGGAAAATCTTATTTGACATTTGCTGCCTATCACTATCTTGCCCTAGAAAAAAACATTAAAGTTAACATTATTGGAATTGATCTAAAAAAAGAAGTAATTGACTCTTGTAATGAAATAGCAAAAAATCTAAACTATTCTGGCTTAGAGTTTATTTACGGAGATGTGGCTGATTTCTCTACTACTGATGAAATAGATATGCTTATAAGTTTGCATGCTTGCGATACAGCTAGTGATATCGCTATACTTAAAGCTTTAAAATGGAAAGTAAAAGTTTTCCTAGCTGTGCCTTGTTGTCAAAAAGAAATTAACAAACAACTGAAAGAAAAGCATATTCCTTTTATGCTTAAACACGGGATAATAAAAGAAAAATATGCTAGCTTACTTACTGACTCTATTAGGGCTGATGTATTAAATAGCTATGGTTACAAGACTGATATTATAGAATTTATCTCAGAGGATAATACACCTAAAAATATGCTAATCCGAGCCTATAAAGAAAGTGATTTTATTGATAAAGCTAAATTATTAGAAAAAAAATCATATCTAGCAAATATTGGTATAGAGATGATGTTACTAAAACAAGTGACTAAATAATTAGGATATATTGATATTTTCAACTATTGATAATTAACATCTAAAAATAGTTATTTCTAATTCTTTTTATATTGTCCAATGATATTTTTTAAAATTAACATTAATGCTTTAATATAAAAAAGATTTGTGATTTTCATCACAAATCTTTTTTATATTAAAGTGCTGCTAATAATTCATCAGCTAAAACTAATTTCCCATTTCCCCATGCTTCTGGGTTTACTTTAGCTGCTGTAAATTCACCAACAACTTTTGTTCTAACGAATGTTAGTAAATCTATATAAGCTGGGAAAACTTTCTCTTGCCAGCTGCTAGCAACTGATGATACAGTAACTACTTTATCTTGAAGTGCAGATGGTCCACCCGGGTTTGTTAAATCTAAAACACGTGATGCCCAATCTAACAAGTTTTTTACTGGTCCAGGAATTGCAGAATTATAAACTGGACTAAAAATCCAGATTGCATCCGCTTTTTGAATTTCTTCTCTAACTTTAGCTACTGATGCTAGAACTGGTGTTTCTAAATCTTGGTTAAATACAGGTACATCTTTATAATCTAAGTAAGTTACAACAGCTTTCCCTTCTAATAATCCCTCTACTTCTTTAGCCATTTGATAATTAAAAGAACCTTCTCTTAATGATCCTACTAAAAATAAAATATTTTTTGACATTGCTTTTTCTCCTTAAGTTATAAAATTTTTCAAGTTAATTTAGCACTAACTAGTAATATAATTATAAAGCTATATTATTTTTATGTAAATGCATTTGCTCAAAAATATTAGCTAAATATAATATAATTTAGAAATTTTAAACAATTTCAAAACAAAAATAGTAAGCTAGCTGAAGCTAACTTACTATTTTTGTTTTGTATGTAATCACATTTCCCATATAAAAAATCCTAAGATGAAGGATTATAATCTTATTTTCTTATCTTATTTATACATTACTATCAATTGTATCAAGAATAATAATGAGAATATATACATTAGTGGATGTATATCTTTTGCTTTTCCTTTAATTACTTTTAAAATAACATAGAAAATAAATCCAAATGCAATACCATCATTAATTGATCCAGTTAATGGAATTCCCAAAATAGTAATAAATGCTGGAAATGATTCTGTTATATCATCCCATTCAATTTTAGAAACATTTTCCATCATAAATGAACCAATGATAATTAATGCAGGCGATGTAATCGCTGGTACCGATGATAGAGCTGCCGCTAGAGGAGCAAGGAATAGTGATAAAAATACTAAAACCGCTGTTGTTAAAGCTGTTAAACCTGTACGTCCACCATTAGCAACTCCTGATGAAGATTCAATATAAGGGCTTGTTGGTGATGTACCTAATAAAGCACCCACTGTTGTTGCAATCGAATCAGCTAAAAATACAAATCTTGCTTTTGGAATCTTATTATTTTTTACCAATCCTGCCTGACTAGTTACAGCCATCATAGTTCCTGTAGTGTCAAATAAAGTTACCATTAAGAAAGCAAACACAACACCGTATAGCCCTACTTCAAATATATTAGATATTTCAGTTATAGGATTATATAATAAGGAAAAGTCCATATTGGGCATCTCAAATATCTCACCTATTTTTAAAATACCCATAAAGTATGAAATGACTGCTGTTATAAACATTCCAATAAAGATTGCTCCTTTAACCTCCAAGACTATAAGAGCTAGAATTAATACTACACCTAGTATTGTTAGATAAACAGATGGTTCACCTAATTTCCCTAATGAAAGAATTGTAGCTGGATTAGCGACTATAATCCCTGAATTTTTAAAACCTATAAAAGTAATAAATAATCCTATAGCAACTGAAATTCCATGTCTTAAGTTGTTTGGAATTGCATTGATTAGCTCTTCTCTTAAATTAGTTAAAGATAAAAAGATAAATACAAGTCCTGCTACTAAACATGTGGCTAATATTGTTTTATAATCAACACCCCACAAACCTACCATACTTGCAAAATATGAATTAATCCCCATTGCTGGTGCTACAACAATTGGATAATTCGCTCCAAACGCAACGATCAGTGTTGCCAAGACTATAGATATAATTGTAGCTGTAAAGACTCTATCAAAGGGTATTCCAGCACTAGATAAAACAGCTGGATTGACGACAAGAATATATGCCATAGCGAAAAATGTGATCGCTCCAGATGACAATTCCGTCCTAACATTAGTCTTGTTTTCCTGTAATTTAAAAAAACGATTTAACATATATGTTTCTCCTGTAAATTTTAAATATTCAATTAAAAATCGAACTATATTAGTTTACTCTTTTTCTTATATAAAATCAAGTCCATTTTTATATAAATTCATAATTACTATAAATCATAAACTTATAAAAAGAACTTAGTTATTTACTAAGTTCTTTTTATAATTATTTCATATAGTGAGCTAGCTCTTCTCTTGTTACGTAAGAAGAAATGGCACCTGTTCTTGTTGTCGTAAAGCTAGCATAATTTGTAGAAAATGTTGCCAATTCTTCTAGTTCTTCTATTGATACATTATCTATATCTGCAACTTTCAATAATTGAGATAAAAATGAACCCGCAAAGGCATCACCTGCTCCCGTAGTATCAATAACTTCTACCTTAGGTACTTTTTTCAGAACTACATTAGACTTGTTGTAAACTTCTGCTCCATCTCCTCCTTTTGTATACAATACAAATTTGATATGGGATAAATCATTATTCAAGGCCTCTTTAATATCAGTAGTTCCTGTTAGAAATTCCAATTCATTATCAGCAACTTTAATTACATCAACATAAGGTAAAAATTCTTTAATTGTTTTCAGATATTCTTCCTTAGAATCCCATAAATTAAATCGTAAATTAACATCAAATGAGATTAAAATTCCTTTTTCTTTAGCTTTTTTCATTAAAAGCATATGGCTTTCTTTTGACTCTTCTTGAATTGCAATTGATGCAAAATGAATTGCCTTTATTTCTGACAAGTCAACACTCTCGATATCTTGTTTAGAAATCGATAAAGCTGAAGAACCTTTGAAATAAAAAGAAAATGATCTATCTCCCGATTCATCCAAAGCGACAAAAGCTAGTGGTGTAAACGACCTTCTTGAAACATATTTTGTATCTACATTTTCCTTTTCTAAAATATTTTCTAAAAAATCACCAAAGCCATCTTGACCTAGTGAAGTTAGTAAGTATGATTTATGACCTAATTTTGAAGCGACACAGGCCACATTAGCTACACAGCCCCCTGCTTCTTTTTTAAATGCCGATACCTTATCAATTGAAGCTTTTTCAGTTCCAATAAAGTCTATAAGCATTTCCCCGATTGATAAAATTGCCATAACTATTCTCCCTTTACATTAATTGAATTAATTTTTCTAGCAAGATATGCATTTGATATAACTTTGTAATTGTGATTTTCTGGGTAAAATCTTGTAGTAAATGTCCAAGATCCACCATTAGCAAAAATTTCCATAGATGATGCGTCAAAAATTATCTCTACGTCTTTTATATCTAGATCAAACTTTCTATTATCACGACCATATCCATTTTCATTCACTTCAATTACCAATTTTCCCTCTTTATAAGAAATACTTGTTCTATCTACCAAGATAGAAAATTCTTGTCCATTATCTTGTTTGAAGTACCATGCCTTTCCATCAAAAGTATTTTCCTTAATTTCTTCAGCATATAATTTTTCAACTGATGAGTGTATCTTTTGAATAAGTTGTCCATTTTTAAATTTTAATATTCTTGGTACTGTTAGACAATTTTGATATCCAAATTTTGTTGTAGGGTTTGTATAGGCAGAATCAGGTACATATGCCCAAGCATACATAACCCTATCTCCATTTTCATCAATGAAAGTTTGTGATGCATAAAAATCATGACCAAAATCTAAAATTTTAAAATTTTTGATTTTTTCAACATTTTCAATACCCTCACTAACGATAGAATATCCCATTTGATATACATTTTTATTATCTGGATACATGTTTGCTATACCTTGAGGTGAAAATAAAAATATCTCCTCACCATCTAAGTTAAAATAATCAGGGCATTCCCACATATAACCTAAATTTTTGTCAGAGTAAATTGTTTTAAAGTACTGTCTATTTTTATAAACCAGTAGACAGCCATAGTCTTTAGAATCTCTTGCTCCTAATATTAAATAACTATCTCCATTTTTTTCAAATATTTTTGGATCCCTTACATGGTTTGACATATTTGGATATTCTTCTGTTTTTAAGATAACTTCTTTTTCAGAAAACTTAATCCCATCTTTAGTAGTGAATAAAATGGTATTATGACCACGTCCTTCATGGACGTAGTCATAATCACCTTTGTATTTAACATTTCCAGTGTAATAAAATGCTAATCTATCTCCCTCTATATTAGCACTTCCTGAATAAGCACCGTGCGAATCAAATTCTGTATCGGGCTTCAGAAATACACCTTTATCTGTATAGTTAATCAAATCCTTACTTGTTAGGTAATACCAATATTTTAGTCCTCCATCTACTTCATATGAATATTGATAGAAAATATGGTACTTACCAGAAAAGTAAGCCAAACCATTGGGATCATTAAGCCAGCCTTTGACTGGTTCTAAGTGTAAACTTTGCTTCCAGTGGTTATTATTTTGCATCAACTAACTCCTTTTTCGTTTTAAAGAAGTAAGCTGTTACTGCAAATGCTGTACCGAATGACAGTAATAGCCCTATAGCAAATATTCCCCAGTGATGTGGTGGGATTGATAGGAATCCTGGAAGACCAGCAGCTCCTAATGCTGAAGCCAATACCTTGTTAAATCCTAACCAAGCTGACCCTACTGCGGATCCTATAATAGCTCCGTAGAATGGATATCTTAATCTTAAGTTAACCCCGAACATGGCTGGTTCTGTAATACCTAAAGCTGCAGAAACACCAGAAGCTGAAGCTAAGGATTTAATTTTTGCATCTTTAATAAAGAACATAACAGCGAATACTGCCCCTGCTTGAGCTATATTGTTCATAGAAGCAATTGGGAAGATGAATGTTCCTCCAGTATCAGCAATTTGAGATAATAATGTAGTCTCTATTGCTGAGAATGAATGGTGCATACCTGTAATAACAATTGGTGCGTAGAATAATCCGAAGATACCTGCTCCTACAAATCCTAAAGTGTTGTATAACCAAGATAATCCATCAGCTAATAAATTACCAGCATCACGTAAAAGTGGTCCAGTTACTGCAAATGTTAAAAATCCTGTAGTCAATAACGAAATAAGTGGTGTTGTTAAATTATCTAAATAGATAGGTGTTACACGGCGTAAAAATTTCTCAATTGTAGCTAATACAAAACTCATTACTATAATTGGTAATACTGTTCCTTGATAACCAATTTGTTCTATTGATAAACCTAAGATATTCCAAGAAACAATCTCTCCAGCCGCGCGCGCCTTAACTTCTAAATAAGCATTAGTTAAATCTGGATGGACAAGAATCATACCTAAAGCTGCTCCAAGGTATGGATTTCCTCCAAAACGCTTAGTAGCCGAGAATCCTATTAATACCGGTAAAAATACAAAAGGTGCATTGGCTAATAAGTTAATCATAGCCGCTAAGTCTGCAATATTTGGATATAGTTCAATCAAAGATTTTGTAGAATCAAAAATCCCTGCCGATGTAAGAACATTGTTAATCCCCATTAAAAGACCACCAGCAACAATTGCTGGAATAATTGGAACAAAGATATCACTTAACATTTTAACAAAACGTTGTGCTGCGTTTCCTTGAACCTTTCTTTCTTTTGGCTCAGGGCTTTCTCCTCCACCAAATTCATCATTATATGCTCCGTAAACCTGGTTTACTAGACCTGATCCAAAGATAATCTGAAGTTGACCATTAGTGAAAAACACACCCTTAGCTCCTTCAACATTTTCTAAGGCTGATTGGTTATATTTAGATTCATCGTTTAATTCAATTCTTAAACGAGTCGCACAGTGAGTCACGTTGTGAATATTTTCTTTACCACCTGCGTGCTCAACGATGTCTTTAATTATTTTTTTTAAGTCCATCGTAATTCTCCTTTATATAAAATTTTAAAATAAATACGTAAAACTCAATTTTTCAATTGTGGTAACGTTACTTTTTTAGTATATACTTTTTTATAAACTTTGTCAATATAAAATGGTAACGTTTATCATTTTTATATTTTTCTTGCTTGTTTCTTATATTTGTTATATAATTTTTTCAAATATTATTATAAGGAGATTGTTTATGTACTATAAAAACTTATCTAATTTGGAGTCCCCTCACCTCATCTATTCAGATGACGATGAATATTCCCAGGACTTTGATACAGAAATTGACTATGAAGATGAAATTCTATCTGATTATGCAGATGAATCATTTAATAGTAATGAACTAATTAATGATAGGTATCAAGATGATTTTAATGATTATTCAGATAGTATAGGTCTTACCATGGAATATTCTTATGATGAGGATGACTTTGAATATGATGAAGTTGGTATATCTAATGATCAAATGATGTTAGAAGATGCTTCTGACGAAGATAGAAAAAACTAGAGGCATAATTATGCCTCTAGTTTTTTCTACTAATATTATTTTACACTATTCTTCTCTGTGATAAATAAACCTAAAATTATTCCGGCTATGAAACCTCCAATGTGGCCAGCAACACTTATCCCCGGAACTACAAAAGTATATATAAGATTAATAATTATAATCCCAAAAGAAGACTTACCAAAATAAGTGATATAAGGACTTATCTTGAATATAGCATGAGTTGCTAATAAGCCCAAGACTCCAAAAAGTGCTGATGAAGCTCCTGCTGTAATAGTATTTGGGTCATAAAATACAACAGCTAAATTACCTGCAACACCCGATAAAAGATACAGCATAGTAAATTTAAAACTCCCAATTAAAGTTTCCAATACACGGCCAACAGTTATTAATAAAAGCATATTCGATAATAAATGGTCTAAACCTATATGTACAAATAAAGGTGTGATTAATCTCCACCATTCAACAATAGTGAATTCTGCCCCATAGATTGCTCCATTCAAATATAGTATTTTTGAATTAGTTGTTGTACCATAAACAAACATCATATACATGAACCAAATAATTGATCCACAAGCAAATACAATAGTTGCAAAAGGAAAATTTTTACCCATAATAACCTCTTATATAGTCAGTAATGTTTGTTATTATATCATGGGTTATTAGTCAAAACAACAATAAACAACCTTAAAACCTATAAAATAAACACTTTACAAAAATACAAAACAATAAACAACGCTTATTAAACTTAAAAAACGTAACTAAAAACGTAACTAAAATCGTAACTAAAAAATAAAATATCTTGCTCGGATTCTTAATTAAAAAAATAAAAAAACTTTATAAAAATACTTGACTTTATACAAGAATCTTGTATAAAGATAAGAAATAAAAGAGGGTGTAAATACCCTCTTTTAATATTATTTCAATAACTTCATACCAGAAATATTATTCTGGATAATAGACTGCTTGCTCCAACCAAGCAAAGTATTATTATCTAATTCACTATCTATTTCCTTATCCCATAAACCAATATTAGATAAAATAGTAGTTACTTGAATACCAATAGCTTCTCTAATATCCTTATCTCTAATTTGAGAATAAGACATACAAAGCAATCTTGCTTGTTCTAAAGCAATCTTCATTTGTTCAGTAGGAAGTTTAAACTTTTCTTCCATAACTGTGTAATATTTCAAGAATAAATCACAAGATTTATTTAATATATTAGCAACTTCAATAGCAGTTTTATGCGTGATAACACGTAATGAATTACATTTCATTTTATGGTTAGCATTATTCTTCTTGAATAACTGTAACTCAGCACCACAAAGTATATCATTATTTCCTAATTTAACAAGAATTCGATTGATCTTTATTTTAGAAACATTCATTAAATTAGAAAACATTTCAACAGTCATTACTACTTGATTATTCCAGTACAAGCGTGTAAAAGTTGGTTGTGGGATAGGTGATAGTTGTTTTTCTAAATCTTCTATATACTTAATAACAGCACGTCTAACATATTTACTTTCCCTTACAAGTACTTGCTTTGCTTGTGATAAACTTAAAATAAACATAGGGTATTTACGACCACGACTATTTGTATATTTTGACTCCGAAATTTTTCGGAGTGAGATTTCTTCTTCAAATTCATTTCTGATTACATTAAGTAAATCATCATGTCTAAGTTTTGATTTATTTTCTATTTCACTTCTAAAAAAATTGATTTGTTCTAATAATTCTAAACTTGTAATATTATCTTTAATCTGTAGTTGTTGCATTTTTATCTCCTAAATTTTATTTATTTGATAAAAATTACATTCCTATGTTATACTTTATTTAGGAATATAATTCCTATCAGTGTAGAAGATTGAAACTTTCTCAGGGTTCCACAATCTTCTATTTTTTTATTTCTTCGTCTATTTTTTTATTTAACCATTCCGCTTTAGTTAGATTTTTCTTTTTCAATATTTCTTCAAATATTGTAATCTTTTCCTTTTCAACCGAAACATTAAATTGTTTAAATTGTTCTCGACGTTTTTTGAAATAATCAGCTCTACTTCTCATTATTTTCACCTCTCTGTCTATTGTTGCGAGCTACATTTATTATATGTTACTTGCAACAATATGTCAAGTATATTTTTAATTTTTTTAGAATTTTTTAGAAATCATTTCTGCTACTTCTCTACTATCTAAAGTTAAATTACTTACTATTAAATTCATATTCATTCTCCTAAGTTAAATCGATTAACCAGTAAGAATATGGTATAATGTATTTACCAAATCTTAATGGTTTGTGATATTGATTAGAGATACACCGTCGAAAAGTAAATCTCTAATCTTTTTTTTGTTTGATTAAAAGTTCAATTCCTTTAAAAACCATTTCAGATTTTGTCATATTCAATTTTTTAGAACACTCATCGATATATTTAAATTCATTGTCTGTAAGTTTCACAGACAATCTTTTTGATTTAGGATTTTCACTTTTAGGTCTCCCAATTTTTGGACTACTCATTTCTCTCACTCCTTTCGGTGTTGCCCATAATCAAATTATATTATGGGGTTCACAAAAAGTCAAGAGTTTTTTTTAAAATAACAAAAAAAAAAGAGCGTAAATTAATACGCTCTTTTATGTATGGTGACAAAATTAATTGCCAATTTTGGGTTTTAGATTATGTATATATTATACTACTTTTTCTTCTGTCTGTCAACTTCTGCTTGAACTTCAGGAGCATTGTAACCAGCTTTAGTTAATCTATCTACTCTTTCTTTCCCGTTCCCCCAGCGTCCAAGTCGCACTTCTCTAGCCACTTCTTTTAGAGGTTTTAATTCAGTTTTAATCTCACCTCTTAAAGCAAGGACAAAATCATTAGCTATCTTGTCTAAATTATTTAAAATCTTGTTTCTATCTGTTGCGTTGTCAATGAAACCAAGTTCAACTAAACGATAGCTCGCATAACCAACAGTTGCTGCCACGTTTAAATTTAATAAGTTATTTCTGAATGAAAAACCTCCATTTGCTGCGTGACCTTTGAAAGTTCCAACGTATTTATTAACTACAGCTTGCACTGCTTTATCTGTATTGTCTGGTCTGAAACTTGAATGTATAATAGTATGACCTCCAGTTGCAGTACCACGACCGCTAGAATCTAAGTGAAATTCGACAATCTCGTCATATTTTTCTGCTAGCGCATATCTAGCTAACCCATTATCTGCAAAGCAATTGCGATTATAGTCATAATGATCTAGCGTTGGGTCTATAATACACATTTTTTTAACTAATTCTCTTGTAATTTTTTCTTCTGTATGTCCTCCGCTCACAGCTCCAGGATCTCCAGCACCGTGTCCGGCAATTAATAATATTTTTTTACTCATTTTTTTATCTCCTTTTTTAAAATCTTCATACGGCGGATAAAACCAACCAAGAACACCATCAAAAGTTCTTTCATGATATCTAGCCGGTCCTCCGACTTGCAATTGATCGTTTATTCCATCATTATTTTTATCAGAATATCCATCAATATTTTGTTCAACTGTTTTAATAGTAAAACCATTACTGTCCTCATAAACAAATCCAGTATGTCCATATGGCATTGCCTCTTGTGATACAAAGATTGCTCCGGCTTTTGGATTTACACCGACAGCGTCATATTCAACTACCCAGCCACGTTTTTTAGCTGAATTTAATAAATCAATAGCGTTCCCCTCTAATCTCGTATTAAAAAATTTTTGAGGAACAGCATTAGATAAATCAACGCATTGTTTTCCCCAATATCCGTCAACGTCAATTCCCCCGTTTTTTACTATTGAATGAATGTAATTTATTGCTTCTTGTACTTTTACCATTTATTTATCTCCTTTTTGTATAAATAAAAAAAGAACAACTCAAACGAATTGTTCTTTTTCGGATTCAATATAAAATATTTTTTGGTTGGGCGGCGTATCCAACATCTCAGGTACCCTTTCGGGTGCGTAGAGTGCCTTTTCTACTTCAAAAAAATATTTATTTGTATCTTAATAATACACTATTTAATAACAAATGTCAATCAATATTTTTTTAGTCTGCCTGTTTTTATCATATGTTCTAGTTTTGCTGTTTTAACTTCATACATAGAAGCTGTATAAAAATAGTTATTTTTGCTATCAAGTTTAACAGCAACTAAAATATTATCATCAAGCAACTTTAAATATTCAACACTTGTACCTTTTATTCTTCTATTTACCCCTACAAAATCAGGGTTTTTAATAATTTCTTTTATATTGTCAATATACGATAAAACGTTACTGTGATTATGTTTTATCATATGTGATTTTAAACCATTTGAAATAATGATTTTTTCAACATCTGTTTTAATGTTTAACAGTTTTTTTACTTCTTTATTTACTTTCATATTGAATCCTCCGTATAGATATCATATCACATTTTCATTATGATTTTAAATGATAATCATCTTCCAAAATTTCTGTATTTGAGATATATTTTTTCATATGTTTAGTTATATATTTATTATGTCTTCTTT
Source organism: Gemella sp. GL1 (assembly GCF_013415365.1). Lineage (GTDB taxonomy): Bacteria > Bacillota > Bacilli > Staphylococcales > Gemellaceae > Gemelliphila. The sequence continues at coordinate 99,469 of NZ_JACBYB010000007.1, forward strand.
CTAATAAAAATTCACAAAACATATAAATTCCAACTAAAATAAATAAAATTACAAATAACATTTTTATTTATCCTCCCTTAAATCTTTTGAAAACCCTTTGAAAATCTGATGTAAATTATTTGAAAATCCACCAAGACCGGCAACTGTTAAAACATAACTTGTGTCTTTAAAAAAGATTGCTCCTAATAATCCGCCAGTAAATGTAAGGATTATTGGTATATATTTGTTATCAATCTTTGGATTTTCTTTCAAAAACTTTCCAAAAAGTAAAAATGCCAGTACCACAACTGGAACAAAAAATTCTTTCATTAAATATTCAGTCATTTTCAATACTCCTTTCATCATCTATTTTCAGATTAATAAAATCATTGTAAACTTTATCAACCGTCCCGTTTCCGCCAAGATCGTGATATGAATCATACAAATTACACATTTCTTGCAGTTCAGAACTAGACGTATAACCACGACGAATTGCACGCCTCATATTTTTTATGAGCCTGTATCTAATAATATTTTTAGTAGCTTGTCCTTGACTTTCGAGTTTAGCGTCTATTTTATCAAGTCTTTCAATAGTTTTATCGTTTTGTTTTTCGGTTTTTTCTTTGGATTTTTCGCTGTAGTATTTTATAACTGGTATTAATAGACCTGGAGTCACTACGCTCCAAAACTGCGGATTCATTAATAAATCTTTCATTTTACCTCCAAAATAAAAAGACTAGATTTCTCTAGTCTTCTAATTCAATTTCGACTGTATGAAAATTAATTTCTTTTGCGATTCTATTAACCAATTCTTCTAAATCATCTACTCTTTTAATAAGCTTGTCACATGATTTTTTATTTAAGTTAATGTCTTCACTTACTTTTTCAATAGATTTATCCATTTCATTAAACTTTTCATTTTCAGCACGATTTGGGAACCAGTCATTGTAAATTTGTTCAAGCACTGCACTTGTAATAACTTCGTGATTTTCATTAATTAAATCTCTGTCAATATCAATAACCATAATAGACTTTTCATTTGGTTTGAATGTGATATTAGTTTTCACAACTTCATTTTCATTATTATAAATAGGTAATATTTGACTTATTTCAAATTTCATTGTATTTATCCTCCAACATTTTTTCTATTTTTTCTAATCTCTCTTTCAAGATTTTATTTTCTTCAATCAATTCTTGTACAGCTTTCATTGTGTACATAGTTAATCTATTATATTCAAGCTCTTTATATTTATTAACATCAGAAACCAAATTATCTTCAATCTCTTCTATATCTTGAGCTACAAGACCAACATTAACATCAGCCATACCAGCAACTTCTCCTATATCACCCCTCCACTTAAATTTTTTAAACTTAAGTTTTGAGATAAAGTCTATCGCATTCACGTCACTATCTTCAATAGCTGTCTTTAATTTTTCATCAGAGTAAGACTGGGCTACATTGACCATAAATGTATTGACGTTGTTTCTACCACCGTAAGTAAAGACAATCTTTTGACCACCCAGTCCTCCTCCCTCACCCCAAGAAAGTGCGTGGATTGGTTTTAGTTTAGCACCGTTAAAACCTACTAATTGAATTGGTCTGTTTTCATGTAAGTTTGTACAAACTACTTTTCCAAGAAAATTATCAACTTTTCCGTTAATGTCATTTTCAAACTGGAAACCAGCTAATATCTGACCATGAACTGTCATCAAGGTGTCACCATAGTCTTGTCTTGGTTTATCAGGGCTTGAGAAATCATCAAGTTTATAAACATTAATACCCTTATTAATATTTCCGTTCTGCTTACCGCTAACCTGGAAACCAACCCCGCGATTACTGAACTCATTTTCTGGAACTGTAAATCTAACCCCTGTAGAAAAAGGTGCTATTTGTCCTTTTGTCCCAATACGGTATTTAACATTAGCACTAATCACACCACCGTTTATTTGACTAGCGTCAATTGTTACTGAATTCAGATAAGCTGTGAATACAGAATTAGCTTTCAATCTATTTACAATCGCATTATCTATCATTAGATTATCAATCAAAGCATTTCTTAGTTTTACATTTTCAGATTCTATAGCGTTGATTTTAGCTATATGAGCTGAGAAAGCCCCTGTCTTAAAGTGACCAGATTCTATTGATTCTGACTTTATCTGTCTAGCTGTTACACTTCCGTCAACAATTAAAGAAGCGTCTTTTTTCTTGATAACGTACATGTTAGCGAAAGTTCTTGATCCGTGATCTGAATAAGCACTAATGTTAGCACCGATTCTATATTTTGTAATATTTAAATCATTAACTTCCTGGGGTAGTTTTAAAGTAACTGTCCTTTCACCAGTTTCTCCTGCTTGTGCAAAAGGAACATACCACCACTTACCACCAGACGTGGTGTCTGCATGAATACCAATATTAGATCCATGAGAGCTATTGCTATTAACTATTTCACCTTTTATTAAAAATTCATCTCCGGCTTTTAACTTAAAATCACCCGTGTTTTGATACCAGTCGCTAGCGAATTTATCCCTTGTATTATTTATAGTGAAATTTCTGTCTGAATCTTTTCTTAAAAGATTTTCATGATTTGCAGTGACTACAAAACTATCTGTAATAGCTTTTACTGCTTCCGGCGTAGTAACTACCATAGATGCTATAGTAGCTTTATCAATAGTCTTACTTGCCCCTAATCTAATATTGTCACTGTTTATTTGAATATCTCCTATTTTCAAAGCGTTATTTTCAAGACTTGTTACTTTGTCGCTAATCTGTCTATCTGTTTGATTTCTCTCTGTTTTATATCTGTTTAAATCAGCAGATGTTGTAGATAGCGATGACGTGATATTATTAATATTTTGTTCAATCGTGCTTATTTTTCTATTGCTATCTCTGTCTGATTGTTCTAATCTAGACAATGTTCCATCAACCGTTTGTCTATATTCAGCTACTTTTCTATCTGCGAAAAATTGGCTGTCTTCTAAAGCTTGTCCAGCGTCAGTTCGTCTTCTGCTTTGTGTTAGTTCTACTTTTTTAAAAGCTACTTTCCCAACCTGTGAATATCCCAAAATAATTCTCCAAAAATCGAATTCAGAGCTTATCTCAAGTGAATCACTAGTCACTTCATAAGTTTTCCAGTCATCTGTTATATTAAAACTTGCAAAAATACGATCAACATTTTCAGCACTTTTTCTATTTTCTCTAAGACATACCCAAACCTCATTAGAACCAGAAATTCTTTTGGCTTGAAAAGATAATGTATATTGTTTTCCTTTTTCAAGCTGAGCTAAGGTAGTTGATGAGTTATTGTTATTCGCCCTAGAACCTGTTTTAGAATGAATCTGTAGCTGTTTCCAGTTATTAGTAATACTTGTTAATGTATACACGCCGTCATTAAAGTTATAGTCTCGTCGTGACGCGTCCCCTTGAGTATATTCCCAAAGATTTCTTGAAAAATTATAATCTTCAGCATAGTTTCTAGCTCCAAAATTTAAGCTGTCTATTTGTTCATTAAAACGTCTAGTAAGACCTCTAACATCTTCTTCATATCTTGATTTTGCGATATAGTCACGTCTAATAGTTTCTCTTTCAGCGTTTATCTGTCTAGCTGTTTCACTAGATGTAGCACGTATTATCTCATCGCGTCTAGTCCTATCAGCGTTTCTGTAAGACGTCAGTTCTTCAAGTTTTCTACTTGTTTCATTAGCTGTTCTGTTGTAAGAATTTTCAAAGTTTTTAAATTCTTTTAAAGATCCATCTGCATTGAACTTTTGATTAACTTTACGTAAATCTTCTCTTATACTGTCAGCTGTTCTATTAATTTCAGCTGTTATATTAGAAGTATTTTTTATTGTTCCGTCAGCATTAAACTTAGCGTTTAAATTAAGAAATTTCTCATTTGTTTCTCTTGCTGTCCTGTTGTAGTTATTTTCAAAGTTTTTAAATTCTTTTAGCGTTCCATCTGCATTAAATCTTGGTCTTATGCTAGATAAAACGCTCTGTACACTTGTAGCTGTTGTTTTAGCTTCGTTAGCTACTTTAGTAGCGCCGTCAACTACACCACTAAATCTAGAAATTTCACCGTCAATATTTCTTTTATATTCAGAAAATTTATTGTCTAAATAACCTTTGCTATCTTCCTCAGCCGGTCGCCAGTCTGATTGAGTATTTGCTATTTCTATCATTGGACGTGTTAGATCACTTCTTCCATTTGAAAACCTGTTGTAAAGCTCTATTTTACCAATCTTGGCAATTGGCTTGTCTTTAACTTTTAATTTTCCAAAAACTCTTCCTGAAAAATTAGAATCTCCGTTAAATGCAGTTAACCACTGCTTTTCTCCGTCTTCGTATTCTAATCTTAGCTCTAATGCTGAGTTTGCGGGATACTGCGTTGCTTGTCCAGAAGCATTAACGTTTTGAATATGGACACTTGCAATAAGTGTTTGTCCTCTTAGTGAATCTAAATTATTTAAAAAATCATCTGATAGCGTTAGTGATCTAGTTTCTCCGCCAGATAAGACAATTGATCTATCTGAATTTAATATATAGTTTCTAGCTCCTACAGAAATAGGTTCAATGTTTGCAATCTTTTCATTAATTAAATTTTCTGTAGTAGATCTTTCTTCCCTAATTTTAGTGTTTACAATGGAACTTACGTCAGGAATCTGAATAGAATCTATTCTTCCTACAACTAAAGATTCAAGATCTCTTTTAGTTTTATCAATATCTTTTTGATAGTTTGACCTAATTTTTGGAATATCTTTGGTGGCTTCTGAGATTTTAGAATTTATTTCTCTACTTATTCTATCTTCTTCTCTTAGTGCTCTTAATCTTTCTTTTTCAATACCGTCTTTAACCTCGGTTTTTATCTTTTGACTTTCTTCGTTAAAGTATCTTATAAAAGCCTCATGTGCTTCTTTTATCTTCTTATCGTATTCAGCGTCATGTAGTAAACCAGTCACTTCCTTTTTTAATTCAGATAAATCAGCTTGACTTGCTACTCCGCTGGATTCTACGAAAGAACTTTTTGAATCTCCGATCTCAATCTCATAGTTTTCATCAAGAAGTACATTCCATACTACTTTAATGACTTTAGCCGATTCGTTAGTTATACCTAAATCTTCATAGTAAACTTTAACTCTATCGCACAAATCAACTTCTTCAAGGGTTGAATTAGCCCAAATCCCCTCTACTTTGGATAAATCTTGATATTTAATAGTTAGGTTAACTTTAGGTACACCTACATTATTATCTTTAATATATTTTTCAGCATGTTTTCGTAATTGCTCTACCGTTTCTATTTCTTCTTCACTTGAAAAATCTACTTTTAAAATTCTTTTATGAGTAAATTTATTAGCATGTTCTGAATTGATGAAAAATTCAGGTAAGAATATTAATTTATCTTGTTGTTCTGTAGTTTTGTTTCCGTCCTTTTCAACTTCAACGCTTTCTGTGGTCTTTTTAAAAGGATATATAGACGTGTAAGTTTCAAGTATTGACAATTCCTGTTCTAAATCGGTTAAGTTACGTCCATAAGCTATTATCGTAGCTACGTCCCTTCCCATTTGATTGTGTAATTTGATATTTAAATTATCGAATTCATATTCTCCGCCCCATACATCTAAAATAGAACCTTTCTTACCACCAAGAGCCTCTCTGGCGTTTTCTATCTCTTCAATATCCCAAACAGTTAAATTATCCCCTGGAACGTCCGACCAAACAGTGAATTCAGAAGATGAATCTAACAGGTTCTCTCTCCAAACTCTAAGCGCTGCCTGGGCAGAACCAGCTACAGATACATTTGGTTTAATGGCATTCATCATCGTTTTAACTTGAGAAATATGTTTACAGTAAACCTTTTTAGTTCCATTCATATTATCAATAATTTGTGAAACTATGAATTTTTGATTCTTAGCCCTGTAGCCTGCGTCAGTCTTGATTATCATACCCTCTTTTATTTTTTGGGCGTCTTTACCATCTACAGGATATTCCATCTCGAGTATATAAATTCCGTTACGCTCTCTAGTTACTAAACAAGAAAGAGCGTCTGATAAAACAGACACTCCTAAATGATTAAAATTACTTTCATTTGCTTTGTACAAAATTGGATATGACATTACACATTCGCCTCCCATCTAGGCGTTATTTCAACCCTAAAATTACTATTATCCCAGTTGATTAAATTTTTACCTAATTCAAGTTTTGGGAATGGATAAGAATAGACTTTGTCATACTGAGCCTCCTTATTATCCCAAGAAGCTGACTGAGATTCACAGTCAATAATTATATGACCTTGAACCCCCTTAAGTCTGAAAATCTGACTGTTGATATTAAGAGTAACATCTCCTGAACCAACTAATTTTATTAGTGGTTTAGCCTCTCTTTTTTCGGGATTTACAAGATAATCTCCAGTCCTCATAAATACGAATTTTCTAAATCCATTTTTTCTAAATTTAACAGGGTGAACTTTAAAATTAATTACACATTTTTTTCTAGCTTTCAAACTACCTTCAATTGAAAAAGTTTCATAACAATAAGCCTTATAAATATAATCAGGATCCCACGATAATTCAAAATCATGCCATTTGTCTTCTTGATTCAGATAAGTGACATTCAATTTACCTATAATATCTTGAATATCAACATTGAAATTATAAACCTTGAAAGGAAAAGTTTTAGAAATGACATTCAACCTTTGTTTACTTCTTATTTTAGAGCCATTAACACCATCAATATTAATTAATTCAACATCTTTTTCGGGCGATTCAAATGTAATATCGTCTACTAATCTTAAACCAAGCTCGCTAGATCTTACACCGTTGTAAATTATATATTTACTTATCATAATCTATCTTTCTCCTCTCTCATTAAGAATTTTATTTGATGGGCTAGTTTTCTTACGTCTTGACCATCTGTATTTTGGAAGTTTTCTATATGTAGTAAAGAGCCGTAAGAACTATTATTATTTGTTACATTACTATTATTTGTAGTAGCTGATGTAATTGGTGAATATCCTCTACCAAAAGATAGCATAGCTTCAGGTTGAACTCTAAAGCTAGAAATCATATCGTTGATAAAGCCAACCGACTTATCGATCGCTCCTAATCCTTTATTCATACCCATTGCCACCCCTTGCGGAATGTAACGACCAACCCTGTTAGCCATAAGTCTTGATGGTGAATGAATTTGAGCTTTAGCTCTAAGTGCTCTTTCCACTTGAGATACAATAGCATTTGCTGCAGCAGTTACAGCACCAAGCGCCGACATCATACCAGAAGCTATACCTTGTGAAATTTGAGCTCCTATCGCTTGAGCTTGCCCTGGTAGTGATGACAAAGCAGATGTTATAGCTGCACTAATAGAAGCTATTGCTCCAGTCACAGCACCTGCTCCTCCAGCAATACCCGCAGCTAATGCTTGTGAGAACTGACTTCCTGCTTGTTGACCCAAAGATTGCATTTGAGATGCAAAAGATCTTACTATACTAATCATATTGTCAGTAGCTGACTGTACAGCTGAAACAGCAGATGACATAGAAGAACTAATAGTAGCTACAATTGCGCTAAATGCACTTTCAACACTTGAACCTAGACTAGCAAAACCACTAGTAATGCTTGTAATCATAGTAGTTACACTCGTAGTTAAAGTCGTCATAGCAGCCGATAAAGCTGTAAACTGACTTATTAAACTAGTGATAGAAGTATTTATAGTAGTTAATGCTGTATTTACTGTAGTTATCGTTGTAGAAAGACTTGTAAAAGAAGTGTTTAAGCTTGTAATAGAAGTTCCTACACTAGTGAAACTAGTATTAAAAGCACTTATTGCTGAATTAGCAGAACTTAGCTGACTCATCGCAGAAGTTACCCCGCTTATAAAAGTGGTAAAACTAGTAGATACTGTCGTTAAAGTAGTTTGTAAGTTAGTTAGATTAGTAGTAAACGTAGTAATAGAGCTATCTGCACTTGTAAGACTTGTTGATAATTGGGTAAAACTAGTCACAAAAGTTGTAAGCGAACTTGTAAGTGTAGTTAAACTTGTATTCAATGTACTTAGTGTAGTATCTAAACTAGTAAAATCAGCAACTACACTTGTTAAACTTGTAGAAATCTCTGTTATTTTACTAGAAAAAGCAGTCAATGCAGTATCAGCTGCGCTTAAAGAAGTCATTGACTGACCTACAGCTTGCGCAAATTGCTGCATTTGACTTGCAGCCTGAGTAAGACCTTCAAGACTACTTGATACTTTTGTCCCGAATTCACCAATAGACGTTGCTGCACTAGTTAAATTACTAGGTAAGTCTTTAGCAGAAGTTGAAAACTTTTCTAACTGTCCAGGTAATTGACCCATAGCTCCTGTAAGAGCACTTGCTGCAGTAGAAAATGAGCTCATAGCGCTTGAAATACTTGTCATCGATGTACTAACAGTTGACAAGTCGTCTGACTTATCCGTTAATTTTCTAATACCAGTCGCAACGGCAGCCAGTGTAGTTGCTATGTCGATAGCTCCGATCTCAGACAGTGTCTTCATACCCTCTGAAAACAATCTAAATCCATTACCTGCTTTTTCAGCAGATTCTCCAACCGAACGAATTAAGTCTGCAGCACCCTCAAATGCCTTTTTAATAGCTTCTCCTGCCTTTTCAACAACGTTAGCTACACCATCAAAACCTTTCTTGATAGCCTCTCCTGTTTCTTTAACAACATCTCCAACACCCTCAAGAGCTAGTCTTACACCATTTCCAAATCCTTCAAAAGCTGTTCCTAGACCCTCTAATGTATCTTTAATAGCTCCTCCGATAGATTCAATAACACCACCGATAGAATCAAAGACCCCTGAAATAGAATCAGCTAGACCAGAAAGCGAATCAACAACTTGTGAAACACCGCTAGCTATAGAAGTTACTACCCTTGAGATTCCATTTGATATAGAATCTATAACGCTGACTATTGTCGGACCTATTTTAACAATTGCGTCAGCTATTGTTGTAATCAATTGACTTACTACATCACCAATCGTATGTAAAACTTGACTTACTACATCACCAACCGTCGTAAGTATCTGACTTACTCCATCAGCTTGTGTAGCTAATAAGGCAAAACCAGCAGCTGCAATAGCGATACCTGCTCCTAGAGCGATAAAGTTTTGAGGCGGTACCATAGCAATAGCTGCACCTAAACCTCTGAATGCCGTTGCTAAACCAGTACCGATTCCTTTTGCGGCTATTGAAACACCAGTACCGATTCCCTTAGCTGCGATGGAAATACCTGTTCCGGCACCTTTCAAGGCTGTAGCTATACCTGTTCCTACACCTTTAGCTGCAGTAGAAACACCTTTACCTAAACCAGTGAAAGTTTTACTCAACCCGTTTCCAATAGATTTTATCACTCTCCCTACAGCTGTTCCAGACGATCGTATAACATTTCCTAACCCATTGAAAGCCTGAGCGATTCTTCCTTGAGCATGTCTTGCTTTTCCTACAGATTCTTTAACAGGTGCTTCAGGTACAGATTTTGGTTTTGACGTTTTTTGTCTGCTACCTGCACCACGTTTTTTCATTCTTTCACTTTTTGACGGGCTTGGATCTTTTACAGTTTTTCCAGAAGTTTTTTTAGTCGATTTTTTCGCTGTTTCAGGTAGTTCTTCTTTAGGGTTTTTCTTGAAAAGTTTAGCAACTTTCTTCATACCTTTGACTACCCCGCCTATAGCTTTAGTAGTACCTTTAAAAACATCTCGCACTACTCTACCAGCCTTAACCATTCCTCCAAGTGCCAATATAGCTGGTCCTGCACCAAGTGCAACAGCTCCAACCCATTTCTGCCATGGTGCTAATGGTAAGTTATCCCAAATATTTCCTAGAACTCGTTTGACATTTTTACCAAAGTCTGTAACACTTTCTTTCATGTTAGACATTAGTTCGGATATATTTGCTTCATTATCACCTAAACCGGATACTAAATTTTTTCCGGCTGATAACATTTTATTAAAAGATCCTTCAACTGTATCACTTGCTTCTTTTGCTGTCGTTCCTGTAATACCAAGTTGATCTTGAATTTTACCTATAGCTTCAATGATTTTATGTAAAGGGATATCTTTAATGTTTTCAGCTGTCGCTTTAAAGTTTTCCCCCATTACACCCGAATCATTAACAAGCCTAGCCATCTCCTCTTGAGTACCCCCGTACCCAAGTTTCAAGTTATCTAGCAAGCTGTAATTATCTTTTGCGAAGTTTTGATAAGCGTGCTGTATTTCCGACATGTTAGTACCAAATTTATTGGCGTTATCTGCCATTTGAATAATCGCTTTATCAGCAACTTCTGCAGCTTTTGCCGTATCTCCACCTAAACCTTGAAGTAAAGTAGCAGAGATAGATGTCACTTGTTCCATGTATTCACTTGCAGATACACCGGCTGTTCTAAAAGCTCTATTAGCGTTATCAATAACTACTTGTGAGGCATCACCGCTAGCGTTATTAAATAAAGTTCTAACACCACCGACAGCTTGTTCCATCTTAGCGTATCCTTTAATGACAGCTCCAATACCAGCTAAGGCTGGAGCTGTAAGTCCAGCAGTCATTGCTTGTCCTAACGGCTGCATTTTATCACTAAACTTTGCAATACCACCAGCTAACTTGCCACCCGCACTACTAAGACTTTGTAACTGTGCTTTTAAAGCTGATATTTCACTTTTAGCATTACCAGACTGTACATTAACTTGTATATTAACCTTACCTTGAGCCATTTCTTTTTCCTCCTTTCTTTAAAAATCTTCATCAGGGAGTCTATACTCTTCCTGTAGTCTTCTCATTTGCTCCTTATACGTCCTATCTTCTCCTTTCGAGGGTTTCCACGAACGTATTTTGCAAACTTGCATAAATTTAGTATCTTTAGGAAGCCCTACAAGTAAAGCATTAAACTTTTTCCAATGCAGTTTACCTTGCTGTTCGATTAAATCGATATTATATGCTTGTAAAAAAGAAGCGAATATATAGTCGCCATCGTAACGTAAACTATATACTCGCTTTTCTTGTTTTTCTCCTTTTTTTAAAGGCATAGGATTTCCCTCTAAATCAAGATTATTAAAATCCGATAAAGAAGATAATTTAATATACTCGTCTAATATTTTATTATAAATCCCAATAGCTTCTATTAGTGTCAATCTATCCATTAAATTAACCCCAGTTAAAAAACCTAATGCGATAAAAATCTTACTATAATTAGATTTACTGTCATCATTAAATATATCTAAGACTCTCAAGACATTATCAAAGGCTAAATTTATCCTGTAGACCTCATCTTTAATAATTACTTCATCTTTTAATTTTTTAGAAATATCTAACATTACATATAACTTTGAATATTCTCTAGAGATCCTCTAACTTCAATTTCAGTTTGAATCCCTTGGATAGTTTGCACAAGATAAATAAAGAAGTTGATAGTAGAATCGCCAGCTAGTTTAATGACTTTTTCATAATCTTCCTGACTAAATAAAGTTATCCAAGTTTCTTTTAAAACCTCCCTAACTTCATCTAAATTACTGTTATCTTGTAATTTGGAATTTTCATATTTTTTCTTAGCTTCATCTAATCTTTTTATACTTTCATCACTAATACTAAATTCCAATACGAACTCTCCAAAATCTATCGGAATACTATTTTCTACTTTTTTAATTACTACCATTTATTATCCTCCTTTTACACTACCGGTCTATTTTTAACTTCTACTTTTTTAGGTTTTCTAATCCACTTAATAGTCGCTTCAAAACCTTCAAATTCTGAAGCGTCACCATCACCCGCTTTAATTCCTGTGACAGATGCCACCTCAGTAAAAGTATATCTGCCATCTGCCGTGGTCACTCTAAACCATAATCGTCTTTTATCTCCGACCTCATATTTCATATCAGCAATCAGTTTTTGAGCTGGTATTTCTGAATCATAGTGACCCTCAAAAGCATATCCAGCAGAAACAGAATACACTACCTCTTCCGGCGTACCATCTCCGTCATAAAACGCCTCGTCTTCTGTTTCCTCATCTGACTCGTCAGACACAGTCGCTATATATTTAGCTAACTTCAACCATTCTGTTGGCTCTGTTGTTGGATTTTCAGGGTCGTATACTCCTACTTCGTGTATTCTTTTAACGTTTTTAAATCTTGTCATTTATATAATCTCCTCTATTTCTATTTTGGCTGTCAGCCCTAACGTATAAACAAAAAAGCCTTGACTATCCTTTCCGTTGATAGCCGGCTTCTCCACTTCTAAATTTAAAAAAATATATGAATTATTTTGACTTGGTAATTCCAAATCAAAAAGCGATAATGCGTCATTAATAGTCCAAATTAACCCGTTGGCAAATTCACTAGATTTTGATTTAACAGCAATTTCAAAAGGTAAAGAAACTTCTTTTGTACCGTCCATATACTGTTTATCTACTTTCCCTCCTGGTATAGGGTTAACTACTAAATCATCTTCATTATCGTTGAAATAATCCAACCTAACCTGTAAAGGTAGGTCAAAACTATTAATATATCTAACTAATACTATTGAAAAATCATTCCCCATCTATACACCTAGACCTTTCGCTACAATATTTTCCCATTTACCTATATTTCCAGAAGTTTTGTTAAGCCAGTTAGTTCCGGTACCGGGTGTTGTATATTTACTAAAAGTTACAATACCGTTCGTACCGTAATAATGTGCTCTAGCGTATACAATCCTATACCTAATATAACTACCTCCATCAGTGACTCTACCGTCAGCTCGAAGATCTCCTCCTCTGAAAGGTACATATTGTGTCATGTCCTTTAAAATTTGATTAGCTAGAGCCGTCTTTGACTTCTTGATGTTTCCATGAGAAAATACTTTCTCTATTCTACTTAAATCAACATCAACTTTAACTTTTATTTCCATCTAAACCACCTCCACTTCATACGAGAAAACCTTATCGCCATACAGTTTGTTAACTGAATAACCAACCACTCTGTAAGTTGAATATTCATCTTTAACGATAGCGTCAAGCCATTCATCAGTAATAGTGACTGGTGTAAATTTTGGGTAGATAAAGATTATACCTGGCTTATCACGAAAGCTATTATGTATATTAGTAGTTTTATTATCTTTACTGACAATTCTTCTATCAAACCTAACATTCGATAATTCGAATTCATCTTGATATGTAACTTCTCCCCATTCATTCTTAGAACCAGCAAGAGAAATAGTAACGCTGTCAGTCAATAATCGTTTATCTATCATAGCAAACCGCCTCCACTGTCCCAAAACCAGCGCTTTTCAATATATTTATAGCGTCCAAAGACATATTCAAAGCCTGTGATATTTTTCTATCTGCACTATAACCATTTCTATAATTAACAGATGTACGACCAATAGACATAGAAGAAGTTATAACTTTATCATCAGCGCTTAAAATACCACTCTCATTTAAATAATCAATCTGAAAAGCAACTGCTTTTTTAACAGCTTCTTTTTTAAAAGGGATCTCATCTTCAAAAGATACAGAATGATAAACATATCTAGTGTAAATATCAATAGTTGTTTCAGCTTTTGTAGATAATTTAGTAAATTCATCTACACTAAAACCCATATATTCAAATTCTTCTTTTGTTAGATATTTCATAATTACCTCCATAATAAAAAGAGGATAATTACTTGCTATCCTCTTTTTTAGATTTTGTTTTAACTTCTGTTAATGCTTCTTCACCTAAAACAGAAGTGATTTCCTTGTATCGTTCGTTAGATAAAGAAACAATATCACCAACGTTAACATTAACTCTAGTTTCTTTATCAACATATCCAACATTTACTTTATACTTTTTCATAAACTACCTCCTAAGCAAGCGTAGCTGTTACTTTGATAATAGCTTTCTTGTTGTCATCAAGTACAAAAGTACCACCTTTCGCAGCTGCTTGTAATGCTTGTCCGTCAAAAGTTTCTGATTCTACAGTTCTAGCTGTAGAGATACCCACAAATGGAATAACGATTGATGGTGCACATACAAAAGCTACCACTCCTGTTGGGAAGTATTGTTCAGCTGTTTCTACTAAAGTAAATCCTTTATATTTAAGTAGACCGTTTGAATCTAAAGACACAGAAGATCCTTTAGCACTAGTGTTAGCTGTCATATCTACAATAGCGTTGTATAATTCAGCACGTAAATAAACTGTCATAGCTGCATTAATTTCAGTATTTACTACATAAGCAGACAATTTGTTAAACAAGCCTCTTACATTCTCTTCCGACAAGTCAGCCAGAGCCTCAGTTTTTCCGGCATTATCACCTAAGAACTTACCGATTTTCGTAGACATATAACGTGTTTGTGCCTCTGATTGTAATTTTAAACGGTCAGCTACTGCTGCGTTTAAGTCGTTGTTAACTGTGTATCTATCGAATCCCTCGTGAATAGCTAAAGTGTAGTCATAATCTACATCTGTATTTCCATAGATAACTTCCGTTCTCGCTCCGAAACGGTTAGTATTAGAACCATTACCAAAACCTGCTGAATCCTTGTCTGTGTTGTAAGTTCCGATCACAACTGGTGTTGTGTTAGTTTTTACAGAAAAAGCCTTTGTGTTCTCCTGTACACCATCTAAGACTTGAATAGGTGCTAATACACCTTGAAAGGCACTTGTTACATCAAATACAGTTGAAAGCATTTGTTTGTACTGGGGTGCATATTGTCTTACTGGTAAATTTTGATTTGCTGTTGACATATTTATATCCTCTTTTCTTTATTATTTTCTCTTGTAACTGTCTATAATTTTTTGGAATGGGTCAGTTACTGGGTTGCTCCCATTTCCATTCGGATTACCACCGACTGTGATCGTTGGTGTAACTTCCTTTTTTACTTCTTGAATAGTTCCAAAGTGCGGATATTTAGCAAGTACTTCACTAATTGCAAGGCTAATATCTTTTTCATCTGTAACTAATCTTTCAGCAAGAGCTATTACATCTTCTACTGAATCAGTATTAACTCCTTGTTTTAAAGCAGATAAACTAGCTTCTAGGTATTTTGTTCTAGTTCTCTCTTGCTCTAACTCTTTTGTAGTATTGTTTAGTAATTCACTTTGCTTTTCAGCTTCACTTTTTTGTGATTCTTGATAAGCTTTGAATTGTTCTAAACCTTGTTTAGCACTTTCAAAATCTTCAATGCCTAGGTCTCGTAAAAATTTTTCTTGTGCTGATTTAACCTCCTTAGCAACAAAACCATTTACTTGTTCCTGAGTGAATGTCTTCTCTTGTTGCTCTACTTGTCCTCCAGTATTAACAGACTGGTCTGTTTGTGTTTGAATGTTCTCACTCATTCTATTTCCTCCTAATATAGGTATTTTTCTTCCGTTTTAATTACCCACCACGGATAAAAAGGTATAATAAAAAGACCTTTTAACGTCATGTCTAGGACGACTATTTATTTCTTATTTCCTATTACTTAAAATTAATAAAACTACTCCTATAATGCATATAAGAATTTCTATAATCAATGTTATTGTTTTGTATTGAAAATATGTTTGAATCCAGTCCATGGATTACTCCTTGTTATATGTTATAATTTACTCACATACACAATTTATAAAAAGGTGGTGATATTATGTATAATCCTGAAATTGCTCAACTAATTTTAGATGAATCAAAGCGTTCTGTTCCTAAAGGTCAAGCTCACGATTTTGCACTTCCTGACTACGACCAACAGGATTTTAAAGATACCGCTGAACATCTAATAGCTAACGGTTCAATATCAGCTGAATTTGAATATTTTTACGAATATAATCTAAGGTTTATTCATTAACTTCTATAATATCTAATGAACTCACTATAGAATCAATATCTATCTGTCTTGGATACATTTCTATAGTGAGTTTTGGTCTTTTTCCTGCGATCATTTCTAATTTAATTGATTTGACCTTTTCAACATCTTCCATATCCACACCTCCTATTTTTACTGAATAACCCTCAGATAATATTGAACTATCTTTAGTTACCGTTTCCGGATAGCGTGGTTTGATATTTAAATTTATGTTTTTCATACCGTTCTCCTTTTCAAACATAATAAAAACACCTAACTGATGTTAAGTGTTTAAAGTATCGCAATATCTGGTGTTTCTATAATTTTAAAACGTTTCTTCTTTGAAACTGAACTTTGATTGTTATTAACACCCTTATTTTTTTTTCTAGTTTCATCAGCAGTGATAGAAACAAAATTCATAAATTCTTTTATCTCTTTTTTGGACATCTTTTTATCTAAAGTGTATACTTTTTCCATTTTTACCACTCCTCTTTACCTTATTTTTACATCTATGCCTTTATCGTTAATTATAACATCTTTTAAATATTTTTCAACTAATCTATTTAACTCTTTATCTGTTTTGGCTTTTTCGATACCTTCTCTATATTTTTCAAGAATAATCATTGAATTCCCTATATTATAGTCAGTATTCTTACTAATATACTTTACCCCACCTTTATTAGTAACGACAGTAAGTGTTTTTACACTAGGTGTTGTAAAGAAGAATTTTATATCTGTTAGTGAAAAATTAGATTGTCCTGGATGATTATGTATAACAACAAGCGAAGATTGAGGGCTAGCATTTAATAAGACTTTTACATCAGAATTAAAATCGACATTTTTTCTATTACCATAACTATATTTTACACCACTAAAAGAAGTTAAATTGTATACTCCCGATACCTCATTACTATTATTTTTACTTTTAGCTATACTTAATAATTCTTTATGATGCGATTGTAGATTCTTACTATCCTGTTCATTAAACCCAGGTATTTTTACTAATGGTACTTTACTAATTGCTTCGTCTGTTATATCTATCTTTTTACCTATGTTTTTCGCTTCTAATCGTAACACTTGTAACTGCCTTCCATTCTTATTTTCTTTAATTTTAGCAGATTTATTTGTTTTTGTTAAGTGCTTCTTACTTCCCCTCTCCCTACTAGTATCCCTATAAAGAAACGGGTGCTTTTCTATATGCTGTTTAAGACCACTTCTAAGTGTCTTAAGTCTTAACTTATGCTTTTGTTCAAGCTCCTTATCATTTACTATCTTAGCTATCTCTATAAGTTCCTTAGATTTCCTTATCTCTCTTTCAAAGGCTCTTTGTTTGGCTTCTGCTTTGGCGTTTTCTATAGCTTTTTTTTCATCTATATTCTTAAGATGATCAGGTAAATCAGGTTTATAATTCATACCTAATACAAAAGGTGTCATATAATGATCGCAGTTAATACCTTGGCAGCCCTCAGGTTTTCCGTATCCATAATCAGATAATGCGTACACCTTTACACCATCGAAAGTCCCGCCCTTACCCTTAGAAACTATCTGATGTTGCAGAGGAGCACAATAAGCTCTCGCTGAACTTTTAATAGAATAGTAAAAGGTATCTACTCCTAAATCTTCAGCTGACTTTTCCCTTAATTCTCTAGCAGTTCTCCTTGTTGTGGTCTTGATTATAGTTCTTAAATGTGGTTCTACACTTCTTTCTCTCCCTGCCTTGTCAGTAAAAGAATAAAAACCTTTTTTATGAGCTTTTTGCACAGCTTCTGACAATGCTTTTTCAGCTGTTTTAGTACCAGTGACTACTCCGGCTACTGACCCTAACACAGCTTGTTCAAAAGAACGTCTTATAGATTTAGGTAAAGTGATATTCAGTAAATTATCTACCTCAAACATTGTTTGATTAACTAAAGCATTTAAAGAGGCTTGAACTTGCGGGTCAGGTAAAGCATTTGACTTTAAAGCTGTTGTCAGTTGTTCGTGACTATCTTTATATATTCTATAACCTTCATTTTCAATTACATCTCTAAATATTTCTTCGGCAACACCTGCCTTTTCTGAAATCATCTTAACAGATTCCTCTGTAAGCAAATGCATATCATTCAACTTCTCAAGTTGCCAAATGTAAGGATTTCTCTCAAGGTCTGCGTTACCCCTTTCAGCTAACCTAGCTATCATATTAAACATAAGTTCAGTAGATAAATCTTGATATATTTGCTCTACTTGCTTAGATTTAACATAATATAACCCATCGTTATTTACAAGATTCATTATTATTTACCTACTCTAGTTTCTTCATAAATGGTTGAATCTTCTTCACTTAGTACTGGCTGACTTTCCTCGTTGATTTCCTCATACATTTCCTCAGCTTCATCTTCAGTTACGTTTAATATCTTGGCGATAGCATACTTTTTAGAGATTAAGCCGCTAGCTACTGCCTTAGTCCAGTAGTCAAGTTCTGCGTTCCTATCAGTGAAAATACCATCATCAAGATTTATTGAGATTGTATCAAAGTCAGGTATATTACCAGAATATAAACCACTAGCTTTAGCCAATTCACAAATAGAGATAACCAATTCTTTTATCGAATGTTCAACAAGTGATACGATAGAGTTTCTCATTTGATAAGTATCCGAGTTTTCAGAAACAATTTCAGTCGCTGTCTTCATAGATTTACCATCAAAAGAAAACATACCAGCCGATACCCCTATCTGCATTTCAAATAGGGCTAGACCTTGATTAATAGACTTGATGTAATCATCAGCACGTATAGCAGTAGTTAAGTCTACAATCTTACCATCGTCCATTCCTCCCATGTCAAACTGGACAAATACATTCTGTTCCGGGTCAAATCTTCGTTTAAATGTCATATTTCCATTTTCATTTTGTACTTTAATATCTGTTAGAGATTCAGGCACTGCCACCCTACGCTGACCCATCTTAATTTCCCAAAGAAACTCATCGTAAGTTCTATTGATAAAGTCTATGGTTGTCTTAGCATTATCAAAGATAGAAAGTCCTAAGGGTGAATTAATATCCTTATTATTCATACCCGGTGTCTTTAAGTATGTAAACAAGGGTCTAGACATACCAGAAAGAGTTACAACGTCTTGTAGATCGGGATATAAGTCTGTCACAGGTACCCTATTACCGATCATAGAAGATGTTTCAGATACATATAATTCATTGCTAATAACAAACCCTGTTTCTGTTCTCTCGTGAAATTCTAGCAAAGTATAATATTTAGTTTTTCCATTATCTGTTACTGTTGTTTTCGTAACAATAGCAGCTTCTTCTATCTCTTGAGTATTAGATTTAAGTGGTAAAAATACTGGTGCTTGAATGAATGCCACTTTAATTGTGTCATCTTCAACATAGGGCCTCATCGCAAGACCACCTAAAGCTAAAGCACTCTCTAAATACCTCTCAAAGTTTCTATTAAAACTATCTTTATACAAGACATCGTTCACAAATTCGTTAGCTATCTCATCATCTAAAATAATTTCGGCATTCTCATTGTAGACAAGTGAAGCTATTTTCTTACAAGCTGTTCTTGCTAATGGCAAGTGATTTAGTTTTCTTTTCTTGCTATCACCTTGAGTGTTTGTATACACAACATCATCAAAAGATGATTTGTAATAATCAAGGTTACTTTTTATTCTATTGTATTCTTGATCCGATAAGTTTATCTTACTGTGATCAAGAATACTATTTAAACTAGAAGTTGTCATTCTATATTTACTCCTATTAAAAAAATTCTTAATTCTATCTATTAAGTTCATTTGTTAATTCTCCTATGTTATAAGCCCAATAAAAAAAAGAACACTTATTCAGCGTTCTTTCTAGTTATGCTAGATAATTTAAAACTACAAACTCTATTACAAGTTTTAGATTTACTATATTTATTTACCATATACTCACTATTGCATATACAACATATTCTTTTTTCGTTATCTATCTCACTAACTCTCCTATGATTAGAACGACAATTAGGGGAACAATACTTACCATGTTTTTTACCTGACGTAAAACTTTTACCACAATATTCACAATTCATTTTTGTAGCTCCCATTTTACCTAGGTTTAACCTTTTAGCGTGTTCACTATGCCATTTTCTTCCTTCTTCTGATTTATGCCATTCACTAGCTTTAATTCTAATGTTATCTAAATTCTTTTTGATTTTCTCTAACCTATTATCAGGAATATTGGCCCCGTGCCACTCTAAATGTTTCTTTTTAGTCATACACATTAGATTATCAATTTCATTATTATCTTTATTTTCATCTTTATGGTGTATCTGATAACCTTTTGGTATCTCTCCGTTATGTTTTATCCACATATAAACATGCAACCTTGGTCTAAAACCAAAAATCTTTTTTGTAGATAAGTAATAACCAGTTTTAGTATCTCTTCTAAATTTGTAACCATCTACCATTGCGTAACCATCTATATATCTTACTTCCATAATCTACCTCCTACTAAACATTATAACACAATATCTAGTTGTGGTCATTGATTTCACTATGATAAACCTAATATTTTAGAGTTATCTAGACAGAAGTATTTCATAAAGTCACAACAATGATCATCTTCTTTTATTACTTTGGGTTCTGGTGTGTTCAGTGTGTCTTCATCATATCTATAAATTTTATGTTCATGTACAAATATCTTGTTGTTTTCATTGTCCAAATAATAAAATCTACCACTTGCTAGTAAAGATACAACCATGTCAATCATAGTTTGATTTTTCTTTTTTGCTACCGGATTCCACCTAATACTATAATCGTGATAGTACTGATTCCTTAAAGCACCCTCTGCACTATCAATAGTTCTTCTTAATACAGGCACTTTATACTTATCAATTACCGCTTCTATAAACTCATGAATCATTACAGTCAGTTCAGATGGTGCTTTCTTAACCGATTTACCTACTGGACTATAGTAAAAAGTATCTAATAATATAACTTTACCTTTGACAGTAATAGCATAAGCTCCGCAAGCAGTTGCTGATTGTTGATGTCCTGTATCAAGTGCAAAAGAAATACCGTAAATTTTATCATCTGTAGGTAATCCATCTAATCTTTTGAACGTATTAATATTATAAACGTTAGTACCTAGACCTACTACTTCTCCTAAGTACATCCAGTTATAATAATCAATATCATTTTCTTTGTATCTCTCTATCTTTGCTTTCATTTGTTTAGATAAAAAACCTAGTTTATCATCAAGATATGTACTATGATGTATAAAGTAAGCTGGGTCTAATATCTTTTCTTCTACCCATTCGTTAATCCATTCATATGGGTTTCTTGGTGGGTTATACGAAAAGTAAACTTTAACCTGTTTATTTCCTGGTAATTCTTGACGTATAAACGTATCTTCTACAACGTCAATATCTTCTCTCCCTGCAAACTCTGTTAATTCCTCAAACCAAACATGCGTGACATATCCTTTAGCAATCTTTTGTGATTTTAGTTTCATAGGGTCATCTACACCATAAAAATAGAAAGCAGTTCCTGTTTTTTTGTGAGTTATTTTTAATGGTGAAGAACCAAAAGTAAACTGATTAGCTACTTTCATTTCATATATAGCCCACTTAATTTGTTCATATACTGATGTACGTAAATACTTACCTACTTTTCTTAGTACAACTACATTACTCAACTTATCATTTAGAAAGTCATTAACTAGCTTAATTGATATTACAGATGATTTAGTAGAACCACGACCACCTTTTAATATAAGATGGCTCTTTTCAGAAAATAAAACAGAATCAAATGTAGGATTAACTAATTTAGCAAGATTAAACTTACTCATTATATTCACTCCTATCAAAAATGAAACCTGTTATTTCTTCTTCACCTTCTACATTTGCTCCCACTTCTATTCTTAGTTTCTCTAATTCAAGTTCATATTTCTCAAGTTGCTTTTCTATCGGTATAATAGGAAATCTTTTCAATAATTCTTTTCCAGCTGTTATTACTTCTGTAATAGATGGTTTCTTTTCATATTCTACTACCTGCCCCGTTAAAGGACTAAGTTGTTTAACTTCTTCTGTAGTTTCTTGTCTAAAAATAGCAGTTAGACCTTCTAGTACTTCTGATTGAGTCGCTATAGTAGTTTTTTTAAGTCCTTCTAAGCGTTTATCTATATACGATTTTACACTAGGATTTTCTCGTATTTTATGAGCATCCGTTTTAGCGTATCTTTCACTATAACCAGCCTTTATTGCCGACTGGTAAACATTTCCTGAGATGATGTGCTCATCAGCAAAACGTCTTTGTCTTTCATTCAATTTTCCACCACTCCTTTTTTTCATAATAAAAAGAGAGTTGTTACACTCTCTTCTGTGCGATATAATCTAAGAGATTAACTTCGCTACGCTTATAATATCATATTACCACCTTTTTTTCCGTAATTTCCGTAAACTTGTGTTGAATTTAATTTTTTGTATAAAATTTGTTTCTGTCTGTAAATCATCTTCTCTACACTAGATTCACTCCTGTGTATCATTTGACTAATACGTACTATCGATTCCCTTTTTAAATATCTACATATCATAACTTCTTTGATTTCATCGTCCATTTCTTTAAAAAGTTGCTTGACGCAATTTACAGCGTGTTTTCTTCTAATATACCAGCCATAATTCAATTTTCTTAACAAAGCTTGTTCTGTACTATTCTTCATTTTAGTTCTAACAACGCCTATATTTTCGTCCAGATCTTCAAAGGTATTGCTAGTAACTAAAAATAAATTCAATTCCTCCCTTATTCTCTCAAAATTATTTAAATAATAATTAGTTGCTTCCCACGAATATTTCAATAAGATTTCTCCTCTCACTTATTATCGTTACCCATCAAACTTCCCTCTTATACAAACCCCTATCGTAAAGCTCAAGCTCCATACTGAGTTTTTTATTCTTATCTTCTAACCTTTTTACTTCACTTTGTAAAACGTTGTTTTCTTTCATGTATTCTATTTTTTCAAGATGTGTAATACATAAGTAATACAAAACAACACACCAAGCAATAAATAAAATTACATGTAATAATACGTTTGTTTCAAGATTTTTATTCATTATATTTACCGCTATAATTTTCTATTCTATCCGGCTGAAATCCACACCATGAATCTTCCCAATCATTAACGCTGATTACTGGAAACTGTGTAAATCCTTTTTCACGCAGCATATCTATCACATCGTCACTGTTATCTAGATTATGCGTTGCTACTTCTTCAAATTTTATCTCATGAAATTTCATCATCTCTTTTGTTGTGCTGCAGTTTACGCAAGGTACTGTTGTATATACTATTATTTTATTTGTCATTGTTATTCTCCTTTAATTTTTCATAATATAATCTATATATTCACTTGTAGGTCTCCACGTTTTACAGATACATTTGTACTCAACACTGCCGTACAGTAGTTCGTTTACTGTAATATCAGCAAATTTAGCTATTGCTTTTATTCTTTCTTTGTTGGGTAATGAACGACCGTTTTCCCAACCTATAACACTACTATCACTAGCTCCGAACAATTTTCCGAAATCTTTAAAAATATATCCCTTATTCAATCTTATTTGCTTAATTCTTAAACCTACATTTTTTTTATTTACTTGTATTTTCATTATATTAATTACCTTTTTTCTAAAATCTTCACACTTCTGATAATATTCAACTAATATCCAACAGATTTAATAGGTAACATGTTACCTTTTTTAATTTAGTTACCCTCTCAAACCCTTGATACAACTAGGTTTGTTTGAATCTAGGTACAGGTAACATGTCATCTCAAATCTATATATAGTAAATTACTACTTTAAAGCAAGAAAGTACTAATTTTACTCAAATACTTTTAATCAATGTTACCTTTGTTACCTTGTTACCTTTTAACAAATATTATATAATTATTATTTATTATATAAAGGTTATAACCTTTATACATCAAGGAATACAAATTATTAATATATAATATATATTAGTTAAAATAAAATTAAAAAAATGGGTAACTTAAACGTAACTTAAATTTTAAAAAAGTTACCTTTTTTAATTATTCTTCTATTTCTGTATAAACTCTGACTGGTTTTTTATTTATTTTCTTTAATTTAACCTGTACATCATATATAGCACAGATAGTATCTTTTAATAATTTAGCACTTGATTTATGAACTCCGTTTTCTTCAACCCATGTTTCAAATTGTGTGTATATTTCAGGTGGTTTCTTACCTAAGATATCTTGTTTTGTATATCCACTTAGAAACTGAATTGTCGAGTTATTCTCTTCGTGATATTCTTCATTCCATTTTGTTACACGTTCTGATTTAGTAAAGTGACCTTGACTATACAATCTTTTGTAAGCTTCTATAATAATCATTATCCAGTATTCTAAAGCATCATCTGTAGTTAACTTTGTTATAAAATGAGGGTCTTTCTTTTTAGGTTTACCGTACATAGGTAACCACTGAACACGTCTTTTATATGATTCCCCTTTTTCAAATGTTTTTAATATATGGTTTGATGTAAATATCAGTGTAGTAGTGAATACAGTATTCTCACTTTGTTTAAAAAGCTCACGTACTGCTACAAAGTCGCAAGATGATATATTCTTCAAGACTTTCATTTGTTCGTTGTTTATAGGTGCGTCTTGTATATCATCTCCTAGATTAGCTAAAATACCCTTTAAAGTGACTATATAACGTTCATCAGCTAGGTTCTTGATAGATAGACCAGATGTATTTTCAGCACCTAGAATGCGTCTTATTATTGTTAATAAGGTACCTTTACCATTACCACCATCTCCGACGAATATTGAAAACATTGCTAATAGTCTTTTAAATTCAGGGTCTGTAATCAAAGCATGAGCTATGATTTCAAGAACTAGTTTTCTATAATCTTTGTCATCATCTGTCAGATGTTTCAAATAATCGTCTATCTCTTTGACTGATTTAGCGTTCGGATTATATTTGATTGGTATGGAGTAAGGCGTAAAGTCTACGTAGTCTATCTCTATAAACTTACCGTCTTTTAAAATACCGTTTTTAAATTTCACAACATGTATTTTATCTCCAGGAATAATATCAGTCATATAATCTAACTGACTTCTTACTTCTTTGTAAAAATAGGTTTTCTGTGAGCCGCACTCATTTTTTATAATTCTTTTAAGCAGTTCTTCATCTTTTTTATAATCACCTCTATATCTATAGTAGATAGCATTGTTAAACTGCACTATCTTATATTTGTTCTTTATAAGCTCAGCCATTTGAATTTCAGTAACTTCATTGCTGTCAAAAGTGACACCCTCTCTTAATATGGTTTCAAGTTCATCATCTTTCATAGGTTCTGAAAATATATTGTAGTTTATAAATCTAAGTATAGACTTCCAACCCTTACACTGAGCCAACATTGCTCTTTGAGTAAATAGAGATTGATTACGACCATCTCCCTCAGCGTATCCGTTTAGATTTAAAAACTTCTTATTCATTGAAAATATCAAAGGTAAGTCTTCCCTAATACCCTCATTTTCTATCTGTCTAAGTTCACCTTTTTGTTTAATCGTTACAGCGTAAGTGTTGCGTGATGTTTTAAATTCTACTTCAAAACCTAATGCGCAAATTCCTTTAGCTCTTTTAAAGCTATCTGGTCTTTTAAAATATAGGTGAGCACCTCTCGTAGTCCAGACTATTTGAGTCTTAATATCAAATGTATTAATTAGTTTTTTAATAACTTCTTTATCCAAGCTGTCAATATCTACAACCACTTCATTTTCATTCAATATATAGCCTGCGTCTTTAAAATGATCATGACTATCTGATATATCAGCACCTTTTTTCGCATGTTTTTGGTTAGGTAAAAATTCTACATACATTCTACACCCACCTTTCTAGTTTTTTTTGCACTATTTGATAATAGTGGTTTATATCTATTTCTCCTTTAAAATCCTTACAGTCGTCATTCCACAGCGTCATTTTTTCAGGAGCGTCAGCAAACTTAACCAGACCTCCGTCCTTTCTTTTCTTAAATAAAGCAAAATCTCCATCTTTAGAAGCGAATACCCTGTTTATTTTTTGATATTTGTTATCTTCCTTATCAAAGGTTCCTAGATATGTAGAACCGGCTTGTAGCACGTATTGGTATAGTTTAGGCTTGTCTAAGTTCTCAAGCAAGGTATCTAAAACTTCTTTATCGTAAACTAATTTATTAACTAGAGCTATGTCTAATATTCTAGCGTTGTTGTTTTTAAATATAGCGTCAAAATGGTATCTGTTAACATCTCCGCCCTTACATTTAAGTTTACCGTCTTTAACACCTATATAATTATTTACATCTTTTTGAATAAACATATCAAAAGTATCTTCTTCTAACGTTAAATTAAATTCTTTCTCCCAAAGTTTCCAAACTTTTTTATATTCGTTATTGTCTGTAGTAAAGGCTACACCATCGGTGTTAATGTTAATTATTGTACAGTAGGGTGATAACATTTCACAGAGTCTGTACAGGGCTATCTGACCGTATATACATACTGAAAGTGCTGCTTTGGGGTTATATAAAGATGAATATTCATTCTTTAAGTTTCCGTACACTGAATTTAATATAAGTTTTAAAGTATCTGATAGAACTTTATCGCTATGTTTAACAGCTATACGTTTATCTAGTATCTCTTTATATTTTTCAGTATAAGGACCTAATGCGTTGATATTTAGTATTATATTAGGGTACATTGACGCTACATCTAAAAGTTTTACATTTTCTACTTTTTTTATAGATTTATGGACGCCATGCAGACCACCAAAACCAAATTCGATAATATTATCAAATGCTTCAACTACAACTTTCCCCTTATCTTTACTTCTCCACATTTCAACAACATCAGGGTCGACTATTGATAATAAATCTTCAAAATCTTCATTATTCTTTTTAAGCCTAATGTCATACCATTTCGCCAGCGGTCTATCTAATAGTGCGTTAGCAGATAGTGTTGTTGTATTCCATCTTATCGACGCTTTAGATTTACACATTTTCAATAACTCTTGTTTAGTTTCAAAGTAAGATTTAATACGTATTTTATAAATATCTATAGTCACGTCTACATCGTATGAACAATATTCTATAACTTCTTTTACTTCTTCATCGTTTAGTTTTCTATCAATGTTAAAGTCAATATCACTTTCTTTAATTTTAAGCCCCATATTGCCCTCTATTTTCTTTAAAGAGGGTCTGGCTACATCTATTTGTTGAAAACAGTCAAGTGAATTAATATCAGAACTTACTTTCATATAAGTTTCACCGTTAATAATATCATCATTAAGTTTTTTTATTTGATATACATCTCTTAAATCTAACATGTATGTTAAAATCTTATCGTCATACCAGTAATTATTATAACCTACTAAAATTTTATCTTCTATTAAATCGCTAAGTCCTGTAAAATCATTGTGAAAAATTTTAATAACTTTTTTATCTATATCTTTAAAAACAACTAAAGCGTCCTCTTTAAAAACTTCTACATCGTAAAATAATAAGTCTTGCATACTTTCTCCTTAACTTGTAGGGGAATTTTTTCCCCTATACTCTATTTTTTCTTTTTCATAAAGGCTTTGACCTCTGCCCAAGTATGATTTTTACCAGCCTTTTTCACCTCGACTGTTAAGTTTTTACCAATTAATTCTTCTTTATTATCAATATGAATACCAAATTTTTTAAAGAATTGATCGTATCTCTTTTGTTTTTCAATCGGATTAGGATACCATTTTTTCATCGAGTCAAGATATTTAGCGTAAGTCATTTTTGATTCATATTCTTCACCTTCGTATTCAAAAATAATCCTTACAGCGATATTATCGTCGATAACTTCTTTACAAGGCACTTGAATCATCATACCTACATCTTCTAAGTCAAATTTTGCGTAAGTCTTGTAATTAGATTCCCAAAGTGAGCAGAAATTATCGTATCTATACACATCTTTTCTAACCTCACCGATAACTGAGCCAAGCGAATTAGAATCAACACCAAAATATTCATTACACCAGTTTTCAACTTTCTCAGTTTGTTCCTGACTATCTTCAAATTCTTCCAAAGTCTTGTTGTAAACTTGTTTATTGAATAAGACTTCATACGTTTCCCCGGCTTCTTCATTTAAGAAAGTAAATCTTATCTTTTTACCTTCGTTTAATCTTTCAACATCTACTAGTAATAAATCTTTTAAAATTTCCATATTTTTATACCTCTCTTATTTAAATTTTATATTTATTTTTTCACAGTACATTTTCAAGAGCTGATAATGCGCCTCTGTGAATACTTCTATTTTATATGTTTTTGTATTACTATTATTATCTTCTTTGATAGCTTTTACAATCTCTTTTTCTTTCTCTAATTTAGAAAAAGCTTCGGTTATATTTAAATTGTTTAAATAATGTATAAATAAAGTGTTTCTATCATCATGTTTGTCAATAAGATTTAAATCTTGTTCAATTCTTTCCATTTTTTCTACAAGATCATCTTCAACCTTATTTATAGACATTGTTTTATTTAAATATCTACTTTCAAATAATCTTGAGTAAGATATTTCGTATTTAACTAACATCTTGTAATGTTTTAATCTTTTGTTAAAAATAATGTTTATGTTATTGTTTTTATCGTATCTTTCTAGTTCTTCAAATTCTCTTGTCTGACTTCTTACTGTATCTTCAGCTTCTTTTACAATAGATACGATCTCGTCAACTTGTCCTTTTACTTGTTCGTAAGGTATTAACAAGTCCTTTTTAAATTCAATTAACCTTTTGTTTAAAAGGTCTGTTGCTTTTCTTGTTGCTGCAACTAACTTTTTGTTAGTTTTTATAGTATCTTCTGTAACAACTATATTTTTCAAGTTCTGAGACAAGTCTAATGCTTCTTTTTTTAATTTAGCATAAGCTGGAAAATGACCCATTCCATTTTCAACAATAAAATTATCAGTATCTTTTACACTTAACTCTTGCATAAAACCTCCTATAGTCTGTCATAGATTTTTATAAACAGTCTACCTGCTTCTAAAATATAATCAGTTCTGCTTTCATGTTCTACAGTATCTAAAATTTTATCAGCTAGCCTCTTTAAACCCTCTTTCATATGAATATCTACATTTTCTTTTTTAGGTACATTACCGTGAACTTCCCAGTTGACGGTGATATACCTTTTTCCGTCAATATTTTCAGTTGTGATAACCCCTGCTTTTTTCAACCTATAAATCATAACTTTTACATTTTCAACACTTTTATTCAAATGTATTGCGATTTCTTGATTTGTCGCAGAGGGGTAAAACTCTAAATATGATTTAATATCTTTGTGATTCATTAGTAAAACCTCTCGCTTTTATGTAATTCTATTAATTTACTGTCAATATTTCTTCTATTAATATAGAAGAAAGTTTTTGCGTCTTTTGTAGACAAATGTCTTTGTGCTCCTAAATGTATATCATATTTATATTTTTTACTTTTTAAAGCTTGTTCTAATTTATATTCGTCATAGTTTGACTCTATAAAAAAGTAATCATATATTTTTTAGGAGCATGTTTTAAAGTGTTTGTATCAGTTGCGTATATAATTGACTGACTTCCTTTTTCCCAAGTGAAACCATAACATAAAACGTCATGTACACACTCAAATGGTAAAAATTTATAATCTTCTGTTTCTACTTCAAAATTGGCATTGCATATTATGTCTACTTCTATCAGTTGTGCCACTTCATAGTTTCCAATAACTGTTATTCTAGGAAATTTCTTTTTTATCTGTCTGATTGTAGCTTTGTTTAAGTGATCTGAATGAATATGAGTTATTAAGAGATATTTTATATCGTATAAATATTCTTTTATCTTTTTAAAAGCTACACCGCAATCAACCATTATATCATCAATAACTACGCAATTACCCTTAGAGCCCGAAAATAAAACTTTGTAATTAATCATATTTTGCTTGCTCCATTTTCAATTTCACTAGTTCTTCAGTAGCTTTAAGTATTTCTTTTTCTAGATCACGTTTTTTATCAGCTTTTTCTTTAAGTTCGCTTATTCTCGCTTTTTCTTTATGTATAACTTTAGTATCAAGTCTTGCTATAATAAATTGTGTTGGTCTTATATTTAGTTTTTCATTTGTTTCATATCCTATAAATTTACCTGAATTAACGTATTGGCTCTTATGTGATAATAAACATATATCGTTTTCTTTTAAATCTTTTTTATCTGTATAGTAGTAATATATTTTTTCATTTTCTCTAAATTGTATTTTTGCGATCATTATTTATCCCTCCTAAATTTCGGAAAATCAGGCATGTTTTCAAATTCTTTAATTTCATAGTCTTGCAGTTTGTAATCTTCTTTTTCAATATCTTTCATATCTTTCAATTCAGTTTTTTTACCAGTTTCTGCTTCAAGTAAAAATATCAATTCTTGAATGGCTTTTCTAATATCTGTTTCTGGATCTTCATGTTTGTCATATAATCTGAATAAATATTCAAAAGCATTTGTGTAATATGGACTGCTAATCGGACTAATTTTTTCTATATTTCTTTTAATCAATTCTTCTAACACATATCTACATTCAACTTGATTACCATCAAGATTTATTATGTATCTGTTTGGTTTAACAGCTTCTTCTTTAATCGTCATTTTCTTTTATTTCCTCCCAATATTTAATTTCTTCTTTTATCTTTTTAATAGCTGTACGTGCGTCTATATAATCAATAGCGCACATTATGTAATGATATTTATATCCTGCCACATCAGTTTTTTCAATAGCTTTTTTAGCTTGATCATATTCATAATTTTCTAAATGTTTTATTGCTTTATTTAATAAATTTATGTATTCACTATATATCATAATCTTCTTTGACTCTTCTTATTATCTTTTTCAATGATAGCTTGTCTACTGTGCTAAATACACCTATTACTTTTTCCGTAAGTTCCAACCATTTTGGCAAATCTTTTTCCTTGCATATAAGTTCTAATTCACCTGAAAAAGGAAAACCGTCATCTACATATTTCATAACATCTTCTAACTTTTCTCTCATTTCTTCATTAAGAAATCTTTTACGTCTATATGAAATTTCATACCAGATTTTCATATCTTCCATATAGCTTTCATAAGCTGCTTTTTTCATTACTATATCCTCCTATTGAAATTTTTATTAATTCATGTAATAATATACTTGTAATTTTATTTTCTAAGCTGTGTTTGTCGACATGGCTTTTTTGTTCTTTCGTAATGTTTATTTGCTTCACTTAAAATCAATTTATCTATATCAATAGAACATTCTTCTTTAAGCATCGCTCTCATATCTGATTTTTGAAAATATATCTCCATTTTGTAATCTGACATATGTTCCATTAAGTTAGTTATAAAATTAGTAATTCTAACTTTCCCCCAGTCATACTTGATACGAAGTACGCTCGCTGTTGACAGTAAAAATTCTTCTAATAAATCTCCTCTAGCTTCCATTCGCTCATATTCAATACGTTCTTTTTTTGGTAGTTTTGTTCTTTTAATCTTCCTTACCATTATTCTCACCTCCTTTTATTTTCTTTTTGACACTCTTCCCATTTCCTTTCAAAAATTGTTTTCAACTCATTTATATTTAATATAGTGCATGATTCTATACGGTTTAAAGTTTTGTCACTATATGAATATCCTTTTTGTTTAATATTTAAAATAAATCTATATTCATCATCTGAATGATTTTCTTTCATGATCGATTTAACAGATCTATTATCTAAAATTTCATTGAAAGCTTTTTTAAAAATCGCTCGTGGCGTCCTCGTAGATTCTTTAAAAGTTCTATTTACTATCCTCTTTTGTTGAAATAGTTTTTAATCATTTTCAATGATATATTAAAATAATCAGCTAGCATGTTAAGATTTTCATTCGTATAACCGAAATTTTCTATTATTTTATATATAAAATAATCTTTACTTACACCATCTTCAAAATCTCTAAAACCATATTGCCTTACAGCTTGTCTTACAACTTCTTTTTTATGATTTAATTTTTTAGCAAAGTCACTAACTGTATAAATTTCAAAGTTTTTATGTATAAACAAAACTTCTTCTATAATTAATTCATCTTCCGCTAGAACCAAAACCTTTCTCTCCTCTCTCACTGTCTTTTGTAAAATTAACTTCAATAGCTTCTGTTACTGGTATGTTAACAATTTTTAATTGTGCTATTCTGTCACCTTTTTTAAATTTATAAAACTTCCACCAGCTCAAATTATCAACGTTTAAAAATATTTCTCCGGTGTAATCATTGTCAATTAGCCCCACATTTATTCTTATATCAGTATTTTTGTTAATACTACTTCTTGCGTGTGTTTCTCCAGCTAAATCTAGCGGAAAGTTAGCTGCTATACCTGTTCCAATAAGTCTTCCTTTTGTAAATGGATAAATCGTTATATCTTCTGTTAAATATAAATCATAAGCGCTAGCTGTTAGATGTTTACTTGGCAGTTTAGCATCGCTTCTAACCAGTCTGAATGGTATTTCAGTAACACTAGTAAACATTTTTTCTAATGTTTTAACTCTGTGTTTCATAATTCCAATTTCTCTGTCAAGTTCATCAAATTTATATTTTAATGTTGCTATTTCAATATCTTCAATTGTCGTCATTTCTTATCTCCTTACTTAAAATGTATCTTCTTTGGTCTTAATTTATCTCTGACACTTTCACTTTTTGCGTCAAAAGAATATGAAATTATAATAATATTTAAAGTTAGTAAAAATAGCGTTGTTATCGATAATTCAGTTGTTAACATTGATGTAGAACCAATACCAAAAACTAAACCTCTGAAAAAACTCATTTTTCTTTTAACTTTGTTTGTATCTTTAAAAATTCTATTTAAATTTTGATTAAATCTTTTTTTAGACCTGTGCACTTTCTTTGTGCTCATTGGGCTATTAACAAATGCTCTGTTCATTTTTTTCTCCTTTTTTAATCCGGGCAAGATTATATTTTTCTTCTATCTAAATATTTATTTAAATCTCTAATGTCGATTAAAGTTCTTCTTTTAGTGAGATGTACAATTCCGATTTCTCCACTCCTCAAGATCTCGTCTAAAGTTTCATCTCCTATTTTTAGTTTCTTCCTAACTTCACTTTTAGGACTATAATGTAGTCCAATATCAGCAGCATTATTTACTACTAGCATTACTCTTTCGCTAATTTTTTCAGCTGTTTCTTGTGCTATTTTATCTTCAAGCGTCACATTGCGTACCTCCTTTATGTGATATAATATACTCATTAAACGAAAGGAGTATATTATGACTTTTAAAAATTGGATTTTAGAATTTATTGACGTAAATCTTCCTATTGGCGATTTAGCAAAAGATGTTAATTTCGATAACAATTTTCCTAATACATCTGACAAAGAAGTAATT
Organism: Gemella sp. GL1; assembly: GCF_013415365.1. Classification (GTDB taxonomy): domain Bacteria; phylum Bacillota; class Bacilli; order Staphylococcales; family Gemellaceae; genus Gemelliphila. Next base: position 132,632 of record NZ_JACBYB010000007.1, read on the forward strand.
AGTGAATATCTTCAAAATCAGGGTGCTTTTAAAGACGCTTTAGAAACTTTCGAGCACTCTTGGAAGCTATATTCTAGTTCTCGTTAATATTATCTAAAATTAAAACATCTTTAAGTACGCTCTTCCGTTTATTTTGAGTGTACTTTTCTTCTAAAATTACTTGTTTTTTATTGTATAATTTATGTTTTATTCGAACCGCTCCACGCTTTAACAACTCTTCTATTAATTCTTTCGTAGTCATTATTTCTGGTTTTAAATTCATTTTTTTTCTCCTTTACGTTTCCCTTTCCACTGTAGGTTTAATACCTAAACCTTTCAATAACTCATAAATGAACAATCTTCCTTTTTGCGTCCAGTAAGTATGTAAAACTGACTTTCTACCACCATCTAGATCACTAGTTTTAGATTGTGTATAACCTTTATCGGCATAGTTTCTATATAGTAACCAAACGTTCCCTTGCTTGAACTGTACACCTTGCTCTTTCAAAATTTTATTTAACTTTGTTCCTGATAGACCAAAATCTTTAGCTATTTTAGTAATACTTACTAGGGATTTACTCTGTAAAATCATGTCATAATATGTAGCTTTAGGTTGTAACTCTTGTAGTTGTTGATTTTGAACAGCTACTGTCAACTGTAGTTTTTCATTTTCTTCAATTTGATTAACAAGCGATATTAATGCTTCTTTATATGTAGACGGAACTTTTAACTTTTCTTCTAATTCTTCTATATATTTAATAACTGCCTTTCTGACTGCCTTACTTTCCCTTACAAGTACTTGTTTAGCTTGTGATAGAGTTAGGTCAAACATTGGTCTTTCCCTGTTAAGACTATCTTTGTATGAGATGGGCGAAATTTTTCCCTCATCTATTTCTTCTTCAAATTCATTTCTTACTATCTTTAATAAATCTTTGTGTAGTAACTCTGCTTTACCCTCAATATCTTTTCTAAAGAAATTGATTTGTTCTAACAACTCTAATGTTGTGATTTTGTTTTTCTCTTGTTTTATTAAATTCATTTAATTCTCCTTTTGTTCTATTTTTTTCGTACTACTTTACCAAAAAAAATTTCATCTTTTGATATTTTATACAGTTCACATAATGAATTCATTAAATCAAAAGGTATCTTACTGCTGTCTTTTTCGTACTTAGATACTGTTTGATGATGTACGCCTGTGATCGTAGCAACTTCCCGCATAGTATATCCAGCGTTTACTCGTGCGGCTTCCAAAGTTATTTGTGTCATTTTTTCACCTCTTTAGTTCTATTTTTTTCGTACTATTATTTCTTAGAAAAAAGTGAGATATACTCACTTCTCTACTATATAAGATTGAAAGACCTAATCATCTTTATTAACAAACCAGTAACAATACATAGTTATAAGAAAACATGCTATTGTAAATAATAAATATTCCATTCTCTTTTATTCTATGATATACTATGTTTGTAAAGGGCTTATCGCCCTTTACAGTGTTGTTTTGGCTTTCTGCTATTTGCAGAAGGCTTTTTATTTTGCTTTAGTGTATCTATACCTTTTATTAAAGTTCCAATACCACCAAGCAAAGTTCCTAGCCCAGCCATGAGAGTTGCTAACTCTATTATAGTAATCATTGTTTCCTCCTTGTTAAGACTCAGGTCTTTCAACCTTGTAATTATATTGTACGATATTTTTCGTACTTTGTCAATGGTTTATTTTATTTTTTTCGTATTTTTTTACATTTTATTCTTGATAAGTTCGAAAAAATTCGATATAATATAGGAAAGAATTAAAGAAAGGATTTGTTAATATGGCTAAAAATAGCCCACAAGAAATAGAAAACAGAAAATACTTCTCTGAAAAACTAAATCATTTAATTTCTATTAATAATAAGAAAAAAATTGATTTACATAGAGATTTAGATATGCCTAAAAGTACAATTACTGGGTATACAAAAGGAACTTCTTTACCTACCGCTGGAAATGTGCAAAAAATAGCGGATTACTTTAATGTTGCAAAATCAGAACTAGATTTACGTTTTAAAGATGATATAGAGCAAACTCAAAAAAATAAAGAACAAAAAGGAATTAAAATCCCAGTTCTGGGAGAAGTCGCCGCAGGAGTTCCAATATCTGCCGTTGAAGATATACTAGATTATGAAGAAATATCAGAAGATATGGCTAGAACTGGAGATTTTTTCGCATTACAAATCAAAGGTGATTCAATGCAGCCTAAAATGGACGACGGAGATGTAGTTATAGTGAAACAACAATCTGATGTTAATTCTGGAGATACAGCTATAGTATTGGTCAATAGTGATACTGCAACATGTAAAAAAATTCAAAAACACGAAAATGGAATAATGCTTATCTCTACCAATCCAAACTATCCTGCAAAATTTTTCTCTAATAAAGAGGTAAAAGAATTACCTGTAACGATTCTTGGAAAAGTGGTAGAGTTGAGGGCAAAGTTTTAACACTTTTATTTCATCGGGCCCTTGCCCGACATTATGACAAAATTATCACCAAAAAATTTTATTCAAGGAGAAAATTCCATGAACAACGATATAATTGGAAAGGTTATCAAAATTATTAATTCAGACACATTGATAATACATACACCATATAAGAACGTCAAAAGAGGAGATAATATCGCAATAGTCGCAAGTGTTTTTCCTATAATTAACCCTGATGATGATACATTACTAGGTAATTATTACGTTGAAAAAGAACATTTAGAGGTGGTTTCTAATCACGATTTATATGTTGTAGCACAAAAAATAATACGTCGAAAACCTATAGATTTAATCGATATCGGTGCTGATCATAGTTATATAAAATCAATTAAATTAAACGTACTACCTGAAGAAAATGAAAAATTAAAATCAACAGACACTAGAATACGTTTAGGTGACCTTGTGATTTTCCAAAAATAATATTGACAAAGAAACAAAAAAATGATAGAATGATATTAGATTAGAGGGCATAGTCCCACCGATAAAAGTCTCTTATCACTATCAGTGAAAGGAGGCTTTTTTTCATTGAGTATTTATTCAAACAATACTAAATACTTAACTTTAGACAAATTAATATTAAAATCCCAAAGTAAAAATGTTATTTTAGAAACAGATAACGATAAAATCAAACTATCTTTAATGTTAGAAAATATTTCATACTCAACGCTAATAAAAGGATATAAAAATACTAATTTAGTAGATGAACATGGTTGTTTCTTAGAATCTATAACTCCTTATGAGTTACTTGAATTACATAGGATAAATGCAGATATTTCTTCTATACTTTTTAAATACGTTTTATACGTAGAGCAAGAATTAAATAGCGTATTAAGTAGTATTATTTCTGAAAAATTTAGTACAGATACTAGTAGAGATAAAAACGATATAGATAACCCTAATGATTTTTTATATAAACATAATTATAATATGAATAATCCTGAAACGATGAATGTTTTAAAAAAGTTAAAAAAACATACCACTCGACCTATAAAATATACAAATTTAGAATATTATGTAAACAATAAAAACTATATACCGCCTTGGGTTTTACTCGATAGTATTTATTTATCTGATAGTATTGGTTTATATAAAATAATGAAAACTTCTGAAAAAGATGAAGTTATAAAGAAAATGTTATCAACAAATACAAATATGAAGACATCTATAAAAAAAGATATGTTTATAAAATTTTTAAATATAATTAAAAATCTTAGGAATAAATTAGCACATTCTAACATGCTTATAAAAAGTGAACTACCTGATAGGTTGATTTTTAAAGATGTCGGGGAATATACAAATTACACTTTAGTTTCAGGTTCTAAGAAAGATAAAAAGTATAGAGACAGTATATTTTTTTCTTTAATGTTATCTGTATTTATACCAATAAATCTAATTAACATTCAACTTGATTTTTATAAAGATATCATTATATTTTTAAATAAATATAAGAATACTTCAATAGCAAATAAAGATATTTTTGAACTACTTAACATTCCTAAAAATATTCATAATAGAATGTTAAATTTTTTAGCATTTAAATATAATAGACCCATTGTCTAAATTAAAGAATCATCACCGGACTTTGTCCGGCATTATGTCCGCTTCAGGACACCAAAATAAAAAAGCACCTTTTACGGTGCTAGGAGAAACTATGAAAAGATACACTTTTGAACCTCCCACGACTAAAGTCGTAGGATTCTTGGGTAATGTGTTGACTTGATGATTAGCTGACTAATCAACAGCGGTTACACAAGTTTACCAAGCTATCCCCGTAGTTCCTACGGTTCATATTATTTATAAAACAAACAGTTTTATTGTGTTTTTCATATGTTGAATTTTAATTATTTTGTAAAATATTTACTAAATAATTATATCACACATTCATTATTTTTTCACTTTTGAAATCCGGGCAAGATTAAAAAAAGGAGAAAAAAATGATAAAAGAATATATTGATAAAAAAACAAATAAAAAAATGTATGAAATTGTCGGGGAATATATAGGAAAGAATTTACTCACTGGAAAAGAAAAACGTATTAAAAAGAAAGGTTTTAAATCTAAAAAAGAGGCGAATTTATATATAGCTAGAAAAAAAATGGAATTCGAGAGCGATTGTAGTATCTTACCCGAAAATACAACTTTTGAATCTCTTTTCAATATTTGGTTTGATTCAAAAAAACACACTCTTTCAAGTTCGACGATTTATGGAATAAAAAGAGATAGAAAAAATTATCTTTTTCCAAAACTGGCGTCATTACCAGTAAAAAAAATAAATAAATTGTATATTCAAAATATTTTTAACAATTTTCTATCAGACGAATTAAATCTATCAACTGCTACGATGAAAGTGTTGAAAGTTCAGTTACAGTCTATTTTTGAATATGCAGTTGACGCAGAATTAATTCATAAAAATCCTGTAAAAAAAATCATTGTCCCAAAAAAAGACGCAAAAGTAAAAAAAGTTTTTACAAAAGACGAATTGAAATTTTTGTTAGAAAAAGGTAAAACAGAATTATCGCAAAATTATTATATCTATGCAAGATTATTAGCTTTCACTGGTGCTAGACCAGGAGAAATAGCAGCACTTCAGATTACAGATTTTGACTCAAAAAAATTAGAAGTAACAATAAATAAAACTATTTCTAGAAACGAAAATGGGAATTATTATATTAAAAACAAACCAAAAAATCAGCATAGCGTCCGAACCTCTAAAATAGACAAAGACACTATAGATATGGTTTTTGAATACATGCGTAATAAAAAAATTAGTGGTAGACTTTTTTCAAATAGAAATTATATATATTTCGGACATCATTTAAAGAAGTTTTTACAAAAACACAACTTACCGCTAGTGACCCCTCATGGGTTCAGAAGAACACACGCTACATTGCTTTCGGAAGCTAATGTACCTGTTAAAGCTATTCAAGCGCAACTTGGGCACGCTAATATAACTACTACATTAGATATATATACACAAGTCACCGAAAAACAAAAAAACGACACTATAATTTCATTCAAAAAACATATTTCATAATGAACGTAACCATAACGTAACCACTTAAAAAACAGATCTTACAAACCCCTTGACAACGGCGTTCTCGGGGTTTGAGTAATGTTTGTTATTATAACATAGCTCTAATTTTCTAACAATAAATTTAAGCTTCTTTATTCAATTTTTTCTCTATTTCTTGATCAAATTTCTCTTTATCTAATTTTATTTTTTCTAAAAATTCTACTTTTTCTTTTTCCAAGTTCTCTAGAGCCTTGTTTCTATTTTCCATTTGTATTTTTTTATTGTCTTCTTTATATTTTTTTTCTATATTTTCCTGTATCTCTTTTCTATGATTATCATCTCTCTCCTCTAGAGCCTCATTTATTTTTCTATCATAATATGTATTAATATTTTTAATGCTTTGAATTTTATTCATATAAATGTTAGAAATCGAAAATATTACCGTGATTACCAGCAAAAGCATACTTAATGAAATAACCAAGGCACTCCCTTTATTATTGCTGTTTCTCTTTATTATCTTTTGAATTTTCTTTTTCAAGAATAAGACCTCTTTCTATTTCTAATAAGTTTTCCAGTTCTTTTGTTCTAATTTCTTTATACTTTTTATATTCTTCTAATAGTTTATTTCTTTCTTCCTCATAAGTTTTTAGAATCTTCTCATCTTCCAATCGAATTTTTTCACTTTCTTCTTTTTCTTTTAATAATAATTCTTCTTTTTCTTCATCTAGTTTTATTTGATCTTTCAAAAAAAGTTTTATAGTTCTGGTTTTTCCCCCTCTGTCAACTATCCTTATAATCAAATTTTCTTCTTTTTTCTCCAAATTATAAGATTGAATATTATCCAAAAGTAAAGAGTAACCTGATGCAAAATTTTCTCCTGGATTTCTAGTTTGCTTAAATATTTTTCTGGAATTAAAGACTACTTTATGTTCCCTGTTTTCCTTATCATTTTGAAATATAATATTATTCTTCGTAGCCGTAACTTTTCTAGAATCTTCATATAATTGAAAAATTTTCTTATGCATCATAGCATATTCATAATCTGTATAGTTTAAAAATTTTTGAGAAGTTAAACTTGTCATAGTTACAATAGATGCAAGTAATAAGATAAATATTGATAAAAGTAACAAAGATACAATAATTTCTACAAGAGTAAAACCTTTATTATTTTGAATAAATAATTTCTTTTCCACTGTTTATATCCCTTATCCTTGCTCTATTATTCATAATACTAATATCATAACCATCTCTTACGAAATTAATGTCCTTCTTGTTAGCTAGAATTTCTTCATAAAGAATAGTTCTCATTTTAATTTCATCTTCTGCCTTCTTCATATATTTATATTCATTTACTAAATTAGGAAGTAACAAGCCAACTATCAAACTTGCTATAAATATAGCTACTAATAATTCTATCAAACTAAAACCATCATTATTTTTAAGTTTCTTCAAGTCTAACATAACCTGTCTCCAAATTAACTACTATTTTATAAGAAGAATTTTTAAATTTTACTAATACAGTATTAGCAATATTAACATTCCCATTTCTATACCTAAATTGTAAGGCTTTTTCCCCTGTTCCTGATTTTCCACTCTGACCTATCTTTTTTACTTTACGACTAGAGTCATAGTAAATTTGATATTCATTAGCGTTTTCAAAAAAATAAATATAATTAGTATCATTAGAAGCCAAACTTTTACTTTGAATCAAGTAAATATCAGATACTATCTCATTAACAGCTATCCTCTCTTTATATCTTTCATAAGAGCGGATAGGATTGAAAGAAATTACTAAAACTAAAATTGAAACTATAAATAAAACTGAGATAATTTCTATTAATGTAAATCCTAAATTAGCCTTGCAGTTGTGCTTTTCCACCTAAAATCACAACCTTTTTTCCATTAGGCGCTGTCGATGCCTTTTCTACATCTCCTTCTAAGTATCCCCTAGAAACTAGTTTATCAAATGTCACATTTGAATCTCCTTCATTTAGTTCATAGGCTGTTATTTGTGACTGGACTGTCTTAACATATGCTTCTGAAGATTTATCTTTGGCTGAGTCTAAATTTTTGCTAATATTAGGTACAATTAAGACCAGCAATATAGCTATAATAAAAATTACAATAAGCATTTCAATAAGGGTAAACCCCTTATTATCTTTTAATTTATTTCTTAATTTTAATAAATTTTTTAACATAATATTTCTCCTATCTTAAAGCTGTCGTCATATTAAATACCGGTAATAAGATTACCAAGTAAAGTGCTAAAATAATTAGGGCTAGTAATAAAAATAAAATGGGTTGTAATCTTTTTAATCTAGAATCAATTAATTTCAAAAATGAATTTAACATAATCTCAGAAAAAAGTTTCAATTCTTTATCAAGCATAGAATTTTTTCTACCATGTGATATAAACTTTGGCATAGATTGATCAAAATAAGGTAATTTTTCTATAATATTTTCAAAGACTTGCCCCTTTACAAGTCCTTCTTCTATATCTTTAGAAAATACCAAGAAAAAATAATTATAATTTTTATTAATCATTTCATCTAAGCATGTCTTTATAGAAAAACCACTAGATAAAAATAAACTAAGTTCTAAAGAGTATTGATACGAAGCAAAATACCTAAAATACCTATTTAAAAAGGGCATTCTTGTTATATATTTTAAAAATAAATCTTGTTTATATTTGTAGGTATATGTCAAATATAGAGCGATTAAAGAAACCATAAGTATGATTCCTATTAATATGTATGGTAAATATTCAAGTAAAGTCATTAAAATTATTACTTCTGTATCCATTTGAATATTTGATGATTCATAAATAGATTTAAATTGAGGAATTAGTAAAATATTAAATAGCATAATCAAGGAGATAAGACTTAAAGTCAAAAGAAAGGGATACCTTATTGTTTGAATAATCTTTTCTTTTTGCTCTTTTTGTATCTTCAAATACTTCTCTATTTCTAAAAGCATAGTTTCTATCTTTCCATAGTATTCCGCAAATTCCATCTTACTTACAACAGAAGCAGAATAGCCTAATCTCTCCAAAATGTGAGATAATTTTTTTCCCATAGATAAATCTTTTTTTACTAACTCTACTAATTTCTTACTAGCATTATATTGAATAAATAAAAATTCAATAGAGTCTTCTAATGTATAACCGTGATTTATTAATTCATAGAGCCTGCTTATAAATTGAATTTTATCATCATTTGAAAGTAGTTTTCTAATATCCCCATTTCTCTTTTTCTTCTTTTTCGATTTTGCCATCATCACACGCCCTTTGAAACTTATTTCTTAATTTTTCAAACTTAATATCTTTAGTATTTATATAGGCTGAAATTGCATCTTTATCCAAAAATTCAGTAATTAACTCCCTCCTGTCTCCAACTTTTACTAAACGTTGAGATATCAAAGCAAGTAAAGTTTGTTTTAAATCTTCTTGACTAATACCTAAATCCTTAAGTCTGTTTATTATTCCTATACCATCTTCTGCATGAATAGTCGTTAAGACAAGATGACCAGAATAGGCTGATGTAATTACATACTTAGCCGTATCCTTATCCCTAATTTCTCCTACCATTATAACATCTGGATCACATCTAAGAATTGATTTCAATGCATTATCATAAGTAATACCTGCCTTCTCATTGACTTGCATTTGTATAAATTCATCAAAATTTTTCTCAACTGGATCTTCAATAGAAATAAGTTGCTTATTGGATCTAGTTAATTCTAAAGCCAACTTATACATAGATGTTGATTTACCAGAACCAGTTGGCCCAGAAAAAATTATCAAACCATTAGTATATTTACTTAGAAGTGATATTTTTTTCCTATCCTCTTCAAAAATACTAAATTCAACATCAGCAAGTTCATCCGTAAAAATTCTGATTACACAACCTTCATATAATTCATTAAGTGGTAGAGTAGAGATTCTTAAATAGTATTTTTTATCTTTGTAAGTATATTCAAATCTCCCAGATTGTGGCCTCTTATTCATGGAGATATCTATATTAGCGTTGAATTTTAATAATGAAATTAAAGCCTCTATTTCAGTATTAGATAATTGAAGATTATCTTCTAAATTTCCTAATATTCTAAACCTAATTTTAGAATTATTCTTGCTATTAGGATATATGTGTATATCGCTAGCTCCTTGATTAATTGCATCTTGCAAAAGGTTTATCATTACAGTTTTTATATCTATATCCATCAACTCCTAAAAAATAGAGTTGGAAAGACCAACTCTATTGAAATTTATTTTATTGAGTAGCCTTTAGTAAAATTCTATTATTAAATAATATTTTATAAAAATTACTCTAGGCTAAATTTTTTAGCCTACAAGTTTATAAGCATAAAAACCTTTTCAATACACCTATATTATAACCTAAAAAAAGTAAAAAATAAATAAGTTTCTAACAACTTTTTTATGAAAGTTGTCGAAACTTATTTTATACTTAATTATTTTTTTCTATAGTTCTCAATTCAACTGTTTTTAATAATTCTCTATATACATAAGAAGCGGCAATTAAACCTGCAGTTGATGGTGCAAATGCATTTGATGATGGTGGTAGTTGAGCTTTTCTAATATCAGAATTTTGATTACCAATTTTTTCTATATATTCTTCTCTTGGTACTAATGGGCTTTCTGTTGAAAATACTACTGGAATTTTACCTTTTGACTTTAATTTTTTAAAGTGTAATCTAATCACTTTAGCTAAAGGACAAATTTTTGTTTTTGAAATGTCTGCAATTTGAAATTTAGTAGGATCAATCTTATTAGCTGCTCCCATTACAGAAATAAATTTAATCTTATTTCTTAAGCAATAGTCGATTAAATGTATTTTATACTTGATTGTATCACAAGCATCAATAACAAAATCAAGCTTTTTCTCGTAAAATTTCTCAAACGTTTCTTCTGTATAAAAATCGTGGATCGCAATAACTTCTGCTTCCGGATTAATATCTAGAATTCTTTTTCTCATCTCATCTACTTTACTAAGTCCTACAGTTTTTGTTGTAGCATGGATTTGACGATTAACATTGGTAATATCAATGCTATCCTTATCCATAATTACAAATGAACCAACTCCAGATCTGGCAAGAGCTTCTACTGCAAAAGTACCAACTCCCCCCATTCCTAAAACCCCTACTCTGGAATTTTTTAATATATTAAGTCCTTCTTGACCAATGACTAATTCATTTCTTGAAAATTGATGTAACATCTTTATTTCTCCTCATTAAATAAACATAAAAATATTATACTATACTTTTAAAAATTTTTCTTTAAATTTAAATAAAAAAACCTAGCATATAGCTAGGTAAACCGAAGTATCGTAGGTACTCACAAAAATTGGTCCTGATATGATCAGGTGGGTATGATAGTTCTGTTTTCTAAAATCCTAACAATAGTGGTTAGGCACGCTATACTAGCAGATAATTCTCATTCCCTATTCAAAAGTGTTAGGCCCGAATAAACATGAGCCATACATATACTTAAGTTCTTATATTTATATTTTAGCACAGAAATTTTTAATAAACAAGGGCTTTTCACATTTTCAAAAATAAACATTATTTAGTATAATTAATCTAAGAAATATAAAGAGGTATATTTATGAGAGTAGAATTAATATCTGTAGGAACAGAAATTTTAATAGGAGATATCCTAAATACAAACGTACACTATCTATCAAAAGAGTTAGCAAATCTTGGAATAAACGTCTTTAGACACACTAGTGTTGGTGACAATAGAGAAAGGTTTTTAAAAGTTTTGAGTAATGCCTTTAAAGATGCCGACACTGTTATAGTAACCGGTGGTTTAGGACCTACAGATGATGATATCACAAAAGAATGTGTTGCAAAATTTTTTAAAAGAAAACAATATCTTGATAAATACTACTGGAATAAAATTCAAAACTATCTGCTTAATCATTCATCAAATAAAACTATAACGAAAAACGACGAAAAAACAGCCTCGATTCCAGAGGGAGCCATAACTTTTGAAAATTTTTGGGGTACTGCTCCTGCAATAGCAATAGAAGACTATAATAGAAAAATAATATTATTACCCGGCCCTCCTCATGAAATGAAAAATATTTTTAATCATCATATAAGAGACTACCTAGCCTCATTTTCTAATCAAAAATTTCTTTCAAAATACATAAGATTTTTTGGCATTGGAGAATCTTTGCTTGAAGATAGAATTAAAGACTTAATGATCCAACAGACAAATCCTAGTCTTGCTTTATATGCTAAATACGGTGAAGTCTTACTTAGAATTACTGCCTCCGCCTCTTCTGCTGAAGAATGTGAAAAATTAATTGATAATAAAATAAAAGAGGTTTATGAGCTAGTTGGAGAATATATATATTTAGTCGCTGGAGAAGAAGCATCTGAATCTCAAAGTGAAATGAATAAAGTTTTAGCTAAACTTTTAATAGACAATAATATCTCTATTTCTACAGCTGAATCCATTACTGGGGGGCTTATTGTCTCTACTTTAATTGAAAACGAAGGAATCTCTTCTGTATTAAAAGAATCTTATATTAGCTACTCTGATCAAAGTAAAATAGATCTACTGGGAGTTAATATAGCAAGTTTGAAAAACTATACAGCTGTTTCTAAAGAAGTTGCTGAAGAAATGCTAGATGGTTTAATTTTAAAAACCAATGTAGAGTCAGCCCTTATTACAACAGGTTATGCCAATCATGAAAAAAAATATTTATCTGGCCTAGTTTATATTGGAGCCTACTATAAAGGAGAAAAAATCATAAAAAAATTTCATTACTCTGGAAATAGAAATAAAATTAGATATAGAGCTAGTCAAGAAGCAATGAATGTATTAAGAAAATTAATATTAAGTAAGATTTCCTAATATCTGATTCATTGCACTCCTCATCCTATTTTTCTAGATTCTAAAATACATACTAAAATACTAATTTCTCATCGTTTTTTATATAAAAAAATAAGCACAGCTGTCTAGCTGTGCTTATTTTATGACTTTATTCTATTTTTTAAAGTAGTTAATCCCCATGGCTTCTTTTACTTCTGCTAAGGTCTTAGCCGCAACTTTCTCTGCTTTTTTAGAACCCTCTTCTAGCATTTTATAGATTGCTTCTTTATCCTTAGCTAATTCTTCACGTCGCTCACGAATTGGTCTTAACATATCTTGCATTATATCATTAAGTCTACGTTTTAACTTAACATCACCTAAACCACCACGACGGTAATGCTCTTTAAGTGACTCTACTTCTTCCTTATTAGGATCAAAGATGTCTAAATAAGTAAATACAACATTTCCCTCTACTTGACCTGGGTCTTCTATTCTTATATGATTAGGATCAGTGTACATCTTCATGATTTTATCTTGAATTTCTTTTGGCGAGTCAGATAAGTATATACCATTGTTTAAAGATTTACTCATCTTACCATTTCCATCAATTCCTACAAGGCGTCCTTGCTTTTTAGGAGGTAAAACAATTTCTGGTTCTACTAAAACTTCTTTATTATAAATTCTATTAAAATCTCTTACTATCTCACGAGTCTGCTCAATCATAGGTTTTTGGTCTTCTCCTACCGGTACATGAGTAGCACCAAAAGCGGTAATATCAGCCGCTTGACTTATTGGATATGTAAAAAATCCTGTCGGTATAGATTCTCCAAAGTTTTTACTTTTTAATTCTTGTTTTACCGTTGGATTACGCTGTAGTCTAGATACGGATACCAAATTCATGTAATACATCATTAATTCTGGTAATTGTGGTATTTGTGACTGCAAGAAGATTGTTGTTTTATTTGGATCAATACCAATTGCCAAATAGTCTAATGCAACCTCTGTTACTGATTCAATGATTTTTTGTGGATTATCTGCATTATCAGTAAGTGCTTGTTGGTCCGCAATCATAATAAACATTTCTGTATCTTCCTCTTCTTGCAGCTTTAATCTGTTTTCAAGTGATCCTACATAATGTCCCAGGTGTAATTTTCCTGTCGGCCTATCTCCAGTTAAAATTATTTTTTTACTCATTTTATTAACTCCCTAAACTCAATAATACTAGCATTATATCCTACTTCCTACAACTTATGAAAGTAAATAAAAATTTAGTAACACACTAGATTAATCTTCTATTTTTTCTCCTTGCCAATCTGTCATTCCTCCAAGTACATTAACCACTATATAACCTTTTTTAATTAATATTTCAGCAGCTTCTTTACTACGACTACCTTGTTGACAAATTATATAATGAACAGAATCAATATCACCCTTATAAGTAGCTATATCTTCCAAAGGAATATTTATTGACTCCTCTATATGCCCTTCATTATACTTTTCATGTGTTCTGACATCAATTAAAATTATGTCCTCTTTTTCTAATAATTCTTGCAAAGCTATGGCTGTTATGTTTTTATAAGTGTCTTCCATTAGCTCTTCCTCCGTGTATTTATATTGAAAATTATAACATACTTTATGTAAAAATAAAAGAGTAGCTTTCAGCTACTCTGCTTATATATTATCGTTTATCTACTTTCTTAACTACATAGTCACCTAAGTATTGAACTGCAAACACTATAATTAAAATTGCTACAGTTGCTACGAATGTAACTGCATTATTAGATCTTTGGAATCCATCTAGATAAGCTAAGTTCCCTAATCCTCCTGCTCCAATTACACCTGCCATTGCAGTAGAACCTACTAATGCTATCGCCGTAACAGTAAGTCCAGAAATAAGGGCAGGTAATGATTCTGGAATTAATACTTTAGTAATAATAGTAATATTTTTAGCACCCATTGCCTTAGCTGCTTCAATGACTCCCTTATCTACTTCTCTAAGCCCAATCTCTACAAGTCTTGCATAAAATGGAGCTGCTGATACAATAAGAGCTGGTATGGCTGCTTGAGACCCTAGCATTGTTCCAACTATTAACTTTGTAAAAGGTATTAATAGTATTACTAATATAATAAAAGGAATAGCTCTGAAGATATTTACAATCCAAGTCACTACATTGTAGAAAATCCTTGCTAACTTATTTTGACTTGTTGATGTAATGTACAATATTAACCCTAATATTAATCCTAATATGAATACTGCTATTAAAGACTGAACCGTCATAGATAAGGTTTCAACTGTATTTGTTGTTATTTTCTCCCATTTAACTTTTGAAAAATCCATTTTATAATACCTCCACAGAAACTTTTTCTTCGTTTAATTTACTTATTACATTTCCTATATTAGTGTCTTCCCCTACTAATTGAACGTACAAGGTACCGATATTACCAGTTTGTGTTTTATCAATCTTGCCTTGAATAATATTAATTGTAACTCCATATTCTTTTGACAATTTACTTACTAAAGGTTCATTGAATCTCTTGTCATCAAATAGTAATTTAACTAATTTTCCATTAACAAATGACTCTTTCCATAATTCAATATTTTTATTAGCTGATTTTTCCGATGAAAACTCTGTTTGTTTTAAGAAACGTTTTGTAATCTCTTGTTGCGGACTATAAAATACATCTGATACTAAACCTTCTTCTACAATCATACCACCATCAATAACAGCAACTTTAGTACATAAAGTTTTAACAACATGCATTTCATGGGTAATTAAGACTACTGTAATATTGGTTTTTTTATGAATTTCACTAATTAATTCTAATACATCTGCTGTTGTTTCTGGATCAAGTGCTGAGGTCGCTTCATCACATAAAAGAATTTTAGGATTTCCTGCTAAAGCTCTAGCAATACCTACTCGTTGTTTTTGACCTCCTGATAGTTGAGAGGGATAATTATCCTTCCTATCTTCTAATCCAACTAACTTAACTAATTCATCAACACGTTCTTGTCTTTCTTCTTTAGGTATTCCCAAGATTTCTAATGGAAAGGCTATGTTTTCAGCCACTGTTCTAGACCATAGTAAATTAAAATGTTGAAAAATCATTCCTATACTTTGTCGCTTAATACGTCTTTTTTCATTATTAATTTTACCAAAATCCTCCCCTAGAACAATGACTTCCCCTTCAGTTGCTGTTTCCAAGCCGTTAAGTAATCTAATCAATGTAGATTTACCTGCTCCTGAATAACCAATGATACCATAAATATCTCCTTCTTCCACCTTTAAATCTACTTCCTTTAAAGCATGAACAGTATCATTATAAACTTTCTTTACATTTTTCAATTCAATTATTGTCATTATATTTACTCCTTTCTTATTTAAACAAAAAACGCACCTTATTAGTAAAACTAATAAGGGCGTTTATACGCGTTACCACCTTGATTTATAACTCTTGCTACTAACATAGCTTTGCCTATAACGCGGCAACACGAATAAAGTTCACATAGTTTACTTTACCGACATAAATTAGACCATATTCACCAAGTTATTATTATGTAGTCTCAGCCACCCTACACTCTCTGAAAATCTTCCCCTAGTTACTCATCTAACGTCTTTATTTGATATAAACATATTATACCTTTTCTATCATCAATTGTCAATCAATTAAAACTATTTTCAGATAATTTAATATCTTTGTTTTAAATTCACCTACTTCAAAAGAATTTCATACCTAATTAATATATGATTTTATTCTTGTCTTGAAACTAATATAGAACAAACATTACTTATTATTAATTAATATTTATTGAAAAAAAGTTTTCTTTAATCAAACAAACCCTTTTATTCTTATAAATTATTTTGTTTTTTACAAGCTACAATTGTATTATGCATTAATTCTGTAATAGTCATAGGCCCCACTCCCCCAGGTACTGGTGAAATATAGCTTACCTTATCTTTAACTAGATCAAAGTCAATATCTCCTACTAACTTATCATCTTTATAATTATTTCCTACATCAATAACTAGAGCTGTTTCTTTAAAATCATAAGTTTCATCAAGCAAATGAGCTACACCTGCACATGATACAATTATATCAGCTTCTTTTACCTCTTTATGTAAATTATCCGTTCTTGAGTGAGCAATTGTTACTGTTGCATTTTCTGCTAGAAGTAAATTAGCAACTGGCTTTCCTACTATATTAGAACGCCCTATTACTAATGCTTTCTTACCACTAATTTCTTCATTTGTCGATTTTATTAAATCCATAATACCTAATGGCGTACAAGGTATTAAATCAGCATTACCTACAGATAGTCGCCCTACGTTTATTGGGTGAAATCCATCTACATCTTTTTCTACATAAATTTTTTCTAAAATTCTATCTTCATTAATATGTTTTGGTAATGGTAATTGAACTAAAATCCCATTAACACTATTATCTTTATTCAATGCATCAATGCTTTTTTCTAACTCTTCTTGACTAATTTCTTTAGCTAACTCTACTTTTACAGAATGTATTTCATTTTCAAGACAAGCCTTATGTTTAGAGTTAACATAAGAAAGAGAGGCTTTATTATCACCTACTATTACCACTGCAAGAGTTGGAATAATTCCTAAACTTCTAAGCTGTATAGCTTCTTCTCTTATTCTTCCTCTTAATTCTGTTGCAATTTGTCTCCCATCGATTATCTTACCCATTATGTAACCTCTTATTTTTTAAAATTAATCTTCATCTTTGATACATTCTCTGTACCATTTTTTAATCTGACTATATTAGATTTATGCATATAAACAACTAATATGCACATTATTATCATAATATATTTATCAAAACCTTGTCCAATGAAAAATACACCTATAGCTCCTACTATAGAAATAATTATTGAACCTAGTGAAACATACCCTGTCACAAATAAATTTATAAAAAATATAAGAACCAATACTAAAGCTAATACTGGATATAAATATATAAATATACCTGATCCTGTAGCTACTGCTTTTCCACCTTTAAACCCTGCGAATAAAGGGAATATATGTCCTAGCATAGCAAAAGCACCAAATAATGATAAATAGTTAACATCTCCTAGAACCTTAGCTGCAATAAACATACTTAGTATCGATTTAGAAATATCTAGGAAGAAAACAAACATTCCTGCCTTCTTACCTAAATTTCTAATCATATTAGTAGTTCCCAAGTTACCAGAACCCATTGTTCTAATATCTTTATTAAAGAATACCTTACCTATAATCAGTGCCCAAGGGATTGAACCTATTAGGTAGGCCAATAAACAAACTAAAATTATCTTCATAATATTGTTACCTTATTATTGCTCCATATTCTTCCAAAGTTCTAAGAACCTTGTTATGAACTGCAGTAATTTCTTCTTCTGTTAATGTCTTCTCACTATCATTATAAGCAATACTTATTGCTACTGATTTTTTACCACTTGCTAAGCCTATTCCTTGGTAAACATCGAATACGTCTACAGATTTGATTAATCTGTTATTTAATCCTAAGATTAAGTTTTCAATATTTGAATAGGCTTCTTCTTTGTCTAGTAACATAGCTATATCTCTAGTTACTGTTGGATATTTAGATACTTCTGTGTATATAGGACTTACCTTATCATTTGTTAAAACTTTATCAAGATTAATTTCAAATACATAAGTTTCATCTAAGTCTAATTGTCTTGCATATTCTGGATGAATTGCTCCTATAAATCCAATTTCTTCCCCCTTGTAAAATACACTAGCTGTTCTTCCTGGATGTAATAAATCTAATTTTGATTTTTTATACGTAATCCCACTTAATCCTAATTTTTTAAAAGCTACCTCCAAATAAGCTTTAGCCGTAAAGAAATCAAATTTATTTTCTTCTTTCTGCCATCTACTTAATTCATCTTTACCAGATAAAACACCTGTTAGATATAAAACTTCTTCAGGCTGAATATTATCATCTCCTGAACCAAAGAATACCTTACCAATTTCTAATAATTTTAAATTTTCTTGTCTTCTTGCCTTGTTATAAGCAAGTGTAGTTAGCAGACCAGGTACTTGTGATTGCCTTAAAGTTGAGTGAGTTTCAGTCATTGGCATCAAAAGTTTAACCTTATGATGATCCATCAAGGTAAACTGATCTGCTTCTTTTTCAGATACTAATGAGTAGTTAATTGTATCGTTAAATCCAAGTGACAAATAGCTTTTTCTCAGTTCTCTTATTAGCCTTTGCTTATAAGTTAGCCCACCTTGTATAGCTTTACTTGTCAGTGGTAAAGTAGATTTAATATTGTCATAACCATATAATCTAGCAACTTCTTCTACTAAATCTTGTTTAATTGTAATATCTGGTCTTCTACTAGATGTTTTTACAAATAATTCATCTTCATTTCTCTCCACTGCAAATGACAATGATTTTAATAAATTTTCTACATCTTCTGCTTTTAGATTAATTCCAATATAATTGTTTAAATAGCTAGTGCTTACCTTAATTTCTTTTTCTTCAAATTTATTTTCTACTGCCACTACTTCTTCTGCTGCTGCCTTAGGGCAAAATTCTAAAATTAACTCTAAAGCCCTTGATAAAGCTAGTCTTTGCATATTTGCATCAATACCTTTTTCAAACCTAACCGATGAATCACTTCTTAATCCATGTCTAGACGAAGTTCTTCTTATAGAAATTGGATTAAAGTAAGCCGATTCTAATACTATATCCTTTGTAGAATCAGATACTTCTGTATGTTTTCCTCCCATAACTCCTGCTAATGCAACAGGTTTAAAAGCATCCGTAATCACCAAGTCTTCTACTGTCAGCTCCCTTTCCTCTCCATCAAGTGTTATTAGTTTCTCTCCTACATTTGCTTGACGTACTAAAATATTAGTTCCTAACAAATCTTTATCAAAAGCATGCATAGGCTGACCATACTCAAGTAATATGTAGTTTGTAATATCTACTATATTGTTAATCGGTCTAATACCAGACTTCATAAGCTTAGATTGCATCCATAATGGAGAATCATTAATTTCTACATTCTTAACCACTTGTCCTAAATAATTTATACAGTTAGAACTATCCACTTTTACTGTAAGTTCACTTGCTTCATAACCTTTGTTCACATTAGCTTTTTCAAAATTTACTTCTTTATTATATAAAGCAGAAATTTCATAAACTAGACCCCTCATAGATAATGCATCTGCTCTATTAGGTGTGATTGCTATATCAATTATCGAGTCATTTAATCCTAGTAATTCAATAGCATCTTGTCCAGGAGTAACTTTCTCTTCAAATACAAAAATTCCATCCTGAGTTTTCTTAGGAAGAACTGATGAAGAAAATCCTAATTCTTTAAGAGAGCAAATCATCCCATTTGATTCTACTCCCCTTAATTTAGCTTTTTTTATCTTAATACCCGGTAATTTAGCACCTGGTTTAGCAACTATTACATACTGACCAGCATCAACATTAGCCGCACCACATACAATTTGTAAAATTTCATCACCAACATTTACTTGACATACATTTAATTTCTCAGCATCTGGGTGTTTTTCTTTAGACTCAACATATCCAACTACTAGATTAGATAAATTTGCATCTAATCTAATCACTTCTTCAACTTCTAATCCACCACGTGTAATTTTATCAGCTAAAATTTCAACTGAATCCTCAATATTTACTAATTCTTTTAACCAATTATAACTAAGTAACATATCTTCCTCCTAAATTAATCGTTTCTATCACTTGAAAATTGTTGTAAAAATCTTACATCATTTGTATAGAATGATCTTATATCACTGATTCCATATTTAAGCATGGCTATACGCTCAGGTCCCATACCAAAAGCAAATCCTGAATAAATTTCCGGATCAAAGCCTGCCATTTCTAATACTTTAGGATGAACCATACCTGCACCCAAAATTTCTAACCATTTTGTATTTCCTTCTCCATCTTGTCCCCAAGAAATGTCTACTTCTACTGATGGTTCAGTAAAAGGGAAAAATGATGGACGTAGTCTAATTTGTCTATCTTGTCCAAATACTGATTTAATTAAATATTCTAACGTACCCTTTAGGTCAGAAAATTTAATATTTTTATCAACTACTAATCCTTCAATTTGAGTAAATTGATGAGAATGCGTTGCATCATCATTATCACGTCTAAATACTTTACCAGGACAAATAATTTTGATTGGACCTTCTCCTTCAGTTTTTAGCATTTCTCTTGCTTGTACTGGAGAAGTCTGCGTTCTCATTAATAATTCATTAGTAATATAAAAAGAATCTTGCATATCACGTGCCGGATGATCTTTTGGTAAATTAAGCATTTCAAAGTTAAATTTGTCTGTTTCTACCTCTGGACCTTCAGCTACAGAATATCCTAGTTTAATAAACAATTCTTCAATCTCTTCAATTACTTTATTAAGTGGATTCATTCCCCCTAATTCAACTTCTTTTGCTGGAAGTGTGACATCAATTTCTTCGCTAACGAGTTTTGCTTCAACTTCTTTCTTAATAAGTTCGTCCTTAGTTTCCTCTATATGTTTATTAATATATGCTTTAATCTCATTAACAGCTTTACCGAATGCAGGTCTTTCTTCTGGAGAAAGATCTTTTGCTCCTTTCATTATTTCTGTAAGACTTCCCTTTTTTCCTAAAAATTTAACTTTCAAGTCATAAAGTGATTTTTCATCACTTACCTCTTTTATTAATCTTTGATATTCTTCTTTTATATGTTCTAAATTCATTCTTATCTCCTAATTATAAATAAAAAAGTCCCTGGAATAATCCAGGGACGAATAATCGTGGTACCACCCATTTTTAAGAGTACTACATACTCTCCTTTAATAGTCTTTAACGAAACCACCCGACTCTACTCACTAGTGCTTATAGAATCACTCATAAGCTGAAAATATATAATACCTTCTACAATTCTCTCAGTCTAGGAATTGTTTCCTGTAAGAATTTAATTATACACCGTCTTAATCATTGTTTTAAATATTTTCTTTAGAAAAGATATACTCTAGGAAGTATTCCTTTTGAACTTTAATATAAGTCCCTTTCATACCTAGAGATTTTGATTCAATAATACCTGCTGACTCCAATTTTCTTAAAGCATTTACAATCACAGATCTTGTAATACCTACTCTATCAGCTATTTTCGATGCAATTAGTAAACCTTCTGTTCCATCTAATTCTCTGAAAATATGATCTACAGCATCTTTTTCTGACGTCGATAAAGAGTTCATAGCCATTATAACTAAATCTTTATCTCTTGCTATATTCTTCTCTTTATCCTGTTTTTCATGCAATACTTCTATTCCTACTACTGTAGATGCATATTCCGCTAATACTAGATCTTCTTCTTCAAAGTTTTTATTTAATTTACCAAAGACTAGTGTACCTAATCGTTCACCTGCACCACGTACAGGTAAAACTACGGTAAATGTTTTTCCATCAAATCTTTCTTCCTCTTCAATTGGGAAAATAGAAAGTTCATGTCTAAACGGAATATCAGTCATTGTTGAATATATTTTTAAAGCTGCTTGCAAATAATCTTTCGTGACATATCCTGTTTTAATCATATCATCAAGACGTTGATTAGAATAATCGATACTTGAATCATAACCTAAGATTTTTCCATCATTATCAATTATATATACAACAGAATCTAGTATAGGACTTAATCTCATAGCCATTGCTTCGAAATCCACTTTATCATGACGTCCTTCTTGCAATATAGCACTTATTTTTCTTGTTCTTTGTAATAAACTAGCCATCTATTCCTCCTTTATTTAATTTTATCATAAATTATTATACAATTTTTCAGACAAATTGTAAATATTTTTTTAAAGTCTACAGGATATTTTTAGAGAATTCTGCTAAAACTTCTAAAGAACGCTCAGCATATTTCGTATACTTTTCCTTTTTATCTTTAATTCTTTCTTCTAAAGGTTTAATTACACCAAAGTTAGCATTAATTGGTTGGAAATTTTTATTTGTTGTATCTACTATATAGTTAGCCATAGCTCCTATCATAGTTTCCGTTGGAAATATAATCTCCTTATCATTTTGATTGTTAATTGCATTTAAGGCAGCAACTATCCCAGACGCTGCCGATTCAACATAACCTTCTACTCCAGTCATCTGTCCTGCAAAATAAATATTATCTTCTTCGATTAATTGGTAAGTTCTTTTTAGGAGTGTTGGTGAATTTAGATATGTATTTCTATGCATAACTCCATATCTTACAATATTAGCATTTTCCAAACCTGGAATCATAGAAATAATTCTTTTTTGTTCTCCCCATTTTAAATGGGTTTGGAATCCAACTATATTGTATAAGGTTCCCTCTGCATTATCTTGACGTAATTGTACTACTGCATATGGTCGTTCCCCTGTTTTGGGGTCTTCTAATCCTACTGGTTTCATAGGTCCAAATAACAATGTTTTTTCCCCACGTCTCGCCATTTCTTCAAAAGGCATACAACCTTCAAAGTAGATTTCTTTTTCAAATTCTTTCAGTGGTGCTACTTCTGCATTAATTAATTCATTGTAAAATGCTTCAAACTCTTCTTTTGTCATTGGACAGTTTAGATAAGCCGCTTCTCCTTTATCATAACGTGATTTTAGATATACCTTATCCATATCTAAAGAATCCTTTTCTAATATTGGTGCTGCCGCATCGTAGAAATATAATCCTGTTTGCTTAGTATATTTTTTAATATCTTCTGATAGGGCATCAGATGTTAGAGGACCAGTTGCAACAATTACAGGATTTCCTCCTTTAGGTATTTCTTTAATTTCTTCTTCAATAACTGTTATATTAGGATGATTTTTAATTTTTTCTGTAATTAATGCCGAAAAACTTTCCCTATCTACTGCTAATGCACCTCCCGCAGGTACCTGTGTTGCATCTGCACAAGAAATAATTAAAGAGTTTAATCTTCTCATCTCTTCTTTCAATAGTCCAACTCCATTAGTAATATCATTTCCTCTCAATGAATTTGAACATACTAACTCTCCAAATTTTTCTGTTTTATGGGCCGGTGTCATTTTTTTAGGTCGCATTTCATATAACTCTACTTTTACTCCTCGTTCTGCTATTTGCCAAGCAGCTTCACTTCCTGCTAAACCAGCACCGATAACGGTAATCTTTTTCATTTTCGTCTCCTATTTTCATATAATCATATATTTAACCTGTAAATTATAATGTATCTAAAGATAATTGTAAAGTCTTAAATATCCTGTTTTTCTAGAATTGTTCTGTACTCTTCCTTCAAATATTCTAAGATATTTCCTAGGCTCTTGTTGAGAACTAGACTTTCTTCATCTGTAATGACCTCCATAATTTTTTTAGTTATAATATCATGATACTTTTTATGGATTTTCAATATATCCTTGGCCTTGTCCGTAATCTTTACTCTCACAATTCTGCCATCATTTTCATCTCTAAATTTAGTTAAATATCCTTTTTTTATCAACTTACTTGCATTAATAGAAAATGTTGATTTAGTTATCAACATAGATTTAGCAATACTAGTTACTGTATTATTTTCTTCTGAATTTACTACTGATTCTAGTAAATGAATTTCTGTAACACTTAATTTAGAGCCGCTTTTTTGTAGCTCTTTTTCTTGTATATATAAAATGTATTTGAATAAATCTCTAACTAGTTCATTAACAATTTTTAATGTTTCTTCTTTACCTATAAGACTGTCTCCTCTATTTTTTCTTAATACTTACTTTTCCACTTAGTAGAGGTACTATTTCTCCTGATTTATCTAATAATAGGTACCCATATTTGTTTACTAATAGTGCTACCGCTGAAAATGACTCATTATTAGTATATACATCTACTTCTTTACCTATAATACTAGATGCCTGCTTATATATTTCTAAATAAGTTGAATCATCTCTTAGATATTTATCTATATAGTCTACTATTTTGATAAGTAATAAATTTTCATCTATTTGAATATTTCTAACACTTTCAATAGCTCTTATCTCTGCTAAATTACCTGAAATTTCTACTTTCTTAGTATTTAAGACTACATTTATAATTAAATAATCTAGTTTATTTCCTGCTGTTTGTGGATATTGACATAAAATTTCCCCTACCTTTTTATCATCCAAAATTAAGTCATTTAACCATTTCAACCCTAGATCTATATCATATAGCTCTTTAAGAGCTGAATAAACTGCTGTTGACGTCAGTGTATTTATCTTCAACACTTCTTCAATAGAAATATCATCTTTGATAAGTAAAGACATATTTATTGTAGAAATAGATTTTCCTCCATCTTTACCACCATCTTCTTTAGCTATAACTATATGGTTAAACTTTCTTTCATCTACATATTTTTTGATATAGTCCATTGTTGAATCCAGATTTTCAACTAGTTCAAAAGTATATTTCTTATTTAAATTCCCTTGTAATTTTTCTTTTGATATGCTCATTATATAGTCTCCTTAAATAGATGTTTAGTATAATTATATTATAATTTAGGCTACTTTCAAAATCTTATACAGAATAAGTCGATAATTTTATAAAATTTTCTCCACTATCACTCGTATTATTTTACACATAATTCCTCCAATTAAATATATTCAACTACTTTTACATTCCACTTTCAAGCAATAATAATTTTGCAACTTCTCTAGGTGACCATGGATTTTGTCCAGTTATAAGTCTTTGATCAGAAATCGCATACTCTTTGAAAAATCTTTTCTTACTATATATTGCTCCTCTTCTCTTTAGTTCCTTTTCTGTAGAAAAGGGAACTTTATTATATTTTCTGCTTAATATTTCTAATGTACTAATTCTCCTAACCATAAACCTGTGGCTATATTATACTTCTTATATTTTTCCGTATTTGTTAAAACTATTAATATTTTTTTCATTGTAGATCTCCTTGCCTCATGTTCTGTATATTTTTTAAAGATTCTATCAGCTTTTCTAATTCAAATAATGCTTTGTCTAATGATACCCTATAATATTTTTTATTTCCTTTTTTCTTGAAACTACTAGACCACTTTGTGATAACAACTTGAGATGATGTGATATTGCCGGCATAGATAGTTCTGACAAATCTACTAACTCACTAACTGTCAACTCTTTATTCTTCATTAAATTTGTTAAAATTTCTTGTCGGTGAAAAATTGCATCCAATAATGATGGCCAGGTATTTGTAGTTATTTTGGGCTTTTTGTTTTTAGCATATGCTTTCATTAATCTTTGATAGTAAACTAGTCCTATCAAGCCTCCTAGTTTTTTATCCAAACTTTTTATCCCAGTTGTTAATCTTTTTGTTTCTATAATATCATACTCATTATCTTCAATTAAATTAGGAATATTAGGTTCTATTACAAGGGGTCTAGCAATCCCTATTAAATCTGCGATATTTTCTTTTAACAAATCAATCATAGAATCTTCACTACGAATACCCCCGTTAAAATAAGTGGAGCTTTTACTTTTTCTTTTAATAGTTTACTGTACTCAGAAAAGAAAATAGTATTCTTATTTTTACTTGTAGTTTCATTCATTTTAGGATTTTCATAACTTCCTCCCGATATTTCTACAAAGTCTATTCCCATTTCATCCATTTTTTGAATTACCAACATAGATTCTTCCTCAGTTAAACCACCCTCCTTGAAATCGGATTAATTTATTTTTAAACCTATTGTAAACTTTTCACTCGTAACTTCCCTCATTGCTAAGTATATCTCAAGTAAAAATCTCATTCGATTCTCTAAGCTTCCACCATATTCGTCGCTTCTTCTATTGTCATAAGCTGCTAAAAATTGGCTTATTAAGTAACCATGTGCTGCATGAATTTCTACACTATCAAAACCAGTTTTTTAAGAAATCTTTGCTGTCCGAGCAAATTTTTTAATTAAATTTTTGATTTCTATATTAGTCAATTCCCTCGGAGGATTAAATAAATTTCCTATGTCTCCTTCTATTGGGATCGCACTAGGTGCCACAGGCCTTTTAGCAATAGTTTTTGGAACCTGCTTACCAGGGTGATTTATTTGAACTATTATTTTGGATCCATTTATCTGTCCGGCTTGGGCTCAAGATCTCAATACCTCTTTATTAATATTTTCATTAAATACAATATTTCCTGGTTCTGCCCAATAATTTTCATCAACCATAACATTTCCGGTTATAATGAGTCCAGTTCCTCCTTGAGCCCAAATTTTATATAAATTAGAAATTTCTTCTTTAACTTTCATTTCTTTTGTTCCCATGGCTTCATTCATAGCAGCTTTAACAAATCTGTTCTTAAATATTAATCCACTTCTTAGTTTTAGACGAAAATAGTATATCTTTCATAAATTTAACCCACCTTTACTTTCGTATTTTTAAACTTTTAAAAATATTGTATTGTTATAACTTATATTTTTCAATGAACATGTTTCAAAAATATTGTCTCAAATAAAAATATTCCTATACTAAGATTATCTTAATGATAATCTTAGTATAGGAATACAATTATTATAAAAGAATTTTATAATAATCCTGAAAAATCTTCATTGTCTTGAAGATTTTTCTCTCTATTTTCTTCAAATAAATTTACAGCTTTTGTATTAACTAAATAAGTTTGCGCACTTGCAATACATTCTTCTATTAATTCAGAATAATCATCTCTTGCTTCATAGCCTATAATTTTTTTCAATTTTGGTCTTGTTTTTGGTGCTTTTGGAGTGAAAATTGTACAGCAGTCTTCGAATGGTAAATTTGAAATTTCATAAGTTCCTATTTCTTCTGCTATTTTAATAATATCCACCTTATCCATTGTTAATAAAGGTCTCAAAACAGGCATATTTGTTACTTCATTTATGCAGTTCATTGATTCAAGTGTCTGGCTTGCCACTTGCCCCAATGATTCACCTGTTGCTAGAGCTAAACAATCTTCCTTTCTGGCGATTTTGTCTGCTATTTTTAACATAAAACGTCTTGTAGATGTCATAGTGTAATTGGATGGTATTCTTTTAACAATTTCTGTTTGAAGTTTTGTAAAATTTACAACATGAACTTTGACAGTTCCTATTACCTTACTTAATTCTTGGGCAAGAGAGAATATTTTATCCAATGCTTCTTTAGATGTAAATGGAGGTGATTGAAAGTGTAGCATTTCGACTTCCACCCCTTTTACTTGTAGCATATGTGCTGCTACAGGAGAATCAATTCCCCCGGATAATAATAAGAGCGCTTTGGATGATGTATTAACCGGAAATCCTCCTACCCCTTTGATAAAGTCTGTAAAGATAAAAATACCTTCACTTCTTACCTCAACGTTGATTACAAAATCAGGATTCTTAACATCTACTTTTAAATTGGGGTAATTAACTAAAACATGACTACCAAAAATATTATTTAATTCATTAGTATTATTAGGAAAATTTTTGTTTGGTCTTTTAGTTTGTATTTTGAATTTATAATTTCCGTCTAATTTAGTATGCAACAATAAATCAATATTTTTCTTAGCATCTTCAATATCTAATCCTGCTCTTAATACAGGAGAAAATGTATGAATTCCGGGTATTCTCTTCAATGAGGTTAAAATTTCATCTATATAATCATTCTTATCTAAATGGATATACATTCTATCTCTTTTTGTTTGAATGTGATATCCCTTAAATTCTTTAAAGTTTAGTTTTATGTTTTTAGTTAATTTTTTTAAGAATTCATTTCTATTTCCAGATTTTAGAGTTAGTTCTCCATACCTTACTATTATGTGACTATATTGCACTTTCTATTACCTCCTCAAATTGTTTATATTTGTCTTTAAATACTTTAATAAATCCATCTATATCTTCACTAGTAGTAAAGTATGAAAGACTTATTCTTATAGAACCTTTGATATTTTCTTCACTAAGTCCCCTTGCGTAAAGTGCCTCGTTAACAGAAAATTTCTTAGATGAACAAGCGCTTGTTGTTGAAACCATAACATTTTCTTCATTTAAAGAATTTATTATGGCCTCTCCCTTAATCTTTGGCAAGGAAATATTAATAATTGAGTCTACGAAATTTTCATCCTTAGGTGAGTTTATCTCTAGATATTTCAAGGATCCTAATTCATTAATAATTCTTTCTTTAAAAACTGAATGCCTTTCCTTAATCTCCTCAATTCTCTCACTATATAATCTCATAGCTTTCGCCATAGAAACTATTGATGGTAAATTAATTGTCCCGCTTCGAAGATTATCTTCTTGCCCTCCACCATAGTTAACATTATTAACTGTTCTTCTTGATTTCACATATAATATTCCAATACCTTTAGGTCCATGAAATTTATGAGCAGATGCTGAATAAGAATCAATCAAACTTAGATCTATTTCTTCTTTTATCACACCCTGGACTCCATCAACATGAAAGTGGACTTTTGGATAATCTTTTAAAACTTCAATTATTTCTGCAATTGGCTGAATAGTTCCAAATACATTATTAACCTGCATCACACTTAGTAAAATTGTATCTTTTGTTAATAATCTTTTTAAATCTACTAGATCTACTCTTCCCATCTTATCAACACTGACATAATCTAAAACAAATCCTTCTTTTTCTAAAGCTCTAAAAGTTTCTAGAACTGAGGGATGCTCAATTTTAGAGACTATTATTCTATTCCCAAAAGCCTTTTTATGTTTTGCAGCACCTAAAATTGCTATATTATTAGACTCTGTTGCCCCAGCTGTAAAGTAAATTTTCTCTTGTTCTACTTTTAATATATCTGCTATTTGTCTTCTTGATGCATCCAGTAATTTAGCATTATTTTTTCCATAATTATTAATACTTGCTGTATTACCGTAGAATTTTTCATTAACTTCTATATAACTATCTAAAGCCTCTCTAAACATCTTTGTAGTAGCGGCGTTGTCTAAATAAATCATCGTTCCTCCTAATAAAGTTATAAAACTTAAGGTAGTACTACCTTAAGTTTTAATTCGCTATCTCATTATTAACTACATCTTTTAAAATTTGATCCCATTTAGGTAAATATCTATCAATTCTTACCGCTCTATCACTGTCTGCTCTTAAAACATTATGAGTTGACTTTGCCGTAATTATTATTACATCATCAATGCAAATCTCATAAGTAAATGTAGATTTTACTCCTGAATGTTTCAAAAGTCCTACATATACTCTCACTTCTTTAGGACTATATCTAATATTTTCCTTTATAGATACTCTAGTTTCAGCATCTGCATAATAAAATCCATAATTTTCTAAAGAATCAATATCAATACCCACCGAAATTAAAAAATGCTTTCTTGCAATCTCTAACCATGAATAAATATTAAGATTATCAAGATAAGATGCTTTATTAAAAAATTTCTTCTCTAATCTAAATTTTATTGATTTTTCGTACATACTATATCTCCTTCTTTATTATATTCTCTATAGATTTCATAATTTCAGATGTAATTTGATCGTGTTTATAACCCTCTTCTCTTAAAGAAGTTACATTTATTTCATCTCCGATCACAATTTTTATCTCAGAAAACAATCTAAAATGTTTTTTAGGGATAATAGCAAATGTCAATACATTAGCTCCTGCTCTTGAGGATATTAAAGATACTCCACTATGCCCCTCTCCTAACTTTAAATCTTTTGACTTCGATCTAGTTCCCTCTGGAAAAATACCTATATTTTGACCAGATTTTAATCCATTAACCGCCGCTGCTATACATGCTCTATCAAAAGAACCACGTTTTACCGGTATGACCTCAAGTTTCTCTAGTAAATTTTTTAAAATAGGTATTTTAAATAATTCTTCCTTAGCAATAAACCTTGTTGCTTTATCAAATAGAGTATATATTAAAACTGGATCATGATTACTTGTATGATTTCCAGATAAGACTACCCCAGAAGCATTTTCAAGTTTTTCCTTATTGACTATACTTATCTTATAAAATATTTTGTAATAAGTTCTTATTAATTTTTTAATTATTCTATACACTTAACTTACTAACCCTAACTTTCTCAATAATTTCTTTTATCTTATTGACCACTTGTTCAATAGTCATATTACTTGTATCTATCTCTATGGCGTCATCAACTTTCACAAGTGGTGCTATCTCTCTATTTTTATCTTGATTATCTCTAGTTTCAATATTTTTTTTCAGTTCCTCAATATCTACACTCTCTCCATTCTCCCTCAATTCTTTAAATCTTCTCCCAGCCCTTTCTTCGACTGATGCAGTTAAATATATTTTTACATCTGCTTTGGGCAAAACTACTGAAGCAATATCTCTTCCATCCATAATCACATCGCAAAAGTTGGCTAAATCTCTTTGAATATCAATTAGATAATCTCTTACATTTTTACTTCTAGCAAATAATGATGTATAGGTTGAAACTTCATTAGTTCTTATCTTATCAGTTATGTCTACACCATTAACTTCTTGATATTGCTTAAAGTCTTTAAAATATACTTTTATTTCTGTATCCTTCAATATCTCTGCAATTTTTTCTTCATTCAATTCTTTTAAATTTTTCTCTAAAAATGTATAACACAAAGATCTATACAAAGCTCCTGTATCTATATAATTAAAACCTAATTCCTTCGCCACTTGTTTTGTTATTGTAGACTTCCCTGAACCTGCTGGTCCGTCTATTGCTACAGATATATTCATAAATGCACCTCTACTAATAATTTATCTAAAATATTATACTACAAATATGGTATAATTTCTATTCATTAATTACTTAATTAAGTATCCTCACTTACCCCATCATAAAATCATATAATTAATTTTACATTACCTTATTTTTCTATTATAATTAATATATTCACTATAATTTAAATTATCAAGAGGTTTGTATGGCTCATGCTAAAGCAATTTTCTTTGGTGAACATGCCTTAGTTTACGGTAAAAAAGGAATATCAATTCCTCTTAACCAAATGAAAATAAATGTAAAATTAAATAAAACTGATACAACTCAGGAAAGAGATGAAATTATCGATTATATAGCTAAAGAATGCGGAATTAGTAATACTACAGAAATTAAGATTACTTCTTCTATTCCTTTAGGCCGAGGATTGGGTTCATCTGCTGCCCTATCTGTTGCAATTGCAAGGGCAAATTCTTGCAAAAATATTAAAGAAATTGCTGATAAGTGCGAAAAATTCATCCACGGTAATCCAAGTGGTATTGATGTAAGTCAGGTACTAAGTGATAAACCCTTACTCTTCTCTAAAGAAGAAGGAGCTCAGGAACTAGATTTTACTTTAGATGCTTATCTTTTAATTATTGATACTGGTATTGTAGGAATAACTAAACACGCAGTAGAAAGAGTTAGAAAAAATTATGAACAAAACAAGAGAGCTATTGAAGAATTGGGGAATATAAGTCTTGAAGTTATTGAACCTTTAAAGAATAAAGATATCGAAAAGGTAGCCTCCTATATGAATAAAGCTCATATTTTATTAAATGAACTTAGTGTCTGCCATCCTGCTAATAATGAAGTTGTAGAAATTTCAAAAAAAAATGGGGCAATTGGTGCTAAACTTACAGGTGGTGGCGATGGTGGTTGCTGTATAGCCCTCACTCCAGAACAAAATACAGCAAAAAAGATACAAAAAAAACTAAAAGAGAAAGGATATTCATCATGGATAGTTACTCTATAGGTTATGCAAATATAGCCTTGATTAAATATTGGGGAAAGAAATCAAAAGACCCTGTCTTACCATACAATCCAAACTTATCACTTAGATTGGATAAATTATATACTAAAACAAAGATTGAAAAATCAGAGTCTGGACAAGATGAATTTTATATCAATGACGAAAGACAAGGAGCTGATGAATTAAAAAAAATCATCACTTTTGTAAATAAATTCACACCGGAAAACAGAGAAAAAATTAAAATAATTAGTTACAATACTGTCCCTACTGCAGCTGGATTATCATCTTCCTCATCAGGAACTATGGCACTTGTGCTTGCTTGTAATGAATATTTCAGACTTGAAAAAAGCACTGAAGATTTAGTTAAAATTGCTAAAGAAGGATCTGGTTCTTCATGTAGAAGTTTTTACAAAATGGCTTCCTGGTTAGAAGATGGATCTGTTCACGAAATTAAATGTGATTTAGATTTGGCTATGATGGTACTTGTAGTTAATGAAGGAAGAAAGAAAATTTCTAGTAGAAAGGCCATGGAAGACTGTGTTCAAACATCTTCTTCCTATGCTGATTGGGTAAAACAAGCTAGGCAAGACTACAAAGCTATTCTTGATGCACTAGCAAAGAATGATTTTACAAAAATTGGTAAATTAACAGAATCTAACGCTTTAGCTATGCACTCTACTACAAAATATGCTAATCCCCCATTTTCTTTCTTGGAAGAAGATTCTTACCTAGCCATGGATATTGTTAAATCTCTACGTTCAAAAGGATTGGAAGCCTATTTTACAATGGACGCCGGTCCAAATGTAAAAGTCTTATACTTAAAAGAAAATCAAAAAAAAATATATGAGGAAATATTAAAGGTATGGAAGAAAAAAATCATACTGTGCACGGAATAGCCTACGGTAAGTTATATCTTGCTGGAGAATACGCTATTTTGGAAGATAATGCGAAAGCCATTATAACATCAGTACCAAAAAAAATAACCGCCTATGTCAAGGCTGATACAGTGACTACTATTAGTGACAATGTCTACAATACTAAAGTTGCATTAGATGAAGAAAACAAAAACTTTACCACAATTCAGTCTTTAATAACATTTATTCAAAACTACTGTGGTGTCAATAAAGCATTTTCTCTAAAGATTGATAATGAACTTATCTCTAATAATAAAAAATATGGTTTAGGTTCTTCTGGTGCTGTATTAGTAGCTATTACTAAAGCTTTATTAAGATTTTATAAACAAGAGTTTAATAGTCTTAAAGTTTTTAAACTGGTTGTTTTATTTTCTTTAAAAAATGGTATGTCTGGTTCCATGGGAGATATAGCTGCTTCTTATGAAGAAGGCGTTACATACTATAAAAAATTCAATGATAAAATAATTAAAGAATATATCCAGAACTACTCAGATAAAGAAATTATCGACAAACTAGACTGGCCAAACCTTCAAATTGAAAAACTGAATGTAAATGTACCTATAGAAATCATTGCTAAATGGACAGGCGAAGTTATTGATACTAAAATACACGTGAAAAAATGGGCTCAAAATAAAAAAGAAATGAATATGCCCTCATCTAACTTAAGAGAAAAAGTAAAAAGAATTTTAGAAAAAAGAAAATATAAAAAATTTATTGATAGATCCAATCAATTAGTAATTCGGTTAAAAAATTTCTTACAAGGAACTAATCCAGAATTAGTTGCCCTAGTAATAAAAGATATAAGAAAAAATCTTTTATATCTGGAGGAAATTTCTAATATACCAATGGAGACTATCGCGATGAAAAAATATATCATGACTTTCTCCGCAGGAAAACAAAGTGGTTCTGGCTGTGGAGATATGGTTTTAGGTTTTAAAATAGATACTTGTGATAAATTTACAATTACTTTGGACCTTACTAAATTATAAAGGACTATACTAAATGAGAAAAATAGATCATATTAATATTGCTTTGCAAGATAAAACATTATCTACGTCTTTAGATGAATATAGAATGGAATATAATTCTATTCCATTATTTGGCTTAGACGATGTAGATACCTCTACTACTATTTGTGGCTATAAATGGCAATATCCATTTTTTATCAACGCTATTACCGCAGGTGGTGATGAATGTAATAAAATAAATAAAGATTTTGAAGAGGTCTGTGGTGAAATGGGTATAGAATTTTTCCCCGGCTCATATTCCCCCGCTTTAAAAAACGAAGCAGATAAAATTTCCTATCCTAAATATAGATCTGTAAATTTAGGATTAGATAAAAATATTCATCAGATTATTGAAGCTATAGATACTACCAACGCCAAATATCTACAACTTCATATGAATCCTCTACAGGAGATGATTATGCCAGAAGGTGATAGAAACTTTGAGACCTGGTTAGAGAACTTACAAAATGCTAATGAAAAGATAAATATTCCCATAATTCTTAAGGAAACAGGTTTTGGAACTGGAAAATCCGTTTTTGAATTAGCAATAAAATTAGACAAGGTTATGGCCGTTGACGTTTCTGGTAAAGATGGAACTAACTTTGCTAAAATTGAAAATGGTCGTTCTTCTAGTCCTTCTCCCTATCTTGAGGAAATTGGTTATACTACTGCCCAGTCCTTAGAAATAGCTAAAAATTATAGGAAAAACCTAGATATTATTGCAAGTGGAGGTATAAGAAACTCTCTTGATGTTATTAAAGTACTTGCTCTTGGAGCAAAAGCTGCTGGTGTTTCTAGAAATTTCTTAGAAATACTCTTATCTTCAGGTAAAGAAGGATTAAAAAAAGAGATTAAAAAATGGCAAAAAGAAATTAAGTATCTAATGATTTTATGCCATGCTAAAAATATCGATGAACTTTATGGCAGAATAACAAAAATAAAGAAGTAGAAAATTCTACTTCTTTATTTTTGTTTTTCATCATGAAGTTCATTTATTTGTCTTGCTATGTCTGGGATAGATGTTCCTGGATTTGGCAATCCTTCTGTATAAATTAATAGCAAGTAATCACCATTTTCTCCAAATACTATAGATGTATCATTTGAAACATTTGGAATCTGTCCATATTTAGAAGCGATAGTTTTTCCAGGTATACCTTGTTTTATCCAAGCACTTGCCTGTGTATCTTTTAGGTATTTTATCAAGTTTTGATATTTATCTTGATTCTTATACAGATGCAACCATACTTTTTCAACTGATTCAGGTCTCATCTTATTATTCTCTAGTAATATCTGATCTGTACTTATTCCTAATCCAGCATAAACTCTATTTACAATCGTCATCATATTATAATTAGATCCCTGTAATAGTATATTAGTTGCTGTATTATCTGAATAAGTAATCATATTCATAATTACATACTCTAATTCATAAGTTTTTTTCTTAGGATTATTAGTAATATGACCATTTCCTGCAGCTGCATAAGATGCCTTATATGCAAGCGGTAAACTTGGATCTATCTCACCACTAGCTATCCTATTGTAGGTATCCATAGCATAAATCACTTTTGCTGTTGATGCAAAAGAGAAATATTCCTTATCGTTATAGCCATATCTGTATCCTGATTTAATATCCTGATAAATAACCGATATTTTTGCTTTAGAATATTTTGCTTCATAAGCTGCTATAATGCTATTAATAGCTCCTGTCATCTGTTCATTATTATACTTTTCTTGCTCTGAATTTACTATTACGGTAGTTGTGGCTGGTGGCTCTTTAATTTCTACCACTGGCTCCTCAGTTTTTTCCTTAAAAATATCATCGTAGGCAGCACGAGAAGTGAATACGAAAGCTATAATAAAGAATATTATAACTAATTCAGCCATTCTTCTAAAATTTTTATTTACTTTTTTTTTAGATGGTCTTCTTCTTTCTTTTTTATTCATGAATTTATCCTTTATAATTTTTCATAAACACTATTTTATATCGTATCTTTACAGTATAACATACTGTTTATAATTTTACAAAAAACAGAGTAGATAGTTAGATCACTCTAACTATCTACTCTTATAGTTTACTTCCATAAATCTTCTAATAAGTGTGTTTGATTTCTATCTGGTCCTGTTGAGAAGACAGAGATTTTAACACCTACTAATTCTTCAATTTTCCTTAGATAATTTTTTGCATTTTCTGGTAATTCATCAAATGAGGTTACACCAGTAATATCTTCATCAAATCCAGCTAATACTTCGTAAACTGGAACACATTCATTGATAATATTTTCATTGGCTGGATATTCTGTTAGTAACTCACCTTTGTAATCATAGGCTGTACAAATTTTTAATTCCTTTAAGCCGCTCAACACATCTAAGCAGTTAATTGATAAATTAGTCATACCTGAAACTCTTGAAGAGTGACGCATTACTACTGTATCAAACCACCCAATACGACGGGGTCTTCTTGTAACTGTTCCATATTCATTTCCGACTTCTCTTATTTTTTCTCCTACTTGGTCGAATAATTCTGTTGGGAAAGGCCCATCTCCAACTCTTGATGTGTATGCCTTACAAATACCTAAAACTTTAAATCCTTCACTTGGAATAAATCCATTACCTACAGTTACTCCTCCTGCACTTGGATTAGAAGATGTTACATAAGGATATGTACCGTGGTCAATATCTAACATTACTCCTTGGGCACCTTCAAATAAAATATTTTCTTTTTTATTCTTAGCATCTTCTAATAATTTTGCAGTGTCTGTTACATATTCTGCTAATTTTTTACCGTATTCAAAATATTCATCAAAAATTTCATCTACTATAAATCCACTAGCACCATAAATTTTTTCAAATACTTCATTTTTTTCCAATAAATTTTGTTCTAATTTTTTACGTAATAAGTCTGCATCTAGCAAATCTGCAATTCTAATTCCACATCTCTTATATTTATCAACATATGCAGGACCTATACCTTTTTTAGTAGTTCCTATCTTGTTTTCTCCACGTCTTTCTTCCTCTAACTCATCAAGTTTTAAATGGTATGGTAACACTACATGTGCTCTATTAGAAATTCTTAATCCCTTACAAGTAACACCTGTTGCTTGTAAGCCTTCAATTTCTCCACAAATCCATTTTGGATCTACCACTAAACCATTACCTATTATTGATAATTTATCCTCATTAAAAATTCCTGAAGGTATTAATTGCAATTTGTATGTTTTACCATCAAATTTAATAGTATGCCCTGCGTTGTTTCCTCCTTGATATCTAGCTATAACATGAGCATCTTCAGATAGAAAATCAGTAATTTTACCTTTCCCTTCATCTCCCCATTGTGAACCAACAATAACTATCGTAGACATTTAATTGTCCTCCTAAAATTTTTTACTCCTCTATTATAACAGTTCCTCTCAACGTTTGCAATATACTCTAAAAAAACTAGTATTATGATCAAAAAAACGAATAAAGACCATTAAAAAATGGTTATCTTTTTAAGATAACCATCTATAGTTCGTTTTTCAAATAAGAGATTCTTGTTGAAATATGGTCAAAACCAATTTTCTCGTACATATATTTAGGTGTATCATTAGAATCTGCAACTAAAATAACAAATTTTTTATGAAATTTTTTTATTGCATAAGAAATCATAGAAGAAGCTATCCCCTTTTTTCTATATTTTTTTTCAACATAAAGATTATCTATCTCAAAGTAATCTTCTGATAAAATAATATTCACACTAGCAATTATTCGATTATCATCTTTTGCAATTAACTGAATAATTTCTTCTCCCCTAATTTCGTCATATATAAATTCTCTATTATGTTCTGCCCACTCTTTATTTGCGTACTCTAAGTCAATTTCATATATAAATTGAAGATAATTGGTATAATCTTTTCTATCTAATAAAGTAATCTCAAACTCGCTTGTATTTTTTAAGTTTTTCTTTTCTACATCTAAACAATATAAATCTAATTCATTTTTATGAAAATTTTTAGAGAAAAGATACTTTTCTATTTTTTTATCTAAATTTTCATTTTCACCTAATACTATATTTATAAAATTCACACCTATTCCACTAAAGAATGCTCTATTAGCTTCAATGTAATATTGCATTTCTTCAATAGTGGTTGGTAAAATTTTAATTTCTAAATAGTTATCATCATAAGCTAATTTAGATTTTATTCTTCTATGGATTAAATAGTTTTCTGTCTCAAAAGCTACCTTAGATTTTTTGTGTAAATTAATAAATGAGTACGACATATATTTTTTCCTTAATTAAAATTCAAAAACATTATATCATACTCACAAAAATTATTCTAAAAATTTACTTTTAATTTGTTGACTTTAATTCTCCCAAAACTAGTTGTATAGAATTTTCATTCCCATTTCTATAATAGCTTAAATTAACAGTATCTCCTACTTTTGTTTTTTCAAATAGATACTTTCTTAATTCAGCTACAGACTTTATCTCAGTATTATTAATCTTAGTAATAATATCCATTTCTTTTAAGCCCGCTCTTTCTGCTGCTGAATCCTTCTCTACATTTCTGACTATAACACCTTGTTTAGAAGCATCATAATTCAATTCTTCTTTTACCGTTTGAGAATTTAAAGTAGATAGTGAAATCAACTGTAAACCTAAAGCTGGTCTCTTAACACTTCCATTTTTTTCTAACTGTTCCGTAATCAACTTAACTTCATTTGATGGTATAACAAAACCTATTCCTTCAGCACTAACCGATGAAGTCACATTAGAAATTTTTAACTGGTTTATACCTATTAATTGACCAGAACTATTAATTAATGCTCCCCCGCTATTACCAGGATTTATAGCTGTATCAGTTTGAATAACTGTCTGATACCAGTCACTTGTTCCATCACTATCTATATCCATAGGAACTTGTCTTTCTGTTGCAGAGATTATCCCCTTTGTTACAGTATTAGATAATGTGGCTCCTAGTGGAGAACCTATGGCTAAAGAATCCTGTCCTACCACAACTTTATCACTATCTGCAAATTCCATTACAGATTTTACATTAGCAGATGAAATTTTTAAAACAGCTAAATCTGTCCATAAGTCTTTACCTACAATCTCAGCTTCAATATTGCTACCGTCACTTAAAATAATTTCTATTTTCTTAACTCCATCAATTACATGATTATTCGTAACAATATATGCAGATCCTAAGTTTTTTTTGTAAATTACACCACTTCCATTAGCTACCGCTCTCATACCATCCTTTATTTTCGAGCTGTCTACATTTGAATTTCCAAACAATCTAGCCTGTAAAGTAGTCGACACATCTGAATATCCTACTACAGATACTACAGAATCTTTGGCAATTGCAGCTGCATTAATATTTGCTACTTCTTCCGAAGAAGCAAATAGAGGACTAGCGGTTTTTTTTATTTTATTTTCCATAAATTTATAGGAAGTTAAGCCTCCTAAAGAGAAAACAACTAAAAGTAATAAAGGCCATTTCAATAGATTTTTTTTCTTCGATGAAGTGATTTCTGTTTCATTTTTTTCTAAATTATTTTGTTCATTGTTCTTTTCTTGTAAATCCATAATTATTATCTCCGTTCAACAATAAATTTATATTCTAGTATATAGCATTTATTAAAAAAATAAAATTATATGAGTTTATTTTATAGTAAATATATAGTATAATTAAGTAAAAAATTGTGGGAGTTCTTATGGTTAATTATCCTAATGGAAAAAATAATTTTTCTCAAAAAACTAACTATGCTGGCCGCGGTATGCAATTAGAGTCAGATATAAACTTTGCAAATAAATATTATCTTAGGAATGACATTGCTATAATCCACAAAAAACCTATACCCATACAAGTCGTAGAAGTTGATTATCCTAATAGACAAAGCTCTATGATAAAAAAAGCCTACTACCAAACTCCATCAACTACTGATTACAATGGACTTTGGAATGGAAAATACATAGATTTTGAGGCAAAGGAAACATCTTCTGATACTTCATTTTCTTTGTCTAATATACATGACCATCAGATTGAACACATGATTAATGTCTACAAACATGGTGGTATTTCTTTTGTTGTTGTTAGGTTTAAGAAAATTGATAGAACATTTGTTATGTGTATCAAAAATGTATTCTATTATTACAATAGATCCAAAAATGGTGGTCGAAAATCAATTTCCTTAAAAGAATTTGAAAATACCGCTTTTGAACTTGAGTTCAATTATAAAGTAAGATTAGATTATCTTAAAATAATTAAAGAAAATGAGAGAGAGTTTTTGTAATGCTTAATATATTATTAAAATTTTTCAAAGCACTTAGTGCTTTTATATTTTTCTCTATTACTGTTGCCGGTTTTGTAGTTGCTGGTTACTTATTTAGAGAATTTTCTAAAGTTCCTGAAATTACCGAAGAGAAGCTTGTAGATAACCTTACATCTCACATCTACGATAAAAATGGTAATATTATAGCTACCTTAGGTAATGAAAGAAGGGAATTTGTATCTAGCCAAGATATTCCACAAAATATTAAAGATGCTGTACTTTCTATAGAAGATGCGAGATTTTATACACATATAGGGATAGATCCTAAGCGTATCGTAAAAGCTTTACTAGTTAATACTGCTGCTGGGAACACATTAGAAGGAGGTTCTACCATCACACAACAAGTTGTAAAAAGATCCTTACTAAGTTCTCAGAAATCTTATGAAAGAAAAATTCAAGAAGCTTTTCTTTCATTACAATTAGAAAAAAAATATAGTAAAGAAGATATATTAGAAATGTATTTAAATAAAATCTTCTATTCTGATAATCAATATGGTATTAAATCTGCGGCAAAATATTTCTATGATAAAGAGCTTAAGGATTTAACAATTTCTCAAGTAGCTTTACTTGCAGGTATCCCTCAGCAACCCGTCGGTTATAACCCATATGATAATCCAGAAGCTGCTAAAGAAAGAAGAAATACTGTTCTTTACGCTATGTATAATAATGGTAAAATTTCTAAAAAAGAATATGATGATGGTGTAAATACACCTATTGAAGATGGTTTAGTCAACAAAGAAAATTCTGATCGTAAACTAAACAACCTTAAAAATCCTAAATACTCAGCCTATATTGATTTTGTAGAAAAAGAAGTTAGATCTTTACCAGAATTCGCTGGTGAGAACGATCCATTCTCTTTAGGATTACAAGTACATACTAACATAAACGAAGAATTACAAGAATCTATCCAAAATATGTTAGACAATGAAACTTATCCTATGATAGCTCACGATACTCAAACTGCAATTGTTGTATTAAACACTAAAAATGGTTTAGTTGAGGCAATAGGTGGTGGTAAAAATTATACATATAGTGGATTTAATTTCGCCGTTGATTCTAAACTTCAACCAGCATCTGCTATTAAGCCAATTTTAGACTACGCTCCTGGTATTGAATACTTCAACTGGGATTCAGAAACAATGTTTGCTGATACACCTTATTCTGCTGATGGTTATAGTTCTTATATCTATAACTGGGATAGAATTTTCCGTGGTTATGTTCCTATGAGAAGAGCTTTAGCGCAATCTTATAACGTACCTGCCGTTAGAGCATGGGATGCTGTTGGTTTTGAACGTGCTAAACATTTTGCTGGAAAATTAGGAATTAATGTTACATCTCAAAATCCGACTACAGCCATAGGTGGTAGTGAAGATACTGTCTCACCTGTTCAAATGGCTGCTGCTTTTGCAGCATTTGGAAATGAAGGAAAATATAATAAAGCATCTGCAATCGTTAAAATTCAGGATGTTGCTGGTAATGATATTCATATAAATAGAGAATCTAGACAAGCTATGAATCCTTCTACTGCCTTTATTATAACAGATATGCTTAAAGATGTTATAACACCACAAGGTACTTCAGAAGAAGCATATGTTCCCGGATTGGATATGGCTGCTAAATCAGGTTCATCTACCTTCGACTATTACCAAGCAATTAGTTTAGGTATCGACCCTGATAATGATACAAAAGATTCATGGATGGTTGGTTATACAACTGATTATACTGTTTCTATTTGGCAAGGTCCTGATATCATTGATTCATATTTAAAAGCATTGAAATTTAATCAAGCTAAAACTACTCAGCGAATTCTTGCACATATTATGACTTTAGCTCATAAAGACAAGAGTCCAGAACCATTCAAAAAGCCTGATACTGTAGAACAAATTAATGGTGTATATTATGCTACAGATAGAAATACAGAAACTGATTCAATGTATGCAGGAGAAGCACAAGACGCTACTGTTCAAGCTAAAGCCTCTGAAGATAGCCGTGCTGCTCGTGCTGCATCAAGAGTAATGTACGCTGCTACTGCAGCAAGGACTTCTAACTCTATTATGACAAATAATAATTCAGCTACTAATGCAGCAGTTGCTAACACGGCGGCGACAAACACAGCGACTAATATAGCTAGTAACACAGCTACGGCAAATGCAACAGCTAATTCGGCTACTTCAAATAGTAGAACTGCTGCTGTTAACAACACTGGAAGTAGACGTGCTACTGCCACAGCAACAAATACTAGAAGAACTGCTACGGCTACGGCAACAAATACCAATAGAACTGCTACTGCCACAGCAACAAATACTAGAAGAACTACTGCGACTACGGCAACTAGAAATACGACTAGAAATACCGGAACAGCAAGAACAAATAGATAAAAGTAAGAGTAATTACTCTTACTTTTTTTATTATTTTTTAATAATATGATATAATAGACTGTATATAACTATATAATATGAAAGGTATGTATACTTATGAATACAGAAGAAAAAAAGAAAAAAGGCATAAGAAAATATTTTTCTATTAAATATATCTTTTTATATTTAATTTTCATTTCCACTCTTATCATTGGAGTTGGTATAGGATTCTTTGGACATTTAGTAAAAGGACAAAAAGTTTTAACAGCAAATGATATGGAAGTAGAATTTAATAATATAAGTAAAAACAGTGAAGTTTACTTCGCTAATGCTACTAAAGCCTCTACAATTAATTCTGAATTAATCAGAAAAGTTATTCCCTTATCTTCAATGGGGGATAATATTAAAAAAGCAATTATCGCAAGTGAAGATGCTACATTTTATTCTAACAATGGAATTGACCTTTCAGCTACACTTAGAGCAACATACAGCGAGTTATCTGGTAACTCTGTCTCAGGTGGATCTACACTTACACAACAACTAGTAAAAAACCAATTATTAGATAATTCTCGTTCTTATGAAAGAAAAGCAAAAGAAATTCTTCTTGCTACTAAAACAAATAAATATTTTACAAAAGATGAAATTCTTGAAAAATATTTAAATATGGCTCCTTTTGGGAAGAATAAATTAGGACAAAATATAAATGGTATTGAAACAGCTGCACTTGGTGTTTTTGGTCTTAATGCTAAAGATCTTAATGTCGCACAAGCTGCATATCTTGCTGGTTTTGTTCAATCTCCTTTTAGATATACTCCCTTCGATTCTTCTGGAAACCTAAGAAGTGATGAAGTAATTAATGATGGACTAAACAGACAAAAATATGTTCTAGATAGAATGCTTGCTGAAAATTATATTACAAAAGATGAATATAATATTGCCTTAAGTTTTGATATTAAGTCATCTTTCCTTACTGAAATGAAAAATGAATATATTGAATATCCATATATTTCTAGTGACGTCACTAACGAAGCTACTCGAATCTTCGCTGAAGATATTGCAATTAAAGAAAATTCCGTAACTAAATTTAATAACGATGCCGAATATAAAGCTAGTGTGATGGAAAGAGCAAAAATCAAATTTTTAACTGGTGGTTATAAGGTTACAACAACAATTGATAAAGAC
Source organism: Gemella sp. GL1 (assembly GCF_013415365.1). Classification (GTDB taxonomy): domain Bacteria; phylum Bacillota; class Bacilli; order Staphylococcales; family Gemellaceae; genus Gemelliphila. The sequence continues at coordinate 176,371 of NZ_JACBYB010000007.1, forward strand.
TTATATGATACACTTGAAAAAGCTAAAAATTCTTATACTGGCTTTACAACTCAAGCTGGAAAGCAAATGGAAATAGGTGCCTCTATAATTGAAAATAGCACTGGTAAAATATTAGCTTTCATTGGTGGTCGCTCCTTCGACGATCAGCAATTAAATCATGCAAGCCAAACTTATAGATCTCCTGGCTCTACTATTAAACCAATACTAGTATTCGGACCAGCAATGGATAAAGGATATATCACACCAAAATCTAATGTATTAGACAAACGTTTCAACTATTATGGTTGGAAACCAGAAAATTTCTCAAAAACTGAGAAAGGTATGATGGCAGCAGAAGATGCTCTTGCTATGTCTCTTAACCTACCTACTATTAGATTGTACTCTGCATTTTATGAAGAAAATCCTATGAAAGATTACTTAATTAAAATGAATTTTGATGGATTGACAGAGGATGACCAGCAAAATCTAGCGGCTTCTATCGGTGGATTATCTGGAGGAATTACTGTTAATCAAAATACAGCTGCATTTGCTGCATTTGCAAATGGTGGTATCTATAAGCGTGCACATATAATCGAAGAAATTAGAGACTCTAATGATAATGTCATCTATACTCACTCTGATCCTGGAACTAGAGTATACTCTGAAGATACATCTTATATGATGGTTAAAATGCTAAATAAAGTACTTTCTTCTTCTGGTAATGCTGAAGATATAGCTAGAGCTTTAAAATTTGATAAATCAAATGTTTTCGCTAAAACTGGTACTTCTGAATATGCCCATGATTTATGGACTATTGGTGGGACTACTAATATTACACTGGGGCTTTGGACAGGTTTCGACCAACCACAAACAGTCAATGGTGTTTTTCACGCACATACACAATGGGCTTATTTCATGAACGCTATTTACGACCATGACCCTAATTTAGTAGCTGCATCTAAGGAATTTACACAACCTAGCACAATTAGACATATGTCTATCAATCCTATGAATAATGCCCCAGGGTCTAGAAGTGATATTGTTCCTACTTCTTTCGTTCAACTTGATAATGCTAAAATGCAGAGAAAATTTGGATCAAACCTTGATAGATCAGCTATAAATATATCACCAATTGAGCAAACAACAACAAGAAATACTACTAATAATATTGTAGCAACAACACATACTGAAAGACTAGTAACTACTACTAGACCTACAGTTGTCATTACAAGTTCAGCTCCTAGCACAACTACTAGATCAGCTACTGCAGTTACTGCAGTTACTTCAGTAACTACAGCTACTTCTAGAGCTCCACAAGTAACATTTCCAGCTTCAACTAATAGACAGCAAATAAGTCAACCTACGGCTCCTCCTAGAAGTAGTACTGCTCCTACTCAACAAGTTAGAACTACTTCTAGATAAAATAAAAGACTTCGTAAAATATTTACGAAGTCTTTTATTTTTTATTTTTCAAAATATGCTTTTTCAAATCTATCGATTTTCCTGTCAAATTCATCAATTGCTCTTTCAATAGCTTCTGATTTAGACATATCAACTCCAGCTTTTTTAAGAACCTCTATTGGATAGTTTGAGTTACCTTTAGATAAAAACTCATCTATATATACCCTAGCATTCTTCTCATCTTCTAAAATAAGACTTGACAGTGCTTGAGCGGCTGAAAACCCAGTAGCATACTGATATACATAATAATTATAGTAGAAATGAGGAACTCTAGACCACTCGTATTTAATTTCATCTTCAATATGGTCAAAAGCATCACCGTGGTATAACTTAACTAATTCTAAATACTTCTCGTTTAAGAAATCAGCAGTTAATACCCCCCCTTTTTGAATTGTTTGATGCATCATATGCTCGAATTCAGCAAACATTACTTGGCGATATAAAGTTCCTACATAACCAATTAATTCTTGGTTAAGAACTTCTAACATTCCTGCTTTGTTACCTTCTTTTTCAAACTTATTATATAAGTAATGAGCTAATAAGGCTTCATTACATGTAGATGCAACTTCTGCTACAAAGATTGAATAACTACCATAAGTTTGAGGTTGATTTTTTCTTGTATAATAAGAGTGCATAGAATGCCCTAATTCATGAATCAGTGTAAATACATCATTTAAAGTCCCATTATAATTCATTAAGATATATGGATTAGTATAATATCCCCCAGATGAGTAGGCTCCAGAACGCTTACCTTTATTTGCTTGTACATCAATCCATCTCTCATCAAAAGCTTTCTTCATATCATTTACATATTCTTCACCCATTGGTGCTACTGCAGCTAAAACTAAATCTTTTGCTTCTTCGAATGTAAATTTAGGAGGTTCTGCATCAACCATTGATTCACCACGATCATATAATCTAAAATCATCTGTTTTTTGAACCCTCTTTTGTAAATGGTAATATTTATGTAATACCTTCAAGTTATTATTAACACTCTCTACTAAATTATCATACACTTCCTCCGGAATATAGTTTCCTGATAAGGCTTGATGTCTACTTGATTTATATTTATGTGTATCAGCGTAATATTTGTTAGCTTTTAATGCCCCTGAGATTGTAGAAGCTAAAGTATTTATGTGAGCTTGATAAAACTTGTAGGTAGCAAAAAAAGTATTTTTGCGTAGTACCCTATCCTTACTTTCCATGTATAAACCATAAGTCCCAAAGTTTAAGGGTAAAACATTTCCATCTTTATCTTCAACCGTTCCAAAATCAACATCAGTATTGTTTAAAGCTGAGAAGGTTTCGCTAGATGCTGATAAAGCACTTCCTGCCATAGAAATAATTTTTTCTAATTCCGCATCTAGTGTGTGTGGACGCTTTTTATTAATCTTTTCAACATAAAATTTATATTGTCCTAATTCTTCTAATTCATCTAGATAAGTATTTAATAACCCTTCCTCTACTTCTAATAATTCGGGTGTTAAGAATGACCACTCTGTTGATGTTTTTACATATAAATCATAGGCCTTTGAGTACACTTCCTGATACTTAGCGTCACTCGTATCTTGATCATTTTTTAAATGAGCATAAACATACAAGTTTGATAATCTTGCTTCATATCTCTCAGACTCTTTTAATACTTCTAATAAGTCTTTAGACGATTTAGCCAATTTGTTTTGGTATTTAGAAATATTAGCAATATCTTCCTCTGCCTCATTAAATGATTTCCAGAAATCTTCATCAGTAGCAAAAATTTGCGTAAGATCCCAAGTATCTTCTAATTTCACATCTTTTCTTAATAATTCTGACATAATATGCTCCTTAATTGAATATTTATTTTATTATATCAAATTTTCCGATAAATTCCAATTATTTTTATTTAATTAAAAGAAGACCCGCATAGCAAGTCTTCTTTTAATTAATCTTATTTTTCGTCAACTACATATGGTAATAGAGCCATGTGACGTGCTCTTTTAATAGCAGTTGTTAACATTCTTTGGTACTTAGCTGAAGTCCCAGTTACACGACGTGGTAAAATTTTTCCACGCTCAGAAATAAATTTTTTCAGTAATTCTGTGTCTTTATAGTCAATTGTCTCAATGTTATTTTTTGTGAAATAACATACTTTTTTACGACGACGCATATTGTTACGACGGTTGTTAAATTGTGCCATTGAAATTCTCCTCCTAAATTAGTCTTTGAACGGATTTACTACATCCGCTAAGAAATCATCATCTAGATTCGACGGAAAATCTTCCCCGAAATCAGAGAATGATGAATTATCGTTCATAAAATCATGCATTGCTGCATTGTTATTTGACATATTGTTGTTATTGAAATTTGAAAAATTATTTTGTGGTGAGTTATTAAAACTCATCGAATCAAAGCCATTATCTTGGTTTCTATTCGTATTAGATCTAGATTCTAGATATTGAATATTATCAGCAACCACTTCCGTAGTATACACCATATTCCCATCTTTTCCCTGATAATTTCTTGTTTGAATTCTCCCAGTTACACCAATTAGGCTACCTTTAGAAAGAAATCTAGCCATATTTTCAGCTTGTTTTCTAAACACTACACAAGATATAAAATCAGCATTTCTCTGACCATTTTGATCAGTGAAAGTTCTATTTACAGCAACTGTAAAATATACCATTGGAAGATTCGAACTAGAATACCTTAGTTCAGGATCTCTCGTTAAACGTCCTACTAATACTACATTATTAATCAAGATATGTTACCTCTCTTATTTTTCTAATCTTACAACCATGTGACGGATAATATCAGCATTAATTTTTGCTAAACGATCAAATTCTTTTGTAGACGCATCAGTTGATGATGTTAATTCTACGATGTAGTAGAATGCATCTGAGAAGTCTTCAATTTCATATGCTAGTTGTTTTTTACCTAGCTCTTTAACTTCACCGATTTCTGCACCTTCTGAAAGAATATTTACGAATCTGTCAACTAAAGCTTTTTTAGCTTCTTCTTCAATACGTGGTTGAACAGCAAACATTACTTCATATTTTCTCATTATGTGTTACCTCCTTGTGGTCTCTACGACTCTCTATTTCTTAGAGAGTAAGGAGTAATAAAATTACTCTTTAGCAATTATACCAATTATTAATTTCTAATGCAATAAAAAAGAATAAGAATTAGAAATTTATTTCTAATTTTTATTCTTAATAACTAATCTAAATTGATATCTCTTCTTGCATTAATCCAATATGATATAGCCATAAATATAGTTGTGTATACTAGTGTCATAATTAATAGCTCATTGGCATTTAATTTAAAGGTCTCTTGTATATAGGACTTCGCTGTTATAGTATTAAAATAAGAACTTAATGACGCTATGTTTGTAAAAATATATTTTATGTATTCAAACTTTGGTTGTATTAATGATAATAATTGGTTGATTGCTTGTGCACCTAATACCATAACCATTACTACTATAACTGATAAAACTTGATTTTTAAAGACTATACAAATCAACATTACCAGCGAAATATAGAACATTGTAGTAAGAAACATCATTACAAAATCTATAGTCAAATGATCTGACAGCAATCTTGAATAATTTTCCTCCCCTAACCTAGTAGATAAAATTCCATTTAGATTCATAGCCTTACCATAAAAAACAAATTTCTTAAGCAATAGATCTACTACAAGACCTATTATACTAAAAGTAACAAAGTTAAATATCGCTATAAACACTTTTGAAGTTAGAATAGCTGATCTTGACTTTGGTTTTGAATATAAGAATTTAATTGTTCCCTTAGAATATTCTTGTGAAATATTATTAGCAAGCATTATCAATGTAAATATTAATGATAAAGATAAGACTCCTGACATAGCATTAATAAGTAAAGATGATGTTTCTTCTGCTGATAAATTTACAGATTTATCTCTACCCCATGTTTCAGCAATATTAGTAATAACCATGAAGGCTATAATCAATAGTAGATATATTTTTGTAGATATTTTTTTATGGTCCTTTATATACTCATTAATAAATAATCCCATTTTATAATCCCCCTTTTTTTGTTATTTCTAGGAATCTAGATTCCAGAGATTTTTTCTGAACATACAAGGTATCAATCTCAATACCATTATTTACCAAATTAGTTATTAAATTAGCCTTATTCCCTTTAGAAATATTTGGTAAAAGAATTTTCTCATCTTCCAATTCATACTTCACTCCTAACTCTTCGATTAATTTTACTGTTAGATAATCATCAGATGTAGTTAGTACTGTATTTACAACTTCACTAACAACTAAATTACCAATAGTCTCATCTGCTATTAGTCTCCCCTTTTCAATAACAAGTATTCTGTCAGCAACTTTTTCTATTTCATCTAGTAAGTGAGATGAAATTAAAATAGCTGTCCCTTGTGCTGCTATCTCTTTTAATTTATTACGAAAATCTTGAACTCCCTGTGGGTCTAATCCATTAACAGGTTCATCTAAAATCAAAAGTCTTGGTTCATGTAAAAGTGCTTGAGCTAATCCTAGCCTCTGTCTCATACCCAAAGAATAAGTTTTTACTTTTCTTTTAGCAACTTTTTCTAAACCTACAAAGTCTATAATTTCTTTAAGTCTAGCTTTAGATATTTTTTTACCACATAATCTTGCAATTTGTTTTAAGTTTGAATATCCTGATAAATAATTATAAAACTCTGGAGACTCGATCATAGAACCAACTTCTTTCAACATAGAAGTTTTACCAAAGCCTAACTCTTTCTCAAGACAATAAATATCACCTTTAGTAGCCTTTGTTAAACCTACTAGCATTTTCATAATACTCGTTTTACCAGCACCATTCGGTCCCAATAACCCCACTATCTCACCTGCATTAATTTCAAATGAAACATCGTCTACTATTTTTTTTCCGCCTATTTTTTTTGTTATCCCTAGAACTTCTAAGACTACATCATCGTAATGACCAAATCTTGGTTTTTCTTTATCATTATTTTCTTCAGTAGAGGATTTTTCGCCTGATAAAATTGCATTAGCTTGAGCTTCATGTTTTAATAATCTTTCATCAGAGAAAGTACTTTTTTCTTCTTTAATATTTTCTAAATTTTTTTCACTTCTTCTATATTCAACTTTATTTTCTTCAGCAGTATCTATATTTTTACTAGTATTTTCATCCTTTAATTCAGATGTAACTTCTAGATCTTTAATTTTTACCAAAGTCTCATCTGAATATAAATTTTTTACAGTCTCGTCTTCCTCAACCTGTTTTTTTATTTTAGCTAGCAAATCCATATATTCTTGTTCTTTCTCTTTTAATTTATTAGCTAATTCAACTTGGCTCTTTTCAATTTTTTCTCTATTTGTCATGTCGCTCACCTTCCTAAATATTTACTTAATTATAACACTTTCATCAAATTATCTCAATTTAAAATATAGATACACATCAATTACACTACATACCGCTACAGGCCATAGAAGTCTAAAATGTAGCATTTTAAAATTTCAATACCATAACAGACCACTACAAACACATAAACTCGTATATTTTTTCGTATTCAGCAGCTAAACAATAAATAATTCATTAATAAAATTTTAGTCTTAAAAACAAGTCTTTTTTGCCTTTCTTTTCCTAAAATAAAAAGAGAGCCTACAGCTCCCTTAAAATATACACTGACGCACTACTCATATTATTTTTTTTATAAGATGCTATCCCCTGCTTTTATTCTCCATTTATAGTCTGATAGTATAATCTCTTCTAATGAGTATTTAGTTTCCCAGCCTAAGATTTTTTTTACCTTGTCTGTTTTTGCTAATACTGATGCTGGATCTCCAGGTCTTCTGTCTACTATCTCTACTGGAATCTTCTTCTCTACTACTTTTTCTGCTACTGCAAATATTTCTTTTACAGAGTATCCTTTTTCTGTTCCTAGGTTAAAGATTTCTGAACTAGCTTTGTCACTAAAGATGTAATCAAATCCTGCCACATGGGCTGCTGCTAAGTCCAATACATGAATGTAGTCTCGGATACAAGAACCATCTGGAGTATCGTAGTCTTCTCCAAATATTTTAAGCATATCATTTTGTCCTAAGGCTGTTTTGTTAATATTTGGAATAATGTGAGTTGGTTGTTTAACTCTTAGTCCATTACTTGCATCCATAGCCGCTCCTGCAACGTTGAAGTAACGGAAGATTACATAATCAAATCCGTAGGCTTCTTTGAACCAGTGAATCATTCTTTCTCCCATATGTTTTGTTTCTGCATATGGGTTTACTGGTGCAACTTGAGTGTCTTCTGTTGCTGCTTCTGTACCACAGTTATTTCCGTATATTGATGCTGTTGATGAGAATAGAACTTTTTTAATTCCTTCTTCTTGCATTACACTTAGTACATTGTGCATTCCTGTTACGTTTGCGTCGAAGTACTTGATAGGATTTTCCATACTTTCTCCTACTTTGATTTCTCCTGCTCAGTGTAGAACTGCATCAATCCTGTTATTTCTAAAATAATTTCTTAATTCTTCTTTTTGATATACATCAAGTTTAGTGAACTTAGCCCTTGAGTCTACTGCTTCTCTTGCTCCTGATGCTAAATTATCTAATACATGCACATCATATCCTGCATCCAATAATGCCTTTACTGTGTGTGAACCGATATATCCTGCTCCACCTGTTACTAATACTGATTTTTTCATATTATTTTCCTCTCTATGATCTCTTAACATCTTTATATTTAGCAGCTATTATACAATATTCCTCTCTAAAAAATCAATATATTTTCTATTTTTTTAAATTATTAATTTTTTACCAAGCTTTTTCAAGATTTTTTATTTTATACTTTACTATACTCAGCTATATCTTCCTCTAATTCATCAGAAGTATATTAAAAAGATTTAAGTTTTAAAGTTCTCTCTTCATCCATTTTTAAAATATCTTCAATCTTGTTTAAAATAAATAACATAATTAAATTTGATAAGTTTTTATAATATTTTGATAAGACTCTATGAAATCATTTACATTTATGATATAATATGTAGAGAATAATTAATTAGGAGGTTTGTTATGCCTAGAGTTGTAACAAGAGGAATAAAAAAAGAAGATTTAAAAAAATTAAGTACTGAACTATTAGATACTATCGAAAAAATTATCGATAGACCTAAATCTGCTTTCACACTAGAAGCCTTAGAATCAACAAGTTATTTTGATGGGGAAGAAGCTCCTCTAGTTTATGTTGAGATTTCATGGAAAGCCAGACCAACAGAAGTTTGTAAAGAAGTAGCTGAAGCTATTACTCCTTTATTCAAATCAAAAGGTTACGAAAAAGTATTTATTTACTTTAAAGAGTTAGATTTAGAAAAAGAATTTGTACTATAAAATAAAAGCAAGTAGAATAAAATTCTACTTGCTTTTATTTTTTCAATTTAGATTTTGCAAACCCAATAATTAGTGGAATTAAACTTACAACTATAATTCCTAAAACTACTAGTGAGAAATTATCTTTAACAAATGGGATATTACCGAATAAGTAACCTGCCACTAAAAAAGTTAGACACCATGTGATTGCACCTGCTAGATTAAAAACTATAAATCTTTTATATTCCATATTTCCTGCACCAACTGTGAAAGGAACAATCGTTCTAATTATCGGGAAGAATCTTGCTAAAAATACTGATTTTCCACCATGTTTAGCAATAAACTTCTCTGCTTCTTCTATATTTTCATCTTTTACTATCTTCTTAAACCACTCTTTCGATTTTAAATAATCTGAGAAGTATTTTCCAATAAAATAATTACATCCGTCACCTAAGAAACCAGCAATTATACATAAGGCTACTAATAAAAAAATATTATTACCTGTAGCTGCCCATAAGGCTCCTGAAGCAAATAATAATGAATCTCCTGGTAAGAAGGGCATAATTACTACACCTGTTTCAATAAAGATAATTAAGAAAATTATCGCATACATCCACCAGGGACCATAAGTTGTCATTAATTCCCCTAGGTGATCATCTATATGTAAGATGAAATCTATTAAAAATTTTAACGTATCCATTTACTATCTCCTAAATTATAATGTTCTTATTATAGCATATCCAAAATTCAATGTCTATTGAATCTCAATTAGTCTGGCTAATACATAAGAATAAATATATTTTTTAACTACTATATCTTCTCCATAATATTTGTAAACAGCATCAGTATAGATATCTAACTGGGCTTTATGTCTTTCTTTCAAAATCTTTTCCCCATCCTTCTTTGTAACTCTGTCTGTCTTATAATCAATAATCACAAAGGTTTTATCATCAAGATTAAGCAATAAATCAATAACTCCCTGTAAGATTATCTTATCGTTTGAAGCTTCCTTACTTACACCACTATATATTTCAGAAGCCTTCTTCATACTAGTAAAGGCTAGCTCTGTATCAATTTTTTTAGAATTTTTAACTAAATCTATTACTTCTGAATTAATAAAGCTGGTAATTAAATCTATACTTTTATCATTATTTATAAGTCTATATTCCTCTTCTGTAAGGATTCTTTTTTCTTTTATATTTTGTAAATTACTATTAACTCTTTTTATATTAGATAAAAATGCATCTGTATCCTCTATTTTTTCTCCACTACTTATAGATTTCACTATTCTTTCAAATAATTTATGAATAGTATTACCTAATAATATAGCTTCTGCCACTCCTTTTTTAGACTTAACTTTAGAATACTTTTCAAATTCTTGAATCCTATCCTCATCATCTTGATTATTCTCCATAATATGAATTTCATTATATCTTTTCATATGAGAATAAGATGTTTTTATAGGATAACTTTCTTTTTCTATATACTTAGGGCCTAAATATTGCAATTGCTTTTCTACGAAATTTTCTTCAATCTTAAAATCATACTTATCTGACTTAACTTTATCCCCTTTTTCTTTAGCAATCTCATCTTCTTGACTTTCTTCAAGTTCAACTATGCTAACCCCTGATTCTGTTATATCTTCAACATCAAGTTTCTCATATTTCCTAAAAGCTTTTTGAAGTAAACTTGCTAGTGATTTTTCTGAGTTAGGCTCATCACTGTCTACTAATTCAAATTTTTTTGTTGTACAAATATACAAAGCCTTTTTGGCCCTTGTTAAAGCAACATAAAGATTTCTAATTTCTTCTTCAATAGATTTTTTTCTTATCAGTTTGGAATTTAAAATATAATTTCTATTTCTTCCAAAAGCATATTCTTGTCTATAGAACATACTTTCATCATATGCTAAGGCTAGTTCTGTTGTGAACAACAACTTATCCCTATCATCAAATCTAAAATCTCCATCAAGTCCAGTTAAAAATACATAATCATATTCTAAGCCTTTGGAATTATGTATAGTAGATATGATTACCGAATTTTCAGGACTACGTCTGGCACTTTCATATATTTTTTCTTTAGCAATTTCCCTTAATTCTGCAACACTATAAGCTAAATTAAAGTCTTCTTGACTTGTTTTCTTCAAAATAGTAAGAACATTTTCATAATAATCCATCTCTGAATTTTCTAGGTCACGACCTGCAAAATACTCATATAGATATTCACTTTGAACAACTTCTTTAACAACATCATAGGCCGTAGCATCTTCAGCAAACTTTATCCAATATTCTATTTTCTCTTTTACCTCTATAAATGCTTTTAAGTCTGTTGTTTTGAGTTTATCATATAGATGTCTACCCTCCACCTTACTTAATTCATATAAATCAGCATAAGATACGTTCAATATTGTTTTTAAAATCACTAATAAGCTAGCTTCTCTTGTTTTATTATCTAAAAAATTAAGTAGATTAAATAACATATTAAAAGCATAGGAATTTGTCAAACCTTCCTTTTCTCTGTAATAACTAGGAATTCCATATTTTGATAAAACATCACTATAAATTTTCATTTCCTTGCTAGTTCTTAATAATAAGGCACAATCAGAGTATCTAATACCCTTTTCTTGTAATCTCTTTATTTCTAAAGAAATTTTCTCTGCTAAGTTCTCTGCTGCTAAAGCTTTAACTTCTGTAGATTCTAAAGAAATTAACTTACTTGCTATAAACTCTTCCTTATCTTGATTTTTCCTTTTTGATTCTGGATAATATAAGGCTGAATCTTTATCATATGACACACCAGCAGCCCCATATCCCATCAATCTATTAAAAACGAAGTTAGAAGTTTTTAAAACATTTTCATAAGATCTATAGTTCTCCTTAAGTATAATATATATTCCATCTTTTCCACTACTGTCTTCAAACTCATAATCTTTATCAATATCGTATTTTTCGTCAGAAATAAAATCAACAATATTAGAATAAGATTGGTATTTTTCTTCAAAAAGATTGGGATTGGATCCTCTAAATCCATATATTGATTGCTTGACATCTCCTACCCTAAAATAACTACTCGAATCCGACTTTACCAAACCAAGAATATATTCCTGCAAATCATTATTATCTTGGTATTCATCTACATAAATTTCTTTAAATAATTTTTTATAATAAAGACTTGCTTCCGTATCCTTTCTCTTTCCATCTTCTACTTTTTCAAGAGCCTTAATAGCTAAATGACTTAAATCTGTAAAATCAAGGAATGAATCATTACGTTTAGCAAGTAAAAATTTATTGTCGACATCCAATAAAACATTTTTAAAAATTTCTACAAACTTATATTGTCTTGTTTTAAATTCAAAATATTCTTTAATCATTATCAACTTGGAGTATTCAATATTCTCTTCAAGTAATACTTCCATTTCTGTCTTAGCTTTAATTTTTTTCCTAGATTTACTAGTATCTTCTAACTCCTTACCAAAAATTACTAGTAAGTCTTCTGATGTATAAGAATAATTTTCTGCAAGTATATCTGTAATTAAATTTTTTAAAACTTCTTTATTTTCTAAAGTATCATCAAAAATAATTTCAGAATCCACTTTTTCTAAAAAATCTCTTCTACTTTCACTTAAATTAAAATCTACTCTCTTCTTTTCTCTAAAATTAGCTATCTTATTTAATTCATCACTAATTTTAATAGCTATCTCTTTATAATTATTTATCGATAGATCTTTCATATCTTTCAATATATTTGAATAATTTTTTGTTGATATATTAGAAAACAATTTTTCTTTTATATAAGTTTGATAATTAGGAATAGTCAACATCTTTTCATAAATTGCTTTAATAACGTCAACTATATTCTGTTTATTTAAAAAAATTTCAAATAAAAGATCTAATGATTTTTTATCTTTTATATATAACTCACTTAAAAGCTCTTCTACTGCTCTGTTCAAATATTTTCTTCTATCTTCTAAAATTCTAAAATTTGGGGATAGGTATCTAACTTTTCCATCAATTACTTCTTCTACTAAATAATAAAATTTCTTTAAGACATTTGCACAGAAAGCATCAATAGTAGTCACCTGTGCTTCAGCCATCAAAAGTCTTTGATTTTTTAATTTCATTTGTGACCACTCACTATTAATATCTATTAACTTAGTAGTCATCTTTTTTTCAATTCTCTCTAGCATCTCTTTTGATGCAGCCTTAGTAAAGGTTAATACTAAAACTTCATTAATATTCCAATCATCATTAACTATCTTTCTAGATATTCGCTCAGATAAAACTTCTGTTTTCCCTGATCCTGCTGCAGCTGCAACTAAAATATCCGTACCAGTAAGACTAATAGCCTGCCATTGTTTAGAACTAGGTGGATATTTAGCTGCTTTAGCTTGCTCATCCATAGCCATAATTTTTAATTTTTTCATAAATTTCTCCAAAATAATGTACTTACTCCTATTTTACCATATAATCATATCCTTAACTATGAATGTATAATAAAAAACTATACTCTATTAATAGAACCTCTTGACTTTAGAAAATAATACCAGTATTATGTTTGTATACAATATATTTAAAGGAGAATATCTATGTCTTTACTCGCTACGATAGGCATTATTATATCTATCATTCTTATAATCTATATGACCACAAAAGGGCTTCATATTGTAATCGCAGGTCCTCTAGCCGGTCTTATAGTAATACTTTCAAACAATATGAACATATTCGATTCTTTACTAGGAAAAGAAAAATCTTATATGTCTTCCCTAGCGGGATTTTTGATTAATAACTTTGCTATTTTCTTGCTAGGTTCTATACTTGCTGCTTATATGGAAAAAAGTGGTGCAACAGATCAGATTGCTAAATTTATTCTAGATAAAGTTGGAAAAGATTCTCCAATGAAAATCTTAATAGCAATTACGATCATTGCTTCTGTTTTGACTTACGGAGGAATTAGTATCTTTGTGGTAATCTTTGCTATTATTCCATTATCTAAACCTTTATTTAAAGAATTAAATATTTCTTGGGACTTATTTACTATTCCTGTATTTCTTGGGGCATCTACCTATACACTTACTATGCTTCCAGCAACACCATCAGTCCATAATACTATTCCAACTAAAGTACTTGGAACTAGTCTTACAGCTGCACCTTTACTAAGTATTGTTGGATCTATTGTTATCCTTATATTTGGACTATTTTATATGTCTTATGCTTTAAAAAAATCTTTGAATAATAATGAAACTTTTGATAATGAATTAGATGGTAACTTTAATAAATTTGACAACAGTAAAGAGCGCCCTAGTATATTATTAAGTATTTTACCCCTACTAACACTCGTTACTACTATCTTCCTATTTTCTAAAGTTAAAAACATTGCTATAATAGCACTTACTGTATCCATAATTTTATCTGCTGTAATTTTTACTAAATATATCGATTGCCATAAAAATACACTTAATAATGGAACAATTGCTTCTGTAATGCCGGCTTTCGCTACATCATCATCTGTTGCTTTTGGTTCTCTTCTAGCAGGTGCCGCTGGATTCGAAATTATCCGTAATTTTATTATGGGCTTATCTGATTCACCCTTAGTTGGTTTATCATTAACCACAGCTTTTCTAAGTGCAATTACTGGTTCTTCCTCTGGAGCTATCTCTATTATGATGACCAACTTCATTCCAAACTTTATGGGAATGGGATTAAATCCAGAATTATTACATAGACTAGTAGTAGTAGCCTCAGCTGCTCTTACTGTAGTTCCTCAATCTGGAGTTATGATTACATTTAATGCCTTGGCAGGACTAAGTATAAAACGTGGATTTAAGCATGCATTTATAATCGTAAATGTAGGGCACATACTAGCTCTTATTGTAATCTTAATCTTAGCAAATTTTATATACTAATAAAAAAGGCAGTTAAACTGCCTTTTTTTATGGTATAATATTTATAAAATAATTTTAGGAGAAAAATTCATGAAAATTTTAGAAAGAATCGCTTTGCTTCTTATATTTTTGGCCGCATACCTACTATTACCCCTACTTATACTTAACTATACTAACGATATAAGTCAAGCCGGATTAATAATACTTTTGGTTCTAACTTTTATTTCCTTCGCTATTAATATGCTAGTAACTTATTTCAAAGGAAAACATATTGAAGTTCCTATACTATCAGTTGTTACTGCAACAATTCTTTTTTACACATTTAATTCTAGTGCTGTAGTCCCCTTAATTTTAATTTTTCTTATGTCTTTCTTAGCTTATTATTTAGGATCTATATTTTCTATTAAAGAGAAAGATAGTGATGATTAAACACGTTTCTGGACTAATAAAAAAAGATAATAAATATCTTCTCGTAAAAAAGAAAAAAAATCCTAGTCACTTTATCCTTCCAGGAGGTAAGATCAATGAAGGGGAAAATTTAGAAACAGCACTTATTAGAGAATTAGAAGAAGAATTATCTATTGATGTATCTAGATCTCACTTGACTTTCTTCACAAAAATAGAAACTATCTCACAATTTGAAAATATGCCAATTACTTCTTATGTATTCTTAGTTGATTATATAGGTCCCATAAAGGTTGCAAATGAAATAGAGTCTTGCGATTGGATTGATATCCCTAATCATGACATTAATGAATTAGCAAAAGTGTTAGTAAAGTTAAAAAAAATAATAAAAATAAACTAGTAGATTTACATAACCTACTAGTTTATTTTATTATTTTGCAGTTCCATTCTAATTTGTATCCCATCAATATCTGTAACTATTAAAAGATCTTCATTTACATCTATAGATACTTCTGCATTCTTTAATCTTGAGAGTAAGTTTTCATAATCATTTCTATCTTTATATATTACTGTAAAATAAGCTAATCCTAAAGCAGCTTGATCTCTGGAAAGTAAATTTTTTCCAAGCCATTCATTTACAGCAAGGTGATGATGATAATTTCCAGATGCTAGCCATGATGCTGAAGGAATAGTAAATTTATCTCCCATTGCAAAAATTTCTTGATAAAACTTACTAGAATTTTTACTATCTCTAACTGATAAATGTATATGACCCATTTTTGTATCTACCGGTAACTCATAATCTTCTATTTTCTTACCTTGAGCATATAAAGAATTAGCATCTAGTTCCTCTGTTACTCCTACTATTTTACCATCTTCACGAATATCCCACTCTGATATATCTTTGTCATAATAAATTTCTATACCATTCCCTTCCAAATCTTCCAAATAAAGTGCTTGACTATAACCATGATCAGATCCACCAATTAATGGAATTTTATTATCAATAAAATGTTTAAAAATATTAGCAAAATCTACTTCATTGGGTAGAAGTAAAGCAAAATGATATAAGCCATAACTTGCTTTACTATCTTTTTCTGATTTTATTTCTAATAATTTCAATAAACTCCTTTTGCTTGTTCCTAATACAATTTCATTATTAGTAGAACTTAAGATTTTTAAACCTAATATTTTCTGATAATATCTACTTTGAGCCTTGATATCCCTAACATTTAGCGCTACTTGTCCTATTTCAAATTCTGAATTGTACATAATTTATTTCTCCTTTTAGTTGTAATTTTTTTTACTACAACTTATTTTATCAATAATCATAAATAAATTCCATTAAATGGCTTTCTACTAATTATATTAGGAAAATATTTCAATATGTATACTATAGTAAGTAAACTAATATTTTAATGTATTTATTAGTGAGGTTATATGCACATATCAACTAATTTTCATTATTCAAAGCATGTTACTAAATCTAAAAAACATCTATATTTCTTTAACATTAACATTAGCTTTCGCCTTACTAGAGTTTATAGGAGGTATACTTTCTAATTCACTTGCCCTAATAGGGGATTCGTTTCATATGCTATCTGATGTTCTAGCCCTAGGAGGCGCTGCTATTGCTATTTATTTTTCTAGCAAGAAACCAACAAAAAATTTTACTTTTGGCTATTTAAGACTAGAAATCATTACGGCTTTTGTAAATGGTCTTCTCCTGTTAGCCATATCTTTTTATATTTTAATAGAAGCTGCTATTAGAATTTTTAATCCTAGGGATATAGATTTTAAATCCATGTTTTTAATCTCCCTAGTTGGTCTTATGTTTAATATCTTTATCACTTTTATTTTACATAATAGTCTAAAACATGAACATAACCTTAATGTCCAATCAGCTATTTGGCATTTTATTGGAGATTTACTAAACTCAATCGGTGTCATTATTTCATCTATAATTATTTATTTTACTGATTGGTTTATTGTTGATGCCATTATGTCAGCTATTATATCTATAATTCTTTTCAAGGGTGGATACAAGATTACTAAAAAAGCATTTTTAATTTTAATGGACCATACTAATTTAGATCTTGTCACTATTCAAAATGATATTTTGTCCCTAGATAAAGTTATAAGGTCCATGAATTTCATATTTGGCACACAAATGATGAGGAAACTAATGCAGCTATGCACATTTTATTAAATGACTATAGCGATGACATTGCTTACCAAGTTATTGAAAAAATAAACAGAATCCTAAAAGAAAAATATAGTATAGTTCATACATTTATAGTAATAGAAAACTTAAAGTATAATGAGCATAAATAAAGGATAGCCTTAGGCTATCCTTTATTTTTCATATTCATTCTCTACTACAACATCATGCTCTGTTGTCGATGATGCCTCTTCAGTTGCAGGAGCTTCTGTTGTTTCTTCAGACTTAGGAGCTTCTGTTGCCTCTTCAGTTACAGGAGCTTCTGTTGTTTTAGGAGCTTCTGTTGTTTTAGGAGCTTCTGTTGTTGTCTCTTCAGACTTAGGAGCTTCTGTTGTTGTTTCTTCAGACTTAGGAGCTTCTGTTGTTGTCTCTTCAGACTTAGGAGCTTCTGTTGTTGTTTCTTCAGACTTAGGAGCTTCTGTTGTTGTTTCTTCAGACTTAGGAGCTTCTGTTGTTGTCTCTTCAGACTTAGGAGCTTCTGTTGTTGTTTCTTCAGACTTAGGAGCTTCTGTTGTTGTTTCTTCAGACTTAGGAGCTTCTGTTGTCATTTCTTCAGACTTA
>NZ_JACBYB010000009.1 GCF_013415365.1 Gemella sp. GL1
TACTGTATATAGTTACTATACAATCATTCTTCCCTAACAACAGAGTTTTACAAACCGAAATCCTTCTTCACTCACGCGGCGTTGCTCCGTCAGACTTTCGTCCATTGCGGAAGATTCCCTACTGCTGCCTCCCGTAGGAGTCTGGGCCGTGTCTCAGTCCCAGTGTGGCCGATCACCCTCTCAGGTCGGCTATGCATCGTCGCCTTGGTAGGCCTTTACCCTACCAACTAGCTAATGCACCGCAAAGCCATCTCATAGTGTCAGCTTGACCGACTTTCAATATTCCTTCATGCAAAGAAATATATTATCCGGTATTAGCTACCGTTTCCAGTAGTTGTCCCAGTCTATGAGGCAGGTTCTTTACGTGTTACTCACCCGTTCGCCGCTAAGTTCAAGTGATGCAAGCATCTCTTAAACTTCGCTCGACTTGCATGTATTAGGCACGCCGCCAGCGTTCGTCCTGAGCCAGGATCAAACTCTCCAAAATTATTTTTGTTAGCTTGATTAGCTCTTAAAGTTCTTTATAGTCTTTCTTTTAAGACTGTCCTTTTGGAATTAACGTTGACTTAATTCTTTTAGTTTTCAATGTTCAAATCTGGAGCGGGTGATGAGAATCGAACTCACAACATCAGTTTGGAAGACTGAGGTTTTACCACTAAACTACACCCGCTTATTTCTTTATATTCTTTTCTGTCTCTCTCAAGACTTTTTCTATTATATACTACTACTCTCCTACTGTCAATACTTTTTTTGATTTTTTTTAAAAAATTAATATATTACTTCTTAAAAAATTAAAAAAAGAACCCCTAAGGGTTCTACTATTGCCTGGCAACGTTCTAATCTCGCAGGTCGTAAGACCAACTACAGTCGACGCTAAAGAGCTTAACTTCTGTGTTCGGTATGGGTACAGGTGTATCCTCTTTGCTATCGCCACTTTTTTTTACTTTATAAACGTACTTCTAAAATTTTTATGTATAAAAAACGCAAGAAAGAACCTAGTCAGAGGTTTACACAAATTTGAAAAATATTTTAGTTATCCATATTTTTTTAAAAAATTCACTAGATAACTCTTTAAATAAATTTACGGTCTATATTTTCTTTACAAATTCCGATTTCAATTTCATTGCTCCAAAACCATCAATTTTACAGTCAATATCGTGATCTCCGTCTACTAATCTTATATTTTTAACACGTGTTCCTTGTTTTAAAACTGATGATGCTCCTTTTACTTTTAGATCTTTGATTACTGTAACAGTATCTCCGTCTTGTAATATATTCCTGTTAGCATCACGGTAAACTTTAACTTCCTCTTCATTAGAGAAATCGTTTGCTGACCATTCATAAGCACACATAGGACATACTAACATATTCCCATCTTCATAAGTATATTCTGAATTGCACTCTGGACAATTTGGTAAAGTAGTCATTTTATTACTCCTAAACATTGTATTTTATATCTAATTTTATCATATATATGCAAGAAAATAAATAATTATCTAAGGCCTCTACTTCACAAACTTTAATATTCAATCAACTATTATATAGAAGACTTAAATTTTTATTGATAGAGAGTAAACTTTATATTTTTATTCCTGCTAAAAGATACTTTAATTTATACTCGTAAAACTTAAGCTATATTGATAGATAAGCGAAAGAGCGTGATAGATTTTCTCCCAGTCTAAATTCATAAGAAAACTATTGAACTCATTACTAGATTTATAGTCAATAATGCTTTAAAATCAGCTCCTCAACTATAAATTTAACCTATATTCAGTTTAACAAAAAAGTTAGTTTTATAATTATAAAACTAACTTTTTAGACTTATTTTTCATATTTTGATAAATCAATATCTTTTAACTTAATTGTTTTTATCCCTTTCATCAACTTGTAAACATAATATACAACTGCCAATATAATAACTGATAGTATAGTATAGAATGCACTCATTAAGCCTCCACTTACAAAGTCAGCATAAGTTTGTAAAATTATTAATAATACAAAAGCAACTAAGGATAAATAGGAACCAAAAACCCCAAATTTAGCTCTATAAGGTAAAACTTCTGCCTCATTTTTATTTTGTATCTTAATCGCTCTTCTTAATCTAATATGGGCATATAAGGCAACTAACCAAATACAGATAGTCAAAATTCCTACAAGAGATAATAGCAAACCATATCCAGCCTTATTATATTTTTCAAAAAATACACACAAAATTACTGAAACAACCGTTATTAAAACTGCTCTGTTAGGTGTAGATTTAGAATTTAATTTATTAAATATCTTAGGTGCATAACCGTTTTCCGCTAAAGAATATAGCTGACGACTTGCATAATAAACACAAGAATTACCAGCTGAAAATACCGATGAAATGATTACAGCATTCATTAGAGCTGCAGCTATTCCTAGACCTGCTTGCTCAAAAACCAAAGTAAATGGTGATGCTAAAATTCCAGATTTCCCCGATAATCTTGGATCATTAATAGAAATAACTGCTGAAATAATAAACATGGTGGCAATATAGAAAATTAAAATTCTCCAAAAAACTTGATTAACTGCTTTAGGCATTGTTTTAGCTGGTTCTTCAGATTCTCCCGCAGTAATAACAACTGCTTCAACACCACCAAAAGAGAAAGCTGCAATAGCTAAAATACCAAAGAAAACTAAGAATGATGTACCTTCACCTTGCCCATTAGAAATAAAAGTTGATAAACCATGAACTTTATTTCCTAACAAACCAAACATTAGAGCAAATCCAGTTATTATAAAAACTACAACTGTCAATACCTTAATAATAGTAAGCCAAAACTCGACTTCCCCAAAAACTTTAACGCTCAACATATTAATAAGATATAATATTATAATGAAAAAAATAGACATCCCCACAGTAGAAAACTGTTGAAAGAATTCCCAAAACTGTAGCAACTTAGCCATGGTTATTACATCTATACCGGCTACTAAAATCCACATAATATAATATAACCAACCTACTGCATTTGCTAAGGAAGAATCAACAAATCTCTCCGAATATGCAGATATAGATCCAGATACTGGATAAAAACTAGCCATCTCCCCTAGAGCTGACATTAAAAAATAAATAAGTACTCCAATTAAAATATATGATAGTACAGCTTTATAGGATCCACCTTGACTAACAACAGCTCCTGATCCCATAAACAGTCCTGTTCCAATAGAACCACCTATAGCAAGCATAGTGATGTGTCTTGCCTTCAGGTTTCTCTCCATTCCCTGCTTTGACATAAAAATAACATCCTTTATTAAAATTTTTACCTAGTAATTGTACACTTTTATCACACAGATGTAAAGTTTTTTAAACAACTTTTTAGAATTTTACATTTGAGTAAAAAAGGTTAGGAAAAATCCTAACCTTTTTTCAAAACACTATCCTTTATATTTAGATATATCCATTTCTGTTAGACTAATTGTTTTTGTTTTTGTAGCTAATTTATGACCAAAATATACTGTCAATAAAATCATTGGTGGTAAAATATCAGAAATGGCTTTAGCCATTCCACCCGATGTATAATCTGCATACGCTTGAAAAATAATTAAGGCTACAAATAATACTAAAGCAATATAAGAACCTACCACACCAAACTTAGCTTGGTAGGGCAGAACATCGTAAATCGATTTATTTTGAACCTTAATAGCTTTTCTTAATCTTATTTGAGAATAAACAGCTACAATCCAAACACATACCACAATAACTCCTACGAGAGATAATAACATATAGTAGCCATCCTTGTTGAAGTATTCAAATAAGAACGATAGAGCAATTATTGCAATACTAACTACTACAGCTAATTGAGGGCTAGATTTAGAACTTAATTTAGCAAATGATTTAGGTGCGTATCCTTTTTCAGCTAAAGAATATAATTGTCGACTAGAGTAATAAACGGCAGAGTTCCCTGCTGAAAATACAGAAGAAACAATTACAGCATTCATTAAAGTTGCTGCTAAACCTAAACCTGCTTGCTCCAGCACCAATGTAAACGGCGAAGCTGTAACACCTTTCCCACCAATTAATCTCGGATCGTTTATAGAAATAACAGCTGAAATAATAAACATTGTGGCAACATAGAAAATTAAAATTCTCCAAAAGACTTGATTTACTGCCTTAGGCATTGTTTTAGCTGGTTCATTAGACTCTCCTGCGGTAACAACAACTGCTTCTGTTCCTCCAAATGAAAAAGCTGCAGTCGATAAAATAGCAAATAATCCTAAAAATGAGAATCCCTGAACTTGACCATTCGCTACAAATGTAGAAAGCCCATGTGCTTGTTTCCCAAAAATACCAAAAATAAGAGCAAAACCTGTCAAACTAAATACTATAACCGTTAATACTTTCACAATAGTTAACCAGTACTCAACCTCACCAAAAATTTTAACACTTAACATATTTATTAAATATAAAACCGCTAAAAAGAAGAATGATAAAGTTAAAGTAGAAAATTGCTGAAAATATTCCCAAAATTGCAATAACTTGGACATTGTTATAATATCAATACCCGCTACTAAAATCCACATAACATAATATAGCCAACCCACTGCATATCCTAATGATTCATCAACAAATCTTCCAGAATAAGCTGAAATAGATCCAGATACTGGATAAAAACTAGCCATCTCCCCTAGAGCCGACATTAAAAAATAAATAAGTACTCCAATTAAAATATAAGATAATACAGCTTGATAAGATCCTCCTTGGCTAACAACTGCTCCTGATCCCATGAACAGACCTGTCCCTATAGAACCTCCTATTGCTAACATAGTGATATGCCTAGATTGAAGATTTCTCTTCATTCCTTGCTGTGCCATTTAATTCACATCCTTTTCATAAAAATATATTTCACTAAATTATACACCAATTGTAAATGTTTGTAAAGTGTTAGTTTGTTTTCAAAAGTTTTCATTTTTTATGAGATTTGTCGCTGATTTTCAATCGAAATTAAATTGTTAAATAGAAATACTATATCTTAAAAGACCTAGTATGATCTTCTAGTTGGATTTATAAATTAATTGATTATAGAATATTTTTACAAATAAAAAAGGATAAGATTATTATTTCTAAATCTTATTCCTTTTATCCTATACAAAATAGTTAATATTTTATTATCTCTCTACATATTTATTTATGTAGTATGCTCAGACAACCTCAAAACTAGCCTAACTAATCTCACTATAATTTCTCCGAGCCATACTTTTCAAGTAACTACGAAAACTTAAAAATTAGGTCGAGCATCCTCCATTTTTCTATCATAACCATTCTCAATTAAGTCCACTTTTCCTGTACTTGGGTCAATAACCAAACCATGTACATAAACATTTTTAGGAATTAGAGGATGGTTTACAATCATGTTAATATCATGCTTTACACTGTCCTTAACATCCTCAAATCCTTGTAGCCATTCTTGCAAATCAATTCCAGAATATTTTAAAATTTTGAATGTTTCATTAGATACTCCACGTTTCCACATCTCCTTAATCATAGAGTTAGTATTAACACTTTGCATACCGCAATCATAATGCCCCATTACAATTATCTCCTCTGCTTTTAGCACATAAATTGCAACGATAAGGCTACGCATAATAGAACCATAAGGATGGCTTAAGATAGCTCCTGCATTCTTGATTACCTTAACATCTCCACTTGAAAGGTTTAAAGATTTTGTAGATAACTCTACAAGCCTAGTATCCATACAAGTTACCATTACTACCTTTTTAGCTGGATATTTATCCTCTGTTTGATACCTAACATATTCTTCATTATCTACAAACTTTCTATTATAATCCAAAATCTCGTCTAATAATCTCATAGTTCCTCCTAATTTTTATCAATAAATTTCATCATTTCTTTAACATAATCATCATTAGATTTATGCTTAGATAAATAATTTAAAACACCTATAGTAGGTTCGGTAACATCAGACAATTTAAGCCTTGTATTAGTTAATACCTTTACCTCATCTTCACTTAATAGCAAGTCGTCCCTTCTAGTGGAGGAGTTAGAAAAATCTATAGCCGGATAAATTCTTTTTCTAGCAAGTTCTGGAGATAATACCAACTCCATATTACCAGTTCCTTTAAATTCTTCAAAAATTAAATCATCCATTCTTGAACCAGTGTCTACTAAAGCAGTTGCTATAATAGTAAGACTTCCTGCACCTTCAACATTTCTAGCAGAACCAAATATGGACTTAGGTTTATGTAAACTGTAAGGATCAACCCCTCCAGATAAAACCTTACCTGAACTAGGTGATACAATATTATAAGCGCGTGCCAACCTTGTTATAGAATCCATAAGTACAATAACATCCTGCCCTATCTCAACTCTACGCTTAGCATGTTCAATAGCAAGTTCTGCCACCTTAATGTGATTTTCTGGTCTTTCATCAAAAGTCGATGACACTACATCAGCACCTTGAACAGACCTTTCCATATCTGTAACTTCTTCTGGTCTTTCATCAATTAACAAAATTATTAACTTTTTATCTGGATAGTTTTTTCTAATAGAATTAGCAATTTCCTTTATAAGACTTGTCTTTCCAACCTTAGGTGGCGCTACAATAAGCCCCCTTTGCCCAAATCCAATCGGAGCAACTAAATCTATAAAACGTGTCGCCAATTTTTCCTTAACAGTTTCCAATCTTATCTTCTTATCTGGGTAAATAGGAGTTAAAGCTTGAAAATGTGGTCTTGACTTAACTTCTTCTGCATTAAGACCATTAATAAAATCAACTTGCAACAAGCCGTAATACTTCTCATTTTCCTTAGGCTTTCTTACTTTTCCTCTTACTTCATCTCCCTTTTTTAGTTCAAATCTACGAATTTGAGAAGCAGATATATAAATATCAGACTCGCCTTTATTATAATTAACTGTTCTTAGAAAACCAAAACCCTGTTCTGGGTGAATATCATCTAAAACTCCCGTTAAATAATAATTACCATCCTTTTCCATTTCTTTTTCTAAAATAGCTAAAACTAGTTCCTTCTTATTCAAACTTGAATATCTAGTCAAGCCTATTTCCTTAGCTATTAAAGTAAGTTCCTTGGTAGTCTTACTCTTATATAAATCATCAAAACTTTGATAGCCTATCATACTGAACTCCAATCAAATAACAATTATTTTTCTTCTTCCTTAGTCACTTCCTTCAATCTTTTTTGTCTTTCTAATTCTGCTTTTCTTTTTTTACTATTTTTACTCTTAATGATCTTAGCAACTTCATCTTCAGACTTAAATCCTGCCTCTTTATCTACAAATACAACTAAATTAGGGTGTTTTTTTAAATAAGCAATAACACTATCATTCTCTTCATCACTAAAAATTCCTGCCACATGTTCCTTCTTATCTCTACCTAAAGCTATTAAAAAAATATTTCTAGCAGACATAATATCATCAAAACCAATACTTATTATAGAATCACTCTTTACATCAATTGCATGTCTTTTTCTTATTTCATTTTTTTCCCTGGCCGATACCTTATATGTATGCACATTTCTATTATCTTCGCTTATTTTATTATAATTCAAGATATATCCAGAAGAATCCATAAAAACTAAAGCAACATCTATAGGGTAATTTTCTAAAACTTCTTTATACCTAGATACACATTCATTAGTCGTATTTTCCGGATAATATAAATTATTGTATTCAACACGAAGTTTATCATATACATTTTTCTTCATAGAGCGATAAATAGACTTGTCTTCTTCCTTATAAATACCTGCTATTTCCTTTTGTCCTAAAAAAATAACATGCTTATAGCTGTACTTACCGCTAACATATTCATTAATTATTCTTTTAGTAAACTGACTATTAATTATCTTATCTGAAAAAGAAAATACAGCACCATCCTCTATAAATCTTTCCAACTCATCATAAACCCTGTTGTAGACAGCTTGTTCACTATTACATACTATATATTTCAAATTTTCTCAATCCTTTGCAAATTTTCTAAAATAATTATACCATATAACTTACCACTATAAAATAAAGAAGTTGCTAGACTATAAGCTAGCAACCTCCCCTTTACCCTACATAAACTAAATATTTTTCACAAATATCTACAAAGAAAGCTTTAATATCCCCCTCTTGTAATAATTTTCTTTGTTCATCATCTACTATATACTGACTATCTGCTTCCATCACAGCAATCAATCTTTCAAAAGTATCTAAAAAGTGTAAGTCTGGATCATTAATTAAATAATTAAAATTTTGCTGGGCTAAAAAAGGAGCAAAAACCTGTCTAAAAGCTCCTTGCCTTAATCTATAAATTAACTTCTTGCCGTCAACAATAAAATCTTCTCCTTGTCTTTCAACAAAATCTTGAGCCTTAGAATAAGAGCTGAAAAATTGCATAGCAACTGTCTCTTTATATTCTCTCATTAAGGGTAAGCTAAGTCCCACTTCATAAGACTCTCTATCGACAACTATATAGTGCTCCGGCATATTCCAAAACTCCTTAGCAATATTATAAAAAGCTAGTCTCCATCTACTATCCCCTACTGCTACCTTTTTAAAAGATGATATTTGCTCTACTAATTTTATGTCTGACATACTTACCCCTTACTTCAATTCTATAACCGTTGCGATTCTTTTATCAGTTCCCTTATCTTTTCTATAAGATAGGAATTTATCATTATCTGCTACAGTACATAAACCTGTTGATATTATATTTTCTTCTAAAATACCATTACGAATTAATATTTGCTTATTAATAGTTTCAAGATTTAAATAAAATTCTCCATTTTTTTCTTTATAATATTTATCAACTTTTAAAGAAGAAAATTTTTCAATCAATTCTTCAGATACCTTGTAATTATCTACTAAAATATGCGGCCCAATAATAACTTTTATATCTTTTACATCAGAAGTGTACTTATCGACCATAAGTTCCAAAGTATTCTTTGCTATTTCTGAATAAGTCCCCTTCCAACCAGCATGCGCTAAAGCTATAACTTTTTTGTTTTCATCATAAAAAACCAATGGTACACAATCAGCTGTAAAAATCATTAAAGGCTTCTTAATTTCATTAGTTACCAAAGCATCAGATTCTATAGAAAAATCAGATAATCTATCCTTTATAGAGACCACTTCACAACCATGAACCTGCTTTACGTAGGACAAATTTTTATAATTGAAATTATTTTCTCTCAAAAGTTTATCCATTTGCTGAAAATCTTTGGCATCCACATCTCTTTTTGTAAATATAAATTTCACTATTTCATTTTCATATATGTATAAATTTTTCTTTTCTTTTATCATGATACCACCTCTATTACTACTTCAATTATAATTAAGAAAAACATAAAAGTAAATCTTTTATATCATAAATTTTATAATATTTAATTTTTTTTATTGACAAACTCATATTTTTACATTATTATATTAATGTAAGCATTTACTGAAAATGTATTCATTGTTTGTTTTTTTAGTAAATAGTAATCTAAATAAATTTTACAATTAAAGGAGATACTATTATGGATGTATTATTAAGTATTATTCCCATAGTTTTATTAATATGGATGATGACAAAAAAAAACGCTATCCCATCATACATAGCCTTACCAGCAACAGCTTTACTAGTATATCTAGTACACCTATTCTGGTTCAAGACTGACTTTGCACTATTAAACTCTGGTCTTATTACTGGATCACTTGCAGTACTAACACCAATTACAGTTATTGCAGGTGCAGTATTATTCAATAGATTCATGCAATTATCAGGTTCACAAGAAACAATTAATAAATGGTTAGAATCTATTACTAAAAATCCAGTTGCTCAGTTCATGTTAATAGGATACGCATTCGCATTCATTATCGAAGGAGCTTCAGGTTTTGGTACACCAGCTGCCATCGCAGCTCCAATCCTTATCGGACTTGGTTATCCGGCAATTAAAGTAGTAGTTGCCGTATTAATCTTCAACTCTATTCCCGTTTCATTTGGTGCTGTAGGAACTCCAACTTGGTTCGGATTTGGTTCATTAGGACTATCAGAAGCAATGATTACAGAAATTGGACTTAAAGCAGCAACTGTTCACATGATTGCTGGGTTTGTGATACCTATTATGGCCTTATTATTTGTTTTCGACTGGAAGACAGTTAGAAGAAACTTAGCTTTCGCATACTTGGCTACATTTTCTTGTGCAGTACCAATGACACTATTGGCAACCGTTTCTTATGAATTTCCATCACTAGTTGGTGGTACTATCGGATTCTTACTATCAGTTATAGCTGCTAAGTTGGGAATCGGACTTTCTAATAAAGATATTAATCATTTAGAAGGGCAAACAATAGAAACTAAACAGATTCCATTTAATCAAGTATTTATGGCACTTCTACCAATCCTTACATTAATTGTTATTCTAGTTCTTACTCGTATTCAACAATTAGGAATTAAAGGAGCACTTAGAACTAAAGAAATATTATTTGAAACAGACTTAGGCTTTGCTACATTATCAGTAACCAAAGCAATTAAAGTTTCATTAACTAACGTATTAGGAACAAAAGAAGCTGAAGGATATGAATTACTATACGCACCAGCATTGATTCCATTCTTCTTAACTGTATTCTTACTATTAGCCTTTTATCCTAAGATGAAAGGAAATGTATCACTTATGCTTAAAGATACATTTGATCAAATTAAACTTCCATTTTTAGCTCTATTAGGGGGAGTTATCATGGTTAAATTCATGCTTATCGGTGGAGATAAAGCAATGGTTAAAATTATCGGTCTTGCATTAGCAGATGCAACCGGTTCTAACTGGACACTATTCGCCTCTTACCTAGGATCTATTGGAGCTTTCTTCTCAGGATCTAATACAATCTCTAACCTAATCTTCGGTGGAGTTCAGTTATCAATCGCTGAAACTACTGGGCTTTCTGCAGGAACAATCCTTGCCGTTCAATCAGTAGGAGGAGCTATGGGTAATATGACATGTATCAATAACATTATAGCTGCTTGTTCAGTTTCTAACGTTACCAATCAAGAAGGAGCAATTATGAAAAAAACAGCTATCCCTATGCTAACATATGGAGTTATCGCAGCTTTAGTTGCAACATTCATATTCCCTCTACTATTCTAGGAATAAAAAAGATGATAGAAACTAGTTTCTATCATCTTTTTATGCTTGTATTAAAAACAAGTCCAATTTAATTTTATTAAAACAAATCATCAAAAAATGATAATTGTGCTTTTTCAGGTAGCCCTTTAAGACTTCCTAAATCACGTAAATATTCTACAATTGTTGAAGATACGCCTCCTCTCTTAGAGAAATCCTCTACTGATAAGAAGGCTTTTTCCTCCCTAGCTTGTACTATCTTAAGTGCAACGTTCTCTCCTAATGACGGAACTATTGAAAATGGTGGTATAAGTGTATCTCCCTCTATTACATAAGAAAAGGCCTGAGACTTTTCTAAATCAATTTTTGAAAAAGTAAATCCTCTATGTAACATCTCAAAAGCTATTTCATAAGATACTAATGAAGATAAATCCTTACCAGATACTTCACTTTTATCCCTTTCCTTAATCTCTTTTATTTTTTTACCTAAAAAGTCTTTTCCCATAACTACTGTTTTTATATCATAATCATTTGCTCTGACAGAAAAATAAGCACAATAGTAGATAAGTGGTTTATGAACTTTAAACCAGGCAATACGTAATGCCATTAATACATAGGCTGATGCGTGAGCTTTAGGGAACATATACTTAATTTTTTTACAAGAATCAATGTACCAATCTGGTACATTATTTTCTTTCATCACTTTTTCCCAATCATCATTCAATCCTTTACCTTTACGAACAGATTCCATAATAGTAAAGGCTAAACTTTCTTCCAAACCAGCATAAATCAAGTAAACCATAATATCGTCACGACATCCAATAACATCTTTTAGTGTACAGATCCCTTTTTTTATTAATTCTTGTGCATTACCTAACCATACGTCTGTACCATGTGAAAGTCCAGAAATCTGAACCAATTCTGAATAAGTCGTTGGTTTGGTATCCTTAAGCATCTGGATAACAAAATTAGTACCAAACTCTGGTATACCCAATGTTCCTGTAGCACAACCAAGATCTTCACTAGAAACTCCTAGTATATCTGGAGATGAAAATATCTTCATAACATCAAGATCTGATACATCAATTTCAGTTGGATCAATTCCCGATAGGTCTTGTAACTTCCTAATCATAGTTGGATCATCATGACCAAGTATATCAAATTTAAGAATATTATCGTGAATCGAATGAAAGTCGAAATGAGTTGTTCTCCAAGATGATGTTGCATCATCTGCTGGAAATTGATAAGGAGTAAAATCAAAGATTTCCATATCATTGGGTACAACTAGGATCCCTCCTGGATGCTGACCTGTTGTACGTTTAACCCCTTCACAACCTGAAGCTATACGTTCTAAGTCAATATTTCTTTTATCAATTTCATTTTTTTCAAAATAATCTCTAGTAAATGCATATGCTGTTTTTTGGGCTACGGTAGAAATAGTTCCTGCCCTATATACATAATCTTCTCCAAAAATCTCTTTAGTAAAGTTGTGGGCTATCGGCTGATATTCCCCAGAAAAGTTAAGATCTATATCCGGAACCTTGTCTCCCTTAAATCCTAAGAAGGTTTCAAAAGGAATGTCTTGTCCATCTTTTTTCATTCTAACTGAACATGATGGGCAATCCTTATTCGGTAAATCAAAACCTGATGCATACTCTCCTTTTAAGAAAAATTCAGAGTGCTGACAAGATGGACAAACATAGTGGGGAACAAGCGGATTAACCTCTGTAATATCCATCATAGTAGCTACTAGGGAAGATCCAACAGAACCCCTAGAACCTACTAGATAACCATCTGATAAGGATTTCTTAACAAGTTTTGATGAAATCAAATATACTACAGAAAAACCATTTCCAATAATTGAATCTAGCTCTTTTTCTAACCTCTTCTCAACTATATCAGGTAATTTATCTCCATAGATTTTACGAGCTTTTTCATAAGACATATTCCTTACTTCATCTTCAGCACCAGGAATTTTCGGAGTATATAAATCTTTCTTAAGAGGTACTACAAGTTCAATCATATCATTAATCTTATGCGTATTGTCTATTACTATCTCTTCTATTAATTCAGCATCACCAAGATAAGCAAATTCATTAAGCATTTCTCTTGTTGTTAGAAAATTAGCCATTGGCATTATGTCCCTTGCAGCTGGATTATTCTTAACAGACAGCCTTAGTATCTGCCTGTACACATGCTGATATTCATCTAGATAGTAGACATCTCCCGTTGCTACTACCAATTTATCCGCTTCTTTAGCAATTTTTATAAGCCTCTTAAGCTCATTTTCTAATTCATCATTATCAGACAGCCTTTCCATACTAATAAATCTATTATAGTGTTGTCTAGGCTGAATTTCCACATAATCATAAAATTCCAAAGTTTTAATTAACTTCTCTTCTCTTGAGTTAAGTAATTCTTCAAATACTTCATTATCTTTATTACCAGTTCCTACTAATAGATGTTCTCTATACTTAGCCAATAAAGACTTAGGTATTGTCGGCTTATTTCCTGATAAGTATTCAGTTGAAGAATATGAAACTAATCTAAATAAATCCTTCAATCCTTGAGCATTTTTAACAAGTATTGAGGCTGGGAAAGGTCTTGCTCTCTTATGAGCAAGTTTCAAATCAATATTATCATCTATTTGATCATGCTTTTCTATTCCCATAGCAGCTAGTTGATCAAGCATTTTAAAAAATACTTCCACCGTTGCTCTAGTATCATAGATAGCTCGGTGATGTTGAACAAGTCTAACTTTGTAAAATTTTGATAAGGCTGATAAACCATGTCTTGATGTTTCTTTATTAATAGCACGCGATAATACTAGAGTATCTATACTTGAATAATTAAGCTCACTCATTATTCCTAATCTTTCAAAAGATTTACCAATCATACCTAGATCGAAAGCAGCATTATGGGCTACCAGTATATCTCCATCATCTAACCAATTGTAAAAATCTCTCATTACCTCTTCTTCTAAGGGTGCATCTTTTACATCATCATTAGTGATACTAGTTATATTAGTTATAAGCTCTGATATTTTTATTTGTGGATTAATATATGACTCAAAAGAGTCCACTTCTTTTCCATTCCTAACCTTAATAGCAGCAATCTCTATTATAGTATCCCTCTCTGCAGAAAGACCAGTTGTTTCAACGTCAAATACTACATAAGTTGCATTCTTTAAAAATATATCTCTAGGATTAGTAGTTACTGTAACCGAATCATCTAGTAAAAAAGCATTCAAACCGTATATGGGCTTAATATCTTTTCCTTTTGATGAATTACAAATTTCTGGATAAGCTTGAACTCCATAAGAATCTGTAAATGCTATAGCTTCATGTCCCCAAAGTTCTGCTCTTTTTAAATAATCCGATGCAGAGTTTATTCCATCAAGTGGTGACATTTGAGTGTGCACATTAAGTTCTATACGTTTCTTTCCATCATAGATATCTTGTCTTTCTTTCTTATCTGCTACTTCTAATATAGTTGGCTCTAATACCGTATCATTTAAGAAATTATCATAGACTAAGTCTCCAACGAGCTTTATCCATTGGCCCTTCTTCAAACCTGATATTTGGTCAATTAACTCTTGTTTCTTAGGACTAGTCTTAAACTTAGCATTGTCTCCATTAGAAAATACCCTAACAATTATAGAATCCGTATAGTCAGTTACTTTAAGTCTGTATTGGCTTGACCCCGTTCTATAGTCTTGCTTTTCTGATTCAAAAATTTGTGCAAATATAGTAGTCTGTCCAGTATGTCCAGCAAGATCTTTAATTTCACTAATATTAGAGTCATTAATACTGGTAATAGAAGATGATCTTCTAGTTGGATAAGATTTTGTAGATACAACTGTTTCTTTTTTCTTCGATTGTTGTAATGATGCCATTTCTTCTAACTTAGCCAACTCTTTTACAATCTCTTCTTCAAAATCAGCTAAGGAGTTATTTTGCTTATAATTTGGCTTTATATCTATAATGTTAGATCCCAAATGTTTGTAGATATGCAAAATTGCTTTTTTATTAGGCTCTATATTAGTTTGCCAAATACTAGGGGTATTAATCTCTAACTTTATCTGATTCTTCTCTATTTCAACTTCATTAGAAAGTATACGATTTATTATATTTTCCTTACCTATAAAAACTTCTGATAAGACAAAAGGCCAGTATTCTATTACTTTTTCATCATTAAGTTCATAATTCAATTCAAAGGAATAGTTCAATTTATAATCTTCAAAAAAAGATTTTCTCATATTATTTATAAGTGACATGAAATTACTAATATTTGGTAAATTATCGGTTTTAAAATTAAATACCCACTCTTTATCTGCTGTATTTTTTTTAATAGAAACTAACTCCATATTGGAAAAATCTTCCGCTTCTATCAAATCTTCTAAATTAGAATTCTTTAACAAGAGAGTAAAATGTTCTCTACTCATAAGTATCTCCTTACTAGATATAAATTCATTAAATAAACTCACGTACTAGCCGTGAGTCATACATTTTTATTTGTAGAATTCTTTTACTAAGTCTATAACTTGGCTACTTGCATACTCTACTTTTTCATTATTTTCTCTTACTTTTATTTCTACAATATCTTCAGATGTCTTTTTACCAACCACAACTTGAAGCGGAATTCCTATTAAATCAGCATCATTAAATTTAACTCCTGCTCGCTCCGGTCTGTCATCAAATAGTACTTCAATCTTGCTAGCTTTTAACTCTTCATATAATTTTTCTGCTAAAGCTACTTGATCTGCTTTCTTAACATCTACACATAGTAAGTGCACTTGGTATGGTGCCACTGATTTAGGCCAAATAATACCTTTATCGTCATTATGTTGTTCAATAATTGCTGATAGTAGACGTGACACCCCTATTCCATAACATCCCATATAGAAATATTGGGCTTTACCATTAGAGTCTAAGAATTTGATATCCATAGATTCCGAGTAAGCTCTACCAAGCTCAAACACTTGCCCTACTTCTATACCTTTAGCAAATTTAACTGGTCCCGATAAGTCTTCAGCTAAATCACCTTCTTCAATCATTCTTAAATCATAATAAGCATCAACTTCATAATCTCCTGTATTTATGTTAGCATAATGGTAACCCAGCTTATTAGCCCCAGCTGTATAGTTATACATGTATTTAACTGCTGTATCTGCTACTACTTTACAGTTCTTAATTTCTAATGGTCCCATGTATCCAGCAACTCCACCCATATAGTCAATTTCTTCTTCACTTGCCATTTCAATTTCAGAAGTTCCTGTTGCTTTCATAAATTTAATATCATTCAGTTGGTCGTTACCACGCATTAATACTAGATATAATTCTCCATCTGCTTTAAGAGCTAAAGCTTTCAAACAACGATTAACTTCTAATCCGAAGAATTCTGCAACTGCATCAATAGTTCCTGTATTCGGTGTTTCTACCAATTCTTTCTCTTTCTTCTCAAATTCTACTAATGAGTAGTTCTCTTCCGGAACTTTTGCTGTTTCTATGTTAGCTGCATAATCAGAATTATCAGTGTAAACAATAGTATCTTCACCAACTTCTGCTAATGCTTGAAATTCATGAGTATAAGATCCTCCAATATTACCTGAATCTGCTTGAACAGCCCTATATTTAAGATCCATTCTATCAAAAATTCTTGAGTAGGCATTGTAATAAGTCTTATAAGCTTCTCTTAATGATTCCGAAGTGTCGTGGAATGAGTAAGCATCTTTCATAATAAATTCTTTACAGCGCAATAAACCTAAACGGGGACGTACTTCATCACGGAATTTAGTTTGTATTTGGTATAAAGATAGTGGTAATTGCTTATATGAAGTTACCATGTTGGCAACTGTTTGACAGATTAACTCCTCAGCAGTAGGCTGTAAGGCGTAAGCTCCTCCCTTTCTATCTTTGATACGCATCAATTCATCACCCATTTTATTCCAACGTCCTGATTGCTCCCAGTATTCCTGAGCTTGAAGAATAGGTAATGTCAACTCTGCTGCATCTATGGCTTCATGTTCTTCTCTAATTATTTTTTTAATTTTTTCTATTACTCTATTAGCTAGTGGCAAGTAAGTGTAAACACCTGCTGATACTTGCTTAACCATACCAGCTTTTACAAGAAGCTTATGACTGATAGCCTCAGCACTTGCTGGTACTTCCCTAGTTGTTGGGATAAAAGTCTTTCTTTGTCTCATATATGTAAAACCTCTTAATTTTTTTAATACTTAATTATACCATACATCTTAGAAAAATTATATAAAAACAAAAAATAGGAGGTTTCCCTCCTGATCAATTATTTTTCGTTTTCATCAATTTTTTCTTTCATGTAAGCCAAAATATCATCTCTTAATTCTGATTTTAAAGCAAAATCAATTGTCGTTTTAATAAAACCATCTGTTTCTCCAACATCATAACGATTACCTTTAAAATCATAAGCATAAACTTTTTCTTCTTCATTTAACATTTGAATAGCATCAGTTAATTGGATTTCTCCTCCTGCACCTACATATTTTTTCTCTAAATGTTTAAAAATTCCAGGTGTCAATAAATAACGTCCTAAAATAGCCAGATTGGACGGAGCAGTCCCCGGTGCAGGTTTTTCTACAAATCTAGTAACCTCATATAATCTATCGTCTTGTGATGCAGGATCAATAATACCGTAACGATGTGTTGCATTATCAGCAACAGTTTGAACACCGATTACTGAAGAATTTGTCTTTTCATATTGATCTACCAACTGTTTAGTTGCCGGATCGCCTAGTTCATTTACTACTATATCATCCCCTAATAATACTACAAATGGCTCATCTCCAATAAATGATTTAGCTGTCAAAATAGCATCTCCTAGTCCAGCCATTTCTTTTTGACGGACATAATGAATATTCGCTAATTCTGATGGTTGCTTAACTTTTTCTAGTAAATTAAATTTTTCCTTTTTATTTAGTTCATACTCCAATTCAAAGTTTTTATCAAAATGATCTTCGATAGCACGTTTTTGCTTCCCAGTCACAATAATAATATCTTCAATTCCTGCTGCAACAGCCTCTTCTACTATATATTGTAAAGTAGGTTTGTTGATAATTGGTAACATTTCTTTCGGTATAGCCTTTGTTGCTGGTAAGAATCTAGTTCCGTATCCAGCTGCTGGTATAATGGCTTTTCTTACTTTTTTCATTATAAAATTTCTCCTAAATTAAAATTTAATTATAAATTAATTACTCACAAATTATTTTATATTATATTCCAAATTTTGTCAAATTTATTCTTTATTTTTCATTATAAGGGCTTGAATGTAATCGTTTTTCGATATTTCTCCAATTTGGATAATAATCGTCCATTAAATCATAAAATCTTTTCGTATGATTCCTTTCCAAAAGATGTACAAGTTCATGGTAGAAGACAGCCTCCAAACAAGCAGGATCTTTTTTAGCAAGTTGCAAATTAAGTGTAATTATTTTCTTGTTAATATTACAAGTTCCCCACCTAGAAATCATATCACGAATTCTATACTTTGCTACCTTAACACCTAGCTCACTTTCTGCATTACCTCTGCAAGAATCAATCATTATTTCAATTTCATTTTTATAAAATTTGTCTAGTAATTTCTTTATATATTCTCTATCAAAAGATTTACTATAAACCACTAACTCACTATCTAACACAATCTTATTATAATTCGCTGAAATAAGTTTTAATCTATATGCCTTCCCCCAAACATAATGAATTTCATTATCAAGATATTTTAAATTATATTCCTTATTTCTAGCCTCACTATCTTTCAACATTTCTTTTATTTTTTCAATATTTGTTAAAGAAAAATTTAATATTTCCCTATAAGTAACATGTGTAGGGGAAGTACCTACCACCCTAGATCGCTTATCTACCCTAACAATAATCCTCTTACTATTTCTTTTTCTAATTATATGTATGTCAATATCCCCATTCAATTTTACAACTTTCATTTATAGATTCCTTTCTCTAATTCAATTAAAAAAAGATTTAATTGAATTCTCTAATAATATATGATAGAATTTTTAAAAAATAAATATCAATAAGGAGATTTTACCATGAATAACTTTGTTTTTCATAATCCTACAAAATTAATTTTTGGTAAAGACCAAATAAAAAACCTGTCATCGGAAATTGCAGCTAAAAATGCTAAAAATATATTACTAGTTTACGGTGGTGGTTCTATCAAAAAAAACGGCCTTTATAAAAAAATTATAGATGAACTAAAAGATTTTAAAATTTTTGAACTTGACGGAGTTGAGCCTAATCCACGTGTTACTACTGCTCAAAAAGGTGCTGACTTAATCAAAAGAAATAATATAGATTTCGTTCTAGCCGTAGGTGGTGGCTCTGTTATTGACTGCGCAAAACTAATCGTTGTTGCTGCACACTATGATGGACCTGCTTGGGATATAGTTATAGGTAAACATATACCCACTAAAGCTACTCCTTTTGGAACAATTCTTACTATCGCAGCAACAGGATCAGAAATGAACTCAGGATCAGTTATAACGAACCTAGAAAGCCAACAAAAAATTGGATGGGGATCAAGTCTGGTTTATCCAACTTTCTCTATATTAGATCCTGTGTATACATATACACTACCTAAAAATCAAACAGTTAATGGTATTGTTGATATGATGAGCCACATTATAGAACAATACTTCAACGAAGCTGATAACTCTGATGTCCACGATGCTATGATGGAGGGTCTTTTAAGACAAATAATACACTATGGCCCAATTGTATTAGAAAATCCAGAAGACTATACAGCACGTGCCAATATTATGATGTCTGGAACAATAGCTCTAAATGGACAGATGAGATGGGGCTATATAGGAGACTGGGCAAGTCATGGGTTAGAACACGCACTTTCTGCCGTATTCGATATTGCTCATGCTGAAGGATTAGCAATTATCATGCCTAACTGGATGAAATACATAATGCCTAAACACTCAGCAAAATTCAAAAAATTCGCTGTAAATGTATTTGATGTAAAAGTTGAAGAAAAGACTGATGAAACCATAGCTTTAGAAGGTATTAATAAACTACAAAATTTCTGGAAATCAATCGGTGCTCCAATCACATTAGCAGAAAAAAATATTAAAGAATCCGATATTAAAACAATACTACAAGCTATTCACAAAGAGTTAGGAAGAATGGAAATTCTTACTATAGAAGATTGTGAAAAAATTTATAAATTATCACTATAATAAATAAGCCACAACTTAAAAAATTAGTTGTGACTTATTTTTTACACTATCTTCCTTTAGGTTTGAATGAGAAACCCTCTCCCATAATATCTTGAACATTGTTTATTGTAACAAATGCTTCCTTGTCTATTTTGTAAATAATCTCTTTTATAGCCTTAATTTCCTTAACAGATACTACACAATAACCTATATTTATACCCTTTCTTGAATAAGATCCTTCTCCTTTTAGAAAAGTCATCCCTCTCTCCATGTTAGAAGATATTTCCTGAGAAATTTCTTCAATATTAGGAGAAATAATCATAACAGCTTTTCCAGGTAAACCTCCTTCTAGTAAATGATCCAATATTTTAGCTAAAATATATATATATATTAAAGTATATAAGATTGGTGGAAATTCTCTTACTACTAACAATGTTCCAAGTATAATAATAGCATCTAAAATATATATAACCTTTCCTATGGGTATATTATAATATTTATTAATTATAATAGCTAAAATATCTATTCCTCCAGTCGATCCACCATTCAAAAATACAATAGCAAGACCTGCCCCTGCCACAATACCTCCAAATAAAGCCGCTAGAAGTCTATCTCCCCCTAGATCAATAATAATTTGATATTGCTCAAAAAATCCTATCCATAAGGTAAGCATAACAATTCCATACAAAGTAAATAACATTGTCTTCTTATCAATTAATTTATAACCTAAAATAAATAAGGGAATATTAACTAACAATGTTCCTATTGAAGTCTGCAATCCAGTTATATAATAAATTAATAAAGCTATCCCTGTTCCTCCCCCCTCAGCCATCCTACTTGGTATAATAAAATGAGTGAAGGCGAAAGCATAAATAGCAGATCCCAATGAAATCAAAAGTAACTTTTTTATAAATTCCTTATAATTAATCTTCTTTAACATATACCTTCCTCCAACTTACAATTAATATATATTATA
The DNA here is from genome assembly GCF_013415365.1 of Gemella sp. GL1. Classification (GTDB taxonomy): domain Bacteria; phylum Bacillota; class Bacilli; order Staphylococcales; family Gemellaceae; genus Gemelliphila. The sequence continues at coordinate 21,267 of NZ_JACBYB010000009.1, forward strand.
ACAATTTATCTTATTAAAAACAATAAGAGCTTATTTCTAATGTGATATTATTACAAACACCTCCATTTTTTATTAACATTTATACCTTGCTTACATTAAAATAAAAAACAAGGAATAATTTTAATAAGCATATGTAGTCCCTAACCTTTTAAAATGATTAATTTTTGTGAGCGCGTATACATAGCTATAATCTCTATATTACAATTAGTTCAGAACTAGAATTTACAAAATTATCTTAATGAATTCCTTAGACATTAGAAAAAATTTGTACTATAATATAACTAACTAACTTAAGGAGTTATAGTATGAATAAAGAGTGGATCCCCAATTCTTTGACTATGAGCAATGGAATTTTTGGGTTTTTATCTATAATTATGACATCAAATAAATTATTTGATTCCGCCATTGTTTTCATTATTTTATCAGTTACTGCCGATAGATACGATGGAATTGTCGCAAGAAAATTAGGCGTTGAATCAGAAATAGGAAAACAACTAGATTCTCTATGTGATTTAATTTCATTTGGAATTGCACCAGCATTTTTAGTATATTCTAAAGCTCAAACGGCAAATTATAGTTTTCTTCTTCTAATGCTTATAGCTTTAGTTGCCGCTATCTACGTATCTTGCGGAGCATATAGACTAGGAAGATTCAATATCACAAGTATGGAGAATGGATTTTTTTCAGGAGTTCCAATTACAGCAGCTGGTTGCCTTCTAGCATTCCTGTCAATTAGTTATTTTTCAGTAAATACACTCATACTTACCGCTATTATGATTATTTTATCCTACCTAATGGTAAGTAAAGTAAAAATCAAAAAGATGTAAATTAAAAAGACGGGTATTAATCCCGTCTTTTTAATTTAATGAAATATCTAATTTTTTAAGTTTTTCCACAAAAATTTCTTCCTCAGATTTTTTTAGCGTAATCCCTTCTATAGAACGTCTTATTTCTTGCATCTCTTTATCAGTTTTAGCAATATTTTCAGCACATTCTTTAAGTCTAGCGGAAATTTCAGTAAATGACTCCAAGTTAGATTTTTTATATTTCATTTGATGTTCTAAACTAGCCCAGAAATCCATAGCAATAGTTCTAATTTGAACCTCAACCTTTACTTTCCTAATTTCTTCAGCAAAGAAAACTGGGATTCTAACTATTAGATGCAGACTCCTATATCCATTTTCCTTAGGATTTGCAATGTAATCTTTCTTTTTAAGCAATTCTACATCATTCTGAGAGGTAAAAGCATCTGCAATTTTATAAATATCATCTATATAATTACAAATTATTCTTACCCCTGCGATATCTTCAATATGTTCCTCTATAGTTGCCACATCTGTACTAAGACCACGTCTATTTACCTTTTCCATTAAAGAAGAATTACTCTTTAACCTAGTGTTTACCGATGCAATAGGATTTCTTTTATGCCTAATCTTAAATTCCGAGTTTAAAATATCAAACTTAGTTTTTATTTCTCTAATCGCACAATCGTAAGCAAGCATCATTTCTTTATATTCTAATACTGTATCAATTACCGTCATAAAATAATTAGCTGCTTTATCTTTTAATACCTGATCTAAATAATTTTCCATATTATACTCCTTAGCGTAAATAATTTAGAGGACCCAAAGCATCTTCTAAAGTACTATTATAATTTTTATCAAATTCTAACGATAATAAATTACTATCATCATTACTAATTAATGAATTATCTAGTGAAAGCTCTCCCTTATAGAGACTAAAGTGAGACTTAATATTAAGATCTCTATATCCTACTATATTATAAAAATCCTGTTGTGAAAATTTCTCCCCCGCAGCCACTAATTTCACAGCACCACTCTCATTCCTAATCATGACTGCATGATCAGCAGTTAAATGAGAAAATTGGAAATGTGCATTAGGAAGCATAAGCAATTTCTTATTTCCAATGCTATTCTTAATTAAAGTTCCCTCTTTAACATTAAAAACATTATCAGAATTTGTTAACAAAACATTCCCTAAACCATTGGATGTAAGTCTTACCTTATAATTCTCAAGATATTTAGCTTTAAAAACTAAATTTTGATCCTTAGTAGCTACAACATGGGGTAAATCTACTGTCTTTATTACTGAATCTTTTTCTTTAAGTATTGTCTTATTTTTTATTTGATATTTATATTCTCTATTTGCCGTCCAACCGACAAATTCTTTATTGGAACCTTGACTGGTTGGTAAGTTAATAGTATCTATTCTATTACCTGCAAGAACTTCTTGACCATCTGATAAAAATTTATCTATTCCCTCACCGGTAAATTTAACATTTACCCAGGAACCTTCTTTCTTTTTAAAATATATTTCTAAAAGCGTTTCTTCTTGAAGAAATTGCCCAGGATCTACCTCTTTTTTATTAATCCTAAACTGTAGTTCATAGCCATCGTTTGGTTTTATCTTACTTCTTAATTCACTAAGCAATCCTGATAAAGGCATATTAGCTTGCCACTCTATATCATAGTTCTCCAAAGATTCATCAATCTTACCAAAGCGCTTATTATAATTATCCTGCCTAACCATTACCTTATACTTTTTCGGCTCATACTTAGGAATAACAGTAATACTATCTTCAACTACCATATTTTCGAGTTCTTCTCTACTAATATTCTTAACTAATTTGCTACTAGCATTATTTATAATATCATAGGAAACTGTGTCATAATCATTTCTATCATATCTAGCTAAATTAACATCTATTTTCTCTCCTGTTTTAAACTCATAATCATCTAATTTATCATTATAGGTTTTAAAAATTATTTTTGTATTATATATTCCCTTTATATTCAAATCACTAGTAATAATACCATTATAAGTAGCCAGATTATTTCCATTAACATCATAGTGAGAGAAACTATAATTTTCCTTAGGACTAGGTAATTTATTAAGAATAGCTTGATTATTTAATCTAAAGTCTTCAAAAGAAGAATATGTTTTTACATCTATTTCTCGTTTAACTTTATCAATTTCTTGTGGATAAATAAGATTTACCTTATTCCACAAATCACTTCTTTTAGCGAGTTGAATACTAATTTCTTTAGCAGTCTTATCTAATCTTAGCTTACCATCTTCTAAAGCAATACTTTTACCATCAACCCGGATTTTGGCATTATCATAACTATAAAACCTATCAACTGTATACTTTTTTAAATTAGCATAATCTAACACAACTTGACTTCCATTAGAATCTACTTCACTGTTCACTTGTCCACTATAAACCACCTTATTATCTTCCTTAATGGTAAGCCTACTTCTAAATTCTTCTTTTGTGTGAGAAACTGTAGCGCTAGCTTGTTCATTAGCAAAAATTTGCCTGTGATTAGAACTTAATGAAAGAAACATAGATAAACATAGACTTATTAAAATAAATCTTTTTTTCATTAACAGTTCCTCCTTTTATAATCTAAATTACTATTATTATAATATTTATAAAATATAAGGTCAATAATTAACATTATCTTGTCCTAAAACAAAAAGATAGGTCTTACAACCTATCTCCTTTAATCCTAGAGGATCTTTCTATAATTATTTTCATACCTACAAAGAAATATATTAAACATGTAATAAATAATATACCCAAACTAAAAACTGTTAAAAATATGGACCAAACTAGTAAAATAGATCCAAATATATAATGATTACTTAATTTTAATTGTCCCAAAATAACCAGTATAAATAACAATAAAAACACAGCCAAATAAACATAAGCTAATTGTCCCATTATTTCTAAAACATAGGATAAATCTTTACTAGATATATTAGCAGAATCCATTGTAAGCTGAGTTTGCTGCCTAATCTGATCAACCATCTTAGCACTTAAATAATCCTTACTCGCATATTCCTTAAAGTCTTTTATCCAAATAAGTACAAAAGCAATATATAAAACAAAAACAATATTAGCTATCAATAATAGAAACTTTTCACTCTTTTTTAATTCCATATTCTATGCTCTTCTCTTATTTCTAAGCCATCCTAAAGCTAACAAAGTTTTACTATCAGTTATTACATTGTCATCTATTAATTTAAAAGCATCTTCTAATTTGTACTTCCTAACATTAATAAACTCATCTTCATCTAAAGAAAGTTCTCCCTTATCTTTATCAGATAAGTTTTCTACAGCAAATAAAGTAATGAGTTCAGAAGAATAACCTATTGCTAGGTGAGTATCATATATTTTAATTACATCCTCTTCTTTAGCAAGATAACCTGTTTCTTCCTTTAGTTCTCTTATTGCACAAGTAATTCTTTCCTCATCAGGATCGAGTTTTCCTGCAGGAATTTCCAGTGTCATTTGCTCTACAGCCTTACGATATTGTTCAACTAGTAAAACCTCATCCTTATCTGTAACTGCTAATATAGCAACAGCTCCCTTATGATAAATCAATTCCCTAACAGATTGCTCTCCATTAGTAAGTTCTACATTATGCACTTCTAACTTTAAAACTTTACCATCAAAAATAACTTTTTTATTTATAGTTTTCTCTTCAAAATTCAGCATAAAAATCTCCTTAAATATTAAATTCTTTTAAATCACTAACTATATACATATTCTTCTCATCAAGTTCTTCCTGTAATTCTTTTAAAAAATCATACATATATCTAGAACTTATATGAGTTAAGTAAATTTGATCAAATCTATTATATTTTCTAAATTCATAAATATCTTCGATTGACATATGCTTATGCTTTAAAGCAAGATCCTTATCAAGAGCAGATAAGTAAGTTGATTCCGTAACCAAAATATCCGTTCCAGATAAAAAATCATTTAATCTATCAAAGTAAGCCGTATCAGATAAAATTGTTATAACTTTACCTTTAGAATCCGGTGTCATAAAATCGCTAGAATTATAAAATTTACCAGCAAACTCAAAAGTTTCATGTTGCTTAATTTCTCTATATATAAGCCCTGGCGTAATACCTAAATCTTTAAGTTTATCTACCAACAAATTTCCTTTTTTTCTCTCAAAAGAAATCTTAAAAGCATAGGACTCAATAGTATGGTCTAAGAGAAAAGTTTCAACTTTTACCTTATCATCCTCATAAATCACTTGCTGTTGCTGAGAATCAAATTCAACATAGTCAATATCATAAGAAAGATATGCTTTTATCATTCTAAGATTAGACTCCACATACTCCTTAATTCCTACTGGTCCAAAAATTTGCAAATTAGATCCATCTTCTCTAAGCAAAAATGTTCTAGATGTTAAAAAACCAATAAGCCCTAAAATATGATCACCATGCATATGACTAATAAATATTTTTTTTATCTTTCCTGGTCTTATAGTCGTATTCATAATCTGGTGCTGACTAGCTTCACCACAATCGAACATCCAACATTCCTTAAGCTCTTGCATAAAGTTGAAAACCATAGACTGTGTGTGTCTATTCTTAGAGGGTAAACCTGCACCAGTCCCTAAAAATGTAAGTCTCATTTCCCAAACAAATAGCTAGTAATTTTTACTATCTACCCTTTCTTTTATATAATCCATCTTCCTCAATAGTTATTTTTTTATTTTTAAATAATCTACCTGCAGCTTTCTTAAAACTTCCCTTGCTCATACCGAAAACTGCCTTGATATCTTCTGGTTTAGATTTATCACTATATTCACAATAGCCATTATTATTTTCAATGTAATCAAGAATTGCTTGGCTATCATCGTCAATTCTTTCATGGGCACGAGGTAAGAAAGAAGCATTCATAGATCCATCATCCTTAATTCCAATAATCCTAACAGATACTTCTTGACCTAATCTAGGCTCTTTTTTACGCTCAGATTCATGAACAAATATCTTATAACCCTCTTTAGAAAGTAAAAATGTCCCTACTTTCATAAGTCTATAAGGATAAGCCACTATTTCTGTATTAAATAGAGATTTTTCTCCTTTAGAATACATAGATTCTACAATTGTTTCCGTAGCCAATCTAGCAAATAATTGCCCAGAATAATCACGTCTTAAAGTAACAAATAACTCATCTCCTTCGACTGGCCATACTGATCTAAGCTTTGGTAAATCTTCTGCAACAAGTAAAATTTCTCTTGAAATACCAATATCTAATCCAGCTCCCTCATCAGTAACCTTTACAACTTTAGCAAAGCCATAAGTTCCGACCATAACTTCTGGTAAATAAGGTGATGCGAACAATTTTCCCGATCTAGACGGGTAAATAAACATCGAATACTCCTCACCTAGCTCATAATTATCTATTGATTCGACATCAGATTCATTACAAACTACACCCTGACCATCTTCCGTCTCAAATAGTAAAGAAGACGTATTCTTCTCAATAAGTTTTATAAAGTGGGCTTCCCCAGTTAAAAATTTATTTTCTTTTTCCATAAAAATCCTCCCTTATTTTTAATAATCACATAAAGAAAAGGTTGATACAAACATCAACCTCTAAAAATTGTACTAAAGCAGTATGTAAGTATCACTACTTAATAACCTTCTTTAATTTGTCTTAATTGATTCTCCCTAACTTCTTTAGGTAAAAATCTCCTTATTTCATCAACATTATACCCTACCTGCAATCTTTTCTCATCAACTAGAATAGGTCTCCTAAGCATTCCAGGATTATCTTGTATTATTTTATACAATTCATTCATAGATAAAGAATCAATATCTATATCTAATTTTTGAAAAGTTTTAGATCTGAAGGATATGATATCTTCAGTTCCCTCTTCTGTTATAGATAGAATATTACGTATTTCTTCAATAGTAAGTGGTTCAGAAAAAATATTTCTTTCTTTAAATTCTATATTATTCTCCACTAGCCATGCTTTTGCTTTTCTACAAGACGTGCAACTAGGGGATGTAAATAACGTAACTACCACTAGCAATCACACTCCCTATATAAACAAATATATTATCTTATACTATTCCTCATTATACTACACTCTAAAGTTTTTGGCAATACAGTATTTTAAAAATATGTCTAATATTTATAGTAAATTTTAATAATATTTGGAATATATATTTCAAATTTAATGTATATTCTATAAAAAAAGACCACTAAAGTGGCCTTTGTAATACCAGTAGCCGGGGTCGAACCGGCACGAGCTAAGCTCGCTGGATTTTGAGTCCAGTGCGTCTGCCAATTCCGCCATACTGGCGAGATACTACAGTGATTATTATACCACATAAAAGAATTAAAAACAAGATGTGAATTCAATAAATTCTATTAAAATATAGCTTGTAATATATTAGAAATCACTTGACTATTATGCTATAATTTTTATCAGGATGGTGATTATATGAAAATTCTAATACTATGTGGAAAGTATGGTATGGGGCATTTTATGGCTGCCAAAGCTATAGAAGAACAATTAATGAAAGATGATGATATAGAAAAAATTAAAGTACTAGACTTTGTAGAGTACTCCTTTCCTATCAGTCATAAATTTTTATACACTTCTTTCAAATTATTAACAACAAAAATTCCAAAACTATTTGCTAAATTTTATCCAATAGTAGCAAATAATAAGTCTACCCCACTTGCATCATACACAATGTCTAAAAAATTAGATAAAATTATTAAGGAAGAAGCTTGTGATATTGTAATATCCACCTTACCCGAAATATCAAAAGCCTTTGCCCTATATAAGGAAAATTATAAAACAAAAACTAAATTGGTAACTTGTATTACTGATATATCTTATTTCTACGAGTGGGTTTGCCCTGCTAGCGATTTAGTGTTAGCTCCTATTCAAGAAGTTAAAAATTATTTAATTAACTCTGGTATTGATCAGGATAAAATTTTAGTATCTGGTATTCCTGTTAAAGAATCCTTTTATAAATTTGAAAAAATTATAACTGATAAATTCCAACTCCTTCTTATGGGTGGGGGACTTGGGAACATACCTATTGACAAAGAATTTTATAAAAAAATAGAATCTAGAGCTGATATAGAAACCACCGTATTATGTGCAAAAAATAAAAAATTATATCAATATTTAAAAAATAATCATCCAAAAATTAATTCTATAACATTTACTGATACAGTAGATGACTACTTTAGAAAAGCAGATCTATTAATCACCAAAACCGGTGGAATTACAAGTTTCGAAGCAATATTTGCAGAACTTCCTATTCTTACCTATGTTCCTTTCCTACCACAAGAAGCAAATAATGCCAAATATTTAGAAAAAATGGCTTCAGCAAAAATAATGTGGGATAATCCTAAAGATCCTTATGATTTAATAAATTCTATTATAGAAAACAATGAATTAAAAGAAATGTCAAAAAATATGAAAAAAATTAAAAATAATTTAGATACTAACTATGTAGAAAAAATTAAGGAGTTAGTACATGTTAAGTAAAGGGAAAAAATTACAGTATATTATCATATTTCTAGCCCTTATATCAATAACTTTTTATTTATTATTGAAGGATTATAGTCCTGGTCAATTATATGGGCTAATTTCCAAGCTAAATTATAGCTACTTAATTCTGGGTTCTATTCTAGCTTTTATCTACATAATATGTGAAAGTATGGCCTTTAAAATAATCTTTAAAAGACTTGGACAAAAAACAAAATTTCTACAATTAATAAAATATTCATTTATAGGTTTTTATTTTTCTGCTATAACTCCATCATCATCTGGAGGCCAACCTATGCAGATGTATTTTATGAAAAAAGATAAAATTGAGATCTCAAAATCCTCCCTATCTATCGTACTTTGTTTAATGGGCTACCAAATTGCTTTGATAATTTTAACAACAATATCCTCTATATTAAATTACAATTTATTATTAGAACAGACTGCTAAGGTAAAGTTTTTATTTATACTTGCTCTAATAAGTAACCTTATTTTACTAGGGTTCATACTAGGAGCTGTATTTTCAAAGAGATTTTTCCCTAAAATCATAGATTTTATATTCAAAAAAATAATAAATAAAATTAAATTTGTTAAAAAGAAAAAAGAAAAACGTGCTAAGGTAGATGAAGTAATAGAAGATTATCACAGATGTTCCAATCTATTCAAAAATAGCCCTAAACTTCTAACTATTATTATAGGAATTTATATACTACAGCTTACTATACGATTTTCAATTACCTATATAGTAAGCTTAGCAATGAATTTAAACTCCGCAAGCATAATAAAATTCATAACAATTCAAGCTTTAATACTATTTTGTGTGTCATCTCTTCCTATTCCAGGTGGAGTTGGAATTAGTGAATTTCTATATATAACTTTCTTCTCAATATTAGTTTCTAAGGAACTAATCAACAATGCAGCCTTAGTAAATCAAATAGTAGTCTACTATTTACCTGTTCTTCTAGGTGCTTGCATTGTAATATATGCACAATGGAAAATTGGAAAAAATAAAAGATAAAAACGAGCGTAAATTTTACTCTCGTTTTTTCTACATAAAATAGTATATGTAGTTATTTACTGATCCTATAACATACATCGGGTGTCTGTACACTATAAACTTGTTTTGGAACCATTCAAAATAACATAACTCTAAAACCACGCGTTAATTGTAAAGTTAAGTAATCCAGTTTTGGAACCATTCAAAATAACATAACTCTAAAACAATCGGCTGGCGCTGAATCGGGATAAATTAGTTTTGGAACCATTCAAAATAACATAACTCTAAAACCCATTAGGTGCCGAATGCCAAATTCAGCGAGTTTTGGAACCATTCAAAATAACATAACTCTAAAACCTCGTAGCTTAAAATTCTACAAAATTTCGTAATCACGTTACTCGCTTAACAGGATACAATTTTGAATAGTTCACTTTAATATTCATTAACTTAATTATAGCAAATTTTATATTTATCAGCAATAATCAAACCTTGATATAACAAGTATTGTACTCATTCTGATAAAGTTAGAAAATAATCTTCATCTAACACATATTGTTTAAAGTCATACAATTTTCTTGCTTCTAACACAAGTAGATTAATATTGGATAATCTTGCATATTCTAAAATTGATTCAATCTCTTTCTTGCTAAAATATACACCAATATTTTGAAAAATTAAAAGTTGCTTTCTAGATATAAATTTATAAACTTTCATTATTTCAAAAAGTCTATCCAAAGGAGAATCTGTACACACTTCTACTTTTACACCTAATACTTTAATCAATTCTAAAATAGTAATTTCATCATACTCCAGATCTAAATCTTGTTCTAGAAATTCATAAGATAGTATATTCGTTATCTCCGAGGCTAATTTTTCAACTCTTGTTTTAACATCTAACTTCTCGTTTAAATTATACTCTATACTTGCATAGATAGATTTTAATATCTGAGCAGAATTAATATCAAATGAATAAATATCACTTATCCATAAAAAATTACTAGACTTTAATTTTTTATAAGATTCATCAAATATTTTCAAATATTCTTGCTCATCAAACATATACAAGCATTGACTTAACTTTGAAAAAAGCTCTCTGGATTCAACTACTAGTATATTAGTGTCCTCAAAACTAATTTTTTTATCAAGTACTGGAAAATTAATACTAATCTTTTTCACTATAATCCTCTCCTAAAAACAACAATCTTGAATCAGTATTTGCCAAACATGTATTTCTATCACCAGATAAATATATCATCCTAGCAAATTGTTTTTCTGTAACTATTAATATACTAATATCCCCTTTTTTAGGATTATTCTCTTTCAATCTTTCCAACATAAGGTTAGATGCAGAAGAATTTAAAAGCAATTTACTATAAATAGAAAATTGATGCATTATAAATCCTTCATTTATTAAAAATTTTCTAAATTGACGATATGCTTTTTTTTCTAAAGCAGTTTCTGTAGGCATATCAAACATAAGTATCATTCTCATAAACCTGTAACTCATATCCTAAATTCTGGTAACTCTCTTATCTTTTCACTATTTAAATTTTTTACTACTTTTTTTACATATTCCGAAACCATATTAGATAAGTACATATCTTTATTATTAAATCTAAAAGTTCTCACAAATATTTTTAATAATCTTGGCTTCATATCAATAAAGCTCAAATGCCTATTCTCATATACTATTTCATCCACTATAGGTCTAAATGCTTCCATTAAGTCCGATGCTAAATTAAATTGATTAAATTGATTGGAATGCTTTAAGCCTAATTGAGTTAAACAACCTGTTACTACTATCTCTCTAGAGAAAAGAGATAGTAGTAATGAGTATCCATAATCTAAAGCAATATTTATATCACAATTATCTTGCCTTGAAAAATCATTCCCAAATAAAGTATTAAAATAAATTCTAGCTGCATGTCCCTCCCTGTTTGTAGGATCAAAGACTTCTAATTCATCATATAATCTATCTAAGGACTTAGCTTTTTCTTCAAAATCATTAATTCTTAAAAATTCGGCCTGATTAGATATTTTATTAGCTATAATCTTAGTCCAAACAATAGATTTTCTTTCATTAGTCCAACTCAATTGTTTAGAAATCTGTAAACTAGAGTCGTGTCTTGCATAAAATGGAGATATATTAGCAATAGGTAATCTTTTATCGTCACAAAAAATTACTAATACCTTTTCATCCATAAGCCTTTTAATAAGCATAGTGGTAATAGAAATATCTGTCGTCTCAAGGACAAGAGTATCTATTTCTGATAGATGTATCATCTCCGTCTTATCAACAGATTTAAATATTAAATGATTATTCTGATATGCTAATTTAGAATGTGTATTAACCAACAAAGTTCTCCATCCCACTTTACTTATCCTCACCTAATTTAGACATATCAATCCTTGTTTCATATAAACCTGTTATTGATTGGTTTATTAAGGTAGCCCCCAGACATTCTTTTATATCTTTTGTAGTTGTATATCTTCTTCTACCTATACTCTCTCCAAAAAATTTAAAAGCAGACGGCGCTCCCATAGATGTCAACTTCAATAAATTAGCAAAAGATTCAGCATATAAAGATATATCTCCATCTTTATTTTTTTCAAAAGTAGTTTTTATTTTCTCCATATTAGTATCTGCTAGGATATTTTTATTTTCAAATTTTATAACTTCTTCTAGTAAATCCTCGTACATATTTCGAGATTTTTCTACCTTTTCAAGTACTGCTTTATCACTTATCCTAGAGTAATTCTCAGAAAGATATAATAATTCAACTAAATCTTTATTCAATCTAAATTGATTTCCTTTCTGAAGTTCCTTACTACTAGCTAACATTCTTCTTCTACCATTATCTAACTCAAAAAGACTATACTTAGGAAGAATTATATATTCTTTGATTTCCGAATATCCTCTATCTTTCAAATACTCGATAGGATTTTTTTCAAATTTAGTCCTATCCATAACACTAATACCCAATAATTCTTTCACGAGATTTTTAGATTTATCTTTTTTGTACCCAACTAGAGCTAGTGTATAGGCTATTACAGGAGTATTAACACCCCCATATTTGCTTGGCGATAAATAAAAATCACGTGTTTTTCTTGCTATTAACTTATCTGAATCTCCAGCAGAAAGTATAGTTTCTTTTGAGAAAGAACCCTTTTGTTTTTCTACTTTCTTAACAATATTAATTTGACTATTGTACAATACTTTTTCTACATACTTATTGAAACTTATATTATATTTTTTCCCTTCCGATATTGCTTCTTTCTTAGGATCTATTTCAAAGAATTTTAAAATATTATCCAAGAATTTTCTCTCGTAATCTGCTTTATTACGTCCATAACTTCTATAAGCATTGTAATCACCATAAAGGAGCCTAGATTTTAATTTTGGATAGGCAGTTAAAAGACTAGATGCCACTAAAACAGCCAAATATGCATCATGAGCATGATGAAAATCATTCAGACTTCTTACCTTATAAAACCCAAAAGATCTCCTAAATCTAGATATCATTTCCGACTTCAAGGTAATTATATTTACCAATCTATCATTGGATTTATCCTTATAATGAGCAGAATTAAACTTATTATCCAATATACTTGCTACATATTTAGTAATTTGTCTCGTTTCTACTAGCTGCCTATTAATAAATCCTTCCTTATCTTCTTTACTTATTCCTCCTCTTTCAGTTTTAGTTAAGTTTAAGAATTTTCTTTCGCTAATAAGCCCTGCTTTTTGTAGCCTTTCCCAAGTAGATTTCATTCTGGTCACTACTTCCTTACTAGGAACATCATCAGTTTTACCTCTATTTTCTTTTGAAGAAGTTAATACTTTATTATCAATAGAATTATCTTTAATATATGATTGAGGTATAATATGGTCTATATCATAACTATTAAAATCATTATAGTCAATAGGATCCCCTGTATACATATCTTTGGCATTTTGTAAGTAATATAAATATAATTTTTCTTTTTGCAATTCAGCGTTAGTAACTGGATATTCTTTAAGTATATCACTTCCCAACTCATCAATACCTTTTTTTAATTTTTCTAATCTTTGAGGGGCTCTATTACTGCTATTTTGAACTTCTCTAGCCATTTCTATAACAATATCCTTAGGCGCTTGTCCTCCCATAACTTGAATAATTTCTTCTACTATTTTTAGAGCATTCAAGATACCCTTTTTAATAGCTGGTGACCCTGGTAGTTTAGCAACTATTTCTGAGAAGTTTTTCTGATATTCTAGCTTTTGATTTTTAGTAATCTCATTCTTAAAATCCAAGTCATCACTATTAATTAACTGCATCAAATTGCGATTATCAGGTTGATTATCTATTAAGAAGTCTAAAATATTCTTACCACTTTCCCTGTCATATAAACCTACTAATAATTTTTTTGACAATCTTCCCCATCCTGTATATTTCTTCTTAGATAAAGTGTTAATATCCTTATCAGAAATAAGTGATTTATACTTATCTAATTGTGATTTAATAATTGAAGAATCTTCAAAAACAGTTAAAGTTTTTATAATATCCTCTATCACTTCTTCATATTCGGCATTATCAATAATATTGGCCAATGATTCAATCTTTCTTAAATCATGATATGTTGCAAAAGAAGAATTAAATTTACCATTATCTAAACCTATAATTTTAATATCATCAAGATTATATTCACTTAACAAGAAATTCTCTATATCTTTTTCCTTAACTTTCACTTTTTGTTTAAAGATATTATTAAATATTTCTGATTTTTGCTTACTTGTTAAATTGTTGACTCTTCCATCTCTTTCATATTTGACCTTAGTTAATTCATTAAAAACCATATATTTTTCATAAATTAAACTTTTTTTAGGTAAAACTTTTTCTTCTGGTAGATATTGACAAAAACTTGTCATTCTAGTAATAAATTTTTCTGCTGAAGCTGTAGTATCTACTACTTTTTCAAAGTTCCAAGGTCTAATCTTTTCATCAGATTTTCTCTCTATCCAAGCAAAATTTCCTTTATTATCCTTTTGTGCCAATGGTCCTACATAATAAGGTATTCTAAAGGTATGTAACTTCTTAATTTTATCAAACTCTGTTTCTAAAAATGGATAATGCTTAGATTGGTTTTTTAGTATAGTTTCTAATTCCTTATGATGTAATTGATGAGGAATTACTCCATTATCATAAGTTCTTTGTTTTCTTAAAAAATCTCCTTGCTCTATTTTTGTTAAAAAATAGTCTGCAGATTCCGATTTTTGAAGAAACTTTTTTGTATATGCCTGAAATTCTAACTCACTTATTTTTCCGTTAATATAAGCAGCATATCCATTTTTACTTTCATCTTTGAAATACTCTACATAAATTTCTTCAAAATTCTTCCTAAAGAATTTTTTTAATAATCTTAGATCATTTTTGTGAGTATTGTATCTATCAATCATGGCAGATGAAACTTTCGCCTTAGATTTTTTATTCGCACCTGAAATAATATTTGACAAAATTCCCCCATCATGAACAGATTTAGCTAAAGCAAATAAGTCTGAATATTCATCACCTATTTTCCCTAACAATTCTTCTAACTTCATATCATATTCATCTGATGCAATCTTAAATTTAAAATCTTCTTCTAAAGAAAAATCTGTCTTGAAATTTACTTCTAGTCCTGTAATAAGTTTCAAGAAGGAGATTAATAACTTATCATTCTTTTTATTTAATGATAGAGTAGCTACAATTTTTTCTTGCTTTCTAGTTGAAGATAATTTTTCCTTAAGTATAGCCTCAACATCCACAACTTGAGCTAGTTCTATTGATTTAAAATCATCTCTTTCACTAAAGACACTATTATATTCATTAATGAAGTTTACAAAAGTTTCATTTACAGATGAAGAATCTAAGTCAATATCTCCTTCTAGTAAGAAATGCCCTCTATATTTAATAATGTGGACAAGAGCAAGATAGACCAATCTTAAATCTTTCTTTTCTTTTGAATTAACCAAATCATCTCTTAAATGATAAATTGTCGGATATTTTTTATAATACTCAACTTCTTCTTTCTTAGTTTGAAAAATAGGATACTTATCATACTTTTTGTCTTTTGGAACATAAAAACTTTCATTTAAACGAACAAAGAAATTTTCATCAACTTTTGACATTTCCTTAAGGAAAAGTTCTTGTAACCAGATAATTCTCTTTCTTCTTCTCTCTAATCTTCTCTTAGCAGTTCTATTTATCCTCCTATCTTCTGCTGTATTAGCAGAATCAAATAATAAAGTACCTATTAAATTTTTCTTAATACTTTTTTTATCAGTATTTCCTCTAACAGTAAATCTCTTACTTATTAGTTTATTATCTTGATCAAGAACAGCCCAACCAACCGAACTTGTACCAATATCTAATCCTATTGAATATGATTTTTCTTTTACCATCATATAACTCTCTCCTTTGTTATGTTACTATAATTAATTATATTATAGCACATACTAGGCTATTTTTTGTAAGCATTTTTATAAATTTCATTTGACTTTTAATTTTTTTATGCTATAATATAGTTATTGGAAATATTCCAAATAACATAACGTGTTAAAATAAGGCTAGACCGTAATCAAATATTTTTATATGAGTCCCGTTTCGGGCTTTTTTTATTTTTATACATCTATAAAAAATTCACCAAGATAATTAATAATTTACTTCATTCCTGAATTTATGAAATGTAAATTATTAATAAAAAACACCTCAAATATTGAGATGTTTTATTTGGAAAATATTTAATATGGCTTTACAACCAACAAGAGGATTAACAAAATTGAATTGTTGGTCAATAACTATACACTGTACAAGCATAAATGTACATATGATAAGAGAGTATAAAATAATTTCTATTTTAACAATTCTATAGTTCTTTGTATACCTTCTACTATAGTGTATCTAGGTTTCCAACCTATAGAGGAAAGTTTATGTCCATTTAATCTAGCCTTAGTTGCTTTACTAAATCCCTTGCTTTCTATTTCATCAGGTAATTCAAAAATAACTTCTTTTCCTACTTGTTTTGCTATTAAGTTTGCTAAATCTTTTAAGGTGATGTCCGATGATTTATCTGCAATATTATATGCTTCTCCAGATTCTCCCTTTGTAAGAATTGTTAATAATCCTGATATAGCATCCGCTACATAGGTGTAAGAGTAATATTGATTACCCTCGCTTTTAAGTACTATATCTTGATTATTTATGGCTTTAAAGATAAATTGACTTATTGCCTTACTGTCTGTTGACAAAATAGTTGGTCCGTAAGAACGTGTAAATCTAGGTATTACTATATCTAAGCCTTTTTGTTCTTTATAAGCTTGACACAGTGCTTCTCCAGCTCTTTTTGATTCTGGATATCCTGCTCTTAAGGTATTAGAATTTATATAACCGCAGTAATCTTCATCGAAAAGTTCTACATCACCTCTATTTTCTCCGTAGATTTCATTCGTAGATGCAAAAGCAAATCTTTTAACCTTAAAATCTACACATAAATCTAACATATTCTTTAGACCAATAATATTAGTAGTTATTGTTCCTATTGGATCACTGGCATATTGTAATGGATGCGTATTAGAGGCTAGGTGAACTACATATCCTAAATTTTCAGCCTTAAAATTAAGTGGCTCATTAATATCATAAGGTATAAACTCAAAATATTTTTTATCAAAATAAGAAAATCTTTCTCTAGCTTTATCTGCATTTCTTCCTAATGCATATATTTTGCAATTAAGTCCTGTTTTCTCATTTCTTTCAGCTATAACATCTACTAAAAATGAACCTAAAAGACCTGTTGCTCCAGATATTAAAATAGATGAGTCTTGAAACTTAGACCAATCCAGGTCTAAGTTTGCTACATAGTTAACATCATCTAAATATAATTTATGTTTAAAAATCCCCATAATCTTCTCCTATTTAAGCCACTTATCTTTATCTAATTTTAGATATGCCTTAAACATTTCTAAATCATCTTTTGTAGTTAGCTTAATATTTTTATCAGATCCCTTGGCAAAATATAACTTCTCTCCTAAATCTACCATCATAGTATTAGTATATGATGAACCATAAATCCCTATCTTTTTATCAAATGCTTCCTGATACTTAGTATATAATAAATTATAATTATATGCTTGTGGCGTTGCTACACGTCTTAAGGTTTCTCTTACAACATATTTTTGAGTAGTATTTTCATCATCTTCATCTATTACAAAAATTTGTTCATTATAAGGTAATGAGGTTACTCCATTTCCATATTTTTTAGCTTTAGCAATTACATCTTCTAATACACTGTCGTCCACTAAAGGTCTTATTCCGTCATGAATAATTACAATATCATCTTCAGAAACTGTATCTTTTAAATTATATACCCCGTTTCTAATTGATTCCTGCCCTGTTTCTCCACCAGAAATAACCCATTTAAGTTTATCAATATTGAACTGCTTTGCATAAGCCCATAATACATCATGCCAACCATCAATACACACAACTTCTATTGCATCTATTAAGGGATTTCTTTGGAATGATTCTAATGTATAAATTATTACTGGTTTATCATATACATTTATAAATTGTTTTGGTATATCTTGGCCCATTCTAGACCCCGAACCACCCGCTATTATTATTGCTATATTCATAAAATTCTCCTAAATTGTATTTTATTCTCCTAAATCAATTATATCATATTGATGTGGTACTCTCTTTTCTACTGGTGGAAGCTCCATATAGTTAGGACCATATATAGCACTTAAATACAAATCATATTTCTCAGGTACCCTTATCTTAACAGTCTCAAAATCTAGATAAGACCCCTTTCCAAAATGTGATGTAGGTACTATTTCCTTTAACTTATAAGCACCCGATAAGTTACCCGAGTACTTTTCTGTCATATTATATTTTGACAATGTCTTTATATAATATTTTTGACACTTTTCATAAGGTAGTATCTTTTCTATCTTGGTTACTTCAGCAAATTTAATCAAAGCTCTTTCAATAAAAGGTCTATCATCTTTGTTCTGATTAACAATTTTATCAAACTGTGACAATTGAACCAACATTCTAGAAAACAAGTACGTCTTCTCATGAATAAACCTAGAAAACTTACCTTCCGGCATCCCATCTATTGGAAATATATCTATCCATATGCTTTGTAGATGAGCTACGTTACTATAAGTCATTTTAATCTTTGTACTTGTATCTTGAATATTTATGAAAGCTTTTGTAAATGATGGTGTATTTTTTTCAGATATACATTTATAAGGATTCTTAAATTCTGTTTCGGGTAAATTCATCAAAATTTCATAATCTTCTCTAGGCATTCCTAAATCAATATCATCATCCCAAGGAATAAACCCCTTATGTCTTACAGCTCCTAATAAAGTCCCACCAAGAGCATAATATCTTAAATTATGTTTTTCGCAAATTCTTATAAACTCCAAAAGTATTCCTACTTCTTTTTTTTGTATTGTTTTTATACTATCCATTACACATACCTTCTAAATTAAATTACTTAAGCTTCAATAATAATTTATATAAATTTTCATTTATCATAAGCATTGTCATAGCCAATTTTCTAGGATTTTTAACATACTTGTTTTTTAAAATATCAATATACCTTCCCTTTAAAAATTTTATAACCTTTTCCTTATTTTCTAAATCATCAAAGTTGTCAGTCTTTAACATTCTATCTAAAATATAAAAATTACTCCAATATAATCTATATTCTGCTCCTTCTAAAAATTTGGGATTATTTTTTAAAAGATTATAATTAATCTTATGCGCCTCAAGAACAGCTAAATCCGACTTAGTATACGGAGAATTGACAATACTTCCTTGTCTTTTTACATATCTATATAATGGTTGTCTTATTTCTACTGCCTTTTTACAATCCAGAAAATAAGGAATCGTAAAAAAAGCATCCTCATATGTTTTTCCAACAGGAAACTTATGCTTTAAGGCAATTTCTTTCTTATATAATTTTGTCCATAGGTGCATTGTAATATTATTAGAATACAATACATTTTTTATAATTTCTTCTCCACTGTAAACAAACTTTTCTTTTTTTTCACTATATTTAGGTTTATCCGTGATATTTTCTACATTTTGATAATCACAATAAGCCAGATCTGCTTTACTATCTTCAATTTCTCTATATAAAATTTCATACATATTTGGCTCTATAAAATCATCTGAATCTACAAAACCTATATATTCTGCATTTGATCCTTCCATTCCTACATTTCTGGCATCACTCACTCCACCATTTTCTTTATGAATAACTTTTATTCTAGCATCCTCATTAGCAAGCCTATCACATAATTCAGAAGAACCATCTGTTGAACCGTCGTCAACAAGAATTATTTCTATATTTTTTAAAGTTTGATTTCTAACTGATTTTACAGAGTCCTCTAAATAATCTTTTACATTGTACACAGGAATTATTACTGAAATTAGAGCTTTATTCATTATATTACTCCTCATATTTTAAAAATATTTTTTCTTACTATTCATAAAATTGCACATTATATCTTTTAATTATACCATTATATCGATTATATTTCTATAAATTATATAGTTTCATTTAAACTTAATATAAAAAAGTTCTAAGAGATAACCCTTAGAACTGTGTCTTCTTTAATAGTTTTTCTATGGAATTATATATAGCCTGAGTTAAGTAATGTCCCGCTCGAATTTTCTTAGACACTTCTTCAACACTATTAACATAATTTTTATATTCTTTTTCTGTCATATTACCTAAAATGTCCTCTAACTCTTTTAAAGAATGAACACTGATACCGAGATTATGTTCTTTTACAAAAGCTGCTTCTGCTGATTCAGCCCAAACAATTACTGGCATTTTAGATGCAAGATATAAAGACAATTTGTGTGGGTTATTGTAACGTAAATAGTTACCTGTAACTCCCGAACAAGTTTCCAATGAATCTCCATCCCAAACCAATCCAAATCCTGAAACTAATTGATTTGGTACATCATCAGGTGGAAAAGAACCTTTATAATTTATATTACTAATTTGATTCTTTTGCTTATAATTAACACCTAATAAGTCAAATTGAATATTTTTCAAATCTGCTAATTTATAAACATAAGGGCTCTTCTCAACATCCAAGTTTCCTGCTATAGTAACTCTTTTCGAAAAAATTGTTTCGCTTTTATCAAATTTATGTATTAGGTAATCAAAAATTTCTAATGAGACAATTTTTTCCTTATCTATTCCTTGTCCGATTAACCATGACTTCATGACAGGATTATGTGCAATAATAATATCTGCAAAATCTACCATATCCTTATATTCACGCGCATAGAAATCTAATTTAAAACGTAAAGTTTCTATATCATGAATAATAAATACAATTTTTACATTTTTTTCCTTTTTTAACTTATCAAGTATTTGTCTTTTTCCAAATTGCATAGTGTTATTGGGGTGTTGAATAAGTAACAAAGAATCATTTTCAATTTTTTTATACACACCTTTCCACTGTTTATAAAACCCAATCTGTCTCTTTATCTTTGAAAAAATATCTAATTCTTCCTGTCCTCTAGAGATAAAAATCGAATCAAAGTTAATCTTCTCTAGAATATTAACTACATCTGATACCGCTTTAGTTCCGGCGTGCATTCTATTATCAATCGTATCAACAATTTGGTACAATTTCATATTTGTTCTCCTTAACTCTTTATTTTAGTTTAATTCTGTATAACACAATTATTTACATAGATGTTATTACTAATAATTATTCTTTACAAAAATGAACATAAATCCTATTAATGAAAAAATCCCTTATACATATATAGATATATCTAAAAGTTCCTTATATATATCTGCCAAGAAAATAAATTTAAAGGTTTAAAAATAGCCCAAATAGGGTAAAAATATAGATATATGGATTGTATACAGTAACTATACTAAAATCCATACCCATCTACTATCAGACTGGAATTCATTCAATTTATATAGCTTAGAAGAACATATACTACTAGTTCTATCATTTAGACTTTCGAATAATCTATCCATTAATATCTAATATTTTCATAACATTATTTTAATTCTTTTTTACAAAAATCTAATGATGAACGAATTACTTTATCCATATCGTAGTACTTGTACTCTCCTAAGCGTCCACCAAATTCGATATTTTCCTCTTTATCTGCTAACGCTTTATATTGTTGATATAACTCATTATTCTTAGCGTCATTTATTGGATAGTATGGTTCATCTCCTAATTTCCATTCTCTTGAATATTCTTTACTAATTACAGTTTTTTCTTGCTCACCAAATTCAAAATGCTTGTGCTCAATGATCCTTGTATAAGGAACTTCTCTTTCCGTATAATTTACTACTGCATTCCCTTGGAAATTATCAGTATCTAAGATTTCGTTTTCGAAATGAATAGACCTATATGCTAATTCTCCTAATTCATAATTAAAGTAAGCATCAATTGGTCCAGTATAAATTACTTTCTTAGCAAGTTTTCTTAATTCTTCTCTATTTTCTAAGAAATCTACACCTGTTCTCACTTCAATTCCTTCTAATAATTTTTCAACTAACTCTGTATATCCATTCACTGGAATACCTTGATATCTATCACGGAAATAATTATTGTCAAATGTGAAACGTACTGGTAATCTCTTAATAATAAAGGCCGGTATTTGCGTGCAATCTCTTTCCCACTGCTTTTCAGTATATCCTTTGATTAATTTTTCATAAATATCACGACCTACTAGGGAAATAGCCTGCTCCTCTAAGTTCTGTGGCTCTCCCGTAATCTCTTGTTTTTGCTTCTCAATGATATCTTTAGCTTCTTTCGGTGTTTTAATATTCCACATTTTTGAGAATGTATTCATATTGAAAGGTAAGTTATATAGTTCATCTTTATATCTTGCAACAGGTGCATTTATATAATTATTAAATTCTACAAAACTATTTACATAATCCCAAATTTCTTTGTCAGACGTGTGGAATATGTGTGCACCATACTTATGAACATTAATCCCTTCTACCCTCTCTGTATAAATATTACCAGCAATATGGTCTCTCTTCTCTACTACTAAAACCTTCTTTCCTTTTTTTGTTGCCTCATGTGCGAAGACCGCTCCGTAAGGACCAGCTCCTACTACTAAATAATCATACATAATGAATACCTCCTTTAAAATCTTCTAAAAATTTGTTTTTCAATATCTAATACGAACTTATTTTTCATCATTCGTAAAATTACATAATAAGTCACAAAGAATGTCACAGCTGATACAATTAGAATAGAAAAATCACTATCTATAAAGCTAACACTCATTATTGACGTTATAGATGCCAATATTAGAGAAAAAATAATTGATATATAATTATTTCCACTAACTATATCTTTTATCATGTCACGTATAAAATACATCTGTACTAAAAGCACAACAGATTCTGCTATCAAGTTAGCAAAAGCTGTCCCTAAATATGAATATTGAGGAATTAACCAAATATTCAATATTAAGTTAATAATTGCTCCCGCTATAACAGAGTAAACTACCAACTTTTCCTTTCCTAATGGTACTAATATTTGAATACCAAATAAGTTTGTAATACCAATCAAAATTACTGTAGGTAGTATTATTTGCATGGGGAGTATTGATTCCTTAAAACTTTCTCCCGCTAAGAAATATACAGCTTCTTTTGCATAAATTATAAAATATAATGTTATGGAAAATCCAATAATCGTTAGAAATTGGAAGGATTTATTAGACAATTCCATAAATTTATCTTTATCACCATTTTGAATATAAAATGATAATCTTGGGAGTAATACTACTCCTAATGAAGTAACAATACTCAATAAAATATATTTTATTTTGATTGATGTAGTGTAATAACCAACTGCAATATCATTGTGCATAAAACCTAGCATCACCGTGTCCAAATTTGTATATATAGTTGTCGCACAAGACAAGGTAAAGAATATTAAAATTGGCCTCATATGCTGCTTTAAATTGTAATCTTTTCTTATTGAATAGAAAGATACATGTTTTCTAATATTAATAAAATTTAATATGCTCGATGCTGACGCAGCAAAAATAGTTATGGCACCATAAATTACATAATCTTCTATATCGTGAACGAATAGAAACATAAATATAACTGCAAGAAGTTTGAATATAATTGAACGAATAGTTATATAAGCATACTCCTCTAGCCCCTTGTATAGCCATTCCATTCCAATTAAGTTAAATAGCAAAGTCAAACTTGTTATTACAAACAAAGTACCATCTTGACTTATTCTATCTACTTTTAAATAAACAACAGCTAATATAGTATACACTAAAATTGTCATGATTAAATTAATCAAAAATATTTCTTGAACCGTTTTTGCTAATTTTTCTTTATTATTTCTTACTTTTGCAGAGGCTCTAATTCCATATGTTGGTATACCTAATTGTGCGAAAAGTGCAAAATAAGCGATAACAGAAGCAATAAAAGTTACCTTACCTACACCTTCTGCTTGTAAAACTCTAGAAATATAAGGGAATGTCACTAAAGGAAATAAGAAATTAGAAACCGTTAATATCATATTCATAATAAAATTAAGTTTTAGTGATTTTAAGCCCATAATTTATCAACCTTATCCCTGTTAAAAATAATTACTGCCAATGCAAAAATAAATGGATTCATTCCCAAATTTAGTAAATGATGATCAATCACACCTGAAATTGCTATCAAACTTAAAATCATAATTAAAGGTAAATTATTTACTTCTACTCCCTTTTTATATACTAAAACTAATAGAACTAATAATATAACAGTTACTGCTATTCCATAGATAAATAACCACTGTAAATATGAAGCATCTATAAAATTGTATCCTATGCTAGAATCCCATTCATGCTGTGTCCATCCGTTTCCTTGCAATATTATTTTTTGCCCAAAAAGTTTTATATCATAATTATTAAAAGCTAAATTCCCCAATCTTAGACGTCCTGATAAGAATTCATCTAATAATACCATTGTCTTATCAGTATAAGAATATGTATAACTTAATATTGTTGAAATTGCAAAGCCAATTACAAAAATGAAGGACATAATTTTATTTTTAAAAATAGACTTAACTATCCAAGAAAACCTTGTTCCAGCCAAATAAAAAATTGTTATAGCTAATGTCATCAATATAACACTTACCCTTGCTCCTGTATATATATATACTAAATATGTAATCACACTACTTACTAATACTTCCAATATATTTATATTCTTTCTCAAATAGTAGTAGGCCATTTGAAGATAGAATATAGAAGCAGCAAAATCAGTTGCATATATAGCTCCAAAGGCATATCTAGCACCTCTATTTTTGTCAATAAACTCAAAATTTTCTATTACTCCCGATAAACTTAGGCTTATTAATAATACAACAATTGGTAGCTTAATTATTAAAAATGTTTTTACAATGTATCTTAACTCTATATTGAAAGCTAGAAATATTAAAAACATAAGATATCGCAAAGAAGATGATTGAGAAAAATAAATACTTAGAAGCAATGAAGAAAATACTAAAATTAGCCCTATAAGATTTTTTAAACTTATATTTCTTATATAATTAATTTTAAATAATGATAAAATTATTAATATTATCGTAGCTGGTGCAGTATAGTTATTTTTTATTAGTTCAAAAAAAGGGATTGCTTGGATTGTCGATGAATCTATAAAAATTTTAATAAGAATTACTACATATCCTATCGTGAACAGTAATTTATTTATATCTATTCTTATCATTTTGTACCCCTAAAAACTCTTTTCATATTTTTTCTTAAATATCTTAGCTGTTAGGAATGCCGAGCCTTTTTTTAGCCAATTTACTTTAAAGTGGTCATATAAAGGTAGTTCTGTTGTTCTGATATTATTTTTATCTAACCAAACATTGAATAATCTCTCACTAACTCTACCAAATAGCCTTGCTTCGAATGGAGTTAGACCTTCAACACTCACTCTCTTTTGTAGTTCAAATAGAATTGGGAATAACCATTCACAATATTGATCTGCTAATTTTTTGTTAGCTATGAACATATTAAACATATATCCATGATTTTGTTTCATAACCTTATCAAAGTTAGCTAAGTAATCTGAACAAGTTTCACTTATAATATCTCTTGTTTTATCTAAATGCTTAGCATCAAAAGTATTAGCATAATGGCTATATAAAGACTCAATGTAATATTTTCTTTTTGCCGGAACTATGATATTATCCTCACCTAGCAATGAAATTAAATCTTCTTTCCTAACAATAAGTTCTTCTAATTTTTTATTCGGACTATACTTGTGTTTTCTTGTAGATAAATACCTTCTATAGTGAACTAGACCTATATAGTCAATATCTAAATTTTTCCAAGCCCAATATAAAGCTGTTAGTTCACTAAAATAAGGATTATCTGCAGAGATATTATCTCCTTCATTATCTTTCTGATATTCTGTCACTATATTATTTAGCCCTGCTCCTACTTGTATAGGTAAATAAATATCTGATTTAGGCACGTCCACTTCTTTGTGGGCTCCCACTAAGATTTTCACATCCATTAAAATTTTCTCCTAATGATTTCCTAATGAAAGTACTACTCTTATAGCTTGTATAAATATTTTAATATCAACTATAGGACTTACTTCATCAATATATTTCATATCTAAAGCCATTCTCTCTTCAAACAGCATGTCATTTTTATTCTTCGTTACTTGCCAATAACAAACAAGTCCTGGTCTAATTGAGTTTTTCTTCTCTATATCTAAAAATTTACTAATTCTTTCAGTCTCATTTTCATTTAATGGTCTTGGACCCACAATTGCCATATCTCCTTTTAAAATATTGAAAAGCTGTGGCAATTCATCTATTGATGTAGTACGAATAATTTTTCCAATTTTAGTTATTCTATCATCATTTTTATCCTTTACTCCAAGCACATCGACTTCCCCACTAGATATTCTTTTTTCTAAGATTGAATCTGAGTTTTTAACCATACTTCTAAATTTATATATTTTAAATTTTTCTCCATTAATCCCTACTCTATCTTGTGTATAAACTGCATTTCCACCTGAAATTTGAATTAGCAAATAGGTAACAAGCATAATAGGTGACGTAATGATTATCAATAGAACACTTAGTACTATACTTAGAACTCTTTTGGTTATTTTGTAATCCATTTTTTCCTCCTAATTTTTCCATATAATAACCCAACTAATTATATCACTCTGGCATCAATATATCAATAATTTCACCGATCTTTTCTCCAATCTATTTAAAGTAAATTTTCGGACAGTTAGATTTTATTAATTTTCAACAACTTGTTTATACACATTTATAAACATCTATTTTTTAGTACATATTTTTTAATTTCTATGATACCTAGATTTAAGAATAACTTAAATTATATTTCTGTAGCTTTAATCTCACTCTTCCCAAATAAAAAAACTCCAGTAGTATAAACTTCTAAAGGTCTTCTTTATTACAATTCTATTTTCTAAGTAACTTCTTAAAGATAAATTCCCTTGCATTGTTAGGTACTATCGCCACTCCTAGCTGAATAGCTAGACTTAGGATATAATCTTTATAAGAAATTTGCTTTCTAGCCAACATCTTTTCTCTAGCTTCTTTATAATACTCAAAATAGTCTAATCCACCTCTTCTTTCATACATTCCGTTTCCGACTCTCACTTTACATAAAATCATATCTATATTCTTAGTTTTTGAAAAAGTCGCTATCATATTATGCCATAGTAAATCATCTTCCATATAAAGTCCATCTTCATAATTTCCTGCTCTTAATACTGCTGATTTTCTAAACATTACTGTCATGTGGTTAAAAGCACTTCTCTTCTTTTGATATTTCACTATTTCTGCATGACTTAAGGGAACCAATCTTTTAGAATGAGGATTTTCTGGATCTGTATCAAATTCTTCAATATGCCCTCCAACTATATCTAAAAAGGGATCTTCTAGGAAAGCCTTCTCTTGAACTTCTATACGATTACTTATTGCTATATCATCAGTATCCATCCTAGCAATAAGTTCATTAGCACATCTTTCTACTCCATACTTCAAAGCAAGGCCTAATCCCACATTTGATTTTAAAGGATATCTTTTTATTAATCTTCCAAATCTTTCTTCTAAATATTCAAGCTCTGCATATAAGGTATCAGTAAGTGGACCATCTTCTACTATGACTATTTCATCCACAATTCTAGTCTGTCTAGCTATACTATATATAGCCCCTCTTAAATACTCTGCATTCTCTTTTTTATAGACCGAAAGAAGAACACTTATTCCATACTTTTCCATCTATTCACCTTTATTTCAATGTTTTTTAAATATTTCTATAATTATACTCTCTTATTTTAAATTCTAATATTTTCTAATCTACTCGTAGAATAAAAGTTTTTAATGTTATTTGAGCCTAGGGTAACCTTATAGATAGGCATCCAAGAAAACATCTAAATTTTGTTCATAATAATCAATAAAATAGAGTTTATCTATATTTTGCTATACAGATACCTTACACTAACTACTTGGTATTTTATATTGTACTATACATAACAAAAAACCGTCTAAACTTTTGTTTAAAAAATGACGGAATTCTTATACATATGTTCAAAACTATTATCTAAACCCTATTCTACTTGGGCCTAGCTACAAGCCGACTCTTTCAATTTTTCATTCTATCATAGACATTCAAGAAATCAATTATAACTCAAACTCCGACTTATTAGGAAACAATTTAGAAAAACTTTCTTCTAATTCCTTATCACTCTTTCGAGCATCCATTTCTAAATCATCATTTATACAAATAATCTTATACTTCTTATTCTTTAATGCTAATTTTATATCTTCTAATTCGCTGTTTAAAAAGAATCTTCCAAAATTTGAATCTCTAGGGAGAAATTTACCTGTTTCTATATTCCAATGGGACATTAGATAATGTGATATATCTTTTTCCGTTCTAAATCTTGATTTTTCCGCTTCTGGTAGTATATCTTTCTCTAACTCAAACACTTTCTTGAAAGTTGATTTAAGATGAGGCTGTGCTATATGAGAAGCCATATAACCTATTATACCTGGATATAACAAGGCTACTAAATTATTTATATTATGTTTTCCATTTCCCCATCTAAAAAATTTCAATGGATTTTTCTTAAGTTCATTTTTACTACTAAAATATTTATTCATAATAATTGTATTATTAATTTGCGTATGACTAAAACTTCCGTAAGGAATTATGGGTTTATAAATGGCTAAATCCCTTACCCTATCTCCCACAAAAAAATCCTCTTTCTCCAGCTTAGCAATTACATACACATCATCATTAAATAAGATAAACTTCTCACTCAATTCTCTAATTCTATGTAGGTGCAGTTCTATAATATTAGAATTATAGGTAGGCAAATATTCATTAGGTATATAGTCTGCATGTCTTACTATTTTTAATTTAGGATGATTCTTGTTAAGCCATCCTGGTATATGCCCATAAGTAATAAAAAATACCTTATTAATCCAAGGCATATTATTTTCTATTCCTCTAAACCAATACTTAAACAAATCAGATGGACTATAACGATTCTTACTATCTGCCTCTGAATAACTTTTTTCTGCAACATATTTAGATTTTTCTTTTAGCCATTTAGGATCTGTACCATCAACCCAAGTAACAACTATATCAATTTTTTCCATCTACTTCCCCCTCACTGTATTTATTACTTATCTATATCATCTATTAATTATATCATATTTAACTTTTATGATATAATTTTAATAATAAAAATTAGGAGTTTGTATGAAAAGTCTAAAACTTAACGCTCTAGCTGCAATAATGGTTAGAATTTTAAATATAGTATTCCCTTTAATAACTGGGCCTTATATAGCTAGAACTTTATCTAAAGAAAATATTGGTTACTTTGACTCTGCAAATATATTAGTTCAACTTTTAGTACCCCTAGCTACTTTAGGAGTCTATAACTATGGTATAAGAAATATAAGTAAAGTTAAAAATGATAAATCACATATAAACCAACTATTCTCTGAGTTATTTTATGTATCTTCTATTGCTACTTTTTTGATGTCTTCTTTTTATCTTATCTACATCAATTTTTTTAGCAATATTGATTATACTAGTTTGCTTTATACTTACTATATTTTAGGTTTTCAGTTATTTTGTCAATTCTTATCTATAGAATGGCTTAATGAAGCATTTGAAAACTATAGCTTTATTCTCTATAAGACGATTATAGTAAGGATAACTATGTTTTCTCTGACCTTCATCATGATTAGAAATCCTGACGATTTACTTGCATATGCTTTTGTAATGACTCTTGCCGAAGTTTTAAATCTACTATTATCATTTATATGGATAAAGCGAGATGTTAAACTTGTTAAAGTTCCATTTTCAAGATTAAAAAAACTATTCTATATCTTATTACCTATGCTTATATTAGCCAATATTAGCATCTTATTTTCTACTCTAGATAGGTTATTTTTATCCAAGGCTGAATCTAGTATCTATATAGCTGATTATGTAATGGCTCAAAATATAGTTATGATTATAACCGGTATTATTACTGGAGCTATTTCTGTCAATATCCCCAGATTATCTTACTATCTTGGAGAAAACAATAACATTGAATACGAGAAACTTCTTTATAAAGGAGCTCAAGTTTTCCTATTTTTCACTGTACCACTGACAATGGGAATATTTATTCTATCAGATGATATTGCACTTATATATGGTGGTGAAAAATTTCTGAGTGCAGGAATTGTAATAGCAATTTTCTCTCTGAGATCTATTATGCTAGCCTTATATAATATACTAGGTGTGCACATAATTTTTATAAAAGGATATGAAAAATATATAACCATCTTTGTTTCTATTGCCGGACTCCTCAATCTATTGCTAAAAATATTTCTATACAAATCATCTATTTTTTCAGCAGAATATTATATTGGAACTACATTTATCTCAGAAAGCTTGGTATTAATTTTTTATATTATATTCATAAAAAGAAAAAAACTAGCAAATATAAAACCTATTTTCCATAACTTATACAAATATTTGCTTATTTCTATCAGTTTTATACTAATTTCTTTCTTAATTGACCAGCTTATAGTTGTAGATATTAATCTATCTTTAAAATATATCTTGAATGTTTCTTCTAAAATATTACTATCTAGTCTAACCTACTTCTTATCTTTATACTTTATTAGAGATTCTATTATTAAAGAAATACTAAAGACTATAAAGAATAAATTAAAAAGAAGTTAAGTAGTTTTATTTATTACTTAGCTTCTTTTAATATATGTGCCAATAGACCTAAAAATATCCAGCTTATGGCTGTTACTATTTCATTAGAAAATAATATTATAGAATCAAATAGACCATTTAAAAGGCAAAATACAAGTATACTTGTAACTAATAATAAATAAGCATTTTCTTTTTTAAATAATCTAGCAAGTGTATCTCTTACCATTAATAACAATACTAGAGTAAAACATACTAAACCTACTAAACCACTCGTCACATAAGCCATTAAATAGGTGTTGTGTGGATGATAGACCCCTCCAACATTATAAGTATCTTGATGATTAGATTTAATAAACTGAACTATAAATAAATCTTGATAGTGTTCATGAATATATTTTGAATAATTACTTGGAGATAATCCGAAAATAGAAATATCTTTATACATATTAATATAGTCTCCCCAAATACTCAATCTTCCATTAGAGATATTAGATTTATCAATATCTTTTCTATCTAGCAATTCTTCTGCATTTACATGAGATTTCAAACTCTCTGAACCTTCATTTTCTAAACCATCTACTATAAGATTCGGCTGCTTACTTAATAATGATTTAAAAGACATAGAATTATCCTTAAATACTGTAAATGTTGGTAAATAAGACAAAGTTGTTTTTAAAATTTGTGTCCCTAAAAACAAGCCCCCTAGCAGAGCAAGGGATATTATAGAAGACATAAATATTTTATATATAGTTTTTTTTCCTAGGAAATATTTTGTAAAAACCTTATAAAAAATCAATAAAGCAAATACCGTCATTAAAGAGAGTAAAGCTGCCCTTGATCCTGTCAATATTATATGTATGAAAAATACTAAGTTAACAAAAATTATCAACTTTTTCTTGGGATATCTCATACTTCCATATATTATTAAAATTCCTGATAGCATAGCAGATATGATTAAGGGCATAAAGATACCAAATAATCTATTTTCCATAAAACCTTGCCTTGTAAGATAGCTGTTATAAGGATTGGCTGAAATTCTAAATGATGTATTGAAAAGATAAGTAGATATAGAAAAAGCTACAGCTATAAACCAAATTATAAGAAAATGCTTATACATAAAGTCTATATCTTTTCTTACCTGCTCTAGACCCACTCTTTCAGCATAGGAATAGTATATGTAAATATAAATCAACAGCCAAATAATATCAAATAAATTCTCCTTAATACCATATTCAATAGCCATAACTGAAGATATCCCAGCAGATACAAGCAGTCCATATAGAAAGATTGCATACTTAGTCTTAAATCCACTTCTAAAAAACAATAAATCATAGACTATTATCCCTATTCCAGCTACAGCCAGATATCTCTGAAAGCTATATAACTGCGTATTCATAATCAAGGACACTAAAGGAGCTATCAAATATATTAAATATGCAAAAATACTGACCGCTAGATAAACTCTTACAATATTGTTAAAATTATTATTGATTACTTTCAGCACACTTTCACCTCCTATTTTTTCTCAAATATCAATTCCTCTTTAGAAAAATAAGTTTCTAATAAAATAACTTCTGCTACTTTAATTACTACTATTATGATCTATTAATTTTTAGTCTAAAATATTTTTCAATTATAGCTAGAACTTGTATTTCACTATAAATTCAAAATCCTTCTTGCCTTATATTTTTTAAATAAAAATTTATAAAGACTAAGATTTATACTTAATAATAGCACCGATAATTTTAATGCTTTCTCTGCTTTATTACTTGACCAAATTTTAGATTTATTAGTTTTAAAAAAATTATAAATTTTATCAAAACTTTCTATGGATTCATAATTATCCTCCACAATCATATGATTGAATGTAGACAAATATGCATAGACCAGCCTTATAAAACTTTCTTCTTTATATTCAGGATAGTTTTCTCCTACATACATATCCAATTTTTCAACTATTTCAATAAGGTCTAATTGCTTAGGACTATATTTTTCAGTCGTTATTGAATTTTCTCTAATGTAATAGTAATAATATGGCTCACTTGTAATACTTATCTTATCTACTTTTTGAACTAGGTCATAATTATAATAAATATCTTCATAATATTTACCTTTAGGAAAAGTCAATTCCTTGGCTAAATTAGCATCTATTAATTTACACCATACAGAACCATAGACTTTTTCCATAGTAAGATATTCTCTCAGATATTCCTTAGAGGATATAGTCTTTCTATAATCTTTTCCTAAATAATGTGGTCTTTCCTGATTTCCATATATTCTCACTACATTTGATTCTGCAACTTGCGTATCTTCTGATTTTATTAATTCATAAAGATTTTTATACATATCTTCATGGATATAATCATCAGAATCTACAAAACCTATATAAGCCCCCTTGGCTTTGGATACTCCGTAATTACGGGCATCTGACAAACCACCATTTTCTTTGTGATAAAGCACTATACGATCGTCTTTAGTCGCCAATTCTTGGGCAATTATTGCCGAATTATCTAGAGATCCATCATTGACTAATATTATTTCAAGTTCAGTATAACTTTGTTCTAATATCGAATTTACGCAACGCTCTAGGTATTTTTCCACCTTATATACAGGGACGATTATACTAATTAACTCAGACATATCAATTCAACCTTCCATATGTTTTTAAGACTACTTTATATAATCTAGTGCTGACTACTAATAATAAAGTTGATATCTTTCTGTTTCTTTTAATACAAGGATTTTTTAAAATATAAATTAAATTTTTTTTAAGATAATTTTTTACTTGATAGTAATATTTATTTTCTTTGTAATTATCTAGCATAATAATCTGATTAAAAATTCCAAAATATGCATACATTTCTCTAGATCTCACTTCATTTTCTAAATCTGGATAATTTGATAGGGTATAGTCTTTTATCTCATTCAAGATATCCAATAAATACATATTTTTCTCCTTAAAATCCGAATTTGTTTCACTATCTTTTCTCACAACATAATTATAATATTGCTGACTAGTTAAAATTATCTTATTAGATTTTTTTATCAATTGATATTGATATTCCATATCCTCATATATGGGTTGGTCTATAGGAAATAAAATAGACTTGGCCAAATCTGCTTTTATTATTTTCCCCCATGATGCACCAAATAATTTATCCATCAATAAATATTCTTTCAAATATTCTTTCTTATCTAATCTCAAATAGTAATTTTCTTCTGTATACTTTCTTTTTTTACTTCTCAAAATTAAATTAAAATTAGATTCTACAAAATCTGCATCTTCTTTAATAGCAATATTATAAAGCTCTTCTAGCATATTCAACTCAAGATAATCATCTGAATCTACAAAGCTAATATAAGCTCCCCTAGCTTTCTCTAAGGCAAAATTCCTAGCCGCTGAAACTCCACCATTCTCCTTATGATAAACTACTATTCTATCATCTTTCTTTGCTAATTGGTCACAAATCTGACCGGACCTATCGGGTGAACCATCGTCCACTAAAATTATTTCTAAATTTTTATAAGTTTGATTTATTATTGAATTTACAGATTTCTCTAGATAGTCTTCAACCTTATAAACTGGAACTATAACACTAATTAAGTCCATCTTGTTTTCCTAGTACTTGCATAACTACTTCTTTATAATTATCAACAATATATTCTATATCTTCATCTTTTAATTTCGTGTGAAGTGGTAAAGTAATCTCATTTTCAAAGTATCTATAGGCATTTGGATAGTCTACTATGTCAAAACCTTTATCTTTATAAGCTGTTAATAAAGGAAGTGGTTTATAATGAACGTTGGTAGCTATACCTCTTTCTGCCATTAAAGTAATAATTTTGTTCCTTTGTTCTAAATTAGCACCTCTCACATGGGTAATATATAAATGATGAGATGATAAATAGTTTTCTCCCTTGTGTTTTAAAAATTCAATATTTGTTCCTGCAAGTAAAGTGTCATACTTGTCTACAATATCATAACGTCTTTGCAACAAACTTGGGTATCTCTCGAATTGTACAAGTCCGATAGCAGCAGCTATATCTGTCATATTACATTTATAGGCTGGAATTAAAATATCATACTCCCAAGATCCTGTTTTTGTTTTGGCTAAAGCATCTTTTGTTTGTCCATGTAAAGAATAGATTTGAAAGTCCTTGTATAATTTATTATCATCAAAATTAGAATTTTCTTTCCAAGTTACTGCCCCTCCTTCTGCTGTAGTAAAATTTTTAACAGCATGAAATGAAAAAGCAGTAAAGTCTGCAATAGATCCTACTTTTTGCCCCTTATATACAGAACCCAAAGCATGGGCTGCATCTGCAATGATTGCTAGTCTTCCTAATTTTTCTTGATATTCACTTTTCGCTTTAAATAAGGATCTTTTCTTTTCTACTATTTGAAATAATTTGTCATAATCACAAGGAATACCAGCTAGATCTACTGCTATAATTGCCTTGGTTCTCTCAGTAATTGCATCAGCTAATTTATCATAATCCATCTCAAAAGAATTTTTTTCTATATCTATCATTATTGGATTTGCTCCAACATGATAAACTACTGAACAAGATGCAGTATAAGTCATTGCCGGAACAATTACTTCATCTCCTGAAGTAATTCCTAATAGTCTAAGTATCATCTCTAAAGCTGCTGTTGCTGAATTTAAACATACTGTTTTACTTGTGTTGCTGTAGTTTGATAATTTTTTTTCAAGTTCTTTTACTCTTGGTCCTGTTGTAATCCAGCCTGATTTTAAGCTCGCTATTACTTCATCTATTTCAGCTTGACTTATATCAGGCGGTGAAAATGGTATAGTTAATTTTGTCATTCTTCCTCCTACTTTAAAACTCCAAAGAATGTAGCTATCATTATTTTGATATCTTCTATAAATGAAAAATTTTCCAAATATTCTAAGTTATATTTCATCTTATTTGGTAAAACTTTTTCTATATAGGCCTGATCCGCATCCATACCTTGGCTAATCCATTTTTCTAAGACTTGATCTTCATCCTTATACTTGATACTTGCTTTCGATGTCACTCCAGCAGGTAATAGTAAAGTTGCATACATTTCCGGATAATATTTATCTACATACTTAGCAATCTCCGGTCTTGTTCCTACAAAAGACATGTCTCCTAATAAAATATTTATTAATTGTGGCAGTTCATCTAATCTTAACTTTCTAAGTTTTCTACCTACCCTAGAGATTCTAGGATCATCTTGTAAAGTTACTGCTGTCCCTAGTTTATCTGCATTTTCTACCATGGTTCTAAATTTAAATATTTTAAATTCTTTTCCATAAAGCGTTATCCTTGGCTGTCTATAAAATACTGGACCCTTACTATCTAATTTTATCCAAATTGCGATAAAAACAAATATAGGACTGACTAGTAGTAACATAAAAAATGCTAAAAATTTATCAAATATTTTCTTAGCAATTAAAGATATTTTTCTTTTTTTTATTTTTTCATAATACACTTTAACTTCTTGGATTTCTAGAAGTTCTTTTAACTCTTTATTTCCATTCATAAAACACCTATTTAAAATATAATATAACTAGTATATTTTAACATATACTGGCATATATAAACAAAATAAAAGAGAGTAATCCACTCTCTTTATTTTATCTTATGTTTTCAGATAAGCTGGCTTATCTTAGTCTTCATTAAAATATCTACAGATCTTAAGCACTATCTCATCAAAAACTTAAACAATATCTATTATGAATTTGTTTGTGTCCTATACATTTTATTGTATCTTCCACCCATATTCAATAATTCTTGATGGCTTCCTGACTCTACTATTTCTCCGTAATGAAGAACAAATATTTTATCAGCATTTTTAATTGTTGACAACCTATGGGCAATTATTAAAGTTGTACGTCCCTGTTTCAATTCTTCAATAGCTCTACCCACATATTGCTCTGTTTCACTGTCAACATTAGCTGTTGATTCATCTAATATTAAAATTTTTGGATTCTTTGCCAGGGCTCTAGCTAAGCAGATAAGTTGCTTCTCTCCTGTCGAGAAGTTGGCTCCCCCTACCTCTACTTTTGAGTCTAGACTTCTATTTTCTAAAATAAAAGCTCCACCCACTCTTTCTAGTGCCTCTTTTGCTAGCTTTTTATCCCCTTTAGGAGATATATTATCCAGTAAAGTTCCTTCGAATAGAAAAGAATCTTGCAGAACTATTGCAACCTCTTCTCTTAAGTAGCTTCTGGTATAATCTTTTACATCAATACCTGAAATTTTAACCTGTCCTTTATTTGCTTCATAAAATTTTATAAGTAGGTTCATAATTGTAGATTTACCCGATCCCGTTGAACCTACAAAAGCTACTGTTTGATTTTCCTTAATTTCTAGATTAATATTTTTTAGGACATATCTATCATCTTTGTAAGCGAAGTAGACATCTTTGAATTCAATATTTCCTTGGAAATTGTCCTTTTCAGAAATTTTTCCATCATCATCTTCCCTTTCAAGCTTCAAAACTTCGTTAATATTAACTGCTGCCCCTACCGCTCTTGTATATACAGAAATTTCTGCAGTAAAATCCGTTATACGATATATAATATCTTGTGTGTAGGCTACAAATAAATAAATTACCCCTAGCGTTAATCCAAATACATTATCATGAAAGTATGAATAAGCATAGTAGAAAATTATCCCTGTAAAAATCATTATTTGCAGAAAACCTGTGAATGTATGAAGTAGAGTTGCATCTGCTCTATTGATTTTTGAACCCAAACTATATCTTTCGTCATTTACCTTTTGCCAGTACCTTAAACTCTCCTCTTCTTTATTAAATGATTTTATTACTTCTAAATTTTGATAAGACTCATTGATTATAGCATTGGCTGTTGAATATGTTCTTCTATACTCAATTATAGTATCAGCTGTGATTTTATTGTATATAAACATTAGAAGATACATCAAAGGTATTAGTAGAAGCATTACTAATGCGAAATATATATCTACTAGGAATAAAGCTGTATAAATAAATATCAATTTTAAAACTACTACCAATATATTTACAAAAGTATTAACAAAAAAGTTCCTAATAACATTGGCATCTGATGTAATACGTGATACTACCGACCCTGCCGGCATATTATCAAAATATGAAATCGGTAAGTTTTGGATATGGTCATAAATTTTTTCTTGAATAGCTACATATACAGCATTAGCTCCCTTAATTAGATAAATATTTCTTACATAAGTCAATAACCCAGATAAAATCAGAGTTGCTCCATATCCTGCTGCTATGATTAGGGATCTATAAATTATTTGTTCAGTGATTGTTCCTTCTACCTTATCAAAAACTTTTGATAGTAAGTAGACTGCTATAACAGACCCTAATACAGCTAATAAGGCCGTAACAAGACCTATAAAATAGTCTTTTTTTGCCTTTTTCATATAAGGTACAAATTGAAAAAGTAAACTCGCATTATTCTTATTCTTCTTCATTTTTCTTTGCCTCCTTATTTTGATATTCATCAAGTTCTCTATACCAGTCGCAAGTTTCTATAAGTTCCTCATGCCTACCTTGACCAATAATCTCTCCATCTGATAAAACTACTATTTTATCAGCATGTCTTACCGCGGAAACTCTATGTGCCACTATAATATTAGTTTTCCCTTGTCTTTCATTTTTAATATTTTCTATAATATTTTTTTCTGTTGCAGCATCTACTGCAGACAATGAATCATCCAAGATTAAAATTTCTGGATTTGAAATCAAGGATCTAGCTATAGCTATCCTTTGTTTTTGTCCCCCAGACAGAGATAATCCATTCTCTCCTATTAGGGTATCCACTCCTTCAGTAAACTTATCTACGTCTTTCTTTAAATCAGCATTAACTAATGCTTCTTCTAACTTATCTTCTAAATTTTCTCTATAGAATAATATATTGTCTTTTAGACTTTTAGAGAATAATTGATATTCTTGGAAAGCTACTGACATAGAATTTCTTATTGAATAGTCATAATATTCTTCAATAGCCTTATTATCAATGAAAATTGATTGATTTTGTATTGGATATAGTCTTAATAACTGCTTAATAAGAGTTGATTTCCCAGAACCAGTCTTACCCACAATTCCTATAGTCTTTCCCTTTCCAATAGTCAAGTTGATATTCTTAAGAACTAGCTTGTCTTCATATTTGAAATTAAAATCTTTGAATTCAATCTTTTCTTGAAAGTTAAGTTCATATTTAGCCTCTTTGTTATTTACTAATACTTCTTGATTTTCAATTTCCTCTATACGTTGCATTCCTTTTTTAGTTTCAATAAATGAAATAATAAATTGTGATAAAGCAATATAAGGCCATTGTATCAAAGTTAGAACTAAGAAAATTGACATCATACCACCAATTGTCATCTCTCCATTTTTAATTAAATAAAAACCATAAATCACAGCTATCATATAAGATACTGCTGTTGAAAGCATATTGATTGGTTGGAATAACTTTACCTTTTTCATATATTCTAAATTATTGTCTGTATAGATATTCAATTTAGAAACAAATGATTTTCTAACTTTAGCTAGTAAATTATAAGTTCTAATTACTCTTACTCCCTTAACATTTTCTAAGGTTTCATCAGTAATTTTATCCATAGTTTTTAACATTTTATCATAGTAAACTTCTTGATATGACTTTCTTCTGTATAAGTATATTGTTTGAATTACGTAAGGAGCTATAATTAATAAAGTGTAGATCAAAGTTGATTTAGAAAAAATCAAGACCGTAATATAAGAATTATAGACAACCCCCTCCATAAAACAAAACAATCCAAAAGAAGCAATCGGACTGATATAATCTACAATATCATTAGTAGACCTACTTATAAGTTCTCCTGGACTAATACGATTAAATAAAATAGGTGTATGTTTGTAGACTGATTTTTGTACATCTTCACTGACATTCTTCATAGTATTGTAATATCCTATGAATGTAAAATAGTCACTTATAGAAGAAATTATATATTTGCTTATTCCTATTAAAATTAATATATATATTTCCCTTATAACATCATCAAATGTAAGTGTAGAATTAGCTATTGAGTCTACTATATAAGATACTCTAGTTATGGGATACAAGGTAAGTAAATTACCTAACATGGATGTACATATAACAAGGAAAACTCGCAACTTATCTCTTTTAAAAATTCTTAATACGCTATTCATATTCTCTCCTTTCTTAATATAAATCTTTGACTATAGTAACATATAAAATACTATTTTTCAATTTTCATTAAAAGTTTATTTAATAAAATAAAAAAGCAGGCTATTGCCTACTCTTTAAAAAACTTTTTATTAACTCTATCTACAATTGATGATAGGGCACCATCTCCTGCAATGTTAGCAGCTGTTCCAAATGAATCTTGAGAAATATATAAAGCTATCATTAGTGACGACATCACTTCATTAAATCCAAGGACTGTTTGCAATAGTCCTAATGCTGCCATTACTCCCCCTCCAGGAACTCCTGGTGCTGCAACCATCGTAATTCCTAACAGAATTAAGAATTTAACCATTGTTGCTGCGTCAGGAAACTGGTATCCATTTTGTAGCCAGTAAACAGCAGTTGCACAAGTAGTTAAAGTAATTGTAGATCCTGATAAGTGAATAGTTGCAAATAATGGGACAGTAAATCCTGCTACCGACTTATCAACACCCATTTTCTTTGTAGATTCTAATGTTACTGGGATTGTTGTTGCTGATGATTGAGTCCCTATTGCTGTAATGTAAGCCGGTATAATCTTAGCAAGCATTTTGAATGGATTTTGCCCACTTATTCCTCCTGCTACAAAGTATTGGAATAAGATAATAATTGCATGCAGTATCAAAATAAGTATGAATACTAAAGCAAAAACTTTTAAAATTTTAAATACTTCACCTGATTTTGTAAGGTTAGTAAACACACCTAAAATATAAAATGGTAATAAGGGAATAATTAATTTATTCAGTAATAATTCTATAATCTTACCAAAATCATCAAATGCTTTTTTCATAGATTCTAACTTTAAGACCGAAATTCCAATACCTATTACGAACGATAAAGCTAAGGCTGTCATTACACTAAATACCGGTTGTATTTCTAAAGAAAGATAACCAGAAATTAATAAATCTTCTGGATTAGCTAATGATTGTAGGGCAGAGCCTTGCAAAATATTAGGAATTACAGCTTGTGAAGCTAAGAAAGCTAAAGTTCCTGCAAGTAATGTAGAAACATAGGCAATTCCAGTAGAAAGACCTAATAATTTTCCTGCATTAGATGAAATTTGACTAATTCCCGGTATAATAAAGGCAATTATAATTAATGGGATTGCAAATTTTAAAAATGACGAGAACAAACCTGAAAAAGTAACTAGCACTTTAATTAATACTTCTGGTAAAATATTCCCAAATATAACCCCTAGTACTAAAGCCAATACTAATCTAGCTAGTAGAGGAATTCTTGAATATAAAGACATAATTTTTCTCCTTTGTTTTTTCTAAAAATACATGTGTTTATTATACGTGGAATCCATCTTTATGTCAACTAATTTTAAAAATTTTCTATTTAAGAATTTTATATTATAATAAAATTATATTAATGAAGGGAGCTACTTTTATGCTAGAAAAATTTTATTTAGGATCTTATACAAAAAGGGAAAGTAAGGGCCTTTACTCTGTTGTTTTAGATACAGAAAAAAAAGAATTACTTGATTTAAAAATCGAAAAAGAAACTAATAATCCTACTTACCTAGATAATAAAGAAAAAAAATTGGTAATGGTGTCTGGAAAGAATGGTAAGGGAGGTATTTTGTATACAGATAATGCCATCATCCTTGAGTCTTATACAGAAGATGCTGTCCCTTGCTATGTTGCTTTAAATAAAGATATTATTCTCACTGCCAACTATCATACAGCAAGTTTAATAGCCTATAAAGTAAGTGATAATAAACTAGAAATTCTTGATATAGTAGAACATAATGAAGATAAGGATGAAAAAAAATCTCATATTCACTACTCTGATTGGTCTAAGGATAAAAAATATATATTAGCTTGTGATTTAGGTAAGGACACTTTATTAACATATAAGTTAAATAACAACAAATTTGAATTAGTTTCAACTTACAAAACTAAAAAAGGAGCTGGTCCTAGACACCTTACCTTCCATCCAACTTTAGATATTGCTTATCTTATTTGCGAACTAGACGCTTCTATTGAAGTCCTTTCCTATTCAAAAGAAAATGGTTCTTTTGAACTTATTGAAAAAGTAAATTTACTAGAAAATGAAAGTGACAAAAAATGGGCTGCAGCTATTAAATTAACAAAAGATGGAAAATTCTTATATGCTTCAAAC
This sequence comes from Gemella sp. GL1, assembly GCF_013415365.1. Lineage (GTDB taxonomy): Bacteria > Bacillota > Bacilli > Staphylococcales > Gemellaceae > Gemelliphila. The sequence goes on from NZ_JACBYB010000009.1 coordinate 63,238, forward strand.
AGAGGCTATGATCTTATCCTAGCTTACTCTATTCTAGAGAATGCCAGATTAAAAAAATTAGCAACCTACAAAACAAATGGCTTAGTTCCACGTGATTTTGCTATCTCTTCTAATGAAAAGTTCCTTATTGTTGCCCACCAAGATTCTGATAACCTTACATTATTTGAAAGAAATAATGATGGATCATTAAACTTATTAAATAGTGACTTTTATGCCCCAGAAATTGTTTGCGTAAAAAATAAAGAAGATTAGAAATTCTAATCTTCTTTATTTTCCTTTACTAAATCTTCATCATTATATTCTAGATGGAAAATTCTACTGTATCTACCCCTTAGAGCTATTATAAATTTAGTTACTAATATTTTAATAATAGCATAAGCTGGAATTCCAACTATCGCCCCTACAATTCCGAATGTTGAAGTTGCTATTAAAATAATAAAAATTACTGTCAGTGGATGAATTTTCAAACTGTGTCCCATAATATTAGGAGAAATAAAGTTCCCTTCTAAGAACTGAACCACTGCCCAAACTACAGCTATTTTAATAAGCATGACCCATGATGTAGCTAAAGCAACTATAACCGCCGGTAAGATTGCTAATGCCGGACCCAAGTAGGGAATTATTGATAAAACTGCAGCTAATGTTGCTAATGACATGGCATAATCTAGTCCAATTATTGTATATCCTATAAATAATAGGACCCCTATACATAAGGATACCAGCATCTGACCAGAAATATATGAACCCACTTTGTCATCAATTTCAGAGATAATTCCATCAACTTCTTCCTTATAGTATTTTGGTAAATGATCTATAACATACTTTCTAAATTTAGTAGAATCTTTTAACAAATAAAAGAGTACAAAAGGAGCCGTTACAATAATAGTAGCCATAGATGATACCACACCTGTCGCATTAGATACAAATTTTGAAAATATATCAAAAGCTGTTGATGATAGTTGACTTACATTAAGACTTGTATTTATATAGTCTACCATATAGTGAACTATTGCATTATCAGAATTTGCCTCTGCATAAGTTCTTATCGTTTCCACATATCTAGGAACTGAGATAATTAAACTCTGAGTCTGTTCCACCATTACAGGTATAACCCCTACAAAAATCGAAGTAATAACTACTAAACCAAAAATAATGGATAAAATTGCAGATATACCAGCTGAAACCTTGAATTTTCCATTCAATATTTTATGAACTGGTCTTAATACATAGAAAAGTATATATGCAATTAAAACAGGAGTTACTAGAATATTAAAGATTATACTAACAGGTTCTAATATTCCAGATATTTGATTATATAGCCATATAGTCGTAAATAATAAGATTAAAATCGCTAGGACATAAATACTTAATTTTCCGCCTAAAAATCTTATTACCTTACTCTCTTTGGTATCTTCAATTTCTAAATTTAGCTTTTCTCTTATTAAATCTTCTTTCTTATACATTAATATATCCTCCTAAAAGATAATATTTATATTACCATATTTTTTATTAATTTAAAAAAATTAAGGATAAACTCTAATTTACTTGTTTACATATTTTTTATAAAATACAATGAGTCTATTATTTTAATAAAAATTTTAAAACATCTATTTAAATCTTATCACTTTAACCTTATATCAAAGCATGAATTTAATTTATAATATTTTATTTTAAGAAAAAAACTTACTAGAAACTTCTAATTCCTAGTAAGTTTTTTAGATTTATTATAATCTATCTTCTAATTCTTTTTTCAAATCTTCAAATCCTGGTTTTCCTAATAAAGCAAACATATTTTTCTTGTATGCTTCAACTCCCGGTTGATCAAATGGGTTTAATCCTTGTAAGTAACCAGAAATCGCTACAGCTTTTTCAAAGAAGTAAACTAAATATCCAAATGTAAATTCCGACATATCTGGTAATTCTAGTACGAAGTTAGGTACCCCACCATCTGTATGTGCTAGCAATGTTCCCTCAAATGCTTTTGTATTAACGAAATCCATTGTTTGCCCCGCAAGATAGTTTAGCCCGTCTAAATCTGTTTCTTCCGCCTTTAAAGTAATATCACTATTAGGTGATTTCACTTTAAGAACTGTTTCTAATAAAATACGACGTCCTTCTTGAATATATTGCCCCATTGAGTGTAAATCTGTTGAGAAACATACGCTTGATGGATATAATGCTTTTCCATCTTTACCTTCTGATTCTCCGTATAATTGTTTCCACCACTCATTGAAATATACCATTGATGGCTCGTAAGTAACTAATAATTCAATTAACTTACCTTTTTGTTGTAAAATATTTCTCATTACTGCATATTGGTAAGCAATGTTAGTAGATAAATCATCACTTGATAATTGATCTTGAGCAAGTTTTGCACCCTCCATCATTTTATCAATATTAACACCTGATACTGCAATTGGTAATAATCCAACTGCCGTAAGAACTGTGAAACGTCCTCCTACATCATCAGGTACTACAAAAGTTTCATAGCCTTCACTATCTGCTAGAGTCTTTAAAGCTCCACGTGCTCTATCTGTCGTTGCATAAATTCTTGATTTGGCTGCTTCTTTTCCATATTTTTCTTCTAGTAATTCTTTGAATACACGGAAAGCGATAGCCGGCTCTGTTGTTGTTCCCGATTTAGAAATTACGTTAACTGAGAAATCTTTACCTGTTGTTTTTAAAAAGTTTACTAATTCTTGTGTATATGTTGAAGAAATAGTGTGTCCTGCAAAGAATACTTGAGGAGTTTTTCTATCTTTGTCATAGAAGTTATAAAATGAATCATTAAGCATTTCAATAGCAGCCCTTGCACCTAAGTAAGAACCCCCTATACCAATAACTACTAATACTTCAGAATCATTTTGAATTTTTTCAGCTGCTTTTTTTATGCGAGCGAACTCTTTTTTATCGTAGCTTGTTGGCAAGTCTAGCCATCCTAGAAAATCATTTCCTGCTCCTGTTTTTTCATGTAATTGTTTATGGGCAACCTTTACATATTCTGCCATGTTTTTTACTTCTTGTTCATTAAAGAAGTTTGAGGCTTTTGAGTAATCAAATTTTAAATGCATGATTATTCTCCTTCCATTTTTATATTGTTATGTATATAATTTTACGGTATTTATTTAATAATGTAAATACTAAAATTTTAATTTTTCTACCCTTTTGTTTTCAATATATAATTGAATATTAATTCTGCTATTTTATGAGTATTGTGCCTAATTAGATAATTTTTTTCAATTATAACATCGTCATGAGCAATAATTTCTATGCCTAATTTCTTTATTTCATTTTCATCTAAAGCTACGACATTCTGGTTCTTAGCTTGATAATTAACCAAAGTTTGCGGAGAAATCTCTCTATCATTAGCAATTACCATATCAAAAATATTACTATTAAGATGTTTATTGATAGCCTTTATGTGATCTGATACTGCAAAACCATCTGTTTCACCTGGTTGGGTCATTATATTAGAAACGTATATTTTTTTAGCAGAAGATTCTGCGATTTTTTCCCCTATTTTGTCTATTACTAGATTAGGGATTATTGATGTATATAAGGAACCTGGTCCCATTATTATATAATCCGCTTCTTCAATAGCTTCAAAAACATAATTAGTTGTTTTTACATCCTGAGGCGTTATGTAAACTCTATCTATCTTACCACCGAATTTGCTAATGGCAGATTCTCCTTTTACAAGTGTTCCATCTTTCATTATAGCATTGAGATGGGCTATATCATTTGTCGTAGGTAATACTGTTCCCTTAACATTAAGTATCTTACTCATATACTTAATAGCTGTTGAAAAATCTCCATGTATATCAGCCATAGCTGCAATCATAAGATTTCCTACTGGGTGACCCGAAATTTGACCACTATCAAAGCGATATTGAAACATTTTCTCTAATTCTGGCTCTACATCTGACAAGGCTGCAATTACATTACGTAGATCTCCTGGTGAAGGAATATTCATATCACTTCTTATTTTTCCAGAAGATCCTCCATCATCAGCAACTGTAACTAGGGCAGTTAGTTCAAGTGGATAATTTTTTAATCCTCGAAGAAGAACAGAAAGGCCTGTCCCTCCCCCTATACATACTACTTTAACTAGACTCATTTATTTCACCTTATTTATATCCCTATGACTAATATAAGTTTTATAGCCTGCCGCTTCAATATCTGCAAAAAGTCTTCTTGCTATAGATACAGAACGATGTCTACCACCCGTACATCCAATCGCAATTGCCACCTTATCTCGACCTTCATACTTATACTTGTCCACTAGGAATAAGATTAAATTTTTTAGTTTTCCATAAAAATCTTTTGTTAAATCTTCCGACATTACAAAATTGTAGACTTCATCATCAAGCCCAGTTTTTTCTCTAAGTTCCTCTATATAGAATGGATTATTTAAAAATCTAACATCAATTACATTATCAGCATCTATAGGCATACCGTACTTATATCCAAAAGAAGAGATACTTACATGATATCTATCTTCTTTTTTAATTAAAAAATCAGCTGATAATTTAGCAACAAAATCTTTTGCTTTATAATCACTCGTATCATAAACATAATTTGCAAAAACTTTAAAAGGAGCCATTATTTCACGTTCTGATTTTATCCCCTCTAATAGACTTGTTGTTGCTGATAGAGGATGATTTTTTCTCGTTTCCTTAAATCTATTTACTAAAACCTCATCACAGCAGTCAATATAAATTATCTTAACTAAGAAATCATCATCTTTTAATATATCTTGAAGAAGTGAGTTCAATTCTAAATTAAAATTCTTACTCCTAATATCAATAATAACTGCAGCTTTCTCTATACCTTTTTCTTTTAATAGTTTCAAAAAAGAAGCCACTAATAGAGATGGAATATTATCTATACAAAAATATCCAAAATCTTCAAACACATCTAAAGCTGTATTCTTACCGGCACCACTTATACCTGTTATTATTACCAATTCTTTTTTCATAATCATTATCCTCTGAAATTTGGAATTTGTTTATATTAATTATATCATTTCTTTCCCTTAATTGTCGAACACTGGGCAGATTACAAATACCTTTAAAGTATAAAATTTTTCTATATTTATTGACATTTCTTCCTAATATCTACTCTTAATAATCCAAACATTGAAAATATATAATAAAAAGACAATCTTTTGATTGTCTTTTCAAACTATTTTTATTTTGCTTCATACCAATTATCACCATATGATGAATCAGCAACTAATTTCACTTTTAGTTCTGCAGCACTCTCCATTAATTCTCTTACCACTTTTTCTAATTTCTCTCTGTCATCTTTATGTACATCAAATATAAGTTCATCGTGAACTTGTAATAGTAGTTTAGCTCTTATATTAGATTTTTCCAAATATTCATAAACCCTAATCATTGCTATTTTAATAATGTCTGCTGCCGTTCCTTGAATCGGAGAATTCATAGCAATACGGCTATTTAAGCTTACTATCATCTTGTTTTTAGAATTTATATCAGGAAGTCTTCTACGTCTTGAAAATAATGTTTCTACATATTCATGCTCTTTTGCAAAATCCACTATACTATCCATATAGTTTTTCACTCCGTAAAAGGTTTCTAAATATTTTTCAATAAATTCTTTGGCACGTTTACGAGTAATACCTAGATTAGTCGCCAATCCAAAATCAGAAATACCATAAACAATACCAAAATTTACAGCCTTTGCTTCACGACGCATCGAGTCAGTAACATCTGATAAAGGAACTCCATTTACCTGTGAGGCTGTTCTGGTATGAATATCTTGATCTTTATTGAATGCTTCAATCATTACTGGATCGTCTGCTATATGAGCTAATACCCTAAGTTCAATTTGTGAATAATCTATTGATAGGATTTTGTGGTCTTTTGATGAAGGAATAAAAGCATATCTTATCTTCTTACCTTCCTCCATTCTTACTGGTATATTTTGTAAGTTAGGATTTATTGATGACAACCTCCCTGTTTGTGCAAGCGTTTGTTCATAACGCGTGTGAATTTTTCCTTGACTACTTATATCCTTCACTAATCCTTTAGCATAAGTTGAATTCAATTTAGTTATAAGTCTATAATCCATAATTAATGGAATTATTGGGTGCTTATCTTGCAGAATTTCTAAAATTTCTGCAGCAGTTGAATAACCTGTCTTCGTTTTCTTAATAACTGGTAGTCCCATATCTTCAAATAAAACTGTTCCTAATTGCTTAGGAGAAGCAATATTGAACTCTTTTTCTGCATAATCATAAATTTCTTGTTCTAAAATTTTTGTCCTATCATCCAAATCATTAGAAATTTCTTCTAATACTAAATTACTTACATTTATTCCTGTAAATTCCATGTCAGCAAGAACTCTAGCCGTTGGTAGTTCTATCTCCTCATAAAGGCTTAACATATTTTGTTCTTCAAGTGAAGTATATAATACATCTCTCAATTGAAAAACAATTTTTACCACTTGGGCAAGATAAATATTTAAAACATCTTTATCGGGTACTTTTCTCTTAGCACCTTTTCCATATATCTCTTCTTCATTAGCTAAATTTTCCCCCAGATGATACATTGCCATCTTATCTAATTTATCTGCTACTGTTACATCTGCTAAATAATTAGCTATTCTTGGATCAAAGACTTTGGTATTAATATCTATACCACGTAATTTTGCCCTGTATAGTATTTTTTTGTAATCATAAATTATCTTTTCTTTATCACTTGTTAGATATTCTAACATATCTTTATGAGCAAAAAAATCATCTTCTGAAAAAATATAAGACTTATTATCTTCAAAAACTGCAACTGCCAAAACATCAGACTTATGGTAATCATCTGTATAAGCTTCTAAATGAATGGCTGCCTTGTCTAATTTTAACTCCGTAGATTTATCTGCTAATATTACCTCTACTGCAACTTGCTCTTTGTCCTTAGTTTCGGCTTGTAACTTTTTAAGAAATGAAGAAAATTCTAGTTTTTCATATAGGGCTATTTTCTTATCTATATCTTCTTTAAAAGTCAGTTCTCCCAAAGATTTCTCTACAGGTACCTGTCTGTAAATAGTTGCCAATTTTTTAGATAGTAAAGCATCCTCACGGCCATTTGTTAATCTTTCTTTCAATTTGGCACCAGATATATTGTCTATATTATTAAGAACTTCCTCAAGACTAGAGTATTCCTTAAGAAGTTTAAGAGCGGTCTTCTCTCCAATTCCAGCAATTCCTGGGATGTTATCTGATTTATCTCCCATAAGTCCTTTCATATCAATAATTTGAAGTGGTTTAATTCCATATTTTTCATCAATAAATGTAGGAGTATAGTAATCAATATCCGTAACCCCTCGTTTTGTATAGTATACTGTAACTTTATCACTTGCTAATTGTGTTAAATCCTTATCTCCAGATACTACAATAACTTCATATCCATTCTCCTCTGCCAAAAGAGAATAAGTACCAATAATATCGTCGGCTTCATACTCATCACTATCTTCATAAATTACTCCATAAGAATCCAGGAGTTCCCTAACATAAGAAAATTGTTCCACTAATTCACTCGGTGTTTTGTCACGCGTTCCCTTGTATCCTTCATAAGCTTGATGTCTAAAAGTAGCCTTCCCTCTATCGAAAGCAACTAAAACTTGGTCAGGTTTCACATCTTCCAGTAATTTATCTAACATTAGTGAAAAACCATAAACCGCATTTGTATATAATCCTTTTTTGTTTTTCAGAGCAGGCATTGCATAAAAAGCTCTATATATTAGTGAATTTCCATCCAATAAAAGTATTTTTTTCATTATTTTTATCCTTTAATTTAATAATACTATTATAACATAAAGTCTTTTAAAAAACTTAATTAACTAATACAGTAACAAATTCAATTGTAAACCTTTTATAATACACCCTACAATAAATAACAAACTTTCTTAGGAATAATATCATCAGGTGTAACTTTATTGTTTAAAAATCTTTTGTTCAATCTATACTTGCTATATTATCAACAATAACATTCTAAATTATAATAAAACTATTTGTAGTTTCAGATAACTTAGCTATAGCTCTATCCTGCTTATTTTCTATATTTTACAAAAAATTGCCAATTAAAAAAAATGAGTTGATCAACTCATTTTTTGTTATGATAACCAAGATAAGAAACTTGAAATTATCGTGATATTGAAAAAGTCAATAAATAGCGCTCCTACAATCGGCAATACGAAAAAAGCAACCCTTGAGTAGGTATATTTTTCACAAACAGATTTCATATTTGCCATCCCGTTCGGAGTAGCTCCCATACCGAATCCCATGTGCCCTGCTGACATTACTACTGCGTCATAGTTAGAACCCATAATTCTGAAAGTTACGAAATAGATATATAACCAAGCCACTACAGTTTGAGCAAGTAGTAAGATTACTAATGAACCTGCAACTCCTGCAAGTTCCCAAACTTTAAGAGTAATCATTGCCATTCCTAGGAATAAATTTAATGACACATCTTCAATAATTCTAATTTCCTCATAATGAAGTGAAAATCTATTTGTATTATCAGCAATATTTCTGACAATCGCAGCTACAAGCATCGGTCCAATGTAAGCTGGGAATTTTAAAAATTGATTAATAAAATCCGATAAATAAGTACCAACAAACATAGCAAATAAAATTATAAAGAATGCTTTAGTAAAGTTTTCACCATCTAGTGTTTTAACTTCTTTTCCAAATAACAACTCATCATTTTCATCTGTAGTATTTTTTGAATCTTCAGTTTCAACTTTTATATTTTTTCTCTTAATTAAGGATTTAGCTAAAGGTCCCCCCAATGAAGAACCAGCAATCAAACCAAATGTCGCTGCTGCTATAGCAATTGTTGAAGCACCTTGAATTCCTAATGCTTCTACTTGTGGTGCTACTGCAGCCGAAGTTCCATGCCCCCCTGTCATTGGTGTAGAACCTGTCATTAAAGCTAATAATGGATCAAGTCCTAATAAAGTACCTAATCCAACTGCTGTAAAGTTTTGAGCAACCACTAGCCCTATAGCCGCAATTAAGAAAAGAACAACCTTCCTTCCCCCAACTTTTAGTAATTTCCAAGATGCATTAAATCCTATACTTGTAAAGAACATTGTCATAAAGAATGTTTGTAATGTGCTATCAAAATTAAAACTTACTAATCCTGCTGTTCGTAAAAGTAAATGGATAAGGGCAAATAAGAATCCCCCTATTACCGGAGAGGGTATGTGATAAGTTTCAAAGAATTTTACATTTTTTTTCAATAAGCTACCTACAACAAGTGCAAGTACTGCTAAACCTATGGTCTGAACCATATTCATCTTTATTTCTAACATAATAAATACTTCCTTTCATACAGAATTCACTAGTTAATCTAACAAGTTTGACTAGTTGATTATAATTTTACTATATTCTATTAAAATTATATAATATGCGTTAGAAAATATAACATCGGTGTATTGAAACTACCTATAAAAATAAGAGAAGATATAATATCTTCTCTTATTTTTAATGTATATCTCTTTTCTTGAAGTTAGCACCAGCTACTTCTGAAATATTCCCTATGGATAAGAAAGCATTCGGATCTATACTTGTCACTATTTCTTTTAACGTCGTTTCCTCAATACGTGTAATTACACAGAATATAACTTTAGTGTCATCTCCACTATAACCACCTTCTGCCTTCAGTAAAGTAACTCCTCTCCCTAACTGCGTCTGTATGTACTCAGTTATTTGTCTATATTCTTTAGAAATAATCATAATAGATTTAGATTCATTAATACCCTCAATAACAATATCCATAACCTTAGCTGCTATAAAATATGATATCATTGCATAAAGAGCTGCTTCCCACGTGAAAACAAAACCAGAAATAATAAATATTACCACACTAATCATAAGAACCATTTCTCCCACAGAAATAGGTAATTTCTTTGTGGCATATATAGAGAACATATCCGTTCCATCTAGAGTTCCACCTGCTCTAATTACTAATCCTGCTCCTAACCCTAAAGTAATACCACCAAAAATACATGCCAAGAAAGGATCCACTATCAATGGCGGATAGGGATGGAAAATATTTGTAAAAATAGACATGGTAATAATACCAAAAATAGACGCTAATGCAAATGATGTCCCTATCTGTTTGTATCCTAGATAAACAAAGGGCATATTTAACACTACTAAAAATATACCTAAAGGCAGATGTAGATAATGCTGTGCTATCATAGAAATCCCTACAACTCCACCATCTAGAATCTTATTAGGTACTAAAAAAAACTCTAGTCCTGCTGCATATATTATAGATCCAATTACTATAAGTATATATTTCTGTATATTTGCTAATTTCCTCAATTAATATCTCCTAGTTTTAATTTTTCTTTCTACTTAATATAGTAGCACATTTTAAAATAAATTAAAAATTATATGTTCATTATAAAAATCAGCACCTGAAGATGCTGATTTTTATAATGTAAGTCAATACTTGTACAATCCTTTGTTGGCAGTCATACACCCAGCTTATGATCGTCACTAAATCAAAACACTTATATTCCACTATCTTAATATCGGAGATATTTCAAAGTGAAAAAATTATATGGTCATTTATCAATATACTATATCAGTGAATTAAATATCTCCATATATTTTTTAGCTGATTTTTTCCAAGACACATCATATGTGATAGCATTGGACATAAGTTGTTTCCAATCACCTTTATGTTTATAGAAAAGATCAACCGCTCTTTCAACTGCACCTAACATATCGTGTGCATTGTAAGATTGAAAAGTAAATCCACGACCTTTTTTTGTCTTTGGATTATAGGCCTCTACTGTATCTTTTAATCCTCCTACAGAATGAACCACAGGAATTGTAGCATACCTCATAGATATTAACTGCGACAAACCACAAGGTTCTGTCTTAGATGGCATTAGTAACATGTCGCAAGATGAATATACTTTAGATGATACTTCATTAGAAAACATAATTAAAGCTCTTGCCCTATCGGGTCTACGAGCTTCTATTGCTCTCAGAGCATCTTCATAAGCACTTGCTCCAGTACCTAAAACTACTAATTGAGCACCTGTATTTAAAATTTCATCTGCTACATGAAGAACTAAATCAATTCCTTTTTGATGAGTTAACCTTGTAACCATACCAATCATAGGAATATTTTCATTAACTTCTAGTCCCAATTCTTTCTGGAAGGCTAGTTTATTATCCTTCTTAAAGTTCAATGTCTTTACATCAAAATTTTTGACGATTAATGGATCTATTTTAGAGTTGAATTTTTCAACATCTATACCATTTACAATACCATATAACTTACCTTTTTCAATATTTAAAATTGAATCTAGACCATAAGAATAAGTTGGTGTTAGAATTTCATGTGCGTAAGTTTCACTTACCGTATTAACTCTATCTGCTAATTGAATAGCACCTTTCAACAAATTAAGCGTTCCTTTATAGATTAAGGCATCATAATACTTATTCTCTAGTCCGAATAATGAACCTAAGGTTAGTGGATCAAACTGACCTTGGAATTCAATATTATGAATTGATAATAAAGTTTTTGTATTAGCAAAGTACTGACTTCCGCACGATTTGAAATAATCTAAATAAACAATTGATAAGGCTGCATGCCAATCGTTGGCATTGATTACATCAGGCCTATAGTCTACATGCGGTAAAATTTCCAAAGCAGCTTTAGAGAAGAAAGCAAATCTTTCTGCATCGTCATATTCACCATAGGTCGCATCTCTTCCAAAATAATATTCATTATCAATAAAATAAAATTTTATTCCATCGACTTCGGCTTCAAAAATTCCGCAGTAAGTGTGTCTCCAACCTAAATTAACAAATATATATTTCACATATCTCAAAGAATATTTCTCTCTATCAATTGACTTATATAGTGGTAATACCACCCTTGCCTCTGCTCCCTCTTCTTTTAAGGCTTTAGGCAATGATCCTATAACATCACCTAAGCCTCCTACCTTAATAAAAGGGGCCGCTTCTGCTGCTATAAAATATAATTTCATAACTATTTTCTCCTACTATTTTAAAACACAGTTATAGAGAATATTCAAATTTTGAATATCCCCTATATATTTACTATTATAAACTTACTTCTTTATGTACTATATATGGTTCTTTGTGTGTTCCTGATACACGTGTCCCTTCAGAAACCGATGCACGTCTATCAATTATAGTGTGGTTAATATCAGAATTTTTTCCAATCACACAACCATTCATTATAATAGAATTCCTAACTACAACACCTTCTTCTATTACAACTCCACGAGAAATGATAGAATTTTCTACCTTACCTTTGATAGTACATCCATCTGCTAATACTGAATTACTCACTTCTGCAGTTTCTGAATAAAATGATGGAACGCTATCTTTTACTCTAGTAAGAATTTCTGTTCCAGATAAGAATAGTTCTTCCCTAACATCATCATGTAACAAGTCCATATTAAAATTATAGTAATCTTGAATATTGTTGATTACTTTACAGTATCCATGTACTCTATAGGCTTGAACATTAAGTTTATTGTAATTCTTAGAGATATAATCTCTCATCATATCTTCCCAACCTAAAGTAAGACCTCTATTAATTACCTCTTTCAATAATTGCTTAGATAAGATATGTACTTTTAGCTGTGTTGCAACCACCTCATTATGACCATTTATATGATAATAAGAATCATATATTTTTCCTCTATCGTTGAAAACTATCTGAGTATCCCTTGCAGATGGTTCTTTGTATGTATAAGCTACAGTTATATCCGCTCCAGTTCTCTTATGATATTCTAGCATTTCTTCAAAATTAATATTTGCTACTATATTAGCATCTGCTAGAATAACATAATCTTGTAGTACATAATCTAAATAGAATAATGCATTAGCTAAAGCATCAAATTTATTAGCATTAACTGCTTTTAAACCTGTATCAGACATAGGTGTGATAATTTTTAATCCAGCATTTTTCCTATTTAAATCCCAATCTTTTCCCCATCCTACATGGTCTACTAATGAATTATAATTATTATTCACAACAAGTCCAATATTAGAAATATTTGCTTTCACTAGTGATGATAAAATAAAATCTATTAGTCTGTAACGTGATCCTATCGGAATAGATGCTAACGTTCTTTTTTTTGTTAAACCTAATAAGTCATCTCCCCTGAAGTTATCAGATAATAAAATACTAAATGCGTTCATTATTTCCCCTCCTATTTTGCCGCTAGATCTTCTGTAACTACTTCATTACTCGGAACTACAGTAATCATATCTTTACCTAACTCAATTTCTTTATGTCCTACTGTAACTCCTGACTTAATAATCGCACCTTCCGCAATAATTGAATTATATACTTTGGCACCTGATTCTACTACAGCATTTTCCATTATTATAGATCCTACAACTTCCGCTTCTTCCTCAATCTTTACACCTGATGATAAAATTGTTTCTGTTAAGTTCCCTTTAACAGTAGCACCATCTGGAATTAAAGAACTTTTTATCTTTGCTGCACTTCCAATAAATTGTGGTGCTTTTTGAGAGTGTCTGCAGTAAATTCTCCATAATGGATCTTGGATATTGAAATTCCCTGTATTCTTAATTAAATCCATATTCGCTTCCCATAAAGACTCAATTGTCCCTACATCTTTCCAATAACCACTAAATGGATATGCATAGATTGATTTGCCTTGTGATAATAAAGTTGGAATAATATTTTTTCCGAAATCTTTCTCACTCATTTCATCAGCTTCATCATTAATAAGCGCATCTTTCAATACTTTCCAATTGAAAATGTAGATACCCATAGATGCTTTTGTTGAAATTGGATGTTCCGGTTTCTCAACGAAAGCCTCCACTCTCAATTCATGATTAGTATTTAATATACCAAAGCGTTTAGCCTCTTCTATACTTACATCAATATGCGCAATAGTTAAATCGGCATTTTTCATCTTGTGAAATTTTAACATTTGATCATAATTCATTTTATAAATGTGATCTCCCGATAAAATTAGCACATATTCAGGATCATATTGCTCTAAATATTTAATATTTTGATAAATAGCATTGGCTGTACCCTTATACCATTCACCTGATTTCCCTGCTGTGTAAGGTGGAAGTATAGATAATCCACCGTGCATTCTATCTAAATCCCACGGTTGTCCATTACCCATATAAGAATTAAGTTCTAGAGGCATAAATTGCGTAAGCACCCCTACTGTTGAAATCCCTGAGTTAACACAATTCGATAAAGGAAAATCAATAATTCTATATTTACCTCCAAATGGAACGGCTGGCTTAGCCATGTCTTTTGTTAAAGCATGTAGCCTAGTACCTTGACCACCTGCAAGTAGCATTGCAACTATTTCTTTTTTTCTTACCATAACTGTTCTCTCCTAGTAATTTTTTCTTAAGTTTAGTATTTTTTCACTATATATATTGTTGAGTAAGGTGGTATATTGACTTTCAATGTATAATCAAATCCATTACATTTATCTTTGCTTGTTCTTAACACTCTGTTAGCTAAAGCTGATCCACCAAATTTCTTGGCATCAGAATTTAACAATATTTTGTAATTTCCCCACTCAGTAACTCCTATTCCGTATCCTTTTAAAATCTGCGATGAAAAGTTAGAAACTACCAATACTTCTTTCTTATTTTCCCTATCTATTCTAGAAAATGCAAACACATTGTTATTTCCGTCATCCACAACATGCCATCTAAATCCCTCCCAAGATCTTTCATCTTTCCAAAAAGGAGAGTTGTCTTTATATACTTTATTTAATTCACTAATATATCTCTGATTATCATGGTGCTTTGGATATTCTAACAAGAACCATTCTAATTCTTTTTCTTCATTCCACTCTGAAAATTGAGCTATATCTATTCCCATAAAATTCAATTTTTTACCAGGATGAGCATACATATAACCTAAAAAGGCTTTTAGATTAGCGAATTTATCTTCATACGAAACTGGCGATCTATCTAATAAGGATTTTTTACCATGTACCACTTCATCGTGAGAAATAGGTAAAACATAATTTTCTGAAAAGGCATAGGTCATAGAAAAAGTCATTTTATTATGGACCCCTTTTCTAAAGTATGGATCTGTTTCTAAATATTCTAAGGAGTCATTCATCCAACCCATATTCCATTTAAAATCAAATCCTAAACCTCCAACAGATGGATCTTCTGTAACTTTAGGATAACTGGTAGATTCTTCTGCAATCATAGAAATTCCCTTGAATTCTGATTTTACATATTTATTCAAGTTTTGTAATAATTCAATGGCCTCTAAATTTTCAAATCCTCCATAAATATTTCTAGCAGCCTCATGCTCTTCTCTACAATAGTTTAAATATATCATAGACGATACTGCATCTACTCTTATTCCATCAATATGATATTTATCAAACCAATATGTCGCCGATGAAATTAAGAATGATTTCACCTCATTTCTACCAAAATCAAAAGCTCTCGTTCCCCATCCTTTATGCTCTCGTTTTCTTGTATCTGAATATTCATAACAGCAAGTACCATCAAATTCATATAGACCATGAGCATCTTTAGTAAAGTGTCCTGGAACCCAATCCAGAATTACCCCTATATTATTTTGATGCATTTTATCAACAAAATACATAAAATCATGTGGTGTACCATATCTCGAAGTAGGTGCAAAATACCCTGTTACTTGATAACCCCAAGACTTATCATAAGGATATTCCGTTATCGGAAGTAATTCAATATGTGTATAATTCATCTTCTTCACATAAGCCACTAGCCTATCCGCAAGTTCCCTATAAGAACAAAATTCTTCTCCGTTCTTAATCCATGAGCCTAAGTGAACCTCGTATATATTCATAGCTTTTGTATAAGGCGTCTCTCTCTTGTTCAGCCATTTAGAATCTTTCCAATCATAGCCGTCTAACTTATAGACTTTACTAGCTGTATGAGGCCTAGTTTCATTATGATAAGCATAAGGATCAGCCTTCAATAATTCTCTACCATCATGAGTCACAATTACGTATTTATAAGTATCATATTCTTTTAAACCATACACACTTGTCTCAAATATTCCTGTATCATTCAGTCTTTCTAAAGAAAATCTCCTCTTATCCCAATCACAAAAATCCCCCGTTACATACACTTCTTTTGCATTAGGAGCCCAGACCCTAAACGTACATTTATCTTCTTCTAAGAAAGACCCTAGATATTCATAACTTTTATAATTTATCCCTTTATGGAAATAGTATTCTGCTTTATTGTCAGAATTTTTCATCTTCACCCCTCCTAATTAACCTATATTACTTATTATTTTATAATATTTCTCAAATAATGTATATACTTTTTCATTGTTTTTTCATAAAATGAAACAAAAATTATCAACAATTAACTGAATTCAAAAAATATTTTTCGTTTTACAACCGCTTTCTTTATACTATTAATGATAGTGTATATACATTTTATTTACTTAAAATTTATGGCATTTTTTTAAATTTTATTGTATAATTAAGAAAATGCTTTCAGTAAGGGAGTATATATTATATATTTTTTATTTAGGAGTACTTATGCAACACATAATTTTTAATCCAATTTATAATAAAAAACCACTTGGTTCTGTCGCAGATAATAAGAAAATTTCCTTTGAGATTTTTATAAAGAAAAATTTCTACTTAGAAAAGATTAATCTTGTGTTAAAGGATGATTATTCTAATACTTTAGTCGAAGAAAAACTTATAAAGTCTAATAAGGAAAAGGGAGATTATTTTATATACCATTTACAGATAGATGCACTTCCAGCCGGAATATATTTTTATTATTTCAAAATTTTCTTTTCAAATTCTTCTGCCTATATAACTAACAACAAATTAAATGCTGTTTTAACAGAAAGCTTTGACCACTTTCCTATGTGGCAACTTAGTGTGCACAAGGCTGAATTTTCTACTCCAAGTTGGTTCAAGGGGGGGATTATGTACCAAATTTTCCCAGATCGTTTTAAAAAATCACCTAATTACACAGCCAAAGATATTGTAAAAAATGAATCTGACAGATTTGTTCACGAAGACTGGAATGCTATCCCCCATTCTTCTATAACCCATAAAAATTACGCAGCTAAAGATTTCTACAAGGGAAATCTAGAGGGAATCCGAGAAGAGATAGACTACTTTAAAAAATTAAATGTTGAATCTATTTATTTAAACCCTATTGTAGAATCCGCAGAGAATCATAGATACTCAACTGCCGATTATTTCAAACTTGATCCTTGGTTCGGGACTAATGAAGATTTCCTTAAATTTTGTACAGAATTTAAAGAAAAAGATATTTCTATAATTCTTGATGGTGTCTTCAGTCACACCGGTTCTGACTCTATTTATTTCAACAAAGACAATAACTATGATTCTGTAGGTGCTTATAACTCTAAAGAGTCTAGGTTCTACCCTTGGTTTGACTTTAACTCTTACCCTAATTCTTACAATTCTTGGTGGGGATTCGGTAATCTTCCAACAGTAAATAAAGATAATGAAGATTTTTTAAATTTTATTACTAAAGATGATGATGGCGTTGTAAACTTCTGGCAAAAACTTGGAATAGCTGGTTGGCGACTTGATGTAGCAGATGAATTCCCCGATAAATTCTTAGATGAAATCAGACGATCAGCCAAATCTTATGATAAAGAGTCTCTAATTATAGGTGAGGTTTGGGAAGATGCTTCTAACAAAATGGCTTACAATCAAAGGAGAAGATATTTCCAAGGAGATCAACTTGATTCAGTAATGAATTATCCTTGGCGCGAAGCAATTATTAACTTCGTTAAATATCATGATGCAGAAGAATTTATCTATCAAATTCATAGCCTTGTAGAGAATTATCCCGTCCAAGCATTAGATTCTCTTATGAATCTACTATCAAGTCATGATATGCCAAGAATACTAAATGCCCTTGCTGTTGATAACGCCAAAGAGTATCCACTAAGCGAAAGACCTACATATAGATTATCTTCTGAAAAATATGCAGAAGTAAAAGATTTATCTAAATTCGCAGCCTTTATACAATTTACATTACCTGGGGTTCCATCTATCTACTATGGGGATGAGATTGGTATGTATGGATTTACCGATCCTTATAACAGATTAGGCTTTGATAGAAACAATATTGATGAAGATTTATTAGCCTTCTATCAAAAACTAAGTACTTTTAGATTTGAAAATAAAAAGGATTTTGTTACAGGATTCAACTTCATTACAGCAGAAAACGGATTAATTCACTATAAACGTAATTCTATAAATTGTGTCGTTAACATTACAGATAAAGCTAAGATAATTGAAAGTATCAAGGAGGGGACTGTGCTATTTTCTAACAAGGATCTTATATTCACTAAATACGGTTTAGTAGTGCCAGCTCGAACTTATGTAGCTGTGAAATAACAATATACTCATAAAATATATTTTGAATTTTTTATACTATTATGTTATTCTGAAAGGATAAAACTTTAAAGGAGAACCTAATGCTTGATATAAACTCTAGAATTAAAAGAAATATTTTACTATTTGCCCTTGCAATTATGATGATTTTATTTTCTTATAATTTTCTCGCCCTAGTTTTCTTACTAACTGCTCTATACTTATTATTTACATCAATAAGTAATCTTGTAAGAATAATTCGAAGAAGAAAAAAGATAGATAAATCCTTGATTTTCATAACTATTACTTTACTATTTTTAGGTTTATTTCTTTCTTTAAATTATGTTTTTGCTAATGTTATTGTCTATTTCTTAATAATTTTCTACCAGTTTATAGTAGGTCTGGTCTGCTTATTTAATTTTTATTTATTAAAATCCGATAAGATTGAAGGACATTACTTCACTCTATTTAGAGGTCTATTCCTATTATGGATAACTATATCATCTTTAGTTACTGTCTACACATCAGATGTAACGATCTTTGAAAATATTCAGATACTTTACACTAGACTTGGTTGGTATATGTTAATACTCGCTATTACCTATACATTTGATATTATTAGAATAAACAAAAAAGGACAAGATGCTAGTCTTAAAAGGCAATTCCGTTTTAAGGCTCCTATCTTTGTAACAGCACTCTTACCCTACCTTACTCTTAAAAAAAGTAAAGCAGAAACTTTATATAGTCAAGAATTTCTTGAAAAAAAAGCTGAAACTAATAAAGATAAGAATGTTGACCTAGAGATTTGGATACACACTAGTAGTGATTTAGAAGATGCTGCTGGACACGTAGATATTTCTTATAAAGGACAAACTTTTTCTTATGGGCACTATGATGTTGACGCTAATAAATTATTTGGTTCTATGGGGCCAGGTGTCCTCTTTGTTGTCGACACTGAAGACTACTCTACTTGGATACAGAAATATCATAAGAATAGAGTTTCTTATAGATACGGACTAAGTCTAACAGAAGAACAAAAGAAAATAGTAGAGAAAAATATACGACAATTATTTACAGATACTTATGAATTTACTTTTCATACTCCAAGTCAAATGGCATCCTACCTAGGTGGTTTAGTGAGCTACACTAAGGTTAAATTACATAAATTTCATAGAACGAGATTTAAAACATATTTTGTTTTAACTACCAACTGCGCTCTACTCGCTGACTTTATCGTCGGTAATATTGGTATAAATACTCTTGCAGTTGCCGGTGTTATCTCCCCAGGTTCTTACAAAGACTACCTTGAAACTGAGTATTCAAAACTACATTCTAATATAATAAGCAAAAAAAGTTACTAGATAAATTTTCTAGTAACTTTTTGTCATTTATTAAAGTCTTTTATTATTATCTTGCAAATTAGTTTTCTAAATATTTATGAGTAGCAATCATTTCTTTCATAACCTTAACATTATGCATTCTTACAATTTTTGCTCCTTTTCTTATTGCGTCTAATGAAAGTGTCGCGCTCACTACATCCCTGTCTTTTGGATTTGTATTTCCACCTAAAATAAAGTCTGTTGTTCTCTTACGGCTAGCTGCATATAGCACTATAGAACCTAATTCATTCATCCTTTCTAAATTCCTAGTTAAAATAATATTTTCTTCTGCAGTTTTTCCAAATCCAATTCCTGGATCCGTGATAATATTTTCTTTCGGAACACCAGCAGCTTCACAAATTTCAATAGATTCTTTCAAATCCACTAATAGTTTCTCAATTTCCCTACCTTCTTGTGTGGCACCATTATGCATTACAATAATGGGTACATTTCTTTTAGCTGCAAGATCGGCCATACCATTCCCCTTAGCTCCAAGAACGTCATTCAAAATGTCGCCTCCTAAATCTAAAGCAATCTCTCCCACTTTTGCTTTATACGTATCAATGCTTATTAAAATGTTTGGAAATTCTTTCCTTATAGCTGGTAAAATAGCTCTAAGTCTTTCGATTTCCTCTTCTTCTTCTAACTTGGTAGATCCTGGTCTTGTCGATTCACATCCAATATCAATTATATGGGCTCCTTCTTCTATCATTTTTCTAACTTGCTTTAAAGCATTATCTTTATCAAAGAAATCTCCTCCATCAGAGAATGAATCTGGTGTAAAATTCAATATCCCCATAATTAAATATTTTTCTTCTGTTAATAGTTTATGTAATTTTGTCATTATTTATTTTCCTTTAATATATATTTTCTTACTTCTGAAATTAGATATAGCGAACCTGTTATTACAAGGATTTCATCTCTTTTTATACTTCCAAGTAAATTATCAATGGCTTCCTTATAGTTATCGAATACTGTAACATCTTTTGTGAATGATTCTACTAAGTTATCAATTTTAGCTTCTTTGATTTCCATAGGAACTCTTGTAACATTAAATTCTGCTGCTATATTTTCAAATAATTCTATCATCTGAGCAAAATCTTTATCTGCAAGTATTCCTACTAATAGCTTAATCTTCTTATCTTTATATGATAAAAGGTATTTTACTAAGGCCTTTACACCATCAACATTATGGGCACCATCTATTAATATATTTTCTTTTATCCACTCAAGCCTCCCTAACCAAGTGGTTTTAGCTAAAGCATCTTTTATTTCTTTAGCACTCAAGTCTACTAATTTTCTTGATATTAAATTATCTATCACCATTAAAGCTAAAGATGCATTATAAATTTGATGCTCTCCTAACATTTTTATAGATAAATTCCTATATTTTCCATATGAAAATTTAGATGATTTTTTTCCTACTTGCTCTACATGTATATCATCTTTATTTAAAATACTTAATTTAGCATTCTTTATTTTACAAACCTTCCTAATCGATTCAAGTGCTTCCCTATCAGATGGATATGCTATTACCTTATCATTTTCTACGATTATTCCTGCTTTTTCGAAAGCTATCTTATCAAGACTATTTCCCAATATATGAGTATGGTCTAAGCCTATTTTACTTATAATAGATAGTATTTTTGATGAAAAAATATTAGTGGCATCGAACCTTCCTCCAAGCCCTACTTCCATAATTACAAAATCTGCTTCTTGCTTGGCAAAATATAAAATTGCAATTAGGGTTAATATTTCAAAAACACTCAATTTATCATCAATAGATTCAAAATTTTCTCTCCATTTATCTTCTATATCCCTATATAAAATATACATTTCATAAAACGATATAAAATCATCATTAATTCTTATTCTATCATTGAAAGATAGCATACTGGGGCTAGAATACATAGCTACTCTATACTTACTTGATAATATAGATTTTAAATAAGCAGCTACTGAACCTTTACCATTTGTTCCTGCTATGTGAATAACCTTTAATTTTTTTTGTGGATTACCATATATATCTAACATATCAAACATTCTATGTAGACCTAATTTCATACCACTTCTCTCCATCTTAGAAACCGATTCTACAATCAAGTCTTCACAAATTCTCTCTAGTATGTAGCCTATATCTTCTTTTTTATTATACTTTTCTAAATTTCTTAAAATATCATCTTTTGATAATATTTTTAACAAACCCTCATCAATATGTAGCTTGTTTTCTTGGCAATAATCTACATATAAACTTCTATAATCATTATTTTTCATAGTTGTCGCTCCTATCTTTCATAAGCTAATTTTACTATGAATTTTTAAATTTTAAAAATAAATATACTTTAACTTATTCCTTGACCACTACTTAAAGTAATAGTACAATACTACTATATAGTACAAAATAAGGAGCAACTATGGATACTAAATGGCAAAGGAATTCAGCAACACACGTTCATATAGTTTTTAAGAAAGCTGAACGAGTTATAACTGCAAACAGCGAAAAAGTAATACGTCATCATAATTTAACTCCTTCTCAATTTTCTGTTGTAGACATCCTATATACTAAAGGAGAAATGAGAGTTAGTCGTCTTTTAGAAAAAATTCTTGCCACTTCTGGAAATATGACCGTAATACTTAGGAATATGGAAAGAGATGGTCTTATATACCGTAATTGCTATGCAAAAGATAAACGTGTTTCTGTGATTGGCCTTACTGAGAAAGGTCGTAAACTGTTCGAAAAAATATTACCTGACCATAAAAAAGATTTAGAAAAACTATATTCTATCCTTACTGATGAAGAAAAAGTAACCTTTATTTCAATAATGAAAAAATTCAAAGAAATCATATAGAAAATAATTTATTAAGTTAGACATCTAGTCTAACTTTTTAATTTGTATATTAAGTTTTTAAGGTACGACTTACAAAGGTTTTCTATTTTAAAAAATTCATAAAATTATTTCCAAAAACGTATAATTCATGTATAATATTAAATAGAATTAATAAAATTAAGGAGATTCTCATCTATGAAAAATAAAAAATTAATCCAAGCTGGAAGTCTTGCTTCACTTACATTATTAGCAGCTCTAGCATCATCAACAGAGGCTAGAGCAAATGAAGTTGCTCCTTCAAAATCAGCTACAAGCACTCCTGTTACTTCTGAGACTCTTAAATCTGTTGAAGCATCACCAATAAGTCCGGCTCCTACATCTGTTGAAACATCACTAACAAGTCCGGCTCCTACATCTGTTGAAACTCCATCAACAAGCCCGGCTCCTGCCGAAAAAAATACTAGTACTAGTCTATCATCAACTGAATCTACCAATGTAGCTATACCTGTAAAAACTACAACTCCAACTGAATCTAAGACTAAAGAAAAAGAAGTCGTAATTTTACACACTAACGATATCCACGGCCGTCTAGAAGAAGAAACTAACCGTAATAAAACTGAAACTACTGTGGTAGGATTAGCAAAACTTGACACTATTGTTAAAGAAGAAAAATCAAAAGACAAACAATCTACTTATTTATTAGACGCTGGAGATGCATTCCAAGGATTACCTATTTCTAATGCATCTAAAGGAGAAGATATGGCTAATATTATGAACAAAATTGGCTACGATGCTATGGCTGTCGGTAACCATGAGTTTGACTTTTCTTTAGAAACTGCCAAAAAATATAAGGAAATCCTAAAATTCCCTATTTTAAGTGCTAATACATATGCTAATGATGTAAGATTATTCGAAGCACATACGATTTTAGATAAAGATAAAGATGCTGTAGGGGATGAACTAGTTGTAATCGGGGTCACTACTCCAGAAACTGCAACAAAGACTCATCCACGTAACGTTCAAGGTGTAGTATTTAAAGATCCTATTACAGAAGTTGAAAATATAGTTAAAGAACTTGTAGC
Organism: Gemella sp. GL1; assembly: GCF_013415365.1. Classification (GTDB taxonomy): domain Bacteria; phylum Bacillota; class Bacilli; order Staphylococcales; family Gemellaceae; genus Gemelliphila. The sequence continues at coordinate 86,950 of NZ_JACBYB010000009.1, forward strand.
AAAAGTTCCTTATAAAAACTACGTAGTACTTGCTCACCTGGGTAATGATGCATCTACTTTAGAAGCATGGCGTGGCTCAACATTAGCAAAAGCCTTGTCTACCAATCCTTTATTAAAAGATAAAAATGTTATAGTAATTGATGGACATTCTCACACAATAGAAAATGCTAAATTCGGTAATGTTTCATACACTCAAACTGGTTCTTACCTAAATAATGTTGGTAAAGTTTCATTCACTGCTGGATCTACTACTTCAAACATTGCTTTGATCCCTGCAAAAGATGCTACTTCACTAACTGCTAATACTGAAATTGCTAACTTAGTTAAATCAGCAAAAGAAAACTTTGAAAAAATCAATTCAGCAGTTGTTATTGAAAATAACCCTGTTGAATTAAGTTCTGCTAGAGAGAACGTACGTGTTAGGGAAACTAACCTAGGAAACCTAGTATCTGATGCACTATATAACTACGGTAACAAAGGCGGATTTGAACAAGCAACTGACCTAGCCGTATTCAACGGAGGAGGTATCCGTGCTGATATTAAGAAAGATAGCAAAGTAACAAAAGCTGATATTATCAAAGTATTACCATTCGGTAACTCAGTTGCTCAAATCGAAGTAACAGGTCAAGCAATTAAAGATATGTTTAATGTTTCCCTTGCATCGACCACTCAAAAGAACAAAGAAACTGGGGAATTGATCAAAGATGAAAATGGACAACCCTTATTAGAAGCCTTAGGTGGATTCTTACATATCTCTGGTGCCAAAGTTTACTATGACACAAATTTAGAAAAAGAGAATCGTATCCTTAATATTGAAATTCTTAACCAAAATACAGGACTTTATGAAAAGTTAGATCTAAACAAGACTTACCGTTTAGCAACTAACGACTTCTTAGCTGCTGGTGGAGATGGATATACTATGTTAGGTGGAGCACGTAAGGAAGGCCCATCAGTTGACGAAGCTTTAGCTCAGTTTATAAAAACAGCTAACCTGAGCGACTACTCTGTAGTTAATCCTAACTCACGTTTAATTTCTATCAGTTCAGAAGAATTTGCTAAATTAAACAGTAATATATCACAATCTACAGTAAAACCAACTGAGAAAACTGATGGTAAGGCAATATCTCCACTTACTCCTAGTGATAAAACTAAGACAGAAACAATATCTCCACTTACTCAGGCTGAGAAAAATATGTCACAAGCAGTTTCATCGTCACATCCAACATCTTCTGCTGATAAAATAAAATTAACTAAAGATTCACAAAACTCAGTCTCTTCAAAATCTAAGTTAAATTCAACTAAAACTGATAAAAAATTATCTACTGAGACTAACAAAAAAGCAAAAGTCTTACCAAAAACATCTTCATCTAATGCTAGCAATTCAGCACTTCCAGCAGAGCTTGCAGCTATCCTACTTGCAGCAGGATTACTAACTATAAAAAATAGAAAAGCAGAATAATAAAGAAAAATAACAGGAAAAATCTTTCCTGTTATTTTTTTATTTTCCACATTTTTATTTTTCTATAAAATGTATTCTTGTCTTATTAAATTTCTTAGCTGCTATTTCATCAACTAAGGCTAGAGCATAATCTGCATATGAAATTTTACTTTCACCTGCTGAATTCGTTGTATATACTTCTCCTGCTTGTATGTATTCACCTTTTGATAGATAATCTAATTCAAAATCTGCTGCTGGACTTATGTATAACCAATTTACATCATCACGTTTTCTTAATAAAGCTAATTCGTCAGACTTAGCTTTAGCTAATGGATAAAATTCTGCTGGGAAATCTTCTTTTTCTAGCAGTTGTGTAGTCAATTTGTCGTCTAGGTACAGACTTCCTGCTCCTCCAACAATAAGTAATCGTATATCTGTTCCTGCTAATAAATCAGATAAATATGCGGTTGCTTTGCTATGTAAATCCAACAATTCATCCTTAAATACACCAAAAGCATCAACTACTACATCAAATCCTACTAAATCCTCTTTTGTTAATTCAAATAAATCTTTTCTTAAAAAATTCTTAGCATCTGTTTTGTTATCACCTCTTGCTATCGCTGTTACATCAAAACCTCTTCTCAATGCTTCTTTTACAATTAATTTACCCGCTCCACCATTTGCTGCTACTACTGCTATTTTCATATTAATCTCCTTAATTTTATACTATAGTTGTAATCTTTTTTATTACAACTATAGTATATTATATTTCTCCTTCAATGTCAATAATTAAATCACAATATATTTTAAAGTTATTAGCTATGATTTTAAAAGTTTATTTATGTTATAATATACTTAGAGGTGATAATTATGGCATATTCTAGTAAATTTAGTACGTCTATACACATTCTTTTAGCAATAGTTAGGTTTGAAAAAGAGGAAAAACAAACTTCTATAAATCTAGCTGATAGTATAAATGTTAATCCGGTAATAATAAGAAACTTACTCCAGAAATTAAAAAAAGCTGATCTAATCTATGTTAAAAGTGGTGTTGGTGGAGCATATTTAAATAAATCTCCAAATGATTTCAGCCTATTTGATATTTTCAAAGCAGTTGAGGATACAGACAAAGATCTTTTTAAAAAACATGAAAATCCCAATGTAGATTGCCCTGTTGGTCAAGTTGTCCATGCAGTTGTTAATCCTAATTTTGATAAAATTAAAGAAGATTTATTCACATCTTTAAAATCTATTCCTTTCCAAAAACTAGTGAATGAAATGTATGAAAATTTAGACAAAACAAAACTGTAAGAATAAATTATCTTACAGTTTTGTTTTATATTCAACTTCTACTAGTATAATTTAGCTATAACTGCTCATGCTTCTCTAAATCAAGATTCAACTAGTTTCTTCTTTTATCAACTTTCCTTAAATAAAATTTAAAATATAATAATATTTTTTAAATTTTCACCTACAAAATTATTTTACAGGTAATACTGCACCTTTGTATTTTTCTTCAATAAATTTAACTGTTTCTTCTGACTTAAGAGCTTCTACAATTTTCTTAGTAACTACCTTATCTTTATCTCCAGCTCTTGTAACAATGATATTTCCATAAGGATTATTTTCACCAGATTCTAATGCAATTGCATCATCTTTAGGCGTGATCCCTGCATCTACTGCAAAATTAGTATTGATCGAAATTAAGTCACCCTCATTGTTATTGTAGTATTGAACCATGATTGCTGGATCATTGTCATATTTAAATTCTAATTTCTTTGGATTTTCCACAACATCATCAAATGTAGCCGTTACCACATCTACACCATCTTTAATCTTAACTAAACCATTGTCTTGTAACAATTTCAGAACGCGACCCCACTCAGATTTATTGTTAGAAACTAAAACTTTAGCTCCTTCTTCTAATTCCGATAAAGATTTTACTTTTTTAGAATATAGACCTATTGGCTCGATATGGATTGCTCCAGCATTATCTAATTTATATCCTTTTTCCTCGACTTCTTTATTTAAGAATGGTACGTGTTGGAAATAGTTTAAATCTATTTCTTTTTCATTTAAGTTTTTGTTTGGTAGATAGTAATCTTGATAAGGAACTATATCTAACTTAATCCCCTCTTTTTCCAATTTTGGTGCTACTTCTTCAAGTAACTCAGCATGAGGAACATTAGATGCTCCAATTTTAACTGTTACGGGCTTAGATGGATCTAGTGTATCTACATCAATCCCTTTCTTTTCATCAGCTAATGCTGTTGACCCTACTAATGATACTGATAATAACGTTGTTGCTGCAAATGCTTTTAAAAATTTTTTCATTCTATTTTTCCTCTCATTTTAAATTGTATTTTTGTAGATAACCTTCTTCAAATAAAAAAGACCCCTACTCTCCTTCGGAGAATAAGGGCGAAAAAATTTCACGGTACCACCTTACTTTACGTAATAAAACGAAACTCAACCACTACTAACATCTATCTAGAATTCAATGCTTATAATGAGTGCTTATAACGTAACACAAGGACGAAAGAAGTTCATATTTAAATACTCACAACTTTTAACCACTCAAACCATTTTCCTAATTCTTCCCATTGTGTAATTTCAGCTACATACACTCTCTGCTAAATGATCGTAAAAAGTACTTATTTGAATATCGGTTTATATCTAACTTGTTTATATGATATCACATGTTTTTCTAAATGTCAATACTTTTTTTGTATTTTTTTAATTTAATTGTCTGAAAAATCTATCTACTTGTTCTACTTCTTGTAGTGCTACTATTTTCTGTACTTTGGCTTGTAAGTAGTTCAAGACCTCTAATCTCTCTATTACTTTCTGTAACCATACTTTCTTCGGCTAATAGTTCTTCCACACTTTTTTCTTTCTGTTCATCAGCTAATTTTATATTGGCCTCTTCTATCCGTTTCTTCTCTTCTTTTTTTTCTTGCATAATAGATTTAATCTGATTTTCATTCAGTAGTCTTGATTGAGAAATCTCTGCTATTTGTTTATCCAAATCTTCTGACATTATAGATTTTCTAGCATTTTCTAGATAATTTTCTCTAGACGGCATATTGAACAAAATTTCTCCTGGATAACCTATATAATACTCTTGCCTTACAAAATCTATAATGAAATTAGGATCTTTTAATTTAGCAATCAATATTGTATTAACCTTAGAATCATTTTGTAGATTTACAATCTCGGCTTCCTGTATTCTTAAATTATTTTCTAATTCTGCTTTCTCCCTAGAATAAAAGTATGTTCTTATAAAAATAAAAGATAGTAAAATAAGGGCTATAGTCAAAATGATATATGTACGCTTTTTTCTATATTCCATTTTAGCCTTGATAACATCTCTTCTAAAATTTCTATCATCTTTTCTAATCCTTGTTTTAGGTCGGATTCCCCTAGCCATTATTTCACCACCATTCCTTCTTTTTTAATAATTACTCTTCTTTTCTAGATTTTTCTGATATTATTTTAAACATTTTTGTTGCATCTTCTTTTTTTGTCGAATCTTTAAGTTCTAAAATTTCATACTCGACTTCTTTTGCAGCAAAAAAAATCGTTATCTTATCTCCTAACTTTAAGCTTGTTGATGCTTTAGCTGTTTTACCATTTATTGATATATATCCTTTTGAGCAAACTTCATTTGCTATTGTACGTCTTTTTATTATTCTGGAAACTTTTAAAAATTTATCTAAACGCATAAAATAAACCTCTCTTTACATGTATATTATTATTACATATAAAGGGAAGTTTATCAAATATTATTTTTTATTATATCCAGTTACCATCCCTAAAAATAGCTACTTCTTCACCGTTTTTTGTAATAGCTGTAACTTTAGTGCTAGCATCTCCGATCATAAAATCAACGTGAATTAGGCTATCGTTAGCTCCTGCTGCTTTAAGTTCTTCTTCTGTCATATTCTCTCCATTGACTAAACATGTTGGATATGCCTTTCCTAAGGCTAGGTGACATGATGCATTTTCATCAAAAAGTGTTTCTAAAAATAAAATATTAGTATTAGAAATTGGTGAATGAAATGGTACTAAGGCCAATTCTCCTACTCTTCTAGAACCTTCGTCTGTATTTAATAGATTCTCAAGCACTTCTTTTCCTTTTTCTGCACCAAAATCTACTATCTTTCCACCTTCAAATTTTAGCCAAAATCCATTGATTAATACTCCTCCATAATTTAAAGGTTTAGTATTATAAACTATTCCTTCTGCTACATCTTTATTTGGTAAGGTGAATACTTCTTCAGTTGGAATATTAGCAACAAATCGCTGCCCTGTTTTAGAAGCTATTGAGCCCGCTGACTGCCAAATATGGTTATTTGGAAGACCCAGATATAAATCAGTTCCATTTTCACTTGTAATATGAACTTTTTCAAATTGAGAATCGTTTAAAAATCTTGCTTTTTCATCTAAAACTTTTATGTGTTCTTCCCAGTTAGCAAGTCCATCTCCATCAACACGGCATGCATTTAAGATTAAATCCCATAATTTTAGATAAGCTTCTTCATCCTCTAATTCTGGAAATAATTTTTTAGCCCAAGCTACTGAAGATGCTGCAGTAACACACCATGGATTCTCATTATTCATAATTATCTTCATATAATTTCTTAAAGCTTTTGAGCGTGATGTCATCGCTGCCTTAAGTTTTCTTGAGTCTATCCCTGCTAAACCATCTGGATCATCAGAAATTACAGATATAAATCCTGATTTTCTTGCTGCTGCATCTTCATATCTATCTGAAAACCATTGAGGTACATCTGAAATCGTTTCCTCGCTAGCATAAGTTAGTAATTGTTTTTGTGATTTTTGATCCATCCACTCAATTGATACTTTAGCTGCCCCCGCTTGATAGCAAGATTCTGATAAAATTAGCGTATAGTCCCTGACTTCGATACTTGAGCGAATCACAATTTCTTGTCCTTCTTGTACGTTGATACCTATTTTCGCAACAACATCTGCATAATTCTTAATTCTTTCTTCTAATATCATAATTATCCTCCAATAAAATATTATAATAATTATATCAAATTTTTCGAATTTTTTAAATAAATATTATTAAATTATTTTATGGTATAATATAAGAAAAATATATAGGAGTTTTTTATATGAAAATTTATGAATATCCAAAATGTTCTACCTGTAGATCTGCCAAAAAATTTATTAATGCAAATAATATTAAAGCTGATTTTGTCGATATAAAATCTAGCTGTCCTAGTAAGGAAGATATTAATACAATCCTAGATACCTTTAATGTCGAACTTAAAAGTTTGTTTAATACTTCTGGTAATATGTACAGAGAATTAGGTCTTAAAGATAAGTTACCTACTTTATCACAAGATGAACAAATCAAGATTCTCTTAAGCGATGGTATGTTAATTAAAAGGCCTTTAGCTTATGACTTTAATAAAAAAATCTTCTTACAAGGTTTTAAAGAAAATATTTGGAAAGAAACACTAGTAAAAGAAAACTAACTTGCTGATATATTAATATTGAGGACTATGAATTTAATTCATAACTTTATTCCTAATTCTTAATATTATTGCCTTGCTTTTCTAACTATCATAATAAATATTTATTTAAAAAAATACTATGTCATATTTTTGACATAGTATTTTTTTAATTATTAATTATCTAACCTGCTTAAAAGTATAGCCCCTAGATTTCATTTCTTTAATATATCCATCTAATAAATCTTTATTTGTCTTAGAAATCGAATGTAGTAAAATAATATCTCCTGGCTTAGAATTATTTATTAGCTTGTCTCTTGAAGATTTAACCTGTGGTTGTGCTGTCTCTATCCAATCTTTATAAGCGTACGACCACTGCACTAATTTATAGCCATGTGAAGCTGCTCCTTTTACTGTTCTTTCAGAAAAAGCTCCTGTTGCCGGTCTGTACAGATTTGTTGTAGGTTTTTTACCCATGTATTTAATATAGACATTCTCCCAATCCTTTATATCTTTTGCGATAACATTTGCACTAGTATTAGCTGCACTATAGTGATTTAATGTATGGTTAGCCACAATATGCCCTTCGGCTTCCATTCTCTTAACTAGATCACGATTAGCTTGTATATAAGTCCCTGTTACAAAGAATACTGCTTTAACTCCATTATTTTTTAAGCTATCTAATATTTTACTTGTATACCCAGCTTCATATCCATTATCAAAAGTTAAATACAATTCTTTTTTATTTGTGTAGTACTTATATAAACCACCATTAGATTCTAATACTTTTAATCCTTCTTTTGATGGATAATTCCATGACCAAGAAAATCTTTTATCTGAGTATTTAGAAAGATCTCCTATATTTTGTTTATTAGTAGTTTTTGTTTCAGTTACCTTATTAATTCTTGTATTTGTTCCTAAATCATTACCTGGATTAATCCATGCTCCTGCACTACCTCTTGTTCTTGAAATATTTATCATTCCATTATGAATTTTATATATATAATAATTTCCTTGGTCATAAGTATTTCTTGAATTTTTTAAATTTTTTGCATCAATAGCATTTGAATATACATTTAGTTTTTTATTCAATCTATAAATTGAACCTGCTTTTAATTCACTATTGTTTACTGTATTACTTATTGTTTCAAGCTGATTTAATGCCTTTTTTTCTTCTATTTTTTGATTAGAATTTACTAAACCTCCATCTTTTGCAAGTATTGCCTTATTTTCTCCTGGATTTATCCAAGCTCCTGCTCTTCCCGCAACCTTAGATATATTCATCATTCCATTAAATTCTTTAAAGATAAAATAATTTCCCGTCTTGTATGTAGCTATAGCTCCTCTTTGCTTCTTGGCTGCTTCCGAATTCTGATAAGTTTTTACATTATTATTTAATGTGTATGTATTTTCTCTAGCTGTAGATGAATTTTTTGTTTCTTGAGAACTAGTCTGTACAGCTACCTGCTGAGTGCTCGTTTTTGAAACTACTTTTGTTTCTTTTGGATTAGTCGATACAGGCGCTTGTTGAGTGCTCGCTTTTGAAACTACTTTTGTTTCTTTTGAACTAGTCGATACAGGCGCTTGTTGAGTGCTCGCTTTTGAAACTACTTTTGTTTCTTTTGAACTAGTCGATACGGTAGCCTGTTGATTTCTTGTCGAATTTGCTTCTACTTTATTATTTAGTTTGGGGTTTATCCAAGCTCCTGCTTTTCCTTCTGTTCTTGAAATATTAATCATACCATTGTGTTCTTTATATAGATAGTATGTCCCCTTATCATATGTTCTAGTTGAATTTGTTTGTTTTTCTGCATTCTGAGCTGTTCCATAGACTTTGGCACTCTCAGTTAAATTATATTTAGTATTAGCATTAGCTATATTTTCTGTTATCAGATTATCTACTACAAATGGCGTAGATAAAACGCTCAAACTCATTATTATTTTTTTGTTTGATATTTTCATAAATTTAAACTCCTATTAGAATACTTATAATTATAAATCATTGATCTTGTTTAGGCAAATAATCCTGTAAAACAAGGAAAAGCTTCTCTTTACTTTTCCTTATTACCTAAATAGTTATTTATTTCTTTCATTAGTCTAGCTATATTTCTTCCCCATCTTACATCTGTTGCATAATTTTTATTCATACCCTCTGTCTTATTACCTAAAAATGCTCCATCAGCTGGATATAAAGATGAGTGTATGTATCTAGAACTAATCCATTCTGCTCCCTTTAAAATACCATCTTCTATACTTTCAAATGAACTTGCAGACTTATAGGGTGTGTCATCATATGCTCCTATTCCATAAAAATTATTTTTATCCTGTGCAATTTCACTATGTCCCCAAGAAGTTTCTATGGCTGCGTGTGCTAACAAATACAAAGCATTTACTCTATATTTTTCTTCTGCTTCCTTAAAAATCTGACCCTTAGCATAAAACTTACTATTTGGACCAGCAAATTTTTCTATTGCTCTATTTAGTTCTCCTTCATTATATATTGTAGTAGTATCAAGTTTCATATATTGAAAAAAATTTATAGCTAGATTTCTATCTTTTGTTCGACTAATATTCTTTTTACTACTTTTTTTATCACTATATTTTCCATTATTAAAATATTTAAATCCAGTAGAATCCATAGCATAGCCCGTATATTTTTCACCTAAATAAAAGAAATATTCATCATTTCCATCATTATACCAGCCATTTGCTAAAGTATTCTCTACATAAAATTTATTATTATCATATCCAGTAAATAAAGTGTTTTCTTCATCAGTAGGATTTATCCACAAGTCTTCTTTTCCTTGTTCAGGAGATATATTCAACATAGCTTTTTCTTCTTTATATACATAATAAATTCCTGAGTTGTAGTCTGTATCAGATTTTTCTTTATCTTCAGCCTTGTTTGATGTCTCATAAGTTTTTACTTTATTCTGTACAGAATAAATTTCTAGATCTTCCATTAATTTTGTATCATCCTGATTATGACTATCATACATAATATTAGTATTTGGATTTATCCAGCCACCTATAAGTCCACTATTTTTTGATATATTAAGCATACCTTGTGATTCTTTATAAATATAATATTCCCCTGTTGGATATATTATTTTTGGATTTTCATTTCTAAGTGCATCTTCTGCACTTTCATAAACAAGACTTTCTGCTTCTAAATAATATTTATTACTAGCAAGTCCAACACTATAATCTTCTCTTAATAAAAATATAAAAATTAATACTAATATATATTTTAAAACTTTCATAAATAATCCTCGTGTAAATGTATTCATTGCCATTATAACTAGATTAAATTATATATACTTTAAAATAAAATAAAAAAGACTACTGCCTGAGTAATCTTTTAAAGTATAATTAGAAAATTTGCGGGACAAAAGCGTATCCCGGTAATAATATAAACCAGGATACTGAATAGAGCTAGACGATCTAGGCTTAAGCTAGTCATTTCAAGCACTCTTTTGGCCAACAAGTTAGTTTAATAAGTTGTTGTATGTTGTGTTGTATTGTGTGTATGTAGTATGTTATTGTTGTATGAAAAATTATATATTAAACTAATTCGATAATTGCAGTTTCTGCACCATCACCACGACGTGGTCCAACACGTAGAATACGAGTGTACCCACCGTTACGATCAGCATATTTTGGCGCAACTTCTTCAAATAATTTTTTAAGCGCTAATTGGCTAGTACCTTCAGCCGTAGCTACTGCTACTGGTTGCATAAATTTAGCTGCATTACGTCTTGCTGATAAATCACCTTTTTTACCAAATGTAATCATTTTTTCTGCTAATGAACGAACTTCTTTCGCTCTTGTAACAGTTGTTTCGATTCTTCCGTGAACGATTAATGCAGTAACTAAGTTTCTTAACATCGCTTTACGGTGAGCTGATGTACGTCCTAATTTTCTGTAACCCATTAGTCTTCCTCCTTATTATTCTTCTTTAAAACCTAAGTTTAGTTCTTCTAGTTTAATACGTACTTCATCAAATGATTTTTTACCAAAGTTACGTATTTTAATCATTTCTTGCTCTGTCTTAGAAGCAAGTTCTTGAATTGTATTGATTCCTGCACGCTTTAACCCGTTGTAAGAACGTACTGATAAATCTAATTCTTCTATTGACATTTCTAGCATTTGACCTGTAGTGTCTTCTTCTTTTGCAACTAATATACTAGCATTAACTGCTTCTTCAGACATCTCCATAAATAACTCCAAGTGAGAAATTAAGATTTTTGAGGCTAATCCTAGAGCATCTTGAGCTGTTATAGTTCCATTTGTGCTTACTTCTATTGTAAGTTTATCAAAGTCTGTACTTTGTCTTACTCTAGTTTTTTCAACTGTATAGTTTACTTTTTCAACAGGTGTATAATTTGAATCAACTGCTATTACACCAATTGGCAAATCACGACGTTTGTTTCCATCAGCTGGAACAAAACCTCTTCCTTTGCCAACATAAATTAGCATTTCAAATTTACCACCTTCAGCTACTGTAGCGATATACTGATCTGGGTTGAAAACTTCAATATCAGAATCAAGCTCAATATCTGCTGCTGTAACTACTTTTGGTCCTGTTACATTTATCGAGACAACTTTTTCTTCATCTACATGTGATTTAAAAGCAATATTTTTTACGTTCATAATAATTTCAGTAACGTCTTCAACTACTCCGTTTACTGCAGAGAATTCATGTTGTACTCCAGTAATATCTATACTTCTTGCTGCTGCACCTGGTAATGATGAGATTAACATTCTTCTCAATGAATTACCTAATGTAGTTCCGTAACCACGCTCTAATGGTTCTACTACAAAACGACCGAATTTACCATCTTCTGATAATTCAACGATTTGTATTTTTGGTTTTTCTATTGCTAACATTATGTTAAACCTCCTCTAAATTTTGTCTATGTTAATTATTATACACGACGACGTTTAGGTGGGCGGCAACCATTGTGAGGAACTGGTGTTACATCTTTAATTGATGTTACTTCCAATCCAGCTGATTGTAATGCACGGATAGCTGCTTCACGTCCAGCTCCTGGACCTTTTACAGTCACATCTACAAATTTCATTCCGTGTTCCATAGCTGCTTTAGCTGCTGCTTCACTTGCCATTTGTGCTGCATATGGAGTAGATTTTCTTGAACCTTTAAATCCTAACGCACCAGCACTTGACCAAGATACTGCATTTCCGTGCTCATCTGTAATTGTTACTATTGAGTTATTAAATGTTGAACGAATGTGAGCTACACCGTTTTGTATATTCTTTTTCACACGACGTTTACGTGATTGTTGTTTACGAGCCATAGTGTTTATTCTCCTCCTATCTTATCTTATTTTTTCTTGTTCGCTACTGTTTTCTTAGGACCTTTTCTAGTACGAGCGTTGTTTTTAGTGTTTTGTCCACGTACTGGAAGTCCACGACGGTGACGGATTCCTCTGAAACATCCGATTTCCATTAGACGTTTAATGTTTAATGAAACTTCACGACGTAAATCACCTTCTGTTTTGTAGTTATCTACGATTTCACGAATTTTATCAAGTTGTTCCCCTGATAAATCTTTTACTCTTACATCTTCAGAAACCCCTGCTTCTGCTAAGATTTTTTGAGAAGTTTTTAAACCTATACCATATACATATGTTAATGATATTACAACTCGTTTTTCACGAGGTATATCAACACCTGCGATACGTGCCATTAATTCTGCACCTCCTATTATCCTTGTTTTTGTTTATGTTTTGCGTTTTCGCAAATCACTAATACTTTACCACCACGACGAATGACTTTACATTTGTCACAGATTTTTTTAACTGATGGTCTTACTTTCATCGTTATTCCTCCTTGAGATTATAACCTACTTGAATCGGTAAGTTATTCTACCTTTAGTTAGGTCATAGGGACTCATTTCAACTGTTACTTTATCTCCAGGCAAAATTCTGATGTAATTCATTCTGATTTTCCCAGAAACGTGAGCTAAAATAATATGACCATTTTCTAATTCTACTTTAAACATTGCATTAGGCAAGTTCTCTACTACTAAACCTTCTACTTCAATGACATCTTTTGCCATATTCTTCCTCCCTGATTATTTTAGTGTATCTAGTATATTTCTGATATCTCCAAACACTTCTTGGATTTCACGATCACCGTTAATATTTTCAACAACACCTTCTTTTTTTGAATAAAACTCTAAAAGAGGCTTTGTTTGTTTAATATTTACTTCTAATCTTTTTCCAACAGTTTCTTCGTTATCATCACTTCTTTGATATAATTCACCTTGGCAGTTATCACATACACCATCTACTTTTGTAGGGTTAAAGATTAAGTGATAAGTATTTCCACAAGATTTACAAATTCTTCTACCAGTTAAACGTGGTAGCAAGATACTTGCATCAACATCTATGTTTAATACTTTTTCAATTTTTCTATCTGATTTAGCCAAAATTTCATCAAGGGCTACAGCTTGTTCTACTGTTCTAGGAAATCCATCAAGTAAAAAGCCTTTTTTTGCATCTTCTTGATTTAATCTTTCTTCAACAAGACCAATAGTAACACTATCTGGTACTAATTGTCCCATATCAATATAAGATTTTGCTTCTAGACCTAGTGGCGTTTCATTTTTTATCGCTGCTCTGAACATATCTCCAGTAGAGATATGTGGCAATGGATAATTTGCTTTTATTTGTTCAGCTTGCGTTCCCTTACCAGCTCCTGGTAGACCCATTAATAATATGTTCATAATTTACCTCTTATCTTTTTCTAAATTTAATAAATCCAGAATAATTTTTTTCTGTTAACTGTGTATTAAGTTGTTTAACTGTTTCAAGTGCTACACTTACTACAATTATTAAACTCGTTCCACCAATCTGAACAGTTGCTGGTAAATTTGCCATAGTAGCGAACATAGTTGGAAGAGTAGCAATTGCCGCTAAGAATATAGATCCAACAAAAGTTAATCTATACAGTACTCTAGTGATATATTCTTCTGTACTTTTACCCGGTCTAATACCCGGTACATAACTCCCTTGTTTTCTCAAATTATCAGCCATTTTTTCAGGATTTACTTGTACAATAACATAGAAATAAGCAAAAGCTATTATCAATGCAACATATAATGTAATTCCTATCCAGTGGCTCATATCGAAATATGAAGCTATTTTTTGAGCTTTTTCGTTATTCCAAAAAATTGTGACAGTACGCGGAATTTGTAAAAATGCAACAGCGAAGATTACTGGAATAACTCCAGCACCATTAACTTTCAACGGTAAGTATGTTGAACGTGCTCCTAACATTTTTCTTCCAGCTCTAGCTTGTGCATATTGAATTGGAATTTTACGTAATGCTTCTTGAAAATATACAACTCCCATAATTATTGCTAATACAACTAATACTACCACACCAATTTTAAGTACTGCTAACGTAATGTTTGCTGCACCTTTAATTTGTGATTCATATACTTGTATAAAGCCTACTGGAAGTCCTGCAATAATACCTGATAAGATTATAATCGAAATCCCATTTCCTACTCCTTTTTGAGTAATCAAATCACCCATCCAAAGTAAGAAAGCTGTTCCAGCTGTCAGTACTATTGCTATTGTTACAAATCCTAATATTGATGTATCTTTAATCAATCCAGCATAAACTCTGTTAAATCCATAAGACATAACTAAAGATTGAATAAAGGCTAGTATAATAGCTAATACACGTACTAGTTTTTGTATTTTCTTCTGACCCACCTCTCCCTGTTTTGACCACTCGGTTAAAGTAGGACTAACATCCATTTGCATAAGTTGCACTACAATAGATGCTGTAATATATGGCATAATACCCATAGCAAATACAGAAAATTGAGCAAGTGCTCCACCCGCAAATGTGTTAAAGACACTAAATATCCCTGAATCCTCAGTTTTTAAAACCTGAGAATCCACACCAGGAACTGGTATATATGTCCCTATACGGAATATTATAATCATGAAGAATGTAAATAATATCTTATTACGTGTTTCTTTTAAACGAAATAAGTTGAAAAAGGCACTAAGCATTTATTATAGCACCTCGCAAACTCCTCCAGCTGCTTCAATAGCTTCTTTTGCTGAAGACGAGAATTTGTGAGCTTTAACTGTAAGTTTTTTCTCTAACTTACCAGTTGCTAACACTTTAAGACCTGAAAGTTCTTTTTTAATAACTTTAGCCTCTAATAGAGCCTCAACTGTTACTACTGAACCATCTTCAAATTTGTTTAAGTCAGATAAGTTAACAAGAGCATATTCTTTTCTGTTAACATTATTGAATCCACGCTTTGGAATACGTCTGAATAATGGGTTTTGTCCCCCTTCAAATCCTGGACGAACTCCTCCACCACTACGTGCTTTTTGACCTTTTTGTCCACGTCCTGATGTTTTACCATTTCCTGATCCAATTCCACGACCTACTCTGTTACGCTCTTTACGAGAACCTTCTACTGGTTGTAATTCATGTAATCTCATTTAGACTGGTTCCTCCTTATATTATTTTTCTACTGTTACTAAGTGTGATACTTTGTTAATCATACCACGAATAGCAGCGTTATCTTTGTGTTCTACTGTTTGATTCATTTTTGATAAACCTAAAGCTTGAACAACTTTTCTTTGTTTTTCTGGACGACCTATCGTACTACGAGTTAGGGTTACTTTAATTGTCATATTCTATTCCCTCCTCTTATCCTAATAATTCTTCAACAGATTTTCCACGTAAAGCCGCTACGTGTTCAACTGTTTGTAATCTAGTTAATCCTTCGATTGTTGCACGAACCATGTTAACCGGTGTATTTGAACCTAAAGATTTAGAAAGAATGTTAGAAATTCCTGCTAATTCTAATACGGCACGAACAGGTCCACCAGCGATAACCCCTGTACCTGGTGCAGCTGGTTTAATTAATACATATCCAGCACCGAAACGTCCTGTAATTTCGTGTGGAGTTGTACCATTAACGATTGGCACCTTAACTAGGTTACGTTTAGCAGCTTCAACTGCTTTCTTGATTGCATCTGGTACCTCTTGGGCTTTACCAGTTCCAAATCCTACACGTCCGTTTTTGTCACCCACTACTACTAAAGCAGAGAAACGGAAACGACGTCCACCTTTAACAACTTTAGCTACACGACGAATGGCAACTACACGTTCTTCAAATTCTTTTTTGATTTCTTCTTGGCGCATCTATCTATTTCCCTCCTTATTAGAATACTAGTCCATTTTCACGTGCAGCTTCTGCTAAAGCTTTAACACGTCCGTGGTATAAGTAACCTCCACGGTCGAAAACAACTTTTGTAATTCCCTTTGCTTTTGCTGCTTCCGCTACAAGTTTTCCAACTTCAGTTGCCGCAGCTACACTTGATTTAGATACTTCTGCTAATTTTAATGATGATGCTTGAGCTAAAGTTACTCCAGCTACATCGTCAATGATTTGTGCATAAATGTTTGTGTTTGAACGATATACGTTTAAACGTGGTACTTCGCTAGTTCCTTGAATTTTTACACGAACTCTTGCATGTCTTTTTTTACGAACTTTATTTTTGTCAAGTTTCGTAATCATATTGAAACACTCCTTTCTTATTAGTTATCTATTATTTACCAGTTTTTCCTTCTTTACGGCGTACATACTCACCAACATAGCGAATACCTTTACCTTTGTAAGGCTCTGGAGGACGTACAGCACGAACTTTAGCAGCATATTGTCCTACTAGTTCTTTGTTAATCCCTTCGATACTTACTTTAGTGTTTCCTTCTACACCTAATTTAATTCCTTCAATTTGTTCAAATTCAACTGGGTGAGAGTATCCAACACTTAGTACTAATTTAGTTCCTTGCATTTGAGCACGGTAACCAACCCCGATTAATTCTAATTCTTTCTTGAATCCGTTAGAAACACCTTCGACCATGTTTGCTAATAAAGCACGAGTTGTTCCGTGAATTGTACGGTGTCTTTTAGAATCGCTTGGACGTACTACTGTTATTTGGTTTTCTTCTACGTTAAATGTTAATTCAGCGTCGAATTGTTGTTTTAATTCACCTTTAGGTCCTTTTACAACAGCTAGGTTATTGTCTAACTTAACTTCTACACCTGCAGGTACTGTAATAACTTTATTACCTATACGAGACATTTAAGGCTCCTCCTTCTAATATTACCAGATGTAAGCTAATACTTCTCCACCTGTGTTATTTTTACGAGCAACTTTATCAGTTACAACTCCATTTGAAGTTGAGATAATTGCTAACCCTAATCCGTTCAACACTTTTGGAAGCTCTTCAGCTTTTGCGTATACACGTAGACCAGGTTTTGAAATTCTCTTGATTCCTTTAATAACTCTTTCACCTTTGTTAGAGTATTTTAGGAAGATTTTGATTTTTCCTTGTTTGTTATCTTCGATATATTCTACACCGCTAACGAAACCTTCTTGTTTTAAGATTTCTACGATTTGTTTTTTAATATTTGATGCAGGCACTTCTAATGATTCGTGCTTAACCATATTAGCATTACGAATACGAGTAAGTAAATCTGCGATAGGATCTGTCATTGTCATTAGGATAAATCCTCCTTTCTTTTTTTATATTACCAAGATGCTTTTTTAACTCCAGGGATTTGACCTTTGTAAGCTAACTCACGGAATTTAATACGAGAAATCCCGAATTTTCCAATGTATCCGTGTGGACGTCCAGTTATTGAACAACGGTTACGTAGTCTTGCTGGCGCTGAGTTTTTTGGAAGTTTGCTTAATCCGATGTAATCACCTTTAGCTTTTAATTCTTCTCTCTTAGCTGCATATTTGTCAACTAATTTTTGGCGTTTTAATTCACGCTCTACCATTGATTTTTTAGCCATTGTATTACCTCTCTATTATTATTTTGCAAAAGGCATTCCACAAAGTGTTAATAACTCACGAGCTTCTTCATCAGTGTTAGCTGTAGTTACTATTACTATGTCCATACCACGAACTTTGCTTACTTTATCGAAATCGATCTCTGGGAAAATTAATTGTTCTTTAACCCCTAGAGTATAGTTTCCACGACCATCAAATGCTTTTTTAGAAACACCATGGAAGTCACGTACACGTGGAAGTGAAACTGTTACTAATTTGTCGAAGAATTCATACATTCTTTCTCCACGTAAAGTAACTTTTGTACCGATTGGCATACCTTCACGTAAACGGTAAGTAGCTATAGATTTTTTAGCTTTAGTTACTAATGGTTTTTGCCCAGATATTAAAGTTAATTCTGCAACTGCGTTGTCTAGGTTTTTAGAGTTTTGAACTGCGTCACCTACACCCATGTTAATTACTATTTTATCAATCTTCGGTACTTGCATTACGCTCTTGTATCCGAATTTTGTCATTAATTCTTTTGTTATCTCTGTTTTAAATTTATCTTCTAAACGAGCCATCTAATATAGTGCCTCCTTTCTCAACTTTTAATTATATTTCTTTTCCAGATTTTTTAGATATACGTACTTTTTTACCATCTTTAACTTCAAAACCTACTCTTGTTGGTTTTCCAGTTTCAGGATCTTGTAACATTACGTTAGATACGTGAACTGGTGCTTCAAACTCAATTCTTCCACCTTGAGGTGCTTCTTGAGATGATTTAGTATGTTTTTTAACAATGTTTACACCTTCAACAACTACACGATCTTCTTTTGGTAAAGCTTCTTTTACAATCCCAACTTTACCTTTATCTTTTCCGGTAATTACTACGACCTTGTCACCTTTTTTAATGAACATGTCTTGTTAGCCTCCTTCTTTATTTCTACTTTTACTTAAGTGATTATAATACTTCTGGAGCTAGTGATACGATCTTCATATAGTTCCCGTCTCTTAATTCACGAGCAACTGGTCCAAAGATACGTGTACCACGTGGACTCTTATCATCACGGATAATTACACAAGCATTTTCATCAAATTTAATGTATGAACCGTCATTACGACGAGCTCCTGTTTTTGTACGAACTACTACAGCCTTAACTACTTCACCTTTCTTAACAACTCCACCTGGTGTTGCTTTCTTTACAGAACATACAATTACATCACCAATATTTGCGATTTTACGCCCTGAACCACCAAGTACTTTGATTGTTAAAACTTCTTTAGCTCCTGAGTTATCAGCTACTTTTAAGCGAGTTTCTTGTTGAATCATACGCTTTTTGCCTCCTTCTTAGAGTATATATTTATACTTTTCTTAGATAATTACTGCTTCTTCAACAACTTCTACTAAACGGAAGTTCTTAGTTGCAGATAATGGACGAGTTTCCATAATTTTAACGATATCATTAATTTTTGCTACATTATTTTCATCATGAGCCTTGAATTTTTTTGAATATTTTACGCGTTTTCCATATAATGGGTGTTTTTTGTATGTTTCTACTAATACAGTAATTGTTTTTTCCATTTTAGTCGAAACAACTTTACCAACGTAAACTTTTCTATCATTTCTTTCAGTCATAGTTGCCTCCAATATTATTTATTCGCTAATTCTCTTTCGCGAATAACAGTTTTCATACGAGCGATTGATTTTCTAACTTGACTAATACGAGCTGTATTTTCTAATTGACCAGTTGCCAATTGGAAGCGTAAGTTGAAAAGCTCTTCTTTTAATTCTTTGATTTTTGTTTCTAACTCTTGTGAAGTTAATTCTTTAATCATAGATTTGAATTCTCTTGTTTTCATTATGCTTCACCACCTGTTTCTTCACGTTTTACAAATTTACATCTAACAGGTAATTTGTGAGATGCTAATCTTAAAGCTTCACGAGCAACCTCTTCACTTACTCCTGCAACTTCAAACATCACTCTACCTGGTTTTACAATTGCAACCCATCCTTCAACAGCACCTTTACCAGATCCCATACGTACTTCTAATGGTTTTTTAGTGTAAGGCATGTGAGGGAAGATTTTAATCCAAACTTTACCACCACGTTTCATATAACGAGTCATCGCGATACGTGCTGATTCAATTTGACGAGAAGTAACTCTTGATGCACTAGTAGCTTGTAATCCGAATTCACCGAAATCTACTACTGTTCCACCTTTAGCTTTACCTTTTGTTGTTTGTCTATGTTGACGACGATATTTTACACGTTTAGGCATTAACATAAATTAGTTACCTCCTTTTTCAGATTTTTTTGTTGGTAATACTTCACCACGGTTAATCCAAACTTTAACTCCAAGTTTACCGTAAGTAGTATCAGCTTCTTCATGAGCATAATCAATATCAGCTCTTAAAGTATGTAAAGGTACAGAACCTTCTGAATATCCTTCAGCACGAGCCATATCTGCTCCTCCTAAACGACCTGATACTTGAGTTTTAATTCCTTTAGCTCCTGCTCTTACTGCTCTTTGAATAGCTTGTTTTTGAGCACGACGGAATGATACACGAGCCTCTAATTGACGAGCAATGCTTTCCGCAACTAGTTTAGCATCGATATCAACTTTTTTAATTTCCACTACATTGATGTGTACTCTTTTTCCAGTTAATTTGTTTAATGATAATCTTAATTTATCGATTTCAGCTCCACCTTTACCGATTACCATTCCTGGTTTACCAGTGTGAACTGAGATATTTACTTTTTTATCAAATCTTTCAATTTCAACTTTAGAAACTGAAGCGTCTTTTAATTGTTTACTGATGAATTCACGTATTCTGAAATCTTCGTGTAAGTTAGCTGCGAAATCTTTTTCTGCATACCATTTTGAATCCCAATCACGAATAACTCCAACACGTAATCCTATTGGATGTACTTTTTGACCCACAGTATTGCCTCCTTTTGAGTTTTAGATATACTAAAAATTATTTATTGTCACTTAATACAATTGTAATATGACTTGTTCTTTTGTTAATTGCACTTGCAGATCCTTTTGCACGTGGACGGAATCTCTTAAGAGTTGGTCCTTCGTTTGCAAAAGCTTGTGATACTACTAAGTCTTCTACGTTCATTCCGTAGTTATGTTCAGCATTTGCAGCAGCTGATTTAATTACTTTAGCTACTGGTAATGAAGCTGCTCTAGGTGTGAATTCTAAAATTCCTAATGCTTCGCCCACTTTTTTACCACGTACTAAATCTAGTACTAATCTTACTTTACGCGGCGCTATGCGGACAGTCTTAGCGATTGCTTTTGACTCCATGAGGTGCCTCCTTGAATTATCTTATTAATTATTTTCTTCTTGTTTTTTTGTCGTCTGCAACGTGACCTTTGTAAGTTCTTGTTGGAGCGAATTCTCCAAGTTTGTGTCCTACCATATCTTCAGTTACGTATACAGGTACATGTTTTCTTCCGTCATATACAGCAAAAGTTAGTCCCATGAAAGAAGGGAAAATTGTTGAACGACGTGACCAAGTTTTAATTACTTGCTTTTTTTCTTGTGCATTCATTTTCTCAACTTTTGCTAATAAGTGGTGATCAGCGAATGCTCCTTTTTTTAAGCTACGAGCCATTGTGTTATCTCCTTTCGAATGCTATATGCTTTGTATTCGGTAAAGAGCTCTTGCTCCTTACCAAATCTAGCTATTTTACTATTTGTTACGAGCACGTACGATAAATTTGTTTGAACGAGCTTTCTTAGAACGAGTTTTCTTACCAAGAGTAGGTTTCCCCCATGGTGACATAGGTGATTTACGCCCGATTGATGTACGCCCTTCCCCTCCACCGTGTGGGTGATCGTTAGGGTTCATAACAGATCCACGAACTGTAGGTCTTTTACCTAACCAACGAGTTCTTCCGGCTTTACCGATGTTAACTAATCCGTGTTGTTCATTACCAACTTCACCGATTGTAGCACGGCAAGTTGCTAAAATCATTCTTACTTCACCTGATTTAAGTCTTACTAATACGTATTTTCCTTCTTTACCAAGTACTTGAGCACTTGCTCCTGCAGAACGTACTAATTGTCCACCTTTTCCAGGTTTTAATTCAATATTGTGGATCAATGTACCTACTGGAATGTTAGCTAATGGTAATGCATTACCAACTTTGATATCCACTTCTAATCCTGATACTACTACTTGTCCTACTTCGATTTCTTTAGGAGCTAAGATGTAACGTTTTTCTCCATCAGCATAGTGTAATAATGCGATGTTGGCAGAACGATTTGGATCGTATTCTACAGTTGCAACTTTTGCTGGTACGTTATCTTTATTTCTCTTGAAGTCAATAATACGGTATTGTTTCTTGTGTCCTCCACCATTGTGACGAACAGTAATTTTACCTTGATTGTTTCTTCCCGCTTTTTTCGGTAGCGGCGCTAATAATGACTTTTCTGGTTTTGTTGCAGTTATTTCTGCAAAGTCTAATGATGTCATGTTACGACGACCATTAGTTATAGCTTTATATACTTTAATAGCCATTTGTCATTTTCCTCCATAATGGTTTATGTTTATTTAGATTATGCAAATAATCCTTCGATCGTTTGTCCTTCAGCTAATTTAACTATAGCTTTACGTTTTTTAGCTGTATATCCAGCATGTCTTCCAACACGACGGAATTTAGCCTTGTAGTTCATTACATTCACTTTTTCAACTTTAACTCCGAAGATTTCTTCGATAGCTTGCTTAATTTGAGTTTTGTGAGCTCTTGTGTCTACTAAGAAAGTGTATTTATTTTCTTGCATTAACAAATACGATCTTTCAGTTAGTACAGGGCGTTTGATAACATCTCTAGCTTCCATTATGCTAATACCTCCCCAACTTTTTCTACTGCATCTTTAGTAAATACAACTTTGTTGTGTCCTAAAATGTCTACTACGTTTAATCCTGTAGATTCAACAATTGTAACTCCTGGAATGTTTCTTCCTGATAATAATGCATTTTCTTCGTATTCAGATACTACGAATAATACCTTTTTATCTAGGTTTAAACCTGATAACATGTTTTTAAAGTTTTTAGTTTTAATAGAATCAAATGATAATGATTCTAATGCAAATACTTCGTTAGCTGCAACTTTAGAAGATAAAGCTGAACGCAGGGCTAGACGACGCATTTTACGTGGCATTTTGAATCCATAATCACGTGGTGTCGGTCCAAATACAACTCCACCTCCACGCCATTGTGGTGAACGGATAGACCCGTGACGAGCACGTCCTGTTCCTTTTTGACGCCATGGTTTACGACCACCACCTGAAACTTCAGAACGTCCTTTAGTTTTGTGAGTACCTTGACGTAGTGATGCTCTTTGCAATGTAACAGCTTGGAATAATACGTGTTGATTTGGTTCGATTGCAAATACTGCATCATTAGCTTCAACCACACCTACTTTAGTACCATCTTGTTTAAATAAATCTAATTGTGTCATGTGCTATTTCCTCCTTCCGTGTATTTCTTATTTAGCAGATTTCACTGCTGATTGGATTTTCACGAAACCTTTCTTAGATCCTGGGATACATCCTTTGATTAAGATAACTCCGTTTTCTACGTCTACAGCTACAACTTCTAGATTTTGAGTGGTTACTGTAACTCCACCCATTTGTCCAGGTAATGCTTTACCTTTAAATACACGGTTAGGTGCTACAGGTCCCATTGACCCAGGACGACGGTGGTAACGAGAACCGTGAGCCATAGGTCCACGACTTTGTCCGTGACGCTTGATTGCCCCTTGGAATCCTTTACCTTTACTTACTCCTGTTACGTCAACTAAGTCTCCTGTTGCAAAAATATCAACTTGGACTTCTTGACCTAATTCATATGCTGATAAATCAGCGTTTCTAATTTCACGAACAAAACGTTTTGGAGCAGTATTAGCTTTTGCAGCATGTCCTTGCTCTGGTTTGTTAGCTACTTTTACCAAACGATCTTTACGTTCTTTATCGTAAGGACGTTTGTCATCAAATCCTAATTGGATTGCGTTGTATCCTTCTACTTCTTCTGTTTTCTTTTGTAGTACGACATTTCCTTTAGCTTCAACTACTGTTACTGGAATTAATTCTCCGTTCTCAGCGAAAACTTGAGTCATACCAACTTTTCTTCCTAAGATACCTTTAGTCATCGAAAGTCACCTCCTGATTTTTATAATTTTAATTCGATGTCAACACCTGATGGTAAGTTTAAACTCATTAGAGAATCAACTGTTTTTTGTGTTGGCTCAATAATATCTATTAGACGTTTGTGAGTACGTTGTTCAAATTGCTCACGGCTATCTTTATAGATGTGAACTGAACGTAAGATTGTGTATACTGCTTTTTCAGTTGGTAACGGAATTGGTCCTGATACCTTTGCTCCTGAACGTTTTGCAGTTTCAACGATTTTTTCTGCACTTTGGTCTACTAATCTGTGATCATATCCTTTTAAACGGATACGTATTCTTTGTTTTGCCATCATTTTCCTCCTATATATGTATATTCGCCATCGTCATAGCAATGACTTCTCCACGAAAGTTCTCCAGCAACGCCATGCCATGGCAAAGCGGCCGGGCGTGTCAGTAACCTTTCGCTTCATCGCAAGTCTTTTGGTAAAGACCAACATTATTATTATACACTATTACATAACTTAATGCAAGGTCTTTTTATATTTTTTAAGTAAAATATAAAAATTCTTTAGACTCTGACTCTATTATATTATAATAATAGAAAATAAATCAAATAATATCCAAAAACAAAAAGAAGAAGATTATACTTCTTCTTTTTTTACTATTTTATAATTCTTTTCAATATCATCAGATAAAAAATGAGATACTTTACAACGTAACTTTATATTTTCTAATATTCCCTTCTCATCACCTTCTGATAAATTCGGATAATTAACTATTAATTTGGAATTACACAACCTTTTTTCATAATCTACATCTAACTCAATGTCGATCTCTACACTTCTATCATTATAACGTCTTACAAAATATCCCTTAGCACACATAAGTATACAGGCAGAAAAGGCAACTGTAAACAAGTCCATAGGCCCATCTTTTTCTTTTCCAAAAAATAATTTATAATTATTATCATTTGTACTGTAGGCCGACACTTCAAAACCTTCACTTAAACTGGATTTAGCTTTAAACATTCTCTATCCCTCCCTTTAGGAAAGATTCAATTCTTTCGTATAGATTAACATCTCTTTCCTTATATTTCACACCAGAAAAATCTATATGTTTAGTTATACTATTTGTTTGCAATATTAGATAAGCTCCTGAAGCTGCTGCTGCAGTAGCTCCAGGTTTAGAATCTTCAACAGCTACACAATTTTTTATATTTACACCCAATCTATCAGCTGATTTCAAATAAATATCTGGAGCTGGTTTAGCTCGATCTACATCATACTTGGTAACAATATCATCAACCAATTCATATAAACCATGATATTTTAAACCAGATTCAATATGTTTCTTCAGTCCATTAGATGCGATCCCTATTTTTATAGAGTTTTCCTTCAGCAATTCAAATACTTCTTTTATATAAGGCAATAAGGCTGATCGTTTTAATTTCTCTCCCATACCTTCTCTTAATTCATCTTCTAAAACATCATATTCTTCATCTGTCATAGAAAAAGTTTCTGTTATGTATTTTTTGCACTGTTCTACACTAGTACCAGATACATTTCTAATGTAACTTAATTTTTCTAATTGTTTTCCCGTATATTTCTTTACCAAATATTCCATAACCTCATAGTAGGTTTCTTCTGTATCTACTAGGGTCCCATCATAATCAAAAATAACCGCTTCTAATTCTCTCAAAAAAATAATCCTCCTCTTTATCTCTACATTTACTCTAATATAGCATAAAAATACAAATAAAAAAAGTAACCCTTACAGGCTACTTAGAAAATTTTCTTATTTTTTCAATACACCACGAAACACTTTACGCAACAAAAGTTTTTTTAAAAAATCAAATCATTCAAACAATACAGCATTCTGATGTCAGAAAACTGATTTTATTTACTTTTCTGTTAAATGTACAATATGAAATAATTAGTACTTAACACTTAAAAGATCAACTTTTTCTCACATTTTTATTGTGCTTTTTAATTATTACTCTATTGATAGACGAAAAACTAACTATCCCCAAAAAGCATCTTCAACTTCTTGGTCAGAGGAGAATAACCAAACTTCCTTGATTTTACCATTCTCAATACGAAATAGATCTATACCACTCATATTTAACCCTTCACCATCTGTTCTAGTTCCAAGAAACGTTACATTCGCAGCAACAAGATTATCATTAGCTGATACCCAGTTAGTTACCACCTTAAATGTTCCATTTGTTTTTTCTGCAAAACTTGCTAAGTGTGCTCCAAGAACTTCTTTACCAACTTTAACTCCGGATGTTGAATGATTACCAGGTTGATGCCAGATAATATCATCAGCCATTGTTTCAAAAACTGCTGGGAAGTCCCCTTCTATTAAGGCATTATTGTAAGAATGAAAAATTTCTAAATTTGTCGACATGATATGTCCTCCTACTTTTAAATTTTTTGATATGATATAATTATAATTGAAATAAAAAATAAGACAAGTACGTAATTTTGCGTTAGTAGGTATCATAATCGATACTTTTGTTGTAAATTAAAGGAGAAATAAATGAAAAAAACTAACGAATATAGAATTTGCCCTTTTGCTACAACCCAAACCGTTCTAACAGGGAAGTGGAGTTTACTGATTATTTATCACCTAAGTACAGGGACCAAACGTTTTAATGAACTTCAAAAATTAATTCCAGAGATTACGCAAACTGTTCTAACTAGACATTTACGACAATTAGAAAAAGATTATATTGTCAGCCGTAAAATCTACGCAGAAGTTCCACCTAGAGTGGAATATAGTTTAACAGAGATCGGCGAAAAATTTCGTTCTGTTTTAGATGCTGTTGAAACTTGGGGATTGGAGTATCTCGATACCTTAGGCGAAGATTAAAATCATATTTCAAAATTCTTTAATAAAAAGGTATGGGGTTTTAACAAAGATACTTAATAACTAGTCCATTTATTTTAGAGTATTTTTACAAAATTTAAACATAAAAATAACTATCTATGGTTTAAGATCTAACTCAACCCCACAAGATAGTTATTTTTTATGTTTCCTTTATATTATTTTGATTTTAAGACTTTGAAAAAGCCTTTATATCATCCTTTAGGCTACTTTTTCAATAAGTCACGAATTTCTCTTAATAATTCCTCTTTTGAATCAACTTCTTCTTCCACTTCTTCTTCAGCTTTAGAAACTTTAGCTTTAGCTGTATTAATAGCTTTAACAAACATAAAAATCGCAAATGCAACGATTAAGAAATCAATTGAAACTTGGATAAACTTACCATATGTAATTCCATTCCATACCAATGATGTAAAATCTGGTCTCGTTGGGAATAATAACATGATTAGTGGCATAATGATATCAGCAACTAATGATGAAACAATCTTCCCGAAAGCACCTGCAATTACTACCCCTATAGCTAAGTCCAATACATTACCTTTTAAAGCAAACTCTTTAAATTCTTTTAACATTTTAAATGTCCTTTCTGATTATAAATATAATTAAGCTGTTTTTATAACAAGTAATTATTATATCAAATATCTTTTCAAAATTCTAGTAATCTTAATTAAACATAAAATTCCAACAAAAAAGAAGGGACTTATACCCTTCTAATTATCTATTATTTATTTGGATTTTCTATTATTATCGGTCCATCAGGAGTTCCTTTTATACAGTGTTTACAAGTATTTAAAAAGAGACCATGCTCAACAAGCCCTACTACACTAGCCAGTTTATTTTCTACAGATTTTATGTCAAATCCATAACCAAGATGTAAATCCACTATAAAATTACCATTATCAGTAACTAAAACTTTATCATCCTTATATCTTAATACAGGTTTTAGCCCTAATTCTTCCATTTTTCTTATAGTATGATTATAAGCAAAAGGTAAAATTTCAACCGGTAAATTAAAGGCTCCTAATTTTTCCACATCTTTAGACTCATCATATATCCATACTACATGTTCAGCAATATCAGCAACTATTTTTTCTCTAAATAAAGCTGCACCTCCACCTTTAATAGCATTAAAGTCTTTATCTATTTCATCAACACCATCAATACAAATATCTATACGGTCTACTTCTTCTAAATTTTTCACTTTCATCCCTAAAGATTCAGCAAGTTCAATAGATTGAATAGATGTAGATACCATTTCTACATTAAGTCCCTCTTTAACTTTTTTCGCTAAAGCATGGATGAAATAGAAAACCGTCGAGCCAGTCCCCAAACCAACCACCATACCATCTTTAACAAAATCAACAGCTTTATAACCAACTTGTTCTTTTAAGTTCATAATAGACACTTCCTTCAAATATTAATATACAAATTATTATTTATAATCTACAAGTAAATATTTTTTCTTACCACGCCTAAGCACACTATAGGCTCCTTCCAATCTATCCTCATCAGTTACTTGGTAATCTAAATCTACAATTTTTTCACCATTAAGGTAGATAGCACCATTAGATATATCTTCACGTGCTTGACGTTTAGATGGCGCTAATTTAGATTCAATTAAGAAATCTACTAAGTTATAATCTTTCTTCTCCAAACTTGCTTTAGGCATAGATTTTACTGCCTGCTCTAATTCCTCTGATGTAAGTGATTTGATATCTCCAGAAAATAAAGCTGACGTTACCCTTAAAGCTGATTCAAGCGCCTCTTGTCCGTGAACAATTTTTACCATCTCTTCAGCTAAGACTTTTTGAGCTTTTCTTAAATGTGCTTCTGTTTCCACAGACTTAGCAAGCTCTTCTATTACATCCTTTTCTAGGAAGGTAAATTTCTTTAGAGTTGATACTACATCAGCATCAGATGTATTAAACCAAAATTGGTAAAATTCATAAGGTGTTGTTTGCTCAGGATCTAACCAAACCGCATTCCCAGCTGATTTACCAAACTTAGTTCCATCAGATTTTAGCATTAATGGAATAGTGAAACCATAAACTTCAGCATCTCCACGTAATTTTCTCATAATTTCAAGACCAGTTACAATATTTCCCCATTGATCAGAGCCACCTAATTGCATCTTAACATTTTTATGTTCATTAAGATAGGCAAAATCTATTCCTTGTAATAAGGTATAAGAAAACTCTGTAAATGATAGACCATTTTCTAATCTCGATGATACCGAATCCTTAGCTAAAATGTAATTAATATTGATTAATTTACCATAATCACGTAAAAATTCTATCATGGACATTTTTCCTAACCAATCAGCATTATTTACAAAATCAATCTCTTTATTGTCTCGAAAAATATTGCTCAATTGATTAGTCAATCTCTTAGCATTATCAGCAATTACTTCTAAAGATTGTAATTGTCTTTCTTCACTACGTCCAGATGGATCCCCAATAATACCTGTTCCTCCACCCACTAAAACTACCGGTTTATGACCATAGTCGGCAAATCTTTTTAATGTTAAGAATGGTAATAGGTGACCTACATGTAGTGAATTACCAGTTGGATCTGTTCCGCAGTAAATCGACACACTTTCTCTCTCTAATAATTCTTTTATCCCCTCTTCATCAGTTTGTTGATGAATAAGTCCTCTATATTTTAAATCTTCTAATAATTTTGACATTTGTATTCCTCTTAAAACATTTATACTAGTAATAGTATAGCACTTTCTCTCTATAGCTGTCTAGCCTTATATAAAGAAACAATTTTTTAAATCTATATTTTAAAATTTTCAACTAAACTTTTCATATCTTCAGGTAGCTTACTCACAATTTTAAGTTTACGAGCACTTATGGGATGTTCAAAAACTAATTTGTGAGCATGCAAAGCTTGGCGATCTATAAGTTCTGTCTTTATCCCGTATAAAAAGTCCCCTAACAAAGCATGACCTATAGATTTACAATGTAGTCTAATTTGATGAGTTCTCCCTGTGAAAAGTTTTAATTTTATAAGTGAATAATCTCCCACTTCTTTATACAGAATTCTTGTTAATTTAGTTTTAGCATATTTACCATCCTCACTTATTACTCTTTCAATAATAGAATCAGGGGATAAAGCAATATTCTTTTCAATAACAAGCTCTTTTGGTGTTAGACCAGAACAAATAGCCAGATATATTTTATCAATATCTACTTTTTCAAATAAAGCATGTACATACCTATGCTTAGCAATCAAAACTAGTCCACTAGTGTCTCTATCGAGCCTTGTAACTACGTGTGGAATGGTTGTATATCCTTGTTTTTTAAAATAATAATTTACAATTTCTAGCAAACTACTATCTAACTTATCCCTAGTAGGAATTGTCGCCAAGTTCCATGGCTTATCTATAATCATAAAATATTGATCCTCATACAAAATAGCTAAATCCCCCTCTATAAATCTAACATTAGGGGAAAATTTTTCTTTAGGTAAATGTACCTCAATCTCTTGGCCAGGAGATAAATTATATCTTACACCCTCTTCCTTACCGTCAACAAGAATTAGACCTCCCTCATCATATTTTATCCTAGTCAGAGTTGATCTAGATATTTTTTTTAAAAAAAGGAAGTCCCTTAAAAGAACTTCCTCCTCAACTTTAAATTTCAATACTATGTTACTCACCTATAAAAGACCTCTTTACTCTATCCCAAAAACTCACTTCATTATATCTAATAAAATTAATTCTCTTATCTTTACAAATACTAACCTCTACCTTTGATAGAGAATCATAAGAATAGAATAATTGATCAATACTAAGTCTATGATTCTCCTCTTGATCCATAGGTTTTATAGTAAGTTTTTCCTTTTTCGACAAAACAATTGAGTTGCCTAAGCTCCTATAAAGCATATTGTTAAGTCCTGCTATTTCTGCCGCTTGAAATACCTCAATATTCGGATTAATAACCGCTCCGCCTAGAGCTTTATTATAAGCTGTAGAACCGGTTGGTGTAGATATACAAATTCCGTCACCACGGAAATTTTCAAAGTGCCTATCATCTATATAAATTTCTGATTTGTAAGTTTTCCCTTTTGTATTGTTCAAAGTAATTTCATTCAATGCACAAGACTTGGAAAGCAAATTTCCATTGGTGCAATAAGCTTGGACTTCAAGTAGGGGATAAGACTCTAACTTAGGTTCTTTAGTCAAGATATCTTCAAAAATATTTTCATAATCTTTAGCTTGATAGTCAGTATAAAAACCTAAGTGACCTGTATGTATAGATAAAAATTTAACATCATTAATTACTTCTATATATTTCCTAAAGGCAGATAAAACAGTACCATCTCCTCCTATAACAAAAACATAGTTGGGGCTAAGTTCATCCCTACCTAATCCCTTCATCAATAAAAATTTTTCTAAATCTTTTTCAATTTTTGAAGATATTCCATCTCCTCTACTCACTGTAGAAAAAGTTCCTTTTAACATAACAACCTACTTCTTAGAATTTTCATATTTTTCTATCCAAACATGTATAAATTCCTTAGAAAAAGGCCCTAAATTATACTCAACCCAATGTTGCAGTTTGGATAAATTATATTTTAAAATTTTATCAATATTCTCACTATAATTATACTTCATTTTATGAGTATTATATTCATCTTCATCCAACAAGAAATATTTTCCATCCGGATAGCGTTTAATGTCTAAATCATAATCAATATATTTTATCCCATCCACATCAGAAGCAAAAGGAGTAGATAGATTACAGTAATAATGTACTCCATCTTCTCTAAACATACACACAACATTAAACCAACAATCTGCATGAAAATATACTAAGGCCATTTCTTTTGTAACCCAAGTTCTTCCGTCGCTCTCTGTTACAGATGTTTTATTATTAGAAAGGATAACAACTTTTTCATCCGCTTCTAAAACCGTATTTTTGTGCCATATCCTATGCAGTGATCCGTCATGTTTATAAGCAATTATCTTAACAATATCTCCTTTTTGTGGACGTATCCCATCTTTATACACCCTAAAAACTCCTCCTTCCGTAATAGTTTTAAAAATTCATAATCCATTTAATTATAACACAATATTTTTTATATTTCATTATTACAGATAAAATCGTGAAAAAAAGCAGAGAAATAATTATTTCTCTGCTTTTCACAAACTTTATTTACTTACACGTCTTTTGATTAGGTAAAAGGCTAGCATTACAAAAGCACTTAAAACAAAAATCAATCCATTTTTATCACTGATTTCTTTTGAAGTTTTAGGTAAAACTTTACCTCCCTTTTCTGCTTTAGAAACAATTTTTTCACTTGATTCAAATCTCTCTGATTCCGATAAAAACTTAGATTTAACTTCTTGTTTTGATTGATCAACCATTAAAGCACTTGTTTTTCCAACATTTTTTTCAGTTAACTTCTTATTGTCTGAAGTTGGTAAAACTGTAACTTTATCTTCCTCTTTTGATTTATTATCTATCAAAGCATTTGTTTTCTCAGGTTCTTTTCCTGAATTTTCAGTAGTAGTTTTCTCTTCTTCCTTCACAGGATTTTCTTTTCCAACTACTTCTTCTTTGGCAATCTCACTCTTAAGAATCAATCTCTTACTATCTTCCATATATTTAGCCATATTTAATAGAAGATTATCATTACCTTTTTGAACCGAGAACATTACCCCTAAAGGTAAATTATCTGCTGTTAAGTAAGTAGGTAAACTTACAGCTGCTCCCCCAGAAAGGTTAGCTACCGGTGTATAAGGAGTTCTTCTTAACATAGGTTCCCATTGTCTGTTCATAAGCTCAATTTGTTCTGCAAAAGGAAGTGAATCAATATCTAAAATTTGTTTTTTATCCTCATCAGTTACACCCCAATCTTCAGCTAATGGTGCTGTTGTCGTTGTTGTTGCCGTCAACAGTAAAGGATATTTTTTGAAAAATTCACCCATAATAGACTCATACTTGGCTAGATCTATTGCTTTAAATACATGATTGGCTTTTTCTGCATTAACTTTTACTCTAGCCATACCATAAGTAATAGGATCTAATTTTGTTTTATCAACATTTTTAGGCAATTTTACACCATACATCATCATGTAGTCAGTATAGTCTCGCATCAAGGCTCTTCCATCAAGTGGATAATCTACTTCCTCCAATTCGAAACCTTGTCCACGTAGAAATTCTACATTTTTTAAGACAGCTTTTTTAGCATCATCACTTATTTCAATTCCAATCGGCGATTGTAAACTGTAGGCAATTTTATTATTTTTTAGATCTTTATCTTCTACAAAGTTAGCACTACCATCTTTTACATATTTAGTTTTATAGAAATTATACACAGCTATTGTGTCTTCTATAGATTTTGTAATAGGGAAGTGAGACGTTATAGAAGTAGGCTCATTTCTAAAAGCTGATCTACTTGGTTTATAACCTATTAATCCAGTCCATGACGAAGGAATTCTAATAGATCCACCTGCGTCACTTGCTGTTGCTATCGGAACCATTCCTGATGCAATAGCAGCTGCCGATCCACCTGATGATCCACCTGAATTTAGTCTTAAATCCCAAGGATTTCTTGATGGTCCAAATAAATAAGAGTTAGTGTTATTTCTATAACCTTGTTCTGGATAATTAGATTGAGCCACAGGAATAAACCCTAATTCTCTAAAGTCTTTTACAATACGAGAATCTGTCTTAGATGTCTTCTGTTCATTGTAGTACATCCCTCTACTATCCTCTCCACCTACCAATGTATGACCTAAACCTTTAACAACAATAGGTACTCCGTAGAATGCCTGCCCCGTATATTTTAGTTTCCTAGCATCTTCTAGAGCTCTTTTTTTGGCATCAGCTAACCCATTTTCTCTTTTGTCATTAATCAAAGCATTAAGACTTGCTTCTTGCTTATCTATCTCAACAAAAGCTAGTTCAACAAGTTCTTCTGGAGTAACTTTCCCTTCTTTAACCATAGCAGCTAATTCAGTAGCAGTTTTTCTCTTGTAATCTTCACTACTTAAAGTTTCAGTTCCCTTTTTAACATGATTAATATTTGGACTAGTAACTTTATTTGTTGTTTGAGTTGCCTGATCAACTTTGTCCACTAGGTCAGCATTAATAGTAGTAACTGGAAGACTTGTGACTACTGGTCCACTAGTGGTCACCGGAGCACTTGTAACAATCGCTGAAGCAGTCGTAGTTACAGAACTTGTAAGCTCTACCTTACTAGTTACCGGAGCACTTACACTAGTTGTAGTTACTGTTATTGGCTTTTCCAAAGTTGTAGTCGTTGAAAGATTATTGTCTGCTGCTTGAACTAAGCTAGAACTTAACAAAACAGCACCAAAAACTCCCGTCAATGACGATAAAACTTTTAAAGAATTATTTTTTTTCATAATCCCTCTCCCTGAAATGATAAATATTTTTATATACTTAATTATAACAAAAAATTTTACTTTTTCAAGATGTTTTTTACCTGTTTTATAATAAGTAAGTTAATTTAAACAAAGGATTACGATCGTATTTAATTGAAAATTTACATCTGTTATATTTCATAAATTCATCGTATTCTATTTGTAGCCCTGTTTCTCTTTTCTAACTTCATCATTCAAACCCCCACTTATGATTAATTTCTTTATTTTATGAAAAATTAATGATATAATTTTTCTATCATAAAATTTGGGAGGAAGACAATGGCACACAATAATATAGCAGTTATCGGGCTATCGGTTATGGGATCAAACCTAGCCTTAAATATAGCAGATAATGGATACAAGGTAGCAGTATACAACCGTACTACATCAGTGATGGAAGATATGATTAAAAATAATCCACACGAGAATATAGAAGGAATTGCTGAGCTAAAGGATCTAGTAGCAAGCCTTGTAAAACCACGTAAATTTATAATAATGGTTAAAGCTGGAGCTCCTGTTGATGCAGTTATCGATCAATTGTTAGAGTATGTTGAAGAAGGGGACATCATTATTGATGGTGGAAACTCATTCTTTAAAGATACACAAAGAAGATATGACCAATTGTCAGAGAAAAATATCCACTTCTTCGGTGTTGGTATCTCTGGAGGTGAGGAAGGTGCTAGACGTGGACCTGCAATAATGCCTGGTGGTAACGAACAAGCTTATAAAGAAATTCAACCAATTTTAGAAGCAATCGCAGCTAAAGTTAATGACATTCCATGTTGTTCATACACTTCAACAGGGGGAGCTGGTCATTATGTTAAAATGGTTCACAACGGAATCGAATACGGAGATATGCAATTAATCTCTGAGGCTTACAAAGTACTAAAGCACCTAGGAGGCTTTTCTAATGAAGAATTGCAAACTATTTTTGAAAAATGGAATGGTGAGGAATTAGAATCTTACCTGATCGAAATCACAGCCAATATATTCAAGGTTAAGGATCCTGAAGGTCATGGCTACCTAGTAGATAAAATCCTAGACCGTTCAGGACAAAAAGGAACTGGTAAGTGGACTACTGAGCAAGCAGTCGATTTAGGAATTGACATCTCAGTAATTTCATCATCCTTAGACGCCCGCTATATGTCAGCAAATAAAGACGAAAGAATTCTAGCCGAAAAAGAATACGGTCGTAATCCTTATAAATTAGTTGAAGATAGAGAAAACTTAATCAAAATCGTAAAAGAGTCTCTATATGCGGCAAAAATCATTTCTTACGCCCAAGGTTTCAAATTATTAAAAGCTGCTGCAACTGAATATGGATGGTCATTCGACTATGCACAAATCGCTAAAATTTTCCGTGGAGGATGTATAATTCAAGCTAAATTATTACAAAACATTATCGAAGCATACCAAAATAACCCTAGTCTAGATAATCTATTACTTGATCCATTCTTCAAAGATGTTATCAAAAAGAACCAATCTAGCTTACGTGAATTAGTGATATTAGCAATCCAAAACTCTCTACCAGTAACATCAATGTCATCGGCTTTAACATATCTAGATATATTAACAACAGCTGACTCTGGAGCAAACTTAATTCAAGCCCAACGTGATTACTTCGGTGCTCACACATTCGAAAGAACAGATAAAGATGGATTCTTCCACTATAATTGGGTTGGAAATAATGAAAAATAGGACAGCAATAACACTATTCGGAGGGAGTGGTGATTTAACTTATCGTAAACTTCTTCCAGCTATGTACAATCTTCACGTACTTGGTAAATTAGAAGACAACTTTGAAATTATAGGGCTGGGTCGTCGTGATTACACTACTGAAGACTACATAGCAATAGCTAGAAATTGGATGAAAGAATACTCACGTAAACAATATGCAGACGAAACTTTCAACGAATTCGCAAAAAGAATAACTTACTTTAAAATTGATATTTCAAACGTAGATGAATATGCTAGATTACAAGATTTTTACACTAGCAAAGAAATAAGCGATCATGTTTATTACTACGCAGTTGCTCCTGAATTATTCCTTACAATTACTGAAGGACTTAGAAAATATTGTAGTCAGAACAAGGCAAAAATCATTATTGAAAAACCATTTGGAGCAGACCTTGATGACGCTACTAAACTAAATTCAAAATTAGAAGAATTTTTCGGGCATGATGAAATCTATCACATCGACCATTACTTAGGTAAAGAGATGATTCAAAACATTCTTTCTGTAAGATTCAATAATGCAATCTTCAAGGGAATTTGGAACAAAGACTTCATCGAAAGTGTACAAATTACAGTTGCTGAAGCTGTAGGTGTCGGTACACGTGCCGGTTACTATGATAAATCAGGTGCTACTAAAGATATGGTTCAAAACCACCTACTACAAGTTCTATCCATCGTTGCCATGGAAGAACCTAAAGATAGCTCTATGGACAGAGAACAATTAGAACTTTTAAAGGCCCTAAAACCTGTTAACAAGGTGGAAGATATCTTGGTTATGGGTCAATACGATGGCTACTTGCAAGAAAACAACATCTCTGAAAACTCAAAAACCGAAACATACGTTGCCTTGAAAGTAGAAATAGAAAATGAAAGATGGCAAGGAGTTCCATTCTTCATTAGAACCGGTAAGAAGATGGCTACTAGAGAAAGTCAAGTCATCGTTAAATTCAAGGCAGAAAATAGCGCACCCCAAAACATGCTTATAATAAAGGTTCAACCAAGCGAAGGAATTTACTTAAAATTCAACGCTAAAAAGCCAGGTACAGATAAAGAATTACAAGAAGTGTCAATGGACTTCTGCCAAAGCTGTATTTTAGAAAATAGAATCAATACTCCTGAGGCATACGAAAGATTACTTGACGCATGTTTCAAAGGAGATAGACTACTCTTCTCCAAATGGGACCAAATCGTAGTTTCTTGGAACTACATCAACAATATCTTGGCTAAACATAAAGCTATCGGGTCCCCAATCTATACTTATGAGCAAAATACTATGGGCCCTAAAGAGGCAGATAAATTAACTGATTGGATTTTAGATTTAGAATAATAAGAAAAAATAAGTTGAGAATTTAAATTCTCAACTTATTTTTTATATTCCATTATTTCTCCTGATTTATAATAGTCTAATAATTCTTTTAATATTTCAATTTGCTTAAGTAATTCTTTACCTATATCTGTTTCTGCTATAGTCTTTCTTTCCAATTCATGCTCAACTATCCTCTTAGTAGATAAAATATCTGTTTCACCTACAATAGCATTATCTTTATCTATAAACAAATCATGCTTTATAAGTTGCAGACCACAAGAATTATAGGTCAAAGTATATCCTCCATGTCCTGTAGTCTTACTATAAGCCTTAGACATACCACCATCAATAACTATAACTCTACCATTAGCTTTTATAGGATCTTCTCCTGCTGCAGCTTTTACCGGAGTATGACCATTAATAATATGTCCCGTTTCATCTAAACCAAATTCTAATAAAAGTTTTTTGGCAAAAACTTCATCATTTCTTAACTTATAATAAGGATTCTTCACTTCCTTGTGAGTTTCTTTCTCTTTTATAAAGTATCTTTCAAAAGTAGCCATATCTTTTTTACCAAATAAAGAAGATCTCTCACCTTGCCAAAGGTATAGGAATACACCATCCCCCTTTTTCTCATTACTGTAAAATGCTTTCCTTAGCTTAGAATCAAAGAAATCTAAAAGCTCTCTACCTTCATACATAGTTTCCCCATACTTCATAGACAAGAAATTACCTTCTTGATCAACAGGTATACAACCATGTAGTAATAGATCCCCATCATAAAGTTTATACATAGATCCCTTGTTTACCATAAAATCCATATGCTTTCTTAACTTCTCACTACAAAGAAATAAATCTCTTAATTTATTAATCACTTCTATTTCCTCTTTAATTAATTTATAAGGGCTAAGAGGATCTACAGTTGGAAAATTACAACTAGTCATATCATATTCTTTATCTCCCAGTCTAAGTTTTGAATTCTCAAAATCTATCTTATCTAGAAGTAACCTAGAATGCAATTCAAATTCAGGATGTTTATCAACAATTTGCTTTTCAAGCTTAAATTGAATAATAGCTATAGCCTTGTGCATTCTAGCAATCTGGAGAACTTCTGATCTATTATATTTACACTTATTTGTTAACTTAGGCATAAACTCTAAACATTCATCATTACCATAAAATTTTTCACTGAAATTCAATAAATTTCTTAAAGAAATACCGTATCTATCTTCTATAATATCTAAATTATCGTATCTAGCACAAATCCTTAACACATTAGCAATACAATTAAGGTCTCCAGAAGCTGCACCTATCCATAAAATATCATGGTTTCCCCACTGAATATCAACAGAATGATAATCCATTAACCTATCCATTATTTTATCAGGATAAGGCCCTCTATCATAAATATCACCCACAATATGTAGATGATTTATAGTTAACCTCTGAATAGATTTTGTCAATGTTTCTGAAAATATTTCTGAAGCTGACCTTGTATTACTTGCACCACAGGTAGCTTTTGAAAGAGAAAAAATCTCAAAGTTAACCAATGTACCAGTAGAAGTAATTTCAAGTCAAGCTTACGCAAATCTTGATGGATTGGCAATTACTGAATACGCATTAAAATTAATGAAAAAATGATAAAAATTACATCTATGAGATTAATAGCTTACGCAGGAGAGGCTAAATCTAAATATATCACAGCTATCAACAAGGCAAAAGAATCACAATATGAAGAAGCTGAAAAATTATGCTTAGAAGGCGACTCAAGCTTTAGTTTGGCTCATAAAGTTCACCAAAAACTCCTTACTAGGACGGCTAATGGAGAAGAATTAGATATGGATTTACTTCTAATCCATGCCGAAGATCAGCTTATGTCTACAGAACTATTTAGAACACTGTCTAGAGAATTCATAGATTTATACAAACGAATATAAGAAAAAGCCTAGCTTATAAGCTAGGTTTTTTCTATACTAGACTACTCTAGCCCATTATTTTTTATAAGAATATAAAATAAAAAACAGAAGTAATAATTTTTTATTATTACTTCTGTTTTATAATTACTTTTTCTTCTTAACTTTCTTATTTTTCGTCGCTCTTGGTGCTAAATCCAAATTCCATGAATGTTCTTCTTTTTTAGCTATTTCTTTAATATAATCATTTTTAGCTTTAGAACTAGCTACTGCTGAGGCCGCTTTAACATCTTTAGCAATCTTTACTTCAGTCGGCTTTGATGTCCCATATATAGCCGAAACAACTTGACTTGGTTTATATTTATCAACCCTTACTGGCCCTGAAATTTTTTGTTGAACATATTCTGTTGTATTCTTTCTAGGAATTTTCACATTTGAATACTTATCAAATATAGCATCTAATTGCTTTTGCTTTAATTCAATATCAGTCTTAGAAACCGGCCTATAACCTCTATCTTGAGTCTTATACTCACCAAACGTTAAAGGAGCATCTTCTGTTACAAAGTAATCCCCTACATCATTAGTATATAGTTTTTCTTCATATTCAATACCCCTTGTTTTCTCAGCTTGGAATTTCTTAGCCATAGATTGTTGTCTTGAATAATCATAAGCAGCTGTTGTGCTAGTTGAAGAAATAGGAGCCGACTCTATTACTCTAGTTTCTGTTTTTTCTTGACTAGAATTATTCTTATTAAGCCCCCAATATTGAGATCTATATTCATCAATTTTCTTCTGTTTCATCTCTCTATTTAGAGATTCTATGTCAACTTGATCTGATTTATATTCTATCTCATTTTGACTTTCTAACTCATCGATTTCTTCAGCATCTAGATAATAATCTGGATATGGAGTTTCTTGTCTTTCTGATACTTTTAAATCTTCATAAGATTCAAAATTATATTCACTATCTCTAGCAACTTGCTCTATAGATATTTCTTCAAAACCTTTTGATAAATCATCTTCAAGAATCTCTGAATTTTTCTCTCTAAACCTATCTTCCTTGATTAACTCTAGGTTTTCTTCTAACATGGTAATTTCTTCTAATTCTTTTTCATTAGATTTCTCTACAATCTTGGTATCTAAAATAAGTTCATCTAAATTACTTCTGTCTCTAGAAGAAACCAAATCTTCCGAACTTCTATCTTTAAACAAATCTTTTCTAAAGTTTTCAATTTCTTCTGGGTGGGGTTCATCTGATACTATCTCATGTTTTTTACGCTCAATATCAGTTTCTAATACATCTTCTTTTCCTGATAGTACATCATCAACTGAAGTATAAGCTAATTTAGATCTTCTAACCGGTGCCCCCTCTGATTCTTCTACTTCAATAGCATAATCACGTAAATCCCTATTAATTTCTTCTTGGGTAGATTTAATACTGTTTACAGCACTTTCAATTTTTTCTCCGTCTCGATCTTTTAAGAAATTATCGGTATTAGAAATCTTATCTTGCTTTCTATCAATTCTATTAAAATCTTGATTTAACTTATCTATCTCTTCTTTATTCTTAGATTGATGAGGCTCTTGGATATTAGTTTCAACAAGTTTTTCCTGAATATTTTTCTCCAAACTCTTAGCAAAACTTTCCTTATCATTTGATAGACTTAAATCGTAAGTAATTGAATCTATTTCTTTTTCTTGAAGAATTCGTCTTACTTTTACAGAAGCTAGTGTTGGGTGAACTCTTCGTTCTCTCTCTTCTCTAGGATTTCTTTCTTCAAATACATCTACTGATTGAATTTGATTTGTTTCAATTCCAAAAGAGCGTAAACTTTCTTGTAAACTTACATTTTCTTCTTCATCTGGAAGAATTTCTTTCTCTTCTACAAGGCCTAACTTATCTGAAATAGATTGTTCTTCATCTTCAATGTAGTCATATTCGTACTCATCTTCATCAGATTCATTTTTATTTATAAAGTTTCCTAAAAAACTAGATTTTTCAAATATTCTCTCTTCTTGAAGATCTTCAAATTCAAGCTCTTCCTGGTCATATTTATATTCAAATTCCGACTCATCTTTTCTTGAGGACTTGAAGTTATTAAACTTTTCTTTAATTCTTGCAAAGAAAGATTTAGAAGGCAAACTTGACCTTTCATCATTTAGGTCAAAATCTTCTTCATAGTAATCCTCATAGTATTCATAGGCTTCATCTAAATCAGATTCATAGTATTCTTCCTGCTCCTCTTGTTTAGACTCAAGTTTTTGACGTTCTAGATATGTCTTATAGTCTTCGGCCTCATCATCTAAGTATTCATCATAAGCCTCTTCCTCAGAAAGTTTGTCTTTAGATTTGAATAAGACTCGTATTTTATTAAATAGACTTTCTTTACTAGCAGCCTCTTTTTCTTCCACTTCATAGTCATTTTCTAAATCATCATAGACCTCTTCTTTAGCAGAAACTTCAGAAATTGTAGATTGCTCTTCTTTATACAGATCCTCTTCATAAGTATATTCTTCAGTAGATCCATCCCTATCATTTCCGATAAATCTTTCTTTCAGACTAGCAAATGAAAATCCTTTTTTCTTTTCATCCTTCTCTTCTAAATCAAAACTTTCTTCATAGTCATAAATTTCCTCTTTATCAGAAACTTCAGAAATTGTAGATTGCTCTTCTTCATACAGATCCTCTTCATAAGTATATTCTTCAGTAGATTCATCTCTATCATTTCCAATAAATCTTTCTTTCAGACTAGCAAATGAAAATCCTTTTTTCTTTTCATCCTTCTCTTCTAAATCAAAACTTTCTTCATAGTCATCATAGATATCTTCTTCTAGATCTGTGTATAGATCTGCATCGTATTCTCCATAAACAGGGACTTGTTTTTCTTCAAGAATTTCTTCTTTATCTGATTTTTTATTGAAGAATGAGAAACTCAATTTTCTTTCTTTCTTAACTTCTGATCTTTCCCTTAAGCCCAATTCTTCTTCTAAATCTGCATAGATGTCATCTTCATAATCATCATAAACTTCTTGATACAAGTCTTCTTTTTTATCTGATTTTTTATCAAAGAATGAGAAACTCGATTTTCTTTCCTTCTTAACTTCTGATCTTTCTCTTAAGCCTAATTCTTCTTCTAAATCTGCATAAACGTCATCTTCATAGTTATCATAAACGTCTTTATACAAGTCTTCTTTTTTATCTGACTTCTTAGTAAAAAATGAAAAGGCCGATTTTCTATTCTTATCCTCTTCTAGTTCAAAGTCTTCTTCTAATTCTTCATAAAATTCCTCTTCATAAGCATCTTCAACTAATTCTTTTTCTTTTTTCTTGAAAAATGATCTAGAATTTTTTGCTCTTTCAGCAGCTAGACTTAGTTCTTCTTCTAATGCAAGCTGATAATCATCTTCTTCATAATAGTCCTCTAAATCATCTTCTTCAAATCTAAGTCTAGATTTTTTCTTCTCCTCAAGCCTGTCAGAAGTTTTTTCTGAAGCAGTATAGTGGTCATCCTTATCTAGACTAGCTTCTCCTAACTTTGTCTTCTTTGTATCTTTTGAATTAGGTCTTTCTTCTAATTCTTCATAATCTTCTTCAAATAATTTTTTCCAATTTACCATCTTTTACGCTCCCCTATTAAAGATTAAGCTCCTTAATTTTTCTTCCTATTTCAGTACTTGGGTCTAAAACTAATATACCTTTTACTTCTGGGTCATAATCTAAACCTAACTCTTTTCTAGAACACAACATTCCCTTTGATTCTACCCCTCTTAGTTTAGATTCTTTAATTAATAATCCACTTGGCATCATAGCTCCTACTTTAGCTACTGCTACCTTTTGCCCTGCCTCTACATTAGCAGCACCACAAACAATCTGCAAAGTTTCTTCTTCTGAAATTTTTACTTGTGTTAC
Source organism: Gemella sp. GL1 (assembly GCF_013415365.1). GTDB lineage: Bacteria > Bacillota > Bacilli > Staphylococcales > Gemellaceae > Gemelliphila. The sequence continues at coordinate 130,015 of NZ_JACBYB010000009.1, forward strand.
TGATAATTTATCTGCATCAGGGTGTTTCTCTTTTGTCAAAACCTCTCCAACCACAAAGTAGTCATCATTATTACCTTCTAGATCGATTTTAATTCCATTTTTTTCAAGTCTAGCATTTAAAATTTCTTTCGCATCTTCACTTAATTCAATATTTCCATTACCTTCAAGTTTTAAATTTTCAATATTGAATAAATTTAATCCTACAAGTTTGCCATCTAGATTTTTTATAAGTGTCATACTTTTCTTATTTTCGTAAGTTACTTGTTCGGCTTGCTCTATAGTAATTAACAAAGTTTCACCTAACATTTGTTTATTGTAAAAAAATAACATAATTTTCTCCTATCCCACAGCTTATATAGCTACTTTAAAGCATAATTTATCTATATTATTATAGCAGAAAAAACCGATTCTATCTATGCATATCCTTAATTTTTATGAATATTTGCTTATTAATTTTTTCTTTGTTAAAATTAACTTACCTTAACTTAGGAGTGACCATAACTATGAAGAAAAATGATATTTTATTAAAAAAACTAAAATCACTAGCTATAATTTTTACAACCAGCCTTTTACTAGGCTTAGTAAATTATTTTTTTATAAAATCTAATCTACTGACTCAAACACTTATACTAGTTATTATTTTCTATACTATTTATACTTGTATACTTTTATCTATAATGACTATACGAATAAAATCAAATACTAAAAAATAAAAGGGAAGCGTTTCCTCTTTTTTTAATTTATTTTTTATTTACTATACTAAAATAAAAGAAAAAAGTAGGGAGTAATATCTATGTTTAGAAATTTATTTATCAAAATTTTTGCTATTACGTTTTTGATAACTTTTATCTTGCCTACTAAAACCAGTTTGGCATCTACTAATCCCACTTTATCTTCTACTTCTCACACTTATAAAAAACTAAGTGTTCCCGTCAGATTAGTAGCTAATAAGATGGACTCTCCCCCTGTAAAACTCTCTCTAATTAAGACCGCCATTTCAAAAAAAACAGCCGAAAGCTCTTATAGTAGTCTTTCTTTTGAAACTAAAGACAAGGATTATTTTCTAGATGTTACTATTGTCGACAAGGATAAAGAACGAGCTGTAAAATCATTTTATAGATTTTTCAACGAAAAAACGAAAAGCTATATTAACCAAATTCAATTTGAACATAAGGCTGAAAATTTCTTGAAATTAAAAATACTCACAAATAATCCTACTAAGCAAAGCTTTGCTATTATGCTGGAATTTGACTGGCAAAAGGCTAAAGAGCTTAGTCCTATATCACTTAAGCTTGCGACGAACTTAGCTAGTAATGAAAAAACTATAAATAAAATAAAGCCTGAAAATAAATCTATTATTGTAAAAAACAATAAGATTCCAGAATTAGTAGAAACTACTTTCTATAAAAATTTTTCTAATCCAGCTAAAATGCAAGACTATATAAACTATTACAATAGCTTACAAAGTAGATTAAATAAGCCTACCTTACTTAAATCAATAATGCAAAATAGAAAAGAAGATATGGATGCAGATCCAGAAGATGTTTTGGAAGAAGATTTTAATGAAAACCCTAAAAAAGAGGATAAACCTATTCTTAGATCTCTATCTGATTTCTTCTCAACAGATACTATAACAAGATCAGAGGGGACTTATCTTATAGATATTTCATCCACTCACTTGAACCCTCTCACTGGAAAACTTGCTGATGAAAACTCTAAAGATACAGAAATAATAAAAAAATTAAGCCAAGCAATTATCGCACCTAATCTAGAAAACGAAGAAAATTTAAAAGAAATCTTCAGACAAGAACTAGATGACAACAACAAAAGATGGGCCAAAGCAAAACTGGAAAGAAAAAATGGCAAGTTATATGCCACAGTGCGACTACATCTAATCAAGCATATAAGTAGATCACAGGAAGATGGTCCCTTCTTCAAGATATTAGAAGAAAATGGTGACTATAATCTAATTTCAGCCATAGAATCGCATTTAACAGATTCCTACGCTGATTATAGCTTTGAAGTTCCTAGAGAAAACTTCTCAGCTCTTCTTCAATTGAATGTTAAAACTCTAAATAAAAGCCTGAATTTCTATTTGGAAGTTAACCCTAGAACAATTAAGAAAGGTAATTTTGCAGAATCTGAAACACAAATTAAAGACGCCTCTCCCCTAACAAAAACCATAATATTAGCACTAGTATTACTAATATTAATAGCTATCCCTAGCCTACTTATTAAAAGGAAAAGATACCTAGATAACTATGAAGATGAAGAATATGATGATTATGATTAATAAAAAAAGTGTCCCCTAAAATTAGGAGGCACTTTTTTATTTAGTTCTTCTAAGTACTTGCTCTTATTTTTTTAACTCTTAAATCAAGTCAAATCATAAAAGCTGTGATAGATACAAGCCTACCCAGTCAATCCTTATTATTTTTAGCTATTAATTAGTCTAGCCAATTAATTACCTTATCTCTATCTTTTCTTGTTCTTTGGTGTTTTGGATCCTTTAATCTATAACCAAGCGATAGCATTGTAGTGATAGATTCTTTTTCTATATCAATCAACTTAAGTTCTGCTAATTTTTCATTGACTTTACTATAGTCAAAACCTTCAATCGGACAGGAATCTATACCTAATCTTATGGCTGATGTCATCATATTAGCTAGGGCTATATAAGTTTGTTTAGCTGTCCAATCAAGTAGTCCTCTTTTACTGTCCGCAATCTGCATATCATTTTCTTGGAATGATTTGTATAATTCTAATCGTTTTTCTATTTCTTCTCCAAGAAATCCACGCCTTACTAAACTTTCCCTTATTGATTGTCCATCATAACGAGCATTTCTCTCAGCAAGTAATATTACAAAGTGGCTAGCTGTATCTAATTGAGGAGCTGCTCCCCATGCAATAGACTTTAAGTCTTCTCTTACTTTAGATATAGCTTTTCTATCTAATACCAAAAATCTCCAAGCTTCAAGGCCTACTGACGATGGACTCAACCATGCTGAATCTAAGATTATCTCCATATCTTCTCTTGATATTTCTCTATCATTATAAACACGAACAGCCACACGTCGATCAAGATTTTCTCTAATTTCTTTTCTTACTTCTTCTGTCATTCTACTACCCCTTAATATTTTTTCAAATTTAGCCAAATCGCTCAGCTTAAATTTTATACATGTACTAATATAAAACTATTCACTATAATTATAACATTTTATTTGTTTTTATTGCTCTGGACTGCTTACTGAGAATTAATTAGGTGCTAGATAATAATTTTCCTTTTTTCAGAATATGCTATCTAGCAAACAACTAATATACATAAACCTAAAAATTAAGCAGATCTTTATATCCCCTTTAATTCAAACAATAAGACCATGTAAAATTCCACTTATGAAAAATAAGCCAAACTCTAAAATTTGGCTTATTCCTTCACTTATATTCTCAACAATATTAATCCTGCACCTATAACTAATACAAATAAAGTAGCTATAGTTGATACTAATTTATCCGTATCCACTTTTGTCAATTCAAATTGTGATAAATTTTGAAAATTATTTTCAGCAGATGCTGAAGATCCTTCTGTTTTATTTGAAGAATTTTTTGAATCAGCACTTTGATTTACAGCTGAATTACTAGCTTGAGCATCTTTAGCTTCCACAGGATTATTATCTATAGTCATCTCCCTAATATTTTCTACAAAATTCGATATAAAACTTGCTATGTTTTCTTCATTATGGTTTGTTTGTGTAGAATCACTTTGATTTATTGTATTTGCAAGTATATTTCCACTAAGTAGAGCCTCACTTCTTGTAGTTTCAACTGATGTCTTTAGCTCTTCTAAAGGCTTTTCTGTTGAAACTTGTTCCTGTTCATCCTCTACCATCACTAAATCTGTCTTTGTTTCTATACTTATATTTTCTTCAATCCTTGCTGGTTTTAGAAGTATATTTTCATGATTTTTCTCAAGAATCGAAAAATCTCTTACATCTTCTGTTTCTGAAATAATGCTACTTGTTTCTTCTGTACTTGTTACAGTTTCTGTTTCTGGAGCATTACTACTTGTTTCTTCTGTACTTGTTACAGTTTCTGTTTCTGGAGCATTACTACTTGTTTCTTCTGTACTTGTCACAGTTTCTGTTTCTGGAGCATTACTACTTGTTTCTTCTGTACTTGTTACAGTTTCTCTTTCCGGAACACTACTGCTTACTTCTTCCAACTCTATTACAATTTCTGTTTCTGGGACAATGCTACTTATTTCTTCCAGCAAACTACTTGTTACTATCGGCGCAACAGGTTCAAGACTTACATTTTCATATCCATTCCCATAGTATAAACCCACACCTATACCAATATTAGTAGAATGAGAATGATTGCTACTATCTATAGATACAATGTATCCTGCGTTTTGTTCTTTTCCTGGATTTAGATTATAACTAATATGCATATTTTCCGTTTTTGGCACTTCTACAGTCTTTTCTGCTTGAATATTTGTTAAGCTTACTTCTGATGCCTTAGAGATATTAGAATCAGATTCAAGATAAATCATATTTAAAAGCAGTAATTGGCTAATTGCAAATGCACTAACTATTTTTTTAAATTTAGAAAGTTTTCTCTTTTTCATCCTAACCCCCTTTTTATATTCTTCAATATTAACTCCAACACTAATCTTAATTAAAGTAAAATATTTAAATTCATAATTTTTATTTCAATTTATATTATATAGAATTACAATTTTTTATAATATTTGTAAATAAATTTTCTAATATCTTTAAACTTTATAATTACTTAAAATTTTCTTCTATAGATTATATTATATATTTATTTGCCAATTTGTCAAGAATCTATAGCCAAAGAACTTTAAAAAATATATATCGTTATACATATGATTTCATATCTTGTATAATATTAAGTATAGATAAAATTAAAGGATGTATTGATTATGACAATAATTAAAATTGCCAAAACTTCTGAAAATAAAGATGTACTTATGTACGGAAACAAACTAAACCGTCACGGAATAATTGCGGGAGCTACAGGAACCGGAAAAACTATATCCCTTAAAGTTTTAACTGAGCAATTTTCCAAAGCAGGGATTCCTGTATTCCTTGCTGATATTAAAGGAGACCTGGCTACTCTTGCTAAAGCTGGATCTTTAGAAGGAAAGGTTGCCGAACGTGTTTCTTCCATGGGACTTGAAGGATTCACTAATCAAGCTTTTCCAGTAAGACTTTGGGATGTATTTCAAGAAAAAGGCCACCCAATTAGGGCAACAATTTCTGAAATGGGACCCTTACTACTATCAAGATTACTAGAATTAAACGAAACTCAAACTGGAGTTTTAAATATAGCTTTCCGTGTTGCAGATGATAAAAAACTACTTCTAATCGATATGAAAGATTTAAAAGCCATGCTTAATGACCTTGCAGAAAATGCCTCTACATATTCAACTCAGTACGGAAACATTACCAAACAATCAATAGGAGCTATTCAACGTTCCTTACTTACACTTGAAGACCAAGGTGGAGATGACTTCTTTGGTGAACCTGCCATCGACTTAAATGACTTTATGCAAGTTGATCAAGATGGTAAAGGATTTATTAATATCCTTATGGCGCAAAAATTATTTGGATCACCAAAATTATACTCTACTTTCTTATTATGGATGCTAACAGAATTATTTGAAATGCTACCAGAAGTTGGTGATTTAGACAAGCCTAAAATGATATTCTTCTTCGATGAAGCCCACCTTCTATTCAATGACACCCCTAAAGCATTCATTGAACGTGTTGAACAGGTAGTAAGACTGATCCGTTCTAAGGGAGTTGGTATTTACTTTGTTACTCAGAATCCTGTTGATATTCCAGAAAACATACTAGGACAATTAGGAAACAGAATCCAACACGCACTTAGAGCATATACACCAAAGGAAATCAAAGCTGTTAAATTAGCAGCTACAACTTTCCGTCCTAATCCTAATTTAGACACGGCTGCCGCCCTTACCGAACTAAAAGTTGGGGAAGCGTTAATCTCTTGCTTAAATGAAGAAGGACAACCAGAAATAGTAGAAAGAGCATCTGTTATACCTCCAGAATCATTTATCGGAGCTGTTGATGAATCAGAATATACTGCTTTAATCAATAAGTCGCCAATGGAATCTAAATATAGAACATCTTTCGATAGAGAATCTGCTTATGAAATTCTTTCTAACAAAGTGGCACAGCAAGAAATTCAAACAGAAAAAGAAACCACTCAAGCAGAAACAAGAAGAATAGAAGAATATAAAGAAACTCCTAGACGTTCACCAGGACGTCCTGCTAAATCTGCACTTGAAAAGAACGTAGATACCGTAATCAAAACAGCAACATCTACTATTGGACGCGAAATTATTAGAGGACTATTCGGTATTCTTAAAAAACGCTAGCAAATAACTAGTGTAATGAGGTGTTCAAAATTCTGAACATCTCATTTAAATTTTATGATATAATTAATTCATTATAAATTTAGGAGAATAAAATGAAAAAATTTAAAAAATTATCATTTATACTAGGGCTTTCTTCAATCACAGTACTTACTACTGCCTGCAGTCAATTGGAAAAAATTGGTGAAGATATTGGAAATCACGCTAATCAACCAGCAGAGACTACTACAACTAAAAAATTAAGCGAATCTGACTTGATAAGACGTTCCTTAAGTAAAATGAATTACCTAAAGTCTTGGCAAGTAGAATCTGAAACTAAGACTAGTCAAGAGCAATCAAACAGATCTCTACCATTTGATTCTACATCAACTACTCTTACCCAGTTTACATCTGATCCTTACGTCTTTAAATCAGAAGAAATTTCCTCTGATGGAACTATCAACGCATCTTATGTTAAAGATAATGTTCTATATCGTTATACAAAATCAGAAACTTCTGAAGAATGGACTAAGGGAGCTATACCTGAAGATAGACTTAAAGATAATTCATACAAAAGAAGTCACATTTCAAATTTCTATAGAGCGCTTTATATAATCTTGGAGGTAAACAAGGACTACACATTTAAAGATAATGGTTCTACCTATGAATTTAACTTCAAGCCAGCTAATGCAGATGAATATAGAGAAAGGATATTTGGGAATAATCAAAAAGTTACAGATTTCAAAGTTGAAGCTTATTCAGCAAAATATATAATCGATAAAACAACATTACTTCCTGTGAGTGTAGAACTTGAACAAACTATCTCTTACACTGCTAACTCTGGTGTTAAGGTTAAATTAACTACATCATCAATAGATAGATTCAAAGATATAAACCAAGTTAAGGATATTTCAATAAAAGAAGGATACCAAAACGCAAAAGATGAAATTAAATTCTAATAATAAAAGCACCTGATAATTTTATCAGGGCTTTTTATATATAAAATAAGAGCCATGTTCTACACGACATAGCTCTTTTATTGCTTATTCTGACTTCTTACTCGCTGCCTTCTTTGGCTTTTCTTTTTTGCTTACCTTATTATGTTTTGGATACATAACTTCATCAACAAGACCGTAGGCTAGAGCTTCTTCAGCCGTCATATAATTATCACGCTCTGTATCACGCTCAATAGCTTTGATTGTTTGACCAGTTCTTTCAGATAAGATTTTGTTTAATCTAGCCTTAGTTCTCAAAATGTGTCTTGCCGCAATCTCTATTTCAGTCGCCTGCCCTTGTGCTCCACCAAGTGGTTGGTGAATCATTACTTCTGCGTGTGGCAAGCAATATCTTTTACCAACAGTCCCTCCTGCTAATAAGAAAGCTCCCATAGATGCAGCCATTCCCATACAAATTGTAACTACATCACACTTGATGTGTTGCATTGTATCGTAAATAGCGAAACCTGCTGTTACAGAACCTCCTGGCGAATTAATGTAGAAATAAATTTCCTTATCTGGATCTTGAGCTTCTAAGAATAAAAGTTGACTTACAATTGAGTTAGCCACCTGTGAGTTAACCTCTGAACCTAATATTACTATTCTATCTTTTAATAACCTTGAATAAATATCATAAGCTCTTTCCCCCTGTGATGTTTGCTCAATAACTGTAGGAATTAAATTCATATTCTTCCTCCTTAAATTTTTCTTACTAACTATTATACTTTAAAGGTTAAATTTAGTAAAGAACTTGAAATTTCTGTGTATATATCTCTAAACACTACAATCTATAAGAATGTTCTTTAAAGTTACCCATAATAGTATTTATACTATTAAAGGTGATAAAAGCCTGTGGACAAGTTTTATTTACTATTTTCTTAAGTAAATATAATTCATTTTGCTGAATAACTACTATAATCATTCTTTGTTTCTTATGAGTATATCCACCCTCAACATCAATAATAGTCGACCCCCTATGTAAGGTTTTATTAATTGCATCTACCAATTTTTCTGTCTCATCAGCAATAATGGTACATTGTAAGTAGGCCGAGAAAAATCTCTCTATACCTTTCATAGTCTGATTACGTACAAAACTTAGGACGAAAGCATACATGACTGCCTTAATATCAAAAACTATCCAAATAATAATGTATATAATTATATCCTGTATCAAAAAGACTGTCGGAAAATTCAGACCAAATTTCTTAACAAAAAATTTCCCTGTGATCTCTGTTCCTCCAGTAGAGGCTCCGCCTAATAAAATACAAGATATTGCTAAAGCAGATAGAATCCCTGCAAAAATGCTGGCTACTAATTTATCCCCTAAATCAACAGGTCTTATAAAACTAGTCATATTATTAATAAAGTAAGCAGAAATCATAATAACAATGAATGTTAATATGGTAAATTTTTTACCTATATATCTATAAGCTATAAAAAATAGGGGGAGGTTTAATAAAAATTGTATAGTCCCTACTTTTATAGCTGTAAATTTGTTAATAACCAAGGATAGACCTAAGGCCCCTCCAACACTTAAATTATTGGCAGGTATTAATAGTCCGGCATAAATAGAATATGTAAATATCCCTATTGCTAAAAACAACATCTGCTTTATTAATCTATTTTTCTTAACTTCAAAAAAAGCCTCTTTCAACATACAATTCATCCTCTAAGTTATTGATTAATAATTAATCCTAGTAACTATTATTGTAAATATTATTCTTGTAAAAATCAATATCTCTTTACCATATGTAACCATTTTGATATAATTTAAACATTATTTTAGATATTATAAAAAGGAGATTATTATGAAAAAATCTTATAAATTATTAAGTTCACTACTTGTTCCAGCTTTGCTTTTTTCAGCTTTTTCTATAAACATTGACCTATCTACTAAACAAATTCAAATCAAGAAAGCATATGCTCAAGACTTGTCTAAGGAAGAAATAGTAAAAAAATTCTATACTACTTTTTCAGAAGTAAAAAGTTTTAATGCTAAATCTGATACCTCATATACTCTAGACGAAGGTAATATGGAATTAAGTATAAGTTCCCCTACCATAGCTAATAGTCAAGATATAAGTATCTCAGGACACATCAATGCACCAGCAACAGACGGATTCCCTAAAATAAATGACGATGTGAATCTGATTTACAAAGATAATACAGTCTACTTTAACATACCTTCTATGACTGCTAATGCTTGGATGAAAACCACAAATGCCGAAGCAGTTCAACTTGTTGCACCTTTCAAAGGTATTGGAGAATTCTTCGAAGTAAAAGAATTATTCAAAAACTATAATGATAAAATCTCGGTCAACGAAAAAGATGGTAAATATGAAATAAGCTATTCTAAAATTGATGAAAAGGTATGGAGAATTATAGAAGATAAACTTTTAAAACTTAACCTAATTTCTTTAGATAATGTCCTTTCTTCTGCAGATATTGAAGCTAGCAATTCGACAGGACATGTTACTTTTACAGTATCTAAAGAAAATTTCAATGTTGAATCTTTAGACCTTTCACTTTCCGTGACAGAAGATTCTAAAACATACACAATTAAATCTACTTCAAAAATATCAGATATCAACCAAGTTTCTGAAATTACCTTACCACTTGCAACAAAATTTGCCCTTGATGCAAATATGTTAGAAAAATTAGGAGATTAATTATAGCAGCCACTTTTAGTGGCTCTTTTATTTCATTTTAAACATTACTTATTTACAAAAGAAATTATACTGTGCTATAATTAAGGAGAAATAATAAAATTTAAGGGGTAGTAGATTTATAATTATAGCGCCCGAACTAAGTTTTAATGGTTAAACTAAGCTTAGTTGACGAGGAAAAAAGTTATCGATGATTCGGCGGATGCTTTTTCGGAATACAGAGTTTCGTTAGGTAGCATACAAAAGAAATTATTTCTACAAAATTGTTGCCATCTCTATTCATAAAATAAAAAATTAAGGTTTGAAAAAACCTCTATTTACTTATGAATAAAGATGGATATATTCAGAGTCTTATTTAAGCCTGGCCACTTTATTCAAAGTAGGCTGGTTTTTTTTCATATTAAAATATTAAGATTGAGATTTAAGGAGATTAAAAAATATGTGTGGAATTGTAGGATTTATAGGTAAAGATAATGGAGTAGAATTTCTAATTGATGGTTTAAACTCATTAGAATACCGTGGATATGACTCTTGTGGTATTGCAGGAATTGTTGATGAAAAAACTAAAGTCATAAAAACAGTTGGTCGTATCAAAAACTTAGAAGAATTAACTTCTGAAGATTTAGTATTTAATATCGGTATTGGTCATACTCGTTGGGCTACTCACGGTGGTGTAAACAAAACTAACTCTCACCCTCACCAATCATTCAACGAAAGATTTACTTTAGTTCATAATGGAGTTATCGAAAACTTCTCTGAATTAAAAGAAGAATTCCTTTCTGATAAAAAAATGATTTCTGAAACTGATACAGAAGTTGTAGTTCAATTAATAGAAGTATTTGCTAGAGAAGGATTATCAACTAAAGAGGCATTTTTAAAAACAATTTCTAAATTACACGGTTCTTATGCCCTATGTTTAATCGACAGAGAAGATGCTGATACTTTATACGTTGCTAAAAACAAGAGTCCATTATTAATAGGACTTGGGCAAAACTGTAACTATGTTGGATCTGATGCCTTAGCTATGATTAAATATACTAACAAATTTTTAGAAATTAATGATGGTGAATTAGTAACAGTTAAAGCTGATTCAGTTTTAATCGAAGATAAAAATGGAGTGAAAATAGAACGTTCTCCTTTCACTCCAAACATTAAATACGGAGAAATCGACAAGGGTGTTTACGAGCACTACATGATTAAGGAGATTAACGAACAAGCATTTGCTATGCGTAATATTATCTCTGAATACTTTGACGGACACGATGTTAAAATGGATCAAGAAATCATTGACGCTGTAAAAGAAGCTGACCGACTATATGTAATTGGATGTGGTACGTCTTACAATGCAGGACAAATGAGTAAAGAATACTTTGAAAAATGGGCTGGAATTCCAACTGAATTACACCTAGCTTCTGAGTTTGCTTATAACTTACCGTTACTATCTAAAAAACCAATGTTTATCTTCCTATCACAATCAGGAGAAACAGCCGACTTACGTGCAGTTTTAACTAAACTACGTGAAGTTAACCCTACATACAAAGTCCTAGTATTAACTAATGTTGATGCTTCTACATTAAGTCGTGAGTCTGACTACACCCTATTATTACATGCAGGTGTTGAGATTGCAGTAGCTTCAACTAAGGCCTACACTTCTCAAATTGCAGTTCTTTCTATCTTGGCTTACCAAGTTGCTAAAGAATTAGGAAAAGCTCCTAACTTAGACTTGGAAAAAGAATTGTCAGTAGTAACTACAGCTATTGAATCAATCTTAGATGACACTAAGGAAATTAAAGAATTAACAGACAAATTATTTACAGAAAGAAATGCCTTCTACATTGGACGTGGAGCTGACTACTACTCTTCATGTGAAGCTGCTCTTAAATTAAAAGAAGTTTCTTATATCCAAACAGAAGGTTTCGCTGGTGGAGAATTAAAACACGGAACTATCGCTCTTATCGAAGATAATATTCCAGTTGTTGCCCTAATCACTAAATCAGAATTCGACCTAAGCACTCGTTCTAACGTGAGTGAAGTTGCTAGCCGCGGAGCTAAAACTTTAGTTATTACTTTAGAAAAATTAGCTAAAGAAGGGGACTATGCTATCCCTAATGTACACGAAACACTTGCTCCAATCGTAAGTATCGTGGTAACTCAACTATTCGCTTATTATGCAGCTTTAGGACGTGGATTAGATGTTGATAAACCACGTAACTTAGCTAAATCAGTAACAGTAGAATAATATATAAAAAGGGCTTCAAGTTAGTATACTTAAAGCTCTTTTTTAGTTAGAATTTTTTATTTATTAATTAAATGTATCCAAAATAAATTTTGGATACATTTAATTTTATAAGTTACTATACTCTTTTTCTACAATTGATAAAACTTTTTCATCACTTAAGTTTGATATTTCTATAAGTATCTCACTTATAGATTTACTTGCTAGTAATTTTTGCAATTCTACAGATTGTTCATCTGTAGGATCATCAAATTTTAGAATATAGGCTAAGGTCTTAGCAAGATTTTCATAGCTTAAATCTAATCTTATGGCTTCTTTTATAGGTTTTACAAATCTCTCATTCTCTCCTAATTTACGAATTGGTGTACGGCAAATGCGGGCTAATTCATCGACTATTAATTTATTTTCAAAGCGCTTAATAGTTTTCTCTCTATAGCCGTCCATATCTTCCCTAGCAAATCCCCATTTGGCAATTAAAATTTCAGATGTTTCCTCTAAAACTTTAATAAAGTGTTGCCTAACTTGCGAATCAATAGCTCCCTCCGATACATAGACTAAACCTTTTTCCTTAGCAAAGTAAGATAAGGCTGCATGTCCTGTATTTACAGTAAATAATTTTCTCTCGATAAAAGGATTCAAATCTTTTACATAATGCACATCTGCAATAGCTTTATTGGCTTCTACTTTTAGACCATCTTCTTCAACAACCCACTCACAGAACTTCTCCACTTCTACCAGCAATATGTCCTCATGCTTTTGTGCAGGAACAATTCTATCTACTGCAGAGTTAGGGAAGCCTACATACTTGTCTACAAATACTTGTTCCTCTTTACTCAGATGCTTAAAAATTTCTCCTTTTAAGAAAGTAGTCCCCTCAATCATATTTTCACAAGCTATGATATCTAAGAAATTTGTATTATTGTCAGCTAGCTTTTTAGAAAGTCCTGCCGCTATATCTTTGGCAATTATTGGTAATACATTAGGCCCTATTGATGTTGTGATTAAGTCAACTTGTCCAATCCTTGCATACAATTCTTCTTTTTCACTAAGGATATTTAATCCATCAAAATTACTGATAGTAAGTTCCTCTATAGTATTATCTAAAACCTTTATTGTATAAGTATTCCTAGTTTTTAAGGCATTTACTAAGTCTTCATTTATATCGACAAAAGTTACCTCATAGCCCGACTTATTAAGTAAAGAAGCTATAAATCCACGCCCTATATTACCTGCTCCAAAATGTAAATTTTTCATAATTCTTCTCCTCTTTATTACTCGACTGATAATAAGTTTATAATTTCTTCTTCTGATTTAGCTTGGTGCAACTTAACCACATTTTCTTGTTCTGAACAAAAGATTGCAATCTTAGATAATAAATCTAGGTGTTCCCCATCTTTTCCAGCAATACCGAATACGATAAATACTAACTTGTCTTCCTCTTCTCCCTCTTTAGCAAATGATACCCCAGCAGGAATTTGTAAAACTGAAATACCTGTATTTTTTATTGATTTTTTAGCATCATCAGTTCCATGAGGAATTGCGATAAAATTACCCATATAAGTCGATACTATCTCTTCTCTCTCCAGCATTGCATCTACATACTCAGGCTCCACATAACCAGCTTCTACTAGTAGTTTTCCTGCTGCTTTAATAGCTTCTTCCTTATTTGAAAATTCTTGTCCCAATCTTATATCCGTCTTTTTTAATAACATTTTATTTCTCCTATCCTTTATTAATTTTCTAATTTATATTTTGTTAAAATAAGTTCTATTTTTGTCTTAATATAGTCTATATCCCTACTATCTAATATTTTTCTAAATATCTCATCTGATAATATTGCTATACTTATCTGACCTAGCAAATCTGTATATTCTTGAATATTAGGGCTAAGCATTATAAAAATTTGCTTTATTTTCTCCTCATGACCCAAAGAATTCTCCATTATCAATTCTCGATCAAGCCCAACTATTTTTATAAAAGGTGTCTTGAGAGAATTATCTAAAGTATGGAATAAGGCTATTCCTGTATTGGGTATTACTATAGATGATTTTTCATGCCTTTCTATAAGGTTCTTTACTAGGTAATCTTCCCTATTTAAGGCTAATTGACTAGCTAAAAAAGCAGCTAAATCACTTACTCCCCTGTCCCAAGCACTAAAATTTATATTATTTAAAATATTATCAATATGATTACTAACTTCAGACCTATCCTGCCTTTTATATTCTAACTTTTTAAATGTTCTAGTAGCCAAGATTTTTTCTTTTATTCTAGTAGTATCTTCTTCCCTTAATATGGTAGGGATTAAAATATAGTCTATATCAGCATCTAGCCTTATTGTAGAAAGTACAATATCGTAATCCTTGGCTAAATCTTGTCTAAGTCTAGCTGGATTTGAATATTCTATATTTTTAATCTCAGGTATATTCTTCCTTATCAAACTACCTAAAATTTTTGATGAACCTATACCTGCCGAACAAACAACTAATGCTCTTACAAAGTTTTCCCTGTATATCTGTTCATAAGATGATGCAAAATGAATTACTATATAAGATAACTCTGTCGCTGAAAAGTCTATATCATCAAATATTTCAAGAATCACAGATTTTATAACCAAGTAAAGTTCATTATAATTTTTCAGTACAAATTCTTGTAATTCATTATTCCTCTCAACCAATTTTAATTGATATCTCTTTATAGCTGATTCTATATGGGGAATTAAACCAACAGCAAGATTAGTATCCTTTTTGAAATCAATATGCGATTTAGCAGATACAGCACTAATCAATCTATTAACCTTGTAGATTAAGGTATAAGAATACTTATCATTAAAATAAGTTACCTGCTCTATAAGTTTACAAGTTTTTAAAATTTTAGCAATATAGGCCACAAAAGAGTCTTTCTTATCTAAGTCTTTATAGCTATCAATTATATTCACCAATTTTAAAATATTAGACTCATCACTTTTACTAATATACTCATTAACTTCTTCGTCAATACCCACCAGATTTAGGCCTACTTGTATAGCTATTAACAACTTTTTAATACTAGAATCTGTATAGATTCTAAAAATTTCTAAATCTCTATTTTCTAAAAATATAGATCTTAATAGCTTTAAATCTAAGAATTTGAAAAATGGATTACTTGAATAATCTCCCAGATTATTTAAGGTGTAGAAAAATTCATCATCAGCTATTTCATTATTCAAAATAGAAATCAGTAGTATCCTCTTATTTTCTAAACTACCAACAAGAGATATACCCTGGCCTTTTTTCTTAATCAACTCTAAGTGATAGTCTGTGAGTATTTTTTCAATTGAATTTACAGCATTGACCACCGTATTATAGGCTATATATAATTTCTCTGAAATTTCCTTAATAGATGTTTCCTGCTCCAAGACTAGATTGGCTAAAATTAAGTTTATCCTATTATCCTGTGAATAAGCTAACTTCATACTAGTATCTAAAAGAGATGTATCAATTTCTTCTATATTTCCCTCTAATCTATACCTAGATTTATTTTTTACTAGTTTTACTCCGCTATCTCTTAAACTTTCATCTAAAGACTTCATTTCCCTATACAGAGTTCGCTCTTTTATCTTGGTTAAAATAGCAATTTCTTTTATAGACAATTCTTCCTTATTTCTTAGTAAAGTATTTAGAATTATTTTTTCTTTTTCTGTTAATATCAATATATTCCTCCCTTCCTTCCGATAATTTCCATATATACTTATTATAAGTCCGCTTACAGCTTTCTTACAATATCAAATATGACAAATAAAATTTTGCCAAAAAAAGGTTGTGATAAAAAGTTTTTACTAAGCCTTTATCTACTTAAGTCTATTCTAACATATTTTTAAAAAATCCTATATTAGACAATAAAAAAGACAGCCCCTAGGCTGCCTTTAATTATTTTATATCTTTCAATTTTGAAATTACTTCATCATAGCGTGGACTTGATAAGAAGTTATCCACCGATACATGGATAGCCAATTTATTCATTTCCTTAGCTCTTGGCGTCAACTCATTTTGAGTAATAATAAGTGCTTTTTCATCATCAACTAGGTTTCTTACCGCCGTGTTAGATACAGGCAAGTCTAAGCCCGCCTTTTTAACCTTATCACGTAAGATTGAAGCACCCATTGCCGATGATCCCATTCCTGCATCACAAGCAAAAATTATTTTTTCTACTTGTTTATAAGAAATTGTTTTTTCAGCAGAGTCTGCTAACACTTGTCCTTTAGATTCAGCTTTCATTCCTGACATTTGTGCCTGTGCTGCTGCCAAATCACCTGTCGAATTCTTGTCAGTTTTTAAAATAATTGAAGCAATAACAAATGTTACCACAGCTGCAACTAAGACCCCTGCAATTACTCCAAAATAAGAATCTCTAGCTGTCATACCTAATATGGCAATAATTGATCCCGGTGATGCAGGAGATACCAACCCTGCTTGGAAGAATTGAAGAGTAGCTGTACCTGATACCCCTCCAGCAATTGCAGCAAAAATCAATGCCGGTTTCATTAGGATATAAGGGAAATAAATTTCATGAATCCCTCCGATAAAATGAATAACTGAAGCACCATATGCTGAAGATTTAGAAGCACCTTTTCCAAACAGCATGTAAGCTAATAAAATCCCAAGACCTACCCCAGGGTTGGCCTCTAGTAAAAATAGAATAGATTTCCCTGATTCTTGTGCTGCTTGGGTCCCTAAAGGAGTTAAAATTCCATGGTTAATAGCATTATTTAAAAATAGAATCTTAGCCGGTTCAATAAAAATATTAGCAAGTGGAATTAATCCTGAACTAACAATTGCTCCTACTCCTGCTGCCAAGGTATCATTCAGAGCCTTAACTACTGGACCTACTGCATAGTATCCTAGTATGGCTAGGAAGAATCCATAGAATCCCGAAGAAAAATTATTCACTAACATTTCAAATCCAGTTTTAACTTTTGGTTGAACTGCTTGATCAAACTTCTTCAACAATATTGCAGCTAAAGGCCCCATAACCATTGCTCCTAAGAACATAATTGCCTCTGTCCCAACAATAACTCCCATTGTAGCAATTGCTGCAACAACTCCTCCACGTTGTTTGTGGATATTATATCCTGCTGTATATGCAATTAATAGAGGTAATAAATACTGAATCATGGGTCCTACTAATTTTGCTAGTGACTCATTTGGTATCCAACCTTTTGGAATAAATAAGGCTGTTATTAATCCCCATGCGATAAAAGCACCAATATTAGGCATTACCATTCCAGATAGTGCCGTTCCAACTTTTTGGACAAGCACTTTAAAATTATTTGTCTTTTGGCTCATAATTTTATCTCCTTTAAATATTTGTTTTTCTTATGGCTTTATTATAATTCAGAAAAAAACTCTATACAATATCAAGTATGACAAATTAATTTTTGCCAAATATATGTTATTGAACCTCCCACGACTAAAGTCGTAGGATTCTTGGGTAATGTGCTGACTTAATGACTAGCTGACTAATCAACAGCGGTTACACAAGTTTACCAAGCTATCCCCGTAGTTCCTACGGTTCATATTATTTTTAAACTAGACGTAGGCCTTCATGTAGAATATTGATACTTGCATTGATGTCTCTATCATGATGAGAACCACAAGAAGGACATACCCACTCTCTAATAGATAATGGTTTCTTTCCAGAAGTATGACCGCAATCTGAACAGATTTGAGATGAAGCATACCAACGACTGATTTTTGATAGTGTTTTGCCATACCATTCAGCCTTATATTCTAGCATTCTCACAAATTCAGACCAAGAGACATCTCCAATAGCTCTAGCTAGCTTGTGATTTTTCATAAGATTTTTACTCGATAAGTCCTCAATACAGATAATATCGTGGTTTTTGATAATCTCTGTACTTAACTTACTATGAAAATCTCTACGCTTGTTAGCTATCTTTTCATGGATTTTAGCTACCTTAATACGTTGTTTCTGATAGTTCATACTTTCTGATAACTTCTTACTAGATTTTTTAGCGACTAAGGCACGCCGAGATAGAATTTTCTGCTCTCTAGCCAGTCTCTTGGAAAGATTTTTGAGAAACTTCTCGTTTCCAATCTTTTCTCCAGTTGATAGAATGGCAAAATCAGATAGCCCAAGGTCAATTCCCACATTCTCTCCTGTTTTTGGCAAGGGATAGATTTCTTTCTCAACCAACAAGGAAACGAAGTATTTACCTGTTATCGTCTTACGAATAGTCGCATTGAGAATACGCCCATCATGATTTTGGCTATTTTTGATTTTGATGAAACCAAGTTTAGGGAGTTTGATTTTCTTGTCTTGTATCTCAATACTATTATTGATATTTTTGGTAGTGTAGGATTGTACTGGATTAGACTTGCTTTTGAAACGTGGACGCTGATTTTGTTTTTTAAAAAAACGATCAAAACTATCAGCTAGATTTCTAAGGGAAGATTGAAGTGCAATACTGTCAACTTCTTTCAACCAAGCTGTTTCCTCTGATTTTTTCATCTTTGGAAGTTCAGCTGAACACTTGTTGTAAGTCAGTCCCTTACCAGTTGTCTCATAGCTGACATTCCACTTATCCAAGAAGTGATTGAATACGAAACGAGAACAACCTATCGTTTTCGCAATCAGTATCTCTTGCTCATTTGTTGGGTAGATACGATATTTATAGGCTTTGTGCCGTAACATACTCTCACCTCATTTCTGTTTTTGATTTTGAATGTATCGCCTAATCTGCTCTTCTGTATTCTCGCTAACTGTAGCGACAAAGTAAGATGGATTCCACAAATGTCCTCCCCACAGTCGTTTTTTCAACTCTGGATGTTGTTTGAATAATGATCGTGCAGATACTCCTTTTAATGCTTTCACAACATCTGGAATATAGTGTTGTGGTTTACAGTCTATTAGGAGATGAATATGGTCTTTATCGCTTTCCATTTCTAGGATAGTGATTTTCTTATCTTCTGCAATTTTTCTTAGTAGTACTTGTAAGTCTTCGTCAATCTGTCCGCAGAGCAACTTGTGACGATACTTAACACACCAAACAATGTGATATTGAATACTGTAGACGTAACCACGTCCATGATGAACTTCTGCCATACGAAAACACCTCGCTGTCATTCTAACATATGTATCTCTACAAAGTCAAACACAGCAAGGTATTTTAAGGTTATTTAGTTCTTATTCGTCAGTTGTTTACCTAGCTAAAGCTAGCTCACAACTGACTCCGATTCATCCCACAATTGAAATCATGGGTGTTCTCGGCTATCTCATAAAAAAAACCCAAGACAATATGTCTTAGGGATTTTTCTAATTACTTAGCAGATAAAGCTGCCATTGTAATGTAGTTATAAGGTTTGTTGAAATGTGGTAAGAATAGAATGTCTAATAGAGCTAATCTTTCTATTGTTACTTTTTCCTGAATTGCTAGTGAGAACATGTGCATTCCCATAGAAATATCTTCCTTAGATGCCATTTGAGCTCCCAATACCACACGAGTATCTTTGTCATAAACTATACGAATCTTAACCTCATGGTTATCCTCTTCCATAAATTCTGGTTTTTGTAAATCTGAGAAATCAGTAGCTACTGCATTATATCCAGCTCTTTTCGCCTTTTCTAAAGTAAGACCTGTCGATACCATTTTTAGGTCATAAATAGCAATCCCATTAGATCCTTGAACACCTGCAGTTTCAATTTCTGTACCACAAGCATTGTGAGCTGCCACGATAGCCGTACGTACTGCGTTAGTTGCTAAAGCAATATAGTTTGTATCATTTAAAGCATTGTCATAAACTGTCGCACAGTCACCAATTGCATATACATCTGGTAAGTTTGTTTGTCCTTTTTTGTTAACTAAGAAAGCTCCATTACGGAATAATTCTAGTTTTCCGTTTCCTAATGCAGTATTTGGTCTAAATCCTACTGCAAGGATAACCATATCTACATCAAAAGTTTCTTTATCAGTTACTAAACGCTCAACTTTTCCATTACCTTCTACCGCTTGAACAGTTTGTCCAAACGCTAATTTAATTCCATGATCAGCTAGGTTTTTATTCATTAATTCCGTAAATTCTGGATCATAGTATCCACCTAGAGATGTTGTTGCTATATCTACTAAAGTAACTTCCTTGTTTAGACGTTCAAAAGCTTCTGCTAACTCAACCCCAATATATCCTGCACCCACTACAGCAACACGTTTAATATCTGGATTGTTTAATTTTTCAATAACTTCTGCTGAATTTTGATATAATTTTACAAATTGTAAATTCTCCAACTTAGCCTTAAATTCACGACTACCTTCTTGGAATTCAGCCCCTTTAATTGGTGGCAAGATTGGTTGTGACCCTGTAGCCAAGATTAATTTATCATAAGTTTCTACATGCTCTTTACCATTTACAAGAGCAGTAACCTCTTTTTTATCGTAGTCAATTCCAACTACTGGTGATTCCATATAAACTTTAGCCCCAGCAGCTTCTAATTTTTCTTTACTTGAATAGAACAAACCTTCCGGTCCTGAGATTTGCTTCCCAATCCAAAGTGCCATACCACATCCTAAGAAAGAAATATTAGAATTTTGGTCAAATACAACTACCTCATTTTCTTCTCCATAGTTATTTAAAATAGTATTAATAGCTGACGTTCCCGCATGATTAGCTCCTACTACAACGATTTTACTCATTTTATTTTCCTCCAACATTGTTATATATTTGAAGTATATTATATAACAATAAGAATTAGATGTCAACAAATTTATTCACAAATTATTCACATTTTAGACATTTTTTATTCACATTTTGTAGAATTATGCCCTTAAAATCGTAAAATACGGAATATTTCTCATCTTACAACAAGATTTTTTAAGTATTTAATTTCATTGATTTTTCTCACTTAATATATGGCAGATTTTACAAAAAGATGTATTAAAACAAAACAAACTATAAATTATTATTCACTTGACCATAAAAAAACAAGCAGTTTAATTAACTACTTGTTTTTAAGAATATCTATTATTTAGATGACTTTTTATAGGCAAATGCTCTTGCTATTTTAGGCTGAGCTTCTTCTTTCTCTATTTCTAATTCCATAAGTAAATTTTCAAAAGCAACTTTTCCACTTTCATAATCTTCCACTTCAAATTCTAACTCATAGTCTATCATATTTCCTAAGAAATAGGTCTTATCTAATATTATACGACCTGAGCTTATATGCCTTTCTTTTCTCTCAGTTTGAATTTTTTGAATAAGTACTAATTCTCCTAATATTTCAAATTCAGATAATTGTTGACTAATAACGTCTGGAAGATTAATTTGAATAAGAGTATCAGGAACAAATCCCGCTTCCCAAGGAACAGTATACTCAAGATTCTCTTTTTCTTTTTTAATTTTTAAAGTTAATTCAGATTTACTATCTGTGTGCCTTATCCTTAAAGCGGCACCCACTCTTCTTAGAGAAAAATCTACTGTTTCATAGTAATAATTTGAATTATTAATCGTTGGCTCACCTTCTAATGAAAAATGATTATATACTTTCTGATAATCTTCCTCATTAAGAAGATTTTTAAATTCTATTTCTCTTTCCAGCATTAGTACATCTCCTTTATTTTTTCAATAGCGATTATAAATGGTGCATTATTTATTTGATTTATAAACTCGTAAGATAAAACTTGATAATATTTTTGATTTAATCCTCTACTATAATCTTCTACAATATTTTTTTCTATCTTACCCTCGTCATGACCCCAATAAATAACCATAACAACTATTCCTCCTACTTCTAAAAGTCTTAACATTTTTTCTAAAGCTTCTTTGGTAGTTTGACCTAAGGTTGTTACTTCATGGTCTGAATTGGGTAAATAACCTAAGTTAAAAACAACCGCCTTTATATCTTCTTTTACATATAAATCGACATTTTGATGACCATCTTTAATCACTTCAACTTTTTCTAATAAATCATTGTCTTCTAGTAACTTTTTTGTATTTTCTATAGCCATATCTTGCACATCAAAAGCATAGACTTTCTTAGCCGCAGATTTGGCTAAAAATAAACTATCATAGCCATTTCCTGCCGTAGCATCAATCACTATAGAATTTTTATCAATCTTTTCTTTTAATAATTTTTTAGCGAAAACTAAAACCTTATCCATTTTCTTTCATCTTTCTTAGCACCTGATCCAATTCTACATAGACATCTTCTGCAACAGTAAAGTCTATTATATTTTGAAGCAATTTAGCTAAATCTTTCCTTATTGCCTCATCATCTTCCAAGTGTGTTTTCATAGATAGTAATGTTTTTTCTATCGAAGCAATCAGACTAGAAGAATCCTCAACACTTCCAAACTCAGATACGTAGTTTTTAATATTAGTGTCTACTGAATCCATATATGGTGGTATATATACAGTTCTAAGATTATTAACCTTTTCCCCCACCTTAGAAGACAGTTCTGATAGTTCTGACCAGTAAATTTTTTCATCCAAGCAACCAACTTGTTCCATAATCGTAACCTTATGGTCAAATGGATAATATCTATCTAACTCGACTGATATATCTGCTGCCCTAATGTCATCATAACACTGACTTATAAGAATATGCTGTTTAGGATTTATATTTTTGAAAGCTTCTGGGTCTGTCGCATCAAGCAAAGAAAATCCTTCTATAGGGTCAAATTTTGCTAGATTAAAACAAGAATCTAAGAATGATTCTCCACCAATTATCTTTACATCATCTGCTTCTTCTAAAATCAACTTGCTAGTTAGCTCTGCCACCATAGGATGACCCGGTACTAGATAAGCCACATCTATCTTCTTAGCCTTTTCTAATATATAATCAGCAATAGCTCTATATGTATCAGCAAAATTCTCCTTATCAGTATAAAACCTATCACAGGATTCATAAGCTATATTATTGTCTCTTAGAAAATCAACTGCTGGATGTTCATCAATCCTAAGGACAATTTCACCATCTTTAAAGTTTAATATAAAATTCTTTACCTTCTCTTTTATTCCATCTTTTTGACTAGGTCCTAGCCCGACTATATAAATCATAATAGCCTCCTAATTATTCATTCTTATCTATTATACAATAAAAAAATAATTCAGCAAAACTGAAAACGTTTTGTCATCTTTGGCGACTTTTACTTAAAGCAAAAGAAATACCATAGCAAAGCTATTTATACTAGCTAAGATTATTTTATAATTCTAATATAATTATTAAAAATATGCTACTATTTTATGCTTGCAAACATTTGTTTTCTAAAGATAGGCCAAATTTTTTACTCTGTCTAAAATTTCAATTTTTTAATAAATAGAAACATTGCAAGTTTAATATCAGAAAAAAAGAAGCAAGTCTTTAAGTACCACCTGCTTCTATGATTTATTCTCATAATTTTTAAATGAAATATGTACATGGTCATAATGATTAGCTGTTATAGATCCCCTATCTTCCATAGGATTCCAAAGATCTGCTGGACCATATCTATTTCTAACATCCATATAAAACTTTTGTTGCCAAATTATATAAGATAGGCCCATATTATCAAAATTTTTAACCAGATACTGGGCTATCTCATCCCCCTTATCCTTGTCCCTATAAGTCATCAAGTCTATAGCTAGACCTTTTCCATGATCTTCTCTATCTCCTGCTCTATATAAAGAAAAATCCTCAATTTCAAATTTCTTCTCCAAAAATATTTTCATCTTAGCTACTCTTGGATCTAGATTCTTCGTTGTAGAATCCTGTAAATAGCTATCCCCTATAGAATCCCACAATTCTTGATCTACTTGGTCAGGAAAATAAGTTTGCTTAGGCTTGTTTATTTCTGCTAACCTGCTTTCTATAGGAGATTTTAGATAATATATAGCCATAACTAGAAAAGATGTGACTATTAAAAATAAAAATATCTTTCTAATTTTTTTCATACAAAACCTTTCTAAAAAGAGCTAGATGTTAGGCTAACTCCAATATTTTAATATATAAAGGCTACAAAAATTCCTTAATGCCCTTGATAATACAGTCTTAAGAGTTTTCTTACCTACCCTCATACTCCACTTGATTATTATCTATATTTTACCACAGGGCCAATAATCAGTCCCAAACTAAGACTCAGCTTAGATATCCATAAAGAAAATGCACATAACTATTTCTAGCTACATGCATTTTTAATTCAAATACAATCTTTTCCCTACTAAGTTCCTAATCTTCTAACTCAGCAACCAATTGCCAATTAAAACCGTACTTATCAATCAAGTTGGCATAAGCTGGAGAGAAGAATGTCTCCTGTAATTCCAGACTGATTTCTCTAGCATCTTTTGCAAGTTTATCATAAATATCCTTAACTTCTTCCACCGAACTAAAGACTAAAGTTGGAACAACATTTCTACCAGAAACATATTCATATTCTGGGCTTTCATCTGAAATCTGGATTCTGATTCCATCTACTAGTAATTGAGCATTTAACAAACGATCCTTATGCTCCTCTGCAACATTTGGAATTGTGTCTGCCCAAAGTTTCTTACTGACAAGTTCAGCTCCAAAAACATCCTTATAATAAGCAAGGGCCTCCTGTCCGTTTCCATCAGTAACTAAATAAACTTCTATACGTTTAATCATTTTAATTTCCCCTTTTTAATTTTAAACGGCCTCATTTTAATGAAATCATTATATCATACCAAAAAAGAATGTCAACAATTCATCAAAAACCTAATTTTAAAATTCATTATCTGACCATATTATGTTACAATTAAAATTAATGACTAATTAGGAGATTAAGGATGGAAAAATACGATTTAATAATTATCGGTGGCGGTTCCTCGGGGCTGATGATTGCCGATAGACTTAACGATACAAAATTAAAAGTTCTAATTCTAGAAGGCAGTAAAAGAATTGGTACCAAACTTCTTATGACAGGTAACGGTAGATGTAATGTATTGTCTTCTGACTCAGCCTCAGAATTAGAAATTGCTATTCACAATGGAAGATTTTTACGTTCTGCCTATCATAAATATGACCTACATAAATTTTTCAAACAACATAAACTTCCCTTAAAACAAGAAAACAGAAGACTCTATCCCGCCAGCGAAAGAGCTAAAGATGTAGTAGAAGCGTTTAAAATTCATAATGTTAAATTAAAAAAATCTTGCAAGGTCGATGATCTAATTTTCAAAGATGGACGTCTTGTTGGAGTTAAAACAAAAGAAGGAGAAGAATTCTACGGAAAGAACATAGCAGTTTGTGCCGGCGGAAAATCCTATCCCCAAAGTGGTTCTGATGGCTCTATGCACAGAATACTAAAAAAGCATGGAGTTAAATTAACAGAGATTTATCCTAGTGAGGTGGCCCTAATGTATCCCGATTTTGTTGAATTATCAGGTCTTGCCCTGCAAGATGTTAGAATGTTCAACTCTAAAAAAAGGGAATATAGTGGAGATTTACTCTTCACCCACAAGGGCTTAAGTGGTCCCTTGTCAATATCTATGGGAGAGTTTGTAGCACGTGGAGAAAATCCTACTTATCTAGACTTCCTACCTAAGCTGACAGAAGATCAAATCTTCGATAAACTTTGGAATAATCACAAATTTCTAGAAGACAAATTTCCTAAGAGATTTTATCAACATATAATGCAATACTTCCCTCACGCTAACCCAAATAAAAAAGAAATAAGAAAATTTGTCACAAACAAAATTAAAAGATATGAATTAGTCGATATAAAAACATTCCCTATCCAATACGCTTTTACAACCGCCGGAGGAGTTAGCCTAAAAGAAGTCTCTCCAAAAACTTGTCAGCACAAAAAGATTGACAACCTATATATAGCCGGTGAAATCCTTGATTTACACGGTGAAATCGGTGGTTACAACCTCATGGTTGCCTGGTATACTGGTATGATAGTTGCCGATGCAATCAAAGAAAAATTTGGAATTATAGAAGAATAAATAAAAAACAGCGAGAAATTCTCGCTGTTTTTAAATCTATCCGCTTTACTAACCTAAAATTATTATTTAGAAAATTATAATAATATTTTATAAACTATCCTTTTTCTTAACATATCTATCTACCGGATAATCAGAGGGATTTAGGATAGTTTCATTTCCACTTAGCAGCATTGCTAGGTCATAACCTATTATGGTCCCCGTTGTCAGTCCAGATGAACCTAAACCGCTAGCCACATAGACATTCTCCAAAGTCTCTAACTGACCATAAAAAGGAGAATAATCAGAAGTGTAGGCTCTAATTCCTACCCTAGCCTTAGCAATTTTTGCATTTTTTAATGATAAGAGATATTGCTCCGACTCTCTTCTATAACTATCAAGTAAGTCATTATCAACAGACAAATCATAAGCCATCTCATTCTCATGGCTAGCCCCAACTGATACCCTTCCATCACTAAAGGGAATTATATCAAACTCCCCCTCTGGCATAATCACTGGATAATCACCTGTATTTTTATCAGCTATAATATAATCTCTAAGTTGTCCTTTTTGGGGTCTAACATCAACCTCATAACCCAGGGGCTCTAATATCTGACCCAGCCAAGCACCTGTGGCCAAAATCACCTTATCAAAAATCTGACCATCAATCTCATAAGCATGTCCTAGTTTCTTTATATCAACTTTCTTACTAATTCTATTCACCTTAGCTGCAGCTAGTAAATTATCAACCAACTTCTGACCATCTACCCTAGCTGCACCCTCAGCAAATATAAGTCTGCCAGCTCCCGAAAAATCAGCCATCCTTTCCCTAGCCTCATGGGCAGATAAAAATTTCAAGTCCCCTATAAGAGTAGACTCCTCTCTTCTAGCTTTTGCAATATCATACAAATCCTCTAATTTAGATTCATCATTTTTCAATAAAAATACACCTGTTTTTTTATAAAAATCACTTGCATAGCCATCATTCTCTAGATCCTCAACTAATTTACTATAAAAATCAGCTCCTAGCCTAGCCATTTTGTACCAAGCCTTATTACGTCTTTTTGAAAACCAGGGACAAATTATTCCTGCCGATGCCTTAGTAGCTTGACCCTCTCCATGGTCAAATACCGTGATGTTAATTTTTTCTTTTGATAAATAATAAGCGCAGGTTGAACCTACTATTCCCGCCCCTATAATTGCTACTCTCATCTTATCACCTCAAAATATATTTTATAACAGCTGGCCGGCTTATGCAAGGCTAGTTTTTTGACATTGTTTTTATAATTTTATAAAATCTTTAGTTAAGAAATATTAATGGAGGTTCTCATGACTAAACTAAAACAAGAATTGAAACAGGAAGACATGGCCAGTGGTAAATACCACCTAATCGCTGGTTTATTCTGTCCATTTGCCCACAGAGCAATTATTGCTAGAGAATATTTGGGGCTAGACAAGCATATCACTATGGATGTTACCTGCCCTGTCAATCAAGAGAGCGGATTAGATTTTGCTGACCATGAAAATGCTGTTGACACTTTCTATGGAATGAAAAAACTAATAGACATTTACAAAAATACAGACCCGGATTTCAATGCAAGACCAACAGTCCCTGTCCTAGTTGATAAGGAAAGCAAAAAAATCGTAAACAAGGAGTCAGCTGAAATCCTAAGAGAGTTTGCCACAAAATTCAAATCACTACATGCTGAGGGAGCTGGCGACCTATATCCTCACAACTTAAGAAGTGAGATTGATAAGTGGGCTGATTTCATAGGAAATCGAATTAACTCCGCTGTTTACAGAATAGGTTTTGCTACTGAACAAGAAGTATACGAAAAAGAGTTCAAGTTATTCTTTGAAGCACTTGAGCAGATTGAGGAACATCTAGCTAAAAATAGATTTTTCCTAGGAAATCAAATTACTGAAGTTGATATCAAGTTCTACACAACTATGGTTAGATTTGATGAAGTTTACTTCTCACTTTACAAGGCTAATAAAAAACGACTAACAGAATACCACAATATCTGGAACTATATGAAAGAACTTTACCAAACTAAAGGTTTCGGCTCTACAACTGACTTTGAGCAAATTAAAAAGGGCTACTACCTAGGTTTTGGTGGGAGTAAAACTCTTAGCCTAACTTCTGTATATCCCTTAGGATCTGATACAAGTAAGTGGCTAGAAGCACACGATAGAGCTAGTTTATAATAAAAAGAACCTAGATTTAATCTAGGCTTTTTTATTTGATTTCTAAATTATCATAGAAAAATAGACTTGTTTAAACTAGCATATATAAGCCAACTAAATAAGATAGTGTCGACTTGATTTGTTTAAATTGATAGGAAGTGGAATTGCTTAAATACAAAAATGAGTATCCTATATTATTGACTAAATTAAAGGAAATTTTAAGCAATATTTTGATTAATCCATAATTCACGATATTTTTCACTAGTATTTATCAATTCTTCATGTTTTCCATCACCGATAACTTGTCCATTTTCTAATAGATATATTTTATCGGCATCTTTTATTGTATGTAATCTATGGGAAATAAATATTAGGGTTAGTTTCTTTTCCTTTTGTAATTTTTTTAAATTAGAGAGTATTTTCTTTTCACTTGTAGAATCTAGAGCACTGGTAGATTCATCTAAGATTAGGATTTCTCCTCCTTTAAGTAAAGCTTTAGCTAATGCTAATCTTTGCTTTTGACCTCCCGACAAGTTATCTCCATTTTCTTCTAGGCTAGCCATTAGTCCACCCATACTATTTATAAAGTTAATTGCCTCTGTTATTTCACATACTTTCATTATTTCTTCTTCTTTTACTTGTCTATCAATTCCATAAAGAAGATTTTCTAAAATACTTGCTGAAAAGAAAAATGTTTTTTGGTCTATGTAAGTTACCTTTTCTCTCAGACTTTCTAGCTTTATATCATCTATATTGTAATCATCATATAGTAGCTTACCAGAATTCGGTCTATAATATTTCACCAATAGCTTGGCTATTGTGGACTTACCACTTCCTGATTCTCCTACTAGGGCTACTTTATCTCCTTTTTTTATTGTAAGGGAGATATTGTTCAACACATTTCTTCTACTTCCATAGGCAAAAGTTATATTTTGCAATTCTATTTTTTCTTTGAAAATATTATCTTCTATTTTCTCTTCATTTTCTCCATCTTTTTCCACATCTAATTGTAAAATTTCAAAGAGTCTTACCGAAGCTACACTTGCAGATTGTATTACTGGTTGTAACTCTACCGCTCTTTCTATTGGTCCTAAGAAGTAGACAATTAAGGCATTGAAAGTTAACAATTCCCCCAGACTTAATTGTCCAGCTAGCACATAACTAGAACCTATCCACAAAACTAGTAGATTTGATAGTAAATTTAATAGTAACTTTAAAGAGGCTTGTGCATTAGCAACTTTCCCAAGTTTATAAATTTTACCTATTAGGTCTGAAAAGAAATTTTCAACCTTCCTAAAGACGTATTTTTCAGCATTGTATGATTTTATTACTGATATACCTCCGACAGATTCTACTAGGTATGAATTTAATTTGGAATTAGCCTCCATCACATCTTGATTATATGTTTCGAATTTGTTTTTAAAGATAAGGGACAGGACTATGTATATTGGTATAAAAATTAGTATCAGTAAAAATAAGTTTTTATTTTGAATGTATAATAAGAATCCACTTCCAGTTAACATCAATATATCTATCAAAGTAATAATTGTAATACTAGCAAAAGCTTCTCTTATCTTGCTTGCGTCCATAAACCTAGATAAAATTTCTCCTACTTTTCTTGTTTCAAAGAAATTCATTTTTAAGGATAGAACATGCTTATAGTAGTCTAGCATCACATGCTTATCTATTGAGTTGCTTAGGTATAGACTTAGGTGACTTCTGAAATAGGTAAATATTGTTTGTAGGATATATATCAGTAGTAACCAAAGTGATATTTTATGCAAGTTGGCTAGTATGTTACTAGGCAAAATGTCATCTATCAAGACTTTAAAGTAGAATGTTCCTAGAAATGTCGCAGCATTTAATAGGATAGAGGCAATGAATATATAACTTATTAATTTCTTGTTATTTTTTACCATGTGCTTGAAGATAGGAAGTAATTTAACACTGTCATCTCCTTTTTTAAAGTATTGATTTTTTTCTATTAAGAGGAGAATTCCTGTCCATATTTTTAAAAAATCTTCTATAGTATCTTTTCTTCTTCCCTCTGCAGGGTCTACTAGGCTTAGTATATCCTTGTCATAATTTTCTATAATTATATAATGAGCAAAGCCATGATTATTTACTACATGGGCTACTGCAGGATATTTAATATCTTTTAGCGCCTCCACATCTTCTACTTTAACAGCCTTGATGTCTAGCCCTATCTTAGCTCCTATATCTATCATTCCTTTTAGATTGGTTCCTTGTAAATCAGTACCACCATACTCTCTTAGTTTAGCGATGGAGCTTTCATAGCCATAGTATTTGCTTATCATGGCTAAACAAACAGGACCACATTCTTTTATATCGGTCTGCTTTATAAATTTAATTCTTCTCATAAATTCCTCACCTCATCTTTATTAACATATATCTTATATATTAATAAAAATCCTACTTTAGTCTATTGCTAAAGTAGGATTTTCGTAATTTTAGTATTATCTTCTTATTGGAATCTTACCATAAAGAATGGTAGCTTTAGCAAAATTTTCTCCATCAATCACTAATACTTCTTTAAATATCAATTCTTCACAATCTATTTTCTTTTTTTTCTTTATTTTTACTATAAAATTGAAGTGCCTTAACTGACAAGAATCCTGCCAAGGCTCCTACTATAAGCCACTTATATGAATATTCTCCATCTTCCATCAGAAATAGAAAATCAAATACTTTATTAAAAAATTCCATAATCATTGACATAAACTCGTCCTCCTACTCCTCTTTAATATTATCTTTTTATTGAAATCTTACCATAAAGAATGATAGCTTTAGCAAAATATTCTCCATCAATCACTAATATTCTTTGAATATTGATTCTAAGTGATTACTTTTCTAACATTTTCAATTAATCTTTATTAATTAGCAAGTCTTTGCTTTTCAATTATTTTTAAAGCTGTTCTTTTTATAAATAATAAATCGAGAGTTTGTATTATAGCTATCAATAAACAAGCTATTCCTCCTAATAGGAAGTAGTCTTCTGGTGAAGGGGTATTATGTATATAGATTACTACAAATATTGCCAGTATTAGATTAAGCATAGGCCAAATATACTTCATCTCTTTGTAGATTTTGCTCAGATAATCTAGAGAGCGAAACTTTACTGTATAGGGCACAATAATCACTAGGAACATTGAGGACATACTTATAACACTCTGCATCCTTGTATTACCAATATCTCCCATAATTATATAGCCTATTATTGAAAAGGCACCTAACCTCATCAATAACTCTAAAACTTTTAAAATCATAATATGACCTCCTTTTTTATCTACTTGAAAAGCTTTTCTATACTTATATTGTATACCTTTCCATTGTCCTTGTCAATAATTTTTTTGTTGACTTTTTTATCTTTTTGTTATATTATTAAATTATTTTATCTAATATTTTTGAATTTATCATTTTATACTTTTAGTAAGCTATTTATAAGTTTTCTACCACTTTGATTTTTCCATATAATCAAGCTAGCCTGTAATAAAAAAACCTAGATTAAATCTAGGTTTTTTTACTTGCTAAGATTAGCTAATACTTATAAGCTAAAATTTTCAAATATACTTGCGTGAACCACCCCTACCTACGCATACGCTAAGAGGTGGGGGAATTACGTGCTGTTAGTTAAATAATGCTCTATGCTATTAACTTTCTACACGCTTATATCCATAATCTACTATTAATACAGCAACATCTGAATATCTTACTTGTTCAGAAGAAGTTAGGGGCATTATAAAAGCAGGAAGTTTCTTTAAATCCTCAATTTTTGCCAGCCTGTAATCCACAGTGAATTTCTCTACTACTTCTTTTTCTCCATAGTTTATTTCATACTCTACCCCTGGAGTATTTTTATATTGTTCAACCATAGCTTTATGCTCCTGCTCATGTTTTTTTCTGTCTATAGCTGCATCGTAATAATTTACTCTATTCTCAGTTTCTTGTCTTATTAAGGTATCCCCTCTTTTTAGATAGCTTATCTTAGAAACTATTCCTAAATCTGTAAATACATAGTCCACTTTATCTACCTTAATCATCTCAGAGTTTGCCGGCTGACAGCCGACTAAAAATATAAGTAAGAAACACACTAACACTTTTATAAATTTCATGATTAACTTTCTCCTTTTATTATCCTATTGAACACAAAATACTAATCTTTTTAAGAAAATTTAATTCCCTTAACTCTCTCATTTTTCCACCTCAAAATTCTAATTATCTAAAGTAATTATAGAATCGGCTAATTTAAGGATAGATTGCCTATGTGATACAACAATTACTGTCTTTCTTTTAGATAGGTCTTTTAAAATATTGTTTACTATCTCTTCATTCTCTTTATCCAAATTAGAAGTAGGTTCATCAAAAATATATATTTCTCCGCCCCTAATAAAGCTCCTAGCTAATGATAGCCTCTGCAATTCTCCAGTGGATGCCTTTTTTAACAAACTTCCTATCTCCATATCAAGTCCTTTTGGCAAGGATTCAATAAATTTTTTCAAATTTAAAATCTCCAACCAGTATTCCACTATAGAAGTATCTACTTGAGCCTCTAATAGTAAGGACTCTCTTATTGTATCTCCCCACTCAAAAATATCTTGCGGGCAATAGCAAAAGACCTTACTTCTAAGATACTCTAAATCATATTCTTCTATATTCCTATCTCCTAATATTATCTGACCTTCATTCAATTTGAACAGTCCCAAGATTAGGTTGACTAAAGTCGTCTTTCCTTTTCCAGATTGACCAATAATAACTGATAAGCCCCCCTTGGTCACACTTAGATTTAAATTTTTAAATATATAATTATCCCCATAAGCAAAGCTGGCATTTTTAATATCCACTATATTCTCATTGCATTTTGAGAGTCTATTAATTTTATCCTTTTTATCCAGCTCTTCCTCCTCAAGATCCATACAAATTTTATCAATCCTCACCTTTGCCGCAAGAATCATTCCAATTCCTCCAACTGAATTAACAATCGTTGATAAAGGCAATACAAAAAACGTACTATACATTAAAAATAAGGAAAGTTCTTCCACACTCATACTTCCATCTTTTATAAATATTGTAAAAACAAATATCAAACCTAGAATAAATAATTGAAAAAGTAGATTAGATATTGGCGTCATAAGTGCTTGGATTTTTGTAACTTTCATAGTCGAATTATAAATATCTTTTGATGTTGATTTAAACTTTTTTTCAGCTGATTTTTGTAGCCATAAGGCTTTTATTATCAGTAGTTTATCCAGATACTTTTCAAAAACAGTGATGAAATTTGCAAAACTCTCTTGTTGATAAATTGTATATTTTTTCAATAATAATGAGAAAATAATACTAATAGCTATGGATAAAAATAAAAATGCTATCATTATAAAAAATAATCTCATATTTATTTTTATTAGATAATATATTGAGCCTGAAAAGAGTACAATCGCTCCTGGAATGTCCATTAATATTGTAGCTAGTGAGTCTTTCAAAATTCTCGCATCTGCAGAGATTATAGATAGTATCTCTCCTTTTTTTAAATTAGATACATTGTCTATTTTTGTTTCCAATAATTTTCTATATATATATTCTCTAATATTTTCAAATATTCGCTCAGAATAGACTTTAGTAGAGTAGAATTTAATAGAATTAAGTATAGCTATAGCAAAAATAAACAATATAATGTACAGAAAGTCTTTAGCCTTTATGTTAGAATAATTTTCTATTAATTTCACAATATATTGGGGTTGATACAAACTCATAACAACAATCAACAGAGCTATTATATTTGTTATAAATAAAATAAGATAGGTGTTCTTCAAATATATTATAAAACTACGTTTATTCACAATAAATCCTCTCCTAATTCCTCAATAAAAGGAACTATACTTAAATATAGTTCCTTTTTGCATTACTCACATCCTGATAGACTTACAGAACTACATAACCAAATACTACGTACAGAATTATCTTCATCTGTAATATTTTTTTTGGTCTCCATACTTTGTAACATCAATATTCCTAAAAGCATGCTAATTCCTCCTTTTTACTTTAACAGTTAAATACACTAAGAGAACTACAGCACTCACATGATGCTAGACTTACAGAACTGCATAGCCACATACTATGTGCAGAATTAGACCCATCTGTAGCATTTTTTTTGGTCTCCATACTTTGTAACATCAATATTCCTAAAAGCATGCTATTTGCCTCCTTTTTACTTTAACAGTTAAATATACTAAACGAACTACAACCCCAAAAACTAAATGATGATCTCATATCGAGCACAGAATTACTTTTTCTGGTAATCTCCATAGATTGTAATGATAATACATTGTTTAACATAATAAATTGCCTCCTTTTAAAATTTACTATTATATTTGAATAATTCATTCTGATTTTTTAATGGCAGCCAGATAAATCCAGAAAATTTATCCTTATCTAAAGATGCCAATAGACCTCCTAAACCAGTAGCTAAGTCATAAGAAACCTTATATGAAAAGTTTCCTGGAAGAGCTATATTGCCATTTTCATCTCTTAAAATATACTGACTGTAAGTTGCAAGCATCTTCTTATATAAATTAGACTTTCCTTGGAATTTATCTACTATTTTAGCTACATATGCTAATCCCAGATAACCCTCAAATAATCCAAAAAATACGGGTGGTTTGGCTGTGAGTGCCTTACTTATTCCACTTATCAAATCTTTAATAGTAGATTTGTCAATATGCTCTCTTATTAAAATGGCTGTTAGTAGGAACCCAGCAGAACCATTTGAAAAATAGGGTAATAATTTTTCATCTTCAGAAAGAAGAAATGACATATCATTATTTACTTTGATTTTGTCTAGTTCATATTTAAATAGATCTTTAGCAAAATCTAGATATTTTTCTTTGCCTGTAAGATTGTATAGGGCGTATGCCAGCCATATAGCCCCTGTCCAACCATACATTAATCCATCATTTGTAAAGCCTGAATATTCATTGGAAATATCAGTTGGATCTTCTAAAAATATATTTCTGATTCTCTCGTAAACACTATCTGCAAATATTAAATATTCTTCATTTTTTCTTGAAATATATTGGTCAAGTGCTGCTAATCCTATTCCCGATAGGCCACTTTCCAAGGATATATTTCTAGTTTCTAGTATTAAACTTCTGTCTTCTAAAAATTTTTTATAAATATCATTGGCATAGTCTTCAAAGCCTAATTCAATTAAGCTGTTGGCTATTCCAGTCAGACCAGAAAATAAGGCATAGTCCCTATCTTTTATCTTTACTTTCTTAAAGTTTTCTAGCCACAGAGATATATCAAAATTCAATTCATCTAGTCTTTTTAATAGTAATAATATTCCTGATGCTCCATAGGCTATGGATAATTGACCATATTTATAAATATATTGTTTTATATCTCCATATATAAGACTAGTTCTATTAAAGTCTATATTCTTAACTAGGCTTTGCAAGGAATCTTCATAAAGTCTTTCTTGCTCTATAGGTCCATACATCTGAAATGGCTTTTTACTTTCACTTAATAAATCATAGTTAGGACTAGTAGAATAGCTTACTATCATATCTAAAATAGCAGCTGCCTCTTGTCCAAATTCCCTCTTTATCCAGTCATAATGGACTCCATACACCTTATTGGCAATCATCTCCAAATTAGCAACAGCTAGTAGTCCTGTTTTGAAAACCCTTAGTAAGCCTGTCCAATCTTTTTCTTCGTTATAATCATTAAATTTCTTATAAAAACCAGGGGTTCCTAAGCTTCGATCTCCTCTTTCTCCAATCTTTCCATAATTTTCAAAGTCGATCAACTTTATTTTATAATCATCTGTGACCACTATATTCTTGGGCTGTATATCTCCATGTGTATAGCCTTTATCATGAATTGCTTTCAAGGCCTTGCAAGATTCTACTGCAATTTTTTTTAAGTTAGCAATATATTCTTCCTTATTACTTTTTTCTGAAAATGGATAATTTCTAGAAATCCATGACGCCAAGGTCTGACCCTCAACATAGTCTTGCACCAGAAACTTATGCTCCCAAGCATCAAAGATGTCGTATACTCTGGGAATACATTCTAAATCAGCTAACTCACTTAAAACATGATACTCTTTTTTCAATCTGTATACGGCATCATTATTTAATCCATCTAATCCGGCATTCAATCTAGACTCTTTTAAAACTAGTTTTTTAGAAGATTTGTCTTCTGCTAGATAGACACCTCCCCCATTGCTAAAATGCAAGGCCTCCATAATATTGTAGGCATCTAAGGGATTTTCTTGATCGAGTTCTTGCTCATTCTCGATAATATAGTCTGGTTTTTCTACCCAATCCGGTGTTGAGTAGTAGGGCAATCTTTTGTCTTCGACTAGATTTCCCTCCTTGTCCTGAATCGCAAGTCGGCCATCAGGCAGGTATTTGGCAGAAAAGCCACCATATCTATAGTAAATATTAGTGTCCTTCCATCTTCTATCCGATAAGATATAAGCTCCCTTTTTGTAATTTTTTAATCTCTCTTCCAAGTCTAAAAGCAAGCTATGAAGTTCTTCTTCATTGGGATAAATGGTAATAAATTTGGCTGAAGATTCCCTTGCTGCATACTTGGAATTTTTATTTATTAATTGCATCTTGTCAATTACGAATTTAAATGCTATGTTTTTTTCAAATAGGACTTTTGCTACCGCGTCTAGGACTTCTTGAGCCTCGTAAATATCCGTGCTTATATGCAGTTTCCAGCCTTGATCCTGTTTTAATTTTATTTCTTGGGGAAATACATTGACCCAATGTCCTCCCTCTAAAAGCTGCCATTTTTCTGGCACTTCTAAGATGAATTTTTTTCCTCTAGATTTTGAAGGCATGTAATATTTATCTGATTCTTCAATATAATCAAAATATCTAATATCCATCTTCTTCACCTCCATTTACCCATATAAGTCTGTGAATTAATCCTTAATCTAGCTATTATTATTTTTCTACTAAGCCTTTAGTTTTTAATTTTCTTACTATTATAATCATAATAATTTTTACTTAGCTTTATAGATTTTTAGAAATACAGTCCCAAAATCATTTTCTAAGATTTATAAAGCTATTTTTCTACTTCCCCTTTATTAACAACTTTGAAAAGCTTTTCTATACTTATATTGTATACCTTTCTATATGCTTTGTCAATGCTTTTCTTTTAATTTTTAATTTTTAATTTTTTATTTTCTGAATATTTAGAAAAATCAAAAAAGCCTAGCTAAATTTCTCTAGCTAGGTCTAT
The DNA here is from genome assembly GCF_013415365.1 of Gemella sp. GL1. Taxonomy (GTDB): domain Bacteria; phylum Bacillota; class Bacilli; order Staphylococcales; family Gemellaceae; genus Gemelliphila. The sequence continues at coordinate 167,679 of NZ_JACBYB010000009.1, forward strand.
AAATTAATTAAATCTATCTTTATATTTCCAATTGAATATCCATTGGAGATTGATTAAGGGTTCTACATCTTGCTCTTCTATCAAGGGTCTTAATTTGTCATACATTTCCTCTTTTATTTTTTCTTGTTCTTCTTGATTTAAATCTATTTCTTCATCTTCTTTGTAACTATATAAATACTTAAAATTTTGACTATATTTATACATATACTTTATTTCTCCTATTCTACTACTATACCAGTATCCATCATCGTATACAGA
>NZ_JACBYB010000011.1 GCF_013415365.1 Gemella sp. GL1
AGAAGAAAGTTTAGAGTTAAATTAATATAGAATTAGAGAACTTTTAGTTAAAAAAATTCTTTCTAAGAATTGGGGAGTATGTTATAATATAAATTATTTGTCATAGGAGAAATGTATGAAAAATTATAAATTATATTTAATAGATTTAGATGGGACTATATATAATGGTAATACTCCTATAAAATATGCTAAAGAATTTATAGAATATTTAAAAGAAAATAATCTTGATTATTTATTTATTACTAATAATTCAACAAAAACGGAAGAAGAAGTGGTAGATAAATTGAAAAATATGGAAATTAAAACTTCTAGCCAGCATGTTTATAGTTCAGCAATAGCCGCCGCTGAATATGTATATAAGGAAAATTATAAAAAAATACATGTAATAGGGGAGGGAGGCCTAAGAAAATCTTTAATAAAAAAAGGATTAAATTTAGTAAAACAAGAAGAAGCTGATGCTGTTGTAGTTGGTTTAGATAAAAATTCAACATATGAGAAATTAACTAATGCAGCTTTTGCTTTACAAAGAGGACTTCCCTTTATAGCAACAAATCCAGATAGATTAATACCTACAGAAAATGGTATGACACCTGGTAATGGGGGGCAAGTGAAGTTTCTAGAGTATGTTACAGGAAGAAAAGCAGTTGTCATAGGGAAACCAAGTAGTATAATAATGGAACTTGCTATAGAGAAATTTGATTATAAAAAAGAAGACATTGTTATGGTAGGCGATAATTATGATACTGATATTAAATCAGGAATAAATATAGGAATAGATACTATCCATGTTCAAACAGGAATTACAAGTAAGATGGAAGTTTTAAATAAAGAAAAAAAACCAACCTATACTCTAGAAAATTTAAAAGAATTTATGGATAGTATTAAATAAGGAGTAATGATATGATAATTAAAACTGAAGAGCAATTACAAAAAATGAAAGAAATTGGAAGAATCTGTGCAACTATTAGGGATGCAATGCAAGAAGCATCCCTACCTGGTGTGTCCACAAAAGATCTTGATAATATTGCGAAAGAATTATTCGAAAAATTTAATGCTAAGTCGGCACCTATAGCTGAATATGATTTTCCAGGTTATACTTGTATATCATTAAATCATCAAGTAGCACATGGAATTCCATCTAATTCAAAAATTTTAAAAGATGGAGATTTATTAAATATCGATGTTTCAGGTTGTAAAGATGGATATTATGCAGATACAGGTATTTCATTTGTTGTGGGCAAATGTGATGATGAACTTAAGCAAAGAGTATGTGATGTCGCAAAAGAATCATTCTTTGAAGGAATAAAATACGCACAAGTAGGTAAGAAGATAAATCAAATTGGGAAAAATATCCACAAGAAAATAAAAGAACACAAACTAGAAGTTATAGAAAATCTTACGGGACATGGAATAGGTACTGCATTGCATCAAGAACCAAATTATGTATTTAATTATTTTGACCCATGGGATAATATGATATTAAAAGATGGATTATGTTTAGCTGTAGAGCCATTCGTATCGACAAAAACTAAAGAAGTATCAAACAGTGGAAGAGATGAATGGGAGTTAGTAAGTAAAGATGGGTCTTACGTAGCTCAATATGAGCATACAATTATGATAAGAGAAAATCAGGAACCACTAATTCTTACAAAACTAGATTAAATATATTCTGAGTTGACAATTTAATAAAAATAAATTATTATACTAAATCTTAAGTTTAGTAATGTAGGAGAATTTTATGGCAGAAAATTTAGTTATTGTTGAGTCGCCATCAAAAGCAAAAACAATAGAAAAATATTTAGGAAAGAAATATAAGGTACTATCATCCAAAGGACATATTAAAGATCTACCAAAAAGTAGAATGGGTGTAGAAGTAGTAGATAAAGATAATATACAAGCGGATTATATATCTATTAGAGGAAAAGGGGATTTAATCAAATCTTTAAAAAAAGAAGCTAAAGGTATGAAAAACATATATCTAGCATCCGATCCAGATAGGGAGGGGGAGGCTATTGCTTGGCATATTGCATCCATCCTTAATTTGGAGAATGGAAAAAATAGAGTTATTTTTAATGAGATAACAAAAGATGCAGTAAAAGAGGCGATAAAAAGTCCTAGAGAAATTGATTCTAATTTGGTAGATTCGCAACAAGCAAGACGAGTATTAGATAGATTAGTAGGATACAATATATCTCCAGTATTATGGAAGAAGGTTAAACCAAAATTATCTGCCGGACGTGTGCAAAGTGCATCCTTAAAGTTAATAGTGGACAGAGAAAATGAAATAAGAAGTTTTATTCCAGAAGAATATTGGACTATACCGATTGATTTTATTAAAGATAGGAGAATATTGACGGCTAATTTTTATTCGTATAAAGGTGAGAAAGTAAAATTGCAAACTAAGAAAGATGTGGATGTAATTTTAAAAGGGATAAAAGGAAATACTTTTGATGTTATAGAAGTGAATAAATCTAATAAAAATAGGACGTCTCCACTTGTGTATACAACTTCGACTATGCAACAAGACGCATCTAGAAAAATTAATTTTAAAACAAGAAAAACAATGAGTGTTGCTCAAGAATTGTATGAAGGGGTTAATTTAAAAAAATTGGGAGGAATAACAGGTCTTATCACTTATATGAGAACAGATTCTACTAGAATCTCAGAAGAAGCGAAAAAACAAGCTTATGCTTATATAGTTGATCAATTTGGTGAAGAATATGTAGCTACTGTTGCAAAAAAAATAAAAGGAAATAAAAATGTACAAGATGCTCACGAAGGAATTAGACCCACTAATGTAAACTTTAGTCCTAATCTAGTAAAAGATTATCTTACGCCCGATCAACTAAAATTATATACATTAATTTGGAATAGGTTTGTTGCTAGTCAAATGGCTGCAGCTGTTTATGAAACACGCACAACTACTTTTGAGAATAATCAAATAGTCTATAAAGCATCTGATTCAAAAATTATTTTTGATGGATTCCTAAAGGTTTTAAAAGAAAAGGAGAAAGTTAAAGTTTCTGCAAGTTTTGAAAAAGGAGATGCGGCTAAGTATAAAGAGATAAAGGAAGAACAACATTTCACCCATCCCCCAGCTAGATACTCAGAGGCAAAATTAATTGCTAGTTTAGAAGAATTAGGTATTGGAAGGCCATCAACTTATTCATCTATCATTGAAACATTGCAAAAAAGATACTATGCTAAGTTAAATAATAAGGTCTTCACTCCAACTGAATTAGGGGAAATAGTTTCCAATATGATAGCTGAATACTTTCCTAATATAATAAATGTAGAATTTACAGCTAAATTAGAAAGTGATTTAGATAAAATTGCTGAAGGGAATATTAAATGGCAACATGCTATCTATGATTTTTATTCTAACTTTGAAAAGGATGTAGTGAAGGCTGAAAAAGAATTAGAAAAAGTTGAAATCCAAAAAGAGTATACAGGAGAAGATTGTCCAGAGTGTAGCTCCCCCTTGTTATATAAATTAGGAAAATTTGGCAAGTTTGTAGCTTGTTCTAATTTCCCAGATTGTAGATATACAGAAACCATTCAAAAGAAAGTAGGAGTGACATGCCCTTCATGTAAAAAACATGAAATACTTGAAAAAAAGTCTAAAAAAGGAAAAGTATTTTATGGATGTGAAGATTTTCCTAATTGTGAATTTGTTTCATGGGATAAACCAATAAATAGACAGTGTCCTAAATGTCAAAATATCTTATATGAAAATAAAAAACATGTTTTTTGTGCATCCTGTGACTATAAAGAAAAATAGTATAAAAAGAAAGTAGCTAGCTACTTTCTTTTTTATTTGAAATAGATAAATATTTAAGCTATTATTAAATAGCAATCTATTAAATACAAGAGGTATTTTATGTCATTACAATTTATAAACTTTAAGAAAAAGATCGAGAAAAACGAAGAATTACAAGTATCATTTAAGCTAGCCGATAAACAATCATTAGCGATTATCAATAAAAATTATAGACAATTAGATATATTTAAAAATATTTTTAAAAAAGTAGAAAATTATAGAGGTAATGTTTTAATAAATAATACTGATGTAAGAGAAAAGAAAATATTATTTGTGTTTGATAATATAGGTATGTATTCTAATTTTTCTTTATATCAAAACTTCAAATTTTTATTGAGGATACATTCGGTAAAAATTAGTAAAGAAACTTTATTAAAATATTTTGAAGACTTACGATTAGATTCCAAAAGGAACTATGTAAGTTTAGATGCTAGCGAAAAAGAAAAAGCAGAATTTTTACTGAGATTTTTAATATCAAAAGAAATATTTTTACTTGATTTATCTAAGAAAAATTTTATGGATATTAGAATTATTTCTGAATTTATAAAAGTAAATATAGATAAAATTGAAAAAAATGTAGTAGTTTTATCTAAGGATTTAAATGAGGTAACTTATCTTATGGATAAATTTTTGATAATAGATAAAAATAAACAAGAATATTATGGTGATAATAAAAATCATGAATTAGTAAGTAATTTAGTGGTTTTAAAATTATCAGTTTTAGATAATGAAAGTTTTGAAGATAGGTTAACTATGGATTATACAATAGTTAATAATAAACTAATTTTAGAAAAAAAGAATTTAGAAGCGGCTTTATATTATTTTGTTAGTAATGATATACAAGTGGAGAGTATTACTGACTTTGTAGACAATGATAGTTTGTATATGGATGGAGAATAAGAATGATAGTAGTAGAATTTTTAAAAATTTTAAAGAGAAAGTTCAATTATATATATGTGTTAGGAAGTATAATAGTTTTAATAGGTTTACATTATGCAACTAATATGGTGTATAAGGAAATAAGTGTTAATAAAGTAGAATTTTTATATAATTATTCTTTGAAATGGATAGTATCTATAGTAGTATTATTTTCTATCTTAAATACTATATTTTCGTATAGAAAGGACTATATAGATGGATTGAGCAAGCTGATACGATATTCAGAAGTTTCAAGACTTTACAATCTTTTTTCTAAATTAATAGCAAATTATCTTATAGCAGTGATATTTTTTATATTCATAACTGCCTTTTATTCAATATTTATTTATTATATGCAAGGTGCAGATGGATTTTTTTTAATAAACAGTACTATGAAAAATAACACAGCACTATCTTTATCGCTAATACTCTATGCTTCATCTGTAGCTTTACTAGTAAGTGTCATTTTCAATAATATATATCTTGCAATTTCCTTGAGTATATTTCCATTGACTGCTTTAACTTTTATTAGGGAATTTATTAGAGAAACATATAAGGTTCAGATAGGAGGAGATATATTTGCAGATACATTTGCTAAAATATCTGAGCATGCTTCTTTTGAAAGTTCAAATTTAATTCAAATAATAATATATTCAGTATGTATATTTTTAATTTCTCTATTTATAAAATTGTTGAAGAATAATTAGTTGACAGAAAAAATATTATTTAATATAATATTAAGGTATTATTCAAAGGGGAGTAACTTAACTCTTTATGAGTTTCTAGTATCGTCATTTCATAGATATAAAATCTATCGGTGCTAGAGATAACTGTGTTTATTTAGTAAGACCTTTGCTTTATTTAATTGTAAAGCAAAGGTCTTTTTATATTGATTGAAGGGAGAATAAAATGGATACACAGATTTTGATACAATATGGTATAGTATTACTAAGTTTGATAGTTTTAGAAGGATTACTATCGGCAGATAATGCTATAGTTTTAGCGATAATGGTTAGACATTTACCACCTAAGCAACAAAAACAAGCTTTAATGTATGGACTTGTTGGTGCTCTAGTATTTCGTATAGTAGCTATATTTTTAATTACTATTTTAGCAAAATATTGGCAAATTCAGGTAATTGGAGGAATATATTTACTCTACATGGCCTTTACTCATATTAAAGAATTTTACGCTAAATTAAATAATAGCGAAGTAGAAGAAGAGAATGTTCAATCAAAAACACAAAGTGGTTTTTGGATGACAGTTTTAAAGGTTGAACTAACGGATATTGCTTTTGCAGTAGATTCGATTTTAGCTGCAGTTGCTATCGCAATAACTTTACCTGCAATTACAGATATAACTATTGGTGGGATTAATGCTGGACCATTTGTAGTAATGGTTTTAGGTGGATTAGCTGGGGTTGTATTAATGCGTTTTGCAGCGAACTTTTTTATTAAAGTTTTAAAAGAACAGCCGGGATTAGAGTTAGCAGCTTTTCTTATTGTAGGCTGGGTAGGTATTAAATTATTAGTTATAGCAGCAGCTCATGAAGGGATTGGTTTACTAGCACACGACTTTCCTCATTCACCAGTTTGGACAGCCATTTTTTGGATAGTATTATTTGGATTAGCTGTATTTGGTTTCATTTATTCAAAAAAATTAAACAGAAATATGAATAAATAAGCATTAAGATAAGCAGAATAATTTTGCTTATCTTTTTTTTGTGATAAAATTTTATTAATAATAATAATTTAAAAGGAGATAACCTATGTCATTTTTTGATTATATAAAAGATTTTCCGCTAATTACATCAGAACAAGCAGAAGAGAAAATTAATAAAAAAGAAGAGTTAGTTTTATTTGTAGGGAAAGCAACTTGTTCATTTTGTTTAATATTTGCTCCGAAACTTTATTCTGTAGCTAAAAAAGAAGGAATTACTGTGCATTTTGTAAATAGTGAAGATTTCTCAGACTCTACACTTTCAGCATTCAGAACAAAATATAAAATTAAAACAGTTCCTGGTTTACTTGTTGCAAGAAATGGAGAGACTAAAGTAGTTTGTGATTCATCATTATCGGAAGAAGATATAACAAATTTTATAAAATAATTAAAAGACACTGAACGTTTTAAGTTTAGTGTCTTTTAATTATTCTTCAAGGAAAATTTAAATTTTAGTGGAAAAAAGTGGGGAAATGTGGTAAATTATATATTAAAGGTGGTGAAGCATGTGTTTATTGGTCAATATAATAATAAAATGGACGCCAAAGGGCGTATTTCAATGCCTGTAAAATTCAGAGATGAATTAGGAAATAAATTTATTATAACAAGAGGATTAGATTCTTGTTTATTTGGCTATTCACTGCTTGAGTGGCAAAAAATTGAAAGTAAAATAAAGTCACTACCCCTTACTAAAAAAAGCGCTCGTGCATTTCAACGTTTCTTTTTTTCTGGTGCAAGTGAGGTTGAAATAGACAAACAAGGGAGAATAAATATACCACAATCTCTTATAGAACATGCTAAGCTTGAAAAGGAATGTGTAGTTAATGGTGTTTCTAATAGGATAGAGATTTGGAATAAAGAAACCTGGAATTCACAATTATTGGATAGTGAAGAATCATTTGAAGATATTGCTGAAGAATTAGATTTTGAATTTTAAAATTAGGAGAAATTATGTTTAAGCATTATAGTGTGCTTCTAAATGAGGCAGTAGACGGATTAGATATAAAAGAAGATGGAATATATGTTGACTGTACTCTAGGGGGGGCGGGGCATAGTTTAGAAATTTTAAAAAGATTAAAAAATGGTAAATTGTATGCTTTTGATCAAGATCAAGTAGCCTTAGATAATGCCAAGGAAAAATTGGCTGAATATAGAGATAGGGTTGTATTTATCAAGTCCAATTTTAAAAATTTAGAAAAAGAACTTGTTAAACTTGGGATTGATAAAGTAGATGGAGTTCTTTATGATTTAGGAGTATCTTCACCTCAACTAGATACACCAGAAAGAGGTTTTTCATACAATTATGATACTAGATTAGACATGAGAATGGATATGGATGCCGAAATTTCTGCTTATGAGGTGGTTAACAACTATGATTATCATGAACTTGTAAAAATATTTTATCGCTATGGGGAAGAAAAATTTTCTAAGCAAATTGCAAGGAATATTGAAAAAGTTAGAGAATTAAAAAATATTGAGAGTACATTTGAATTAGTGGATATAATAAAAGATTCTATTCCAGCTGCAGCAAGAAGAAAGGGAGGACACCCAGCGAAAAGAGTATTTCAAGCAATAAGAATTGCGGTTAACAATGAACTAGGTGTTTTTGAATCTTCTTTAGAACAGGCGATTAAATTAACTAAGATTGGGGGACGAATTTCAGTAATTACTTTCCATTCTTTAGAGGATAGAATTTGTAAACAAATTTTTAATTCATATGCCAAAGGAAAAGAGTTACCTAGGAATTTTCCTGTGTTGCCAGAAGAATTTCAAGCAAAATTAAAAAATATAACAAGAAAACCTATTTTACCAAGTAAAGTAGAACTTGAAGAAAATAATCGTTCAAGAAGTGCTAAATTAAGAATAGCAGAAATATTAAGATAAGGAAATGAAGGGATAAATAAGTGGCAACGTTAAAAGTCTATAGTAGAGAATACGGTGTAAAAAAGATTGAAGAAAAAGTAAAGTTAACTAAGCCAGAGTTATTTATATATTTAACGATTCCAATTACATTATTTGTTAGTATTTATGTAATGTTAAGTTATGAAGGTGAACTATATTCTTTAAAAAATCAAGAAACAGTAAATTCTCAACAAATACAAAAAATAAAAAATGCTAATGAAGAACAAAAGGTTATTATAAATGATTTGTCTTCATATGATAGAATAAAAAATATATCGGAAGTATTGGGGATGACTTCACAAAAAGAAAATATAAAGGTTGTGAGATAATTGAGATTTTTAATTAGATTATTAACTCTAAGATTTCTTGAAGATCCCAAAAGTATTAGGAATAATGAGCATATATCAAAAAAAAGAACAAAAATGATATTTACATTTCTTTTTGTTTTTTTCTTTATATGGGTATTAATTTTTAATATTGGTCAGATGACCGTTTTAGGAACCATTAGAGGGAAAGATCTTAGTAAGTTAGCTGAAGAAAAATACACAGTAGATAGTGTTATAGAAGCTACAAGAGGAAAGATATATGATAGAAATGGCTTGATACTAGCAGATAATATTGAGTCATATAAGTTAATTGCCGTAGTATCTGATAAAGCATCAGAAAGTGTAAAAGATGGAGAAGAAAAAAAACATGTTGTTGATAAAAGGAAAACAGCGGAGGAATTATCCAAGTATATAAGATTGTCTAAAGAAGAAATTGAAAAAATATTAAATAATGATAGAGTATATCAAGTAGAATTTTCTTCAGCTGGTAAAAATATTGATGTTGAGACAAAAAGAAAAATTGAAGAACTGAAATTACCAGGTATACAATTTCAATCTACAACTAAAAGATATTATCCCAATGCTGCTATTTTAGGAAACTTTTTAGGATTTGCTCAGACTAGCGAAGAAAGTAATCAACAAATTCAAGGAAGATTAGGAATAGAGAAAATATTTGACCATTATTTAAGTGGAAAAAATGGAAGAATAGTATATGGTAGAGATGCTTGGGGGAAAGTTGTATCTAATATTCCGACGCATGAGGAGAAATCCGTCGAAGGTTCGGATGTATATCTTACAATAGATAAGAATATCCAAACTTTTGTGGATAATACACTGGAAGATATCCAAGAAACCTATAATCCTGAATTGGCCTTTGCATTCGTTATGTCGGCAAAAACAGGAGAATTATTAGCAATAGGACAGACACCAGCTTTTAATCCAAACACTTTGGAAAATTTAGATAGTGCATGGACTAATGCATTATATAACGGAATCTTTGAACCAGGATCTACAATGAAAACATTTGTCTTAGCCTTGATGATAGAAAATGGAATATATGATCCCAATAAGCTTTATAATTCGGGGTCATATAAACTGGAAGATAGGGTAATTTATGACCATAATAGAAAAGGTTGGGGGCGAATAAATTATAGATATGGATTCCAAGAATCTTCAAACACGCTTATGTTGACAATGTTTGAAGAACTGGGAACTGAAAAATTAAAAACAGGTCTTGAAAAATTTGGTTTTGGTAAGACTACAAACTCTCTGTATGAAAACGAATCATATGGTAAGCTATCTTTTGACAATAGAGTATCTGCTGGATCAGCAACATTTGGACAAGGTTCGGCTGTAACTGCAATACAAATGTTGCAAGCACAAACATCTATTTTAAATGATGGAAATATGCTTAAGCCATATTTTTTACAAAAAGTGCACGATAAAACTAACAACATAGATGTTAATATAGGTAGTAAAGAGATAGTGGGAAGTCCAATTTCTAAAGAAACTGCTGATAAAGTTAAATTAGAATTAGAGGGTGTTGTGAATGGTCAGTGGTCTAATGCAGGAACTAAGTATAAAATAGAGGGGTATAATGTAGCAGGAAAAACGGGAACTGCTGAGATTGCGGATCCTATTACTGGGAAATACTACGAAAGTAAGTATCAAGTTATGCATTCCTTCTTAGGATATGCACCAAGTGAAAATCCGGAAGTAATAGTATATGCTGGAATGAAACTTCCTAAAAAAAATCTACAGGCTAGTTTCAGAAATGCTGTAAAAGAAATATTTAATCCAATTATGACTACAACCTTAGAATATTTAAATATCTCTAAAAATTCAGAGGGAGTTAACAATAAAACTTTTGTGCTTGATTCATATATAAATAAGGATACAAAATTTAGTGTGAATGAGTTAACTAAAAGAGGTGCAGCTATAGTTCAAATTGGAAGTGGAAAGCAAGTTTTATCACAATATCCACAAGCTGGAGTCGAGATTTCTAACTCAGATAAGGTGTTTATCGTAACAGAGAATTTAGTTATAAACTTACCTAATTTGAAAGATTGGTCTAAATCCGATATCTTAAAATATTCAGAATTATCAGGAATTAAATTTAAAATAAATGGAAGTGGTTATGTAACTAGCCAAAATATCAATCCAGGTCAGAGAGTAAAGTCTGGCGATGAAGTCATAGTAAACTTAGCATAGGAGGTAGTATTATGAATTTATTTTTCATATTAAGTTTTATATTAACAGTACTAATGCTGCCAAGTTTAATAAAATATTTACATAAATTAAAATTTGGTCAAGCTATTAGAGAAGAAGGTCCACAAAGTCATGCAGCTAAGAAAGGAACGCCTACTATGGGAGGTATTTCCTTTATTTTAGCAATAACTATATCATTGATAATTGCAGCAATAGTAGATAAAACTAATGCAGTTTATTATTTCTTATTTATATATACAACATTATCATTTTCTTTAATTGGTTATATTGATGACATGTTGATAGTTGTAAAAAAGAAGAATGATGGATTAAAACCCAGACACAAATTATTTATGCAAATTGGATTTTCAATAATATTTTATATTTTATTAAAATTAATTTACGTTGATGTAGATTACATAGATTTACCACTTACAGATGTAAATATTAATCTATCAATAGTATATCTATTATTTGTAGTATTTTGGCAAACAGGATTTTCTAATGCGGTTAACTTAACCGATGGACTTGACGGTTTAGCAACAAGTGTAACAATAATAACAAGTTTAACTTTTGCCTTAATTGCCTATAAAGAAAATAATACAGCAGTTTTAACATTTTGCTTAATTATTGCAGGAAGTTTAGTAGGATTTTTATTGTTTAATAAAAAGCCTGCAAAAATTTTTATGGGGGATACGGGATCTTTAGCATTAGGTGGAATGTTAGCAGCAATTTCTATTATCTTACATAAGGAAATAGCATTCTTATTTATTGGTTTAGTATATATATTAGAAACTGCATCAGTTATGATTCAAGTTGCTTATTTCAAAAAAACAGGTAAAAGAATATTTAAAATGTCTCCATTGCACCATCATTTTGAATTATCGGGATATGGAGAAGTTAAAACTGTGTGGATATTTGTAGTAATAGCATCAGTATCTTGCTCAATTGGATATCTTATAGGAGTATTATAATGAATCAAGTAGAACTAGATAAATTAAAAAATAAAAATATATTGATTTTAGGTTTTGCCAGAAGTGGTTATAAAACGGCTTTAATTTTAAATAAATTAGGTATTAATGTAACAGTTAATGCTAGCGATGATTTATCTGATAATGAGCAAGCACATGAACTAAGAAATTTAGGAGTTAAGATTATATCAGGGGAACATCCATTAGAACTGCTAGATGAGACAGATTTAATAATAAAAAATCCAGGAATACCTTATAAAATAGAGTTTTTACAAAGAGCCTTAGAAAAAAACATAGATATTATTACAGAGATTGAACTAGCTTCGACCTTATTTAATCATAATATAATTGCATTAACGGGGACTAATGGAAAAACTACTACATCAATGATGCTGTATGAAATATTGAAAAAAGAGAAAGAAAATACATATTTAGCAGGAAATATAGGTTATCCAGCAATAGAAGTTGCTTATGAAAATGAAGAAAGTGCAAATATTGTAATGGAATTATCTTCTTTTCAACTAAATGGAACGATAAATTATAGACCGCATATTGCAATTATTACGAATTTAGGAGAAGCTCATTTGGATTATCATGGTTCAAAAGATGAATACCATAATATGAAGAAAAGAATTTTCAGAAATCAAAGTAAAAATGATTATGTTATTTTAAATGTTAAAGAAAAGAAATATTATGACAATACTGAAATTAAATCGCAAATAATCTATTATTCGACATCAGGAGATAGTGATCTTGAAGCATATGTAAAAAATAATAAATTCCTTTTTAAAGGTAAAGAGGTATTTGAAATTTCAAAAATAGCTTTACCAGGAGAGCACAATATAGAAAATTCAATAAACGCTGCAATAGCAGCTCAACTTGAAGGAGTGAGTATAGAAAATATTCAAGAGGTACTTTATAATTTTCAGGGTGTGAAACATAGATTACAGTATGTTGGTGAACATAGAGGTGTTAAGTACTATAACGATTCCAAAGCAACGAATCCAGAATCGACGATAAAAGCAATGAGTGGATTTGATAGAAATGTTATATTAATTGCTGGAGGAAAAGACAGGGGAATCGACTTTAAAGAACTAGAATCTATTTTACCTAAAGTAAAAGAACTTATCTGTGTAGGTGAATCAAAAGAAATTTTGTATAGTTTAGGTTTAGAAAATAAAGTAAGTAGTCATAAGGCGGAAAGAGTTGCAGATGCAATTCAATTAGCTAGTAGTTTAGCATATGCGGGAGATGTAGTTCTTCTATCCCCTGCATCAGCTTCATGGGATCAATATCCTAATTTTGAAGAAAGAGGTAATGAGTTTATAGAGAATTTCGAGATAATTAAAAACAGCATTTATTAAAAGAGTGTAATATATTACACTCTTTTAATATTGTGTAAAAATTATAAGTTATGTTATAATGAAGGGGAAATCTGTAAAAATAAAAGTGGAATTTGATCATGAAAAAAGATGAAATATTAGAAAGATATAGAAAAAAAAGTTATAATTCAACATTGAAAAGATATGAAAAGAAGAGACGAAATGAAATAATAATTTTGATAACTATTATAAGTTCAATAATATTATTTATTTCATTTTTAAATAGTTCATTTGTAAAAGTGGAAAATATAAATGTTGAAGGGCTTGTTCAACTTGAAGAAAATGAATTAATAGCTACTATTAATATTCAAGATGATGATAAAATTTGGAAGATAAAAGAAGAAGATATTGCTAATAAACTAGAAAATACACACAATATAATAAAAAATGCACAAGTTGAAAAAGAATTTTTAAATACATTAAATGTAAAAATTCAGGAAAAAAAACTTTTAGCTCAAGAAGAAAAAAATGGGCAGTATGTTAAACTACTAGAAGATGGACAGGAATATGGAGGTAAAGTAGTGCAGAATTATAATTTACCTGTATTAGAAAATTTTTCAAGCCATCCTCTAGAAAAAAATGAAATTTTAAAAAGTTTATCGGAAGTAGATAGTAATGTTTTACATAAAATTTCAGAAATAAGTTTTGATGAACAAAATAATAAAATTGCAAATATTTATATGAGAGATGGACAAAGAGTAAAAGTAAGCCTGGTGAATTTTTCTTCTAAATTAAATTATTATAATCAAATCGAAAAGTTTATTGATGATAAACGTTCTACAGTATTGAATCTTGTAAATGGTGCATATTTAGAAACAGAGACATCTGAAAAATATAAAGTAGAGAAAGTTAATTCATTGTTGAATTCTTATGAAGACAAGCAAGAAACAAAAGTAGATGAAAATGACAAAATAACAGTAAGTGCATAATAATATAATCCCCTAAAATTATAAAATTTAGGGGATTATATTATTAAAAACAGAAATTTATCAAAATTTAAAGGTTTTAGTTCCTATTTTATATATTTTTGTGTTATAATATTGCCATAGTATTATAATTAGTCGTATAAGGCAAATTTACATATAAGAATTTTTTGGAAAGGAGTGTTTGGATTGAATTCTCAATTATATACTGCATTAGATTTAGGTTCATCCTCTATAAAGGTTATAATAGCCGATGTGGCTTATGAAAAACTAAACATACTGGGTGTTGGGGTTGTTAACACTAATGCAATAAAAAGAGGGAATATTGTTGATGTAGAAAATGCAGCAAAAGATATAGAAAAAGCATTAGAATTAGCAAAAAAAGAAGCTGGTAAAGACATAAGATCTTTATATGTAGCTGTTCCAAGTGTACACACTCAAATAAAAAAAAGTGTAGCAGAAATACAATTTGATAATAAGCATGATATAGATGGTAGGGATATTGAGGAAGTAATTGAAGAAGCGAAAATATTATCGCTGCCTCGTGAAAGAGAAGTGGTGCAGGTAATACCTGATTATTACCGAATAGATGATATAGAGCATATTAGACAACCGAAAGGTATGACAGGTCATTCAAGTTTTGAAGTTACAGGTAATAGAGTATTAACATCGAAAACACATCTACATACTATATATAAAAGTATAGAGAAGTTAAAAATTGATTGTAATGAAACATTTTCTAGTTCCCATACTTTGGGTACTTTATTATTAACAGATGAAGAGAGGGACTATGGATCAGTAATTATTGATATAGGAGCAGGCCTAACAACCGTAAGTTATTATGAAGATAATATACTTCAATTATCACAGTCTATAGAACTAGCTGGAGACGACATTACAAGATTAATTTCGGATGTACTGAACGTGTCTTCAAAAAGAGCTGAGGAAATAAAAGTTACTCAAGGTCATAGTTTTTATGAATTAGCATCTGATGATGTAATAATTGAATTAGAAAATATTGGACCTGATGAAGAACCTTATACTCAAAAAGAATTATCAGACTACATTGAAGAAATTGTAGAGGAAATAATTCTTAAAGCATTCGCTGTTCTAAGAAAATCAGGAATAAATAGAATTAAAGGTAATGTTGTTTTTACTGGGGGGACAACACTGATGCCGGGTGTCTTAGAATTAGCTAAAGACATGCTTAAAAAAATGAATGTAAGAATAGGAACACCTAAAATAATAGGAGCCAATTCACCAGACCTTTCTGTTGCAGTTGGTACTTTAACAAGTAGCTACAATATAGAAACTTTATTTGGATATCAAAGTATTAATGAAGCTAATTTTGTTAATAAAGAACTGGAACAAGACGCAAGTTCTGATTTAGAACAAGTTATTAGTCAAAAAAGAGCGGCAATAGAAGAAGAGGAATACTATGAGGAAGAATATTATGAAGAAGATTACTATGAGGAAGATGATGATAACTCAAGTATGTTTGGAAGGCTAAGAAAGAAATATAGTTCGTTCTTTGAATAGAACAATTAGGAGGAAGAAATAAATGAATATGTTTTTAGATAATGAATTTGCACAATCAGCAGTGATTAAAGTAGTAGGAGTTGGTGGTGGAGGTGGAAACGCCGTAGACCGAATGGTAGAAGCAGGAGTTCAAAATGTAGAGTTTATTGCAGTAAATACAGATGCTCAAGCATTACGTCGCTCAAAAGCTGATATCAGAATTCAAATTGGAGAAAAATTAACAAAAGGACTGGGAGCAGGAGCAAATCCAGAAGTGGGACGTAAAGCAGCAGAAGAAACTAAAGATAAGTTAGAAGCAGCTTTAGAAGGTGCTGACATGGTATTCGTAACATCTGGAATGGGTGGTGGAACAGGAACTGGTGCTGCACCAATCGTTGCAAGTGTTGCTAAGGAGTTAGGAGCATTAACTGTAGGGGTAGTAACTCGTCCATTCAACTTTGAAGGAAAAAAACGTCAAGTACAATCAACAGCTGGGATTAATGCACTTAAGGGTGCAGTTGACACACTTATTGTAATTCCTAACGATAGATTACTAGATATTGTGGATAAATCAACTCCGATGATGCAAGCATTTGTTGAAGCTGATAATGTATTACGCCAAGGGGTTCAAGGTATTTCTGATTTGATTAATGTATCAGGAGCTGTAAACTTGGATTTTGCAGATGTTAAGGCAATTATGTCTGATCAAGGATCTGCATTGATGGGTATTGGTGTAGCATCTGGAGAAAACAGAGCTATTGAAGCTGCTAAAAAAGCAATATCATCTCCATTATTAGAAACTTCTATAGTAGGAGCTAGAGGAGTGCTATTAAATATAACTGGTGGACCATCATTAAGTTTATTTGAAGCACAAGCTGCAGCATCTATCGTACAAGAAGCAAGTCATGAAGATGTAAACATGATTTTTGGTACTGTCATCAATGAAGAATTAGAAAAAACTGATGAAATCATTGTAACTGTAATTGCAACAGGCTTTGATGATGAATCATCAGTAGATAGAGAAACATCAAGATTCCAAACTTCATCTCAGCAGGTACAACAACCACAAGCATCTACATTCACTTCTAATTATGGAAGTAGAGAAGAAGTTGATTCAGAAATGTTTCCACGTCCAAGAAGACGTTCAAGAAGAGATATTTAATAAATAGATTTAAAGTGAAGATACTTGTCTTCACTTTTTTTTACTAATATGATATAATATACAAATAATAGGGGGATGTTTAGGATTCGACAGGGATGCTGATTTATTTAATTGCACGTAAGAGATTCCGCTCTTTAAAAACGGTACAGTTTATAATAACTGACAACAATAAATCATTAGCTTTAGCGGCTTAATTTGCTAAAGACTGATTACCAGATATGACTGTGTTCTGGATAATCGGTTCATTAATTTACAGTCTATATCTAGATTCTTCTGTTTGTAGAATTTAGACTGAATCTAATCAAACTCGTTTTTTATAGCTTGTTTGTCAGCTTAAATAAAAAATTAAATTTAGTAGATAAACTAAACGTGTAGAGGTTAGGTGAAGGTATTCTTGGACGCGGGTTCAAATCCCGCCATCTCCATTTAAAACTTAGTAGGTGACTACTAAGTTTTTTTTAGATTGACAAATTATATAAAATTTGCTATTATATTGATTAAATAAATTATTGTTATAAAAAGAGGCCGCGATGACTAATTTAAAAGGTAGCATCGCCGAAGCGTGAAAACGCTGGGGCTATACTTGAATAAAGATAGCACTGTCACAAGAGGATGCCCATCCTTTTGTAGGTGAGCTTTTTATAATAGGGCAAAAGGATTAGATTTTTTTATAAACTATAAGAACCTTTTGTTCTTATAGTTTATTTTTATATATTTTTAGAGAGGTATAGTTATGCGTTTATTTGAAGGAATGAAGAATGAAAATGGTGTTTTAAGCATTGGAGGAGTAAAACTGACAGATTTATATAATAAATATAAACAAGCATTATATGTATATGATGAGCAGCTACTAGAAGATACCTGTAAATTATTTACAGAAAATTTTAAAAGTTCAAATTTTGAAACTGAGATTTTATATGCATCCAAAGCATTTTCTTGTTTAGAAATTTATAGATTAATATCTAAGTTTAACTTAGGTACTGATGCTGTATCACAAGGAGAAATGTTTACTGCGAAACAAGCAGGATTTGATATGAAGAAAGTATATTTTCATGGTAATAATAAAACTTATGAAGAATTAGCCGCTGCCTTAGATTATGGAGTATCTAATATTATCATAGATAATGACTATGAGTATCATTTTATAAATGATTTAGCGAAAGAAAGAGAAGTTCAGGTAAATATATTATTAAGAATTAATACAGGAATAGATGCACATACGCATGAATATATAAAAACATCAAAAGATGATTCAAAGTTTGGCTATTCAGTATATGATGAAAAAATATATGATTTAATTTATGATATGAGCAATCAGTCTAATCTAAATTTTTTAGGGTTCCATTCGCACATTGGTTCTCAAATTTTTGAAGAAGAATCCTTCTTTGAAGCAACCAAGACAGTCTTTAATTTTTCTAAAAAAGTTCAAGAAAAAGTTAAAATAGATATTAAGGTACTAAATTTAGGTGGTGGTTTTGGAGTATACTACACGAAAAATGACAAACCAATGGAATTAGTAAGTTTTTTAAATAGGTATATTAAAGTTATTGAAGATGAAAGAAATACATCAGGATTAAATATTGAAAAAATAATTATTGAACCAGGAAGAAGCCTTATCTGTAATGCTGGATCGACTTTGTATGAAATTGGTGGTACAAAGAAAACATATGCTGGACGAGAATATATTTTTGTAGATGGAGGAATGGGGGATAATCCTAGATATGCCTTATATAAAGCAGAGTATGAGTGTTGCATTGTAAATAAAATTAATAAAGAAAATATTAGAGAATATACAATAGCAGGTAAGTATTGTGAATCTGGAGATATAATTATTAAAAATGTAAACTTACCTCAAGCTGAAAGAGGCGATTTATTATTAGTAACTTCAACGGGAGCATATAACCATAGTATGGCAAGTAACTATAATAAAATGCGAAAATTGGGAGTGGTTTTCTTAAAAGATGGAAAAGATAGATTAGTGGTAAAAGCAGATACATTAGAAGATTTAATAAAAAATGATATATAGGAGATGATAGATATGACAATATATACAGGAAGTGGAGTAGCCATTATAACCCCATTTTTGGAAGATGGTATGGTAGATTACAAAGAGTTGGAAAAATTAATTGAATTTCAAATTAAAGAAGGAACAAAAGCCTTGATTATAGTAGGAACTACGGGAGAAAGTTCAACTATGCTAGATGATGAACAAATTGAAGTAATAGAATTTGCTGTAAAAAAAGTTAATAAGCGTATTCCAGTTATTGCTGGGACAGGAGTGAATGATGCACGTCATGCTGTATATTTAAGTACAGAAGCTGAACGAGTAGGTGCAGATGCGTTACTAGTAGTAACTCCCTACTATAATAAAACAACACAAAAGGGATTAATAGAGCATTTTGAATATATAGCAGATAGAGTAAATATTCCAATAGTATTATACGGAGTGCCAGGTAGAACAGGGCAAGTAATGACGCCAGAAACAATAGCTCATTTATCTAATCATAAGAATATAGTTGCATATAAAGATGCAACTGGAGAAATGTCACATACTTTAGAAGTTATCCGTCTTTGCGGAGATTCGATAGATATTTATTGTGGAAATGATGATATTAATGTACCTATGATAGCTGCAGGAGCTAAAGGTTCAATTTCTGTTTTAGCTAATGTATATCCAAAAATAAATCAAGAGATGTGTAAACTTGCATTAGAAGGAAAAATTTCAGAGGCTATGAAAATTCAGCTAAAATATAATAAATTTACAAATTTATTATTTGCAGAACCAAATCCAATGCCGGTTAAGAAATGTCTGGAGCATTTAGGATTCTCTAAAGCTTACTATAGACTACCTATGACACAAATTAATGATAGTTTATCCCGAAAATTGAAAAAGGAAATGGATAATTTAAATTAGGAGTAGAAGATGAAAGTAATTATTAGTGGATTTACTGGTGCTATGGGTAATACATTAGTTAAATTGATAGAAGAAAGTTTTTTTGACATAGAAATAGTTGCAGGTGTTAGCAATAAAAGTAGAGGAGAATGCAAGTTTCCAGAATATGAATCGTTTTATAAAATAAAAGAAAAGGCTGATGTTATAATTGATTTCTCACATCACATTTTGACAAAGGATATGGTAAAGTATGCTAGTAGTACTAAAACAAAAGTAGTAATAGCAACTACGGGACATACAGAAGATGAATTAGCGAAAATCCATAACTTGTCTAAAAAAGTTGCAGTAATATATAGTGGTAATTATAGTTTAGGAATTAATGTACTAGTAGAATTAGTAAACAAAGCTAGTGAGTTTTTAAGTGGCTATGATATAGAGGTAATTGAAAAACATCATAATAATAAAATAGATTCTCCAAGTGGAACGGCTAAAATGTTAGTAGATGCTGTTTATAATGTAGAAGATTATGATAGAATTTACGGCAGACATGGAGATGGTAAACGTGAAGATAGAGAAATAGGTATCCATGCAGTTAGGGGAGGAACTATAGTAGGAGAGCATGAAGTAATTTTTGCAGGAGATGATGAAATCATTGAAATTAAGCATACAGCATTAAGCAAAAGAATGTTTGCTAATGGTGCTATAAAAGCAGCTTTGTGGTTAAAAGATAAACCAGCAAAACTTTATTCAATGAAAGATGTATTAGGAATATAGTAAAATTAAAGAGGTATAAAATGAAAACAACAGAAGAAATTATCAAATATATAGCAAGTTCAGTAAAAAAAACACCTGTAAAGGTGTATGTAAATTTTAAAGAAGAAATAGAATTTCCAAAAACATTGGAAGTATATGGAGAGGGTAAGTCAAAAGTAATTTTTGCAGACATGAAAGATTGGCAAGAATTTTTCTCAGGAAATGAAGAAAAAATTGATCAATTTAGATTGGAAAATAAGGCGCGTAATTCAGCGATTCCTATGAAAGATTTGACAAATGTAAATGCTCGTATAGAGCCAGGTGTTTCAATTCGTGAACATGTAGAAATTGCAGATAATGCTGTAATTATGATGGGAGCAGTAATAAATATAGGAGCAAAAATAGGTAAGAATACCATGATTGATATGAATGCAATTTTGGGTGGTCGAGCAGAGGTTGGAGAAAACTCACATGTAGGAGCAGGAGCAGTTTTATCAGGAGTTATTGAACCAGCTAATGCAAAACCAGTGAAAGTTGGAAACAATGTTTTAATAGGTGCTAATGCAGTAATTCTTGAAGGAGTTCAAATTGCAGATAATGCAGTAGTGGCAGCTGGGTCAGTTGTGACAAAAGATGTAGAAGCAGGAGCAGTTGTTGCAGGAGTACCAGCGAGAGTAATTAAAACAAGAGAAGAAGTTGCAAATGAGAAAGTAGATATCATTGCAGAATTAAGAAATTTATAGTGGGTAATTTATGAATATTGTAACTAGACAAATGCTAACAAAATGGAGAAGGGAGATGCATGCTCATCCAGAGTTATCATTGCAAGAATATAAAACAAAAGAATATATTAAAAGTATATTAGAAGGAAATAATATTCCTTATGAGGAAGTATTAGAAACAGGATTAATAGTAAAATTTAATGCTAGTGAAGACAATGCAGAAACACTATTATTTAGAGCAGATATAGATGCTCTTCCTATACAGGAAGAGAATGAAATTGAGTTTGTTTCAAAAAATACTGGAGTCATGCATGCTTGTGGGCACGATGGACATACTGCTATGTTGCTGGGAGCAGTATTAGAAGCGAAAGAATATTATGAAAATAACAAAACCAAGTACAATTCGATGTTTGTTTTCCAGCCAGCAGAAGAAACTATCGGTGGAGCAGCTTTAATGCTAAATGCATATAATTTTAAAAAAGATAAGATCAAAGCAGCATTTGCTTTACATATGAATCCAGATTATGAAGAAGAGGCTATAGTATCAAAAGAAAAAGATATTATGGCTAGTGCTACAGAATTTAAAATAAAAATTGAAGGACAGGCAGCTCATGTTGGATTAAAGCATTTAGGCTCGGATGCTATCAATACAGCTAGCATTTTCTATCAAGAATTATTAAAATTGAATACGTTAAATCTTAGTGCAAGAGATACTAATATAATACATATTGGCTTACTTAGTGGAGGAGATGCTCTTAATATTGTTGCTCAATCAGCGAAACTAGAGGGAACCATAAGAACATATTCTAAAGAAAATTTTTCAATAATCTCCAAAAAAATTTTAGATATAGCAAAGGGATTAGAATTAATTACAACAACTAAGATAAGTGTGGATTTTGGAGAAAGCTATGATGCGGTTTATAATGATGGGGAAGAATATAAGTTAATAAAGGACGTTTGTAAAAATAAGGGTATAAAATATATAGAGTTGGAAAATACCTATTTATACGGTGAAGATTTTTCTACTTTTAGAAAAATTTCACCTATTAATTATTCTTTCCTAGGTGTCAGAAATGAAGAAAAAGGCTATATTTGGGGTTTACATACTCCAAAATTCAATTTTGACGAAATTGTATTAGAAACAGGAGTGAAATATTATATGGGGATATTGGAAAAATATAATAAAGGAGGATAAAGTGTGGCTGAATTGGAGATAGATTATAAAAAAATTGCTAAAAATATTAATCAATTTAAGCTTAATAAGGAAAAAATAATTGCAGTAGTAAAAAATAATGCCTATAATATGGACTTAGAAGATTCTATAAGAACTATGTATCAAACAGGAATAAGATATTTTGCTACAACAAGCTTGAACGAGGCTATTAGTATTAGAAAAATATTAAAGGATGTAGATATTTTTCTAATAAATCCAACATATAAGTTTGAAGAAGTGAAGAAGTATGATATAGAAATAAACATTAGTTCTTTAAACTACTTGAAAGAAAATTATGAAAATTTAAGTGGCTTGAAATTACATATGGAATATGCTGGCTTTATGAATAGGTCTGGAGTTAAAAATTTAGAAGAAGCTATTGAAGTTATAAAATTTTCCAATGAAAATAATCTTATTTTGAAAGCCTTATGGTGCCACTTTGCTCATGCTGATGAATTTGATGGTAATTATGAAATTGAAAAATCTAGAATCTTAAATATATATGAAGAATTATGCAAAATTCATAAATTTGAAGTTAAGCATTTTCAAAATTCAGCTTCATATTTGAGAGATGGAATATTTGAAATTGCTAGCCATATTAGACCAGGAATTATGTTATACGGTGCTTATCCTTATGATGTGAAAAAAAATCCGACTAAGGAAGTATATAAACCATATCAAACTTTTGAAGTAAGAGCTAAAGTATTAAATATCAGAGAACTTGACAAAAATGATTCAATAGGTTATTGTAATTCTTATATAGCAAATAAAAAAACATGTGTTGCTATCGCAGATATTGGGTACGGAGATGGTATTTTAAGATCTAGACTTACAGGAAAAACATGTATAATTAATGGACGAGAATATGAAATTTTGTCCGTAATGATGAGTCATATTGTTGTTGAAATTGATAAAGATGTGAAAATAGGGGATCAAGTTATTATTTACAATGATAACTTACCTATATATTCTTATAATAAATACTGTAACTCCAATTCAGAACAGATGGCAGTATTGAATAAAAATTCATTACATGTAATAAAGAAATATTAGGAGAAGAAAATGAACAAATCAAGAGTGGCAGTTCTTGGAGCAACTGGAATGGTTGGTCAAAGACTATTAATGCTTTTAGAAAATCACCCATACTTTGATGTGGTGAAACTTGCAGCTTCTGCTAGATCAGCGGGACAAAAATATGGGAAATTAATGGAAAATCGTTGGAAATTAGAAGAAAAAATGCCTTCTTATGTTGAAGATTTAGAAATATATGACGTTTTTGATATTGACAATATTGCCTCTAATATTGATATGGTATTTTGTGCTTTGGATTTAGATAAATCAAGGCTTATTAAGTTAGAGGAAGATTATGCTAAAAGAGAAGTTGTAGTAGTTTCTAATAATTCGGCAAATAGGATGATGGAAGATATCCCTATGATTATTCCAGAAATTAATGTGGAACATTTGGACATAATAGATTTTCAAAGAAAAAGATTGGGAACAAAGTATGGATTTATAGTGGTAAAACCAAATTGTTCAATTCAATCTTATGTTCCAGTATTTAATGCAATACGCGAATATGGCATAAAAGAAGCATCTATCTGCACCTATCAAGCAATATCAGGTTCAGGAAAAAACTTTGATGAATGGCCAGAAATGATAGAAAATATTATTCCATATATTGGTGGAGAAGAAGAAAAATCTGAACAAGAACCATTAAAAATATTTGGAAAAATAAAAGATGGAAAAATTATTTCAGATTCATCTATGAAATTATCAGCACAATGTATTCGTGTACCAGTCTTAGATGGACATATGGCTGCTGTATCATTTAATTTAGAGAATGATCCAGGAAAAGAAGTCTTATTAGAAAAAATAAAAAATTATGTATCTGATATTGATAAATATGATTTACCTTTAACTCCTAAACCATTTATCAAATATTATGAAGAAGATAACCGCCCTCAACCTATATTAGATAGAGATCATGAAAAAGGAATGCAAATCTCTGTAGGACGTTTTAGAGAAGATAATTTATTTGACTATAAATTTGTAGCTTTATCACATAATACAATGAGAGGAGCTGCTGGAGGGGCATTACAAACAGCGGAGTTAATTAAAAAATTAGGATATTTGGATAAAAAATAAAAAGAAATTCATCGTATAGATGAATTTCTTTTTATTTTATTCTTTTTATTACAAAGAAAGGACAACCGAGATTACAATATTCTAATAGAAAGTCTTCTAAATTAGCTATATTACGAGGACTATTTTTTTCTTTTGTAGTTATAAAACCAGTTAACCTCAATTTTTCATGGGATATATCTCCGATAATAAAGTCTCTATCATCTAGTATATCAACATATTTTTCAAAAAATAAATCTTTATCGAAGGCATCTTTATAATTAAATATAAGTTCAAATTTGTGATGTTTCATTTCGAAAAAAAGATGTTCTTGTGATATGTGCATTATGAATTTCTCCTAAAAATTTTTTTAAAAATATAGATAAGACTATATAGAGAGATATAGATGAATAGTAAGAAAGATAAGATGTAAGAAATATTTGAAATAGTTGAATCAAGTTTCTCTTTATCATTAAAGCCTCTAATACTAGTATTTTTTCTGAAATTATTCATTAAGACATCTCTAATATTTATAGTCTGTTTTTCTTTATTTGTATAGCTTGTGAAAACACTGGAATTATTGAAAGAAAGTGTGTCATAGTTTTGTATTAAAATAATTCTTTCATTCATTAATTGGAAATTCAAATTATTTTGATTATGATTTTTATAGAATAAATCATATATTTCAGAATTGATTTCTATGTCTTGTTCATTAATTTTATGATTTCCAGCCTGGACAATTACTTGGTAAGCATAATTTGAAAATAAATAAGGGTATAATTTGTTTAAGTTTTCAAAAATAATATTTTTATCTAGTGAAGAATTTAATAAAACTATTATAAAGTTAGTATTTCCTGAATTAATAAGTATCTCTGAATTTTTTTCCTTATATGATAAACCTAGGATAGTGGTGTTTTCAGAAGTAATGGGAATAGTATTATTTAAAGTAGTTCCATTTTCTAATGTATATTTTTCTTGCTTTGTTATTTGACTAAGCTCATAGAAATTTTTTAAGGTTTCTTGAGTAAGATAGGCAAGATTTCTGGAACTAATTTTATTTTCGGAGTTAATTTCTAATTTATTAAGCTCTGTATCAGAAAGTGTAAGCTTATCAAGAATTGATTGGGCTTTTGATTGATCTATATTAAGGGCATTTAAAACATTTATTGCTAAAGTGCTTGTGTCACTTTGTTCAAGTAAAAATAAGGCATCTTTAATATTAATATCTTCAGTGATATTTAATGTTTTTAAAACTTCATCTTCTGTAACCTTAATTCTATGTTCTAATGTAATAGAATTGTCTTTTAATTTTTCAGATAGTGAGAAAATTGCAAGTTTATTTATTAAATTTTTATAGGTAACTTTTTGATCTGCATCTTGTCCTGCGATTATTTTTCCGGTATTAAGTTCTGCAACAATAAATTTAGAATTATTGTCATTTACAAATGATGTAATATTTGGATCAGTAAATTTATTATTAGCATAAGTCGAAGTATTTAAATTAAATAATAAAATAGATGCTGAAATAATAATTTTTTTAATTAGTTTCATTGAATGCTCCTTTTTAATAATTGAATACCAATTTAATTATATATTATTTTTTTGAAAAAAACTATAGACAAAGTAAATTGTAGTATTTCATAGAATTAAGAATTTAATTAAGTCAATATTGCCGAAAATAAAAAATTTAATATTAGGGATAATAACTATTGTAGATAGGTAGTATTTTGAATATAAATAATGTATACTATATGTTATAATTAAGATATAAAATTTAGTAATATATTACAGGAGGTTGCAGATGAGAATATTATTAGCAGAAGATGAAAAAGATTTGGCTGAAGCTCTCGCTGCTTTATTAAAGCACAATAATTATTCAGTAGATGTAGTGAATAATGGGAAAGAGGCTCTAGATTATCTAAAGTTAGAAGACTATGATGGGGCTATTCTTGATCTCATGATGCCCCAAATGGATGGAATACAAGTGGTCAAAGAACTAAGAAAAGAAAAAAAATCGACACCAGTCTTAATTTTAACTGCTAAATCTCAAATTGAAGACAGAGTAGAAGGATTAGATGCTGGAGCAGATGATTATTTAACAAAACCATTTGACACAAAAGAATTACTTGCCCGTGTTCGTTCAATGACTAGAAGGCAATCGTCTTTTACAGCTAATGAGTTAGAATTTGGAAATACAAAATTAAATAAACTTACTTTTGAATTGAGCACAAGTAAGGATGCTATTGTATTATCTAATAAAGAATTCCAAATTATAGAAATGTTGATGAGAAATCCATGGAATGTTATTTCAACGGAAACATTTTTAGAAAAGATATGGGGTTATGACAGTGACTCTGAAATAAATGTAGTTTGGGTAAATATTTCATATTTAAGGAGAAAATTAAAAACTTTAGATGCTAATATCCACATAAAAGCTAAGAGAAATGTAGGATATACTTTGGAGTTATTAGATGATAAATAAGTTAAGAAAAAAATTTATAATAGTAGCAACAGCTAGTATTACCTTAGTAGTATCTTTAGTATTTATTATTGTTAATTTATTGAATTATTATAATATATGGGAAAATGGAACTAATAGTATTGACAAAATAAAAAATAATTCTACACTAGTAAATGAAATAGTTAATGATGAATATTTTGATACAAACAAAATTACTCTTGATCGTGGAATTCTTATCGCTATAATAGATTCAAGTAAAAATATTTCAAAGATATATAGCAAGAATCTACAATTTTCTGAATCAAATAAAATGGATTTGATTAAAATAGCGATAGAAAATCTAGATAATGAGAAAGAAGCTTATGTGAATAATTATAAGTATGATTATATCCAACATCAAGATAAGAATATATTATTTTTAGTTGATGTAGATAGAGAATTAAAAATATTTAATTTATTTTTATTTAATAGTTTAATGGTAGTGAGTGTAATAGTATTACTAGTGATACTATTACTAATAATACTGTCTAATAAAGTTATTGAACCCTTAGCTGAAAATGTAAAGAAACAAAAACAATTTATAACTTATGCTTCTCATGAATTAAAGACTCCCTTGGCTATTATTTCTTCTAATACAGATTTATTAGCAATAGAACAGGGTAAATCTAAATGGTTGAGAAACATTCGTAAGCAGATAGATAGGTTGTCAGAACTTATTGCTTCGCTTATAGAATTCTCGAAAGCTGAAGAAAAATATACAGTAAAAAGAAATATATTTTCTCTAACAGAATTAATTGAAGATAGGGTAGAAGACTTTTCGGAATTTAATTTTAAGAATATACATGCTAATATTGAAAAGGATATTTATTATAATGGGGAATATGAGTCAATATTTCAGGTCATAGATATTTTATTAGATAATGCAATGAAATATTCTGATGAGGAGAGCTATATAGAAGTAAGTTTAGTATCATACAGAGGAACACCTAAATTAACAGTTAATAATAAATCTAAGTTTACCAAGAGAGGGAATTTAGAAATAGTCTTTGATAGGTTCTATAGAGAAGAACACTCGAGAGAAAATAGTCAAGGTTACGGTCTAGGACTAGCTTTAGCAAAATTGGTATTAGATAGACATGATGCTAAAATAAGAGCATATTCTGAAAAAGATGGAGAATTTACAATAGAAATACTCTTTTAAATAATCTTAGAGATTGAATAATTTCATAAAAAATAGAAGTGTAAACTTTTTATGTTGACATCTAATCTTATATACTATATAATAATAGATGTGTGTTAATAAAGGAGAAAATTTAAATGAAATGGTTAAGGTCAACTTTATTTATAGATAATAAAGATGAGTTTAAATTTGAAGAATCAGTAAATGTCAACATAGCCAATTTTAACGCCAGTGTAGAAGGTGTTGAAAATGTAATAGTTGGAGGAACTTTAACTAGAAATGGTCAAGATAAAATACTTGTTGATTTAATAATTAAGGGTAATTATAAGGTAGTTTCTAGTAGAAGTCTTAACATAATATCTGTTCCTTTTGAAATAAGAGAAACAGAAGATTTTATTGATAAATCTATCCTTAATGGAGATGACTATAATACTTTTGCAATGGATGCTTATATTGATATAAGCAATCTTGTTAATGAATTAGTATTGCTTAATGCTCCATTAAACTACTACTTAGAGGAAGAAGAAGTGGTTAATAAAAAAGGGAAAGATTGGCAATTATTGACTGAAGATGAAATATTGTCTAAAGAAAGAAAGGACAGTCCTTTTTCAGCTTTAGGAGATATGTTTAAAGAAAAATAATTTTCATAATTTATAATATTGGAGGAAATTAAAAATGGCAGTTCCTTTTAGAAGAACATCGAAAACAGCTAAAAGAAAAAGAAGAACTCATAAAAAATTATCTGCACCTGCAATCACTTTAGATGCACAAAGCGGAAACTATGTTATGGGACACCGTATTGACAAAAAAACAGGAATGTATAAAGGTCGTCAAGTACTAGAAGTTAAATAATTTTTTTGATAAGTAGTTATGTTGTGAGCATGATTGCTTATTTTTTTATGATATAATAAGGAATAAATAAAATAGGGAGGTTGATTTATGTATGCCAACAGGTATGATAGTAAACAGCATAGCAATTATCTTAGGTGGAATAATTGGAGTAAGGTATGGAGATAAATTATCTGAAGATTTAAAACAAAAATTAAATTTAGTCTTTGCTCTAAGTGCTATGACTATAGGAGTATCATCTATAACCTTGATGAAATATATGCCTGCAGTAATATTTGCAACGGTACTTGGAACAATATTAGGAGTTTATTTTAAAATAGGAGATAGAATTCAGAATGTTCCTACGTGGGCTCAAGCTTTGATAACGAGAAATTTAGGAATGAAAAAGGGACCAATTAATGAGGAAGTATTCAATCAAATGGTAACTTTAATTATGATATTCACTGCAGCTGCAACTGGAATATATGGTAGTTTAGACCTTGGAATTACTGGAGATAGTAAAATATTGATTGTAAAATCTATGTTAGATTTTTTTGTAGCAATCATATTTGCTGCTAATTTAGGAATTATAGTGCCTGTCATAGCTATTCCACAATTTATAGTATGTATATGCGGAGGAATAATTTTATTATCCAATGGATTTAGGCTGGCTAATATTAAAATGTTTCCGTCTGCAGAACTATTACCAGCAACGGTTTTAGTAGTGCCATTTTCATACATATGGCTACAATATATTTTACCTTTATTTTAAGAAAAGAGACATAAGATGATAAAAAAAATATTACTTACAACAACTATTTTATCAATAGCTTATCTATATCAAAATAGGTATATTAAAAAGAGAAAATATATAATAAGTGATAAAAAAATTTCACAAAGTTTTAATGGATTTAAGATAATTCAATTATCTGATATTCATTGTGGAAAATTGGGATTTTCTGATCAAATTTTTCTAAAAAATATAAAAAAAGAAAAAGCTGATATAATTGTTATAACGGGAGATATACTTGATAGTTATAGAAATGATTCTGCATGTGCATACAATATATTATCACAGATTTCAGACATTGCTCCTACATACTTTATTTCAGGTAATCATGAAGTAAGGTTATCTAAAGAATATACTGAATTAAAAGAATTTTTAAAAAAATTAGATATTAACCATTTAGAGAATAAATCTCAGCCGATATCTAGAGAGAGAGAATCAATTAATTTAGTGGGAATTGAGGACTTTAATTTCTTTAGAAAAAATGATAAAAAAAATTATTATGCAAATTATAGAAATATTTTAAAAAATAATTTTCAAGAAAATAAATATAATATTTTGTTAGCTCATAGACCAGAAAAGTTTTTTATGTATTCAGAATTGGGATATGATTTGATATTTTCTGGACATGCCCATGGGGGACAGTGGAATATTCCACTTCTAGGTAGAATATTTTCACCTAGTCAAGGTTTATTTCCAAAATTTACTCATGGGATTTATGAAGAAAAAAATTCTAAAATGATAGTTTCTCAAGGACTGGGTAATAGTTCATTTTCTACAAGAATTAATAATTTTTTGGAGTATATAGTAGTGGAATTAAAAAATGAATAATAATTTACTTGCATTATTCTGAATTATATGCTAGAATGACAGTATATTAAATTTTTTAATAGATATATGCGATGAGCCGACAAGTAGGAGTACTTGCGTACCGAGGATACAGAAAAGGAATCAGTGGATGAGAGATTTCTCCTTGGCAAACTTTGAAGTAGACGGTGAGCATTTAGGGTGAAAATAAGTAGTCCTAGACGTGTATAGAGCGATAATCTAATAAAGTGCTAACTTAAAGTTAGAAAAAAGGTGGTACCACGGTAAATGTCGTCCTTTGATGTTTACTGGTATTATTGTCAATAGAATTTAAACAAAGATCTAGTAAATTAATTTGCTAGATCTTTTTAATATGTTATATAAAAGGAGAAATATTATGTCAGAAATGTCTACGAAATACAATCCACAAGAAGTAGAAGCTAATAGATATTCTTGGTGGTTAGAGAAAGAAGTTTTTAAAGCAGATAATAAATCTAAGAAAAATCCATATACAATTGTAATTCCACCACCGAATGTAACTGGAAAATTACATATAGGACATGCTTGGGATACAACATTGCAAGATATGTTGACACGATTTAAAAGATTGCAAGGTTACGATGTACTATACCTACCTGGTATGGATCATGCAGGTATAGCAACTCAAGCAAAAGTTGAAGAAAGATTAAGACAAGATGGAATTTTACGTCATGATATTGGACGTGAAAAGTTTTTAGAAAAAGCTTGGGAGTGGAAAGATGAATATGCAGGCTATATTCGTGAACAGTGGGCTAAATTAGGATTAGGCTTAGATTATTCACGTGAACGATTTACTCTAGACAAGGGATTGAGTGAAGCAGTAACAAAAATCTTTGTTGATCATTATAATAAGGGAATTATTTACCGTGGTGAAGGAATTATTAACTGGGATCCGGTACAAAGAACAGCCTTGTCTAATATTGAGGTAATTTACAAAGATATAGAAGGAGCATTCTATCACCTAAAATACTTTTTAGCAGATGGTTCGGGAGATTATCTAGAAGTAGCAACAACTCGTCCAGAAACTTTATTTGGAGATACTGCTGTTGCTGTTAATCCTAAAGATGAAAGATATACTAAATATATTGGAAAGAAAGTATTATTACCAATAACAGGAAAAGAAATTCCAGTTATTGCTGATACATATGTAGAAATGGACTTTGGTTCGGGGGTAGTTAAGATTACGCCAGCCCACGACCCAAATGATTTTGAAGTAGGAAATCGTCATGATTTAGAAAGAATTGTAGTTATGGACGAATCTGGAATTATGAACGAGCATGCAGCTAAATATGCAGGACAAGATAGATTTGAATGTCGTAAAAATTTAATCACGGATTTAGAGGCAGAGGGAATATGTTTTAAAATTGAAAAACACATTCATTCAGTAGGACATTCAGAACGTTCGGGTGCAGTAATAGAACCTTATCTTTCTAAGCAATGGTTTATAGCAATGAAACCTTTAGCAGAAAGAGCGTTAGAAAATCAAAAAAATGAAGATAGTAAAGTACACTTTTATCCAAATAGATTTGAAGGAACTTTTACAACTTGGATGGAAAATGTTCAAGACTGGTGTATATCTCGACAATTATGGTGGGGACATCGTATTCCTGCTTGGTATCATAATGAAACGGGAGAAGTATATGTTGGAACAAGACCTCCAGCGGATCTTGAAAACTATACACAAGATGAAGATGTTCTAGATACTTGGTTTTCATCTGCTTTATGGCCATTTTCTACACTTGAGTGGCCGAATGAAGATTCAGAGGATTTCAAACGCTACTATCCGACAAATACATTAGTAACAGGTTATGATATTATCTTTTTCTGGGTATCACGTATGATTTTCCAGGGATTAGATTTTACAGGAAAGCGTCCATTTAAAGATACGTTAATCCATGGTCTAGTTCGTGATGAGCAAGGACGAAAAATGTCTAAATCATTAGGTAATGGAGTTGATCCAATGGAAGTTATTGAGCAGTATGGTGCTGATTCTCTACGTTACTTCTTGGCGACTAATTCTACACCAGGCCAAGATTTACGTTATTCAAAGGAAAAAATTGAGGCATCATGGAACTATATTAACAAAATTTGGAATGCTTCAAGATTTGTAATTATGAACCTTGAGGGATTTGACTATTCAGATATAGATTTATATGGAGAGAAAACTTTAGCGGATAAATATATTCTAACTAAGTTAGCAGAAACATCTAAAGATTATGAAAGATTATTTGAAAAATATGAGTTTGGAGAAGCGTCACGTATTCTTTATAACTTTATTTGGGAAGAATTTTGCTCTTGGTATATTGAAATTGCTAAAATTAGTTTGAATGGTGGGGACCTAGCTGCTAAGAAAACTACTCAATCAGTACTTATTTATGTATTAGATGCGTCTTTAAAAATGTTACATCCATTTATGCCGTTCGTAACAGAAGAAATTTGGCAACACATTCCGCATAAAGGAGATTCTATTGTAACTTCTGAATTCGTTAAATTAAATGAGGATCTAGTATTTGAAAAAGAAACAGCACAAATGCAACTAGTACAAGATGTAATTACTCTCGTTCGTAATATTAGAAGTGAAGTAAATGCACCTATGTCAAGAGAAATTCCAATTAAGATTAAGTATACAGCTGATGAAACAAAAGAAACTTTATTAGCAGGTAAATCTTATTTAGAGAAGTTTGCTAAACCAAGTCAACTAATTATTGAAAAAGATGTGGAGATTTTTGAAACAGATATCTCTAGAGTAATAGCAGGTCTAGAAATATATGTGTCACTAGCTGATTTAATTGATGTTGATAAAGAAAGAGAAAGATTAGAAAAAGAACTAGAAAAGCTTCAAAAAGAATTAGAGCTAGTTAACAAGAAATTATCTAATGAAAAATTTGTATCGTCTGCACCAGAAGCAGTAGTTAATAAAGAAAAAGAAAAATTAGCTATGTATCAAGAACAATTTGATACAGTAGAAGGTAGAATTAAATTTTTAAATAATTTATAGAAAATAATAGCAGAGAATTTAAAAATTCTCTGTTATTATTTTTTACTAGGATACTTGTGAAAAATATTTACCAAAATTTTAGGATATGGTTGTGCTGGATATAACAATAAGGTAATAAAATTTTATAGAGTTATATTAATTGAGATATATTAATTGAAAAATTTTAAATTAATAAGTCGTAAATCATACTGTGATTTTTTAGGAGAATTTATATATAAGAAATTCACAGTCATATTTTATATTCTTTAAATATTTAAGAAAAAAATTAAAACACCAAATGAATTAGTTTTCTATGATATTGATGATAAATATGTTATACTTTAATTAAGTATAAAATTCATATATTGTGAATCTTATATTGAAATATTATAAATAATTTATAAAAATAATTAACTTACTAATTAAAGAGGTGGAAGAATTTTGTTTACAAATACGGATTTATCTAAACCATTAAAACTTTCTAATGGAGTAATTTTGAAAAATAGATTTGTTTTATCTCCTATGGTAACCAATTCGTCAACAAGTGATGGAAAAGTTAGTCAAGATGATTTGAACTATGCACTTAGAAGGGCCAATTCAGCTCCTTTACAGATAACAGGAGCAGCCTATGTGGATGAATATGGTCAATTATTTGAGTATGGATTTAGTGTAGTAGATGATTCGTGTATTGAAGGTCTTACTAGTTTAGCAAAAGCTATGAAATCAAAAGGAGCCAAAGCTATTCTACAATTAACCCATGCAGGAAGATTTTCTAGTCACGCTTTATTTAAATATGGTTTTGTTTATGGTCCGAGTTATATGAAGTTACAAAGTCCTATTCCACACGAAGTGAGAGAGCTTAGTATATCACAGATAGAAGATCTAATATTTTCTTATGGGGAGGCAACTAAAAGAGCTATTGCAGCTGGCTTTGATGGTGTAGAAATTTCATCAGCTCAGAGATTGCTAATTCAAACATTCTTTTCTAAGTTTTCAAATGAAAGACAAGACGCTTATGGTAGACAAACTTTGGAAAGTCGTTCTAAATTTGCTCTAGATATTTTAAAAATAGTTCAGAGAACAATAGAAAAATATGCTAATTCAGATTTTATTTTGGGTTTTAGAGCAACTCCGGAAGAAACTAGAGGGAATCAAATAGGATATACTATTGAAGAATTTTTAAAGTTTATGGACTTGGCAAATGAAGTTGCTAATATTCATTATTTAGCTGTAGCTAGTTGGGGACATGATGTATATAAAAATAGAGTAAGAGCACCGGGAAAATATCAAGGAAAGTTAATAAATAGAGTTGTAAAAAATCATTTGGAG
The DNA here is from genome assembly GCF_013415365.1 of Gemella sp. GL1. Lineage (GTDB taxonomy): Bacteria > Bacillota > Bacilli > Staphylococcales > Gemellaceae > Gemelliphila. The sequence continues at coordinate 34,960 of NZ_JACBYB010000011.1, forward strand.
GGAAAAATTCCTTTAATGGCAACTGGTGGAATTAATACCCCTGAAAAATCTTTTGAAGCCATAAAAGATTCAGATTTTATAGGTTCATCAACCCCCTTTGTAGTAGATCCTGAATTTGCTATAAAAATAATTGATGGAAATTTCCAAGATATTCAATTTAAAATAAAAATTGATGATTTGGAAGAATTAGCAATACCGCAAGCATCGTTTAAGGATATAGTATCTTTGATGGATTATGGAGAATCTTTACCAAAGGATACACGTGATTTTTTTAGAAGTTTAGAAAAAAATTATGAGGATAGATTATGAAGGTTCTAGTTTGGATTAAGAATAAGAGGGATGAGTTTTTTTGAGTATTTTATAAATTTAAGTAGAAGAATTTTTGAAAATATTTATGTGTTTACAGATAAAAATTTCATTAATGATAACTTTAATTATAGGGAAGAATTATGAATTAAATTAGGAGAATATTAATGAGAAAATTTGCAAATTATCTATGGGTAGAAAAAAAAGATGATGTATATACTATAGGGATGACGGCGGAATTACAAGATGATGTTGGTACTATTGGATATGTAGAATTTACAGAAGGAGATCGTGTAGAAGTTGATGATATTATTTTAAACTTAGAAGCTTCCAAAACAATAATGGGAATTTTATCTCCTTTAGCAGGAAAAGTAATAGAGCGTAATTTAAATGCAGAGGCAAGACCAACATTACTTAATTCAGGAAAGAAAAATGAAAATTGGCTTATAAAGTTGATTGATGTTGATCAAGATGCTTTTTATAATTTAGAAGATGAATAGAAGAAATATTCTCTTAAAAGAAATGATAAAATATCTTTTAGAAGAAAAGAATGAAACAAATCAAATTCTTGAAGATAGTTCAGATTTACATACTATTTGGAGATCTTTAATTAATTGTAGGTATGCTAATCCAATTTCTTTAAAATATTTAGAGCTTGAAGATGAATATTTACGAATGATTAATAATTTGCAATATAATATTTCTGATTGTATACCTACAAATAATCCAAGAATTTTTATTTTTAAGGGAGATATAACAAATCTAGCAGTAGATGCAATTGTAAATTCAGCTAATAGTGATATGTTGGGGTGTTTCACTCCTAATCATCATTGTATAGATAATGCTATTCATACCTATGCAGGAGTTAGATTGCGTTTAGAATGCAAACTCTTGATGACAAAGCAGGGAAGAAAAGAATCTGTCGGACAAGCCAAAATAACATCTGCATATAATTTGCCTTCAAAGTATATAATTCACACTGTGGGACCTTATATTGAAAAAGGAAAAGAAGTATCAGCTATAAGGAAAAATTTATTAAAACAATCATATTTATCTTGTTTGAAAATAGCACAGCAATATGGTATTACTACTATAGCTATATGTGCTATTTCTACTGGAGAGTTTGGATTTCCAAAGGAAGAGGCATGTTCAATTGCAATATCTACTGTTAAGGATTGGTTAAATAAAAGTGATGCAAACTTAAATGTAATTTTCAATCTTTTTAATCAAGAAGATTTTGATTTATATCATCAGCAATTATTAATTTAAGGAGTTGAAGTTTATGCTTGTATGGAAATCATTGACGAAAGTAGGCTTATCCCAATCTGAACAACTTGCGGAACTTATTAGAGAGGCGGATGCACTTGTAGTAGGTGTTGGAGCTGGAATGTCAGCTTCAGATGGTTTTACTTATATAGGAGCTCGTTTTGAAAATATGTTTTCGGATTTTATAAATAAATATAAATTTCTAGATATGTTACAAGCTAGTCTTTTTGATTTTGAAGATTGGCAAGAATATTGGGCTTTTCAAAGTAGATTCGTATTTTTAAACTATATCTCACAACCAGTAGGTAAGGGATATCTGGCTTTAAAATCAATTTTAAATCAAAAGCCATATCATATCATAACAACAAATGCAGATAATGCTTTTGATATAGCTGATTATAATATGGAAAAAATTTTCCATATTCAAGGAAAATACTGCCTATGGCAATGTAGTGAATATTGTCACAATCAAACCTATAGAGATGATAGAACTATATTGAAAATGCTGTTGAATCAAAAAAATATGAAGATTCCATGTGAACTAGTCCCCTTGTGTCCTAAGTGTAAAGCTCCATTTGAAATTAATAAACGTAATGAAGAAAGAGGAATGGTCGAAGATAGTAGTTTCTATGTAAAAAAGGAAAAATATGAAAAATTTTTAAGTAAGTATGAGAATGGAAAAATTATGTATATAGATATTGGGGTAGGAAATACCACACCTCAATTTATAAAACACCCATTTTGGAAAAGGGTAGAAAAAAATCCGGATGCACTATATGTTGTTTTAAATTATAAACATTATCGTATACCTACAAGTATTCGATCAAGGAGTGTAGAATTTACGGATAATATATCAGAATTAATTATTAAAACTAATAACTTATTATAAACTTAAGGAGAAATTATTTATGTATCTTATTGAACCGATTAGAAAAGGAAAATATATAACAGATGGAGCTACAGCTTTAGCATTACAAGTGTATGTGCAACAAAATGTGTTTTTAGATGACGATATTTTATTTCCATATTACTGTGATCCTAAAGTAGAAATTGGTAAATATCAAAATGCAGTTATTGAAACAAATCAAGATTATCTGAAAGAACATAATATTCCAGTAGTTCGTCGTGATACTGGAGGAGGAGCTGTGTATGTAGATTCTGGAGCTGTAAATGTTTGTTATTTAATTAAAGATAATGGAATTTTTGGTGATTTTAAACGTGCTTATGAGCCAGTGGTTAGAGCTTTACACGAATTAGGTGCTAGGGGTGTAGAACATAGTGGAAGAAATGACTTACTTGTTGAAGGAAAAAAGGTATCTGGAGCAGCTATGACTATTAGTAATGGACGTGTTTACGGTGGATTTTCATTACTTTTAGATGTTAATTTTGATGCTATGGAGAAAGTTTTAAATCCAAACCGTAAAAAGATTGAATCTAAAGGGATTAAATCTGTTCGTAGTCGCGTAGGATCGCTTAGAGAGTATTTCTCATCAAAATATAAAAATATAACAACAGTAGAATTTAAAGATATTATGATTTGTAAATTACTTCAAATTGATAATATAAATCAAGCAAAACGTTATGAATTAACAGAAAAAGATTGGGAAGTTATTGACAAGTTAACAGAAGAAAAATACAAAAATTGGGAGTGGAATTATGGAAATTCACCTCAATACTTTTACCAACGAGATGGAAGATTTAGTGTGGGAACTATTGATATTCATTTAGATGTAAAAAAAGGGCGTATTAATGCATGTAGAATTTATGGAGATTTTTTTGGCCGAGAAAATATTGCTGATATCGAAAAAATTCTTATAGGTAGTAAGATGATTCAAGAAGAAATTTTTGAAAAACTTGATAATATAGATTTATCTCCATATTTTGGTACTATAACAGCTCAAGAATTAACTGATTTAATTTTCAGTTAAATAATAAAATTATAACGAAACAAGCACATCTCGATGAGATGTGCTTCGTTTATACTATTCAATTATGGGTTATTTTCTTAGAAAGCAGGAGTATTAACTGCTTTTTCTTTTAGTAAATTTTTAACAGATTCGCTAGTTAGAGCTTTTTGTAATGCTTTAACAGCATCAGAATCTTTGTTATCTTCACGTGCAGCTAATCCTAAAGCATAAACTGGATCTGGTGTTTCTTCTGCAAGAACAGCATCCTCTACTTTAGTATATTTTGTTGCTGAACTTGGATAGTCGAATACTAGATCAGCTTCTTGGTATTTTTGACCAATTGTTGCAAGAGAAGCAGGTTCGATATTAATATCTTTAACTTTAGTCACGTGTTGGTCAACTTCATCAGGCTTAATAGCAAGAACAGAAGAATCTTTTAATTTGATAAGTCCAGCTTTTTCTAATAATTTTAGTGAGCGTGCAAAATTGAATGGATCGTTTGGTACAGCAACTTTAGCCCCATCTTTTAAATCTTCAATTTTTTTCACATCTTTTCCATAGAATGCTCCAAGGAAGTTATAAACTGGTTGAACGTGAACTAGGTTAGCATTCTTTCCTTTATTAAACCCTTCCATGAATGGTTTGTGTTGGAATAAGTTAGCATCAACTTCTTTATTGAATAGTGCATCGTTAGGTGCAGTATAATCAGAAAATTGTTTTACCTCTAAAGTATATCCATCTTTTTCTAATTCTTTTTTAGCAACTTCTACGATCTCATCAACAGCAGAAATTTTAGCTACAGATAATTTAATAACTTTATCGTTTGCTGAAGCAACAGGAGTAGTTAATCCAGTTGCTACTAAAGCTAATGTTGCAGCTGCAACGAATGATTTAAATAGTTTTTTCATTATGATATATTCTCCTTAAATATAAACCTTATTATCTTTTGTTTACCCTGTTTGCGAAGAAATAACCAATATTTTGAATAATATAAACATAGACAATAAATATAAGTGCTAGTAAATACATAACATCATAGTCGTATTCTTGATAACCATAAGTATAAGCAAAATCACCTAAACCACCGGCTCCAATAACTCCCATTACGGTAGAGTAAGAAAGCAGACTTATTGTTACTGATGTAAATGATAAAATTAAATCAACCTTAATAGAGGGTAATAAAAAATATCTTATCATTTGAAATTTTGTAGTTCCCATAGAAATAGCTCTATCAATAATCTTATCTGGAACATTTAATAATGCCTGTTCAACAAAACGACTATATAGACTAACAGAAACTAATGTTAAGGGTAAAACTGCAGGTAAATTACCAAAACCAGTACCAAATATAAATCTATTTACGGGTATAATCATAAGTATGAAGATTAAGTAAGGAATACTTCTTACTGTATTTAGAATTATACTTAAAATTTGGTATGCTAAGGGGTTTTCTAGTAAATATTTATTTCTAAATGAAAATAGTAAAAATCCACAAGGAATAGCAATAAGCAAACATAGTATTAGAGATGCGAAAACCATAAAATTAGTTTCCCAGAAAGCTTCCCATATTAGTTTATAATACTTTTCAAACATATTAATCATTTGTTAAAAATTCCTTTACGTGATTAAAATAATCTTGCTTATAGTTACTTGATAAAGATTTTTTAGGGGTAATCACTTCTTTTATTTGTGAATCTCCAAGTATAATAACCTTATCACAGAAATTTTTTAAAATACTTAAGTTATGAGAAATAACAACGAGTGATATATTAGTTGTATCTCTTAATTTTAAAAGTAAGTTAAATATTTCTTGTTCACTATTTACATCAAGTGCAGAACTTATCTCGTCACATAATAGAACCTTAGGATTCTGTAAGATAGACATAGCTATTGCGACTTTCTGTTGTTGACCTCCTGAAAGATTTCGACAAATTTCCTTTTTTAAATGAAAAATATTCATGAAACTTAAGATTTCATCAATTTTCTTTTCATCAATTTTTTCTCCGTTAAGCTTAAAGATAAGTGATAAATGATAGTAGACAGATTCTCCTTCTAGTAAGTTACTATTTTGAAAAATATAAGAAATAGATTTTCTCATTTTTCTTAATTCGTCATCATTCATTTTTGTAATATCTTTACTATCAATAAGTATTTGTCCTGAATCAAAAGAAATTAAGCCATTCAACATTTTTAAAATTGTTGATTTACCAGATCCGTTAGGGCCGATAAGACCGATAATTTCTTTTTCTTTAACTTGAAAAGAAATATTATTCAATTTGAAATTAGAATTTTTATATTGCTTAGCAATATTATTTACTTGAATTACCATTGTTTTCCTCCCAAAAATAATATAACATTTTTCATATTAAATTTCAAGACTTTTTATTGTTGTTTTATTAGATTTATATACATATATATATTTAATTAGATAGCGAGGGAATAGAATTTTCAAATCTGTTTCTTATCACCACAAACATCTGTACTAATCCTTTCAATATATAGGAAAACGTTTGAATAAATAGAATTAAATTTACAAATTGCTATAAATTCAGTATAATTAATGTATGATATTGGTAAAGGATGCAAATTATGAAAAAAATAACAATTGTAGATATCGCTCGCTTAGCAGGGGTAGGAACTACAACAGTATCTAGATATTTTAATAATGGTAAATTGAAAGAAGAAACAAAAAAAAAAATTAAAAAAGTAGTAGAAAAGTATAATTATAGTCCGAATACTTTTGCAAAAGCTTTAAAAAGTAATGAGAGTAGGATAATTGGGGTCATAGTGCCAACTTTGTCATCATTTGTATCCAGTAGAACTTTAATGTATGTTGATCAAAAATTAAAAGAAAATAATTATGAAACATTAATAATGAATTCTAATTTTAGTTCGAAATTGCAGTTAGAGTATTTAAAAAAATTAGCAAGAATGAATGTAGATGGTATAATTTTACTACCAACAATAATGGATAAAAATTTTGAAGCTACAATAAAATCAATAGATATACCTGTTGTTATTTTAGGACAAGAAGGTGAATATACTTATAGTGTAGAATATAATGATTTTCATGCGGGAAGAGATATTGCTAATTTTGTAATGGCTTCGGGGCATAGAGATATTGTTTATTTAGGTGTAGATGAAAAAGATATAGCTGTGGGGACATATAGAAAGATGGGAATAGTTCAAACATTAGGAAAGTATGGAATTATTCCTAAAGAAATTATTACAACTTTTGATCAAAATTATTCCTATGAAAAGGTAATTGAAAATATAAAGTTTTTTAAAGATTCTACTTGTTTAATCTGTGCTACTGATAATATAGCCTACGGAGCTATAAGAGCATTAGAGAAAAACAATTTAATAGTTGGAGAAAACTACTCGGTAGCAGCTTTTGGAAATTATGAATCATCTGTATTATTGAAATCACCTTTAACTACAATAGAGTTCAATATAAAAGAAGCAGCTGAAAAAACGGTAGATATTATTTTACAAACTATAAAAGGGGAAGAAGCTACGATAAAAACCTTGATAGGTTATGAATTGAAGATTAGAGATAGTGTACTAGACATAGGTTTTAAAGATATAGAAGATTAGGATATGCCTAATCTTTTTCTATAGAACATAATAAAATGTAATTTATATTAGGAGATTTATATGAAAATAAGTATAGTTTGTATAGGTAAAATTAAAGAAAAATTTTATAAAGATGCAATTAATGAGTATTTAAAAAGGTTATCTGCATATACGAAATTAAATATAATAGAATTAAATGATGAAAAAGTAAAAAATGAAAATGAATCAGAAATAAAACTTGCTATGGATAAAGAAGGGAAAAATATTTTATCAAAAATAAAAGATGGACAATTCTTAGTAACACTAGAGATATTAGGAAATAATTTTTCAAGTGAAGAATTGGCATCTAAAATAAATTTTCTAGCATTGCAAGGAAGTAGTGATATAGTATTTGTCATTGGAGGTTCTTATGGATTATCTGATGAAGTTAAGAGCAGAAGTGATTTTGCTCTATCGTTTAGTAGAATGACATTCCCTCATCAGCTTATGAGAGTTGTTTTAGTGGAACAGATTTATAGAGCGTTTAAAATAATAAAGAAAGAACCATATCACAAATAGGTAACATAATATGATAGTAACAACTAATGTAAATAAAAGAAAAGCCAATAATGAACTGGAAGAAGAGGCTATAAAGGTAGCAAAATATTTTAATTGCCAATATATTGATAGAGGAAGATTAACGGTTAAAGAGTTAATTGGAAAATTTGGAGAATGTATAATTATATATAAGCAAAAGACAGTATATATTAATAAAAACTTTGAAGAGTTATACTTTCATCTAGATACTGCTATGCTTAGAATAAAAAATAAATGTGTGCCGCTTCTAAAAATAATAGAAGGAAGAGAGCAAAGTATTTTGGATATGACTATGGGTCTTGCAAGAGATAGTATAACATTGTCTTATTTTGGTCATAAAGTAGAGGCTTTGGAAGATAATAAAATAATTCATTATATTGTATCCAATGGTTTAAAAAAATTTGATTCAGGTAAAAGTGATATTAATGAAGCTATGAGAAGAATTAAAACTTATAATATTAATAGTTTAGATTTTTTAAAAAAGCAAGAATCAAAATCAATAGATTACATATATTTGGATCCAATGTTTATTTATAAAATAAAAGACTCTAGTAATATATCCATATTTGATAGTTTAGCTTGTCAAGATTCTATAAATGATGATTTAATGAATGAAATGACAAGGGTAGCTAAAAAAAAGATTATTCTCAAAGCTCATAAATTAGATCCAATATTTGAAAAATACAATTTCAATATAATAGAGAGAGTTGGGGCTAAATTTTTTTATGGTTATATAGGCTTATGATTAGTTGATGATTAATCATAACTACTGATAAATTAGAATGATAATCTAGTGGTAAGTTATAATATAATTACGAATACGATAAGGAGAATATAGATGAAATATAAGTATCTATTATTTGATTTAGATAACACACTTTTTGATTTTGATAAATCTCAAGATAGAGCAGTTAGAGAATTGTTAAGAGATCAAGGTATAAAGAATATAGAAAAATATTTAGATAAATATATAGAGATAAATAAAGCATTATGGATTTCTTTTGAAAAAGGAGAAATAAGCAGAGAATATTTAGTTAATAATCGTTTCAAATTATTATTTAGTAACTTTGGAATAGATGTTGATGGAAATCTTTTAGCCAAAAAATATGAAGAAATATTATCTAAAAAATCTTATACTTATGATGGGGTAAATAGTTTATTGGAAAAATTAAAAGAAAGAGGATATCAGATTTTTGCTGCAACAAATGGACTATCTGTAATACAAAGAGGAAGACTTGCTAATGCAAGTTTTACTAAATATTTAGATGATATTTTTATTTCGGAGGAAATAGGCTATCAGAAACCAGAAAATGAGTTTTTTGAATATATATATAATAAAATAGGCGGAGTAAAAGATGAATACCTTATGATTGGAGATACACTATATTCGGATATAAAAGGCGCAAATGATTTTGGGATAGATAGTGTGTGGTGTAACTATAAGAATATAGGTAAAGTTGATGTTTATGCAAATTATATAGTGAAAAATTTAAAGGAACTGGAGAAAATACTGTGTTAAAAATTTTATTTAATAGAAAGTTTTCTTTAATTATGGTTATTTTTTTAATGGGAACTATATTTTATTTTTCCCATCAAATTGGATATGAATCTAATCAATTATCCAATAATGTACTAATAAGGAAATTAGCACATATCACAGAATACGCAGTTCTAGGATTTTTTGTATATATCCATTTATTAAATTGCAAAATAAATAGGGTAAATTTAGTTGCAGGTGCAGTTTCTATTGTATATGCAGCAAGTGATGAATATCACCAAACATTTATAGAGGGTAGAAGTGGTAATATTATAGATATTTTTATAGATGCTATAGGGGTGATGATAGGAATAGGTATTGCAAGTTACTTTGTGGAAAAAATTGTTATATAATATAATAACTTGCTTTTTATCTATAAATCATATAATATTATGTATAAGCGTTTAGGAGGTGTAGAAATGGAGTTTGATTATCCAATTGATTATACTTTGTATAATGTTGAAGAGATAACTTTGATAATAAAATTCTTAGACACTATAGAAAATTGTTATAAGAAAGGTGTGAATTTAGAAGAATATAAATCTTTATATAGAGAATTCAAAACTATAGTTATATCAAAATCTGAGGAGAATAATATTTTTAGGACATATAAGGAAGTTACGGGTTATGATGGTTACTTAACAACAAAAGCAATGAGAAATAACGAAAAAATTATTAAATTGAAATTAAATTAGGAGGAATTATGGAAAAGTTTAAAGAATATTTAAGGTGCGCTAGAGCTCATTCATACCCAGCAGCAATAGCACCAGTTTTGGTTGGAGCTACTTATTCGCTATTTTATATAGAAAAATTTGATTTTTTTAAGTTTTTTATATTTTTAATAGCATGTTTATTAATTCAAACATCAACAAATTACTTTAATGAATACTATGATTTTAAACTTGGATTAGATAAGGTAGATTCACAAGGGATTTCAGGATCTATTGTTCATGGTCGTTTGAAACCTCAAGAAGTTTTTAAGGCAGCTGTTATATTATATATAGTGGCTTTGATTTTAGGACTGTACTTAGCAAGTCTGACATCATATTATATACTGCCAGTTGGATTGATGTGTATGCTAGTAGGGTATTTATATACGGGGGGAAAGTCACCTATTGCTTATGGTCCCTATGGAGAGGTCGCAGCTGGTTTTTTCATGGGAACAATAATTATAGCTTTATCTTTTTACGTTCAAACAGGATTTGTTAATTTATCAGTTATTTTATTATCAATTCCTTTATTTTTAATGATCGGTAATATTTTATTAGCTAATAGCATAAGAGATGCAAAAAATGATGAAGAATCAGGGAGAAGAACCCTAGCTATAGTAGTAGGTAAGAAGAGATCTGTAGAAATACTAACTATATCATTTTTATTAGTATATTTATCTAGTGTAGCTCTTATTTTTATTAATAATGGTACAATTTTTTATTTATTAGTATTAGTTTCGATACCTTTAGCAATTAAAGTAATAAAAGGATTAGCTGTAAATAAAACAAAAGAAACAATGGCACCATTTATGGTATTAACAGCTAAAATGACAATTATTATAGGTTTTACAATGGCATTAGCTAATATTTTAAACTATTATATTTAAGAAAATCACTCTAAGAGAAACTTAGAGTGATTTTCTTTTTATTATGAATTAGATGTTTAAAGATATGATTATATTCATTAATAACTATTATGCTTTTAAATTTAATCAGCTATTAAATGTAGATTAACCTATATTATGTAAAAAAGACTAACACTAATTTATGGTAAAGTTAATTTGAGAAAATTAATTTATATCAAACTCTAATTTTTTCTCTTTCCTATCAATTATTTTAAAATTATCACTGGTTATTTCTTGGATCCATTGTAAAAAATTTTCTTCATTTTCTTTCATGACATACACATCATAAGCTATTTTATCTGTATAAGATATATTATTAACTATATATGGAGTTTTTGCAATTTCATATTCTATTTTTCCATTTAAGTGATAGTCAATTTCAAACTTGATTTCTATAGCATTTTTTCGTTCTACTAAACTTGCATTTTTAATAGCTTCGATTAAGCCGTGAGTGTATGCTCTAACTAAGCCACCAGTTCCCAATTTTATTCCACCATAGTAACGAATTACAACAGCACATACATTTCTTAAATTATTTTTTATTATACAGTCAAGCATAGGAGCCCCAGCCGTACCACTAGGTTCACCGTCATCATTAATGCGACATATTTCATTATTATCTCCTAATGCAAAGGCAAAGCATACATGGCTTGCGTTATAGTGCTCTTTTTTCATATTTTTTATAAAATTTTTAGCATCATCTTCATCTGTTATTCTTATTAAATGTGTAATAAATTTGGATTTTTTTTCAATAAATGAAGTAGATATGTTGTTCTTTATAGTAATAAATTGTTTTTCCATAATAAAGTCCTTATGATAATTTATAGTATTATCTAGTATAACATAAAAATAAAGTAAAATATTATTTAATATTATGTATTGTAAAATTTTCTACTTAATAGTATACTATAAAAGTAAACTAAAAAGTTTATTAATTTAAGGGGTGATGATATGAAAAAGATTAAAATAGTTACTGATTCAACAAGTGATTTAAGAAAAGAAGAAATTGAAAAATATGGTGTAGAAGTTGTATATTTAACAGCTTTAATTGATGGAGTAGAGTATAGAGAAATTGATAATACAGAATATATTTATAAATTGAGAGAGGCAAAAAATTTCTCTACGAGCCAGCCATCGGTAGGCCAATTTATGGAAACTTATGAAAAATGGACGAAGGAAGGATATGATATTATTTCTATACATTTGACACCAGCAGTATCTGGAACATACTCGACAGCAGTTTCTGTAGCAAATGATTATAAAAATGTAAAGGTGATTGATACAACTACTAGTTCTAGAGGTATGATTTATTTTATTAAGGATGCTTATAAGTATATTCAAGAGGGGAAATCTTTAGATGAGATTTATAAATTATTACAAGAAAAACGAGAAAAGGTTATTACCTATGTAAGCATTGATAAATTAGATAATCTTGTAAAAGGAGGTAGACTTAAGAAAACTGTAGGATTTATGGGAGGTTTACTTAATTTAAAAATTTTAACAAAAGTAACAGAAAATGACGAGTTAGTTCCTATAGAAAAAGTGAGAGGAAAGAAAAAATTAGTTCAAGCAATTATTGATAATATGAAGAAAGATCTTGCAGGTCAGGAATTAAAAACTATAAGTTTAGTTCATGCCCTATCTGATGAATATATTAAATTATTGAGAATTGCTCTGAAAGAAGAATTTGGATATCAAATAAAAGATGAAGATATAGAAATTGTAACAGCTGTTATTTCAACACATGTTGGAGAAGGTGCAGTAGGTATTTTAATAGAACTTAAATAATATTTAAATATTTTAAATCCATAGAAGATTTGAACATTGATAAGAAATAGATCTTTGTTCAGTTAATATGAACATTTAATAGTTTTTCTTAAAGAAGTATAGATATATTATTAAGTGTGATTTATGTTGAAATTATTTAAAAATAAGAGAAGCGAATTTTTCGCTTCTCTTATTTATTCTAAAATTCCAAATTCATAACCTTGATCTTTAAAATACTTAATTATTCTAGGTAAAGTTTCAACAGTTATTTCTCTTCCTACAGTATCATGCATTAAAACAACTTTAACAGTAGTTTCTGGATAATATTGACCAGAACTATGTAAGTATGTCATCATCTGTTCTGGAGTTTGAGGTTTTTTAAGTGGAGATTCAGCATCACCATTCATTAGATTCCAGTCTATGTTTTCGATTCCCTGTGCTTTAAGAGTAGTATCTACAGTTTCTAAGCCACTCCATGACATAGCTCCACCTGGATATCTCCAAACAGATGGGAAGTAGTCATTGCCTAGTATGTTTTTGATAGCATCCTGAGTATCCTTAAATTCTTGTAAGATAACAGGTGTGTTTCCTACCATATAAGGATAAAGAAGACCAATGTTATGAGTGTAAGAATGAATTCCAATAGCATGTCCTTCACGGATTTGTCGAGTCATTATATCTTTCGCACTCTCAGTAACGTATTGTCCTACTACAAAGAAAGTAGCGGGAACTTGATGCTCTTTCAAAATATCTAATATCTGAGGAGTTATAAGGGTATCAACTCCATCATCGAAGGTAAGAAACACTAATTTTTTATCAGTTTGACTTTCTCCCTTGATATAAGAATTTATCTCACTTGTTTTATAAGCATATTCGTCAGCTTTCAAATTGTGATTAGAGCCCTTTTTCAAGTTATCTTTATCGACAAACTCGGTAGTGGTTGTTATTAATAAGTTATTTGTTGGATTGGTTCCATATATGATATTCTTTCCTAATGTATAGGAACCGAATAATAAAACACCCATAGTAGCAAAAGTAAGGATATATAAAAATATTTTTTTCAAAATAAAGCCACGTCCTTTGTAAAATAAAATGTTCTAAACTAATTGTACCTTAAATTGCTGTTAAAATAAAGTGAAACAAAAAAATTTTTACTAGAAAATAAGTATTTTTTGTAGTATAATTTTGTGGAAGTAAAGTATATAGGTGACAAGATGCAAATTCATAATAAATTATCTAGAACAGAACGGTATTTAGAAGAAAAAAAGAAAGTAAAGAGAAAGAAAAGATTTGCTATATTTACACTTGCTGTTTTACTTGCTTTTATAGCATATGTAATATATATAGTTTATCACAATATCAATAATGGATATAAAAAGTCTTCATCAACAGTAGAAATTGATCCTAACTTCAATAGTTTTTCAGTTTTGGTTATGGGAATTGATGAAAATGAATCTAGAAAAGCACAAGGACAGACAAGAGATAACAGTAGAACAGATTCATTAGTTTACTTGGCCGTCAATAAAGAAAAGAAAAAAATGGATATGGTTTCTATTCCAAGAGATTCCTTAAGTCTTATGAAAACTGAGTTTGATAACAGAGAGAATTCTTATTTCTTTGATAAAATAAATCATGCATATGCATATTCTGGAGTTGATGGTACTATCGAGTCGGTATCTAGTCTCCTTAATGCTCCAATAAACTTCTATATTGTAATCAACTTTGCTGCATTTGAAAAAGTAGTGGATTCATTAGGTGGAGTGAATTTATATGTACCATTCGATATGAAGGAACAAAATGCTAATGGTGAGCAAGGAACGATTGAACTGAAAGAAGGTTGGCATACCTTAAGTGGGGCTCAAGCACTTGCTTTCTCTAGATCTAGATATTATGACAGTGATTTAGATCGAGGACAAAGACAATTACAAGTAATTCATGCGGTAATTGATAAGGCTAAATCGTTAGGTGCTCTGGCTAAAATTGATGAATTGATTCAAATTACAGGTTCTAATGTAACTCATGATTTGTCAGTAGGTAATATTGCAACAATAGCGAGTATGTTTACTGCAAATGAAATAAATATAGTTGCTCACAAGATAGGGGGTTATGATGCTTATATGGACGGTGTTTATTACTATTATCCTAAACCTAAGCATTTATTATATCTATCTTCAGTTTTAAATGATACTCTAGGATTACCGCTTCCGAAGAGTGATGATTTATTAAATATAGTATATCAAGATTATATTAGACCATTAGAGAGAAAGTACACTCTATCAATACCTACAGATATTGAAAATACGCATACTAGATTTTTTTATATAAATTTAGATGATGAAGATCAAAAGAAGAATCTTCCTAAACAATTAAAGCTTGAAGATTTAGCATATGATCCTACGATAAGTAATGAAAATAGACCTACATAAAAAATAGTAACTAAAAGCAATATATCATTTTTTGGATATATTGCTTTTTATTAAGTAATAGACTTGAATAAGTATATATGGTATAATTACATAATATTATTTAATTAATTTGAATATAAATTATAGGAGACAGAGTATTAATGTTTAGTTTTTTTAAAGGTGTAGTTTCTGAAATGAAAAAGGTTTCTTGGCCTACATTTCCAGAATTAGTAAAAAAGACATCTATAGTTATTTTTACGATGATATTATTAATGCTATTTATTTACATTGTAGATTTAGGAATATCTACTTTAATTAGAAATATAAAATAGGAGGAACTAATGGAGAATACAGTAAAAAAAGCCTGGTATGTAATTCACACTTACTCGGGATATGAAGATAAAGTTAAAGAAAACTTAGAAAAACGTGCAGAAACTTTAGAAATGCAAGATCAAATTCATAGAATTGTGGTACCTAAAGAAAAAGAAATAACAACGACTCCAACCGGAAAGAAAAAAGAGTTAGAAAGAAAAACTTTTCCAGGCTATGTTTTAGTAGAGTTAGTGATGTCTAATGAAGCTTGGTTTATAGTGAGAAACACACCTGGAGTAACAGGTTTTGTAGGATCTCATGGTGGTGGTACGAAACCAGAACCACTGTTGGAAGAAGAGATTGACTTTATTTTAAGAGAAATGGGTCTATCTACAATTACAGAAGTGGATTTCCAAGTTGGAGATTATGTAAAAGTTATATCAGGACCATTTAATAATATGGAAGGTAAAGTAGTAAGCTTAGACTTATCTAACTATAAGTTGGAAGTTCTACTAGAATTTATGGGACGTGAAACTAAGACAGAGTTGGAGCTATATCATGTGGTAAAAGCTAATTAATTATAGAAAGGCAACTAGTTTAAGTGAGTAAAATAGCAGTGTTAGTAGATTCTACAGCGTATGTAAGTGAAGAATTGAAAAACAATAAAAATTTAAGATTAGTTTACTTATCGGTAACGATAAATAATATAGTAAAAAAAGAAATAGAAGAAATTTCTTTAGATGAATATAAGTTTTATTTACAAGAGGAAAATGGAGAATTTCCTACAACATCACAGCCTGCTATAGGTGATGTAGTTCTTACATTAGAAGAATTAAAATCAAATGGTTACGAAGAAGTAATCGCGATTGCTTTATCTAGCGGAATTAGTGGTACTTGTTCTTCTTATTCAATTGCAGAATCAATGGTTGAGGGGATAAAAGTATATCCTTTTGATTCTGAGGTTTCAGCTCAAGCAGAAGAGTTTTATGTGAAAAAAGCCTTGGAAATGATTTCTAAAGGTGCAACAAGTTCAGAGATCATTAGCACCTTAAACGAGGTTAAAAAAGTATCTCAGGCTTATTTTATAGTAGATGATTTGAATCATTTACAAAAAGGGGGAAGGTTGAGTTCGACTCATGCTTTAATTGGCGGTCTTCTGCAGATAAAGCCAGTTTTGCATTTCCAAGATAAAATAATTGTTCCTTATCAAAAAATAAGAACATATAAAAAAGCAATTGCAGCAATTTATAGTTTGTTTGATAAATTTTATAAAGATCATAAAGGAAAAAATATTAATATATGCATAATTCATACTCTTGCGGAAGATAAAGCTAATGAGGCTGAGGAATACATAAGAAGTAAATATCCTGATGTGAAAATTGAAAAGGGAATTATTGGACCTGTAATAGCGACGCATTTAGGTTTAGGTGCTATTGGTGTAGGCTGGACAATTTTGTAAGCAATAGACTTTACTGAAAATGAATTATAGTCTATAATTTATATAAGTAGTTTATATTTTTGTATTATAAACAATAATTACATTAAGGAGATTTATCATGTTTCAAAAAATGGCACATACTTGCTACAGAGTAGCTAACTTAGAGGAATCGGTTAAATTTTATACAGAGGCTTTTGACTTTTCTATCAGTCGTAAACGTGATTTTCCAGAACATAAGTTTACATTAGTTTATTTAACTTTACCTGGAGAAACTTATGAGTTAGAGCTTACTTATAACTATGATCATGGACCATATGAATTAGGAACAGGGTATGGGCATATTGCAATTGCAGTTGATAATTTGGAAGAATTACATGTAAAACATAAAGCCGCTGGTTATAACGTAACAGATTTAAAAGGATTACCAGGAACTCCACCAAGTTACTATTTTATTATGGATCCAGATGGATATAAGATAGAAGTAATTAGGATCAAAAAATAAAATTGAAATAAGGAACATAATGTACATTATGTTCCTTATTTCAATTTTATTTCAATCACTAAACTTAAGAATTAACTAATTCTTAAGTTTAAGTAAGTGGAATAGTTTATTATGGTCTTTAATAAGTATATAAATATTCCCTTCAATATAAATTTTTAAAACATTATAAAAAGGCGTAGTTAGAATACCAATAATAGTAATGACTGTTCTAATCTTACTATTTGTGCTATAATTTTAAAAAATAATAAAGGAATGAAAATGAAAAATAGTGAGTATAAATATGATGAAAATTTAATATCAAATTTAGCTTATGATAGGCTAGTAGATAGATATGGTCTAGACAAAGAAAATGTTAATCATGCTATATATTATGCGATTACTTCTTTAGACAGTCATATTAATTCTTTAAAAAAAATCGAAAATAGCGAAGAAAATATTTTATTAGGGGATTATTATTCCTTTGAATACTATAATTTAGTTCAAGGGGATTTGTTTTTGCTTAATAAAATATCATCACATATGGCTAATATTTATAAATATTTACAAAAAGGAAATCTAAGTAGAAATCAATTATATCAAGTTATTTTTAATCTATATGCCATTTTATTGGATGAGTACGGTCTTAAACTGAAATATGACGATATAGATCTAATATTAGATTCTTACATGAATTTTTATCATGAAAAAATAGTCAGTGTGGCAGAAGTGGAATTTGATAAAGAATATTTATTAGAAAAAGCGAGGGCTATGTATGATAGATAAATATAAAAAAGATATAGCATTAGCAAGAAGTGAGATTAGAAATATATATTTATCTGATGATAATGAACTGAATTCGATTATTGATGATTATTTCAAAATAGGTGGTAAGGGTGTTAGATTAATTTTATCCCTTATCTTTTCTAGGGTGGGAGAATATGAGAAGCAATATTCTAAATTGATACGAAATGCTGCTTTAGTTGAATTGATACATACAACTAGTTTGATTCATGATGACATAATTGATAAATCGTTAAGTAGAAGAAGCAATCCAACACTTAATAATCTTTATGGTAACAAAAGGGCCTTATTTATTGGAGATTATCTATTTTCGACAATTTTAAAAGAAGTGTCGAGTATAACTAATAGGGACTTTCATAAATATTTATCTTTGACTTTGAAAGAATTATGTTACGGTGAACTCATTCAAAATAAAGATTTATATAATATTGATACAAGAGTGATTGATTACCTAAAAAAAATTAAAAGAAAAACAGCCATTTTAATTGCCTTTGCTTGCGTTTCAGCAACAATTTTGTCTAAGGCAAATGAAAAAGAAATATTAGCAAGCTATAAATTTGGTTATTATTTAGGAATGTCTTATCAAATTATGGATGATTATCTTGATTTTGTATCAGATGAAGTTACTTTAGGTAAGGATATAGGTCAAGATTTGATAAATGGGAATGTAACTTTACCAATAATTTTAAAGATAAAAAAAAGTAAAGAGAAATTTAAAGAATATAGAAATTTATCATTAGAAGAAAAATTAACACTAGTCAATGAAATAAGGCTTGATGATGAAATATTAATTGAGTTAAAAAACATAAGTCATGGATATTTAAAAAAAGCACTACAAGCTATAGAGATATTTGATGAAGATATACAAGAAGATCTAATTCTTGTTGTAAAAACTCTTAAACATAGAAATTATTAAGGAGAAATTATGGATTTTCAAAAATTTTTAGATGAATATAATGAATTAAATTTGAAAACTTTAGATAGGGAACAATTAGAAGCATTCCGTGGTATTTTTGTAGAACATGGAGAATTAGAGAAAGCTTTAGAGATTTCAAAAATTATTTATGAAACATATGATGATGAAGCGGCAATTGTATCCTATGCAGATAATTTAATGCATCTAGATAAAAAAGATGATGCACTGCTAGTTTTATATAAGGCACCTAAAACATCACAAGTTATATTTCTAGAAGGGATAATTTATCAAAATGATGGTTTAACAGATGTAGCTGAAGACAAATTTAGGCAAGCTTTAAAGGTGGCAGGAGAAGATATGGATCTCAAATTTATGATAGAATCTTATTTAGTTAATTTATACACAGAAGAAGGAAGAAATGATGAAGCATTACAACTTGCCTTCCAAAATTTCCAAGTGAGTCCAAGTTTAAATACTTTTGTAGCAGTACTTGATAATCTAATATACTCTACACAATTTGAAGAAGCTATTGAATTTTATAATGAAAATGGTCATAAGTATGATGATGCTTCTATATATTTTGCCGTTTCATTTACTTATAATCAGTTAGGAGATATTGAAAAATCGAAAGAATTTTTATTGAAAACAATTAAAATAGACAACCAGCATCAAGAGGCATATATGCATTTAGGTTTTATGTCGATTGGTCAAGAAGCAATTAATTATTTTGAAAAATATCTAGATTTACAAGGAGCTTCTTACAATGTCTATTTACAATTAACTAGCTTATACAAACAAGAGGAAAGATACAATGATATTAGATTATTGGTTAGGAAAACTCTAAAAGAGATGGGAATAGATGTGGATACCTTATATGTAGCTATAAATGCTTTGAGAGAATTATATGAAACTGAAAAAGTATATGAAATTTACAAAGAGCATAATATAATAAAAAATGATGCTCCCCTACTAACTTTAGCTTTATTAACCTTATCTGAGGAAGAAGATTATATAGATTTTGTTGAAGAAGAGGTAATTAAGTATCATGAATTTATAAAAGAAGAATACTTCTATTATGAATTACTTCAAAATATTTACCAATCGAAAGCTAGTAAAACTATTGAAAAATATCTGACAGAGGTACAGAATTTAAGATTATCATCAATGATGGAAGAATAATAAAAAGAACTCCTGATTAGGAGTTCTTTTTATTATTCTTGACTAATTTTCTATTCCGTTTTTTTCTTCTAACAAGTACATATAAGTATTTAATAAAACGAACAAGTTTCTTAACTACATATCCAGATCCTTGGCCACAAAGGCTTAAAAATATGTATAGTAATGCATATATATATATTTCAAAATTCCAGAATATAACACAAGATATTAAGAAACATATACCGGTGAAAATGGCGAAAGAATATGAAAAATCTTCATTATTATATGAATAAATAAGTGATACTATAAATGTGAATGTTGTAAATATAATAACAACCATATTTATCATAGCTTCAGATTTGTTATTGAAGAAATGATAGGCTATTGGTAAAAGTACAAATAATAAGAATGTAAAAATAAAATAAGGTAATTTTTTAATATGAGTTTTAAGCATAAATTCCTCCTAAAATATATTAAAATTCTATCATAGAAGATAATAAAAAACAAATGAAAATTATATTATTGTATTTTTTTAATAATAATAGTGGTATAATGTATTATAGGAAAATTTTATTTAGGATGGAGAAATGAACGGTAAATTTATAACAATTGAAGGAATTGATGGTTCTGGTAAAAGTACCATGAGTCACTATATAGTGAATAAAATAAAAGAAAGAGGCTATGATGTTATTCTAACTAGAGAGCCAGGCGGAACAGATATCAGTGAAATGATAAGAAAGATTATACTAGATAATGAAATAGATCCTAAAACAGAAGTATTGCTTTTTGCAGCTAGTAGAAGAGAACATCTTGTTAAGAAAATAAAACCAGCATTAGAAAAAGGAATATTTGTCGTTTGTGATAGATTCTTAGATTCATCAATTGCTTATCAATCTTACGGTAGAGGATTGGATGAAAAGAAGATAATTAATATAAATGATTACGCCCTAAATGGAATAAAACCAGATGTTACTTTATATTTTGATGTAGATTTGGAACGTGGATTAGAAAGAACACAAAAAAGGGAAAAAAATAATAAATTAGATAGTCAATCATTAGAATTTTATGGAAAAATAAAAAATGCTTACGATAATCTTTATAAAAAAGAGCCTAATAGGATAAAAAGAGTAGATGCTAATTTAGAAATTAATGAAGTAGAGAAAGAATTAGATAATTTATTAGAAAGCTTATTTAGAAAATGGAAAATTTAGCAAATAGATATTTAAATAATATCCTAAGAAATAATAAAATAGGACATGCGTATTTATTTTATGGGAATAGTGAATATAATTTGCAAAATTATGTACTTAATTTTGTAAAAGCAATGTTTTGTTTGAAAAACATAAATAAAGAATTTTTTTCTTGTAGCACATGTAAAATTTGTAAGCAAATAGAACATGGAAATTATGTAGATTTTTATATCATTAATGTAGATAGTAGTATAAAGAAGGAAGATATTTTATACTTAAAGCAGGAAATGAGTACTAAAGCAAGATTTAGTAGAAAGGTATATTGGATAAAAAATATAGATAGTATAACTCCCCAAGCTGCTAATAGTATTTTGAAATTTTTAGAAGAGCCTGAAGAAAATATCACAGCTATATTAACGACCACAAATTTAAAGGCTGTATTAGATACTATAATTTCAAGATGCCAAATTATAAATATAGGTTCAGATAAAAAAGATTTGAATATAAATTCGGAAGAAATTCAGATATATATTGAGTTTTTCCAATTGTATGAGAAAAATAGAGATTTAGCAATATTAGAATTTATAAACTTCATGGAAAATCGGAAAAAAGTAGAAGACTTTATTGATTATATGATAAAAAAGATAGCTGGCTCTAATCAAAATGAAAATAAAGTAGAATTATTATCTATATTACTGGAAGGGAAAAAGGATTTATCAATGAATGTAAATTATAATTTAGTAGTGGAATCGATATTGTTTAAGATTGTAAAAAAGGGATTAACATTAGATATATAAAATGAGTAATATTGAAAAAATTGAGAGAATAGATTATTTATATAAAAATTTAAAGTTTATACAATATGAGAATCATTACAGTGTGTCAACTGATACTTATTTACTAGCTGATTTTGTAAAAATGTCGAAAGTGAATAAAAAGAAAATGATTGAATTGTGTAGTGGTAATGGAGCAATTTCTCTTATACTTAGTTATAAATATAACATAGATATAACTATGGTGGAAATACAAGAAGATTTAGTGGAACTTTCTAAAAAAAATATTGATATAAACGAAATTCAAAGGATAAGTTCAATTCAGGGAGATATAAGGAATATAAAGGATATGTTTAGACCATCTTCATTTGACTACCTTGTATGTAATCCACCTTACTTTCCTGTAGAAAATATGCCGAAAACAAAACAAGGAACTAATCATTCAATTTCAAGGCATGAAATACTATGTAATTTAGATGATGTTATTTCAAGTATAAAATATTTACTTAAGCAGAATGGAAGATTTTTTATGGTTCATAGGAGTTATCGTTTAGCAGATATCATAATGGCATGTAATAAGTATAATGTAGGAATAAAGAGAATAAAGTTTGTTTATAGTAAAATTTCTAGTGATACTAGTAAAATTGTTTTAGTTGAAGGTTCTATATCAAATATAAATGATATAAAGATAGAACAACCTATGTATATATACAATGAAGATCTTACTTATACTTCGGAGATGAAAAAAGTATATGGCTTATAAAATGCATTATACCTATATAGTAAAATGTATAGATAATACATTATATACAGGTTATACCACGGATATTAAAAGGAGAATAAAAACACATAATAGAAAAAAAGGGGCTAAATATACTAGGACAAGGACACCTGTAGAATTATATTATTTTGAAGAATTTGTTGATAAAAGCAGTGCAATGAAAAAAGAATACTTACTAAAACAATTTGATAGAAAAACTAAAATAAAATATGTAGAAAAAAATTTAGATTTAAAAAAAAGAGAATTTATAAGTGAAATAAATAGAGGAGAAAAGTGATGTTATATGTAGTAGGGACACCCATAGGGAATCTTGATGATATCAGTGTAAGAGCGCTTAAGACATTAGAAAATGTTGATATAATAGCTTGTGAAGATACAAGGAATACACAGAAATTATTAAATTATTTCCAGATAAAGAATAAGAAATTAATTTCTTTTCATGAGCATAATGAAGAAAAAATTAGTCAAAAAATAATAGAGCTTATTGAAGAAAATAAAAATGTAGCTTTAGTCTCTGATGCGGGGATGCCATGTATATCTGATCCGGGATATATTCTGGTAAATAAGTGTATAAGCAAAAAAATTAAAGTAATCACAATACCAGGTCCAAATGCTGCTTTAACAGCTCTAGTTTCTAGTGGAATAGAATCATATACGTATACTTTCTATGGATTTTTACCAAGGAAGAAAAAGGACTTGAAAGTAAAACTTAATGAAATTTTATTATCTAAGCATACCTCTATAATATATGAATCACCACATAGAATAATTAATTTAATTGAAAATATTTGCGAAATTTCTAATCACAGAATTATATCCGTATCTAGGGAATTAACAAAATTTTTTGAAGAAGTAGTCACTGATACATCTGAAAAAATTTTAGAAAAATTTAAAAGAGGTAACTTAAAAGTAAAAGGTGAGTTTGTTGTGATTATAAGCCCTAATAAAGAAGAAACACATGAAGAAATTGATAACTTTAAGCTTATAGAAGAAGTAAAAAAAATGGTCGACAATGGAAGTAAGAGTTCAACTGCCATAAAAATAGTTGCAGATAAGTATGGTATAAATAAAAGAGAGGTCTATAATTTGTATCATGAAGAAATTATATAAGTTAATTGGATTAAACATTTTAGTTTCACTAGTTTTAGTAGTAACAGCCTTTTCAGGTGTACATTTAGAATATTTGTTTTTCCCCTTAGCACTGGTTACGATGCTGAATTTATATTTATTATATAAGAAGAGTAATTCAATGGATGAACAAGAAATTAAAAAGAAGATCATGTTACATCAAATTAAAAATTCTTTGTCGGTAATTTTAGGCTATAGTGAGGCTCTAAATGACAATGTGATAAGTAAGGATGAATTTGAACAAAATCTTAAATTAGAAATTGATAAAATGGTAAATAGCATTAGATCAGATTTGTATAAGTAGGTTGACATTTATAAAGATATATGTTATATTTACCGTAAGTGAATAAACCTAAAAAGCGGTGAATTTCTGTATTCTCCGCTTTTTTTACAAGAAGAAAGAGGTGTTTTTATGGCAATTATAGATAAAGTTAGAGATCTAGCTTTAAAAAAAGTTGAAGATACTGAGTACAGTCTTTATGATGTAGAGTATGTCAAAGAGGGAACAGACTATTTTCTAAGAGTATATTTTGATAAAAAAGGTGGTTTGAATCTTGATGATTGTGTTACTCTAACAGAAATGTTATCAGATGATTTAGATAAAGAAGATTTTATTAAAGATAATTATTATTTAGAAATATCATCTCCAGGAATTGAAAAAGAACTTAGAAGTTTAAAAGAAGTAGTAGATTCTATAGGGGAGCATGTGTGTATTAAAACATATGAAAAAATTGATGGAATTAAGGAATTTTATGCAGACATATTAGAAGTTAATAATGAAGAACTTTTGGTAGAGTATAAGGATAAAGCTAAAATAAAGAAAGCAATTATACCTTATGAAAAAATATCAAAAATTCGTTTAGCGGTTAAATTTTAGTAATACTAAGGAGAAAGAATCATGAGCAAGGCATTGCTTAAAGCGATTGAAGTAATAGAAACAGAAAAAGGAATATCTAGAGAAATATTATTTGAAGCAATAGAAGTAGCGTTATTATCAGCATATAGAAAAAATTTTAATTCTTCAAAAAATGTTACCGTAGATTTTAATAGGACAACAGGTAAGTATATTTTCAAAATTTCAAAAGAAGTGGTAGAAGAAGTTTATGATAATAGAATTGAAATTTCATTAGAAGAGGCATTAAAAATTAATCCTGCTTATGAGATTGGTGATTTATACATAGTTGAAGATATTCCAGAAGAATTTGGAAGAGTTGGAGCTCAGGCAGCTAAGCAAGCCCTGATGCAAAGACTAAGGGACGCTGAAAAAGAAGTATTATACAATGAATATTTGGAATATGAAGGAGAAATTAGATCTGGGTATATCGATAGAATTGATTCAAGATATGTATATGTAAAATTGGGGAAAATTGAGGCTATTTTAGGAGAAAGTGAGAGAGTGTTAGGTGAAGAATATATACCACAAACTCCTATAAAAGTATATATTGCAAAAGTAGAAAATCCGGCTAAGGGAAGTAGACCACATGTATTAGCGTCTAGATCTCATCCTGATTTTATTAAACGCTTATTTGAGCAAGAAGTTCCTGAAATTTATGATGGAGTAGTTGAAATTAAGTCAGTTTCACGTGAGGCGGGGGAAAGAACAAAGATAGCTGTATATTCAGATAATAACAATATTGATGCTGTAGGTTCTTGTGTAGGACCATCAGGGAGCCGTGTATCTACAATTTTGAAAGAGTTGAATGGAGAAAAAATTGATATTATCCCTTGGGATAAAGATATTGAAAAATTTATTATTAATTCATTATCACCAGCTAAAGTAGATTCAATTACAATAAGTGAAGAAGAAAAAATTGCCAATGTTATAGTAAATCCAGGGCAATTATCACTGGCAATAGGTAAAAAAGGACAAAATGTAAGGCTCGCAGCTAAATTAACAGGTTGGAAAATTGATATAAAAACAGAAGAAGCTTTAATTGAAGAATAGTTAGAAAAATGAGGTAGAGTAATTATGAAGCAAAAAAAGATACCTAGTAGAAAATGTATACTTACAAATAAAATGTTTCCTAAAAAAGATTTACTACGAATAGTGAAAAATAAAGAAGGCGAGATTTTTGTTGATGCTACAGGTAAAAAAGCTGGTAGAGGTGCATACGTAATAGCTGATTTAAATATAATTGAAGAAGCTAGAGAGAAGAAAAAATTGGAAAAATATTTTAGTGTAGATTCGGAAAAAATGGATGAAATATATTCAGAAATTATACGATTAATATATAGAAAGTTGATACCTACTAAATAATGAAAAAATCACTAAATTTATTAGGTTTAATGACAAGGGCTGGAAAAATAGTCACAGGCGAAGAATTAATAACTAAGAATATACAAGAATCTAAAATACAGTTATTATTAATAGCTACTGATTGTGGAAATAATACAAAGAAAAAATTAAGTGATAAATCAGAATATTACAAGATAAACAAATTAGAGTATTTTACGATAGATGAAATAAGTCGAGCAATTGGTCGTGAGAATAGGGTTGCAGTTGGAATAACTGATTCAGGTTTTAGTAAAAGATTAAAAAAATTAATAATAGAAGAAGGAGGATGTATCGATAATGGGAAAAATTAGAGTACATGAATATGCTAAGAAAGTAGATAAATCTTCGAAAGAAATAATAGCTGCGATCAAAGATCTAAATGTTGAGGTAGGAAATCACATGTCAATGATCACAGAAGAAACATATGAAAAATTAGAGGCTATATTTAATAAAAAAGAAAAGAAAGTGGCAACTAAGAAGGATTCTAATACAGCTTCTAAAAAAGAAAAAAAAGTTACTATTGAAGTGAATCCAGAAGATTTAGATCAAGAGCTTATTAGAAATAATAAAAAAAATAAAAAGAAAAAAAAGAAAAAAGAGAAACAGAAAAAAACTGCTAAGCAACAACCAGCTATGATTGAATCACCGAGTGAAGAAACTATTAGTGATGATACAATATTAGTTAAAGATAACATGACTGTTGCAGAATTAGCAGACGTCTTATCTATAACTTCAACAGAATTGATAAAAAAATTATTTGTTGAGTTAAAAATAATGGCTAATATTAATCAATCTTTAACTCTAGAGCAAATTGAGTTGATTGCTATGGATTACGGTAAGGAAATTCAGCAAGAAGTAGAGATTAATAAAGAGAATTTAGATGTTTATTTTGAAGTTGAAGAAGATGAAAAAAATACTAAAGTTAGACCTCCAATTGTTACTATTATAGGACACGTAGATCATGGTAAAACAACTTTATTAGATACAATTAGGAATTCTAAAGTTACAGCAGGAGAAGCGGGTGGAATTACGCAACATATTGGTGCATATCAAGTAAGGGTAAATGATAGAAAAATTACTTTTTTAGATACACCAGGACATGCGGCATTTACAACAATGCGTGCGCGTGGTGCTAAAGTAACAGATATTACTATTTTAGTGGTTGCTGCTGATGACGGTGTAATGCCTCAAACTATAGAGGCTATAAATCATGCTAAAGCTGCAGAAGTTCCAATCATTGTAGCAGTGAATAAGATGGATAAACCGCAAGCTAACCCAGATAAAGTTATGGGAGAATTAGCAGAGCGTGGATTAACACCAGAAGCTTGGGGAGGAGATACAATTTTTGTTCCTATTTCAGCACTTCAAGGAGAAGGAATTGATGAACTATTAGAAATGGTTGTATTAGTGGCTGATGTACAAGAAATTAAAGCTAACCCAGATCGTTTAGCTATGGGAACAGTAATTGAAGCTAAGTTAGATAAAGGACGTGGAGCTGTTGCGACATTATTAGTACAAAGTGGTACTTTAAATGTTGGAGATCCAATAGTAGTTGGTAATACATTTGGACGTGTTCGTGCTATGATTAATGATAGAGGGAAATCTATAAATCATGCTAAACCATCTATGCCAGTTGAA
Organism: Gemella sp. GL1; assembly: GCF_013415365.1. GTDB lineage: Bacteria > Bacillota > Bacilli > Staphylococcales > Gemellaceae > Gemelliphila. The sequence goes on from NZ_JACBYB010000011.1 coordinate 62,806, forward strand.
ATTACAGGATTACAAGACGTGCCTAATGCCGGAGATAGATTCGTAGTATTTGGTGACGAAAAAACTGCGCGTCAAATTGGAGAATTACGTCAACAACAACACATTGAAAGCCAAAGACAAAATGCATCTGCTGTATCATTGGATACTTTATTTGAACAAATGAAGCAGGGTGAGATGAAAGATTTAAATGTAGTTTTAAAAGCTGATGTACAAGGTTCTGTAGAAGCTTTAGCTATGTCTCTTGCTAAGATTGATGTTGAGGGTGTAAATGTTAAGATTATTCATACAGGGGTAGGAGCTATTAATGAGTCTGATATTACATTGGCATTAGCTTCTAATGCAGTAGTAATTGGATTTAATGTTCGCCCTGATAATAATGCCAAAATAATGGCTCAAAATGAGCAAGTAGACATAAGACTGCACAGTATCATCTACAAAGTTATTGAAGAAATTGAAGCAGCTATGACAGGACTTTTAGACCCAGAATTTGCAGAGAAAGTAATCGGACTTGCAGAAGTACGACAAGTATTTAAAGTCTCTAAATTAGGAAACATTGCAGGGGCTTATGTTACTGAAGGAAAAGTATCACGTGAAGGAAAAGTACGTGTAATTCGTGATAGTGTAGTAATTTATGAAGGAGAAATTGATACATTAAGAAGATTTAAAGATGATGTTAAAGAAGTACAAGCTGGATATGAGTGTGGTATGACTGTGGAAAACTACAATGATATTCGTGAAGGTGACATATTCGAAGTATTCATCATGGAAGAAATAAAACGATAAAATCAGGGAGAATAAATAGTGTCTGAACTAAGAGTAAATAGATTAGGAGAACAAATTAAAAAAGAAATAACGTTTGTTCTTGCAACTAAAATAAAAAATCATGATTTAGGTTTCATTACTATTACTGAAGTGAAATTAACAGGGGATTATTCACAAGCAAAAGTTTATTATACAGTTTTAGGTGATGAGAAAGAAAAAGAAAAAACTAGAATGTCATTAGCAAAAGTTAAAGGATTTATTAAATCTGAGGTTGCTAAAAAAGTTAAGGTTAGAAAATTCCCAGAATTAATCTTCGAATATGATGATACTAGTGAATACGCTATGCGTATAGAAAGTCTTATTGCTAGTGTAAGTAAAGGAGAAAACTAGATGTTACAAGTTACGAACCTAGGTCTGCGTTTTGCAGATAGAAAGCTATTTGAAGATGTAAATATTAAGTTTACTAGTGGTAACTGTTATGGTTTAATTGGAGCCAATGGAGCTGGAAAAACTACATTTTTAAAAGTTTTATCAGGAGAGATTGAATCACAGCAGGGTCATATTTCTCTTGGGAAAGATGAACGTTTAGCAGTTTTACGTCAAAACCATTTTGATTACGAAAATGAAAAAGTAATAGATGTTGTAATGATGGGCCATGAAAAATTATGGGATGTAATGAATAAAAAAGATGATATCTATATGAAAGATCCATTTACAGAGGAAGATGGGATAATAGCTGCAGAATTAGAAGCTGAATTTGCAGAAATGGATGGTTGGAGTGCTGAAAGTGATGCAGCACAGTTATTAGAAGGTTTAGGAATTCCAAGTGATATACATTATTCACTTATGTCAGAAGTTGATAACTCACAAAAAGTTAAAATTTTATTAGCAAAGGCATTATTTGGTAATCCGGATGTATTATTATTGGATGAGCCTACTAATGGTCTGGATTTAGCAGCTATTCAGTGGTTAGAAGAATTTTTAATTAACTTCGAAAATACTGTAATTGTAGTAAGCCATGATCGTCATTTTTTAAACAATGTTTGTACACATATCTGTGACTTAGACTTCGGTAAAATTCAGTTATATGTTGGTAACTATGATTTTTGGTATCAATCTAGTCAACTTGCTCGCAGAATGCAAGAAGATGCTAATAAGAAAAAAGAAGAAAAAATTAAAGAACTTCAGGAATTTATTGCCAGATTTTCTGCGAATGCTTCCAAATCTAAACAGGCAACAAGTAGAAAAAAAATGCTTGATAAAATTAATCTAGACGATATAAAACCAAGTAGCAGAAAATATCCATATGTAAGATTTACTCCAGATAGGGAGATAGGCAATGATTTATTAATTGTAGAAGGGGTTTCGAAAACTATTGATGGAAAAGAAGTTCTTAAAAATATAAGTTTTACGGTTAATCCAAATGATAAAATTATTTTATTAGGTGATGAATTAGCAAAAACTACACTTTTAAGAATTCTTGCAGAAGAGATCGAGCCGGATAGTGGATCCTTTAAATGGGGAGTAACAACTTCACGTTCATATATGCCTAAAGATAATAAGGAATACTTTGATGAGAAAAAACTATCATTAGTAGAGTGGCTAAGACAATATGCATCGCCTGAGGAAGAGACAGAATCTTATTTACGTTCATTTTTGGGAAGAATGTTATTCTCCGGAGAAGAAGCATTGAAAAATGCTGATGTTCTTTCTGGAGGAGAAAAGATGCGTTGTATGTTATCTAAGATGATGTTATCGAAAGCAAATGTTATCATGTTGGATGAGCCTACAAATCATTTGGATTTAGAATCAATTACAGCAGTTAATGAAGGAATTGCACAGTTTAAGGGATCAGTATTCTTTACGTCACATGATTATGAATTTATTCAAACTATAGCAAATCGAGTTGTAGAAATTTTACCAGAAGGTGGAGTTATTAATAAAGAGATGGATTATGAATCGTACCTAAAATCTAATGGTATAATAAAATAAATTTCTTGACAGAATAAATAATAAATACTATAATAAATTGTACAATAAAATATGGAAGCCTTACTATGTGAGGTAGAGGTCGCGAAAATTATTAGTAGTTGGTTGGAGGTTGTAGAAAGTCTGAGAAGATCAAGGAAAGGAATTTTTGCCGAAATGATAGTTCATTCTACGGAGTTATCATTGGGTTTATACTTAATAAGTATAAAACTGTCATAGTGATTGCTATGTTGAGCTACTAATATTGAGGTGCGGAAAATGCACAACTATATTTAGCTGTGCATTTTTATTTTATAAAATTTTTAGGAGGTTGTATGAGTAAAGAGAATAGAGTACAAAGAAAATTAAAATCGCGTCATATAACAATGATTGCGATAGGAGGATGTATAGGTAGCGGTCTATTTATGACAAGTGGACAAGCAATTTCAAATGCAGGTCCTGGAGGAGCTTTATTAGCATATTTATTAATTGGGTTGATGGTTTATTTTCTAATGACTTCATTAGGTGAAATGGCTACATATTTACCAACATCAGGTTCATTTTCAACATATGCTTCTCGATATGTTGATCCTTCTTTAGGATTTGCATTAGGCTGGAATTATTGGTTTAACTGGGTAATTACAGTTGCTGTTGATATTGAGTTATCTGCCTTAGCAGTTTCTTATTGGGAACCAATGAGAATATTACCAGCCTGGGTGTGGTCAATGATATTTTTATTAATCATTATTGGTCTTAATTCATTAAGTGTTCAAGTATATGGAGAAAGTGAGTATTGGTTCGCTTTAATTAAAGTGGTAACAGTAATTGTGTTTTTAGTAATTGGATGTTTAACAATTTTTGGTATTTTAGGTGGACCATTTATAGGTTTAGAAAACCTTACAGTAGGGGAAGCTCCATTCATAGGAGAAGACTCATCTTTATCAAGTAAAATATTGGCTGCTATAGGTGTGTTTTTAATTGCTGGGTATTCTTTCCAAGGAACAGAGCTTATAGGTGTAACAGCAGGAGAAAGTGAGAATCCAGAAAGAGCGATACCTAAAGCTGTTAAGCAAGTATTTTGGCGTATTTTAATTTTTTATGTATTAGCAATTATTGTAATTGGTTTGTTAATTCCATATACATCAGAAGATTTAATGGGAGCTGCGAGTGCAGAAGAGATTGCTAAATCTCCATTTACTATTGTTTTTCAAAATGCTGGATTTGCCTTTGCTGCATCTGTTATGAATGCTGTAATTTTAACATCAATATTGTCTGCTGGAAACTCAGGTATGTTTGCATCTACTCGTATGTTATATGCAATGAGTAAAGAAAATCAAGCCTTTCCAATTTTTTCTAAATTAAACAAAAATGGTACACCAATTAATTCATTAATAGCCACAACTTTAGTAATAGTGACGGTATTATTAATTCAGAAAACAAGTGACGGTGCTTATACATATATAGTAGCTGCAAGTGGATTAACTGGATTTATTGCTTGGTTAGGAATAGCTATAAGTCATTACAGATTTAGAAGAGCATATATCAAACAAGGGAAAGATTTAAATGAATTGAAATATAAAGCAAAGTGGTTCCCTGTAGGTCCAATTTTAGCTTTGATTTTATGTATAATTGTTATTGTAGGGCAAGATACTCAGTTAATTACAAAAGGTGTGGTTGATTGGGGAGCTATTGTGACAACTTATATGGGAATTCCGGTATTTCTATTCTTTTATCTATACCACAAAATTAAATATAAAACTAAATTAATTCCTTTAGAGAAAGTTGATTTATCAAAAAATATCGACTAATTAGTTACAAAAATCCTACCTATTTGGGTAGGATTTTTTAGGTTGTATAGTAAAAAAATATGTGATAGAATAGGTATATAAAATTATTGAGGAGCATTTGAATTATGGGATTATTTTCAAAATTATTTAGTAAGGAAGAGAAAGTTTCAGAACAAACGATTAAGGCTTTTGCTACAGGAGATTTAGTGGAAATTTCTGAAGTTCCAGATCCAGTATTTGCACAGAAAATGATGGGAGATGGTTTTGCTATACAGCCTTCTGAAGGAACAGTTGTAGCTCCGTTTGATGCTGAAATAGTAAATGTGTTTCCAACAAAACATGCAATTGGATTAAAAACAACTGCTAATGTTGAGTTACTAATTCATATTGGATTAGAAACGGTTAATATGCAAGGAGAGGGATTTGAAGTACATGTTAAAGAAGGAGATAAAGTTTCTGCAGGTGATAAACTAGTTACTTTTGATTTAGATTTAGTAAAAGAAAAAGCAAAATCAACTATCATTCCATGTGTGGTAACTAACATGGATTCAGTTGAATCATTGACATTTTTAAAAGAAAATACAAAAGTTAATTTTTTAGATGAAGTAGCTTCAGTTAAACTTAAATAGCCTATAGGCTATTTAAGTTTATTCATTAAGGATTGAAATTTAATGAGTGAAAAGCAATTTTGGAAGATAGCATATTTATATGCTACTAAATATAATTATGATATTTTACATTATAGATCTGAAAAAAAAGACATATGGTTTATAAATTCTTATAATGAAATTACTAGATTAATATTTACACAAAATTTAAAGTTAGCAGATGTTGATTCTAATGTGTATAATATAATAAATAATGAAAAAAGATTAAAAAAAGTATTTAAATTATCAAGCTTAAAAATTAAAACTTTACATATTACGGATAATTCAGAAAGTAATATACAAGAATATAAAAAATACAAAGTTTCTGATACCTTAAGCATTGAGAGAATATTAGTTACTAAAAAAAATATTTCTAATTTCATTGATAAGAAAGATGAAAAATTTATTAATTTTGCTGTCTATAATAATAGATATAAAAATAAAGTAGAAGATAAGTATGCTTCAAAATTATCCTCAGGATATGCTATCAATTTTTACTTTATGATTTTAGCTCTGATATTTATTTTAGGATTTGTGGCAAATTACTTATTATTATATTTAAAAAATTTTAAATTATATGAATATATAGATTACAATTATCAAAAAATAATCAGTGGTGAATTTTATAGGTTATTTACTGATATTTTAGTTTTTAGTAATTCCAATCAACTAAGTATAGTAGTAATAACGGTTGTTTGTATGGCAGTATTTTTGGGGAATTGTATAAGTTTAAAATCAACAGGAATTATAATATTTTTTACAACAATAATATATAATATTTTACGATTATTTAGACAATTAGATAATGTAGATGTTGTTAGTTTATCAATATTTTCCTTATTGGGTTCTATGTTTATAGTAGAATATAATAAGAGGACTAATAATTTGAAGCTTATGTATGCGACTATTATACCGATAGTATATACAGTTGCTACATTATTAGTAGTAGATACTAATATAAATATTATACATTATTTAGTCTCTTTTGTATTGGGAGCTTTGATACAGCTTATTCTGTATAAAAAAATAAATATTATAGTATTTTATTTGTTGATAGGACTTTTTATTATTTCTGGTCTAATGATTCAATATTTAAATATCGATGTGAAATCTAAAATTAATAATTATCATTATAGTTTGGTAAAAGATAATTTTGAGAATATTAATGAAGAGACGTCTAGTATTGATTTAGAAAAAGAATTGTTATCAGAAAATAAATCAGTTGTTACTTATTACCAATTGGGCTTAGTGAAAATGGCAACTGTATCTATATCGGAAGCCAAAAAGGTATTTTTGGAGGCAATAAACTTTGATAACACTTTTGCTCCTAATTATTATCAATTAGCATTGATTGAATATTCAGAAGATAATATTGAAAAGAGTAAAGAATATATAAATAAAGCTATAGAAATTGATTCAGCTAATACAGTATATAAAGATTTAAAAAATGAATTAGGATAGTAAGGGAGAATATTATGAGAAATTTTTATGATATCCAACAACTTTTAAAATCGTATGGAATTGTTGTGTATATGAAAGATAGAAGGCATTATTTAGATTTAGTTGATTTTGAGGTTAGAGAGTTGTATAAAAGGGAGCTTATACCTCAAAAAGAGTTTTTATTAGCAATAAGTATAATAAATCAAGAAAGACAGTATAGTTAGTGTATGATTAAATTTAAACAAATATTTAAAAGAGCCGCTAAAGAAAAGAGATTAACTAAATTAGATATATCGGTTACATTATCATTAGTGTTATTACTGATAAGTAGTTGTATTATGGTTTATAGTGCAACTATGATTGGGAATAAATATGGAATGTTTACTAATGGGATTCCAGTATCATCAAATTATTTTTTGATCAGACAGAGTGTTTGGGCTATAGTCTCATTAGTTGCGTTTTTATTTTTCTCAATAGTGCCATATGAAATATTTAAAAATAGAACTTATTATAGTTATGGATTTTTAATTATAGCAGTATTATTAATAATTCCGAGGTTTGGATCATCGGTGAATGGAGCATACTCTTGGATAAATATAGGAGGATTTACATTTCAACCATCAGTACTAGCTCAAATTTTTGTTATTGCTTATATGGCTTTAATTTTAGAGGCAAGAAAAGAAATTTTAAGAAGACCAACTAAACCAACTGTCTTAGTAAAAATTTTTGCTATCCCCATAGCAATACTAGGTTTAATTTTTACACAAAACGACACTGGAACTATGCTTATAACTATAGCTGTAGTTATAATTATAATGTTATGTGCTAATATTAGCTTTAGAAATATAATGTTTCTTGTAAAAGTAGGAATAGGGTCTTTAATAGGATTAGCTTTTGTTATATATATCAGAGGTTTAATTTCGGGAGGAGCCGCATATCAATTAGATAGAATTCAAACTTTTTTTGATCCGTTTGCGGGAACAAGTAACTCCAATGAGCATATAATTAATTCTATGATTTCCTTTGGGAATGGTGGTTTATTTGGTAAAGGGTTAGGTAATTCTATTCAAAAATTAGGATATCTACCAGAAGCTCATACGGATTTTATTTTAGCTATAACTGCGGAAGAATTTGGTTTTATGGGTGTGGTAGTAGTAGTTACTTTACTTACAATTATAATTACAAAAATTTTATATACTGGTTTGAATTCAGGAAGAACTTTTGAATCTATCTTTTCATTAGGTTTTGCTGCCTTGTTATTTACACAAACTATGGTAAATATAGGAGGTATTTCAGCAGCATTACCTATGACAGGAGTACCCATCCCTTTTTATTCGTTTGGAGGGAGCTCTATGTTTGTATTATCAGCTACGTTGGGTATTGTAATGAATTTACTATCACACATAAAATATGTAAAAGGTAGCAATTAGGCTACCTTTTTATCATATAAAGGAGAACATAATTATGAAATTGGAAGATTTTGATTTTTACTTACCAGAAAATTTAATAGCTCAGACACCTTTATTAAAAAGAGATACTAGTAAATTATTAGTGATTAATAGGACAAGAGATAATTATGAGCATAAATCTTTTTTTGATATACTTGAGTATTTAAATAAAGGAGATACTCTAGTATTGAATAATACTAGAGTTATGCCAGCAAGATTAATAGGAGAAAAACAAGATACTAAAGCATCAATTGAGGTACTTTTATTAAAAAATATAGAAGATAATTTATGGGAATGTCTTGTAAAGCCAGCAAGAAGAGTAAAAGTTGGAACGATACTTAACTTTTCAAATATAATGCAAGCAGAATGTATTGAATCAAAAGAAGATGGATTTAGATATTTTAAATTTAAGTATACTGGTATTTTTCAAGAGAGGTTAGACGAATTAGGAACTATCCCCTTACCACCCTATATAAAACAGAGTCTTGGAGATAAAGAAAGATATCAGACAGTATACTCTAAGGCAGTAGGGTCATCAGCAGCACCTACAGCAGGATTACATTTTACAGAAAAGTTATTAAAAAAAATAAATGATAAAGGTGTGAATATAGCCTATGTAACTTTACATGTAGGTTTAGGTACATTTAGACCTGTGGTAGTTAGTGATATTGAAAATCATAAAATGCATTCAGAGTATTATGAAATAGATGAGGAAGCAGCAAATTTAATAAATGAAACAAAAAAATTAGGTAAAAGAGTGATTTCGGTTGGAACTACTAGTGCAAGGACTTTAGAAACAGTTGCAAGTAATAATAGTGGGAAGATAAAAAAAGAAAGCGGTTGGTCGAATATATTTATTTATCCTGGGTATAAATTTAAGTGTGTTGATGCATTAATAACCAATTTTCACTTACCTAAGTCATCTTTAATCATGTTAGTAAGTGCTTTTTACACTAGGGAAAATATGTTAGAATTATATGGGTTAGCAGTAAAAAAAGGATATAGATTTTTCTCTTTTGGAGATGCTATGTTTATATATTAATAGGAGAAAAATATGAGAGAATTAAAAGAAAATGCAGTGTGGTATGAACATATAAAAACATGTAAACAATCTGGAGCAAGATTAGGTCGGCTTCATACGCCACATGGAACATTTGAAACACCAGTTTTTATGCCGGTAGGAACACAAGCAACTATAAAAACAATGTCACCAGAAGAGGTTAAAGATATGGGGGCTAATATTATACTGGCAAATACATACCATTTGTGGTTACGTCCAGGTGAAAAAATTGTAGAAAATGCAGGAGGGCTGCATAAATTTATGAATTATGATGGTAGTATTCTAACTGATTCTGGAGGCTTTCAAGTATTTTCACTAAGTAAACTCAGACTGATAGAAGAAGAGGGAGTAACTTTTAAAAATCATCTATCAGGAAAAAAATTATTTTTATCACCAGAAAAGGCTATACAAATCCAAACGTCTTTAGGAAGCGATATAATGATGGCTTTTGATGAATGTCCTGATTTTAATCATGATTATAAATATATTAGGCAATCTGTTGAAAGGACTAGCCGTTGGGCAGAACGTTGTTTAAAAGCACAGAAAAATAAAAAAGATCAGTCTTTATTTGGAATAGTTCAAGGAGCTGGATTTTCAGAGTTAAGGAGACAAAGTGCTAAAGATTTGGTATCTATGGATTTTCCAGGATATGCTATAGGTGGTTTATCTGTTGGAGAACCTAAAGATATTATGTACAGGGTTTTGGAAGAAACTACCCCAATATTACCGAATAATAAGGCTAGATATTTAATGGGAGTGGGATCGCCAGATGCTTTATTTGAAGGAGTATTACGTGGTATAGATATGTTCGACTGTGTTTTACCAACACGTATTGCTAGAAATGGAACATGTATGACTAGTGAGGGAAGGTTGGTAATTAAAAATGCTAAGTATTCAGAAGATTTTTCACCTTTAGATAAAGATTGTGGATGTTATACTTGTAAAAATTATACGAGAGCATATGTACGTCATTTATTTAAAGCAGATGAAACCTTTGGTGCGAGACTTGCAACAACTCACAATATTTATTTTTTACTTAATCTAATGAAAAATATAAGACAGGCTATCTTAGAAGATAGGTTCTTAGATTATAAAAATGAATTTTTTGAAAAATATGGATTAAACAAAAAAAATCCTAAAAATTTCTAGAAATAATCAAAAATATATAGTACAATATAATTTATAAATAATTGAAGGGAAAATAGTATAATGTCACAAAACTTATATAGCATAATTATGTTTGCGTTAATATTTGGATCTATGTATTTCTTTATTATTAGACCGCAAAACAAAAGAAATAAGGAATTAAAATTATTACAAGATTCTTTAAAATCTGGTGATAATGTAGTAACATTTTCAGGAATATATGGAGAAATAGTAGAAGTAGGAACTGCTACTATAACCTTAAGAATTGCTCCAAAAACAGAGGTGAAAATGGATAGAAATGCTATTAAATCATTAGTAGCCTAATATAATAAAAATTAGCATGAATTTTTATTCATGCTAATTTTTATTTTTAATATGATATATTAAGCTATGTAGTGACTTAATGATTAATATGTGCTAAAATTATAAGGATTAAGTATGTACTTAGGAGATAGTATGTTTAATATTTTTAAGAAAAAAGAAATAAAAAAAGAACAAGGATTTAATTTGAAAAAAATACCAAAACATATAGCTATAATTATGGATGGTAATGGAAGATGGGCTCAAAAAAGAAATCTTCCAAGAATTAAAGGACACTATGAGGGAATGCAGACAGTTAAGAAGATAACTAAATATGCAAGCGACTTAGGTGTGAAATATTTAACTTTATATGCATTTTCTACAGAAAATTGGTCTAGACCTAAACGAGAAGTATCTTATTTAATGGATTTACCAGAAAAAATGTTCTCTAGTTTTATGCCTGAATTAATGGCGAATAATGTTAAAGTTTTAGTAATAGGTGATATAGAGGAACTTCCCCAAAATACGCAGCAAGCTGTAAATAATGCAATAAAAAAAACAAGTGACAATACCGGACTGAATCTAATTTTTGCATTGAACTATGGCTCAAAAAAAGAAATATTAGATGCAATTAAAAATATTTCTTACGATGTGAAGCAAGGTAATATCACTGTAGAAAACATAGATGAGCAATTATTAGAATCAAAATTGTACACAAAGAATATACCAGCACCAGATTTATTAATACGGACGTCAGGAGAACAGAGATTGTCTAATTTCTTATTATGGCAATTAGCTTATAGTGAGTTTATCTTTACAAATGTTACATGGCCAGACTACACTGAAAAGGAATTCCTTAAGTCTTTGTTAGAGTATCAGTCTAGAGACAGAAGATACGGAGGTTTACATGAAGGTTAGGATAATAACGGCTATAGTAGCAATTACAGCATTTATTCCTTTTTTGATTTTAGGAGGAAATTATTTTTTATTTGCGACAATTATACTGAGTGCGCTATCTGTATATGAAATAACAAAAATTTGTTTTAGTTATATAAATAAAAGTGTACTACTATTAGCAAATTTATTTGTAATATCGATATTTTTTAAAAATCATATGGAATATAGTACTTGGTTAATAATATTTTTATCTATTGTATTTCTATTGTTAGCAGAAATAATCATATCATCACATAAAGTAAAAATAGTGGATATTTCAACAGTATTATTTTTATCAGGATATGTGTCAGTAGGATTTTATTCACTGTATAGTATAAGAATTCTTGATATTCTATGGGTATTATTCTTACTTTTAACAATTTGGGTGACAGATTCGTTAGCTTATTTTGGTGGTATGAAATTTGGTAAAAGAAAACTCTCTGTAAATATTAGCCCTAACAAGTCTATTGAAGGTTCTTTAATAGGAACAATGTCAGCTTTATTTGTAGCGATTATATTTTATCTGTTTACAAATGTATTTAATAATATATTTGTAGCAATGATAGTCACCCTCCTAGCAAGTATTGTTGGACAAATGGGAGACTTGATAGAGTCAGCCTATAAGAGAGAATATGGTGTGAAAGATAGTAGTAATTTATTACCGGGGCACGGTGGAATACTAGATAGATTTGATTCAATTATATTATCAGCACCTATGCTATTTGTATTGTTAGAATTTATAAATTAGGAGGCTTTATGCAAGGGATATTAGTTTTTATAATAGTATTTTTTATTGTAGTAACAGTTCATGAATTAGGACATTTTTTAATAGCTAAAAGATCCGGAATTTTATGTCAAGAATTTTCGATAGGTTTTGGTCCTAAAATTTTCCATAAAAAAATTGGTGAAACAAACTTTACAATCAGATTATTACCTGTTGGTGGATATGTAAAAATGCCAGATAATGTTTTTGATTTCAATAATGAGGTATCACCTTATGATATTCAAAAGGGAATGAAGTTAAGGTTGAAATTAGATGGAAATGATCAAATAGAGAAAATAATACTAGATAAAAGCAATGATATAGAATTACTTGAGATAGAAGTTAATGAATTTGATTTAACTGAAAAGTTATTTATTGAAGGTTATATAAATAATGGTGAAGAACTAGAGAGGTTTACCGTAAAAAAAGATGCATGTGTTATGTTCTCTGGAATGGAGGAGCAAATTGCTCCAGTAGAAAGAATGTTCTCTTCTCATTCTTGGCAAAAAAAATTTGCAACTCTTTTTGCAGGTCCATTATTCAACTTTATATTAGGAGCGCTTATTTTTGTAGGATTAGCAATATATAATGGGGTACCACAAAATAAACCAATAATAGGAAGTATTACTGAAAATAGTCCAGCAGCTATTGCAGGATTACAAACAGGAGATATTATAAAAGATATTGATAATACAAATGTTTCAACTTGGAGAGAAATAAGATCTAATATCTCTAAATCAGAGGGGCGTGAAATAACTTTAAAAATAGAGAGAGAGTCTAGTGAAAAAATTATTAAAGTAACTCCAAAAATTATCAAGGATGAAAAGGGGAATACTTCATATTTAATAGGAATAGGATATTATTATGAAAAAGGAGATATATTTGAATCTATAAAATATGGTTTCATACAAACTCTAAATTATGGAACAATTATATTTACAGCAATAATAAATCTATTTAAATCTTTTAGTATTGATCAATTAGGAGGTCCAGTGGCAATTTACGAAAGAACTACTGAAGTGGCACAAAGTGGTCTGGAAACAACGTTGGAGTGGATAGGTTTATTAAGCATTAATTTAGGACTAATGAATCTAATACCAATTCCAGTTCTAGATGGTGGAAGAATACTATTTGTTTTATATGAAGGAATATTTGGACGACCATTTAGTAAGAGAGCACAGTATTATGCAACAGCAATATTTAGTATTTTATTAATAATATTAATGCTGGCAGTGACGTGGAATGATATAACGAGATTATTTTCATAATAAATAAAAAGAACAATTCATTTTGAATTGTTCTTTTTATTTATTATGAAAAGGAGAAAATATATTTATAAGATCATAATTTATTAATAAATTGTTATATTTAGATAGACTATTATGAAAATATTTGTTTTTTTATAATTTTGTTAGTGTATTGCAATTTTAAAAATGCTATATTATAACCTTGTTAAAATTTGTAGTATTAGGTAGTGTGATTAACAAATATTCTATGTTATAATATTATATAACTTTTTAAGGGATGAGAAAAAATAATGCAACAGTATTTTATAAAAGAAAATTATAATAAACAAAATTTTATATTGTCTAAGGATGATAGTTATCATATTACCAAAGTAATGAGGAAAAAGGTAGGAGATAAAGTATTTGTCGCTTTTTTAAATAACAAAAGATATGTATGTGAATTAGTGAAGGTAGATATTGAAACTGTAGAGATATTTCCGATAGAAGAAGTTACGCATAGTACAGAACTAGATGTAGACATTACTATAGCTATTCCACCTTTAAAAAATGATAAAATAGAATACCTTATACAAAAAGCAACAGAGTTAGGTGTAAATAATATAGTATTATTTGATTCTGAACGAAATATAGCAAAAATAAAGGCAGATAAATTCGATTTGAAGAAAAAACGTTGGAGCAAGATAGCTAAAGAAGCATCAGAGCAATCAAAAAGAGGAATTATTCCAACAATTAATTATGAAAAAACAATTTTTTCATTAATTGAAAAATATAAAGATATAGATTATAAATTAATTGCTTATGAAAATGAATCTGCTAATATAGATAATAATAATTTATCTAAATTTTTACAAGGAGATTTATATAAGAAGACTGTAATTGCGATTTTTGGTAGCGAGGGAGGATTGTCTGCAAATGAAGTAAAGGTGTTCAATGACAATAAGTATCAATTGGTGGGATTAGGCAAAAGAATATTGAGGGCGGAGACAGCTCCGCTATATTTTATATCATGTTTAGCTTATTTTTCAGAGCTTAATTAAGGAGAAAAAATATGGAATTTAACTTAAAAGCAGTAGAAATTTATGAAAAAGAATTTACTAGAAGTAAAAAAGATAAAGAATTTTATAGTATTCAAGAAGTAAATGAATATTTAGATTTAATTATTGAAGATTATCAAAAAATCGAAAAAATTATGGAAAGATTAGAAGAATTAGAAGAAGAAAATAGAAAATTAAGGGTGAAAATAAAGATACCTAACGAAGAAAAATTTGAGGAAAAAGTGGTTTCTAAAGAAGAACACAGTAAAGAAATTATTAGTAATTTATCTAATGTAGAAAATGAAGAAAGTAATTTAATTGAGAAAGAAATAGAAGAAAACCAGGAAGGTTCAGAAGAAGTTTGTAAGGTAGAGAAGACAAAAAATTTAAATATTGAGAATAAGGATGATTTTAATGAGAATTTAATAGAATCTCAAAAAGAAGTAGAAACACTAACAATAGAGGATATAGCAGAAATAAGAAGACTTTTGCAAGAAGAAAAGAATGCAATGTATGAAAGGAATGAGGCTAGGAGATAAAATGAATATTTTACAAATTGTTTCAGGAGGAATAGCCGTTTATAAAGCGGTGGAATTGACTAGAGAATTAGTAAAGAGTGGTAATGATGTAAAAGTGATAATGACAGAAAATGCTAAAAAATTTGTTACAGAATTAACATTTCAAACTATATCTAAAAATACTGTATATGTAGATATATTTATGGAAGAAGACAAAAGTCAAATACAACATATAGACTTAGTAAAATGGGCTGATAAAATAATAATAGCACCAGCGACAGCAAATATAATAGCCAAAGCTGCTAATGGAATTTCTGATGATTTGGCATCTACTCTATTATTAGCAGTAAAAGACTTTTCTAAAATTTATATAGCTCCGGCCATGAATACAGTAATGTATGAAAATCCAATTACACAGTCTAATATGAATAGATTAAGAAAATTAGGTATGAATTTTATAGAATCAGAAATAGGATTATTAGCATGTGGTGATCTAGGTAAAGGGAAGTTAGCAGATACGGAAACTATATTAAAAAATATATATAATAAAAAAACATTATTAAATAAAAATATTTTAGTTACAGCTGGACCTACATTAGAATATATTGATCCGGTTAGATATCTATCAAATCCATCAACTGGAAAAATGGGGATAGCTATAGCAGAGGAGTCTGCTAAAAGAGGAGCAAATGTAATATTAGTTACATCAGCAAAATATAAACCTAAGTACAATAATATAAACATTATAAGTGTAGTCTCTACTGAAGATATGTTTGAAGTCGTAAAAAACAATTATGAAAACAGTGATGTTGTAATAAAATCAGCAGCAGTATCTGATTATAAACCAGTAGTAAAGTATGATGAAAAGATGAAAAAGAAAGATGAAAATGTTTCTATAGAGTTAGAAAGAACACAAGATATATTATTATACTTAGGACAAAATAAAGATAAACAAATATTGGTAGGTTTTGCTGCTGAAACTAATAATGTAATAGAATATGCTCAAGATAAAATTAAAAAAAAGAATTTAGATTTAATAGTTGCAAATGATGTATCTAAAGCAGATATAGGGTTTGCTTCAGATGAAAATGAAGTATACATTATTGATAAAAAAAATAATATAAATAAGATTGATAAAGAAAGTAAAAAAGAAATAGGAAGAAAAATATTAGATGAAATAGAAAATTTATTGAATAAGTAGGTGATTATCGATGTTTGTAGAGGTAATAGTCGATATAAAAAACTCTAATTTGAATAAAAGCTATTATTACAGAGTTCCAGATGAGTATAATCATATAAAAAACTATATAGGCTATAGAGTGGAAGTTCCTTTTGGAAGAAGAAGTATACAAGGATATATAGTTAATCAAAAAGAAAATATAGATTTTGATGATAATAAATGTAAAGCAATAAATAAGATAAAAGATAGTTATCCTGTATTAAGTGAGGAATTAGTATTGTTATCGGAACATTTATCAGATGAACTATTTTGTACCCAGATCCAAGTAATAGAAGCTATGTTACCAACTATATTAAAAAATAAATATAAGGAATATTATAGACTATTAGAAGTAGATGAGATAAATTCAGAGTATAAAAAATATTTTAATAAAGAGAAGATAGTAGATAAAAGAAAACTAGATAAGATTTTAGATCAAGAAGAGATTATGAATATGATATCTAAATCAATTATAAAATTAGTTAATTTATCTCAAGATCAATTAAAAGAAGATAGAGAAATATTTTATCAATTAAAAATAGGAACTATTATAGAAAAAATGACACCTAAACAAAAATTATTAGTTGACTACCTAAAAGAACATATAGAAATAAAAAAGAAAGAAGTTAAAGAAATTTTAGGAATAGGTATGAGTGTTGTAAGGAAGCTTATTGAAGCGGATATTATTAAAGAAGTAGTTAAGGAAAATAAAATTTTTTTAGATGAATCTTATTATAGAAATAGCACCCAATTAAATAAAGAACAAAAATTTGTATTTGATACTGTAAAAAAATCATTGCAAATAAATAAATATCAAGATTATTTGCTTCATGGTATAACAGGTTCAGGAAAAACAGAAATCTATATAAAGTTAGTAAAAGAATGTATAGATCAAGGGAAAGAAGCAATAGTATTGATACCAGAGATAATTTTAACCTCTCAAGTTGAGAACAAATTTAGAAGAGTGTTTGGTGATAATATAGCTGTACTTAATTCTAAGCTCAATAAAAAAGAAAAATACATAGAGTGGAAAAAAATAAAAAATTCTAAGGTTAAAATATGTTTGGGGACGAGATCATCAATTTTTGCCCCTTTTGAAAATTTAGGTTTAATAATAATAGATGAAGAACATGAATCTACGTATAAGCAGCAAGATACACCTAGGTATGATGCTAAGGATATTACGAAAAAAAGGGCAGTATATAATAAAGCTACAGTAGTCTATGCTAGTGCTACACCCAGTATAGATTTATACTATGAATTTCTTAAAAAAAAACAAGGTAGATTATTAAAGCTTGTGAAACGACACAATAGTACTTTACCTGACATAGATGTGGTTACTTTGGATAACAAAGAAGATATTATTTCACAAAAATTGATGCAGGCTATAAGAGAAACTATTGATAGGGGAGAGCAGGTACTTTTATTCATTAATAAGAGAGGATACACAAATTTTATTCGTTGTTTTACATGTGGTCATGTCTATAATTGTGAAAATTGTGATATTAGTCTAAATTACCATAAGAAAAATCATGCACTTCGATGCCATTTTTGTGGATATAAGAAAAGAATTTCTGATATAAATAAATGTTGTGATAATCCTGAATTGATATCTGGAATGTATGGAATTCAAAAAATTGAAGAGTATTTGAAAGAAAAATTAGTTGGGGTAAAGATAATAAGAATGGATTCGGATACAACAACCAATAAAGGAGCATATAAGTCATTACTTCAAGATTTTAGGGACAAGAAAGCAAATATTTTATTAGGGACGCAGATGATTTCAAAAGGCCTAGATTTTCCCAATATAACTTTAGTTGGAATTTTATCAGTAGATAATATAGTATCTTTTACTACATTTAAATCTAATGAAAAAATCTTCCAGCTGTTAGTACAAACAGCTGGAAGAGCAGGTCGTAGTGAAAAAAAAGGAAAAGTTATTATACAATCAAATATAAATTCGAATATAATTGAATATGCGATAAATAATGATTATAAAAAATTTTATGATTATGAGATTAGAAGGAGAGAGTTGATTAACTATCCTCCATTTTGTAATATATCTTTTATCACAATAAAAGGAACAGATGAAAATAAAACTAATCAAGCGGCTATAAGTATTTATAATTTTTTACATAGATATTATGACAGGAAAAGAATACTAGGGCCAAGTAAGAGTATTTTATATAAAATTAACAATGAGTATAAATATAATATAGCAGTTAAATTTACAGAAAGTGAGTATAATAAATTACATAAGGCTCTAAAATATATATATACTTATTTTATAGATGTGTATAATAAAGATAAGATATCTTTAACTATAGATAATTCAGCACATGATTATATTTAAAATTTAAGAATGACTAACATTAATTACTTGATTTTTAAAAGATGATTTATTATAATATTTAAGTATGTGATTATATCACATAAAATATTCTGTTCATATATAAATGTTCAGGGCATAAAGGAGAAACACAATGAAACAAGGAATACACCCGGATTACCGTAAAGTTGTATTTTTAGATACAACAAGTGGATTCAAATTTTTAAGTGGGTCAACAAAACCTGCTAAAGAAACAATCGTTTGGGAAGATGGAAATGAGTACCCATTATTAAAGGTGGAAATATCTTCAGATACTCACCCATTCTACACAGGACGTCAAAGATTTGCTCAAGCAGATGGACGTGTTGAACGTTTCAACAAAAAATATGGGATCAAGTAAGAATTATAAAGCAGACAGCACAGGTTGTCTGTTTTTCTTATGTGAGGGTGTCAATAGAGGTGGAAATTATGTTTGAAAAACGAAAAGTAGGATGGATAGAGTGCATATGTGGCTCTATGTTTTCAGGTAAATCAGAAGAATTATTAAGACGAATTAGAAGAGGATTGATTGCTAATCAAAAAGTGATAGTATTCAAACCTAGTATAGATATAAGATATCATATAGACAAGGTGACAACTCATAATGGGACAAGCTATAAATCTACATCTATAACGAAACCTATAGAGATATATGAGTATATAAAAAATGAAAAATATGATATTATAGGTATTGATGAAATTCAATTTTTCGATAATACTATAGTGGGTGTTATTCGAAATTTAGCAGATAGAGGAATCAGAGTTATTGTAGCTGGATTAGATATGGATTTCAGGGCTGAACCATTCCAACCAATGCCTGAAATAATGGCGGTAAGCGAATTAGTTACAAAGCTACATGCAGTTTGTAGTAAATGTGGTGGAGAGGCATATGTAAGTCAAAGGCTTATAAATGGTAAACCAGCCCAATACAAGGATCCTATTGTTATAATAGGAGCAAGTGAATCATATGAAGCAAGATGTCGTCACTGTCATGAAATAATTAAAAATATTGAGGAATTATAATATGGAAATATTAAATCAACTTGAAATTGTAGAAGAACGCTATGAAAAACTAAATGAGTTATTAAGTGATCCAGATATAGTTAGTAATACTAAGAAACTTATGGAATTATCAAAAGAACAGAGATCAATAGAAAAAACAGTTACTGTATTTAGAGAATATAAGTCAATTGTAAAACAAATTGAAGAGACAAAAGAACTTCTTGAGATTGAAGAAGATAAAGATATGAAAGAAATGATGCAAGAGGAATTAAAAGAATTAGAACCATCTCTTGCGCCATTGGAGGAAGAATTAAAAATATTATTATTACCTAAAGATCCTAATGACTCTAAAAATGTAGTAGTCGAAGTTCGTGGAGCAGCAGGAGGAGATGAGGCTGCATTATTTGCTGGAGACCTTTTGAGAATGTATACTAGGTACGCTGAATCTCAGGGATGGAAAGTGGATATCTTAGAGCGTTCTGAAATTGGTATTGGTGGAGTAAAGGAAGCTACATTTGTTGTATCAGGAGAAGAAGTATATTCTAAAATGAAATTTGAATCGGGAGCTCATCGTGTTCAACGTGTTCCATCAACAGAATCGAGTGGTCGTATCCATACTTCTACAGCAACAGTGGTGGTTTTACCAGAAGTTGAAGAGGTTGAAGTAGATATTAATGAAAATGATATTCGTGTTGACACATTTGCATCCTCTGGAGCAGGAGGCCAATCAGTAAATACTACAATGTCAGCAGTTCGTTTAACACATATGCCTACTGGTGTTGTAGTATCTATGCAAGATGAACGTTCACAAATTAAGAATAAAGAAAAAGCAATGAAAATTCTTCGTGCTCGAGTTTATGATATGTTTCAACAACAGGAACAGGCTAAACATGATGCAGAACGTAAATCAAAAGTAGGAACTGGAGATCGTTCAGAGCGTATTAGGACATATAATTATCCGCAAAATCGTTTAACAGATCACCGTATAGGATTAACTATTCAAAAATTGGATCAAATTATGGAAGGAAAATTAGATGAAGTTATGGAAGCTTTGCGTATAGCAGAACAAACAGAAAAAATGGCAGAGCTTAATAAAGGGGATGAATTATAATGAAAAGAAGGCAAGCTTTGGAAAAGGCTTGTTTTCTTTTAAGAGAACAAGCGAAAGAAGAATCTATAGCGAAATTTTTACTTCAATATATACTTGATGAGAATAGCGGAAAATTTAATTATAATATGGATGCAGAATTGGAGAAAGAACTAGAAAATAAATATTTTGGGTTAATAGAAGAACATATAGAAAAAGATACACCACTTAGTCATTTAGCTGGTTTTGAATATTTCTATAATCGAAAATTTAAAGTTAACAAAAATGTTTTATCTCCAAGGATGGAAACAGAAGAATTAATATATAAAATTTTGGATGATTTTAAATATTGTGATAAAAAGTATTTGAAAATTTTAGATTTATGTACAGGATCAGGGATAATAGGAATAACTTTAGAAAAGGAATTAAAAATAGCGACGTCAATAACTGCAAGTGATATATCAAAAGAAGCACTACAAGTTGCTAGAAGAAATGCAGAGTTATTACAATCAAGTGTGCACTTTATTGAATCAAACTTATTTGAAAATATTGAAGATAAGTTTGATGTCATTGTTTCTAATCCTCCATATATTCCATATGAGGATATGTCTACGATAAAAAAAAATGTATTAGACTATGATCCTCATCTAGCTCTATTTGCTAAAGAAGAGGGTATGTTTTTTTATAAACGAATAATAGAAAGTGCAGATAAATATTTAGAAGAAGATGGAATAATATATTTTGAAATAGGATATAATCAAAGAGAAAAAATACAAGATATT
This sequence comes from Gemella sp. GL1, assembly GCF_013415365.1. Taxonomy (GTDB): domain Bacteria; phylum Bacillota; class Bacilli; order Staphylococcales; family Gemellaceae; genus Gemelliphila. Next base: position 84,320 of record NZ_JACBYB010000011.1, read on the forward strand.
GCAAATAATCATAAATTTATATGTCAAATAATAAAAGATATAAATAGTAAAGATAGAATTGCTATTTTATCTAAGGAGAAGTAAGTGGATGTTATTATACGAATAATTGATGAAAGTTTATCTAAGGATATAAATTTAAAGAATGGAAAGTTTGATCTAATAGGAAGATTTGTTCCTAAATATATGAATGAAGAATGGGGAAATGATATTCAGATCTTTTCTGAAGACAATATAGGTAGTCAAATTTTTCCTAATGAAAATTATAATTATGAGCTTATGAAGGAAGAGTATATTTTTGTTGCTGCTTATTATAAAAATGAGGTAGTAGGACTAGCTGTTTATAAACATAATTGGAATAAATATCTATATCTTTATGATTTGAAAGTGAAGAATGAATTTATCAACAAATCTATAGGAAAATTGTTGATAAATAAAGGAAAAGAAGTGGAAAAAGAGTATTCATACAATGGAATTTATACTCAAACACAAGATAATAATCTATTAGCTTGTTTATTTTATTTGAAAAATAGTTTTAAAATAGGGGGATTTGATAATAAAGTTTACGAAGGAACTCAATAAGAAGGAAAAGCGGATGTAATATTTTATTTAAATATAACTTAATAAAAAGGAGAAAATAGAAATTTTTGCTATAGATATCTAAATTTATAATGAAAATTGAATTAAAAAATATATTCAATATATGTAGTTAAGGGAAATTAAAAAGTTATTAGTATGTTGTTATGAAGAATAACCATAGAAAAAAATAAAAAAGAAGATTAGTGGGCAATTTTGGCCTTAAATCTTCTTTTTATTTAATGTTTTTAAAAATTCTTGATATAGAGCTAAATTTTTTTCATTTTTATTATTAATGTTTGGGATATAAAATTTACTACCTTGTAATTTTTTAGGCAAATAGTTCTGTTTAACGTAGTTATTAGGATATGAATGAGGGTATTTATATTCAACACCTGCTCCTAATTCTGAGGCACCTTGATAGTGAGAATCTTTTAGATGATTAGGAATTTCAAAGTTTGGGTTTTTATTCAATACCTTTAGTGCGGCATCGATAGCCACATAAGCAGAATTAGATTTAGGAGATAATGCTAATTGAATTACAATATTAGCTAAGGGAATTCTAGCTTCAGGAAATCCTAATGATTTTGCGCTTGTGATAGCGGCATGAACAAAAGAACCAATACTAGGGTTAGCTAATCCTATATCTTCATAGGCGATAACACTAAGTCTACGACAAATCGTCTCTAAATCACCACTATCTATAAGAAGTGCAAGATAATATAAAGAAGCATCTACATCACTACCACGAATTGATTTTTGTAAGGCAGATATAGTGTTATAAAAATAATCACCATCTTTGTCATAAGACCTAAAATTACCTATATTTAATTTAAAAAGATAATCATTATCAATAATCTCTCCTTCATTTGATAAATTATACAAAATTTCTAGTGTATTTATAGCGAATCTTAAATCTCCTGAGGAACTTTTAGAAATTATTTTAAAAACATTTTCTTCTATTTTAGTATTTTTTATGAATATCTCTTTGTTAGAACTTATTTTTTTTAAATAATCTGATATTTCTTGTTCCTCTAAAGGTTTTAATTCAAATATTTTTAATCTAGAACGAATAGCAGGAGCTACACTGTGATAAGGATTTTGAGTTGTACAGCCAATAACGAATATATTTTCATATTCTATTTCTGGTAAAAGTATATCTTGCATAGGTTTAGTTAATCTATGAAATTCATCTAGTAAAAGGAGTACTTTCTTAAATCTTTTTGACTCTAAAATTATATCGGTTAAATCTTTTTTACTACAATTAACAGCATTTAAAATTTTGAATTTATAGTCTAATTCATTAGCTAGTGCAGAAGCTATAGTTGTTTTGCCGATTCCTGGTAATCCATAAAGTATGAATGAAAACATGGAGTTAGTTTCAACTATTTTATTCAATACACGACCCTCTCCTATTAAATGATTTTGTCCAACAACATCTTTCAAAAATTTTGGTCTTAGTTTATTATTTAATGATTGCATATAATCCCTTTCTTTAGTAATTAAAAGTATAGATTTAGATATAGTTTTATAATCAATTTTTTAAATTTTACTATATCAGTATTTTAAAGTTAAGTTTGTAGAAAATATAAATAAAATTACTGTATTTTTAAAAATTCCAGAAGTTTAATATATATTAACTACATGAATATATATTATTTTTATTGCAGAATATTTAAATATTTTTTGAATAGCTACTACTGGAGTATTGATTTTGAATAAAGTGCGTAGCATATAATAATTAATTAAAATTATCGTATTTCTACAAATATTTGTCAAATTTTAGATGATATCATATATTTATCTTTCTTGTTAAAAATACTATATTGTCGCTTTTTATGCTTTATAGTGTTATGTAGTGTAATTGCAACTAATATATGATACAATTATTATAATAATTACTATTAAGATTGGTTGGCAAGAAAGAGGGGTTAAGAATGAAAACATTAAAAAATATAATTTTATTTTTTTCACTAGGGGCAGCTGTATATGCAATATACAAAAAAATAGATACTGTAAAAAGAGAAGATGGATACGTGGAAGAATGTAAGAAACAAATATTTGCAAGAGGTCTGGAAATTAAAGATTCTTGGTATTTTAATTTAATTGAAAATAATTATTTGGAATTTGTATTTACAGATTTCAAACAAAAAAATTACAAAGTTATATTTAGTAAAATAGAAAATAAAATTACAGCATTTACAGAGGTTTAGGATGGAAAATTCAATAAAAATTTTAAAAGAATTAACCTATTTAGATGCAGTAGCAGGTTTTGAAAAGGAAGTAGCAGAGTATTTAATAAAAAATTTAAGTCCGTATGCAGATGAAATTAGAAGAGATAACCTAGGCGGAGTATACGCGTATAAATATTCTAAAAATCCAAATTCAAAAACATTAATGATTGCCGCACATATGGATGAGATAGGATTTATGATTACAAAAATATTACCTAATGGTTTTCTAAAGTTCGAAACTTTAGGTGGTTTTAGAGAGGATACTTTATTAACTCAAAAATTTACAATTACAACTTGTGAAGGTAAGAAATTCGTGGGGGTTATTCCGGCAGTACCTAAGCATTTTATATCGGATAAAGAAATGGGAATTAAGATTTCTGAGATGGTTATTGATGTAGGTGCAGAATCTGAGAATGATGTGAGAAGTTGGGGAATTAAAGAAGGAGATATTGTTACTCCAAGAACTGAATTCGAAAGATTAACTGAAAATCGTATATTAGCCAAAGCTTTTGATAATAGATATGGTTGTGCCTTAATAATTGAAGTTTTAAAAGAATTATCAACTAAAGAGCTTGATTGCAATTTAGTGGTTTGTTCGACCGTACAAGAAGAAGTTGGATTAAGAGGGGCTAGTATTGCAGCAAATATGGTTAAACCTGATCTTGCGCTAATTGTTGATTGTAGTCCAGCCAATGACATGGGTATGAATAGGGAAGTTAATGGAAAATTAGGAGAAGGATTTTTAGTTAGACTAATGGATAGAACTATGATTTTAAGAGGAAATCTAAGAGAAAAAATTATAGGTTTAGCACAAAAAAATGAAATTAAGTATCAATATTTTACATCTCCAGGTGGAACAGATGCTGGAGCAATACATCAAAGCTTATTGGGAATACCTACTGCTGTTATAGGGATTTGTGGAAGATATATACATAGTCATAATTCTATGATTGATATACGGGACTATTTATCTGCTAAAGCAATAGTTAAACATATTACTGAAGAGTTAAATGATGAGTTTATTAAGTATATACGTTTATAAAAAAGGTCTGGGATGTTATCCCAGACCCTTAAATTAGATTTGCTGATCTGTATCGTTATAGGAAATCATATCTATTTCGTCAAAATCCGAAATATTTTTATCCATATAATCATATTTCTCTTCAAAATCAGCTAATTGTTCATAATAAATAGTATTATTAATTTTTAATAGAATAGCAAAAAGAATAGAATTTGCAAGTAATGAACTTCCACCGTAACTGATGAAAGGTAAACTTATACCTACTACAGGCAATAATCCAGTAGTAGAATAAGTATTTATAATAAATGGAAATGCAAGAGTAAAGACAGCTAGTATTAAGAAATAATAACTGAAATTACCATGATTACATTTTTTTACAATTCTAAGAATATATAGCAAAAATATTAAATAGGTTGCTATGAATATGAAACTACCTATAAAACCGAAATTTTTTGCTATAACGGAAAAAATAAAATCATTGTGTAATTCTGGTATGTGAGTAATATTTTTTGATATAGTTCCAGTCAGACTACCTTTTGCTATCTCGTTTAAGACTAAATTACTTTGATAAGAAAAATCATTCTTAAATTCTTCAGGATAAATCCAAGAAAGTATTCGATTTGATTGATAGCTTTTAAAACCAAATACATTTAGAAATCTAGGGAAGAATAGTGCAGATAGAATAATAACACTTATCAAAGATAATAATAATAGATATATCCGTAGAAAAGTTTTATTTTTATTAGATACAATAAATGTTAATAATAAAAATAGGAATATAAAAAACAATGCATTTCCTAAGTCATTTTCTTTAACTATTAAAAAGAAAGGAATTGCTACAATAATCCCTAAGGTTAATAGTTTAAGTATATCTGCTGATTTATAAAATTTTTCCTGTTTAAGTACTAGGCAAATAAGAGCAACAGTTGAAATTTTGGCGAATTCAGAGGGCTGTAAGGTGAAAAATCCAAAATTAAACCAAGCTTTAGCACCATTTATAGTAGGAGCTATATTTTCGGGTGTTATTAATAGTAGAAGAAGTGCAGCTATACTAAACAGATACATAGCAATACTAAATTTTTCTATTGTAAATATGTCAATTTTCTGAATTAAGTATATTATCCCAAATGAAAGTATAAAAAATAAAATTTGTTTAATGAATAAGGTAGTACTAGTTCTGTTACCATATTCAGCTAAGTATATTGAAACTATACTGAAAATCGATAGTATGAAATAAAATAAAATTAAAATTATGTTTCCCTTATCTGTTAAAAAATTTTTCAAATAATCAACTCCTTATCATTTGCAATAATTATACACTAGTGGGAATTTAAATGCAATGATAATAAGTTAGTTTAAAATTTAAGAAAGTAGGTGTTTTTTATGAAATATACTCCAATGATAGAACAATACCTAGAAATAAAAAAAGAATATGAGGATTGTTTTTTATTTTATAGATTAGGAGATTTTTATGAAATGTTTTTTGAGGATGCAATAAAAGCTTCAAAAATATTAGAAATAACATTAACGGGTCGAGAAGCTGGTGGTGAAGAAAAAATCCCAATGTGTGGTGTTCCCTTTCATTCGTCAGCTTCCTATATTGATGTTTTAGTAAATTCTGGGTACAAGGTTGCTATATGTGAGCAGGTAACACCGGCCAAACAAGGAAAAATAGTTGAGCGAAAAGTGGTTCGTGTCGTGACACCGGGAACCTATATGTATTATAAAAACCTGGACGAAAATAATTATTTAGGAGCTATTTATAAGAATAATGATTATTATTTATCATTTGTAGATATAATGACAGGTGATGCAAAGAGTATTGTTTTCGCTACATTAGAAGAAGTTTTAGATGAAATTTCTAAAAAGAATATAAAAGAGATTTTAAATTTAGATAATGCTCTCAAAAAATTAAATCAAATATACTTAACAACTAAGAATATTGATGTAAATTTAGAATATTTCAATACTAAAAATATAAGTAATAAATATCAAAAATTAGTATGTAATAATTTGTTAAAATATATAGAAGATACTCAAGCAATCGATGTTAATAATATTAAAGATTTTGAAATATATTCCAAAGATAGATATCTTTATATGACGAATTACTCACTTAAGAATTTAGAAATAAGTCAAAATATGTCTACTTCTAGTAAAAAGGGATCATTACTAAGTGTTATTGATAAAACAAAGACATCTGCAGGTTCTAGAAAAATAAAATTTTGGTTAGAAAATCCGCTTGTTAATTTAGATAAGATTAACAAAAGACAGAAAGTAGTATCAGATTTTATATCCCATTATTTCGAAAGAATAGAAATTCAAAATGCATTGAGAGATGTTTATGATTTAGAAAGAATATCTACAAAATTAGCATATAATATAATTACACCTAAAGAATTACTTAATTTAAAAAATACAATCAAAAAAATTCCTGAAATTAAATCAATATTGCAAACAATATCATCTGATAATATTGATGAATTAAATCAAGGCTTGGATTCATTATCGGATCTTAATGAATTTTTACAAATTTCTATTAACGAACAAGCTGGAAATACTATCAAAGAAGGAAATGTAATAAAGAAAAATTATAATGAAGACTTAGATAGATATAGGCATGCTAAAGAAAATGCTAGTAGAATGTTATTAGAAGTAGAACAAAAAGAGAAGAAAAGAACAGGAATTAAGAATCTTAAAATTGGATATAATAAGATATTTGGATACTATATTGAAATTACAAAAACATCTTTAAAGGATTTAGATACAGATGCTTTAGGATATATAAGGAAACAAACCTTATCGAATAATGAGCGATATATTTCAGAAGAATTAAAAAAAATAGAAGAATATATTTTAAATTCCTCTTCAAATATTGAAGAGTTGGAAGTATCTTTATTTCAAGAAGTGAAAGAAAGGGTTAAAAAATATATACCAGATCTACAAAAATTAGCAGATAAATTAAGTGAATTAGATGTATATATAGCACTAGCAAATGTTGCGGAAGAGTATAATTATGTAAGACCCAGTTTCAATTTTAATAAGATAGTGGATATAAAAGAAGCCAGACATCCAATTGTTGAGAGAATGGTCAGATCAGATACTTATGTGAGTAATGATTGTAAATTTTCTAAGAAAGATAATATTTTACTTATAACAGGGCCTAATATGTCTGGTAAGTCTACTTATATGCGGCAATTAGCTTTAATTGTTATTCTGGCCCAAATAGGTTCATATGTTCCTTGTAGTAAAGCAAATTTACCAATTTTTGATAAGATTTTTACAAGAATAGGTGCTTCGGATGATTTAGCGGGCGGGAAATCTACATTTATGGTTGAGATGATAGAAGCTAAAAAAGCTTTAGTAGAGTCTACTAAGGATTCTTTATTAATTTTTGATGAAATTGGAAGAGGTACATCTACGTATGATGGTATTGCATTAGCACAAGCTATATTGGAATACATTAATAAGAAAATAGGATGTAAGACATTGTTTTCAACTCACTATCATGAATTAACAAAATTAGAAAATATTGAGCAAGGTATTAGAAATATTCATGTAACTGCAAAAGAAGAAAATGGACGATTATTTTTTTTATATAAGGTAAAGTATGGAGCTATTGAAAAAAGTTATGGAATTCATGTTGCGCAATTAGCTGAGTTGCCAAGTGAAATTATAGAAAATGCTAATAATATTCTTATAGATTTAGAACAGGGAAATGTACGGAATATATTACCGAATAAAAAAATAGAAAAAAAAGAAGAGACAGAAAATAAAACTTATACTAAATTATCATTTGATTTGGATAATGATAGTGAATTAGAAAAGTATGGGGAAGTTGAAAAAATTTTGAGTAATATAGATTTATTAAATACAACACCTCTTCAAGCAATAAATATATTAGGTAAGTTGAAAGATAATTTAAATAAGAGGTAGATATATGGGTATAATAAATATTTTATCAGAAACACTCTCTGACAAAATTGCTGCAGGAGAGGTTGTTGAACGACCTGCTTCAGTTGTAAAAGAATTATTAGAAAATTCTTTAGATGCGGGTAGTGATAATATAAAAATTATAATTAAAGAATTTGGAATTGAAGAAATAAGAATAATTGATAATGGTGAAGGTATTGCTAATGATGATATAGAAAAAGCGTTTATGCGTCATGCTACTAGTAAAATTAAATCAGACTATGACTTATTTCATATAGAAACTTTAGGATTCAGAGGAGAGGCATTAGCTAGTATTGCATCTGTTTCTAATATAGAAATAAAATCTTGTTCGGGGGAAAAACAAGGGAAATTATTAGAAATAAGTGGTGGGAAAATAAAAAATAATACTTATTATGCTCCTATTAAAGGGACAGATATTTCTATAAGAAATTTATTTTTTAATACTCCAGCTCGATTAAAATATTTAAAAAATAAATATACGGAACAAGCGGCAATAACAACTATCGTTCAAAAAATTGCTTTATCTAATCCAAATGTATCTTTTGAATTACTGATGGATGATAAAATTATACTAAAAACCTATGGTGATGGTGATATTAGGAAATTAATATCTAAAGTTTATAATTTTTCTATTGCAAAAAATATGATGGAACTCATTAAAGAAAATGATGATTATAAAGTTTCTGCATTTATTTCTAATCCAGAAGAAACTAGATCTAATAAAAGTTATATAAATATCTTCATCAATGGAAGATATATTAAAAATTATTCTATACAAAATGCAGTCATAGATGCATATGGAACATTATTGATGAAAAATAGATATCCAATAGTAATTTTGAATATTGGAATGAATCCAGTTTTATTAGATGTCAATGTACATCCGACAAAACAAGAAGTTAGATTATCTAAAGAATCTGAACTGATAGAAATAATAAAATCTGGAATACAAGAAAGACTATCTAATGCAACTTATATACCTGATGGAATAAATAATGTTATTAGAAAAAAAGAAAAACAAGCGGAACAATTAGATTTTACAGATTACTTAGATAGTCATTTTGTTGTTAAAACAGAAAAAAATGATATTAATAGTGAAGAAATAAGTGATCTTTCTAATATAAATACTATAAATGAAGCTGATAATTTTAATTATGTTTTCGATATAAATGATGAAGTAGTGTTTTTTGATAGTAACAGTGAATCGATGATAGAAGAAGTAGATAATAATTTTTCAGAAAAAAAATTACCTCAAATAAAGGTAATAACACAATTATTTAAAACTTATATTCTTGGAGAAACAGGAGATGAATTATATCTTATAGATCAACATGCAGCACAGGAAAGATATAATTTTGAAAAATTTCAAAAACTTTTTTCTGAACAAAAGTATGCTGCCAAACAATTATTAATTCCAATTGTATTTAATTTTTCACCTAATGAAATGAGTAATATTAAAGATATATTATATAGACTAACAGAATTGCAAATTGATTTACAAGAATTTGGAAATAATGCCTATATTTTAAGGTATTATCCGATATGGATACAAGAAGATATAGAGGGGACAGTAAGAGAAATAATAGAAAAAATTGTTAAAAACAAGTCAATAACTTTTAAAGATTTAAGGCATGATGCAATTGCAATGGCCAGCTGTAAAGCATCTATAAAAGCTAATCAAGTATTAAGCATAGATGAAATGAGAAAAGTGGTGGATGATTTATATTCTTGTGAAAATCCATTTACTTGTCCTCATGGAAGACCTATTATAAGTAAGTTGAGTAAGACTGACTTAGAAAAGATGTTTAAAAGAATTGTTTAAAATATTGTTAAGAGGTAAAGATAATATGAAAATCCCTATTATTTCAATTGTAGGAGCAACAGCAGTTGGAAAAACAACTTTAAGTATACAATTAGCTAAAAAATTTGATGCAGAGATTATATCAATAGACAGTGTTCAAATATATAAAGAATTTGATATTGGATCTGCAAAAGTTAAAAAAGATGAGATGGAGGGAGTAAAACATCATTTAATTGATATTTTAGATCCAACACAAAAATTTTCGGTGTATGATTTTCAAAAAATAGCAAGAAAAAAAATAGAAGAAATATATAATAAGGGGAAGATTCCTATATTAATTGGGGGAAGTGGATATTATATGAATGCTGTTATATATGATTATTGTTTCGTTCAAAGAGATACAGGTATAAAGAAAGTCAGTTTAGAGGAAATGTTGAAATATTTGAAAATTAATTTTCCAGATACATATGAAGATTTAGATTTAAAAAATGGAAGAAGGGTTATAAATGCATATAATAATGTAATTTCTTCTGGAAAGTCAACAGCTGATAATAAAAATGGTGGAAATATATTTTATAAATATGCTCCTCATGTAATAGTTCTAGATAGACCAAGAAAAATTATATATGACAGAATAAATAAAAGAGTAGCTAAGATGATAAAAGAAGGACTAATTGAAGAAGTTAGAAATATAGAGATAAGTTACGGTCGTGACTTACAAGCAATGTCTTCCATAGGCTATAAAGAGGTACTTAATTATTTAGATGGAGATATATCTAAAGAAAAAATGATAGAGGAGATAGCTCAAAATTCTAGAAGATATGCTAAAAGACAACTTACATGGTTTAGAAATAAGTTAGTAGATAAATATTGGTATGATTTAGAGAAAACTGATTATACAGATATAGAAAAGAATATTGAGAGATTTTTAGGTAATAATTTTAAATGAAGATAAGTAATGTTGCTAAATTAAAGAAGTTTTATAAACTAGTATTAGAAAATCAAGATGAGGTGTATCTTCATGAAGATACAATTATTAAGTACAATCTTTATAAAAATAAAGAAATTACCGAAGAAGAACTAGTGAATATTAAAATTCATGATAAAAATGAATCTGCATTTACTTTTTCTCTTAACTACCTTAGTTATGGAATAAAAACAGAATATGAAATAGGTGAATATTTATTAAAAAAGGAATTTTCAGAAGAGAGTATTGTATTTGCAATAAAAAAGTTAAGAAAACTTAAGTATATTGATGATTTTAATTATGCACAGGTTTATACAAGAGATAGATTTTTCTTTAAATATAAAGGACCAGAGTACATAAGAAAACAACTTAAAAGTAAAAAAATATTGGAAGAATATATAGAGAGTACGATTTTAAATATATGTACGGATAAGCAAATTCGTAATAATATATATAAATTAATTCTTAAAGAATTTAATAAGGGGATATTACCAGAAAATAAGAAAATTCAAAAAATTACTACTAAACTTTACACAAATGGATATTCTTTTGATATAATAAAAGATGTCTTTTCGCAGTTTTTAGATGAGAAAGATTCACGTAAAAAAGATAAAGATATTATTGAAAAATATTATAAAAAAGCTTATTCTAAACTATCGAAGAAATATAAAGATAGGTATAAGTTAAAACAAAAAGTTATAGAAAAATTAATGAGAGATGGATTTTCTTACGATAGTATAATGGATTATTTATCTCAAATAGAATATTAAAGGAAGATACATATGGATAAAAGAAATGAAAGGCAAAAAAAAATAAGAAACTTTTCTATAATCGCTCATATAGATCATGGAAAATCTACTTTAGCCGATAGAATTTTAGAAAAAACAAAAGCTATTGAATCTAGGGAAATGAAAGCTCAACTTCTAGATTCTATGGATATAGAGAGGGAACGAGGAATAACTATAAAGTTAAACGCTGTTAAACTTAATTATACGGCTAACAATGGAGAAGAGTATATATTTCACCTTATAGATACGCCAGGGCATGTGGATTTTACTTATGAAGTATCTCGTTCTTTGGCAGCGTGTGAAGGTGCAATACTAGTGGTTGATGCTGCTCAAGGTATTGAAGCACAAACATTGGCTAATGTTTATTTAGCATTAGATAATAATTTAGAGATTATCCCTATAATTAATAAGATAGATTTACCAGCAGCTGATCCAGAAAAAGTAAAAATGGAAATTGAGGATGTCATAGGATTACCGACTGATAATATAGTATTGGCGTCCGCCAAATCAGGAATAGGTATTGAAGAAATTTTAGAGCAGATAGTTGAATATATACCATCTCCAGATGGAGATTCAAATAAATCATTGCAAGCTCTTATTTTTGATTCAGTTTATGATCCGTATAGAGGAGTGGTTGTTTCTGTAAGAATTAAGAATGGAAGTGTAAAACCAGGAGATAAAATCAAGATGATGTCTACAGGAAGTGTATTTGATGTAACAGAAGTAGGTATTCACACACCTAAAGAACAACAAGTAGATGAGCTTACAGTTGGAGATGTAGGATATATTTGTGCATCTATTAAAAATGTAAGTGAAACAAGTGTGGGAGATACTATAACTTTAGCAACAAATCCTGCAAAAGTAGCGCTGCCAGGATATCGTAAATTAAATCCAATGGTGTATTGTGGTTTATACCCTATAGACTCAGCTAAATATAATGATTTACGAGAAGCACTTGAAAAATTAGAAATTAATGATTCTGCTCTGCAGTTTGAGGCAGAGACATCTCAAGCTCTAGGTTTTGGATTTAGATGTGGTTTTTTAGGAATGTTGCATATGGAAATAATTCAAGAGCGTATTGAACGAGAATTTAATATAGAAATTATTGCAACAGCTCCTTCGGTTATATACAAAGTTGAATTGACAGATGGTTCTACTATAGAAGTATCTAATCCATCAGAGATGCCAGAACCACAGAAAATAGTGCAAATAAAAGAGCCTTATGTTAAATCAAGTGTAATGGTACCTAACGATTATGTGGGATCTGTAATGGAATTATGTCAGAAGAAGCGTGGTACATTTATAAATATGGATTATATTGATTCTACTAGGGTAAATATTACGTATGATATGCCCTTGTCAGAAATAGTATTTGATTTCTTTGATCAGTTAAAATCTAATACTAAAGGTTATGCTTCATTTGATTATGAAATGACAGGATATCAGGCAAGTAATTTAGTAAAAATGGATATTTTATTGAATGGAGATCAAGTCGATGCCTTAAGCTTTATTGTACACAGAGAATTTGCATATCATCGAGGTAAAGCAATAGTTGAAAAACTTAGAAAATTAATCCCAAGACAGCAATTTGAAATACCAGTACAGGCAGCTGTTGGAAATAAAATAGTTTCTCGAGAAACTATTAAAGCAGTTCGTAAAAATGTAATTGCAAAATGCTACGGTGGAGATATTAGTAGGAAAAAGAAATTATTAGAGAATCAAAAGAAAGGTAAGGAAAGAATGAAAGCAGTAGGAAGTGTAGAAGTTCCTCAAGATGCATTCATGGCGGTTTTAAAGATGGATGAAGAATAATGATATAAAAAGAGGAATATATATACATATTCCTCTTTGTGATTATATGTGTCCTTATTGTAATTATAATGCCGAAATGATAAATAATAAAAAATATGTAAATAAATATGTAGACTGTATTATAAAAGAAATTGAAAATTTAAAAATAGATGGAAATATAAATACTATTTATATAGGTGGAGGTAGTCCTAATTTTATTTCAGATTTAAGTATGGAAGATTTGTTAGCTGTTATTTGCAATAAAATTGATATTTTAAAACTTGATGAATATACTATTGAAGCTAAGCCTAATGAGTTAGAAAAAAAAAGGATACATATTTTAAAAAAATATGGAATAAATAGAGTTTCTATGCCCATTCAAACTCTTAAAGCAAGTGATAAAGAATGTTTAGGGTTAAAATATTCAAAAATTGATGTGGAGTCCGCTATTAATAATTTATATAATGAAGGTATTAGTAATATCAGTACAGATTTACTATTACTTAATTACAAGAGAAGTACTATAGAAAGTATATTGGATGAAATTGAAAGTTATAAAATTAATCATGTGACTTGTTATTCACTTGATGAATTTCTAAACAATGATATGACAAATGAAATTGAATATGAGTATATTATTGGTTTATTAAAGAATAGAGGATATAGTCAATACGATCTAATAAATTTTTCTAAAAATTATTCTAAAGGTATACATAATTCTAATTATTGGAAAAGAGGAGAGTATTATGCCGTAGGTGCGGGAGCACATGGTTTTATAAACGGATGTAGATATTCAAATTATAGTGATATAAAAGAATATATTTATAGAGTTGAAAATGGAATGACTAGTATAGAAACAGTTAAAAATTTATCTTTTAAAGAACGAATAGAGGAAGAATTTTTTTTAGGTCTTCAACTGTTGGAAGGTATTAATATAGAAGAATTGAATTCAAAATATCTACTTAATACACTAGATATATACCGTTCAATAATAAATAAGCATATAAATTTTGGGAATTTAAAGTTAAATAAAAAAATATTAAAATTAACTAACAAAGGTTTGCTTAACTCTAGTGAGGTCCTGTCTGATTTTTTGATTGATGAAATATAAACACTATATTTGACAATGCATCTAAAAATTTGTTATAATTTTAGTATGCTAGGTGGGGAGTTAGCGGTGCCCTGTACTTGCAAGCCGCTTTAGCAAGACTGAATACCGAGATTCGGGTAGTTATTGTGATGACGAGTTCAACACGTAGTGTTGAGATTGAGGCATCTTGTGACGTAATGCTTATGAACCATGTCAGGTCAGGAATGAAGCAGCATTAAGTAAGTTTTTATGGGTGCAAGTTTTTGTCAAGGTTGAGCTGTCGATTGAACTAACGGTTGTGAAAATTATTCAACTCTCGGTTGCATATATACTGTGTGATTGTTAATTAATTTGGAATGAATCTGTGGATTTATTCCAATTTTTTTTGAAGGAGATATTATAATGTTTGATTCACTTGATACGCGAAAACAAATTTATCAATTTATAAAATTATTATTTCCAATAATGATCTATCAAATGATTTCGTATTCATCAGGTATGATTGGAACCTTTATGGTTGGGAATTATAGTGAAATAGAGCTTGCAGGAGTTAGTATGGGAATTAATATATGGACACCAATTTTTTCTGTAATTTCAACACTTGTAGTAGCAATAATACCTATAGTTTCTCAATTAATAGGAGATGGTAAAGAAAAAACAATACCAGGCAAAGTTAGACAATTTATTTATGTAGCACTATTTATATCGATAATGATATCTATTTTAGTATATTTTTCAATAGATTATATAATCGATAGGATAGTACTTAATGATGAGATTGTAGAAATAACAAAACTATTTTTAAAATACCAAGCATTTGGATTAATTCCTATGACTTTATATGTAACTTTACGATCATTTATTGATAGTTTAGGCTTAACAAGATTGTCAATGATTGTAATGCTAGTATATGTACCCATCAATGTGCTATTAAGTTATATTTTTATCTTCGGTAAATTTGGTGCTATTGAATATGGAGGAGTAGGATTAGCCATATCTACAAATATAACTTATATTTTTTCATTAATAATTGTTATTTTTTTAGTGATAAAGCACCCTAAAATAAAAAAATATCAAATTTTCAAAATTGAAAAATTGAATATAGAAGTATGGTATGAAATATTTAAATTAGGACTTCCGATGGCACTAGCTGCTTTATTAGAAACTCTAGTCTTTTCGGCTTTATCTCTAATGGTATCTATTTTTGATACTATAACTATAGCAGCACATCAAGCAGCATTAAATTTTGCTGGTTTTTTATATGCTTTACCCATGAGCATTTCTAGTGCATTGACTATTGTAGTTGCTTATCAAGTAGGTGCTAAAAATTACAATCAAGCAGATAAATATGTAAAAATAGGAATGTGTGTATCTATTGGACTAGCTACAATAGTAGCATGTCTTATATATATTTCAAGATCAATAATTCCATATCTGTATGGGAAAGATTTAAATTTTCTTAAATTAAATAGTTATTTATTACTATTCGTAGTATGTTTTGTAATATTAGATTCTTTTTCTGCATGTTTAGTGGGTGTATTAAGAGCTTATAAACAAGTATTTCCAACATGTTTAGCTCAGTTAATAGGGTATTATTTAATTGGATTACCACTTGCATTTTATTTTCTGTATAAAACAAAATTAGGTGTTCAGTCATTATGGATAGCGTGGATTATAGGCTTAACTATTTATGCATTTTGCATGATTATATATTATTTAAAAGTTTTAAAAAAGAATAGATTATAAAATGAAAAAAAATGTTGACAAAAATCAAAAAGAGTTATATAATTATATTTGTTCTTAAGGAACAATATTCCACAGTAGCTCAGTTGGTAGTAGCATCTGACTGTTAATCAGAGGGTCGCAGGTTCGAGTCCTGCCTGTGGAGTTTGGAGTAGTACTCAAGAGGCTGAAGAGGCGCCCCTGCTAAGGGTGTAGGTCGGGAAACTGGCGCGAGGGTTCAAATCCCTCCTACTCCGTATTATTTGGCCCGTTGGTCAAGTGGTTAAGACACCGCCCTTTCACGGCGGTAACACGGGTTCGAATCCCGTACGGGTCACCACTTAAATTTTGAAGATTGTATATTATTTAGGTCCCGTGGTGTAGCGGTTATCACGTCGCCCTGTCACGGCGAAGATCGCGGGTTCGATTCCCGTCGGGACCGCCATTTTACTAAGTACGATCTTATTTTTTATTTTATGGCGATCGTGGCGAAGTGGTTAACGCATCGGATTGTGGTTCCGACATTCGGGGGTTCGATTCCCCTCGGTCGCCCCATTAAAAAAGAAGAATATACAGAGTCCTAACTTATAATATAGGTTGGGGCTTTTTTGTCTTATAGTTTTAAATATGCTATAATTAAAATAGGTAATTTTGGAGGAATAGAATGGAAAAAATAAAAAATTTAATTATGTATATAAATGAAAATTTTGGTATATATAGTTCATATAGGGAAGAATATATGATAGCATTCACGCATTCCTCTTATATAAATGAGAATCGTAATATTCCTAAAAATAATCATTATGAAAGACTAGAATTTTTAGGAGATGCAATAATTGAGTTGACTACAAGTGAATATCTGTACAAAAAATTTCAAAATTTAACAGAAGGAGACTTAACGAGACTAAGGGCCTCTATTGTATGTGAACCAACACTAGTTAAATATTCTAAAATCCTTTCGTTTGATAAATACATTCTTCTAGGAAAAGGAGAAGAAAAAAATGGTGGTAGAAATAGAGATGCCTTATTAGCTGATATATTTGAATCCTTTGTAGGTGCTTTATATTTAGATAGGGGATTAAATGAGGTTAAGAAATTTTTAAATGCAACACTATTTAAGGAAGTTACAGACGATTCATATCAATCTTTTATAGACCATAAAACCATATTGCAGGAGCTTATTAGTAAGGAAAAGATGGGTCGAATTGAATACAAATTAATTTCTTCTGAAGGACCATCACATGCAAAAGTATTTATTTCTAGTATTTATATAGATGATGAGTTGTACGGTCAAGGGAAAGGGAAGACAAAAAAAGAATCCGAACAAAAATGCGCTGAGAAGGCCCTGAAAAAAATTAAAAAATATTCGTGAGGAAAGTAATGTGAAATTAAAACAAATAGAAATAAATGGTTTTAAATCATTTCAATCTAAATCTATAATATCTATAGATTCTAATTTAATTGGTATTGTAGGACCAAATGGATCAGGGAAAAGTAACATAATAGATGCTATTAGATGGGTATTAGGAGAACAATCTGCGAAAAATTTACGTGGTAATAGTATGAATGATATTATTTTTTCAGGAAGTGAGGATAAGAAATCAAAAAATTTTGCGGAAGTTAGTATTAGTTTTGATTTAAATGAAGAAGAACATGTTATAACAAGACGTCTTTATAAAAATGGAGATAGTGAGTACCTGCTAGATGGGAAAAGATCTAAATTAAAGGATATAACTGATATTTATTTAGACTTAGGTGTTAATAAAGAAAGCTATAGTATTATAACACAAGGAAAGGTTGATACTATTCTTTCATCTAAAGCACAAGATAGACGCATAATAATAGAGGAAGTTGCAGGAATTTTAAAATATAAAAAGAAAAAAAGAAAGAGTATCTTAAAACTTGAAAGAACGCAAAGCAATCTTAATAGATTGAGAGATATATTTATTGAAATTGAGGCTAGACATAAAATTCTTTTTGAACAAAAAAAGCTAACAGAACAATATTTAAAATATGTGGAAGACTTAAAAGAAAAAGATATTAGTTTGCAAGTATTTAATATAAAAATGTTTCAAAATAAGATGGAAGAAACACAATTACAATTAGATGATCTGTTAAATAAAAAGTCTGATTTGGAGAAACAATTATTAAACTTAGATAATAATATTAATAATAATAAAGAAGAATTACATAATAATGACAATACATATATAGAATATAAAGATAGAGAGTTAATCTTAGTTGAAGAAATAGGGAAACTAGAGTCAACTATAAAACTATATGAAGAAAAGAAAAATTCTTCTTCGACCATACAAAAAAAATTGGATGAAGAAATTTCTATTTTGAAACAAAAAAAAGATGAAAAAACTGAATTAGACAAAATATATAAAATAGAATTAAAAAATATAAAACGTGATCTAGCTAAAATTTCTGAAAAAATAAAAAATGAAAAAAGCCAAACAAGTATTACAAT
The DNA here is from genome assembly GCF_013415365.1 of Gemella sp. GL1. GTDB lineage: Bacteria > Bacillota > Bacilli > Staphylococcales > Gemellaceae > Gemelliphila. The sequence goes on from NZ_JACBYB010000011.1 coordinate 102,734, forward strand.
TGAAGAAATAGATGAAGTTTTGGATGAATTTAAAAATAAGTATTTTAATTTAGTTAATCAAGAATCAAGATTAGAGAATGATATTGTTTTAAATGAGCAAATGTTAATTACTAAAAAACACAGCATAGAGGAAGTGAATCAAGAAATTAATAATTTAGAATATTTATTAGAAGATCAGAGGAATGAGATTGATAATTTAGTTTCTTTACGTAATAAATATGAGAAAGAGAAGTTTGAATTAAAGGAAGATAGAACTTTAAATTTAGACAAGCAAATTAAATTAGATGAAGACAGAATGGATTTAATTAATAATATCTCCAAGGGAAATGATCTATTTAATGCTCTTAATACTAAGAAAGTATTTTTAGAAAATCAATATGCCTCAGAAACTTATTATAATGTTGGTGTAAAAGAAATTTTGGCACAAAAAGAAAAAATTAAAGGAATTTATGATGTTTTAGCTAATGTAATAACCGTAAAAAAAGAATATGTGAATGCACTAGATGTGGCTTTAGTATCAAATCAACAAAATATTATTGTAGATAATTCAAACACTGCTAGACTATGTGTTAAGCACTTAAAAAAAATCAATAAAGGGAGAGCTACTTTTTTACCCTTGGAAAATATAAAATTTAGAAAAATTGATAATAATATATATGAATTATTGAAGAAACAAGTAGGATTTATAGATATTGCAGATAAATTAGTAGATTTTGATAAAAAATTTGAAGGTGCAGTTTCTAATGTATTAGGACTAATTATAGTTTGTGATAATTTATTTAATGCTAATAAAATAGCAGAGATTATTGAGTATAGATATAGAATTATAACTTTAGATGGCCAGGTTATAAATAGTGGGGGATCAATAAGCGGTGGAGCTATGTATAAAACATCTAATTCTATTATTAAATATAAATCAGAATTAGATAATTTATCTTTTAAGGTTGTTAAGTTGGAAAGCAAACTTAATAAACTCAAGACTGAATTAAAGAGTCTAGATGAAGAATACATTACAATAAAAAATTATCTAGTACAGCTTAAGGATAGTGAAAATCAAATTGATAAAAATTTAACTGATAATTTTATAAGATTAGAAAGTCTTCAAGAAAAGATTTTAAGCTTAGAGACTGCATTAGCAAATGAAAAATCAAAATTAAATTCATTTGGAGATATGAATAAACTTAATGCAAGTAGAACTAAGTCGAAAGAAAAATTAATTAATATAAGAAAAGAGTTAAATTTAATTAATTTAAGAATTGATGAGGAACAAAAAAGAAAAAATACGGTTTCTCTTGAACAAAATGAGCAAAATGAATTTATTAATGAGCTATTTATGGAGAAATCTAGACTTGGAGAGTTAATTAAATTTAAGGAAGATTTGTTAGCTAAGAATAGAGAAACTATAGAAGAGATTGAAAATAGAATGTCTAGATTAGTTTTTGAGAATAATAAAAATTTAGAAAATTTAAACAAAGTTTTTGAATTACCTAGATATAAAAATAAATTAAAGAAATTTATTAAAGAATTATCGACAGTAAAAGAAAAAATAGATGATGTAGCTAGGCAAAAACACATTTTATATTCTAATGATATTCGATATAGTGAACAACAAAAAGAATATTACGATAAACTTACGAAATTGAACAATGAAGTTGAGAAAATAAACATTAGTAGAAGTCAATTCTCTGTAAAAATTGAGGAAATGATTATATATTTGAATACCACTTATAGTATATCTTATGAAGCAGCAGAAAAAATGTTTAATGATATAGCAATTATTGATATTTCAAATTACAAAGGTGCTGTTATGGAATTGAAATCAAAAATAAATTCATTAGGTAATATTAATTTAAATGCACTAGAAGAATATACTGCCATTAATGAAAGATATGAATTCTATAAATTAGAAATTGATGATTTATTAGGGGCAAAGTCTAAATTAGAAATTACGATAGCAGAAATAGATGATGAGGTTAAGGAAAGATTTTTGACTACCTTTAATATAGTTTCAGAGCATTTCAGTAGAATATATAGAGTGCTGTTTAGGGGTGGAAATGCTCAAATGACATTGGATAATCCTGATAATTTATTGGAAACAGGAATTAATATACTGGTTAGTCCTCCAGGTAAAAAACTACAGATGTTGTCACTTTTATCGGGTGGAGAGAAGGCATTAACTGCATTAAGTTTACTTTTTGCAATTTTAGAAATTAAACAGCCTCCATTTGTAATATTAGATGAAGTAGAAGCTGCTTTAGATGATATAAATGTTCTAAGATTTGCAAAATTTTTGAAAACATATTCGAAAGAAAATCAATTTTTAGTGATAACTCATAGAAGGATAACTATGGAAGAAATGGATAAGTTATATGGAGTAACAATGAAAGAAAAAGGAGTAAGTTATATACTTTCTTTAGATTTAAATACGATATTAAAAGAGGATTTTATAAATGAGTAATTTTTTTAATACAATAAAAAATAAATTTTCTAAAAAGGAAGAACAATTAGTAGATAATTTAATATCTTTAGATGAATATGAAGAATTAGTTGAAAGTCAGCTAGTAACAGAAAAATTTAAAAAAGGATTGAAAAAATCTAGAGACAGTTTTTCTAATGCGTTAAATAACTTGATTTCTTCATATAGAGAAATAAATGAAGAGTTTTTTGAAGACTTAGAAGAATTATTGATTCAATCGGATGTCGCATATTCTACTGTTTTAGAATTAGTAGATTATTTAAAAATTGAATCACAGAGACAGAATTTAAAAGAGCCTGCGCAACTACAAGACATGATAGTTTCTAAGTTAGTAGATATCTACATGGAGGGAACTAGTAAGGTTGAACTAAATGTAAATAATGATGGTCTAACAGTATATCTTTTTGTAGGTGTTAATGGAGTAGGAAAAACAACATCTATAGGTAAATTAGCTTATAATTTAAAAAAGGAAAGAAAGAAAGTTCTTATTGCTGCAGGAGATACATTTAGAGCAGGAGCGATAGATCAACTTGTAGTTTGGGCAGATAGAAGTGGTGCGGATATTATAAAATCTCATGAAGGATCAGATCCTGCATCTGTAATTTTTGATGCTATACAATCTGCTAAGTCTAAAAATTATGACGTTTTATTATGTGATACAGCAGGGAGACTGCAAAATAAAGAACATCTGATGAAAGAATTAGAAAAGATTGTAAGGATTATAAAAAGAGAAGTTCCACAAGCTCCTCATGAAGTATTATTAACAATAGATGCAACAACGGGGCAAAATGGGATACTGCAAGCCAAAATATTTAAGGAAGTTAGCGATGTTACAGGTGTAGTTTTAACAAAATTAGATGGAACTGCTAGAGGTGGAATTGTGATTGCTATTAAGAAAGAATTAGATATTGCTGTTAAGTTGGTAGGGCTTGGAGAAAATATAGAAGATTTAGAAGTCTTTGACCCTGAAAGCTATATTTATAGTTTATTTTATAAAGAAGGCAGGGAACAAAGACAAGAGAATAGCTAGTAAATTCTAGCTTTTTTCTATAGTTTATGTATGAAAGGATACAATAATGAAAATATATAAAGTTGAGAATATATTAAAAACTCACGGAGAAAAAACACTATTCTCAGATATAAATTTTTCGATAGCTACTGAAGATAAAGTTGGATTAATAGGGATTAACGGGACAGGGAAATCTTCTCTTTTAAAATGTATGGCTGGTTTAGATTCCTTTGATAAAGAAGATATAATACATCCAAATGACTATACAATATCGTATCTATCGCAAGATATAGACCTTGATGAAGAAATGAGTGTAATAGACGCTGTGTTCCAAAGTGAGTCAAAAATTATGAAATTATTAAAAAAATATGAATTAGCTATAGTAGATTTAGAAAACGATCCAGAAAACGAGGCTAAGCAAAAAAAACTTTTATTATTGCAAGAAGAAATGGAGTATGCTAAGGCTTGGGATCTGAGTTCAAGTGTTAAAATAATCTTATCTAAATTAGGAATAAAAGAGTATGACAGAAAAATAAAAGAATTGTCAGGGGGAGAGAAAAAGAGAGTTGCTTTAGCTAAGGTTTTAATAGAAATGCCAGATTTATTACTTTTAGATGAGCCCACTAATCATTTAGATTTTGAAACGATAGAATGGTTAGAAAAGTATCTTAAATCATATCCTAATAGTATATTGGTAATAACTCATGATAGATATTTTTTAGATAATATATCTACAAGAATATTTGAATTAAATAAAGGACGTCTTTTCGAATATTCAGGAAATTATTCTTCATTTTTATTAAAAAAAACGGAAAGAGAAACTAATGAAATAAGTCAATATAACAAAAATATGAAGATGTATAAGCAAGAACTTGAATGGATTAGACGAGGAGCCAAAGCCAGAACTACAAAACAACAGGCTAGAATTGATAAATTTGAAAAGCTAGAAGAAAAATTGGAGAATAGGGTGCAAGAAGAAATTCTTAATATTGAGTTAGGGGGTTCTAGGCTAGGAAAACAAGTATTTGAAATAGAAAAAATTAGTAAAAAATACTATGATAAAGTAATATTAGATGATTTTTCAATAATTGTTCAAAAAGATGCTAGAATAGGGATTATAGGAATCAATGGAGTAGGTAAAACTACGTTATTAAATATACTATCTGGTAATGAAAAAATTGATTCAGGAACAATAAAAGTGGGACAAACTGTAAAAATTGCATATTATAGTCAATTTAATGATGATATGGATATGAATTTAAGAATGATAAACTATATTAGACAAGGAGCAGAGTCTATAAAAACATCTGAAGGAAATAAAATTTCAGCAACTCAGTTATTAGAGAGATTTTTATTTCCTTTGCATAGTCATGGTACTATATTATCAAAATTGTCAGGTGGAGAAAGACGTAGGTTATATTTATTAAGATTGTTAATGCAAGAACCAAATGTTTTAATATTAGATGAACCTACAAATGATTTAGATACAGAAACACTAACAATTTTAGAAGATTATTTAAAAAGTTTTAGTGGTGCAGTTATTACAGTATCACATGATAGATACTTTCTTGATAAAACCGTAAATGAATTACTTGTCTTTAAGGGACAAGGAAAAATTGAGAAATTTATAGGGAATTATACAGAATATATTGAAGCTGGTAATACTATAAAAGAAGAGAAGGTTAAAGAAATATCTAAAGAAGTTATAGTAAAGAAGAAAACTTCTAAGATAAAATTTACTTATAATGAGAGGAAAGAATGGGAAAATATAGACTCAGAAATAGAAAAATTGGAAAATAAAATTTCAGAGTTAGAAAATTTGATGGTTGAATATTCAACTGATTTTGAGATGATAAGTAAATTTACCAAAGAAAGGGAAGTAGTGAAAATTCAACTTGAAAATAAGTTAGAACGATGGGAATATTTAGCATCTATTGCAGAACAACAATAAAATTAGATTTTAATATGATTATAAAGAAGAAAGATTTTTTCGTATTTAAAATTTAAAAATTGAAATTTTTTTACAAAAGTAAAAATTATATATAATGGTTCATTAATTTGAAATTTTAAGAAGTATATGAGATTTTTCATTATATTATAATTTTAAAATGATATATAGTTTATTTAAGTTTATAGTCTATAAAGTGCCATTGAAAGTAATATTATAAATATTGTAATTACAAATATACTAAATTGTAACACACAAGTTTTTTGATCTGTGGTATAATAACATTTACTACATCTATAATAATGTGAAAGAAAGGAGATATATCATGTTAAAAAAAATACTTATTATAACATCAGGATTGATTGGTGTAACAATTGGTACAATATTAGCGAATTATTTGATAACTAATAATGTTTTTTCTAATTTATTGAACCCTACTTTATTAAGGTTATTTGTCACTGTCTTTATAGCTATACTATTTGTAATAATAGCATTATTATTATCGGATAAATTTGTAAAAGGAATATATAAAGTAGAGGAGAAACTTAGTAAGATACCTATATTTAAAGTTATTTCTACTTCTATTGGATTAATTTTAGGGTTGTTAGTGGCAACTTTATTAACATTTGCTACAGATGCAATACTTTCATTAGAGTGGCTTTCTTCAATAATTTCAGCTCTATTTTATATTGTTTTTGGATATTTAGGCTTTGTTATAGGATATAGAAGAGGAAATGAAACCTTAAATATTTTTTCAAATAAGTTAGGTAATTTAAAGACAGATTCTGAAAATAAAAAAATTAAGAAAATAAAGACAAAATCTAAGTTGTTGGATTCTAGTGCATTAATAGATTCTAGAATTGGAGATATAGTGGAAACAGGATTTATAGAAGGAGAAGTTATAGTTCCGGAATTTGTCTTAAAAGAATTACAATTAATCGCAGATTCAGAAGATCCTGCTAAAAGAGCAAAAGGAAGGTTAGGATTGGAATGTGTTGAAATTTTAAAGAATAGTGAACATGCTGAGTTAATTATTGATAATAAGTTTAAGTATAAAGAATTTAGTTCTGTAGATGATTTATTAATAGAGTATGCCTTGAAGAAATCATCTACAATTATTACTACAGACTATAATTTAAATAAATTAGCAACACTACAAAATATTAAAGTATTAAATGTTAATGATTTATCAAATGCGGTAAAACCTATTTTAAGTTCAGGTGAAAGAGTAGAGGTATTTATCCAAAGAGAGGGTAAAGAAAATAATCAAGGTGTGGCCTATAGTCAAGATGGAACAATGATTGTAGTGGAAAATGGTAAAAATTTTGTAGGTAAAAATGTTAAAGTAGAAGTAAAAAGTGTCCTTCAAACATCGTCGGGTAGAATTATATTTACAAAGATTATTTGATTTTTGATGAAAAATGTGTTAGTATAACATAATGTGTATTAATGAGTAGGAGGAAAAGTATGCATGCTTTTTTAATGGTTTCAACTATTATAAGTAGTATTTTGATAATAATAGTAGTACTACTACAAGAAAGCAAGTCTGGTGGACTGTCAGGTCTTACAGGAGGAGCGGAAGAATTGTTTGGTAAGCAAAAAGTAAGAGGGGCAGAATTACTATTACAAAGAGTTACTGTGTTTTTAGGAATAGTCTTCTTTTTATCTTTACTAGGACTTACTTGGTTCAATATTTAAAAATAAAGTCAGACCCAAAATGAGTAATACATTTTGGGTTTTTATTATAATAATTATGTTAGAAGGGAGTTGTATATGGAAAGACTTATAAAATTATTTGAAAAAAATAAAATTATTTCAATGGATGAATTAAAGAGTACGTTATTAGTTGATAGTTCTAAAGATTTTGTAAAACTGATAAAAAATGTTGAAAAGCTTATTAAAAATGAGGAACTAGTACAATTAAAAAATGAGAAATTTTTATATGTAGAAAAGGAAATGGAGTTTGAAGGGATTATAAAAATTAATAGTTCAGGCTTTGCTTTCGTATACTGTCAAGATATAGAGTCGGAAATTTACATACCCAGAGGTTATACTAGGAGTGCAATGACTGGTGATAAGGTAAGGGTGAGACTTGATGATTTCTATAGTGAAGAAAAGAATTTAGAAGGTATAGTTATAGCAGTTGTTGAAAGAAATAAAAAACATACAGTAGGGACACTAATTAGAGCAAAAAGATTTTCTTATGTGAAGAGCGATGATAAAAATATAGATAGGTATATTAGAATAGAGAAGGAGACATTGATAAATTTAGTTGATGGGCAAAAAGTTATTGTAGAGATAACTGAGTATGCTAAAACAAGATTTGATGATCATAGAGGAATAATAATCAAGAGTATAGGTCATAAAGATGATCCAGGAATTGATATAGTATCAACTATTTATAAACACAATATACCGACTGAATTTTCTAAAGAGGTGGAAATCGAGCTTGATAGAATAAGTGAAGAGGTTACTATGAAAAATCCTTATAGGGATTGTCGTGATGAACTTGTAGTAACTATAGATGGAGATGATTCTAAAGATTTAGATGATGCTATCTCTGTTATTAAGTTAAAAAGTGGCTATAGATTAAAAGTTTTTATTGCTGATGTATCTTCTTATGTTACTGAGAATAGTGAATTGGATAAAGAAGCTCAGAATAGGGGATGCAGTGTTTATTTGATAGATAGAGTAGTCCCTATGTTGCCAAGAAAATTATCTAATAATGTCTGTTCGTTAAATCCAAATGTAGATAGATATACTATTTGTTGTGAAATGGAATTCAATGCAGATGGAGCAATAAATTCTTATGATATATACCCTGCTGTGATAAATTCAAAAGGAAGACTAACTTATGGTAAAGTTAATGCTGTTTTTGAGAATGATAAAGAAGTCCAGGAAGAATATAAAGAATATTTAAAGATGTTAAATAAAGCTTTGGAACTTACTTTAAAAATTAGAAAAAATAGAGAACAAAGGGGAGCAATTAATTTTAATAAATCAGAAGCTAAGATAATTCTTAATGAAAATTCTACAGTTAAAGATATAATTTTAAGGGAAAATAGCAAAGCGGAAAGATTAATTGAAGATTGTATGATCAGTGCCAATGAAGTAGTAGCAGAACATTTCTATTGGCTAGAAACACCTTTTATATATCGTGTACATGAGCAGCCAAGAATAGAAAAGTTGAGGCAATTTTTTGAATTATCAGCTAGTTTGGGGTATAGAGTACAAGCAAATTTAGAAAATATAGAGGCTTATACATTAGCTAATATGCTAAAAAAATTTAAAAAAAGTCCTGTTGAAAATATGTTATCTACTGTTCTTCTAAGAACTATGAATCAAGCTAAATATTCGATAATGTCGTTAGGACATTTTGCCTTAGCGTCTAAATATTATACACATTTTACTTCTCCCATAAGAAGATATCCAGACTTATTAGTCCATAGAATGATTAGGTCCTATATATTTAATGGAGATATAAGTCAAGCAAATAAAGAACATTTCTATGAAATTTTACCGAATTTAGCAGAAAAATCTTCAGTTTATGAAAAAAGGGCTGTTGATTGTGAGAGAGAAGTTGAGCAAATCAAAAAATGTGAGTATATGCTTGAAAGAGAAAATCAGGAGTTTGATGGGATAGTTTCATCGGTAACAAGGTTTGGAGTCTTCATTAGCTTGTCTAATACGATAGAGGGATTGAGTCATATTAAAAATATGCTAGATGATTATTATGAATTTGATGAAAGGAATTTAATTTTAGTAGGAAAAAGGAAGAAGAAAATTTACAGGATTGGAGACAAAGTAAAAGTCAAAGTGGACAATGTAAATCTTGAAAACCAGACTATTGACTTTAAAATTATTTATCACAAAGAAACAGTTAGAAGGGAGGATAATAAATTTATATTAAATAATAAAAAAGTCAGAGATAAAATTTTAAAGAGAAGAAGGAGGTAAATATATTGGAAGTTAAAGTAGTTGCTAATAATAAAAAAGCCCTACATGATTATTTTATCGAAGATACGTTGGAAGCAGGAATTGTCCTTACCGGAACGGAAATAAAATCTATTAGACGAGGAAGAATAAATTTAAAAGATTCATATTGTCATATTAGAAATGGAGAGGTTTTTGTTCATAATATACATATTTCCCATTTTGAAGAAGGGAATATATTCAATCATGATCCATTAAGGGTTAGAAAATTACTATTGAAAAGAAGACAAATATTAAGTTTAGGAAAAGTTCAAGCGGAAGCAGGAATGAGTATTGTCCCATTAAAACTTTATATAAAAAATGGTTATGCAAAGTTACTCATTGCTCTAGCTAAAGGTAAAAAAAATTATGATAAGAGAAATAGTTTGAAAGAAAAAGAAGCAAATAGAGAAATGAATAGAGCTTTTAAACAAAGTCAAAGGTATTGATAAAAATATATACTAACTTTTTAATTTACTTTAGATAGCTAGTATGATAATATTTATAGATTAGATTTATTTAAGGAGAAAATTAATGTCTGTAAAATTAAGAGAAGATATTAGAAATATAGCAATCATAGCTCACGTTGACCATGGGAAAACTACTTTAGTTGATGAGCTATTAAAACAATCAGGAATATTTCGTTCTAACGAGTACGTTGAAGAGAGAGCAATGGACTCTAACGATTTAGAGCGTGAACGAGGGATAACGATTTTGGCCAAAAATACCGCTATTGATTATGCTGGTAAAAGAATTAATATTCTTGATACACCAGGACATGCTGATTTTGGTGGGGAAGTAGAACGTATTATGAAGATGGTAGATGGTGTACTTTTAGTGGTTGATGCTTATGAAGGTACAATGCCTCAAACTAGATTTGTACTTAAAAAGGCGCTTGAACAACATTTAAAACCAATTGTAGTTGTGAATAAAATTGATAAAGATTCTGCAAGACCAGATGAGGTTGTTGATGAAGTTATTGACTTGTTTATTGAGCTGGGTGCGGATGAAGATCAATTAGAATTCCCAGTAGTCTATGCATCAGCTATTAACGGAACGGCATCACTAGATAGTAATCCATCTAATCAAGATGAAAATATGAAGTGTTTATACGATACAATTTTAGATTATGTACCAGCTCCGATTGATAACAGCGACGAACCGTTACAATTTCAAACAGCTTTGCTAGATTATAGCGACTATGTGGGACGTATTGGAATTGGACGTGTGTTTAGAGGTAGTATGAAAGTAGGGGACGCAGTAACTCTTATTAAGCTTGATGGTACAACTAAGAACTTTAGAGTTACAAAAATATTTGGTTATTTCGGGCTAAAACGTGAAGAAATTCAAGAAGCTAAAGCAGGAGATATCGTAGCAGTAAGTGGTATGGATGATATTAACGTTGGTGAAACAGTGTGTCCGATAGACCATCAAGAAGCACTTCCAGTATTACACATTGATGAGCCCACATTACAAATGACTTTTCTTGTCAATAATTCACCATTTGCGGGTAAAGAAGGAAAATGGGTTACTGCAAGTAAAATTGATGACAGATTAATGCAACAATTAGAAACAGATGTTTCATTAAGAGTTGAACAGGCAGGAAACGATTCATGGATAGTTAGTGGTAGGGGAGAATTACACTTATCAGTACTTATTGAAAACATGCGTCGTGAAGGATTTGAACTCCAGGTATCTAAACCAGAAGTAATCATTAAAAATATAGATGGAATAGACTGTGAACCAGTAGAAAGAGTACAAATTGATACTCCAGATGAGGCAGTGGGAGCAGTAATCGAATCTATTGGTCAAAGAAAAGGAGATATGGTGGATATGCAGGCTGATGGAAATGGACAGACAAGGCTTATTTTTAATGTTCCGGCTCGTGGTCTTATTGGATATAGAACAGAGTTTATGTCTATGACAAAAGGATATGGAATTTTAAATCATACATTTGATTCTTATCAACCAATGCAAAAAGGGAGAGTTGGAGGACGTCGAAATGGAGTTTTAGTTGCTCAAGAAAATGGACAAGCAACAGCATACTCAATTACGGGTTTAGAAGATAGGGGAACTGTGTTCGTAGAGCCAGGTACAGATGTTTATGGAGGTATGATTGTTGGTGAAAATAGCAGGGAAAACGACCTAACTGTAAATATTACAAAAGCAAAGGCACAGACAAATGTACGTTCATCTACCAAAGATCAAACTGTAACTCTAAAGAAAGCTAAGATTATGACTTTAGAAGAAAGTTTAGAGTATTTAAATGATGATGAATATCTAGAAGTAACACCAGAATCGATTAGATTACGTAAAAAAGAATTAGATAAATCTATTCGTGAAAGACTTGCGAGAAAATCAAAATATGCTGAAGAATAAAAAGTAGAATTCCAAGTATAAATATGATATAATCTTTCTAAATATTTAAATACTGAATATTTAATTAAAATATAAGGAGAAAATTATAATGCCAGGAATGACAAATATAGGGTTATATGGAATGTCAGGATCAATGTTGTTCTATTTTGCACTATTAATGCTATTGCCACTTTTAGCCCAGTGGAAAGTAAAAAGTGCTTATAATCGATATAAGCAAGTAAGAACACTTTCTGGTTTAACTGGAAAAGAAGTCGCTGAGATAATATTAAAAGCTAATGGAATTACTGATGTTCGTGTTATAAGAGGAGAAGTTGAATTATCAGATCATTATAATCCAGCTGAAAATGTAGTTGTATTATCACCTATAGTGTATTCACAACCAACAGTAGCCTCTGTTGCAATTGCAGCGCATGAAATTGGACATGTTATCCAAGATAAAGTAGCTGATTATAAGCCGATGAGATGGAGGCATTCACTAGTGCCATTGGCAAATTTAGGAGGAAATCTTTCTATGATTTTAATAATGGTGGGTATGGGATTATCATACATGGTTTCATCATTTGGAGTCACAATTGCTTGGATTGGAGTGTTCTTCATGTTGTTCGCTGTTCTATTCCAGGTAGTGACACTACCCGTAGAATTCGATGCATCAAAACGAGCTTTAGAGCAAGTTGTTGAGCTAGGTATTGTTAATGACCAGGAAAAGAGACACTGTAAAAAAGTTCTTACTGCTGCTGCTTTAACTTATGTAGCCGCTGCAGCTGTAGCTTTGATGGAATTAATTAGATTTGTAATGATACTTTTATCAATGCAGAAAAGAGACTAATAAAAATAGAGTAGAGGAAATCTACTCTATTTTATTTTATGATATGATATAAAAGGAGGATAATATGACAAAAATACAAATAGAAAAACTAGTAATGGATATGGTAGATGAAAATTGTTATATAATTCATAGGCTGGGAAGGGCTATAATAGTTGATCCAGGAGCAGGATTTTATAAAATTAAAGATAAGGTAGAATCAAAATTTTTAAAAGTAGAGGCTATAATACTTACACATACACATTTTGATCATATAGTGAGTTTAGAGGAGACTAGGAGATATTTTGGAGTTCCAGTTTATGTTTCTAGCAAAGAAAATGAGTGGTTGAAATCACCAGAATTAAATTTATCTTCAAGTTTTGGGTTAAATAAAAGTATTCGAACTAACTTAGCAGAATTTGAATTTGAGAACTATAGAGAATATGAACTAGCAGGTATAAAATTTAAAGTATTACCAACACCTGGACATTCACCGGGAGGTTTGTCATTTGATTTTGGAGATTTTGTTATAGTTGGAGATGCTCTGTTTAGAAATGGTTATGGTAGATATGACTTACCAGGTTCTGATTTGAAAAAATTAAAAAATTCTCTGCATAATGTATTATTTAAGCTAAACGAAGAAAAAATTGTTTATCCTGGTCACGGAGATAAAACAACTATTGGAAGAGAAAAAGATTTAAATCTTATTTAGGTAGTATGTAAGTAGAATAGAGCATAGGAGACGCTAGTGCAGTACGAAATTAATTGTTATATTATTTTTTTAAAATTGATAAAACGAAATAAATATGATATTATTTAGTAATGAATTTTTATCTTGGAGGATAATATGTCAAAAATAACAAAAGAACAAGTTGAACACATTGCTCACCTATCTCGCCTTGAAGTTAAAGAAGAGGAGATGGAAGTATATACAGAACAATTAGAGAAAATTGTAACATTGGTAGAGAAGTTATCATCGGTGAATACTGATAATGTTGAACCAACATATCATGTTTTAGATTTAATGAATGTATTTAGAGAAGATATATCGCAAACAGGATTAGATAAAGAAAAAGTTTTGAAGAATGCTTATGAAAAAGAGGCAGGGCAATTTAAAGTACCTACAATTATTGAGTAATATTATAAAGGAGAATTTTAATGACTTTAATGTATGAATCAATTGAAAATTTAGAATTGAAATTAAAAAATAAAGAGATTAAGCCATCTGAACTAGCAATGGCTTCTTTTAAAAAGATTAAAACTACAGATGATAAGATAGGCTCTTTTATTTCTATAACTGAGGAAGTAGCTTTAGAAAAAGCAAAAGAACTTGATCTTAAACAAGAACAAGGGAAAAATACAGGGAAGCTTTTTGGTATCCCTATGGGAATAAAGGATAACATCATAACTAAAAATATAGATACAACGTGTGCATCAAAAATTTTAGAAGGATTTAATCCAATATATGATGCAACTGTTATGATAAAATTACATAAAGAAAATCCAATTATTGTTGGTAAATTAAATATGGATGAGTTTGCTATGGGTGGATCTACTGAAACATCTTATTATAAATTAACAAGAAACCCCCATGATTTAATTGCAGTTCCAGGAGGATCTTCTGGAGGGTCTGCTACCGCTGTTGCAGCCGGACAAGTTCCATTTACTTTAGGTAGTGATACTGGAGGATCTGTGAGGCAACCTGCTTCATATTGTGGAGTTATAGGTTTGAAACCAACTTATGGACGTGTATCACGATTTGGACTTGTTGCCTACGCATCTTCACTAGATCAAATAGGACCAATGACCAGAACAGTTAAAGATAATGCTAGAGTTTTAGAAATAATTTCGGGGCTAGACGAAAATGATATGACATCAGCACCAATAGATGTTCCAAAATTTAGCGAAATTATTACTGGAGATGTAGATGGTCTGCGCATAGCTCTTCCAAAAGAATATTTTGGTGATGGTATAGATGTAGAAGTTAAAGAATCGGTGAAAAAAGCAGTAAGATATTTAGAATCACAAGGAGCAATAGTAGAAGAAGTATCATTACCTAATACAATTAATACAATAGAAGCTTACTATATTATTGCATCAGCAGAGGCAAGTTCAAACCTTTCACGCTTTGATGGAATCAGATATGGGTACAGAAATGAAGAAGCATCAAATTTAGAAGAAGTTTATAAAAAAACTCGTGGAGAAGGGTTTGGATCAGAAGTAAAACGTCGTATTATGTTGGGAACTTATGTTTTATCATCAGGTTACTATGATGCATACTACAAGAAAGCCCAAAAAGTTCGTACATTAATTAAGAATGATTTCGATAAAGTATTTGAAAATTATGATGTGATTATCGGACCAACAACTCCAACAGTAGCATTTAATATAGGAGAAGAGATTTCTGATTCAGTAACTATGTTTGCTAATGATATTTTGACAACACCTATTAATATGGCTGGTCTGCCTGCTATAAGTATACCTTGTGGTTTTAAGGGTAAACGTCCAATAGGTATGCAAATCATAGGAAAACCGTTCGCAGAAACAACGATCTATGATGTAGCTTATAATTTTGAACAACATTACAACCTACATGATAAAAAAATAGAACTTTAATATCAGGAGAAAAAAATGCATTTTGAAACAGTAATTGGACTAGAAGTTCACGTAGAATTAAAAACACATTCAAAAATCTTTTCATCATCTCCGGCACATTTTGGTGCGGAACCCAATACAAACACAAGTGTAATCGATTTAGGTTATCCAGGGGTTTTGCCAGTAGTGAATAAACGTGCTGTGGAATGGGGAATGAAGACTGCTATGGCTCTTAATATGACTGTAGCTAAAGAATCAAAATTTGATAGAAAAAACTATTTTTATCCAGATAATCCAAAAGCATACCAAATTTCACAATTTGATCAACCGATTGGAGAAAATGGATGGATTGATATAGAAGTAGGCGGAAAAACTAAGAGAATAGGTATAACACGTGCCCATTTAGAAGAAGATGCTGGTAAATTAACTCATAAAAATGGATATTCATTAATTGACTTAAATAGACAAGGAACACCTTTAATTGAAATAGTATCTGAACCAGATATTCGTACTCCAGAAGAAGCATATGCATATTTAGAAAAACTACGTTCAATAATTCAATATATAGAAGTATCTGATGTTAAGATGGAAGAAGGCTCAATGCGATGTGACGCTAATATTTCTATTCGACCATATGGACAAGGTAAATTTGGAACTAAGACAGAGTTAAAAAATTTAAATTCATTTACTTTTGTAAAAAAGGGACTAGAATTTGAAAAAAAACGTCAAGAGCAAGTAATCTTATCAGGTGGTGAAATCAAACAGGAAACTCGTCGCTTTGATGAAACAACAGGGACTACTAAGCTAATGCGTGTTAAAGAAGGATCTGATGACTATAGATATTTCCCAGAACCAGATATAGTTCCTATGTTAATTTCTGATGATTGGATGGAAAAAGTAAGAGCAACAATACCAGAACTTCCAGATTCAAGAAGAAAGAGATATCAAGATGAATTAGGATTACCCGCTTATGATGCTCATGTTCTTACGTTAACAAAAGAAATGTCAGATATGTTTGAAGAAGCAGTAAGAAATGGAGCAGATGCTAAATTAGCATCTAATTATTTAATGGTTGATGTTAATGCATATTTAAATAAAGAACAAAAGGAATTGGCAGAAACAAAATTAACAGGTGAAAATTTAGCAGGGATGATAACGCTGATTACAGATGGAACTATTTCATCTAAAATAGCAAAAAAAGTATTTGCAGAGCTTATAGAAAATGGGGGTTCAGCAGAAGAAATAGTTAAGAGTAAAAATTTAGTACAGATTTCTGATATGGGGCAATTATTAATTTGGATAAATGAAGCTTTAAATGCTAATCCACAGTCAATTGAAGATTTCAAAAATGGAAAAGATAGAGCAATTGGATTTTTAGTAGGACAAATAATGAAAGCTTCGAAAGGTCAGGCAAATCCCCAGTTGATAAACAAAATGTTGCTAGAGGAAATAGCTAAAAGATAAAATATAATTTGGAAAAATTTAATTGTTTAGTGACTGTATATAGTAGTAATAATAAATCTAAGTAACAATATTAAAGTGAAAGTTTATTTGGAAAATTTGAATTTACATATGATTTATTGAATAAATAGACATTGTAAGTAGTTTTTAATTTTTATATTTTAAATTAAGAATTTTAAATACTTTTCTTGACATATATACTTATACATGTTAGAATATTCAAAGTGTAAAATAATAGCAGTGAAATATTTGTTATTGCCTCTATGTTATACGCTAATGCGTGGCAACTCGTAACCTATGCTGCTTGGTGAAGTTCCATTTTTATAACATATACAACAACAGTATTTATGCTTTTTGTTTTACCCAAAAACAAAAAGAAAAAGGAGGAGCATATAAATGGCTCGTTTTACAGGTTCAACTTGGAAGAAATCTCGTCGTTTAGGTATATCACTAAGCGGTACTGGTAAGGAGTTAGCAAAACGTCCTTACGCACCAGGACAGCATGGTCCAGGTCAAAGAAAAAAATTATCTGAATATGGATTACAATTACAAGAAAAACAAAAACTTCGTTACTTACACGGTATGAATGAAAAACAATTCCGCAAATTATTTGATAAAGCAGGAAAATTACAAGGTCTACACGGTACAAACTTTATGGCTCTATTAGCTACACGATTAGACTCAGTTGTTTATAGCTTAGGACTAGCTCGTACTAACAGACAGGCACGTCAATTAGTAAATCATGGTCATGTGTTAGTAGATGGTAAAAAAGTAGATATCGCATCTTATCAAGTAAAATCAGGTCAGGTTATATCTATTCGTGAAAAATCACGTGATTTAGAAATAATCAAAGAGGCAGTGGAAGTTAATAACTTCGTACCTGAATATTTAACTTTTGATGCAGATAAACTTGAAGGTTCATTAGTAAGACTTCCAGAAAGAAGTGAATTACATCAAGAAATTAATGAACAGTTAATAGTTGAGTACTATTCTCGTTAATAAAAAATCCACTATAAAACTAGTGTTTATAGTGGATTTTTTAACTATAAATATGGATCCTATATTTTAAAAATAATCTATGTACTATTACAATAATATACCATTTAAGATTAATATTTCAGTAATTGTGAATTTTATATGAATTTTTATAATCATTTGTTTTAAAAAAATATTTATTGTGTTAGAATAAGAATTGTAATAAAATGTTTTATTATTTTAAAATTTAATATTTATATAAAGGAGGTAGCGCAAAGTGGACTTATTATTACTTTCAAGGTTACAATTTGCTTCTACAACGATATTTCACTTTTTCTTTGTACCAATTACCATTGGAATGGTTTTTCTAGTAGCAGTTTTTGAGACAATGTATGTAAGAACTGGTGATGAGCACTACAAGAGAATTACGAAATTCTTTGGTCATTTATTTTTAATAAACTTTGCTGTAGGAGTTGTAACTGGTATATTACAAGAGTTTCAATTTGGTATGAACTGGTCGGAATATTCTTCTTTTGTTGGAGATGTTTTTGGACCTTCACTAGCAATTGAAGCCTTGTTAGCATTTTATCTTGAATCTACATTTATAGGTATTTGGATATTTTCATGGGATAAAATTAGTAAAAAACTACACGCAATGTGTATATGGTTAGTTTCAATAGGAACTATACTATCATCATTTTGGATTTTATCAGCAAATTCATTTATGCAAAGACCTGTAGGATATAAAATAGTTGAGAATCCAGTTATTGGCCAAAAGGCTGAAATGGTTGATTTCTTAGCAATTATTCAGAATCCATATCTATGGAATCAATTTCCACACGTAATGGCTGCATGTTTTGCTGTTGGTTCGTTTGTTATAGCGGGTATTTCTGCCTGGAAAATGGTTAGAGGACATGAAGTTGCTATGTTTAGAAAAGCATTTAGAATTTCTATAATCACAGCTTTAATATCATCGTTAGGTTTAGGAATTACGGGACATGCACAAATGCAGTATTTAGTCAGAGAATACCCTATGAAAGTTGCTGCCGCAGAAGCAATATATGAAGATACTCATGATCCGGCACCATTTACAGTTTTAGCAAAAATTGATGAAAAGCAACAGGTTGCTGAACCAATAATAGAAGTTCCTGGATTATTAAGCTTTTTAGCCTTTGATAAATTTGAAGGATCTTTAAAAGGAATGAAAACTCTGCAGGAAGAATTGGATGCTAAATATTATCCTATTTTAGGAGAGCATTTAAATTATATTCCAGATGTTACAATAATATTTTATGCATTCAGAGTAATGTCAGGTTCTTCGGTACTGTTAATTGGAGTGGCACTGCTAGGAACTATATTGTCATTTAGAAGAGAGGAACTTAAATATAAATGGTTTTTACACACAGTTCCTTGGATGATTTTGGTATCAGAATTGGCAACTGCAACAGGTTGGGTTTATGCTGAAATGGGAAGACAGCCTTTTATAATTTTTGGATTAATGCCAACATATAAAGGAGTTTCTCCAATATCAGCTGAATCAGTACTATTTTCACTTATAGTATTCTCTACATTGTATGCTATTTTAGGATTAGCCCAATTTATTATATTCAGATATATGATGAAGAAAAAAGAAGCGACAATAAGGGAGGTAGTTTAATATGGATACAGCTATTTTGTTATCAAATATATGGTATATATTAATCACGGTTTTATTCACTGGTTTTTTTATACTTGAAGGTTATGATTTTGGAGTAGGTGTTCTTTCCCAAATTTTAGGTAAAAATGATCTAGAAAAAAGAGTATACTTTAATACAATTGGCCCATTTTGGGATGCTAATGAAGTATGGTTATTAACTGGTGGTGGTGCTATGTTTGCTGCTTTTCCAATATGGTATGGAAAATTATTTAGTGGTTATTACATTGCATTTGTTTTAATGCTAGTAGCATTAATTCTTAGAGGGGTTTCATTTGAATTTCGCGGAAAATTAGGAAATAATAGAAAATGGATTACAACCTTTGATACAGCAATGCTAGTAGGAAGTTTTTTACCTCCTGTATTATGGGGAGTAGCCGTAGCGAATTTTATGACTGGTGCTAGATTAGATGAAAGTAAGAATATGGTGGATGGTTTTCTAGGACTATTATCACCATTCGCTTTATTAGGTGGACTAATGATGCTATTAATCATGTTGGTACACGGTGCACAATTTTTAGTTTTAAAAACTGTAGGTGATTTAAGAGAACGTGCACAAAAAGCATCTAGTTTATTATTCCCACTAGCAGCCATAGTCACACTGATATTTGCAGGCTGGGCCTTAGTTAAGACAGATATTTTAACTGGAAATTATTATATTGGTTTAATTTTTGCAATAATTGCCGTAATTTTCTTTGTAATATCATATATTCTAAATAAGAAAAATCAAGATTTAAAAGCTTTTCTTGCAACATCAGGAACTTTAGGATTTTTAACTTTGGCAGTATTTTCAGGTATGTTTCCTAGAGCCATAATTAATAGTGAAGATGTTTCTAAGTCGTTATTTATATATGATGCAGCGAGTAGTGAATACACTCTTAAATTAATGACAATAGTAGGGGTATTTATGATGCCGATAGTTATAGGGAACCAAGTCTGGGCCTATAAAATTTTCAAAAAACGTTTAAGAAAAGAAGATGAATTGGAGTATTAATGTATGTCAAAATATAGGAAGAGTAAAGTGAGTCTTCCTGTAAAAAAGAGCTTGTACATAATATTATTATTCTTATCAATAGTAGAGGCAGTTTGTATAATCTTACAGACTGCCTTTTTAGCTAAAACAATAGTTAGTTTATTTGAGAGCGAGTATAATATTTTTAATTATGTATTATTATTTTTTATAGGATATTTTTTCAGAACAGTATCTCTGCATTTACAACAATATTTTACAGAGAAAGAAGCAGAAAAGTTGGAGATTTCTTTACGTGAACAGTTAATATATTCATATTTTAAGAAAGGAGCAGAATTTACTAGCAAGGAAGGGACAGGGAAATTAATTACCTTATCAATTGAAGGTATAGCACAAGTAAAAAATTATTTTGAACTAAATGTATCCAAAAAATTACGTAGTGTTATAATACCTATATTAGTAGTATGGTTTACTTTTTACACAGATAAGGTTTCAGCTTTTATGATATCATCATTTATACCGGTAATAGTAATATTTATGATTCTTTTGGGTGTTACAGCAAGAGATATGGCAGACAGACAATATAAAAAATATAGAATTCTATCAAATAATTTTGTTGATACTATACGAGGTATTGAAAGTCTTAAATTTTTAGGAATAGCTAAAAATTATTTACCTATAATGGAAGAAAAGAATAGTGAGTATAGAAAAAGTACTATGCTCACACTAAGATATGCATTTTTAAATAGCTTTGCATTAGATATATTGACGACACTTGCGATTGCTTTTTTGGCTGTAAGGTTAGGAATACTTTTATTAGCAGGGGATACTAATTTATTACCAGCTTTAACAGTATTACTGATAGCTCCTGAATTTTTCTTACCCATGAAACAGGCTGCAACTGATTATCATGCGAGTCTAAACGGACAAGTAGCTTATGAAGAAATTATAAATATTATAAATACACAAGATAAGTCAAAAAATAATTATGAAAAAATTTGTAATTTTAAAAAATTAGAATTAAGAAATGTAAGTTTAATAAAAGAAGAAAAAGCTGTATTAGATAATATATCATTCACCATAAAAGAGGGAGATAGAATTTGTATTGTAGGTCAGAGTGGATCTGGAAAGACAAGTCTAATTTCTATTTTATCAGGGATATCAAATAACTCAAGTGGAGATATAAAAATAAATGAAAAAAATGTAGGGTTAAAAAACTCTAATTGGATTGAACACATTTCCTATATATCACAGTTTCCATATATTTTTCCAGCTTCAATCAGAAGTAATTTAGAGTTTTATTTAGATAAACCATCCAGTGCAGAAGAACTTGATAAAGTTACCGAACTTGTTGGTTTAGATACTTATGTTAAAGGTTTAGATAAAGGATATGATACTCTAATTGGTGAAGGTGGAAGAGAACTTAGTGGTGGACAAGCACAAAGGATAGCAATAGCAAGGGCACTTCTTAGTGATAGAAAAGTTGTAATATTAGATGAACCTACTAGTCATTTAGATATTGAAACTGAGTTTGAAATAAAAGAAAAATTACTGGCACTTTTTAAAGATAGAACAGTAATAATAGCAACACACAGATTACATTGGCTGAACGATATGGATTATGTTTTAAATATAGAATCAGGAAAAGTTAAGTATTTTGAAAAATTAGATAATTTTAGAGAAGACAATAAATATGAGGATCTAAAAAAGTCTTTAGTGGGAGAAAGATATGAATAAGACATCGATAATTAGAAATGAACTCAAAAATAATAAATTTAAAATTAATCTTATTGTTATCTTAGGTGTAATATCGGCTGTAAGTGGAATTGGTCTTATGTATATTTCAGGTTTTTTGATCAGTAAATCGGCATTAAAAATTGGAAATATTTTATTGCTACAGGTTCCTGCTGTTTTAACAAGAACTTTTTCGCTTACTCAATCTGTATTTTCATATCTACATAGGCTAATAGGCCATGATTTAGTTTTGAAATTGATAGAAAAAATGCGCAGTAAGGTCTATATTATTTTAGAACCTATGGCTTTAAGGTTAAAAAAAGAATATAAATCGGGAGATTTATTAGGTTTACTTTCGGAAGATATTGATCATTTACAAAATATATACTTGAAAACTATTTTTCCAGCTATCATATCATTAATTGTATATACAGTATTTATTGCTATAATGGTTCCGTTGGATTACTATTATTCATTATTGGCACTTACATTCGGTTTTTTTATAATATTTGTAGTTCCTTTTCTCTCATTATATTTAACAAAAAATAAACAAGTTATAGTAAAAAAAAGCAAACATAAATTATATACTAATCTTACGAGTGCAGTACTAGGAATAACGGATTTTATTTCGGCAAATAAGGTTGAAAATCTTGTACATGAGTACAAAACAAATGAAATTGAGATTATTAAGGCTGAAAAAAAAATAAAATCAATAGTTCACTTGAGAGAGATCACATTACAATTTTTAGCAACTTTAGTTGTAACCTTTATGATTTATTCTTGTATGAATATGTCAATTAATAATACTATTGAAAATGTATATATAGCATCTTTTTGTATGATAGCATTATCAGTTTTATCTGTAGTATTAATGACGGGAGAAGCTATATCGCATATACCAACATATAAAATCTCTATAGATAGAGTGAAAGAATTTTATTCTAATAAAGAAGAAGTGGACAATGTTGAGTATAATGAAACGAACTATAATAATATAATAGAAATTAAAAATTTAAAATTTGCTTATGATAATACTAAAATGATTTTAAATGACATATCTTTGAGTGTGAAAAAAGGCGAAAAAGTTGCTATACTTGGAAGAAGTGGAGTCGGTAAATCAACACTTATTAAATTAATAACGGGAACTTATAAAGATTATGAAGGTAGTATAAAAGTATTTGGAAACTTGCCAAGTGAGAATTTATTAGGTAAAAAAATATCTATGTTGAATCAAAAACCATATCTTTTCGATATGAGTATTAAAGATAATTTAGAATTATCTAATATAGATTCAAAAAATGTCATCTCTATCTCTCGGATAGAAGATAGTTTAGAGAAATCACAAATGAAACAAACAATAGATATGCTACCGGATGGTATATATACAAATGTATATGAATCTGGAACTAGATTTTCAGGGGGAGAGAGACAGCGTATTGCCTTGGCAAGAACTCTAATTCAAAATAATGAATTATTATTATTAGACGAACCTACTGTTGGATTAGATCCAAAAACGGAAACTGATTTACTTAACACTATTTTTAAAAATAATGATAATAAAACAATTATTTGGATAACACATCATTTAAACTCTATAGAATACATGGATAGAATAATATTCATTAATAATGGAAAAATAGAGATGGATGGCTCGCATGAAGAACTTTATGAAAGTAATTATAAATATAAGAATTTGTATGATATGGATAGAGGATATTAAAAATACAGGTATAGCAGGAATATTTCCTGCTATACCTGTATTTTTAATGTTAAATTGTTGATTTTTACCAAAATATAATATATAATAATTTAGGTTGAATTAGATTCAACTAAATAATACACACGATATTTGATTTAGTTATTTGGTGCTCATGTCTATAATTAATATGAAGATATCGGAGGAAAAACCAAGGAGGAAAATAACTATGCCAGTTATTTCAATGAAACAATTATTAGAAGCAGGAGTTCATTTCGGACATCAAACAAGAAGATGGAATCCTAAAATGGATAAATATATTTTCACAGAAAGAAATGGAATATATATTATCGACCTACAAAAAACTGTAAAAAAAGTAGATGAAGCATATGAATTTGTTAAATCAGTAGCTGATCAAGGTGGAAAGATGTTATTTGTAGGGACAAAGAAACAAGCACAAGATGCTATTAAAGAAGAAGCTGAGAGATCAGGTCAATACTACATTAACCATCGTTGGTTAGGTGGAACTTTAACTAACTATAAAACAATTAAAGGACGTATTGATAGGATTTCTGAAATTGAAAAAATGGAAGAAGATGGCCTATTTGAAGTTTTACCAAAAAAAGAAGTAATCGAATTGCGTAAAGAGTATGATAGATTAAATAAATTCTTAGGTGGAATTAGAGAAATGAAAAACATGCCAGATGCAATGTTCGTAGTTGATCCTAAAAAAGAACATAATGCCATAGCAGAAGCTAAAAAATTAGGAATTCCAGTAGTAGGTATTGTAGATACAAATTGTGATCCAGATGATGTCGATTATGTTATTCCAGCTAATGATGATGCAATTCGTGCTGTGAAATTATTAACGGCTAAAATGGCAGACGCCTTTGTTGCTTATAATGAAGGAAATGTTGAAGAAGTGGCTGCTGAAGAAGAATAATTTCTCGATAATGATTATAAATAGTGCGTCGAGTAATGCACTATTATAATCATCGTATTAACATTAAGGTTAAAGATATAATAATAAAAAATGGAGGAAATTAATTATGGCTATAACAGCTGCTCAAGTTAAAGAATTAAGAGAACGTACTGGTGCTGGTATGATGGATTGTAAAAAAGCGTTAATCGCTACTAATGGAGACATCGATGCAGCAATCGATTACTTAAGAGAAAATGGTATTGCGAAAGCTGCTAAAAAAGCAGATCGTATAGCTGCTGAGGGTATTACATATTTAGTGGAAGAAGGAAACAAAGCATTAGTTCTAGAAATTAACTCAGAAACTGATTTCGTTGCAAAAAATGAAAAATTTTTAGAATTAGTAAAAGAAGTAGGTAATGTAATTCTTAAAGCTGAACCAAAATCAATTGAAGAAGCACTAGCAGTATCTGTGGGTGATGAAACAATAGAAACACTTATAAATAATGGGATTGCAACAATTGGTGAAAAGTTATCATTAAGAAGATTTGAAGTAATAACTAAGACTGATGCAGACTCATTCGGAACATACTCTCATATGGGGGGGAGAATTGGTGTTCTTACATTAGTTGAAGGAACTACTGATGGAGAAGTTGCTAAAGATGTTGCGATGCACATTGCAGCTTTAAACCCTAAATATTTAGATGAGTCTCAAGTTCCTCAAGAAGAATTAGATCGTGAGAAAAAAGTTCTTTCTGAACAAGCATTAAACGAAGGTAAACCAGCAGCAATCGTTGAAAAAATGATTGTAGGTAGATTAAATAAATATTTAGAAGAAATCTGCGTTACAAAACAAAAATTTGTTAAAGATGACAGTATGACTGTTGAACAATTTGTAGCTTCTAAAGGTGGTAAGCTTACTAAGTTTGTTAGATATGAAGTTGGTGAAGGTATCGAGAAAAAAGAAGATAACTTTGCTGAAGAAGTAATGAACCAAGTAAGAGGTAACTAATATAAAAAGCATACACGATAGTAGTGTGTGCTTTTTTAAAAGAATGGAGGTATATAGTATGTCAAAAGCATATAAAAGAGTTCTTTTAAAACTAAGTGGAGAAGCATTAGCAGGAGATAAAGGTTTTGGAATAAATTCTGAAATTGTTAATAAGATGACAAATCAAATTGCTAAAGTTGTAAAACAAGGTGTAGAAGTAGCCATCGTAGTAGGTGGAGGTAATATTTGGAGAGGAAAAACTGGAGAAGAATTAGGTATGGAGCGAACAACAGCTGATTCAATGGGGATGCTTGCTACAGTCATGAATTCTTTAGCACTACAAGATTCATTAGAACAAAGAGGTGTAGATACTAGAGTATTAACATCTGTAGAAATGAAGGCTATGGCAGAACCCTATATTAGACGTAGAGCTATAAGACATTTAGAAAAAGGGAGAGTTGCAATTTTTGCAGCGGGAATAGGAAATCCATTCTTTTCAACAGATACCACTGCAGCTTTAAGAGCAAAAGAAATTGACGCAGATGTGATATTAATGGGTAAAAATGCAGTAGATGGTGTTTATTCAGCCGATCCTAAAGTAGAAAAAGACGCTACAAAATTCGATGATTTAACTCATATTGATGTGATTAGTAAAGGATTAGCAGTAATGGACTCTACAGCTATTTCATTCTGTATGGATAATAATTTACCGATAATAGTATTCTCTATTGATGAAGATGATAATATTATTAAAGTTATTAATGGAGAAAAAATGGGAACAATAATAACAAAATAATAGGAGAATAATAATGCCTGAACAAATAATTTCAATATTAGAAGAAAAAATGACTAAGGCTATTGCCAGTCTTACAAGAGAATTATCGTCGATTAGAGCAGGTAAAGCAAATGCTGCTATTCTTGATAGATTAAATGTAGAATATTATGGAGTAGCGACTCCTATTAATCAAGTTGCGGGAATTTCTGTACCTGAACCTAAAATGTTAGTTATTTCACCATATGAAAAATCATTATTAGGAGATATAGAAAAATCAATACAGGCGTCAGATTTAGGATTAAACCCCTCTAATGATGGTTCTGTAATAAGAATTGTATTTCCTTCTTTGACGGAAGAACGTAGAAAAGAACTTGCTAAACAGGTAGGGAAAGAATCAGAAAGCTCAAAAGTAGCAGTAAGAAATATTCGCCGTGATTCAATTGATTCTATGAAAAAATTAGAAAAATCATCTCAAATAACAGAAGATGATTTAAAATATTATTCAGACGAGATACAAAAAATTACAGATAAATTTATTACTGAAATAGATGTGGTAACAAAAGAAAAACAAAATGAATTAATGGGTGTGTAATTATGGAAATGTCTCAAATAATAGATAAGATTAATGAATTAAATGCAATAAAAAAAAAAGAGAATTAAGTTCAGCTGAAATAGAAGAACTTACTGAATTTAGAAAATTATATTTAAAAAATTTTAAAAGTAATATGCGTAATATCTTAGATAATACAAAAGTTATAAATAGCGATGGAGAAGATATAACTCCAAAGAAAGGAAATAAATAATGTCTACAGGAATAGTTATTTTAATAGCTACAGTAACTTTTTTACTAGGTTTAGTTGCTGGATTTTTTATAGCACGAAAAAACTTTATGAACTATATGGAAAATAATCCACAATTAAATGAAGATGTAATGATGAGTATGCTTTCTCAAATGGGACAAAAACCATCTAAGAAAAAAATTAATCAAATGATGAGTAATATGCAGAAAGCTCAAAAACAGGCTCTTAAAGGTAAAAAATAAGTAAAGTATGCACATCTAATAAAGATGTGCATTTTTTAAATATAATGGAGGGAATATGAAAAAAAAAATAATTCATTATCGAGAAAATAAGGATATTAGAATTGATAAATATTTAATGACAGAATTAACAGAAATATCTAGAACTGTAATTCAAAATTTAATAAACGAAAAATATATTTTAGTTAATAATCTACCAATAAAATCAAATTATAAGTTGAAAAAAAATGATGAAATAAATATAATCTTTAGACCAGAAGAAGAACTCGATATAAAAAAACAAGATATCCCTTTAAATATTGTGTATGAGGACGAGGATTTACTTATTGTAAATAAAGAAAAAGGAATGGTTGTGCATCCTGCAGTAGGTCATAGAGATGGAACGTTAGTAAACGCTTTAATGTTTCGTTCGGAAAAGTTATCAAGCATAAATGGAATTATTAGACCGGGGATAGTTCATAGAATAGATAAAGATACTTCTGGATTGCTAATAGTTGCCAAAAATGATAAAACACATGTGAAGCTATCAGAAATGATTTCAAAAAAAGAAATAAAAAGGAAATATTATGCTTTAGTTCATGGTGTTATCAAGCATGATTATGGAACTATAGATGCGCCAATAGCTAGAAACCCAAGAGAAAGAAAAGAAATGGCTATCATTGATGATGGAAAGTGCGCGATAACACATTTTAGAGTTATAAAAAGATATAATAAGTATACGTTAATTGAATGTGAATTAGAGACAGGGAGAACTCATCAAATTAGAGTACATATGAAATATATAAAATTTCCTTTAGTAGGCGATCTTGTATATGGACCAAAGAAAACATTAGATACATCTGGTCAGATGTTACATTCTAAATCATTGGAGTTTATGCACCCGATAAGTGGTAAAGCAATACATATTAATACAGAACTACCTAAATATTTTGAAGAAATATTGGATATACTTAGATAATATTTAATATTGATATTATTAAAATAGCGTGTTATAATATAGACATAAATGTTATTGATTAGGAGGATATTATAATGGCATTAGTATCTGCAAAAGATATGCTTGTAAAAGCAAAAACTGAAGGGTATGCGGTTGCACAATTTAATATTAACAACTTGGAGTGGACAAAAGCGGTCTTAGAAGCTTGTGAAGAAGCAAAAAGTCCTGTAATTTTAGGTGTTAGTGAGGGAGCTGCTAAATATATGACAGGATTTAAAACTGTTGCTGATATGGTTAAGGCAATGGTAGAATCATTAAATATTACAATTCCGGTGGCGTTACACTTAGACCATGGATCATATCAAGGAACGCAAGATGCTATTAAAGCTGGATTTTCTTCAGTAATGTTTGATGGTTCACATTATCCATTTGAAGAAAATGTTGCTAAATCTAAAGAAATGATTGAATTAGCTCATTCAAAAGGATTATCAATTGAATGTGAAGTTGGTTCAATTGGTGGAGAAGAAGATGGGGTTATCGGTTCTGGTGAGTTAGCTGATCCAAGAGAATGTCAAGCGATGGCTAACTTAGGTATTGATTTCTTAGCAGCAGGAATAGGAAATATTCATGGTAAATATCCAGAAAATTGGGCAGGACTAAGTTTTGAGACTTTAGAAGAAATCTCTAAAGTAACAAATGGATTACCATTAGTATTACACGGAGGTACAGGTATTCCTGCTGAACAAATTAAAAAAGCAATTTCTCTAGGAGTTTCAAAAATTAATGTAAATACTGAGTTACAATTAGTGTTTGCAGAAGCTACACGTAAATATATTGAAGATGGAAAAGATTTAGAGGGGAAAGGTTTTGACCCACGTAAATTATTAGCTCCAGGAGTCGCTGCTATTAAAGCAATGGTTAATGAAAAAATCGATATTTTTGGTTCAAGAAATAAAGCATAATAATAAAAAGAGATTAAGTATCACTTAATCTCTTTTTATTATTATATGTATTGAATTTGTTTACAATTAGTGAGATAATATAAATATATAATTTAAAATTTAAGGAGAATAGCTATGACAAAAATTTTAGCAATAAATTCAGGGAGTTCGTCATTAAAATTTCAATTATTTGAAATGCCTGAAGAAACAGTAATAGCAAAAGGGCTTGTAGAACGTATTGGTATTGGAAACGGA
This sequence comes from Gemella sp. GL1, assembly GCF_013415365.1. Taxonomy (GTDB): domain Bacteria; phylum Bacillota; class Bacilli; order Staphylococcales; family Gemellaceae; genus Gemelliphila. Next base: position 132,301 of record NZ_JACBYB010000011.1, read on the forward strand.
GTATTTACCATAGAATTTAATGGTGAAAAAATAAAAGATGAGTTGGATATTCCAAATCATAATTTTGCAATTGAAAGATTGTTAAATCAATTAACAGAATTAAAGATAGTGGAAAATGTTGAAGAGATAGAGGGAGTTGGACATAGAGTAGTTCATGGAGGAGAATTCTACGATTCGTCAGTATTAGTTACGCCTGAAGTCCTAGAAAAATTAGAATCTATTAAGGATTTAGCACCACTTCATAATCCAGCTAATATTATGGGAGTAGAAGCTTTTCAAAAAGTATTACCGAATGTACCGAATGTATTAACATTTGATACAGCTTTCCATCAAACTATGCCAGAATCTACATATATGTATGCTGTGCCGAGAAAGTTTTATGAAACACATGGTGTAAGAAAATATGGAGCTCACGGAACAAGTCATAGATATATTGCACAAATGACAGCGGAAGTTATGAATAGAAATATTAATGAATTAAAAATAATCTCATGTCATATAGGAAATGGGGCATCGATTTGTGCGATAAAAAATGGAAAATCATTTGATACATCTATGGGATTCACACCATTATCAGGATTAGTAATGGGAAGTAGAACTGGAGATATTGATCCAGCAACAATACCTTATATATCATTAAAAACAGGTTTAGATCTTAATGAAATCATTAGAATATTTAACAATGAATCAGGTTTAAAAGGATTATCTAATATATCGTCAGATTTACGTGATATTGAAGTTGTTAGATTTACTGACGCCAAGGCAGCTCAAGCAATAGATGTATACATTAATAGAATTAAGCAATACATTGGTTCTTACGCTGCTGCTATGAACGGAGTTGATGTTATTGTATTTACAGCTGGAGTTGGAGAAAATGCAACTTGGGTTCGACAAGAAGTATTAGAGGGATTAACTTTCTTAGGTATTGATTTTGACAATGAAGCAAATAATGTACGTGGAAAAGTTGCAGAAATTACTAAGGAAACATCAAAAGTAAAAGCATTTGTTATTCCTACAAATGAGGAACTTATAATTGCTAAAGATACTTTTGCAATAGCAAATAAATAGGTAAGTAAAAAGTAATTGAGAGTAGTTTCTCAGTTACTTTTTATGTACATTTTATGATATAATATAGTTGAAATATACATAAGGGGGAACAGTTGTGGCAAGAGAAAAAAAATCAAAAGAAAAAATAGAAATAAATAGTGATCGCCAATCTGCTTTAGAAAAGGCTATAAAGGATATTGAAAAAAGTTATGGTAAAGGAGCTATAATGGATTTAGATGGTGAAACCTCTGTTAAAGTAGAAGTAGTATCATCTGGTTCATTGGCAATTGATAAAGCACTTGGAGTAGGTGGTTATCCTAGAGGGAGAATAATTGAAGTTTATGGACCAGAATCTTCTGGAAAGACTACAGTTACACTTCATGCTATAGCAGAGGTTCAAAAGCAAGGTGGAGTTGCTGCATTTATAGATGCAGAGAATGCTTTAGATCCTGAATATGCCAAAGCGTTGGGTGTTGATTTTACAAAAGGGAGATTTTTCCTATCACAACCAGATACAGGTGAGCAAGCATTAGATATAACAGAAAAACTTGTACAATCTGGAGCAATTGATATAATTGTAATAGATTCAGTGGCAGCATTAGTTCCGAGAACTGAAATAGAGGGTGAGATGGGGGATTCCCATATAGGATTACAAGCTAGACTAATGTCACAAGCATTAAGGAAACTTACAGGTATTATTAATAGATCTAATGTTATAGCTATTTTTATTAACCAACTTCGTGAAAAAGTAGGAGTTATATATGGAAATCCAGAAGTTACAACTGGAGGACGTGCTCTAAAGTTTTATTCAACAATAAGGATGGAAGTGAGAAGAGGTGATCAGATAAAAGAAGGATCTGAAGTTTTAGGAAATAGAACAAAAATAAAAATAGTAAAAAATAAAGTCGCACCTCCATTTAAAGTTGCTGAAGTTGACATAATGTATGGAGAAGGTATATCTCCAGTTGGTGAAACCTTAGATATTGCAGCTGAATACGAGATTGTGAAGAAAGCTGGTGCTTGGTATTCGTATGAAGGTGAAAAATTAGGACAGGGAAGGGAAGCTGTAAAAAAACTTTTAAAAGAAAACCCAGATCTATATTGGGAAATATATGGTAAAGTTAGAAATGTATTTTTAAATAAAAATACATCTACTGAAAATGATATAAATGAGGATTTCGAAAAAATAGATGAATAAGAAAATATTTAAATTCATAATATGGTTAGTCATATTCGCGATAGTTATTAGTGGTATAGTAGCTAGTATGGCTCCATTTTTCATGTAAATATAAAAAGCCTAGATTAAATCTCTAGGCTTTGTTTTGTTATAAAGGAAAAAATATTAAAAATATGATAAAATAATACGAATCACATAATGGGAGTTAACAATGTTAGATATTATAAAAAATTTAAATGAACAACAAAAATTAGCAGTAGAAACAACAGAAGGACCTTTAATTGTTATTGCGGGAGCAGGGAGTGGAAAAACAAGTGTTTTGACAAGAAGAATAGCATATTTAATATCTGAAAAAAATATAAGTGAAAATAATATTTTAGCTATAACATTTACAAATAAGGCAGCTAAAGAAATGAAGGAAAGAATACACTCTTTGGTTGGTGAAACAGCAAAATATATATGGATTAGTACATTTCATTCAATGTGTGTAAGAATATTAAGGCAACATATAGAACTACTAAATTATAATAAAAATTTTACTATATTAGACCCTTCGGAACAAAAATTAATTATTAAAAATATTCTTAAGGAATTAAACTATTCAGAAGACGAGTATGAACCTAATGTAATACTAAATATAATATCCAAAAACAAAAATGAGAATGTCTCATCTACTAAATTATTACAAACTGTTAGATGGGGGTTCATGGAAAAAGTAGCGAATATTTATGATAGTTATCAAAAGTACTTAAAAAAATATTCAGTTTTAGATTTTGATGATCTATTAATTAAAGTAATTGAATTGTTTGAAAAGTACCCAGAAGTATTGGATAAGTATCAGAATAAATTTAAATATATTCATGTGGATGAATATCAAGATACTAACCTTATTCAATATAAATTAATTCAATTATTATCTAATAATAATAGAAACATATGTATTGTTGGAGATGATGATCAAAGTATCTATTCTTGGAGAGGTGCTAGAAGTGATAACCTTATAAATTTTGAAAGTGATTTTCCAGAATTTAAATTGATAGTGCTAGATCAAAATTATAGATCAAATAACGTTATTTTAGATGCTGCTAATAATGTAATAAAGAATAATAAAATAAGAAAAGAGAAGAATTTATGGTCAGCTAAAAAAGGTGGGAATAAAATTAATGTATATGCTGCTTTTAACGAAATCGATGAAGTAGAATATATTGCTAAAAAAATAAAAAATGCAATAAATGAAGGAATTGAGTATAAAGATATAGCTATTTTATATAGAGCTAACTATTTATCAAGAATTATAGAAAATACTTTATTAAGTAATTCTATACCTTATAAATTGGTAGGTTCTTTAAAATTCTTACAAAGACAAGAAATTAAAGATATTTTAGCTTATGTTAATGTAATTGTTAATCCCCAAGCAGAATTAAGTTTGAGAAGAATTATAAATGTTCCAAAGAGAGGAATTGGTCCTACTTCTATTGAAAAAATTGAAAAATATATGGAACAGCATAATATGACTTTTTATGATACTTTATCAAAAATAGAACAAGTAGGATTATCTAAAAAATCTACACAAGAAATAATTAAATTACAAAATATTTTTAAAAAATATTCTAATTTCAAAAAATTTACAATTGATGAAATAATAATGGGAATATATTTAGACAGTGGATATTCAAGTATGTTGAAAGAAGCTAATGATGAACACTCTAATGATAGAATTTCAAACATTTCAGAGCTTGTGTCATCAGCAAAACAGTACTCTGAAATGAATAATAGTATTATTGATTATGTAACAGAGATGTCATTAATGGCAGATTCTGATGATGAAAATTTTGAAAATTCTGTAACATTATCTACTATACACGCAGCAAAAGGATTAGAATATGGTATTGTATTTGTAGTTGGTTTAGAAGAAAATATTTTTCCCTCAATTAAAAACTCAGATGATTTTAATGATGAACAAACTAAAATGGAAGAAGAAAGAAGATTGGCATATGTTGCTATAACTAGAGCAAAAAATGAATTATACCTATCTTATTCTAATAGAAGAATGCAATTCGGAGCAGTAAAATATAATGAAGTTTCTAGATTCATTAAAGAAATACCTACGACCTTAGTGAATTTAGAAAAAAATACTCAATTAGAGAGTATACATAGTTTGGGGATAGAAGAAACTAAGAGAATATATATTAGTAAATTAACTCCTACGATAAAAGAAAAAATAGTTAATAAGGATAAATCTACCTATAATATAGGAGATAGGGTAGGACATAGAAAATTTGGAAGTGGAATTATTACGGCAATAACAGTAGATAGCATCACTATTAATTTTGATAATCTAGGGGATAAAATACTGTTAAAAGAATATGCAAATTTAAGTAAGGAGTAGTACAGTGGAAAAAATAATTAAAGAAAAAATAATAAATTTGATTAATCTTTTAAACAAACATTCTTATAAATATTATGTTGAAGATAAAGCAGAGATATCTGATACGGAGTACGACTTTCTATATAAAGAATTGGAGAAATTAGAAAGTGAATATCCAGAGTATATATTTAAGAATTCACCTACTCAAAGAGTAGGTGACATTGTACTAGATGAATTCGAAAAAGTAATTCACACAAAACCAATGTTGAGCCTGTCAAATACTTTTTCTAATACAGAATTAATAAATTTTGATAAAAGAATTAAAAAAAAATTAGAAATTAATGGAGATGTTGAATATATTTGTGAGTTAAAAATAGATGGATTGGCAGTTAATCTGGAATATCAGAATGGAATGTTACTAAAAGCTTCAACTAGAGGAGATGGAAACATTGGGGAAAATATTACTGAAAATATAAAGACAATTTTTTCATTACCTAAAGAATTAACAGAGACTGTAGATATTCAGGTCAGAGGAGAGGTATATCTTCCCAAAAAATCTTTTGAAGTTTTAAATTTAACTAGAAAAGAAAAAAATGAAGAACCCTTTGCTAATCCCAGAAATGCAGCAGCCGGATCAATAAGACAATTGGATTCTAGAATATCAGCTGAAAGGAAATTATCTATATTTATTTATGGAATAGTTTCTTCTGACAATGAAACTCAAGAGTTATCTCTATTAGAAGTAGAAAAATTAGGGATGCCCATTAATAAAAATTATAAAGTATGTGTGGGAATAGATAAAGTTTTAAAATATATTACTCACTGGGAAAAGAAAAAGGATACATTACCTTATGAAATTGATGGAATAGTAATAAAAGTGAATCATATTAAATATCAAAATATTCTAGGAGCTACTCAAAAAACTCCTAAGTGGGCAACTGCATTTAAATTTCCGGAAGAAGAAATCTCTACTAGAATATTGGATGTTGAATTTAGTGTTGGACGAACAGGTATTATTACACCAGTTGCATTATTAGAACCTGTGGAAATATCTGGTTCTGTAATTTCTAAGGCATCTTTACATAATAAGGATGTAATAAACGACTTGGACATTTATATAGGAGATATTGTTACTATTAAAAAAGCGGGAGAAATAATTCCTAAGGTAATAAGAACTATACCCGAGTTAAGAACAATATCTAATAAGAAATTTGAATTTCCTAAAAAATGTCCATCTTGTTCAAGTGAATTAATAAATAAGAAAGATGATACTTTTGTACGTTGTATTAATTTAAATTGTAAAGAGAAGAATATAAGAAAAATCTATCATTTTGCTAGAAGAGATGCTATGAACATTGATGGTTTGGGTGAAAAAATAGTGGTAAATTTAGTAGAAAATGATATTATATCCACGATTACTGATTTGTATAGTATAGATAAATCAAGATTATTAAAATTAGAAAGAATGGGGGAAAAATCAGCAAATAAATTATTAAAATCTATCGAAGATTCTAAAGATGTAACTTTAGATAGACTTATATATTCTTTAGGTATATTAAATGTAGGAAAAAGTACTGCTAAGATTTTGGCAAACAAATATCAAAATTTAGAGTCATTTAGTGAAGCAAAGTTAGAAGAATTACTTGAGTTGGAAGATATTGGATTTATTACTGCACAATCAATATTAGAATATTTAGGCGCAGATGAAAATAAAAATTTAATTAAGAATATTATAAGTTTTGGAATTAATCCTAAAACAAAAATAAATGAATTTAAACAAAAATCTATTTTTAATAATAAGATCGTAGTTTTAACTGGTAAGTTAGAAAACTTAACTAGAAATCAAGCGAAAGAATATTTAGAAAGCTATGGTGCCAAAATTTCTTCAAGTATAAGCGGACATACTGATTTTCTTATTTGTGGTTCTAAAGCAGGTTCTAAATTAAAGAAAGCTAGAGAACTGAATATAAAAATTATATATGAAGATGAATTACTAAATATAATGAAAATTAAATAAATATAGGGGATTATATATGGGAATACGTTATGATTGGAAATTACCTAATTTTGACGAAGAAAGTGTTAAAGAAATATCTAAAAATTATAATTTATCAGAAAATACTGCTAAAATACTCTATGCTAGAAACATCATAAAACATAATGATATACTTAATTATTTAGTAGGAGATTATGATGAAGGTTTTGATCCATTTCTTATGAATGATATGAAAAAAGCTGTCGATAGAGTTAATCAAGCTATAGAAAACGAAGAAAAAATACTTGTATATGGAGATTATGATGCAGATGGAATAACATCTACGGTTTTAATGCTTGAAACATTATCATCGTTAGGTGCGGATGTTTCATCATATATACCAAATAGATTTACAGAAGGCTATGGTCCAAATATCAAGGCATTTAATAGTATAATAGATTCTGGAGTTTCATTAATTATTACGGTTGATAATGGGATTGCTGCAATTGAAGAAATTGAATTTGCACAAGGAAGACAATGTGATGTAATATTGACAGATCATCATAAAATACAAGATGTAATACCAAATGCGTACGCTGTAATTCATCCTGAACACCCTAATTCTAATTATCCTTTTGGAAAACTAGCTGGTGTAGGGGTAGCATTTAAGTTTGCACATGCACTTTTAGATATATATCCAGATTTTTTATTAGATTTGGTAGCTATTGGAACAATAGCCGATATGGTTCCAATGATTTCTGAAAACAGGATTTTTGTAAAGCAAGGTATACAGTTATTAAATGAAGATACAAGATTAGGATTACAATATATTTTACAAAAAATAAATAACAAAAATTTAATTGATGAGCAAACTATAGGATTTGTTCTTGCACCAAGATTAAATTCCATAGGAAGAATGTCCTCTGCTACAGAAGGTGTGGACTTATTATCTATAGAAGATGACGAGCAAGCTATTAACATAGTCGATAAGATAGAAAGTTACAACACTGAACGGAAGTTAATTACAGAAAAAATTAGCAAAGATGCTATTTCTAAAATAGATGAAAGAGAAAAATTGTCAACTATTCTCATCTATAGCGAGAACTATCATGAAGGTGTATTAGGTATAGTGGCATCAAATTTAGTAGAAAAATATAAAAGACCTGTTTTAGTAGCAAAAAAAGTAGAGGGATATATAAAAGGATCTGCAAGAAGCTATGGTGAGTTTAATATATATGAAGCGATGAATAAAATAAAAGATAAATTTATTACATTCGGTGGACATACTTCAGCTGCGGGATTCTCTATTGAACTTCAAAATGTAAATGATGTATTTGACAAATTAAATAAACTTTACGATAGTTATTTAGATTCAACAGAAATAAAAATAAAAAAAAATATTGACCTGGTTGTCGATTTTGAAAATATAAGTTATCAATTACTAAATGAATTATCTACGCTAAAACCTTTTGGTAATTCCTTTGAAAATATAAGTATCCTTTCTAAGAATGTATTAATTTTATCTAAAGAAAATTTTGGCAGTGATAGACAATATTTGAAATTTCTGTTAGGTAAAAATAATAGCTCTATTGAAGCAATTTCTTTTAAGGATAATGAAATATTTAATGAAATCCAAAAAGATGACATAATAGATATTATGTTCATTTTATCTAAAAATAATTTTAACGGGAAACATAAATTACAGTTACAAATAATAGATGTTAATAAAAGTAAATTACTTTTTAAAGATCTACGAGGAACTTTTATAGATTTTAATAGTTTACCTAAAAATGAATTAAAAATTTCAAGGAAATATAGCGATATAAAGAACAATTATTACACATATAATGAATTATATAAGGTACAGGAGAAGTTTAATGTTATAAATCTACTAGAACCTCCTATTCACATCGATAATATGAACGATATTTTAAACTTAAATGCAGAGTCAATAAATATAAGGTGTAATAAAAATGATGCTATATATTTAAGATATAGGATAGATAAACCTAAACTTATAAAATTATTTAATATTATTTTAAAATATCAGTCATTAAAAATTGATGATAAAGACGTACTGTATAAAATTATTAATTCTCTAAATACTAATTTAGAAAGCCTAAAAATAATGTTATATATATTAAAAGAACTAAATTTATGTTCAATAAAACATAACATCGTAAGCTTTAATTCATCTTATAAAACAATGAATCTAGAATTATCCGATACATACACATCAATGAGTGCAAGATTTGATATAGAAAAGATATTATTAGAAAAAGATATTATAACGATTAACAAAATTTTTGAAGATATGAAATTAAGTAAATAGACAAGAAAAGATATTTATAGTATAATTTTAATGTTATAAAATATATATTAGGAGAAAAGGTATGAATTTAGAAAAATATGTTTCTATAGTAGAGAATTGGCCCAAAGATGGAATTAGCTTTAAAGATATAACAACTTTAATGGCTGATGGGGAAGCATACCAATATGCAACTGATAAAATTGTAAAATATGCAAAAGAAAAAGAGATAGATGTTGTCGTAGGTCCAGAAGCTCGAGGATTCATAATAGGGTGTCCGGTTGCATATTCCTTAGGAATTGGCTTTGTTCCTGTAAGAAAGCCCAATAAATTACCAAGACAAGTAATTTCTTATAAATATTCATTAGAATATGGTTCTAATACATTAACAATGCATAATGATGCTATTAAACCAGGACAAAGAGTATTAATTACAGATGATTTACTTGCAACAGGAGGAACAATAGAAGCAACAATTAAATTAGTAGAAGAATTGGGAGGAATAGTAGCAGGTATTGCATTTTTAATTGAACTAGACGGATTAAATGGATTAGATAAATTAAAAAATTATGATGTATTAACATTATTAAAAATGTAATTTCTACTCAAGCCATATGAAATTTAATTTATTAAATGAAGAATATTTAAAAGATATTGATACTAATGCCTACCTATACGAACATAAAAAGACAAAAGCAAAATTAATATTTTTTAAAAATAATGATGAGAATAAATCATTCAGTATATCCTTTAAAACTATTCCTAATAGTCATAACGGAGTATTTCATATTTTGGAGCATTCTGTGTTATGTGGTTCAGAAAAATATCCATTAAAAGAGCCTTTTGTAGAACTTATGAAAGGTTCTTTTAATACTTTTATTAATGCAATGACATTTCCAGATAAAACAATGTATCCTGTCTCTTCTAAAAACGATACGGACTTGAAATTATTAATGGATATATATTTAGATGCTGTCTTTAATCCTAAACTTTTAGAAAATGATAATATTTTAAAGCAAGAAGGATGGCACTATCATTTAGAAACAGAGACATCTAATTTAGAGTACAGAGGAGTTGTCTATAATGAAATGAAAGGAGTGTATTCTTCAATCGATGAAATAGTGGATATGCATTTATCTGAAACTTTATTTAAAGATACTCCTTACCAATATTCTTATGGAGGAAAACCAGAGGAAATAATAAATTTAACTCAGGAGGAGTTTGTTAAAACTCACAAGTATTGTTATCATCCTAGTAATTCATATATTTTTTTATATGGAAATTTAGAAATAACTGATTATCTTAATGATATTGATAAATATTTACAAAAATATGAATTTAAAAATTACGACGAATATTCTATAGTTAATCCAAAAAATTTTTCCGCAGATATAAATTATAGAAGTTATACTAATGATAATCCTGATAACAAACATTATCTTGCGATTAGCTATATTATAGGTTTTAACGATGAACTAAATTTACTAAATAGTCTTAATATTATTGATGAGTTACTATTAGGTAATTCAAATACAGAATTTAGAAAATTTTTCATAGAGAATTCCCTTTGTGAAGATGTATATAGTTATTTTCAAAGAGATAGGCAAGAAGTTGTATATACTATTGTTTTTAAAAATATAACCAATGAAAAATTAGATGAACTCCCTGATTTGTATGAAGCGAAACTTAAAGAGGAGATCAATAATGGTTTTGATAAAGAATACATACAAGCAATTATAAATAAATATATATTTACTATTAAAGAAGAAGTAAATAAAGTTGGCTCTCCTAAAGGAGTAAACTATGCTATTCGTTCTTTGAGAAATTGGCTATATGGAAAAAATCCATTTATTCAATTCAATTATAGTTCTATAATAGATTCTTTAAATGAAAATTTAAAGGGAGGAATTTTTGAAAAAATAGCAACAGATTATTTAATAACTAATAAGAAAAAATCTATAGTTAGTATTAAAGCAGTTTCGGAAAAAGTAAAAGAAGTAGTAAATCTTAGCGAATTACAAGCATCTTTAACTAATTCTCAAATAAAAGATATTGTAAAAGATACTGAAGAATTATTAAATTGGCAAACTAGCAAAGAAAATCCTGAATATTTGAAAAGAATAAAAAGTGTAGATGCTAAAACTGTAAATTTAAGTAACCCATACAAAGAAACTATATTTAGTAAAGACGATAATATACTCTATGCACACTATAATATAAATACAAATAATATTATATATTCTAGTTTATTTTTTGATATCTCTTCATTTGATAGTAAAGAGTTACAGTATGCGAGCTTATTATCATATTTATTATTCAATATAAATACAAAAAATAAAACAGAATTAGAAGTTCAAAAGGAAATAGATACTAATTTAGGAGATATTCATTCTAATATTAGTATATTTAAAAATGATAAAAATAAAAAAATAAAATTGAAATTTACTATAGTTTCTAAAAATTTATCAAATAAAATACAAGAACTTGTATCTATTTTAGAAGATAATACGCTAAATATGGATTTTTCCAACAGCAACTCTATTTTTAATATCTTACTAGAGCTTAAATTAAGTCTAGAAAGTAGAATTAAAGAAAGTGGTCATGCTTTTATAAATAGAAGACTACTTTCTTACAACTCTTTACATAACCATCTCCATGAATTAATAACAGGGTATGAATTTTATTTGTTCATATCTGCTATAGTAGATAATTATGAAAAAGAATTTATAAATTTAAATAATGAATTGACAGCCTTAGCTATTAAAATATTTAATAAATCAAATCTTATTATAAGTACAACTTGTAATAATGAGGAAAATATTGAATTTAAAAAACATATTAAAAATTATGTAACTAAATTACAATCTATAGATTGTAATTCTGAATATAGTAACATTATGTTTACTAAAAAAGAAAATTATTCAGAAGCATATTATTTTGATACAATGGTAAATTATGTTGGATCTGGTTTTAGTGATTTAAATAAGTATAATGGGTCTTTATTGGTACTTTGCCACATACTAAATTTAGATTATTTATGGAATAATGTCAGAGTTAAAGGTGGGGCTTATGGTGCAGGTATTATAGCAAATAAATTCGGGGATGTTGTTTTTTGGTCTTACAGAGATCCTAATATTGAAAAAACATTGGAAATTTATACAAAAGCAACAGAATATATTGATAATTTAAAAATTGATAGTGAAACTTTAAATAAATATATAATAGGTACTCTGAATAGTTTTGACCAATTATTATCACCGAAAGAAAAATCAAGGCTATCTTTAAATTATTATATTAACGAAACTGACCACAATAATTACGATCGATTAGTTAGAGAGATAAAGGAAACAACTTTAGAAAGTTTATTATCACTAGCAAAAGAATTTGATAATAATGATAATAATATTTGTTTATTAACATCAAAATCTTATGTCAAAAATAATATAGATAAATTTTCGAAAATAATAGAAATAAAATAAGAGGTTTACATTAAAATGAGAGTAAGATTTCGTTCAGATGCAAAAGATAGATTAGAAAAAAATTCTTTTGTATTTATAGATCCGGTCGAAAATAAAGGTAATTGGAACAATATTTTCAAAAATTCTAACCTTATTCATTTAGAAATAGGAACAGGGAAAGGACAATTTATATTTAATTTAGCAAAAAAAAATCCTAATATTAACTTCATAGGTTTAGAAACACAACCTACGATACTTAGTTATCTATTAGATAAAATAGAAGGCGAGAATGTTTCTAATTTGAGATTAATTCTTGCAGATGCCAACAATGTAGTTAATTACTTCGCTGAAGGTGAAATTAGTAAGCTTTATTTAAATTTTTCAGATCCATGGCCTAAAACTAGACACGAAAAAAGGCGTTTAACTTTTAAAAAATTTTTAAAACAGTATGAATATATATTAAATGGAGCTAAATTAATCGCTCAAAAAACAGATAATATGGAATTATTCGAGTATAGTTTATGGTCTTATTCTAATTATGGATTCAAAATAAATAATATTTCACTAGATTTAACTAACAGTAAATATGAAAAAGAAAATCTTCATACTGAATATGAGGATAAATTTATAAAAAAAGGAAATAATATCTATTATGTAGAAGTATATAAAAATTAGTTGATTTTTTTCTTTAATATATACTATAATTTAACAATAAACAAAATATAAGGAGATTTTTATATGATTTCAGTTAATGATTTTAAAACGGGAGTTACTATAGAAGTAGATGGTAATATTTGGAAAGTATTAGAATTCCAACACGTTAAACCTGGAAAAGGAGCTGCTTTTGTTCGTACAAAATTAAGAAACATGAGAACTGGTGCAGTTAACGATAAAACTTTTAGAGCAGGGGAAAAAGTTTCTAAAGCACTATTGACAAACGAAAAAATGTCATATCTGTATGCTTCTGGAGATGGTTATGTATTTATGAATAATGAAACATATGATCAAATTGAAATTCCTGAAAATACTATTAAATATGAATTAAATTTCTTAAAAGAAAATATGGAAGTTACTATTCTAATGTTTGGTAGTGAGATTTTAGGGGTTGATCTTCCGACAACTGTTGAATTAGCAGTTATCGAAACAGAACCCGGAGTTAAAGGAGATACTGCTACCGGAGCAACTAAGTCTGCGACCGTAGAAACTGGGTACACACTACAAGTTCCACTTTTTGTAAAAGAAGGGGATGTTTTAGTGATTAATACTTCTGAAGGATACTATGTATCTAGAGCATAATTTTAGTTATAAATTCTTGCAATATACTTAACATTGTGGTAGAATTTTAAATGTGTATGTAGTAAATGTTATGAATATACTATTTCCAAAAGGAGGATTAATTCATGGCAAAAGTTTGTTACGTTACTGGACGTAAAACTCGTTCAGGAAATGCTCGTTCACACGCGATGAACGCTACAAAAAGAAGATTTAAAGCTAACTTACAAAAAGTTACTATTTTAGTAGATGGAGAACCTAAAAAAGTTTGGGTTTCTGCCCGTGCTTTAAAATCTGGAAAAGTGCAACGTGTATAATTAATATGAAACATACTTTAAACTATCTAAGATTTTGCTCTTAGATAGTTTTTTACTTTATTTTTAGGAGGCAGTATGAATTACATAATAATTATAATATTTTTTTTAGTTTTATTAATATTCAGTACTTATATTTATAAAAAAGTCAATAACTTACTATTAGAATTATTTCCCAAAAGACGACTTAAATTATTTTCCTTTCTTATAGCAAGTATCCCTATTATAATGAGTTTTACTAGAAATTTTTCTAGTTTTTTAGTTTTTCTCTTGTATATTGTATTATTATCTATACCTATTGATATACTAAATATTTATTTTAAAAAATTTAACAATAATATTTGGAAAAAACTTCATAATTTATTAATAATTCCTATTATATTATCTACGATACTAACTTTTTATGGTTACTATAATGCTCATAATATACAAAAAATAAGCTACGATGTTATTAGCCATAAAGAAATAAAACAAGATTATAAAGTTGCTTTAATCAGTGATTTGCATTTTGGTACGAATTTCGATTTAAAAAGTCTGAAAAAACAAGTTGATATAATATCAAATGAAAATCCTGACATTGTTGTTCTTGCCGGAGATATTATTGATGAGCAAACTCCTGTAGATAGTTATGCCGATATATTTAATATTCTCTCAAATATAAAATCACAATATGGGATATATTATGTTTTAGGAAATCATGATGAAAATAGGTATATTGAGCCAAAAGATAATAGGAATATTGAATTAAATAATTCTATTTTAAAATCTAACATTAAAATACTTAAAGATTCATCTCACATCATAAATGATGATTTTATCATAAGCGGTCGTATAGATTATTCTTATAGACAATTAGGTCAAAGATCTTCTGCCAGTGAAATCATTAAAAATTTAGATAGAAATAAATTTTTAATGATTTTAGATCATCAACCAAGCCAATATAAAGAAAATAAAAATGTAGGTTATGATTTGCAATTATCTGGTCACACACATGCAGGACAAATTTGGCCATTTGGATTAATAACAAGAACAATTGGTTTCGATTATGGGTTATTAAATGAAGATAAGTTTAATTTAATAGTGAGTTCAGGTATGGGAGTATGGGGACCACCTGTGCGTACAGAAGAAAAATCAGAATACGTGATTATTAATATAAAAAAAGAAATATAATAAAATTAAGTAAATACTAAAATTATCTAGTATTTACTTAATTTTATTTATTTATTGACTCTGATTAAAAAATATAGTATAATTATATTTATTCGCATAATACATATTATATGTATAAATAAATTTATTAATGAGGGAAACATAATATGAATCAAAAAGATTATTATAGAAAGAAAATAAATAAGGATATAAAAAAATTTCCTACTTATATAGAAGATTTTTTTGACACCTATTATGATATTTTATCACCACTAACCTTGAATAGATATTTAGAAAGTTACAAGTCATTTCTTTCTTGGTTAATAGTAGAATCTATCTCTGAAGCGATAGATATTAAAAATATTCAGTTAACCACACTGGAAAATTTATCAAAAAAAGAAATGGAGTCATATTTTAAACATTTATCTAGAGAAGAAGTTAACGGTAAATTCAGAAGTCACACAACTATAAATAACTATAAAGCAGCTTTGCGTTCTTTATATAAATTTCTTACCGTAACTAGTGAAAATGAATTAGGAAAACCCTATTTTGAAAGAAATGTTATGCTAAAAATTCCAATCAATAGGATTAAGGAAACTTTATCTTCTAGATCTAAAAAAATATCAGAAAAAATATTTATAGACTCACAAGATGAAGACTTTTTAGATTATGTAGAATTTAAGTATGAAACGACTTTAACAAAACATCAAAAATCATTTTTTTTGAGAAACAAAAAACGAGATTTGGCTATACTTACTTTATTTTTAAGAAGTGGTATACGTGTTAATGAATTAGCAAGTTTAAAAATGAAAGATATAGATTTCATTAATACTGAAATAAATGTAGTGAGAAAAGGAAGTAAATTAGATACTGTCATAGTTACAGAGTTAGCTATGATAAAAATCAAAGATTATCTATCTTCCCTTCCTTACAAATTAGTAAGAGAAGATCCCTTATTCATAACCAAAAACAAAACCGCTATATCCATAAGAGCTATTCAGAAACTAGTAATGAAATATACCGATAGTTACAATATACCTATGTCTCCTCATAAATTAAGACATAGCTACGGTACAAAATTAGCAGAAAAGACTAATGGAAATATTCCTATAATAATGACTCAAATGGGACACTCAAATAGTGATACATCCATGTTGTACATTAATGAATCAAAAAGGTTAATAAAGGAATCTGTGGAAAAATTAGATAATTAAAAATAATATGACACTAAAGTTAACTTTAGTGTCATATTATTTTTTTATTATATGTGTAGCATTTTTAAAATATTCTATTCCAGATAAAATCGTTAAAATAATTGATATCCATAACAAAATTTGATCAAATGGAAAATTATAAAAATTAAATAAAGGATTCCCTAATAAAATTAAAATTATAGCTATTATTTGCGCAACGGTCTTTAACTTTCCTAAAAACCCTGCAGCTATAACTTCTCCTTGCTCTATAGCAAGCATTCTTAATCCTGTGACAGCAAACTCCCTAGCAATTACACAAACAACCATCCAACTCGATATTAAATCCAATTCTATCATAACTATGAATGCACTTCCGACTAATAATTTATCAGCTAATGGATCTAAAAATTTTCCCATATTTGAAACCAAATTATATTTTCTTGCTAAGTATCCATCAAAAAAATCTGTTATAGATGCCAAAATAAATATTAAGGTTGCTAAAAATACATTATATGATATATTTTTTCCATATAATATAGAAATATTTCCAGGTATTTCAAAAAGCAAGAAAAAAATAAACAAGGGAATCAATATAGTTCTTATTAAAGTTATTTTATTCGGTAAATTCTTATCCATCTTAATAATAAATCCTCATACAGTTCAAAGTTTACTAAAATGATTATAACATAAAAATTAGTTACTCTCAATGAGTAACTAATTTTTATTTATTATTTTCTGCAAATTCAGGTTCCAAAAATACTTTTCTTGGTTTACTAGAATCTGCTGGACCTATATATCCATCCTCCTCCAAAGTTTCTATAATTCTTGCTGCTCTATTATATCCAATTTTAAATCTCCTTTGTAATAAGGATGCTGAAGCTTTTTGTTGTTTTGCAATAAATAATAGTACCTCATGATATAATGGATCAACTTCATCAGCTTGAGAAGTTTTTTTTGAAGTATTTTCTGATGGTTGCATTGTGGGATCGTATTCTGTTTCAGACTGGTTTTTAATGAAATCTACTATATTCTCCACTTCTTGATCTGATAAAAATGCACCTTGAACACGAATTGGTTTACTAGAATCTGCAGGTTGAAATAACATATCTCCCTTTCCTAGTAAGGTTTCCGCTCCCGCTTTATCCAAAATAGTTCTTGAATCTATACTCGAACTAACAGCGAATGCTATTCTTGACGGTATATTTGATTTAATAACTCCTGTAATAACATCTACAGAAGGTCTCTGAGTAGCAATAATAAGATGAATTCCTGCTGCTCTAGCCATTTGAGTTATTCTAGCTATTGATTCTTCTACTTCTTTAGATGCAACTAACATTAAATCAGCTAATTCATCAATAATAACAACTATATAAGGCATTTTTTTATATTCTTGATCTTGCTTTGATATTTTATTAAATCCTTCTATATTTTTTACTCTTGCAATAGAGAATTCTCTATATCTCCTTTCCATTTCCAGTACAACTTTATGAAGTACATCTGCTGCTTTTATCGGATTTGTCACAACTGGCGTCATCAAATGTGGTATTCCATCATAGATTGATAATTCTACCATTTTAGGATCAATCATTATTAACTTAACTTCATCCGGTCTATTTTTTAATAAAATACTGGTTATTATTGTATTAACACATACAGATTTACCTGAACCTGTAGATCCTGCTATTAATAAATGCGGCATCTTATCTAGTCTTGCAAAAATTGATTCTCCTGAAACATCTTTTCCTAAAGAAACTGATAATGGGAAATCATCTTCACTATTGATAAATACTTCTTTCATAGTAACTAATTGATTAACAATATTGGGAATTTCTATACCAATTAAAGATTTCCCTGGAATTGGTGCCTCTATTCGAATATCTTTAGCTGCTAAATTAAGTGCAATATCACTACTTAAATTAGTTATTTTGCTAACTTTTGTACCTGGTGTAGGTAATATTTGAAATTGAGTAATTGATGGTCCCACTACTGCTTTGACAATTTTTACTTCTATTCCAAAGTTTTTAAAAGTAGATTGTAGTATTTTAGATTTATTTACTATATCATTTTTAGATACTATTTTATTTTTTTTAGGATCCGCTAATAAGTCTAAAGGTGGTAAATTATAATGATCATAACTTATGTCTAAATTTTCTTTTTTAACTTGAGTTTCTTTAATATCCTTAATTTCTATTTTATTAAATTCATCTATATTTATCTCTAATTCTTCATTTTCAATATTATTGTAATAATCATTAATTATATTCTCTTGATCTAAATCCATTAATGCTTCTGTCTCTTCATTAATTACATCTTTTTTAGGAATATATTTCTTAAATTTATCTTTTTTAATTTGTTCAATAAAATTTAATAGCCAATTTGGATATATTTTATAAATATAGGCTACTATACAAGCTACTAATAATACTAAAGTAAATAAGATTGTTCCAATGTAAGATATTAATACTATACTATATTGAACTAAAGTACGAATAATTATTCCAGATCCTAGTACCCCATCATAGTTATTTTTAACAAAAGTAAAATCAAAAAGTTCATAACTATTTGATTTTACATAAATTAATTCCCATAATATAGAGACTAGTATTAATATTCCTACTAGATACTTTTTATGATTTACAACCATTCCTAACAAATACAATATTCCTAATACAAATACTGCAATATATATTATGTATATACTATTTCCAAATAAATATTTAAATAAATTATCAAAAAATATACCTATAATTCCCATTCTAAATGAACAAATAAAAATTATAAAGAGGATAAACAATATACTTATAAAAGTGACTAACTCAGTGTTATTTTCTTTAAAAGATTTAAAATAATTTAATATTGAATTACTTTTATCTTTTTTATTATTTAACTTTGTCTTTTTCAAGGTCGCCTCCTTGAGAAAGAATTAAATAGTTTAATAATTTATCTAAGGCAATTTTTCTATGACTTATTTTGTTTTTTTCTTCAAAAGATATCTCTGCAAATGTTTTTTTTAAAGATTCTATAAAGAAAATTGGGTCATATCCAAACCCCCCTATCCCTTGCTTTTTAGTAATTATTTTTCCTGGACATTCTCCAGTAAAAGTATACTCTCTTTTTTCTAAATCAATTAAAGATATAACACATACATATTTTGCAGTTGACTCTTTCCCATTCAAGTTTTTCAAGACTTTTTGAAGATTATCTTCATCTGTTCCACTAGTTGAATATCTGGCAGAATATACGCCCGGAGCTCCATCTAACAAATCTATACATAGGCCGCTATCATCTGCAATAGTAATCTTTTTCGAAAATTCTGCAACACGTCTAGCCTTTATTAAAGAATTTTCTTTAAATGTGTCACCTGTCTCTTCTATTTCTTCCTTAAAACCGATATCTTCAAGACTTAAAATTATGTAATCTTTTAATATATTTTGTATTTCTTCAAGTTTATGTTTATTATTTGAAGCTAACACTAATTCTTTCATTATTTAAAATCCTCCACATCTATAACATTTACATCTATATCTAAATTTAGCCATTTTTCTGCTGTAGCTATGAATTTATCACTTTTTTGTGAAACAAAAAATTTATATTCTTTATCTAGTTTTGTAGTATGTAGCTCTAAAAATGTCAATATACTGCTAACTTCCCTAGCTGTTTCTTTTCCTGATGAAATAACCATTTTTTCATTGTTAAAATATTTTTCAATGTATTTTTGCAATAACGGATAATGTGTGCAACCTAAAATAATGGTGTCAACATCTATGTTTTTATATAACGACAATTCATTGTTTACTATGTTATACGCTGCATCTTCATTTTCATAATCCTTATTTTCGACAAAAGGAACAAACGATTTACATGCTTTATTGTGAACTATAATATCTTTATTAATTTTATGAATTTCTTTACTGTAGGCCTCTGATTTTGCCGTGAAATTGGTTCCTAATACTAAAACTTTTCCTATATTTGTTGTTTGTAAAGCTGTAACAGCACCAGATTTTATTACACCTATTATAGGAATAGTATATTTCTTTCTGAGAATCTCTAAAGATGCAGCTGTCGCAGTATTGCATGCTATTACAACAAGTTTAACACCTTTTTTAATAAGAAAATGTATTGCATCGTCTGTATACTTTAATATTTCATCACTATTTTTATCTCCGTAAGGACAATTTTTTATATCTCCATAAAAATAAATACTTTCATTAGGTAACTGTCTTATGATCTCTTTAGCTACAGTAATCCCCCCTACTCCACTATCAAAAACACCAATTGGTCTATTCATTATCCTTTTTCCTTTCAAAACTCTCTAACATACATTCAATTTCTTGTATCTTTTTATATGTCTTAGTCTCTATTCCTGTATATTCTTTTAATACTTTAACTAAAAAATCTAGTAATTGACTATATTCCACTTTATTTAATGTAATTTTCTCTAAAACATCAATATTATTAATTGACAAAATATGAATCAATTTAACAAGTTTATTAGTTAATGTATATATCATAGGTTGACTTAGTTCATTTGTAAAAATATTTTTCGAAAAATCATAACCAGTATAGTAATTTTTCACTTTTTTATATTTAAATTTAAAGCCCTCAGATGTTAATATTTTACATATAAAATATGCACTAGCTAATTCTACATCAATATTATTACGATCTATTTTATATAACAATTGTTCAAACGATGAATAAGATATAGATACACTTATTGTATTAACTATAATAAGCATTTCTAATATATTCCCTATATACATTTGTAATTTTAAGTCCGACATTATAGAATTATAGCTATCCTCTAATTCTATATTTATAATTTTATTTAACCCATTTCGTTCAATGTATATAATATTTACATGAGAAAGAATATTAATCTTTTTTTTGTTCCTAGCTCCATTTTCATAAAAGAAATTCGTTACAGTACCCGTCTCTAGTAAAATATATAATATTTCATGTTTGTCATTATACGGAAATTTTTTTATTACTATACCTTTTTTAATCGTAGATATCATCTCTATAACCCAATTCCTTTATCAGATTAGGTTTACTTCTCCAGCCATCAATAACTTTAACCCATAATTCTAAAAAAATCTTTTCTCCCAACAAGTCTTCTATATCTCGTCTTGCTAATTGTCCAATTTTTTTAATCATTTGACCTTGCTTACCAATAATCATTCCTTTTTGTGACTTCCTCTCAACTATTATTGAAGCTATAATTCGCTTTTTAGAATCTGTTTCTTTTGAAATTTTATCAATTACTATTGCTACAGAGTGAGGGATTTCTTGATTAGTTAATCTCAATACTTTTTCTCGAATATATTCCGAAATAATAAAATATTCTGGCGAATCTGTGATGACATCATCAGGATACATTTTATAACTTGTTTGTAAATATTTTTTAGTTACAGTCAGTAAACTATTTACATTTGTAGATTCTAGTGCTGAAATAGGTATTATTTCTTCAAACTTATGCAAAGTTCTATAGAAATCTATCATTTTTAAAATCTCTTCTGGTTTTACTAAA
Organism: Gemella sp. GL1; assembly: GCF_013415365.1. Taxonomy (GTDB): domain Bacteria; phylum Bacillota; class Bacilli; order Staphylococcales; family Gemellaceae; genus Gemelliphila. The sequence goes on from NZ_JACBYB010000011.1 coordinate 154,092, forward strand.
TCAATTTTATTTAATAATAATAATGTTGGTACATTAATTTCTTTTATAATATCCAGTATTCTTTCATCTCCAGCACCAAATTTATCAGCTACATTTACTATTAAATACACTACCTCAGATTCAGTTATAGCACTATTAGTTATTTTCATCATATAATCACCCAGTCTATGTTTAGGCTTATGTATTCCTGGAGTATCTATAAATACAATTTGTGACTCACTATCTGTATAAACACCTTTAATAATATTTCTAGTGGTTTGTGGTTTATCAGACATAATAGCGATTTTTTGCTGTAATATATTGTTCAATAAAGTTGATTTCCCCGCATTCGGTCTACCAATTATTGTAATAAAACCTGTCTTAATTAAATTTTCCATTGCTTCTTCCTATCTAAATAAACCAAACTTTTCTAAAATTCGATCCTGTTTATTAAACATAATTTTTTCATCCTCTTCATTCATATGATCATAGCCTAATAAATGTAAAAAACCATGTACTGCTAAAAAACCAAGCTCACGTTCATAAGAATGCCCATATTCCTTAGATTGTTCTTTTGCTTTATCTGTACATACTACAATATCACCTATATAACTTGATTCTTCACCACCTATAATTTCTAATTCTCCTTCTACCTCATCGTTCAAAGCAAAGGTTATAACATCCGTTGGTTTATCAATTCCTCTGTATTCTTTATTTATATTTTGAATATCTTTTTCTTCAACAAAAGATAAGGAAAATTCAATACTACTTGTATCAATATTTTCTAGCTTTGCTGCTATTGCTAATAAATTTACCAACATATCCTTAGTTCTTTCTTCTATCAATGATTTATCATCAATTATCTCAACAAACTCCATGACAACCTCCATTAAGTTTAATTTTTATATCTTACTATTATAATATATTTGAAAAAAAAAATCTATGTACTCAATTTTATAAATTTTTCTTCAATTCATTAACAATAGATTGTGGAATACCTATCTTTTTAAATTCCTCATCACTGGCATTCTTTATATCTTCTATTTTTGAAAAATACTGAAGTATTCTTTTCTTTCTTTCGTTCCCTATTCCTTTAATTTTATCTAAAGGAGTATTAAACATATTGCTATTTCTTAATCTCTTATGATATGTTATAGCAAATCTATGTACTTCATCTTGCATTCTTTTAAAAAAATGGTATTCTTCGGAATCTTTTTTCAAATTTATAATTTCAAAATTATCTGTCACAATATATTCTGTTATATGTTTAGTGTTCTTAACTAAACCTATTATTTTAATATCTAAATTAAGATTACGATGAATAATATCTATTGCTGCTTTAACATGATTTTCTCCACCATCAACAATAATTAAATTTGTATAAAAATCTTTATCTTTGTAAGTTCTAAGCAGTACTTCTTTCATTGTTGCAATATCGTTTGCTCCTTGAACCGTTTTTACCTTGTATTTTCTATATCCATAGGTATTCTTCTTCCCGTTCAAAAAATTTACTTTTACAGAAACTGCATCTCTCCCCATGATATTAGAATTATCAAATATATCTATACTTTTCAAACTTTTTACCATTAATTTTTCAGATAGCGATTTTAATGTTTTTGCTACTTTTTCTTCTTTTCTTTCAATGATATTTATTTCATTTTCTAAATAATATTTTGCATTAGATTTTACTGTCTTTAAAATATGTGCATGCCTTCCTCTAGATGGATTGATTGCTTTTATATCCAAAAGATTAGATATCACATCTTCATCTATTCCATCTATATAAATTTCGTGCGGAGGTTTGTTTATTAAATAATACTGGTTCAAGTAGGTTAGAAGAATCTCTTTAAAATCTGTATATAAGTCAAAGTATTCCACCTTTCTTTCAATTATCGAACCAAATCTATGTAAAAACATTTGTATGCAAATATAATTTTCATTATAATAATAGCCAATATAATCAATATTTTTAACACCGTTACTATTAATAATTTGTTTTTCAATTGATTTTTTTATCGAATTAATATATTCATGTATTTGTTGAGCATTCTCAAAATCTAACACATTTATATATTCTTGCATAAGTAGAGATAAATCATTTACAACACTTTCTGTTTGACCAGATAAAAAATTTTTAATCTTTTTTATTCGATCGGTATATTCCTTTTTTTCTATATTCTTTGCACAAGGTCCGATACACTCTCCTACTTGATAATATGTGCATGGTCTTTTTTCAATAGGATTACACTTTCTTAATGGATATATTTTATCTACAATCTTTTTTAAATTATTAGCTGATTTAATATCAACATATGGTCCGAAATAAATATCTTTACTATTTTTGTTGAATTTTCTAACTAATAAAAGTCTAGGATGAGTTTCCCTAGTTATCATTAAATAGGGATAAGATTTATCATCTTTCAATTTAATATTATAATATGGTTTATATTTTTTTATTAAATTATTTTCTAATATTAAGGCTTCCTTTTCAGAATTTACTATAATAAAATCTAGATCGACTATATTTTTTACTAAGTTTTCAGTTTTCTTATTAAGTTTCCCTGAAAAATAACTTCTTACTCTATTCTTTAATATTTTAGCCTTACCGATATAAATTATTTCTCCATACTTATTTTTATAAATATAACAACCTGGAGACTCTGGCAATAATTTTAATTTTTTCTTTAACATATCATTCATTTTTTCACCATAAACAATAGGTAAGATATGCATACATATCTTACCTAAATTTTACTATTTTTTCGCAATTTACAGATAAAAAAACCATCACAATTATAGTCATCTGGAAGTATTTTTATCATTCCTGTTTGAATTTTCTCAAATTGATTTGATAATCTAATATTTTCTAAATTAAAATTAGGATTTTTTTCTAAAAAACGATTAATATTATACTCATTTTCTCTTTTATCTATAGTACATGTAGAATAAATTAAACATCCCTCTGGTTTAAGATATTTAATAGAATTTTCTAATATCTCTAATTGTAGATCTGTAAGTTTTCTTATGTATGAATCATCTACTTTATATTTAATCTCGGGTTTATTTTTTATAACACCCATTCCAGAGCAAGGAACATCACATATGATAACGTCAAATCTATTTAAAAACTCTATATTTAACTCTGTTGCATCTTGCTGTTGGATACAAATATTGGTTATACCTAATTTTTCTGCATTATCAGCAATTAGTTTTAATTTATGCTGATATTTATCACAGGATATTAAGCAAGAATTATTATAAAGACTTGCTATATGTAAACTTTTTCCTCCTGGCGCAGCACATACATCTAAAATATTTAAAGTCTTCTCTCTATTTTCTTCCAAAGCATGAGCTACTAGAGCACTAGCTTCATCTTGAATTATATAATAACCTTCTTGAAATTTTGGATCTGTTATATCTATACTACTTACTAGCAAACAATCTTCAGCAACACTACTTTCTTTAACACTTATACCCCTATCCTCAAAATAATTAATCAAATCCGATTTAGTGATTTTCAATAGATTTATTCGTATACTATTTTCACTCGTGGTATTAAATGATTTCACAATGGAAATGGCTTTTTCTTTACCATATTGTTCTTTTAGAATCATATATAAACTTCTAGGACAAGAATATTTTATTATTATTTCTTCATCCTCATCTTTAAAAACATAGTCTATTTTTTCAATATTCCTAATTATATTTCTTAATATTGCATTAACAAATTTACTAGTATGTAATCCAAAAATTTTTTTTGATAATTTAACTGCTTCATTAACAGCAGCAAAGTCAGGAGTTTTATCTAGCTTTAATATCTGATACAATGACATCAAAATTAATATTCTTACTTTAGGCTTTATCCTACCTTTAGAAAATCTTTTTATAATATGCTCTATATATAATTTATTCTTTATACTCCCATATACTAATTGGGTTATATATTTTTTATCTTTGGAAGAAATATTATTTTTAGAAAATACTTTATTAATACTTATGTTACTATACGCATCATCTAAAAAAACATTTATTAATATCGCATATGCATATTCTCTTGCTGTTTTATTCATGTATATCCCCTAATATTTGTCCTATATAATTTTTTTTATTTGATAAATAATTTTTAACAGACGTCCTTGTTTTTCCTGCAATTTGAACCTCAATTATTTTCAGAGTAGAATCTTCCCCACATTTTACATATAACGATTCTTTATCTTGGCCTATAATACTTCCTGGAGGTAAATTACTAGAGATATTTTCACATTCTTCTGTTTTCCAAATTTTAAATATTTGATTATTTAAATAAGTAAATGCCCCAGGACTTGGGTCAAAAGCTCTTACTTGATTGAATATTTGTCTAGCTGTTTTGGACCAATTTATTTTTTCATCATCTCGTGTAATATTACTAGCAAATGTTGCTAAACTTTCATCTTGCTGAACAGGGTTTATATTTTTAATAAAAATTTTAGGTAATGTTTTTTTTAGTAAATCCCTCCCTGCTAACGACATCCTATCGTGGACACTTTGAAAATTATCTGTTTCAAGTATATCAAATGCTACTTTGGAAATCATATCTCCTGCATCTAATTTATTAACCATGTACATAATAGTAACACCTGTTTGTTTATATCCTTTTAAAATTGCATAATGAATAGGAGCTCCTCCTCTTAACTTTGGAAGAAGCGATCCATGAACATTTATACATTTATATTTAGGTATTTTTAATATCTTTTCTGGTACTAATTGACCATATGCTGCTGTAATTATTATATCAGGGGAAATTTCTAATAATTTATTATAAGTACATTCATCATTTGAAATCTTTTCTGGTTGTAAAATGGGAATATTATACTTTTCAGCTACTACTTTCACAGGCGGAGATGTTAAAACTTTTTTTCTACCTATTCTTTTATCTGGTTGAGTTATTACTAATTCAACATTAAAATCTTTTATAAGCATCTCTAATATTGGAACTGCGAAAATAGGTGTCCCCATAAATACAATTTTTTTCTTATTCATACTATTACCTACCATTTCATTCTTTTATATCATTATAACATACTCTCCGTTGTCTAACTACCCAAACTATTATTGTCAACAAAAAACATTGACAAGTAGTACTTATTATTCTTGACATTGTCTATTATTAAATGTTAAAATTAATTTAGCTTAATTGACTAACTTTACTGACATATTCCTCAGCTTCGTTTAAGTTTTCTATTAACACACAACACTATAAATTTAAATAAGTTGAAAAAATATTAAAGGAGTATTAAAATGGCAGTAAAAATCCGTTTAAAAAGATTAGGTGCTAAAAAATCACCTTTCTATCGTATCGTTGTTGCTGATTCAAGATCACCTCGTGATGGTCGTTCAATCGAAACAATTGGAACTTATAATCCAATTAAAGAACCAGCAGAAGTTAAAATTGATGGAGAATTAGCATTAAAATGGTTAGGGAATGGAGCACAGCCTTCTGATACAGTAAGAAGTTTGCTATCTAAAGAAGGTATCCTGAAAAAATTCCATGATTCTAAATTAAGCAAATAATTTTAATTTAAGCTTTATAAAAAAAAGTTTGAATCATTTTTATAAAAAGAAGTTTGGGTAATATATTACCCAAACTTCTTTTTATAATTAATTTGTTGAAACATATCCAGGAATATACTTTCTCGCTAAAGCTTCATGTTCAGCATATGTTGTTGCAAAATAAGCTTTACCCTCTTTATCCGTCAAGAAATATAAGTAATCATGTTCTACTATATTATTTAATGCTTCATAAGATCTTATACTAGGTGCTGATATTGGTCCTGGCGTTAAGCCTGTATTAACATAAGTATTATATGGATCTTGATTTTTTAAATCTTGAAAACTCAACTCTACAGTTCTATTATTTAAACTATATGTAACTGATGGATCTGTCTGTAGGGGCATATTTATTTTTAATCTATTCATAAAAACCCCTGCTATAGATCCATTATCGGTTACTGCAGTAGATTCTTTCTCTAAAATACTAGCCATAGTTATATATTGATGGATAGATATAACCTCATCTTTATTATTTATATTCCATACCTTTGCATTTGAATTAAATAGTGGAACTACGTTACGATTTGTAGCTGATACCATTGATCTAATCAATATTTCTGGATCTTTTTTATTACTATCATCTATATCATATTTAGCAGGATATAAATATCCTTCTAATTTATATTTTAAATTAGAATTATCTAATTCATTTGTTATTAAAGAAGGAAACTCTATTTTTAGGTTATCTATAAAATTTTGATCATTTACTTTTGAAATGAATTGCTCTTCTGAAATTTCTGTAACTTCCGCAACTTTTTTCGCTATTTTTTGAACATTATCTCCATCTATTATAGAAATTGTAACCCCAGATTTTCCTTTAGATTTAGTAGTTAATATTTCTAAAATTTCCGATACCGACATAGACTTATTTATTTGATATTTCCCAACATAAAATTCATTTTTTGAACTAAGTTTAGAATACAATTTAAACATAGTTTCATTTTTTATTAAGCCCTGCTGTGCCAATACATCTGCTACTGCACTTGTTCCATAGCTTTCTTTAATTTCAACTGTTATTTGTTCTTTATCATTTTTATCTGCTGGAGTTGTAAGATAATATCCTAAAGATAAAGCAATTATTCCTATAACTATAAATAGTGAAATTATTATAGCAAATAAATCACTATTTTTTTTATTTTTCTTTCTAAGTTCATCTCTCCTTTTTTTTAGCTTTTCATTCATAAATTATTCACCTTCTTCCGAATCAAAGTATAAGATGTCTAATACTTCTTCTATCATTGAATATTCTTCATCTGTTTCTACAGGCTCAAAGCGAATATTATTTCCATCTTCTACACAAACCATTGGAAATATTTGTAATTCTTCTTCTTCCATCTTATCCTCTTCTGCAAAAATATAATATAAATTACTATTAGTTGGATTTGTAAATTCTAAAATTTTTCTATATTCTTTTTCTACACCATCTTCATTACTCAGTGTAAATACTTCTTCTTCCATACCTACTTTCATTTTATCTAAATCTTTTTCTACCATTTTTAATCTCCTTAATTTTTTATATCTAAGTACGTTTGTAATATTAATACCGAAGCTATTTTATCAACTACTTTCTTTCTTTTTTTTCTAGAAATATCTGCTTCCAACAAAACTCTCTCTGCAGCAATGGTTGTCATTCTTTCATCCTGTAAAACAATCTCTACACTTTTTATTTTATTTTTTAATATTTCTATAAAATTAAGTGTTGCTTCAGCTCTAAAGCCTAAACTATTGTCCATATTTTTTGGCATACCTACCACTATAGTGCCTACATTATATTCTTTAATTAGTTCTTTAATTTTTTTAATTTTAAAATCTTTAATTATTTCATTGATATTTAATGTTTCTATTCCTTGGGCTGTTATATTCAAAGGATCACTTATTGCAACACCAATAGTCTTACTACCATAATCTAGCCCCATAATTCTTTTTTTTATCATTTTAGACCAAACCTTATTTTCTTTTTAAGTGAATGAATTTATAGTTATATTCATTATCTTCATCACTATCATATTCCTCACAACTCACTACTATCCACTTCTCCATATCAATTTTTGGAAAAAAACTATCCCCAACTACGCAAGTTTGAATCTCACTAATATACATTTCTTCGACTTTATCAATATATTGTTCGTATATTTGACTTCCACCAAAAATAAAAAGTTTTTCCGTTTGTATATTCTTTATTGCCATATCAAAGTCATGATATATCTCTATTCCATTTGCAGTATAGTTTAATGATCTTGTTAGAACTCTATTTATTCTATTTGGTAGTGGTTTTCCTATACTTTCATAGGTTTTTCTTCCCATTAAAATTGTCTGATTTGTTGTTAATTCCTTTACTCTTAGCATATCCGCTTTTATTTTCCAAGGAATTGTATTTTTTTTTCCAATACATCTATTTTTATCGTAAGCTACAATCAATGAAATCATATATCCTCCCTAAACAGCTATTGGTGCTTTAATAAACGGATGAGATTGGTAACCCACCAATTCTACATCTTCAATAGTTAAATCAAATATACTTTTAAAATTATTAATTCTTATCTCCGGAAGTCTATATGGTGACCTAGTCATTTGTAATTTTACCTGTTCAAAATGATTACTGTAAATATGAGCATCCCCCAGTGTATGAACAAACTCCCCTAGACCTAAGCCACATTCCTTAGCGACCAAGATTGTCAATAAGGAATAGGATGCTATATTGAATGGTACACCTAAAAATACATCTCCGCTTCTCTGATATAATTGACATGATAGTTTATTATCAGTTACATAAAATTGAAACATAGTGTGACATGGAGGAAGTGCCATACTATCAATTTCCATAGGATTCCATGCTGATACAACTATTCTTCTAGAGTCTGGATCATTCTTAATAGTTTCAATTGCATTCTTCAACTGATCTACTCCATTAAAATTACGCCATTGTTTCCCATATACATTCCCTAAATCTCCATATTGAGTAGCAAATTTAACATTCTCAAGTATAGATTTTTTAAATATATCGACTTGCTCTTCATATTGTTTTTTAAATTCCGGATCTATTAAAACTCTATGTCCAAAATTTTCCATATTAGGGCCACGATAATCCTTACTTTCTACCCATCTTTTAAATGCCCACTCATTCCAAATGTTATTATTATTTTCCAAAAGAAACCTTATATTAGTATCCCCCTTAATAAACCATAATAATTCGGACCAAATTAAATTGAAATTTATTTTTTTAGTTGTTAAAAGTGGAAATCCTTGATTTAAATCAAATTTCATTTGATAACCAAAAACACTTTTAGTTCCTACTCCGGTTCTATCTTTTTTTATGAATCCCTCGTCCATTATATGATTACAAAGCTTTAAGTATTCTTTATCTGCAAACATTCGATTCACCTCCTTCTAAATCAACTCAAAAGGATCTCTTTCAGAGTTAGATAAAAGGATCTCATAATTTGGACTTATTTCTAAATTTTCTAAGTATTCTTTCAAAAGATTTTTACTTATTTTTTCTGCATAATGTCCTATGTCTAAAATGTTTATGTTACATTCTAAAGCATCTATTGCTTCATGATATCCAACATCCCCAGTTAGATAAATATCTATATCTTGTGGTAAATTATTTATAAATGAAGCACCACTTCCACCTAAAATAGCAACCTTTTTTATTTTTTTATTGTTTGATCTTACTAACCTTACAAAATTAATATTTAACCTTTCTTTTGTAAAATTAATAAAATCATCCAATAACATTCCCTCTCTTAGCATCCCAATTCTTCCTAATCCTTCGTCAGGATAAGATTTATTAGGAACAAGTACACTAAGATTTTCCAACAATAGATTTTTTGCTAAATAATAATTTAAACCTAACTTAGCAGAATCTAAATTAGTATGTACAGAAATTACAGCAATATCACTTTTTATCAAGTCTCTTATTATATCATTTTTAAAATATCCATATTCAAGATCTTTTATGGATTTAAATATTAGTGGATGGTGTGATACTATTAGATCTATATTATTTTCTATAGCTTCCTTAACTACACTCGTAGTTACATCTAGACAAAGCATTATTTTTTCTACATTTTTATTTCTATCTCCAAGTAATAACCCTACATTATCCCAAGATTCTGCCAAATTTTCATTTGCTAATTCTTTTATATATATATATATATCATCTACTTTTACCATAATTAGACCTCCTAATTTTGCTACTATCGTATTATATCAAATAATTATGCTTCATGTCTAATAGGAAACTTAACTAGTATTGTAATTAATATTCATTATAATAAAAATCAATTTATTTCTCTCCTCTAATCTAATCATATATAAATTAAATTAGAC
>NZ_JACBYB010000012.1 GCF_013415365.1 Gemella sp. GL1
CGATGAACAAAATTCAAAAAAATAATTTTCAAAAAATTAAATTTAGAAAAATTTCAAGTTTCTTTTTTGGTGCTTGCAAAAAAATTCAAACAGAAAAATTACAAGGCGATTTTTTCGCTTTATAATTTTTTAAAAGAGCAGATATTAAAAATTTAAAATTCTTTTTTGTCTGCTCGCAGTAAAAAGAAAAAGCGAAAAATGAAAAATATCAAGAGAATAATTTTAAAAATTTTTCAAGGGACGAAGAAAAAATTTTAAAATCTCTTGAAATTTTTTAAGCGAACGAAATAAAAAATAAAAATTAAAATTTTAAAATTGCAATAACTAAAATTTTAAAAATGAAATTTCTAAAATTCAAAAATCAAAAATTTATGATGAACAAAATTCAAAAAAATAATTTTCAGAAAATTAAAAATTAAAAATTTGTGATGATGAAAATTAAAAAATCGTAAATTCAAAAAGTTAAAAATTACTTAAAACACAAAAATTTAAAAATAAAGATGATAGAAGAAATAAGAAAGATCATTTAGTCAAAATAGATCAAAAACTAGGGGATTGGGGTCTTCCCCAAAATTATATTATATTTTTTCGCATTTTGTGGACACAAATGCTACGCTTGCCACAGTAAATGAAAAAAAAGGGCTAAATTTTACCCTCGTTATTGACTAAATTTGACCAATAACTCCGATTAAGTTTGATTTATTTTGACTAATAGGTTCTTCATTTTGATTTATTTTGACTAATTCGGAAAATGAAATTTCTAGAAATTAGAAAATCAAAAATTTTGGAAGAGCAAATTTAAAAAATAGAAATTTCTAAAATTAGAAAATCCAAAATTTGTGATGAACAAAATTCAAAAAATGAAATTTCTAAAATTAGAAAATCAAAAATTTGGGAAGAACAAATTTAAAAATTAGAAATTTCTAAAATTAGAAAATCAAAAATTTAGGAAGAACAAATTTAAAAATTAGAAATTTCTAAAATTAGAAAATTAAAAATTTGAGAAGAGCAAAATCCAAAAAATGAAATTTCTAAAATTAGAAAATCAAAAAATCATGATAGTAAAATTCAAAACAAAGTAGAAAATAATTTTAAAAAATTTTTAGGAGGATAAAATGGTAATCACAAAAGTTTTTCAAATTAAAAAAGAGGATAGATTGAATACTGCATTAAATTATATAAATAATAAAGAGAAAATAAATTCATTTAGTGAAAAAGAATATAATGATATTCTTCAGAAAAAAGTAAACTATATTATAGATGAAAATAAAACTTTAAAATCAAAAAACAAATATATTGATTCAGTTGATATGTTTATAAATGAAAATGGGGAAAAAGAATTAGTTTCTGCATATGGTATAGCATATATTGAAACTGCATTTTACGAAATGATGTTGACTAAAGATGAAGCAATTTATCGAAATATAAATCGTCAGGGAAATAAAGATGATGTATTAGCTCATCATATAATACAATCATTTTCTCCAGAAGACAATTTGAATCCTGAAGAAGTTCATGAAGTTGGAAGAAGAACTGTAATTGAATTAACAAATGGTGAACACGAATTTCTGATAGCTACACATTTAGACAAAGAGCATTTACACAATCATATAATTTTTAATTCAACAAATAATGTTACTTTAAAAAAATTTAGATGGCAGAAGGGAACAAAAAAATCTTTAGAAAATATTTCAGATAAGCATGCTGATCTTTTTGGAGCAAAAATAATTGAAAGAGAAAATATTATTGATCATAAAAAATATGAAGCATATCGTCAAAAAAATTCTTACAGATACGAGATAAAAAATAAATTGAATTTTTTAATAAAACATTCAAACTCATATTCTGATTTTAAAGAGAAAGCAAAATTATTGAACATTAAAGTTGTTGATGGGAGAAAAGAATTAAGATATAAATTATTAAATAGTTCACAAGAAAGATTTATCAGAGATAGAAGTTTGTCTAAAAAAGGAAATTATTCTAAAGAAAAAATTGAAATAATGACTAAAGCAAATGTAGATAAACACCCTAAAGAAAATATAGTAAAATTATATGAAATACATAAAAAAGAAATAGAAGATAATTTTGATATTAGATTTTTCATAGAGCCTTGGCAAATTTCAGAAGAAACAAATCGTGGTTTATATGTTAATGTTGAGTTTGGTTTTTTAAATAGGGGAACAGTATTTGTACCCCATAATAAATTAGAAAAAAGAGATGATTACTATGAAGCATTTATAAAGAGAAATGACTTTTTTTATTTTGTAAATCCACAAAAATCAGAAGATAACAAATTCATAAAAGCTACAACATTTGCTAAACAGATTTCTATTCAAAATGGAGAAGCTGCAATTTATAAAAATTATAATGTTAATGCTTTAGACAGATTGTTAGAAGAATTTTCATTTTTATCAAAAAATAATGTGACGGGTTATAGTACTTTTGTAGATTTTCAAAATAGATTACAAGATACATTAGAGAAAACACAAAATGAATTAAATAGATTGGATTCAAGAATTGCAGAATTAAACAAAGTACATGCCTTGTTATTAAAAAATGAAAAATCTAATCAATCTAATAAAGTTGTAACTGATATTTTTAAAAAATTAAGAATACCTAAAAATACAAATAGAAAAGAACTTGATAGATTGTTGAAAGAAGTAAGACAAGAAAGATCAATTTTAAATTCAAAATTCAATAGTATAGTGCATGAATATAAATATGCAAAAGATATTGAGAAAAATGTCGAGGTAAGAAATAAAAATATAATTGAAAAAAGGGAAATTGGCAGAGAGAAGAAATTGTAGCATAATGTAATTTACAAAAGAATTAAGAACAAAAGATTTTATTTTTTGTATGTGCATAATAAAAAGAGCGTATTAATTTACGCTCTTTTTTTGTGTTTTAATAAAATTTGAATTAATCTATAATATATAACGCTTTGTGTTTATCGTCAAATTCATAGTATTTCAATTCACTGTGCATGTTTCCGTAATTTATGAAATCTTGTAAATTTGTAATGTTTTCATCGTCCATTAGTGATTCGATTTGTTCAAGAAACTTACTTAAAAGTAAATCTTCATAATTCAAAATATGTTCAAAATACAAAGCTTTTTTTTCTTCTTCAGTAAATTTTGATAATTCTTCACGATTACAAAATTCATTGTAATCTTCACCTATAACTAAATCTAAATCTCCGCTCATTTTTTCTAAATATCTAACTAATTCGTCATCTGTGATAACATCGTAAAAATTTTCTTCATAATTTTCTGCTATAAAATTTTCAACTTCCAAATTATCATAATCAACTGCATAGCTTTCAAATATACGTTTTATATCGAATCCAGCTAGCGTGATTTTTTTTGAATTTTTGTTTTTGAATGTTAATGTATATAATTTCATTTTAATTTCTCCTAATATATTAATATTTACTTTTTTTGAAAGATAAGTTATAATATATTAATAAAACATTTAAAAAATTGTTTTATCATTGGTGGTTAGTACCTTTTCAGTTTGGCGACTCAGAGGTGCTAACTTTTTTTTTATTTATTTCTTATCTTTATAATTATATTATATACGATAATGCGTATAAAGTCAAGTGTTTTTATAAACTTTTTTTTATTTTTTTTTCTCTTTCTTCTATCAATTTTTTAAATTCTTCAACATCTTCATCAGCCATAGTTTTTATAAAATTTCTAGCTGTAGAACGTTTATTTATATAATTTTTTCTCTCTCTATTTTTTTCATCCCATTTTTTAATTGCTTTTTTTTGTGCTTCTGATAATTTACTATTCATAATGTGTAATCACTCCTATTTAAATAATATTGTAAAAATTTGAATAATTAAAGTTAATATTAAAATTATAAAAGTTATCTTTTGTATTTTATTCATTTTCATAATATAATAAACGATGTACCAAGCAATCAGCCAAACGGCTGATTGATGGTCATTTGAAGTAATTTAAAAGAGCAGTTATTAAATTGATTATCGCTATTGTCAAGTTGATTAGTTGAATGTAGTTATTTTCTTTTTGTGACTGCTCTTTTTTTCTTCTAAGTCTTTTACGACTCATCGTGTTCTCCTTTCTTTTTTAGTATTCTTCATCTCTAACCTTTATAATTATATTATATACGATAATGCGTATAAAGTCAAGTGTTTTTGTGAAGTTTTTTATTATTTACAAATATAGTTTATAAACGATTGTAGATTTTAAGTTTGAAAAGATGTGTATTTGTAGCGTATCCTTTTTTATATATTATTGTTTTCTGCTTTTTTTTTGAGATATTGAAAGGAGAAAAGTGATAATAATTACATATTAAAAATGTTTTTTTGCGATTTTTGATTGATTTTTAAGCTTATTAATGTTATATTAAAAAAAAGAATTGAAAGGGGAGAGGGTTGTATGGCTACTAAAAGTTTTACGGATAGTATTAAATTTAATCAAAAGTCAGCAGATAGTTTAATTAAAGCGTTAAACAAGGACCGTAAACCTGTCAAAATCGAAACTAATGTCGAAGTAATTAGAGATGTTAGTATCTTAGATAAAATAATTAATAAAAGAAAGGTTGAAGAATGTCGTTAATTTTAGTAGGTTTACAGGATTTGTTAGAAAAATATACAATAGAACAAGTGAAATCTACATTATTACGATTTAAAAGTATTCCCCATCAATCTGGAGAGATTAACGATGTGGAGTGCTTTTTACATTCAAAAGCTATTCAATTTGAAAATATGACCCTATCAACAACTTATCTTGTTTTTGATGAAATTGATGGTGAGTTTATGTTAGTTGGGTATTTTTCAATAGCAAATAAACCCTTGACAATGAGTAAAAAGAATTTTAATAAGTTAAGCAATAATCAAAAAAGAAATTTAACAAAAAGTGGAACAAGAACTGAATCAGGAGATTATATAATAAATAGTTATTTAATAGGTCAAATAGGGAAAAATTTTGCACCAGAGGCTGCAGCTAGTAATGTGACAGGTACTGATATTTTAAAAGAAGCGTATAAAATGGTGTTAAAAGCTAAGAAAATAATTAACGCTAGATATGTGTGGTTAGAATGTGAGGACAATTGTAAAATATTGAATTTTTATAAAAAATTTGGTTTTTACGAAGTAGATGGTTATATATCAGGTAACGGTTTAAGAGTTATGATTATGAAACTATAAAAATACAGTTATTAATAATTTAATAATAAAAGAACAACTCATTTTGAGTTGTTCTTTTTTCTATAAAAACTTGATTTTAGTGGTTCTATAATGATATTTTCTATTGATTGCTAAATTTAATTTGTATTATTTAAAGAGTATAACGTGTCTTTCAGAAATAAGTTCTTATTTTTGATTGACACTTTAGAAAATATATGATACATTTGTAATACAAGTATTACAAATTATTGGAGGAGAATATATTTATGACAACATTATCTTTTAGAGTTTCAGATGAAGATAAGAATTTAATAAAGAATTATGTAAAAACAAATAACTTGAGTTTATCAAATTTTATTAGAGAGTCCATTCTAGATAGAATTGAAGATGATTTAAAAATAGATGAAGAAAGAATTTTGGAAGCTAAGAAAAATGTACATAATAGCGAAACATATACTTTTTCTGAATTATTTGGAGATTTAAATGAATAATAATCACTATGATATATTGTTTACAGAAGAATTTAAAAAGTCATTGAAAAAGCTGGATAAGCAAAATGTGAAACTTATAAGAAATTGGATTAGAAAAAATTTATTGGATACAAATGATCCTAGAATAAAGGGAAAGGCGCTCGCAGGTAATTTAAAAGGTGTTTGGAGATATCGAGTAGGAGATTATAGATTATTTGCTACAATAGAAGATAATAAATTTATTGTGTTTTTATTTGAAGTAGGGCATAGAAAAGACTCAGAAAACACCTAGAAGCGAGATTAAACACGCTAGACAACTAAAACAAGAATTTGAAGAGATGGAGAGAAAACAAAATGACAACAATTAAATTTGACGATTATCTAGCAGAACAACTCAAAGATGACAACTTGAAAAAAGAATTTGAGGAATTACAAGTACGATCAAAACAAGCAATTGCTATTATTTTGGAGCGAGAAGCATTAGGATACAGTCAGCGAGAACTAGCAGAATTAGCCCAAGTGCCCCAAACTACCCTTGCACGGATAGAAAAAGGGGCTAATACAAGTATCGCAACATTAAGTAAAATAGCTCGTGCACTCGGAAAAGAGTTAACTATCAGTTTCACATAAAAAAAGACAGGAGGAGCGTCCTGTCTTTTTTTGTATACAAATTAATGAAAGTTTTACCTTTTAGAGTTTTTGAGATATTAGAAACGGAATTTTGAGAGTAAGTATATTTGACAACATTTAAAAAAGTGTATTACAATGTATTACATATAATAAAAAATAAGGAGATATATTATGGGAATAGTTTCATTGAGATTGAATGAGAGAGAAGAAAAAATTTTTAATGCTTATTCGGAATTGACTGGAAAATCATTATCTGAATTATTTAAAAGGGCATTAGCAGAAGAAATAGAAGACCAGCTAGACTATGAGTTGGGAATTAAAGCCTTAGAAGAACATAAGAAAAATCCAAAAACGTATAGTATAGAAGAAGTTGCTAAAGAATTAGGTATCGAGCTGTAATGTATAAACTTGAAATTGATAAACAAGCATTAAAGCAATTGAAAAAGTTAGATAAGCCAGTAGCAGAGATGATTGTTAGATGGCTTTATAAAAATGTAGATGGTATAACTGACCCTAGAATCAGAGGAAAAGCATTAATTGGTGACAAGCAAGGTTTGTGGCGTTATAGAGTAGGTAATTATAGAGTAGTTTGTGAAATTATTGATGATAGATTGATAGTATTAGCATTAGGTGTTGGTCATAGAAGAAATATTTATTAGTAATTTTGTAAAACCTCTTGATACTACGTACTTATACGTGGTATAATATATATGTCAGGAGGTAATAAATATGCCAATGACACAAGAAGAAATGGTTAAACTCTTAATTTCAAAAGGATTTAGTAAAATTAAAGGTGGAAAAGGTTCACATATTAAAATTACTAAAAAAGGATTAAGAAGACCAATAATAATCCCAAAAGGAGAACTTAGAAAGGGAACTGAAAGGGGAATTTTGAAAGAAGCAGGGCTTTTATAAGCTCTCTTCTAATATATTATGGAGGTTGTAATATGTTAGTAACGTATCCCGCAATATTTTATTATAATAAAGAAGAAGGTTATTATATTTATTTTCCAGATTTAAAATCGAGTGGAACACAAGGTAGCAATATTTCAGAGGCTGTTGATATGGCAAGCGATTATTTAGGTATTATGATTTCAAGTATTATAGAAAGTGGAGATATTGTGCCTAAAGCAAGTAAAATAACAGATATATCAGTAATAGAAGATTATCCATTTAAAGATGAAAATGATTTAAAAGATTATTATGATATAGAAGAATCTTTTATTTCATTGGTATATGTTGATCTTACTGAGTATTTTGAAAGTAATAAGTTAGTTAAGAAAACGTTGAATATTCCAAAATGGGCAAATGATCTTGGGATTAAATTAAATGTAAATTTTTCAAATTTACTAACAGATTCAATATCTAAACTTGCAATAAATAGAAATGATTAAGAGAGTTAGTGACTCTCTTTTTTTAAATGATATTTGTTATTAAATAGTGTATTATTAAGATCCAAATAAATATTTTTTGAAGTAGAAATAAAATAGTATAAGAGATAAATAATGAGATATTAAAAGTAAGTGCAACATTAAATGAAAATGATTTAAGTATACTGGAATTATTATTTGATGATGTATTAATTCAAGAATAAAGTAAATAATGAGGAAATTATGGTAATTAAAACAGAAGATAAAGTAAGAGATGAAGCAAAGATAATTTTAAAGTTCGATGAAGATGAAAAGAACACTCAACAAGGAACAGGGCAAATAACCACTTTTAATCAATTAGGGTTTAAAGGTATTAATGATAAACCTGATGGTTGGTATTTACCTAACAATGTTAGTGAACCTGCAATAATATTAGAAACAAAATCATCAGATAAAGATTTAAGTAAAAAACCTATAATAGATGAATTATTTAAGAATATTGATATAATTTCTTCTAAATACAAAAATACGATAGGTATTTTGTATAACGGTGAAGATGTAGTAGTATTCAAAAATAAAGAAGAAATAAAAGTTGCTAAAACTCTACAAGAAAAACAATATTATTTAGATTTATTTAAGTTGGATTTTGTAGATAAAGGTAAGATATTTACTGTAACTAAGCGTATAAATGATTTATTACATTTCAAATTTGGAATAAAAAACTTATACCATAGAATGATATTTACAACTTCTGCATTAGTTGTTGAGCGTTTTGGTGGTAATTTAAATGCTATTAAAGATAATGGGTATGAACCATTTAGAAACAAAATCTTTGATACTTTAGCAAAATCATTACAAGAACATAGACAACAAAATTTAAAAATTGATATTTTATTAGAAGTATACAGTAAAATAAAAGTAAATATAGTTGAAAATCAAGAGGATATAAATACATTTATAGATTCTATTATCGAAATTTCGAATTCTGTAAACTCTGATAACTGGAACGGTGAAGATGTAATGGGGATTTTCTTCAACGAATTTAACAGATATAAGAAAAAATCTGAAAGTGGTCAAGTATTTACACCAGAACATATCACATCTTTTATGTATGAATTAATAGGTGTAAGTTATAATGATAGAGTATTAGACGCTACTTGTGGAAGTGGGGCATTTTTAGCTAAGGCAATGTCTAATATGATTAGAGAAGTTGGCGGAAATAATACAAAAGAAGCAGAGGACATAAAACAAAATAAATTATTTGGAATTGAGTTCGATAGAGAAATATTTGCTTTAGCTTGTGCAAATATGCTTATTCATAAAGACGGAAAAACTAACTTAGAACATTTAGATACTAGAGAAGAAAAAGCGTGTAATTGGATAAAATCAAAAAACATAACTAAAGTTTTAATGAACCCACCGTATGAAAGAAAATATGGTTGTAAGAAAATAGTAGAAAATGTTTTAACAAATGTTCCTGCTGGTACAAAGTGTGCATTTATTTTACCAGATAAAAAATTAGAAAAAGATAAAATGCAAAAATTATTAAAGAAACATACTTTAGAAATGATTGTAAAACTTCCAGAAAATTTATTTGATGCAGGTGTAACAACAAGTATTTTTGTGTTTGAAACTGGAAAACCTCAAGATAGCAAAAAAGTATTTGCATTCTATATAGAAGAAGACGGGTTAGAAAGAGTAAAAAATCAAGGTAGACAAGATATAAAAAATCGTTGGAAAGATATAGAAAAATATTGGTTAGAAGTGGCTCATACAAGAATAGATGAAAAATATAATACTCATCAGTGGTTAAATCCAGAAGAAAATCTATCATACCAAAAACCACAAAAAGAATTTGAAATATTTGAGGAAGATTTTAAAAAGACAATACTAGATTACATTATGTTTGAACAAAATATAGATGTAAAAGAGTTTAATGCAAAATTGCTGGATAATGTATTGTACAAATCAAATATAGAAGATAATAAATTAATTTTAGATTTAGGTGATGTAAATGAAGAAAATTAATATACAAGATTGGAAAGAGTTTAAAATAGAGGAGCTATTTTCAGTAAATCCTACAAAAAATCATAAAGTAACAAATAAAGATTTAATGCATGAAAACGGTGCTAATCCAGTAGTAGTAAATTCAAGCTATAATAATGGTATAGGCGGATATACCAATTATGAGAATACAGAATTAGGAAATGTTATAACATTTAGTGATACAACTAATGCAGATAGTATATTCTACCAAGAAAATGATTTTGTAGGATATTCACATGTTCAAGTATTAAAACCTATTAAGTATAATGAAAAGTGGAATAAAGAGTGTTTAATATTTTTCACAGCAGTATTCAAGAAAAAAGCTAAGCTAATGAATTTTGATTATGTTAATAAATTTACAAGAGATGACGCATTAAAAATAGTAGTAAAATTACCTATTGATAATAATGGAGAACCCGACTGGAAATATATGGAGAGCTACATAAAACAGCTTTACGCTAGAGAGAGAGTTCAGACTATGTTACAACTTATGTAGAAAAATCAAAATCTCATATGATTGATATAACAAAATGGAAGAAATTTCAAATAAGTAGCCTTTTTCAAATTAAAAGACCTGCCCCTAGAAGTGTAAAAAAGTACAATGACGGAAGTATTCCATTTGTATCTTCTGGAAACTATAATAATGGGGTTGATAGTTATCGTATGCCACTTGATAATGAGTTATTAGAAAAGGGAAACTGTATAACTGTTAGTCCAGTAGATGGAAGTACTTTTTATCAACCTACTGATTTTTTAGGAAGAGGTGGAGCAGGTTCATCTATATTATTACTGTATAATGATAAACTAACAAAATATACAGGTTTATTTTTAGCAGCGATAATAAGAGGTACATTAACAAGGAAATATCAATATAATGACATGGGTTCTTCGGAATCAATAAAATTGGAATATATAAAACTACCAGTAAATATTAAAAATGAAATTGATTGGGAATATATGGAGAGATACGTAAAACAGCTTTACGCTAGAGAGAGAAAGTTCAGACCATGTTACGACTTATTTAGAAAAAACAAAATCACATAAGATTGATATAAAAAAGAAGCTTCAAAAACTATAACAGCACATATGAAATTTGATTGTAATATGTATATTCACCCATTCCAAGCTAAAGGTTTGACCCCAAGAGAAGCTGCTAGGATTCAAAGTTATCCAGATTCTTATTTCTTTTTAGGCGTATACAAAAACCTATATGCAAATTGGAAATTCTGTTCCACCTCTTTTCGGGAACATAATGGCAAAAATTATAAAAAAAGTTTTGAACGGAAGCTATTCAATTTGAAAATATGAATTTAATAATAAAAGAACAATTCATTTTGAGTTGTTATTTTTATTTATGTAAAAAGGAGGATTTTTTCTATAAATATTTAAATATTATTAATTAACATACATTTTTAACCCTTTTTAGTAAATTTATATTTTTTGGGAGAATTAAATTAGTAGAATAAAATATATATTCTATTCCCTTTGCAGGCTTACTTACTGAATAATTTAGATATACTTGAGATTTTCCACCAGGATATCTTAAGAGCATGAGTTATTAACAGATTCAATATCTAAACTTGCAATAAACAGAAATGATTAAGAGAATTAATGACTCTCTTTTTTTTAGGGAAAAAAAGACAAAAAAAAAGACTTGTTTTACAAGACTAAAATTTTATTAATGAATTGTTTATTGTTTAGATTTTGAATACGAAAAAATATACGAGTTTATATTTTTGTAGTGGTCTGTTATGGTATTGAAATTTTAAAAATGCTATATTTTAGACTTTTAGAGCTTGTAGTGGTCTGTAGTGTAATTGATGTGTATTTTTTGTTGAAATACTGTTACTATGAGGTTTGTAAATAAACAGTAGCAATATAAATTATGCTTCAAAAATATATAGAATTATCATAAAAACGACGAAAGTCGTTTTTATTTTGTAAGTGAAGTAATAGAATTTTTTATTTACAATATTTTCTTCATTTAAAAATTATTCTATGATATAATAAGAGATAAATTATGTAAAGTTAGACTAATATGAGGAAAAAAATGAAAAAATTAAAAATTTTAGCTTTAGATAAAAAGTTACCTAGTCATGAACAGGTATTTTTTGCACTCTTATTAACATTCGTATGTGGTTTTTTTGATTCATATACTTTTGTAAATTATAATGGACAATTTGCTAATGCACAGACAGCTAATATAATTTTAATAGGCATGGAACTATCTAATACAAATTATAAAGAAGCTTTAAGATATGTTCCCCCCGTCGTAGCATTTATAATGGGAGTCTTATTTAACGAATATATAATGAATAAATTTAAAGACATATCAATAGCAAGATATATTAACTTATCGTTATTATTACAAACTTGTATGTTGATATTCGCATATTTAGTGCCAAAAATTTGTTTTATAAATACTGTGCCATTAATAATTTCATTTGTATGTGCTATGCAATTTGATTCCTTTAGAAGTGTTAATAAAGTTCAATTTGCTAGTATTTTTTGTACTGGAAATCTTAGATCTGCAACAGAACATGTATTTAGATATTTTTACAAAAAAGAAAAGAAATCTAGTGATATGTTTATGATATATGCTTCCTTGTTATTATCATTTATTGCAGGAGTAATTACAGGTGGGATATTATCTAAGTTAATGGGTCACCATGCTATATTGTTAGCAATATTAGTGTTTATAATTAATTTAAGTGGTGCTAATATACACGAGAAGAATAGATATAGAAAGATTGATGTGTAGGTAAAATTATGTCAATAAGAGTAATTGAAAAATTTCGTATGTATTTAGAGAATAAAAAATTATCAAAAAATACGATAGATTCATACATTTTAGATATAAGTAAAGTTAATAAATATTCAGTAAAAAAAATATTAGAGAACTTTACAACAAATACAGAAGATGTGAATAGTTATCTTTTTATGTTAAAGAAAAAAGGTTATAGCACAACAACCATACGTAGAAGTCTATCCACAATAAACGTATTTAATAAATTTCTATTTGATGAAAAAATGATAGCTTATACTGCAAAAATGGATTTACCTTTTGATAAAAACCTAGAAAAAAGTGATGAAGAATTTGTTATTTTTACAAGAGAAGAGGTTTCAGAAATATTAGATTTTCAATCGGAAGATATTTTTTCATTAAGAGATAAAGCTATATTTGAGCTAGTGTATTCAATTGGTATAAAACCTACAGATTGTATAGCTTTAAATCGTGAAGATTGCAATTTTAGCATAGGTTATTTAAAATATAAGAAAGATAATATTTTTCATACAATCCCTCTGAATAAGGAGACTTTGGATGCAATTTCTAAATATTTAGCAAAATTAGAAGATTTAGGGATTAATCATGAAAAATTATTTTTATCTAATAAAAAAGAAGCACTAAGTAGACAAGGTTTATGGAAAATTTTTAAAAAACGTCAAAATGCCTTGGATTATAAAAAAGACTTATCACCAACCACATTTAGAAATTCTTTAGCTATTCATTTATTAGAAGATGGGATAGCACTTGAAGATGTGAAAGAATTATTAGGACTTAGGAGTATTAACGCTTTGAAACCGTATTTAGATAGATTAGAAACTAGAGGTATAGCTAGAGTGTTAAAAAATCATCCTAGAAATAAAATAAGGTAGAGCAATATGTATAAAGTTAATTTAGAAGTATTTCAAGGACCTTTAGATGTACTCTTACATTTAATAGAAAAAATGGAAATAGATATACATAATGTAAAAATCTCACAATTGACAGAAGAATATTTAGATTATATAAAGTCGCTGGATAAAATTTCTATAGAAAATGCAGAAGAATATATAGTAATGGCTGCCACCTTAATCCACATAAAAAGTAAAAAATTACTTCCACAACATGAGGAAGTTTATGTTGAAGAAATAGAGAATGAAGAAGAATTATTTCAAAGACTTATAGAATATAAAAACTATAAAGAAGTTCAAGATATTTTTTATAACATGCAAGAAGAAAGACAAAATTTTGGTGAAAAAGAAAGCCAGGAATTGCTATTAGAATCTAAATTAATGGATATGTCGGCCAAAAAATTACAATTAGCATTTAAGAGAATATTATCTAATAAAAATTTAGAAAAAAAAGCAGAAAATTCCATTAAATATAGAAAAGAACTCTCATTACCAAAAATAAGAGAAGATATAATATATAAAATTACAAATGAAGGCAAAGAATACTTGGACGATCTTTTTTCTTTATATGATACAAGAGAAGAACTAGTAGCTTGTTTTATTTGCATGCTTGGCATGTTAAAAGAAGGTATAATTGACTGTATAGGAGAGGCTAATAATTTAAAAATTATATTATTATAGAGTAGGTGGTGTAGAGAAAGATTGAAAAAAAACTATAATATATTGGAAGCCTTATTTTTTATAAAGGGAGAAGAGGGAATACATATAGATTTCTATTCACAATTTAAAGAAATCTCTAAAGAAGAGGCTAGAAGTCAGTTAGATGAATTTAAAGAAAAATATAATGAAGAAAATTCAGCTTTGATGATAAAGAATTTTGGTAAAATTTATAAAATGTTAGTTATTGATACAATATTTAAGGATATAAAAGATAAGTTATCTTCTAAAAAATTAACAAAATTATCAAAAGCTGCTACGGAAACTTTAGCTATAATAGCCTATAAGCAACCAATTTCTAAAGTAGAAATTGAGAAAATTAGAGGAGTAGCTAGTGACAATATTATAACAAGTTTATTAGATAAAGAACTGATTTTCTCTGACAAAGTTATGAATAAAGTAGGTAGACCTAAATTGTATGAAACAACAGAATACTTTTTAGATATTTTTGGATTAGAAAGTTTAGATCAATTACCAAAAGTTGACATAGAGGAAACAAATTTTGATGATGAGCTGGATGAATTTTTGAATCAATAGGAGAGAAATATAATGCAAGAAAGATTACAGAAGATAATAGCAGCTTCAGGATATGCATCCAGAAGAAAAGCAGAACAATTAATACTAGATGGAAAAGTAAGTGTAAATGGTCAAGTAGTAAAAGAGTTAGGTACAAAAGCAAGGGCAAGTGATATTATCATTGTGGAAGGAACTAGACTATTAAAGGAAAATAAAAGATACTACCTATTTTATAAGCCAGAAAGAGTAATTACATCAATGTCTGATGAAAAAAATAGAGAGTGTGTTAAAGATTTTTTTAATGAAGTTAGTGAACGTGTGTTTCCAGTAGGAAGATTGGACTATGATACGTCTGGAGCACTTATTATGACTAATGATGGAGAATTTACTAATTTAATTAATCATCCAAGTCATAAAATTAAGAAAACTTATATTGCCAAGGTCAAAGGTAAAGTAGAAGAAAGACATATTAAAATTTTAAAAACTGGAGTAAGAATTGAAAACTACAAAACAGCACCAGCTAGAGTAGAAGTTTTGAAAAATAAAAATAAATCAAGCAATACTTTGGTACAAATTACTATTCATGAGGGTAAAAATAGGCAAGTAAGAAAAATGTTTGAAGCTCTAGGATATGAGGTTATCAAACTTAAGAGAACATCTATTGATGACTTAACATTGGAAGGTTTAAAAATTGGAGAATATAGACCATTAACTATTCACGAAGTAAGGGTATTAGTAAATAAAGCCAAGAATAGTAAATAGTTAGTTATTAGGAGAGAAATATGGCTAGAAAAATACTTTTGGTTGATGATGATAAACAAATAAGAAAGTTGGTTACTTTATATCTTGAAAAAGAAGGCTATATAATTGAAGGAGTCGATAATGGTGAAGATGCCTTAGAAAAAATAGTTGTTGATGATTATGCTTGTGTTCTACTAGACATAGATCTACCTGGAATAAAGGGAACAAAAGTATTAGGAGAGTTGAGAAAAATAAAGAATACTCCTATTATTATGGTTTCGGGAAATTCAAAAGAAGAAGCAAGAATACAATCTTTTGAAATAGGAGCAGATGATTATGTAATGAAGCCTTTTAGTCCAAGAGAGTTGGTATTAAGAGTTAAATCTTTGCTTAATAGAACTTATTCTAAAGATAGTAAGAATTTTAACAAAGGAATATCTATAGATGATATGTTTATACATGTTGAATCTAGAAAAATTACTGTTAAGAATAAAGAAATAAATTTTGCACCTAAAGAATATGATTTATTACTTTTTTTAATACAGAATTGTGATAAAGTTTTTTCTAGGGATAAATTGTTAGATAAAGTTTGGGACTATGAAATTTACGGAGATCCTAGAACAGTAGATACCCACATCAAAAGGATTAGGAAGAAATTAGAAGTAGAATCAGAAAAATTAGCTAAAGCAATAGTGACTGTATGGGGAGCTGGCTATATGTTTGATTCTAGCAAAATTTAAGGAGTAAGTATGACTAGTGTATATAAAATAATAGCTAAATCTGTTAGATTTGCTAGTAGATTGGTTGGTAAAAAAGGTACAGATTTACCCGGAAAGGTCTTAAGAAGGATAAATCCTAATGTACTAAAAGAAATAACAAAAGATTTTGATGAAATAGTTTTCGTGACGGGAACTAATGGTAAGACAACTACATCGAATTTAATTGGTTATACATTGAGAAAAGCAGATGTGAAGATAGTAAATAATTTTGAAGGAGCAAATATGCTCGATGGAATTATTTCAACATTTGCTATTCAAACTAATAAAGATACAAAACTTGCAATTATTGAAATAGATGAAGGTTCAATTAAGAGAGTAATGGAATATATTACTCCTACAAAATTTGTTTTTAATAACTTCTTTAGAGATCAAATTGATAGATTTGGAGAAATTGATACATTAATTGAAAGTATCGTTAAGCAAATTAAAGGTAAAAATATACAGTTAATTTTAAATTCAGATGACCCTTTTGTAATTAGATTGGATAAGTATGGAGTGAATAATAGATATTTTGGTGTCAATGCTGATGCTTATCAATTTAAAGACAGTGGGATCACTGAATCTAAATTCTGTCCGTCATGTTCTAAAGAATTAAATTATTCACATGTACATTATAGCCAAATGGGTATATACGCTTGTGATAATTGTGATTTCAAGAGAATAGAACCTGACTATAAGGTCACATTTGCTAAGGTAAATCCTCTTATCACTATATCTATTAGTAATGAAGAAGAATTTACAACTTCTCAATTAGGTGATTTTAATATTTATAATTTATTATCAGCTTATGCAACTCTTGATACAGTTGGGCTTGATAAAACTAAGATAATTGATGGTTTATCGACCTATACTTCTAAAAATGGAAGAATGCAGACTATTAAAACATCAGAAAAAACAACAAATCTGCTTAACCTTGCAAAAAATCCAGCAGGTATGAATGCTTCATTAGCAATAGCTAATTCTATGGATAAATCTATTGAGATAAATTACCTATTAGTATTAAATGATAATGGAGCGGATGGATTTGATATTTCTTGGATTTGGGATACTGACTTTGATATCTTGCAGGGACAAAATATTAAGAATATAGTATGTTCAGGTAAACGTGCTAAGGAATTGGCCCTAAGACTTAAGTATGCTGATATTAAGGCTAATGTTTTTGTAAATGAAAACATTACAGAAGCGGTAGCTAAACTTAAAACATTTGATCAAGAATACAATATTGTAATACCAAACTACACAGCTTTAGTAGAAACTCAAAAAGAGTTAGAAAGTAGGTAAATATGAAATTAAAATTATATCACTTTATGCCAGATAAGCTAAACTTATATGGAGATATTGGTAATGTTATCTCATTAAAAAAACGTTGTGAATGGCGTGGGATTGATTTAGAAGTTGAAAATATTACTGATACAACAGGAATTAAATTAACCGATTGCGATATGTTTTTTATAGGTGGTGGTTCTGATAGAGAACAG
The DNA here is from genome assembly GCF_013415365.1 of Gemella sp. GL1. Taxonomy (GTDB): domain Bacteria; phylum Bacillota; class Bacilli; order Staphylococcales; family Gemellaceae; genus Gemelliphila. The sequence continues at coordinate 17,575 of NZ_JACBYB010000012.1, forward strand.
TGTATTGCCACAGAGCAATTTGCTAAGATAAAAGATGAGTTTAAGGCAGCTATAGAGGGAGGAGTTCCAGCACTTACTATTTGTGGAGGCTATCAGTTTTTAGGGGAATATTATAAGGCAGCAGACGGAAGTAAATTGGCAGGTCTTAATATTTTGGATTTTTATACAGAATCCTTAGCAGATAAACCAAGATTGATTGGAAATATCTTAGTAGAATCAGACAAGTTTGGAGATATTGTTGGTTTTGAAAATCATGGAGGAAGAACTTATCATAATTATGATACATTAGGAAGTGTGTCAGTTGGATTTGGAAATAATGATGATGATAAAAAAGAAGGAATACTTTACAATAATTTGATCGGAACTTATTTACATGGACCAATCTTACCGAAAAATCCAAAAGTATCAGATTTCTTAATTCAAGGAGCCCTTGATAATAAATATGGAAAAGGGAATTACATCTTGCCTGAATTAAATAGTGATATTGAATTAGATGCAAATAAATTTATAGCACAGCAATTAAGAAAGTCTATGAAGAAATAAAAGAAGCCTATGCAGGCTTCTTTTTTATGTTATAATAAAGAAAAAGTATGTAGGAAGAGTGAACAAGATTGCTATATAAGAAATTTTTTACTTTATTTAAATTTAAATGTATAAAATCTTATTTAATGGAATAATTTTGGAATTTTAGGTGAGAAAGATATATGAAAAAAATAAAAGAAGCTATACGAAAAGAAGTTTTTGAAAAACTAGTAAAATATAGTGATGAGGAAAGAAAAAATATAAATCAAGCACTAAGTAAAAAACTTATGGCTACTAGAGAGTTCAAGGAAGCTAAATCTATAGCTATAACTATATCACATTCTCTAGAATGGGTAACGAGCGTAGTAATTGATGAAGCCTTGAAACAAGGAAAGAGAATAGGTATTCCTAAATGTAACAATGATGGACAAATGGATTTTTTTGTATATAATTACAGTACAAAATTAAAGAAATCAATCTTTGGTATCATGGAACCCATAGAAGGGGAAATTCTAAGTAAAGAAGAAATGGATCTAATAATTGTTCCAGGTATAGCTTTTGATAAAGAAGGTTATCGCATAGGATTTGGTGGAGGATACTATGATAGATATCTTGCCGATTACCAAGGTAAAACAATTGCTTTGGCATCTAAAGATCAGATATACGAAAATATCTATAAAGAAGATCATGATATAGCTGTACAAATGATTTTAGTCGAATAATTTCAAAAGCTAGCAATTAGTAGGAATATAAAGGCTAGTAACTTTGAATAAAAGATATAGTAATAAAATATAAGAGAGTAGCAAGTTTAACTTGCTACTCTCTTATATTAGATCTTCGATAATAGTTTCTAATTTCATACCACGACTTGCTTTGAATAAAATAACTTCTTCATTAATTTTATGTTCAAGTAAGTATTTAGATATTTCTTCTTTATTATTAAAATGTAGTTTTTCAATTTTGGTATTTGTTGTAGCTTCAGTGATATGTTTAGCTAGATTTCCTATTGAGATAAGTCTATTGATGCTTGTATTGATATTTTTGTTTAGATAGTAAGCAACTTCTTTATGGAAGTCTGCTTCACTTGGTCCTAGTTCATACATATCTCCTAAAATAATGGTCTTATAACTAAAATTTTCTAAATCTTCTAATACGTCAATAGCAGCTTTCATAGATGTAGGACTAGCGTTATAAGCATCATTTATTATTAGTGAATTTTCTCCATAGCTAATTGACTCTAATCGCATTTTAGTAATTTTATCAAGATTTTTTAAGGAAGATATAATCTCATCTTCTGTCAATCCAAGATTTTTTGCGATGGCGCTAGCGTACATAATATTTAAAATATTATGTTTCCCCTTCAATTTACTAACAGCTATATCTTCAAAAATATTTAATTTGAATGAAATATGATCGTATTCTTGTTTATAAGATTCTACTAGAATATCATTTTCATTCTCAAATCCGCATTTAATAGACTTAATAGAAGATTTTTCAACTAAATTCTTCAGTAGAACCTCATCACCACTATAAATAAAAATACCATCTTCTCTCAATCCTGAAATGATTTCAAATTTACCTTTAGCAATACCAGAACGGTCACCAAAGAATTCTATGTGACTCTCTCCTATGTTTGTTATAACTGCAAAGTCAGGTTTTGCTATATCTGAAAGTAAGTTTAATTGATTAAAGCCATCAGCCCCCATCTCTAATACTAGAACTTCAGTATCTTCTGGAGCAGCTAGTATTGTAAGTGGCATTCCTAATTCATTGTTGAAATTACCATCAGTTTTGTGTACCTTATATTTTGTTGATAAGATTTCAGCGATAATATCTTTTGTAGAAGTTTTACCATTAGATCCGGTAATAGCAATTACTTTCGCATCGAGTTTTGTTAGATAATCCCTTGCTAAAGTTTGTATAGAAAGAAGAGAATCTGTTACATAAATTGTATTGATATCTTCATCAATATCATCTTTTAGCGATAAGGAAGCTGCAGCTTTATTTTCCCTAGCTTTGTTTATAAAACTGTGTCCATCTAGATTTTCTCCGATAAAAGGAATAAATAAATCACCATCGTTTATTTTACGACTATCAATTTGTACACCACTTATTATTTTATCTTCAATTATTTTTACATTTTTTGCATTTAATATTTTAGAAAGTTCTTTTATACTGTATCTCATATTAGCACTCGTTTTGAATTTCTTTTCTTTCTTCGTAGCGTTCCTTAGCCAAAGTGATAATCTCTTCCACTAAGTCACCATATTCTAATCCCATGTTAGCCCATAATGATGGGAACATAGAAAATGGTGTAAATCCTGGAAGTGTATTTACTTCATTGATATAAATTTTCCCATCGGTAGTTAGGAAAAAATCTGCTCTCACTAAACCTGAACAGTCTAAAGCTCGGAAAGCTGTTTCTGCCATTTTTCGAAATGTAGGGAATAGTTTTGTATCGATTAGAGCAGGTATATCCATTCTTGATTGGCCATCAGTGTATTTTGTTTCATAATCATAGAATTCGCTAGTAGCAATGTTTACAATTTCACCAGGGTCGGTAGTTTTTACTTCGTTATATCCTAAAACAGCAACTTCGATCTCTTTAGCAGCAACAACTCCTAATTCAACGACAATTTTTCTATCGAATTTTAAAGCTTCTTTGATGGCTTTTATTAATTCTTCTTTATTATCAGCTTTGTTAATTCCTACTGATGAACCTAGGTTAGCAGGTTTAACAAACATAGGGTAACTTAATTTTTCTTCTAATGTGGAGATAATTTCTTCTTGTTTATTTTTCCATTCGTAAGCGATGAAATCTACATAAGGAAGTTGCGGTAGACCGGCTACTTCAAATAATTTTTTTGCAACAACCTTATCCATTCCAGTTGCTGATGATAAGACATTGTTACCCACGTAAGCTAGGTCCATAATTTCAAATAAACCTTGGATAGTTCCATCTTCTCCATTAGGCCCATGAAGTACAGGGAATACTACATCATATTTTTGTCCATCAACAAATAGTAATTCACTTATATTAGGGTTAAAGTTATCGAAGATAAGTGTCTTTTCATCTTCAATTTTTTCTACAATATCAGCACCTTTTGCCCATTGTCCTGCATGAGAAATAAAAATAGGTGATATATCATATTTGTCCTTGTTTATTGCATTAATTATTGATTTTGCAGTTAATAATGAAACTTCGTGTTCAGCACTCTTTCCACCATATATTACAGCAATTTTTTCTTTTATCATAATCTTTTCTCCTGATAGTTAGTATACGGATTTTATTATACCATAAACATAGATTATTAGTCTATTTTATAGCTAGATTTTATTTCAGCGATTTCATCACGTATTTTAGCCGCTTCTTCAAATTTAAAGTTAGCAGCAGCATCGAACATTTCTTTTTCCATAGTTTGCAGTTTTTCTTTGATTTCACTAATAGATAATTCAGAGTACTGTTCTTCAATACTGATTTTTTCTTCGACCGCTTCTTTTTTAGTAGAAATAGATTGACTGATTTCCTTAACAATTGTTTTGGGGGTTATACCATATTTTTCGTTATAAGCTTTCTGAATTTCACGTCTACGATTTGTTTCTTCGATTGCTTTATTCATAGAACGTGTAATTTCATCTGCATACATTATAACTTTACCATTCTCATTACGAGCAGCTCTACCTATTGTTTGAAGAAGTGCTTTATCACCTCGTAGGAAACCTTCCTTATCTGCGTCAAATATAGCGACAAGAGAAACTTCAGGTATATCAAGACCTTCTCTCAATAGGTTAATTCCTATAAGAATATCAAATTTTCCTAATCGTAAATCTCTGATAATTTCTGTTCTCTCTAAAGTTTTAATATCAGAGTGTAGGTATTTAACTTTTAGCCCCATCTCCACTAGGTAGTCAGTAAGAGATTCTGCCATTTTTTTTGTAAGAGTAGTAACCAGAACTCTCTCTCCTTTGGCAATAATTTTCTCTGCTTCTTTTGTTAAATCAAAGACTTGACTTTCTACGGGTCTAATCTCAATTAATGGATCTAGTAATCCAGTAGGTCTAATGATTTGCTCAACAATTTTGCTTGATTGATCTAGTTCGTAATCGGCAGGAGTGGCTGAAACAAATATTACTTGATTTAATTTATCTTCAAATTCGGAGAAGTTAAGAGGTCTGTTATCTAAAGCAGAGGGTAGTCTAAAACCATAATCTACAAGAACATTTTTTCTAGCTTGGTCACCGTTATACATAGCCCTTACTTGTGGTATAGTAACGTGTGACTCATCTACAACTAGTAGCCAGTCTTTAGGGAAGTAATCTAGTAAAGTATAGGGGGTAGAACCAGGCTCTCTAAGTGTTAAATGAAGAGAGTAGTTTTCTATTCCGGAACAGAATCCCATCTCTTCCATCATTTCTAAGTCATAATTAGTTCTTTGTTCTAGTCTTTGAGCTTCTAGTAATTTATTTTCTAAGGCTAATTCTTCTAATCTAATATCTAATTCTTTTTTTATTCTTTTTATAGCTTCTTTTGTTTTTTCATCTCCGGCAACGAAGTGACTGGCAGGGAAGATTGTTGTATAGTCTAGTTCATATAAGACTTCCCCCGTCAGAGAGTTTATTTCTCTAATCCTATCAATTTCATCTCCAAACATCTCCACTCTAATTGAGTTTTCACTTTTTGATGCAGGAAAAATTTCAATAATATCACCACGAACTCTAAATGTTCCCCTAGAGAAATCAATATCGTTTCTCATATATTGAATAGAAATTAATTTCTCCATTATTTTATTTCTAGAAATTTCCATTCCAACTCTTAGTCCTATTTGTAGGGATTGATATTCTTCTGGAGAACCTAGGCCATAGATACAAGAAACGGATGCAACAATAATTACATCATCTCTTTCGAATAAAGAAGATGTAGCAGAGTGGCGTAGCTTATCAATTTCATCGTTTACTGACGAATCTTTTTCTATATAAGTGTCAGATGAAGGAACGTAAGCTTCTGGTTGGTAATAATCATAGTATGATACAAAATACTCAACCCTGTTTTCTGGGAAAAATGATTTAAGTTCATTATATAATTGACCTGCTAGTGTTTTATTGTGAGCTAATACTAAGGTTGGTTTACCAGTATTTTTAATTATATTGGATATAGTAAAAGTTTTACCTGTACCAGTAGCTCCAAGCAAGGTTTGGAATTTTTTTCCTTCTAGAACACCTTGTGTTAGTTTCTCGATTGCTTGAATTTGATCTCCTTTTGGTTTGTATTTACTTTGTAAATTAAAGTCGTAGTGTTTTCTTTCCAAATCTTTACTCCTTTCAATGAGTATTATATTAATATATTATACTACAATTTTTAAAAAGAAACTTGTTGAAAGGATAGACCTCAATGTGGATTAATGTTATAATTTTATAGTATAAAATATTTAGGAGATTATAATGGAAAATTGGGTAGAAATTAGTATTCATACTACGAATGAGGCTAGTGAGATTATTGAATCTATTTTATTAGATTACAATTCAACAGGAGTTTGTGTTGAAGATGCTTCTATATTAAATGAGGATTTGGACGATAATTTTGGAACAATTATTGGAGTAGATAAAAATGATTTTCCTAGTGAGGGAATAATAGTTAAGGGATATATAAACCAACTTAATTTTACTGAAGAAGTAAGAGGAAAAATTGAAGATGAAATAAAAAAACTCTCAGAACATATAGACATTGGGAATTTTTATACTTTTAATACGAATATTATCAAAGATAGTGATTGGGAAAACTCTTGGAAAGAATATTTCGATGTTTTGAATGTAGGAAATAGATTCGTTATTGTTCCAACTTGGCGTAATTATGAAAATACAGAAAATAAATATATCATTAATATTGATCCCGGTATGGCGTTTGGAACTGGTGGACATGAAACTACCTCTCTCTGTATTAAAAATTTAGAAAAATATGTAAGAGAAACTGATGATGTTATAGACGTTGGAAGTGGAAGTGGTATATTGACAATAGCAGCATCTCATCTGACAAGAGGTAAATTAAAGGCTGTTGATTTAGATAAATTAGCAGTTGATGTATCTAAGGAAAACTTTATTTTAAATAATATTGAAAATAGAGTAGAAGTTGAATGTGCTAGTTTATTAGAAAAAGAAAATAAATCTTATGACATCATTGTTGCTAATATCTTAGCTCATATTATTGAATTAATGTTGGCAGATGCATATAAATTATTAAAAAATGATGGTTACTTCATTACATCAGGAATTATTAAAGATAAGAAAGATGAGTTATTAGAAAAAGCATTGATGCTTGGATTCGAATTAGTAGAGGAAACTAATGAAAATGAATGGTATTCTTTAGTTTTTACTAAATAAACATTTGCGTACTTTTTTTTGATATTTTTTAAAAAAACCATTAAAAACTTAACTTTACTTGGAAAAATATCTAGTTTTTGATAAAATTATTAATATAATAGAGTTAATTAAGGAGATAGTCTAAATGATAGAAAGATATTCTACTAAAGAAATGCAAGAAATTTGGTCGGAGGAAAATAAGTTTAGAGCTTGGTTAGAAGTTGAAATCTTAGCCTGTGAAGGATGGGCAAACTTAGGGGAAATTCCTAAGGAAGATGTCATTAAGCTTCGTGAAAATGCCTCATTTGATCTTAATAGAATTTATGAAATTGAAGAAGAGACAAGACATGATGTTATTGCTTTTACAAGAGCTGTAAGTGAGACTCTTGGTGAAGAGAAAAAGTGGGTTCATTATGGGCTTACTTCTACAGATGTAGTTGATACAGCTTACGGATACTTATACAAACAAGCTAACACAATTATTAGACAAAAAATTGTTAGGCTTATTGAAGTATTAAAAGAAAAATCATTTGCTTACAAAAATACATTTATGATGGGAAGAACTCACGGGGTTCATGCGGAAATAACAACATTTGGTTTAAAGATGGCTCTATGGTATGAAGAAATGAAAAGAAATTTAGAGCGTTTTGATTTTGCAGCAGAACAAGTAGAAGCTGGTAAAATTTCTGGAGCAGTAGGAACTTATGCAAATATTCCAACGCATATTCAAGACTATGTATGTGAAAAACTAGGAATTAATTCAAGTAAAATTTCTACGCAGGTTCTTCAAAGAGATAGACATGCACACTATTACTCAACATTGGCACTTATTGCTTCAAGTATTGAGAAGTTTGCAGTAGAGATTCGTCATTTACAAAGGACAGAAGTAAGAGAAGTTGAAGAGTTCTTTAGAAAAGGTCAAAAAGGATCAAGTGCTATGCCACATAAGCGTAATCCAATTTCATCTGAGAACTTGTCAGGATTAGCGAGAGTTATACGTGGGTATATGCTTACATCATTTGAAAATGTGGCCTTATGGCATGAACGTGATATTTCTCATTCATCAACAGAAAGAATTATATCTGCTGATGCAACTAACTTAATTGACTATCAATTAACTCGTTTCACAAATACATTAGAAAATCTAACTGTATTTGACGAAAATATGAAAGAAAATATTAATAAAACTTACGGAGTTATATTCTCGCAGAGAATTATGCTTAAATTAATTGAAAAAGGGATTTCGAGAGAAAGGGCTTATGACACGGTTCAACCTAAAGCAATGCATGCTTGGGAAAATAAGATTTTCTTTAAAGATTTATTGTTAAAAGATGAAGAAATTATGAAATATATCACTGTAGATGAACTAGATGATTGTTTCAACTATCAATATCATATTTCAAGTTTGGAGGAAGTATATGAGAGAGTTTTTGGAAAATAATTTCCAAGAAAGATTCTCAAACTACATAGAAATATTAGAAATAATAAATGATAATGGATATGAAGCCTATTTTGTAGGTGGTTGTGTTAGGGATTTCTTAATGAATCAAAATTTTGATGATATAGATATTACTAGCTCAGCAAGACCGGAAGAAATTAAGCAAATATTTCCAAAAACATTTGACATAGGTATAAAACATGGAACAGTAACAGTTATTCACAAAAATAATAGCTATGAGATTACAACATTTAGATCAGAATCTGATTATGAGAAACATAGGATTCCTAAGTTTGTTGAATTTATTAGAAGTCTTGATTTAGACCTTGAAAGGCGTGATTTTACTATTAATGCTATGGTTTTAGATAGTAAGGGAAAAGTTATTGATTTTCATGGTGGTCAAGACGATATTAAGAATAAGATTATAAAAACTGTTAATGAACCTAATGAGAGGTTTAATGAGGATGCTCTAAGAATGCTTAGAGCATTTCGTTTTGTATCGAAACTAGGTTTTTCTATGGAAGAGAAGACTTTTAAAGCAATTGAAGATAATAAAAAATTAATAGAATTTATTTCTATTGAAAGAGTAGTGGCAGAATTTAAAAAAATATTTAAGGGTAAGTATGTTAAAGATGCATTATCCTTATTTGTGAAATCAGGACTATATAAGTATCTAAATTTTTTTAATAAAGTAGAAGACTATTCCATGATAAATAGTGATTATAGTTGGGAAGAAAATCTATTCTTGATTATGAATGAAAATGAGATAGATTATGTGGAAATGGATAAATTAAAACTTTCCAAAAAAGAGTACACTAGCATAAAAGAGTATTTTAAAATAAAAGAAAGTTTTGAAAAATTTGTTTCTGTAGAGAGATTGGTCTATGATTTCGGTAAGGACAAGGTAAATTTTGTAAATAATGTTTTCGATTTTATTTCTAGTGAAATGATAGAGAATGTAGATCTAGTTATAAGTAGCTTTAAAGAAGCGGATATTGAAGTAGTAGATATTTTGACTGTTTATCCTGATAAAAAAGCAGGCCCTTGGTTAAGAGAATTGATATATCAGATAGAAAATGAGTTAATACATAATAGATTAAAGAATGAAAAATTTAAGATACTAAATTTCCTAAAAAATTTAGAGAGGTAATACTATGAACTATTCGATAGTTGATATAGAGTTAACAGAAGAGAAAGAGATAATAGAAATAGCTATTATTAAAACTGACCAACAATTTAATATTATTTCTAAACACGATTATCTTTTGAAATCAATTAGTCCTATTAGTAGGTTTATGGAAAATTTGACGGGAATAACTCAGCAGATGGTTGAGAAGAAACCACATTTTAGTCAAGTTGCAGGAGAAATACATAAAATTTTAGGAAATGATATACTAATTTGTCATGGTGTAATTCAAGATTATGAGATCCTGAAAGAGGCATTCTTGACTTGTAATATAGCATATAAACCAATATATTTAATTGATACAGTAGAATTGAGTAAAATTTTCTTTCCGACATTAAGTAGTTATAGATTAGGAGAGATCAGTCAATCTATGGGTACCACGTTAAAAGGTAATTTTCATAGGGCTGATGTTGATACCGAAGCAACCTATAATTTGATTGGAAATATTATAGAAAAACTTAATATGCTAACAAAAAGTAATTACTCATATTTAATGATGTTAATGAAAAAATACTCTATACAGTATTATAATTTTTTTAAAGAATATAGAAAAAATGAAGGGAATGTGAATAGTAACTTTAATTTCAAAGCCTATGGTTTGGATTTTTCTGTGATGAATAAAAATATTAAAGTGATTCAAGGAAAGAAGTATATATACCTCTCTTCTATTGATGAGAATAGCTATATAGATATTCATTTAGCAAATGAAAAAAATATAAGTATATTAAAAGATAAATTTTCATATATTGCTCTAAATATTTTTGAATTGGCTAAAGTGGATAAGAAATTCTCTAAGTTAAAATTCATGTTGCTTATGAGGTTACTTGTTTGGCTACAATTTACAGAAAGTGGAAATTTTTCTGAATTAAATTTAGATCCAAGTGAAAAAACGCTTATCCAAAGCTGGTATGAACAAAATAAAAAGGTTTTAGATACTTACTATTATGATAAAAATCTAGACTATGCTAGTAAGCAGTCAGCTATTGTGACAGATTATAGGTCAATCTTAAATTTGTTAAATGAGAAAAGCTTAGAAAAACATATAATTGTTGCTGAAAACAAAGATATCTTGGCACAAGAGATAAAGAAACAATATATTAAAAGCTACTATTACAAGGAAGTAGTGGCAGAACTTAATATAAATTTAACAAATAGATTTACTAAAAAATTATCTTTGATTAAGGATAGCATAGATAATGTAGTTGTTTATCTTCATGAGCTTTATAGAAATGAGAGTATAGATCCGTATGAGGCAGAGATAGAATTTTTATTAAAAGATATAGACTACATAAGAGAGCTTATAGAATCTTTAAATATAAGGATATTTAAAACTGAAAAATTTACTAACTTACTATGGAAAGTTCTATCGGATGGAAGTCTAGGTTATTATTCTTTCGATCATATTAATATGGCCGGCACTTTATATTTAAAAGTTAATGAGCCCAAGAATCAAAAGATAATCATTAATAAATTGCATTCTAGAGAATTAAACTATTTAAACGAAACATTTAAATTAATTGTAGAAGACATAGAAAAAGAGAATATTGATTTTACAGGAACTAATAAAAATATACTATATTTGTTTGAATATAAGAAGAATAGGGACTTGAGATATTTGTCTAGGGATAAGAAATCGACCATAAGATATAAACAATATAGTGAAGAATCTTCATTTGCAGATTTATATAAAGATTTATTAAAAAATGTAAATATTACAACTATATATTATGCTAGTAGTGAGATTAAAGTATACGCATTTTATCTCGATAAAATTTTTGATAAAATATTTCTTTTTAAGAAGTTGGATATTTAGCATAAATATTGTAAAGTAGGGTAATATTTGATAATATTAGTGGTAACAAATATTAAAGGAGAAAAATTGTGAATATTAATAATTTAAAAGATAAAATTGGCCAAAGTGTAACAATTGGTGCTTGGATTGCCAATAAGAGATCAAGTGGGAAAATTGCTTTCTTTCAACTAAGATACGGAGCAGGATTCATCCAAGCAGTTGCTTTGAAGGAGAGTTTAGGAGAAGAAAAATTCCAAGAATTGAAACATCTAACACAAGAAACATCGATTAAAGTAACTGGAACAATTAAAGAGAATCAAAGAGAATTATCTGGAATTGAATTGCAAATTGAATCATTTGAAATTGTTTCTATAGCTACTGATTATCCGATTACTCCAAAAGAGCATGGTGTAGAATTTTTAGCGGATAATCGTCATTTGTGGATTCGTTCTAAAAAACAACATGCTATTTTATCGATAAGAAATCAAATTATCAAGTCTACTTATGACTTTTTTGAAAAAGAAGGCTTTTTAAAGATGGATCCACCGATCTTAACATCGTCATCACCAGAAGGGACAACGGAATTATTCAATACTAAATATTTTGATGAAGAAGCGTATCTATCACAGTCTGGACAATTATACATGGAAGCATGTGCTATGTCATTTGGTAAAGTATTTTCATTTGGACCAACATTTCGTGCTGAAAAATCTAAAACACGTCGTCACCTAATTGAGTTTTGGATGATTGAGCCAGAGATGGCCTTCTGTAATCATGAAGAAAGTTTAGAAATTCAAGAAAAATATGTAAACTATTTAATTAATGATATCTTGCTTAAAAATGAAACAGAATTGAAAATATTGGAACGTGATATTGAAGGCTTAAAATCTGCTACAGGAACTTTCCCACGTATCAAGTATAAAGATGCTATTCAATTATTAAAAGAAAATGGATTTGATGATATTGAATATGGACAAGATTTTGGTTCACCACATGAAACATTCATAGCTAATTCATATAATAAACCAGTATTCATTACTCATTGGCCAAAAGAAATTAAGCCATTTTACATGAAAGAAGATCCAGAAAATCCAGGAACTGTATTGTGTGCTGATTTAATCGCTCCAGAAGGATATGGAGAAATCATTGGTGGATCTCAACGTGAAGATAACTATGATGTATTATTAGAAAATATTAGGGCACATGATTTAAATATAGATGCTTACAATTGGTACTTAGATCTAAGAAAATATGGTTCTGTAGAACATTCAGGATTTGGTTTAGGATTAGAGCGTACAGTAGCATGGATTACAGGAAATGGACATGTTAGAGAAACAATTCCATTCCCAAGATTATTAAATAGGCTATTACCATAATATGCAAAACCTAGATATAAAAGGTTTATTTGTTGAAGAAGATTTCCTTTTGAATTATGAAAAATATAATTTAAGTTTGGCAGAAGCTTTCTTCATTCTTCAACTATCCTATGTTTCTAAACACGGTTCTATTTTATTTAATGCTAAAAAATTTGCTGAAATTCTCAATATTAGTGAAGAAAAATTATACGGTAATTTAAGTGTTTTATATAATAAACAAATTATTCATATAACTGAACAAGGGTTTCTTGTTTTCAATATTGATTCAGCAGATACTAGATATTACACCTTGAAAGAACTATTTGTTTTAGCAGAAAATAATGTTAATAGAATCTTGAGTTCTAAGGAAACAGATATAGTTGCATCTTGGTTTGATAAAAAATTTAGTAAAGAACAGATTGATGAAGCCTTCAAAATTTCGGATAATATACATTATGTTAATGGTATTCTAAATAATAAAATGGAATCCATAAGTAATAAAGATAATAATGAGGATGATATTTTAAACTATGACTGGTTTGATTTCTAAAAAACAAAAAATTAAGATCTTAGAAGAATATTTAGATATGCACTATCCTGATGTAGAGTGTGAACTTAATTTCTCTAATAATTTAGAATTGCTTATTGCAGTTCTATTATCTGCCCAATGTAAAGATGAGTATGTCAATAGAGCAACAGCTGTTTTGTTTTCTAAGTATCATACAGTTCAAGATTATGCAAATGCTAGTGCTGAAGAAATTGAATCTTACATTAAGACTTTAGGTTTATATAAGGCTAAATCTAAAAATATAAAAAAAATGGCTCAACTTCTTATTGATGAATACAGCGGAGAAGTTCCTAATAAATTGGAAGATTTGATGAGACTACCAGGTGTAGGGAGAAAAACTGCGAATGTAGTATTATCTGTAGGTTTCGCTATTCCGACAATTGCAGTAGATACTCATGTTGAGAGAATTGCTAAGAGATTTGATTTGGCTTTAGAAGAAGATTCACCTTTAGAAGTTGAAATGAAATTGATGAAAATTTTTCCAAAGAAAAAATGGTCAAAAATCCATCATCAAATGATTCATTTCGGAAGATATGAATGTTTGGCTAAAAGAAAACGAGGACATGTATGTGGTCTAAAAGACATCTGTAAATATCATAGTAAAGTGGAGGTCTAAAATGTTAGTCATATTTGCTTTAGTATTTATATTTGTAATAATTGACCAAGTAAGTAAATATTTTGTTGTTAAGGATATGGTAATTGGCCAACAGATAGAAGTTGTAAATAATTTCTTTTATTTAACATCTCACAGGAACAGAGGAGCTGCTTGGGGGATATTACAAGATAGCAGATTGTTTTTTATAGTAGTGACGACTATAATTATATTAGCGTTATTTTTGTATATATTAAAAAATAAATCCGACTTAAGATTGGGTGAAAAAATTTTATTTTCATTAATTTTAGGCGGATCTATTGGAAATTTTATAGATAGAATAAGAAATGGAGAAGTTGTAGATTTCTTTGATTTTAAAATATGGTCTTATAATTTTCCAATTTTTAATTTTGCAGATATTTTTATATGCATTGGAGTAGGAATTTTATTAATTAAAACTTATAGAGAAGAATAAGGGACGAGTTAGTTCCTTATTTTTTTATGAAATTGTGTTATAATCATTTTAATAAAAATTTTAGGAGTAGGAAAAGTGTACGCATATATTGATGGAATAGTAAAAGAAATTAATCCTACTAATTTAGTAGTAGAGAACAATGGAATAGGTTATGAAATAGTAGTTCCTAACCCTTATACATACGGGTTAGATGAAAATATAAGAATTTATATTAATCAACAAGTAAGAGAAGATTCTAATACATTGTATGGATTTAATAGTAAAGAACAAAAAAAAGTATTCTTATTATTACTAAAAGTAAAAGGAGTCGGCCCTAAGTCTGCCTTAGCAATTTTAGCAGGAGCCAATAGTTCGGATATTATAAAAGCAATTGAATCTTCGGATGTAAATTATATGACTAAATTCCCTGGGGTTGGTAAAAAATCGGCACAGCAAATTATTTTAGATTTACAAGGGAAAGTAGATTTTATTGCAGAAGAAAGGAAGCCTGTAAAATCAAATGCTCATTTAGTAGATGCTTTACTGGCTTTAGAAGCTTTAGGATATGGTAAAAAAGATTTAATGAAAATAGAGAAAAAATTAGCATCCTTTGATTATGATAAGACAGATTCTTATGTCAAGGAGGGGCTAAAATTAATGATGGGAGCATAGTATGGAAGATAGATTGTTATCAAATCAACAAGCATTTGAAGAGAGATCACAAGAACAGTCACTTAGACCTAAACTTTTAAAAGATTATATAGGTCAGAGCCAAATTAAAAAAAATTTGAAGATTTTTATTGAGGCTGCCAAAATACGTGACGAAGTTCTTGATCACTGTTTGATATATGGACCACCTGGTTTAGGTAAAACAACGTTAGCAACAATTATTGCTAATGAACTGCAAGTTAATATTAAATATACATCAGGACCAGCTATAGAAAAATCTGGAGATTTGGCAGCTATTTTGACAACTCTTGATCCAGGGGATGTCTTATTTATTGATGAAATACATAGGATGAGTAGATCCATTGAAGAAATACTTTATTCAGCAATGGAAGATTTTTGTTTAGATATTGTAATTGGTAAGGGAGAAGAATCTAGAAGTATAAGAATTGATTTACCTCCTTTTACTTTAATAGGGGCGACTACGAGAGTAGGTGCTTTAACAGCACCACTAAGAGATAGGTTTGGAGTTCATTGTAGGTTAGAATTTTATAATACAGAAGAATTGCAGGCAATTTTGAAAAGAAGTTCAGATATCTATGACTGCAAAATTGATGAAGAATCTACTTATCAAATTGCTAAGAGATCTAGGGGAACTCCCCGTATTGCTAATAGGTTGTTGAAAAGAGTAAGAGATTTTGCTCAAGTAAAAAATAATGGTGTAATAGATAAAAATATTTCTGAAACCTCTCTAGACTTGTTGAATGTAGATGTTTTAGGTCTGGATAATATCGACTATAAAATACTGGAATGTCTTGTAAAAAGATATGATGGAAGGGCAGTTGGTTTAGAAACCATTGCAATTACAATAGGGGAAGAAGCTATAACTATAGAGGATGTTTATGAGCCATATCTAGTTAAAGAAGGTTTTATAGAAAGAACTGCTAGAGGAAGAAAGGCTACTCCTAAAGCATATCTACATTTAAATGAATATTATAATAAATCGTAAATTATAGTTTTATGAAAAAATCGCAGCAGCTTTTCAATATTTTTACATAAAACATAAATAACTAAAGAATTGAAAGCGGTTTGTAAAAATAATTACATGTCGTTTTTCACTTGAAAACAGTTTCTATTTATGCTATTATTATTGTATAAATTATAGATGAAGAGGAGACATATACTTATGTTAAAAAGAGATTATACAATTGTAGATGAAACAGGAATTCATGCTAGACCAGCTACGCTTTTAGTACAAGCTGCTTCTAAATTTGAATCAAATGTTGAATTAGAATATAATGGACGCAAAGTAAATTTAAAATCAATAATGGGTGTTATGAGTTTAGGTGTTGGTAAAGGTGCTCAAATTTCAATTTATGCTGAGGGAGCTGATGAAGAAGAAGCAATCAATGCAATTGAAGAAACACTTAAGAAAGAAGGATTAGTATAAGATGACACAATTAAAAGGTATTGCCGCATCTCAAGGTATATCTTTTGCTAAAGCATACATCTTTGTTGAACCAGATTTAACAGTGGTGGAGAAAAAAATCTCTGATACTGAAGCAGAGGTAGCTCGTTTTGATGCTGCAGTAGAAGTTTCTAAAAAAGAATTAGGAATCATTAAAGATAAGGCACTAGCTAACCTTGGAGCTGATAAAGCAGCTATTTTTGAAGCACATTTATTAATTTTAGATGATCCAGAATTTATGGGAACAGTGAGAACTGACATAGAAGCAAAAGAGATTAATGCAGAGTATGCATTGAAAGAAACTTCTAGCATGTTTGTCCAAATGTTTGAATCGATGGATAATGAATACATGAAAGAGCGTGCTGCAGATATCCGTGACGTTTCTAAACGTGTTATTGCACACTTGCTAAATGTTGATTTACCAAATCCAAGTTTAATTGACGAAGAAGTTATTGTAATTGCAGAGGACTTGACTCCTTCTGATACCGCTCAATTAAATAAAAACTTTGTTAAAGGATTTGCCACTAATATTGGTGGTAGAACATCTCACTCTGCAATTATGGCTCGTTCATTAGAAATTCCTGCAGTAGTAGGAACTAGTGATATTACTGAAAAAGTTAAGAATGGTGATATTTTAATTATTGACGGGCTTGATGGAGTTATAGAAATTAATCCGACGGAAGAAATAATCAATTCTTACAAAGAAAAAGCTGCTAAATTTGAAGAACAGAAAGCTGAATGGGCAAAATTATTAACGGAAAAAACTGTAAGTAAGGACGGACATGAAGTTATTTTAGCTGCTAATATCGGGACACCTGCTGATTTAGAAGGAGTTAAAAATAATGGAGGAGAAGCTGTAGGTTTATATCGTACAGAATTCTTATATATGGGACGTGATTCTCTTCCTACAGAAGAAGAGCAATTTGAAGCTTACAAGGCAGTACTAGAAGGAATGGGTGATAAGCCCGTTGTAGTACGTACTCTTGATATTGGTGGAGATAAAGAATTACCATATTTAGATTTACCGAAAGAAATGAATCCTTTCTTAGGATTTAGAGCAATTAGATTATGTTTAGATGAAAAAGATCTTTTTAGAACACAATTAAGAGCTTTATTAAGAGCCTCTGTATTTGGTAAATTATGTGTAATGTTCCCTATGATCGCTACTGTACAAGAATTTCGTCAAGCTAAAGCTTTATTCTTAGAAGAAAAAGCTAAGTTAGTTGCGGAAGGTGTTGCAGTTAGTGAAGAGATTGAATTAGGAATCATGGTAGAGATTCCATCGACTGCAGTAATTGCTGATTTATTCGCGAAAGAAGTAGATTTCTTCTCGATTGGAACAAATGATTTAATTCAATACACAATGGCTGCTGATCGTATGAGTGAAAAAGTTTCTTACTTATATCAACCATATAATCCAGCAATTTTACGATTAATTAATAATGTAATTAAGGCATCTCACAAAGAAGGAAAATGGACTGGTATGTGTGGAGAAATGGGTGGAGATCCATTAGCAATTCCTTTATTATTAGGAATGGGATTAGACGAATTCTCTATGTCAGCTACTTCAATTCTTCAAGCAAGAAGTCAAATTAAAAATTTAGAAGTTCCTATGATGCAAGAACTTGTTGAGAAAGCATTAGAATCTTCAACAACAGAAGAAGTATTAGCTTTATTAGAAGAATACATAAAATAGGAAAATTCCAGTGATTAATCACTGGAATTTTTCTATGAAATAATACTTGTAAAAGTAGGGGAAATAAATATTTTAGAAAATATGTATGTTTATTTTTAATAAATAAAATGATATAATTTATTAATAGAAACTTGATAAGAAGGTGAGTTATTTGAAGAAAGTATTAGAAATACGAAATTTGAATGTTGAATATGATGATAAACAGATATTAAAAAATTTGTCTTTTTCGGTAAATAAGGGGGAATTTGTCGCCATTTTAGGACTTAGTGGTGCGGGAAAATCAACATTATTAAGATCCTTAAATAGATTAACCCCATCCTCTGGTGAAATTTATATAAATGGAAAAGATATAAATATATTAAAAGATAGAAAGTTGAAATTATTTAGAAGGAAGATTGCTTTTATATTTCAAGATTATAATGTAATAGACAATATGTACACCATTGAAAATGTACTATCACCATTTTTAGCTTATAAAAATATTTTTCAATCTTTATTTTCCATATATAGTAGAGAGGAATATGAGATGGCTCTAAAGTACATTGATAAAGTAGCTTTAAAAGAGTATGCTTATACAAAAGTTAAATATTTATCCGGTGGTCAAAAACAAAGAGTAGCCATAGCTAAAGCTATTTGTCAAAAACCAGATTTACTTTTAGCAGACGAACCAATATCAAGTTTAGATGAGGTAAATTCAAAGGCTATAATGGATCTATTTAAAACTTTAAATAAAAAGAAAAAATTAACTATTTTAATGAACTTGCATGATGTGACTATTGCTAAAAAATATAGTGATAAAATTATGGCCTTAAAAGATGGTAGACTTTTATTTTTTAAAAATACTAATGAGGTAAGTGATGATGAGATTAAAAACTTATATCATTAAAAAATATTGTGAAATAGTTCTTAGGTATCTCATTATAATATTAATTAGTATTTATTTTTTATCATATTTTTTAAGAGAAAATCTTTTAGAATCTTTTGCTAGGATTGGTAATCTATTTTATAGAATGTATCCTTTGGATATATCAATCTTACCCCAAGTATTACAATCATTAATAGAAACTATAAGTATAGCTTTTTTTTCTAGTATTTTTGCTTTAGTAACAAGTTTAGTTATTTTACCATTTACTAATAATTTTATATTCAATATAAGTACTTTTCCTAAAGTAGTAAATATATTATTATCTGTTTTCAGAACACTACCATCTTTGATTATAGCATCAATTTTGGTTGCACTATTTGGTGTTGGTAAGTTTAGTGGATTTTTAGCCCTATACTTTATATCGACTTTAATGGCTACAAAAATATTAAAAGAATATTCAGAAGAAGTTGCTCAAAGACATCTGGATTCAGCTAAGTGTTTAGGACTTACAACTTTTAATTTGTATTACCTTGCTATTGTGAGAAATATAAAAGATAAAATTTTTTCAGTATTTTTTCTTACCTTAGAATCTAATATAAGGGGAGCTAGTATTTTAGGCCTTGTAGGAGCTGGAGGGATTGGCCAACTTTTATGGAAGGAATTAAACCATTTAAGATATGATAGGGTAGCCTTAATTATTTTATTATTAGTAGTAACTATAGGGATTATCGATTTGAGTAGTTATTATTTTAGACATAAAAAAGACAGAATAGTAACTACTTTTAAAATTTATCGAAGGAATACATCACTTAAGAAAATGTTTTACATAATTTTGTTGCTTGGCTCTTTATTGTATGTTATTGATACATTGAATCTAAGTGAAGAAAGATTAAATAAGGGTTTGCTTAATATTAAAATTATGTTTAAATCTATGTTGATCCCAGATTTTACATATTTTAATAAGGCGATACTTGCACTTGGAGATAGTATATTGGTTGCGATAGCTGCATCACTATTTGCTTCTTTAACTACAATAATTATTGCATATTTTTCAGTATCAAAAATTTCTAATATAAATTTCTCAATATTAAGTAAGTTGTTAGTTAATATTTTTAGAACTGTACCTCCAGTAATCGTTGCTATAATATTTTTTAGAGGTTTTGGACCAGGATTTATTGCTTCATTTTTCGCCTTGTATTTTTATACTTTAGGTGTTACAAACAAGATGTTCATGGAAATTTTGGAAGCGATGGAAGAAAATTTATTATTTTCAGTAAAAAGTATGGGAATTTCATCATTTATAGCATATATTAAAATAATATTTACAGCTTATATACCAGAATTTGTTTCAATAGTTTTATTTAGATTCGAGATGAATATAAAAAACTCTGCAATACTTGGGATGGTAGGTGTAGGAGGTATAGGACAACTTATAGTAAATAATATTGAATTCAGAAATTGGTCAAGGATATCTTTGTTGTTATTGATATTAACATTATCTATAGTAATAATTGAAAGAATTTCGTATTATATAAGAATGAAAATAAAGGAGTAGTAACTAAGTATGAGGTTAAAAGTAGGGAAAATTATAAATACACACGCTTTAAAAGGGGAACTAAAAATAATGTCCACAAGTGACTTTATTGATGAAAGATTAAAAGTTGGTTCGGTACTTTTAATAAGTAGAGGAAATCAGGTAATAAAAGAAGTTATTGTAGAAAATGCTAGGGAGCATAAAGGCTTTTTTCTTGTTAAATTTGAAGGGATTGATAATATAGAAGAAGCAGAAAAATTTAAAAATCTACAATTAAAAGTTGATGAAGAAAATTTATCCGATTTAGAAGATGGAGAATTTTATTTCTATGAAATTATTGGTTGTAAAGTTATTGATGAAAACAAAAATATTGTTGGGGAAATAGTAGATATTCTTCAAACTGGTGCAAATGACGTTTGGGTAATTAAAACTGATAAAAATAAAGAAATTTTAATTCCATATATTGAAGAAGTTGTAAAAAATATAGATATTGATAATAAAATTATTAATATTGAATTAATGGAAGGTCTAATTTAATGAAAATAGATATATTAACATTATTTCCTGAGATGTTTACAAGTTTAAATCATTCAATTTTAGGAAAAGCTAAAGACAAAAAATTAGTAGATATTAGTCCAATTGATTTTAGACAATTTTCAGAAAATAAACATAAGCAAGTAGATGATTATCCATTCGGTGGTGGACAAGGAATGGTTTTAAAACCAGAACCAATATTTAATGCAGTTGAAAGTATTGATAAGGGAAAAAATCCAAGGATTATTTTGCTTTGTCCGCAAGGAGAAAAATTTAGCCAAAAAAAAGCTGAAGAGCTAGCTAAAGAAGAACACCTTATCTTTATTTGTGGACATTATGAAGGATATGATGAAAGGATAAGAGAACATTTGGTAACAGATGAATTATCAATAGGTGATTTTATTCTAACTGGTGGAGAATTAGCAGCTATGGCAATTATTGATAGTGTTGCTAGATTAATACCGAATGTAATTGCTAAAGAAGAGTCGCACCAGGATGATTCTTTTTCTACAGGTCTTTTAGAGCATCCTCAATACACTCGTCCTAAAGATTTTAGAGGCATGATAGTTCCAGATGTTTTAACGTCAGGGAATCATAAAAATATTGAAAGATATAGAAAGAAAGAAAGATTAAGACGGACATATCTAAGAAGACCGGATTTGTTTGCTAATTACAATTTCTCTAATGATGAATTATTATTATTAGATGAAATAAAAAAGGAAGAAAGTGAAAAAATTTAATATATTTATTAATAAAAACGAGTTATTATGTAGCTTGTTCTTATTTTTTTATAAATATTTAAGTAAAACTATAAAATATGTGGATTTAAATAAATTATTTAGTGACTTTTTTTTAGAAATGTGGTAATATAAGAGTAATTGCAAATATTAGGAGGATTAATAGCTCATGACAAGTTCATTTGAAGAACTATTAAATAGTACAGAAATGTTAAAAAAAGGAGATAAAGTTACAGGAATTGTTTCAAGAATTGAAAACGAGCAAGCTTATGTAGATGTAGCAGGAGCTCAATATGACTGTGTTATCTTAAAAAATCAGGTATCTAGAAAATTTGTAGATGATTTATCAAAATTTTTAAAAGTAGGACAAGAAATAGAAGCGATCGTTACCGGAGTCCGAGCTGATAGAGAAAAAAAATCAGAAGACGTACCTGGTGTAATCTACTTATCACGTAAAGCAATCGAAACTCAAGAATATAAAAAATTAATGGAAGTATCGTGGGATGAAGTAGTAGCACTATTCGAAAAAGGTGAATACATTAATGCTACAATTACAGGAACTACGAAAGGTGGTTTATTGGCAGATGTTAAAGGTATCAGAGCATTCGTTCCTGCATCATTTGTTGATACAAAATTTGTAAACAACTTTTCTAAATATGTAAATAATGAATATACATTCAAAATTGAAGAATTAGATAAAGATGCAGATAAATTAATTTTAAATAGAAAAGCTGTCTTAGAATTAGAAGAAGCTAAGAAAATAGCTGAAGCATTTGCTACAATCAATGAAGGAGATGTATTAGAAGGTACAGTTTCTAGATTAGCTAAATTTGGAGCATTTGTAAATGTAGGTCAAATTGATGGGCTAGTTCATCTATCTGAGGTATCTCACGATAGATTTGCTAAACTTGAGGATGCAGTAGAAGTTGGGGAAGTTGTAAAAGTTAAGGTATTATCTGCAGATGCAGAAAATGGAAAACTTGCTTTATCGATAAAAGCCTTATTACCAACTAAGTGGGAATTAGCTAAAGCTAATATCAAAACTGGTGATACTTTAGAAGGAAAAGTAAGAAATACTACTGATTTTGGGGCATTCGTAGAAGTTCAGAATGGGATTGAAGGTTTAGTTCATATCTCTCAAATTTCACACGACCGTGTAGAAAAAGTTGAAGATGTATTGAAAAAAGGGGATAATGTTCAGGTTAAAGTATTGGAAGTTGACTTTGATGCTAAGAGATTATCATTATCAATAAAAGAACTTACTGAAAAACCAGTTGTAGAAGAAGTTAAAGAAGAAGCTGAATTTGACAAATCTTACTTAAAAGGAGAAGATACAGAATTTTCTTTAGCAGATAAATTTAAAGATTTACAATAATGTTAACTAATAGGATATTGCGATATTCGTAATAACTGAATAAGTAATAGCAATAGATTATTACATGTCTATTGCTATTATTTTTATGTATAAAAATTAAGAAAGTAGGTAGATGTATGGGGAAACCAACAGTAGCTATAATTGGTAGGCCAAATGTCGGAAAGTCAACTATATTTAATAAAATTATTGGTGATAGATTATCAATAGTTGAAGATATTGCTGGTGTTACTAGAGATAGAATTTACTCAAAAGCAGAATGGCTAAATTATTCATTTTTCATGATAGATACAGGTGGAATTGAGATAGAAGATACACCATTTCAACAGCAAATCAGAACCCAAGCTGAACTCGCCATTGATGAAGCAGATGTTATCATCTTTTTAACCAATGGTCGTGATGGAGTTACTGCTGATGATGAAGAGGTTGCTAAGTTATTATATAAAACAGATAAACCTGTTATTTTGGCAGTAAATAAAATTGATAATTTTGATATGAACCATATGATTTATGATTTTTATTCACTAGGTTTTGGAGATCCATATCCAATTTCAGGATCACATGGCTTAGGAATTGGAGATTTATTAGATGAAGTTTGTAAAAACTTCAAGATAAATGATGAAGAAGGGGAAGATGATAAAATTAGATTCGCTCTCATTGGACGACCTAACGTGGGGAAATCTTCTCTTATCAACACAATTTTAGGAAAAGAAAGAGTTATCGCATCAGAAATTGCTGGAACAACGCGTGATGCGATTGATAGTGATTTTCGCTATGGTGAAGATGACTATGTGGTAATTGATACAGCAGGAATTAGAAAACGTGGTAAAGTATATGAATCTTGTGAAAAATATTCAGTACTACGTTCTCTAAAAGCAATAGAAAGATCGGATGTTGTTTTAGTTGTTATTAATGCTGAAGAAGGGATTATTGAGCAAGATAAGAAAGTTGCAGGATATGCTCATGAATCAGGTAAGGGTGTAATAATTGTTGTAAATAAATGGGATGCTATTGAAAAAGACGATAAGACGATGAAAGAATTTGAAGAAAAAATTCGTGATTCATTTGTTTACCTAGACTATGCTAAAACAATTTTCGTTTCAGCTAAGACTAAGCAAAGAGTATTTAATATTTTCCCATTAATTAAAGAATCATATGAAAATAGGCATAGAAGAATTCAATCTTCAACTCTTAATGAGGTTATTGTGGATGCAGTCTCTATGAACCCAACTCCACAAGATAAAGGAAAAAGGCTTAATATTTTCTATGCATCTCAAGTTGCAATTAATCCACCTACATTTGTGTTTTTTGTAAATTATCCAGAGCTAATGCATTTTTCTTATGAGCGCTTCCTTGAAAATAGAATTAGAGATTCTTTCTACTTTGATGGAACACCAATTAAATTATTAGCGAGAAAAAGAAACTAATAAATAAACAGTAGCTAGGCTACTGTTTATTTTTGTTAATGAATAATATATTAAATTTTGCTATAATATTTATAAGTATAATTTTAGAGGTGGCATATGAAAATATCAGTAATAGGATCTGGATCATGGGGAACGGCTTTATCGCAAGTAATAGTGGATAATGGATATGAATGTTTATTATATTCAAGAGATAAAAAAATAAAAAATGAAATAAATTTAGAACATACCAATAGGAAATATTTAAAAGACATAGTTTTACCGGAAAAATTAGTCGCTACATCTTCCTTAGAAGAAGCCGTACAATACGGAGATCTATTAGTAGTAGCTGTACCCACTAAAGCTATGAGAGAGGTATGTAAAGATATTAATAAGTATCTAGATAAAAGTAAGTATATTATACATGTATCTAAAGGTTTAGAAATTGATACAAATTTAAGAATGTCAGAAGTAATTAAAGAAGTAATAGATAAAAAAAATCTAAAAGCTGTAGGAATTTTATCAGGACCATCTCATGCAGAAGAGTTAGTATTAAGACATCCAACAGTGGTAGCTATAGCTTCGGAAGATACTGAATTGAATCAATTGGCACAAAAAATATTTCAAAATAAGTATTTTAGGATTTATGTTAACCAAGATATAATTGGAGTGGAAATAGGTGGAGCTCTAAAAAATGTTATCGCTTTAGGGTGTGGAATTATTGATGGCTTAGGATTAGGAGATAATGCCAAGGCAGCTTTAATTACTAGGGGATTAATTGAAATAACAAGAATGGGTAAAAAATTAGGTGCTAAGGAATTAACATTTCTAGGACTAGGGGGAATAGGTGACTTAGTAGTTACCTGTACATCTATTCACTCGAGAAATTATAAATGTGGTCTATTGATAGGAAAAGGTCATACTTTAGACGAGTCCACAGAAAAACTTAATATGGTTGTTGAAGGAGTTAGGACTGCCAAGGTATGTCATCAATTAGCTAAAGAGAATAATGTATATATGCCAATAACGGAAAATATTTATAAAGTTTTATATGAAAAAATGTCTTTAGAGGACTGTGTTAGTAATCTAATGTCAGGTATTGCTACAGAAGAATTAAATAGATTTGAATAAGATTTAAAAAGCTTAAAAAATAATTAAAAACTTATTGTAAATACTTGCAAAATAAATATGTATATGATAATATGTATGAAGTAAAGTAGCAGAGCTACTATTAATCTTAACGGAGGGATATTATTAATGAATAAATCAGAATTAATCTCAGTAGTTGCTGAAAAATCAGGATTACAAAAAAAACAAGCTACTGCAGCAATTGAAGCATTTGTAGCTACTGTAGAAGAAACTTTAGCTAAAGGTGAAAAAATCCAAATGATTGGATTCGGTAACTTCGAGGTTAGAGAAAGAGCTGCGCGTACAGGTCGTAATCCACAAACTGGAAAAGAAATCAAAATTGCAGCAAGCAAAATCCCAGCATTCAAAGCTGGTAAAGCTCTTAAAGACGCAGTTAAATAAGATAAATTATTTAAAGTTATCGGTAATGTTGTACCGGTAACTTTTTGTTATAAGGAGACTTAAATGAAAAATATAGAAGAATCAAAAAAGTTAATAAAAGAACTTTTAGAAAACTTAGGAGAGGATACTAGCAGAGCAGGATTAATAGATACACCTAAAAGATGTGTGAAAATGTATGAAGAGTTACTTTCTAAAACTGGAGTAGATCCTAAAGAAGAAATTAATACTTTTTTTGAATCAGATAATGATGAAGCTATTTTAGTTAAGGATATTGAATTTTATTCATTGTGTGAGCACCATATGTTACCATTTTATGGAAAATGCCATATAGCTTACTTACCAAATAATAGAAAAATTACAGGACTTTCTAAATTAGCTAGACTTGTAGAAAGTGCTAGTAGAAGGCTTCAAATTCAAGAAGATATGACACTCATGATTGCCAAGGCTATGGAAGAACAATTACAACCTAAGGGGGTATATGTTATCATTGAAGCGGAACATATGTGTATGGCTATGAGAGGAATCAAAAAACAAGGATCGAAAACTGTAACCTCAAAGAAAACAGGTATTTTTAGGGAAGATTTTAATTTAATAAGAGATATAGAGTATAAAATAAAATTATAGGTGATATAGTATGGATGCTAATTATATAATAATAAGAGCTGAAGAGAAGCAGGTTAAGATAATAACAAAGAAAAAAAGTAATGAAGAAAATTTAGAGATATTAGATAAAGGTCAAGTGCTTATTTTAAATTTACATGATAATATAATTAATTTTAAAATTATTGGGAAAGCAAGGATAGTTTCTAAACTAGATCCGGTAATATCAGAATAGTATTTGTTATTTATTTCTCATTTTTGACATTTTTTGATATTTATTTTAATATATAGTATATAATATTTAAGGAGAAAAAGAATGATTAAACCAGTATTTGATAATGTAATAATAAAAAAAATTGAAGAAGAAAAATCAACAACTAGCGGTATTGTATTAAATACAAAAGAAGATACAGCCAATGTTGGAAAAATTTATGCAATCGGAGAAGCAAGTGTACTATCTGTAGAAAATGGTGGAGAATTAAAAGAAGGAGTACAAGTAATTTTCTCTGATAAGTATACGAAGATTAATTATAAAGGAGAAGATTACTATATTGTACATGAAGAGGAATTATTAGCTATTTTAGGCTAGTTTGATAGGGAGTAAAAAAATGGTAAAAGATATTAAATTTTCTGAAGATGCACGACAAAGTATGAAAAGAGGTATAGATAAGTTAGCTAATGCTGTTAAGGTTACTTTAGGCCCTAAAGGTCGTAATGTAGTATTAGATAAAAAATTTGGATCTCCTTTAATTACAAATGATGGGGTATCAATCGCTAAAGAGATTGAATTAGAAGATCCTTATGAAAATATGGGAGCTAAGTTAGTTACAGAAGTAGCTAATAAAACTAATGAAATAGCAGGAGATGGTACAACAACTGCGACAATTTTAGCACAGGCTATGATAGATGAAGGAATGAAAAACGTAACGTCTGGAGCTAATCCAATTAGTCTTAGAAAGGGTATGGAATTAGCAGTAAAAGTAGCTGTTACTAAGTTACAAGAAATTAGTGTTACAGTTGATTCTAAAGATAAGATTGCACAGGTAGGAGCAATTTCTGCAGCTGATGAAGAAATAGGAAATTATATAGCTGATGCTATGGAAAAAGTAGGAAATGATGGAATAATAACGATTGAAGAATCACAAGGGTTGGAAACTACTTTAGAAATAGTAGAAGGTATGAAGTTCGATAGAGGATATACTTCACCGTATATGGTTACAGATACAGAAAAAATGATGGCCAATCTAGAAAACCCATATATTATGGTAACTGACAAAAAGATTAGTAATATATCAGAAATGCTACCTGTCTTGGAGGCTGTTGTACAAACATCAAAACCATTACTATTGATTGCTGATGACTTCGAATCAGAAGCAAGTCAGCAAATTGTTGTTAATAAGTTAAGAGGAGTATTTAATGTAGTTGCAGTAAAAGCACCAGGATTTGGTGAAAGAAAGAAGGCTATATTAGAAGATATAGCGATTGTTACAGGAGCTAAATTAATTACTAGTGATTTAGGATTAGAACTTAAAGATACAACTTTAGATATGTTAGGAAGTTCAACTAAAGTAACTATTACTAAAGATAATACTGTCATTGTCGATGGTAAGGGGGATAAGGAAAAAATCCAAAGTAGAATAAAGCAAATTAAAGCATTACATGCTGAGTCTACGTCTGAATTTGATAAAGAGAAATATCAAGAACGGCTTGCTAAATTATCAGGAGGTGTAGCTGTGATTAAAGTAGGTGCTGCAACTGAAGTAGAATTAAAGGAAAGAAAACTAAGAATAGAAGATGCACTTAATTCTACTAAGGCAGCAGTAGAAGAAGGAATTGTTGCTGGAGGAGGAACAGCACTTGTTCAAGTTATTTCTGAAGTGGAGAAACTAGATGAAGAGGGCGATGTTCAAACGGGTATTAATATTATTAAAAAATCACTGGAAGCTCCAGTGAGACAAATTGCAGAAAATGCGGGTATTGAAGGAAGTGTGATAGTATCTAAACTTAAGTCGGCAGAAGTTGGTATTGGATACAATGCTGTTAAAAATGAGTGGATAGATATGATTAAGGCAGGGATAGTAGATCCAGCTAAGGTTACACGTTCAGCACTTCAAAATGCAGCGTCTGTAGCTAGTCTATTTTTAACAACAGAGGCAGTAGTTGCAGATATTACACCAGAAGATACAACTCCTCAGATGCCTATGATGTAATAATTTAGAACTATATCCTTAGGCTATATTTCCTTTATGATAATTTATTTTTTCTTGAGAAAAGAGAGAAAATAACATCTATTTAAGCAAATGAACTTATAAAAAAATCAGAGTTTAATTACTCTGATTTTTTTATCTCTTAGCTATTGTGACAAAGGTAAATTTATCAGGTCTATAGCAAATAGTTCCATATTGGAAAAGTTTTCCTGATGACAGGTAACTAAAGCTAGTGACGACAACGACCATGTTATATTCTCCTAAGTCCATATTTTCTTTTTCTTCTTCTGTGGCATATCTAAAGGAAATTTCTCTTCTAGAGTGGGTAATCTTAAGTTTTAATTCAGTTTCTAAATATTTGTAGATAGATTCTTCAACTATTTCTTTATTTAGATACGGAACAATTCTTCTATCAAAATATGAGGTTTCATATTCCATTTTTTCCCCGTCTATTTCTCTACTTCTGCAGATTTTATAAAAATCTACAGTAGCATCTACTTTAAAAATATTCATTAATTCTAGTTGGCCTTGAATAGTATCGAAAGAAATTTGTTTAGTTTTTATGTTATAGAAATTATTTTTGTTTAATTCACTAGATGTTTTTATCTCAGTTAGATAATTATTTTTAATTCTTCCGTGTTCAAGAACTATGGAATTTTTGCCTTGATTTTTTTGAATATATCCATCCAATTCTAATTTAGATAAGGCACGTCTTATTGTATCTTTAGAAAATCCAAATTTTTTCATCAATTCATTTTCTGTAGGTAATTCTTGATTACTTTTAAGAACGCCAGTATCAATTTTATTTTTAATATTTATATACACTTGTTTATACTTACTCATATAGTAGCTCCTTTGCTATTATAGAATTGTAACATAAATTTTATATTATTTTCAAGGGCGATAATTCAAAAATGATCTTTTATGCAAATAAATTTAAAGTTTTACGTAAAAGTTATTGACTAGAATATATTTTTTTGTTAAAATAGACTTATAGTTATTAAGAAAGGGGTTACTAAATGCAAGGGAGAAATAGTGGAGTATTAATGCATATAACTTCATTACCAAGTGAATTTGGAATAGGAACATTTGGAAAAGATGCTTATAAGTTTGTAGATTTTTTGAAAAAAACAGATCAAACCTATTGGCAAATACTGCCATTAACTACAACTAGTTATGGGGATTCACCTTATCAATCATTTTCAGCTATTGCTGGAAATACTAATTTAATAGATTTTGAGTTATTAAATGAATGTTCATTATTAGATGAGTCAGATTATTTAGATGTGAAATTTGAGGAAAATGAAGAATATATCGATTATGAATTATTATTTCATACAAGACGACCAATTTTAGAAAAAGCTGTAAAGAATTTTAAAGTAAGTGGAAAATTTGAGAAAGAATATGAGGAATTTAAAAAAGATAATGTATCTTGGTTAGATAATTATTCTCAATTTATGGCTTATAAAGAACATTTTGATAATAAAGCCTTACAAGAATGGGATGATATTTCATTAATTAAGAGGGATATTTCAACTCTACAAAAATATGAAAGTAAATTAGCCGAAGAAATTGAATATCATAGAGTAACACAATTTTTCTTCTTTAAACAATGGAATGATTTGAAAAGATATGCTAATAAAAATGGAATACAGATAATAGGAGATATGCCAATTTATGTATCTGCAGATAGTGTAGAAGTTTGGACAATGCCACATTTATTTAAATTAGATGAAAATAAATCACCACTATATGTAGCGGGAGTTCCTGCTGATGAATTTTCTGATGAAGGTCAGTATTGGGGAAATCCAATTTATGATTGGTTTAAACATAGAGAAGGTAATTATGACTGGTGGGTATATAGAATAAAAGAAAGTTTTAAAATGTATGATGTTTTGAGGATAGATCATTTTAAAGGTTTTTCAGATTTTTGGCAAGTTGATGCTAAAGAAGATACAGCCAAAAATGGTACTTGGCAGGAAGGGCCTGGATATGAATTATTTTGGGTTATTAAGGAAAGGTTAGGAGACTTGCCAATAATTGCTGAAAACTTAGGATATATAGATGATAAAGCTAATAAATTATTAGCAGATACAGCTTTTCCAGGTATGAAAATTTTAGAATTTGGTTTTTTAGATGAATCAGGAACAAGTTTAGATTTACCACATAATTATACAGCCAATTCAGTTGCTTACACAGGAACCCACGATAATGATGTCGTGAATAGTTGGTACGATTCTTTAACAGAAAATCAAAAAAAATTTGCTGATAAGTATATGAAGAGAGAAAAAGAAGAGCCTATTACAAGAGCTATGTTAAGAACTTTATATGCATCGGTTTCTAATACTACGATTGCCTGCATGCAGGATTTACTCGATTTAGGTTCAAGTAGTAGAATGAATACTCCTAATACAGTTGGAGAGAACTGGAAATGGAGAATGAAGTGGGAAGATTTAACGGAAGAAAGAGAGAGTTATTTCAAAGAATTAACTAATTTATATCAAAGAGGTAAATAAAATGAATTTTACAAAATTTGTGGAAACAAAATTAAATAAAAAATTATCGTCTTTAAGTAATGAAGAAATATATTTAGAGTTACTAAATTATGTTAAGGAATTAGGAGCAAATAAAACAAAAAATACTGCTAAAAGAAAGGTTTACTACATTTCAGCAGAATTTTTAATCGGTAAATTATTATCTAATAATTTAATTAATTTAGGGATCTATAAAGATGTAAAAAAAGAATTAGAAGCAGCAGGGAAATCAATTAGTAAGATTGAAGATATAGAACCAGAACCATCATTAGGAAATGGTGGTCTAGGAAGATTAGCAGCATGCTTTGTAGATTCTATGTCATCTTTAGGAATAAATGGGGAAGGTGTTGGATTAAACTATCACTGCGGTTTATTTAAACAAGTTTTCAGAAATAACGAACAAGAAGCGGAACCTAATTTTTGGATTGAAAATAATTCTTGGTTAATTCCAACGGATATAAGTTATGAAGTTCCTTTCAAAGATTTCGTTTTGAAGTCTAAGTTAGATAGACTGGATGTTTTAGGATATGAAAAAGATACTAAAAATTATTTGAATTTATTCGATATTGAAGCTGTAGATTACAAGTTGATTAAAGAAGGTATTTCTTTTGATAAAAAAGATATAAAGTCAAACTTAACTCTATTCTTATATCCAGATGATTCAGATAAAAATGGAGAATTGCTACGTATTTATCAACAATACTTTATGGTATCTAATGCAGCTCAATTAATTTTAGATGAAGCAATTGAACGTGGTTCAAATATTAAAGATTTGGCCGAGTATGCATATGTTCAAATAAATGATACGCACCCATCTTTAGTTATCCCAGAATTGATAAGATTATTAATTGAAAAACATAATTTAGAATTTACTGAAGCAGTAGAAATAGTAATGGGGATGACGGGATATACGAATCACACAATTTTAGCAGAAGCTCTAGAGAAATGGCCATTATCATTCTTAGAGGAAGTAGTGCCACACTTAGTAGGAATAATTAAAAAATTAGATGAATTGGTTGGAAAGTACTTTGATAATTCAGCTTTACAAATAATTGATGAAAGTGGTCGTGTTCACATGGCTCATATGGATATTCATTTTGCTAATTCAGTAAATGGGGTTGCAGCACTACACACAGATATTCTTAAAAAGTCTGAACTTAAAGATTTTTATGAAATATATCCAAACAAATTTAATAATAAAACGAATGGTATAACATTCAGAAGATGGTTGGAATTTGCCAACCAAGATTTAGCAGACTACATTAAAGAATTAATTGGTAAAGAATATTTAACAGATGCTACTCAATTAGAAAAATTATTAGAATTTGTTGATAATAAAGAAGTTGGTAAAAAATTAGAAGAAATTAAATTTAAAAATAAAGTAGCTCTTAAGAAATATCTGAAAGATAATAAGGGAATAGAACTTGATGAAAATTCTATAATTGACACTCAAATTAAAAGATTCCATGAGTATAAAAGACAACAAATGAATGCATTATATGTAATTCATAAATATTTAGAGATTAAAGCTGGTAAATTACCTAAGAGAAAAATTACAGTAATCTTCGGTGGAAAGGCAGCTCCAGCTTATACAATAGCACAAGATGTTATTCATTTAATACTATGTTTATCAGAATTAATTAATAATGATCCAGAAGTAAGTAAGCATTTAAATGTATTTTTAGTTGAAAATTACAATGTGACGGTAGCTGAGAAACTTATTCCAGCAACAGATATTTCAGAGCAAATTTCTCTTGCCTCAAAAGAAGCATCAGGTACAGGTAATATGAAATTTATGTTAAATGGTGCATTGACATTAGGAACTATGGATGGTGCTAATGTAGAGATAGCAGAGTTAGCAGGTCTTGAAAATATTTATACTTTTGGTAAAGATTCAGATTATATCATTGATTTATATGAAAGACACGCTTATAAATCATCTGAATACTATAATAATGATGAATTGATAAAAAGAGCAGTAGATTTTATTTTGAGTGATGAAGTTAAAAAAGTAGGAAATGAAGAGAGATTAACTAGACTTCATAATGAATTAGTAAATAAAGATTGGTTTATGACTCTTATTGATTTAAAAGAATATATTGAAATAAAAGAAAAAGTATTTGAAGATTATGAAGATAGGGATTCGTGGAATAAAAAAGTTATAAGAAATATAGCTAAGGCAGGTTTCTTCTCATCAGATAGAACTATAGAGCAATATAATAAGGATATTTGGAAAAGTAAATAGTTATTATAGAGAGGAGCAATTCATGAAATTACTAACTGTAAATGTTCATTCTTGGCAAGAAGATAATCAAGAAAAAAAGATTGAAATTTTGGCTAAAGAAATTGCAGAGAAAGATTATGATCTGGTTGCTCTCCAAGAGGTATCTCAATTAAAGTTTAAAGAAGAGAATGTTAATGAAATTAATGATGACAATTATCTGGTTATTCTTTTTGAAAAATTAAAAGACTTAGGCTGTAATAAATATAATTATTATTGGTCAAATTCCCATACAGGATACGATATATATGATGAGGGAATAGCTATATTAACAAAACTTCCAGTTTTAGAAATTGACGAATTTTACTGTAGTAGATCTACTACAGTAAATTCGATTAATTCTAGAAAAATACTACGTCTTTGTTTAGAGTGGAAAGATAAAATTATAGAGGCATATTCTTGCCATATTAATTTACCGACAGCGACAGATGAAAATCAATTAGAAAATATTCAAACTATTTTAGATAGAAGTAAAACAAAGAATCTAAAAATATTTTTAGGAGATTTTAATACTGATGCTATATCTAGAAAAGCAGATTATAAAGCTATATTAGACTTAGGCTTAATTGACACCTATAATCTAGCAAAAAGCAAAGATTCAGGGATAACTGTAGAGAAATCTATAGATGGTTGGAGTAATCATTCTGAAGAAAAAAGATTGGACTATATTTTCTTAAGTAAAGAAAAAGAGGTCTTATCAAGTAGTGTTATTTTTAATGGTAAAAATAAAGACATAATTTCAGATCATTTTGGTCTTGAAGTAGAATTAAAAATTTAAAAATTAAATATTAACAAGGAGGCAACTATAATGAAGAAATTTTTAAATTTCGAATTTTGGCAAAAATTCGGTAAAGCACTGATGGTTGTTATTGCAGTTATGCCAGCTGCAGGATTAATGGTTAGTATTGGTAATTCTTTACCATTAATCAATGAAAATTCTGAAATATTAGCAAGATTTGCTAATGTAATTGCTCAAATAGGTTGGGGAATTATTGGTAACTTACATTTACTATTTGCATTGGCGATAGGTGGTTCGTGGGCTAAGGAAAGAGCTGGAGGAGCTTTTGCTGCGGGACTTGCATTCATTTTAATTAATTTAATTACTGGTAACTTCTTTGGTGTGACAACTAAGATGCTAGCTGATAAGGAAGCAACAGTACAAACTATTTTCGGACAAACAATACCAGTTGACGGGTATTTTGTTAACATCTTAGGGCAACCTGCACTTAATATGGGGGTATTTGTAGGGATTATTGCTGGTTTCTTAGGGGCTAATACGTTTAATAAGTATTATAATTACAGAAAATTACCAGATGCACTATCATTCTTTAATGGTAAACGATTTGTACCATTTGTGGTTATCTTAAATTCATTAATCGTAGCACTAGTTTTATCAGTATTTTGGCCGTTAGTTCAATCGGGAATTAATGGGTTTGGTAAATGGATTGCTAGTTCTCAAGAAACAGCACCATTTATTTCACCATTTATCTTTGGTACATTAGAGCGTTTATTATTACCATTTGGATTACATCATATGTTAACAATTCCTATAAACTATACAGCTTTAGGTGGAACTTATGTTGTGGCTACAGGAGCTAAAAAAGGAATTGAAGTATTTGGACAAGATCCATTATGGTTAGCTTGGGTTACGGATTTAATTAACTTAAAAGGAAGTGGAGATTTAAGTGCTTATAATTCAATTTTAACTGATTATACACCAGCACGTTTCAAAGTTGGACAAATGATTGGGTCAAGTGGAATTTTAATGGGATTAACTTATGCCATGTACAGAAATGTTGATGAAGATAAAAAGAAAAAATATAAAGGTATGTTTATATCAGCTGCCCTAGCAGTATTTTTAACAGGGGTTACTGAGCCGATTGAATTTATGTTTATGTTTGCAGCTATGCCTTTATACGCTGTATATGCTGTAGTACAAGGATTAGCATTTGCTATGGCAGACCTTGTTAATTTACGTGTTCACTCATTTGGTAATATTGAATTTTTAACTCGTACACCGATGGCTGCTAAAGCAGGTTTAGTAGGAGATATTATCAACTATGTATGGGTAACGGTATTATTTGCAGTAGTAATGTACTTTATCGCAGACTTTATGATTAAAAAATTCAATCTTGCAACAGCAGGAAGAAATGGAAACTATGATGCAGATTTAGTAGAAGAAGCGACTGCAGACCCATCTGATGTAGCAGACGCTAACTCACAAGTTGTAAAAATTGTAAATTTACTTGGAGGAAAAGAAAATATTGAAGATGTTGATGCATGTATGACACGTTTACGTGTATCTGTAAAAGATGTATCTCAAGTAGGGTCTGGTGATGAGTGGAAAAAAGCAGGGGCTATGGGACTTATAGTTAAAGATTCTGGAGTTCAAGCAATATATGGACCCAAAGCAGATATTTTAAAATCTGATATTCAAGATTTATTAGATTCAGGATTAGTTATTCCAAAATCAACATTTGCAGCAGCAGTAAATGCGGAAGTGGATAATAAATTTAAAGGACTAGTTGAAGAAGTAACTACAGTAGCAGATGGAGAAGTTATAGCTTTAGAAAAAGTAAAAGATCCTGTATTTTCACAAAAAATGATGGGGGATGGATTTGCAGTTGAATTGACAAATGGAAATATTTATTCACCGGTTTCAGGAGTAGTAACGAGTGTCTTCCCAACAAAACATGCTATAGGTTTATTAACAGATAGTGGATTAGAAGTACTAATTCATGTCGGATTAGATACAGTTGCTCTAAATGGTGCTCCATTCTCAGTAAAAGTAGCAGATGGAGACAAGGTTAAGGCAGGAGATCTATTATTAGTTGCAGATTTAGATGCTATTAAATCTGCAGGTAAAGAAGTAACAACAATTGTAGTATTTACAAATACAACAGAAATAAAATCTGTAAGTCTTGAAAAAACAGGACAATATACAAAAAATTCTAAAGTTGCAAAAGTAGAATTATAGTAAATCAAAATTCTCATTCTAAGAAATTAGGGTGGGAATTTTAATTTTATTTGAGTACTAGACATACATAAGTTATAATTAATTTATAAAATAAATAGGAGATAAAATGAGAGTAGTAGTATTTTGTAGATATGATGGATCTGGATATTTTGGATTTCAAATACAACCAGATAAAATAACTGTTCAAGAAGTATTGGAAAAAGCTTTGAAGAAAATACATAAAGGTCAGGATATAAGAATATATATGAGTGGGAGAACTGACAGTGGGGTTCATGGATATATGCAACCTATTCATTTTGACACGCCCTATAAAATTTCAGAAGAAGCTTGGTTAAAATCCTTAAATTCTAATTTACCAAAAGATGTAAGAATTTTGGCTGCTAAAATTGTAGATGATAATTTCCATGTGAGATATGATGCAGTTTCTAAAACATATGAATATAGATTGTATTTAGGAAAATATCTAGACCCATTTTTGGTGAATTATGTAGGACATTGTAAGTACAATTTTGACTATAAAAAAGCAGAAGAGTCTTTAAAATATTTTTTAGGAAGACACGATTTTACATCTTTCTGTTCATCAGGATCGAGTGTGGAAGATAAGGTTAGGACCATTACGGATTTTAATATAAAAAGAGAAGGAGATATAGTAGTATTTAATATTAGTGGAGACGGATTTCTTTATAATATGGTTAGAATTATCATAGGAACTATTGTAGAAGTAGCAAATGGTAAATATTCTCCTCAATATATCAATGAAATAATTTTGAAAAAAGATAGAGCTTTTGCTGGGAAAACAGCTGATGCAAGTGGATTATATTTAAAAAAAGTATATTATAAGAATGAAGAAGTAAATCAAGTAATAAATTCTTTAAAGTAAGCTAAAAATACTTTTTTTTTACTAAAAAAAGTGGTATAATGCTGTTAATAATTTATTTTGCACATTATTAAACATAATATGAAGGAGGATAAATATGATTTATTTTTATTCCTTTCTAGGTATAGCGATAGTAGCTGTAGTTGTCTACTTATTTATGCTTAGAAATAGAAAAAAACAAGATCTCCTACCTCTACTAGAGATAAAGGATAATCTTGAAAGAGAAACTTTGTCAGAGGAATTAAAAGAAGTTAAGAATTTAAATCTGGCTGGTAAGGCATTGAATAGATATGAAGACTGGGAAAGTGCATGGTATGAAATTCAAAGTATTGATCTTGATGAATTAGATAAAGATTTAGAATTAGCTGAATCATATATTGATAAATTCAATTTCAAAAATGCAGAAGAAGTTATATTTAACTGTGATTCTAATATAAACAATATTAATGAAAAGATATTAACTATTAGGAAAGAAATTAAAGAATTGAAAGAGATTGATCCTAAAAATAAGGAGAAATATGAAGAAATAGTTAAAGAATATAAAGAATTAAACAGAGAATTATTAGCTAAAAGACATCAATATGGAGGAGCGGCTGAAACTTTTGAAAAAGATATTAAGGGATTAGCACCTGAATTAGATGACTTTAAAGCTTTGACTGCAAGCGGTAAATATATTGAAGCGCAAGAGACTATTCGCGATATTAATTTAAAAATTCAAAACCTTAAAGAAAGAATGGTAATATTACCAGATATAATTAAGGAAATTGAAAAAACAACTCCAGCACAAATTCAATCTTTAAGATTAAAAGTAGAAGAAATGGAAAAAAAAGGATTTAAATTAAGTCACTTGGAAATATCAACTAAGGTAGAAAATTGTGTTTGGCAATTAAATGACGCTAGAGAAAAAGTAAAAACGGGAGATATTGATCTAATAGAATCTATTTTAGATGGAATCTATGATGTAATAGAAGAAGTTTCTAACGGTCTAAAGAAAGAGATTGACTATAAAAAATATGTAGAACAAAATTATTCTGAAGTAAGTAATAGAATAAAAAATCAAGATAAATTGAATCAGGCTTTATACGATAATATTCAAGAGATTAAAAATAGATATCAAATTTATTCAGAAGATGAGGAAATGGTTTCTAAAAATTACGATTTATTAGGAAATATCCTTGATGTAAAACATGATATTGATGTTTATATCAGTAATCAACCAAGACTTAACTATAAAGATTTAAAAGAGAAAATTGAAAAATTATCACAAGATATTGAAAAAATTGAAGAAGAACAAGCAGCATATTCTAGATATTTGACAAGTTTAAGAGAAGAGGAGGTTACTGCAAGAAATAAAATCAATTTCATTAATCAAGAAAAAGAAGTTGTTAGAAGAAAACTTTCAAATTCTCGAGTTCCAGGTTTTAGTGATAGATTTATAGTCTTATATAAAGAAGTTGCAGATTCATACAAATATGCTTTAGAAGAATTGAAAAAAGAGCCTATGAATATTGATCTTGTAAAAGAGGCGGTAACAGAGGCTGAAGAGTCCTTAAGTATTTATAAAAATGAAGTTGAAAATATCTTGACTGATATTGACTTAATTGAAAAATTAATAAGATACAGTAATAGATATAGAAGAGATAATGCCGATTTGCATAAACAGCTATCAATAGCCGAGCAATATTATAAAGAATATAGATATAATAAAACATTAGATATTATTAGAACTTCTCTAGAAAAGGTTGAGGCTGGAGCTTATGATAGAATAAAAAAAGAAGTAAAAGGTAAGTGAGATTAGATTTAAATAAAAGGAGATAATAAAAGAAACTCG
Organism: Gemella sp. GL1; assembly: GCF_013415365.1. Lineage (GTDB taxonomy): Bacteria > Bacillota > Bacilli > Staphylococcales > Gemellaceae > Gemelliphila. The sequence continues at coordinate 56,948 of NZ_JACBYB010000012.1, forward strand.
ATGAAATTTCATCGAGTTTCTTTTATATTAATGAGCAACCATTTCTTGTGCAATCTCAAAGGAATTTAATTTAATTGGATAGTAGGTTGGCCAATTTTCTAATTCATTATATAGCTTCTCCTGGCTATCTCCCCCTAGATAGATATGAAAGTGTCCAGTTTTAGTTGGTGAAATATTGTGGTCACTAAATTGAATATATTTAAATGGTCCAGCTTCAGTATCCTCTGTTTCGAATAAATATCTGACCCCTCGGTTTCCTTTTTCATATGTTAATACCTTATATCCAGTATATTTATATTTGAATTTTTTAGATTTTCCGTTTTGGAAGAATTCTATAGAATCATCAGAAATTATAATTTTATCAATATCAGTGGTATAGCCTTTACTATAGTATTCTTTATATTTTTCAGCGGACATAGTTTTTGTCTTTTTAGCCTTAATATCAAATACTTGGTCAAGTGATCCATCTTTTAGATACGGATAAACAGATTGCCATTCACCTACAAAATCCGATAAGCTACGATCTTTTATTAAAGAATCTTCAAAATAACCATTATAAATACTTTTATTGATATCATTTTTATTTTCTGCTTTAGTATCTTGACTTGTTGTTTTTTCAAGATTCGTAAGATTTTCTTTCATTAGAGAGATATAATCTTTACCTTCATTTATTTGTTCTTTTGTTAAACTCTCTAATGGATAAAGTATTGATAATTTCACACCAGTTTCTTTTGCGAGTGTTTCAGCTACTGCCCTTTTAGAATTATCTTCAAAGTAAATGTATTTGATATCATTATCCTTGATATAGGATGTAAGTTCTTGTAATCTAGATATTGATGGATCTGTATCTGCTGTAAGTCCAGTAATTGAGATTTGATTTAATCCATAGTCTAAAGCTAAATATGAAAAGGCTGTGTGTTGTGTCACAAAGTTTTTTTGTTTAGCTTTAGAAAATCTATCTTTATATTCTTTATCTAATTCACTTAATTTATGGGTATATTCCTTGGCATTTTTTTCAAATATGTCTTTCTTATCGGGATACCTGTTTATTAGTCCATTTTTAATATTTTCTACAAGGTGGATGGCTCTATATGGTGAAAGCCATAAATGTGGATCAAAGTTATGGTGATGCTCCTCATCAGAACGGTCATGGTCACTATCTTCTTGACCAGGAAGTAATACAATATTTTCAGTAGCCTTTATAATTTGATTAGAATCTTTTTTGCTAGAATTTAGTAATTTTGGAACCCACATTTCCATATTTGGATCTAGGTAGACGAAAGCGTTAGCTTCTTGAATTTTAGCCATATCTTTAGTAGATGGTTCATATCCATGAACTTCTGTTCCAGCAGAAATTAGTAGTTCAACATTGGCCTGATCACCAACTATTTGTTTGGTGAATTCGTAAACGGGATAGAATGTAGTGATAATAGTATCTTTACTAGAAGTAGAAGATAAATTTAAATTACTACAAGCCGTTAATATAATTGTAAATAGAGATGTAACTATTAATAATATTTTTTTCATTGTGACTTTTCCTTATTTTTTTAATTTAGTAATTATAGTTGTTAAAACAAAAATACTTATAAATATTAATGTTATAGTTGCACTAGTCGGTTTTTCAGTAAAGTAAGAAATAATTAATCCTAAAAACATACCTAGGAAAGAAATAAGACTTCCTATAATAATGACTGACTTAAAGTTCTTACTTATAATCAAAGCAATACTAGCAGGAAGAATTATTACAGTAGATACTAACAAGGCACCAACTGTAGGAATCATGAAGGAGATTGCTATACCTGTAATAATATTAAAGGATATAGATAAAAGTCTTACATTCAATCCTTCAGAAAATGCAATTTCTTCGTTAAAGGTCATAATATAAAGTTGCCTAAAGAAAATAGTCATAAATAAGACAATAATTAATCCAATTATAAATAAGTGAACTAATTGTTCTGTATTAATTGTAACAATGGAACCGAATAAATAATTTTCTAAACTTATAGAACTAGAGGATGTCTTACTCATAACAATCATTGCTATTGCTAAACCAGCAGACATTAAAATAGCAGTAGCTAATTCTAAGAAGTTTTTATAAATAGTTCTTAGATATTCAAGAAAAATCGCAGTTACTGTGACAACAATAATTGTAGAAAAAGTTGTAGAAAAACCAGAAAGAATTCCTATTGCTATACCTGCAAGTGATATATGTCCTAAAGTATCACTAAGAAGGCTTTGGCGTCTTAGTATTAGAAAAGAACCTAGGAATGGAGAAAATATGCTCATAGCAATGATTGCATATAATGCATTTTGCATAAATTGGTATTTAAATATTTCCAGCATTAGAAATCTCCTTTTTTAAATTGAATTTACAACACCAAGAGTTAGTTTCAGATTTACATAGGTGAATATTTTTATCAGCGTATTTATCTACAACTTCATTATCGTGGGTAATCATAAGAATTGAGACTCCTTTTTCTTCAACCATGGTATGAAGTAAATCATAAAAGTTATTTCTTGTGATTTCATCCATTCCGGTAGTAGGCTCATCTAATATAAGTAGATCAGGCTTTGATACCAAGATTCTAGCTATAATTACTCTTTGTTTCTGCCCGCCACTTAAATTACCAATTTTTTTATTTCTAAGATTCCATATTTTCATGGATTCAAGAGAATGCTTAATGATATTTTTATCTTCCTCGGTAAATTTTTTAAACCAAGTATTTTTTCTAAATAAGCCGGATTTTACAAAAGAATATACTGTTGTAGGAAAACCAGAATTGAAGTGTACGGCATGCTGAGGAAGATAAGAAATTTTAAATATATCTCCATGGACATTTTTATCGGTTACAAAGACCTCACCGGTTTTATTTTTAAGTATCCCTAATATTATTTTTATTAGGGTAGATTTAGCAGCACCATTCTCTCCAGTCAAGGTTACAAATTCAGCATTATTAATAGTAAAGTTTACGTTTTCCAAGACAGGATCTTTATCGTATTGAAAAGATAAATTTTTTATTGATATGTACTCCATACTTACCCCCTTATACTTTTTACTAAGTCATCAAGAAAATTTGAAATAAGTTTCTTTTCTGATTCTGAATATTTGGATAAAAGATTGTCATAATGATTTAGGGTTCTTTTATGATGTTCTTCGTGTTCTTTAGCAATATATATAGCTTTTTCCGAAAGAATATATTTAATGATTCTTGCATCATTGGGGTCTTTTTCTGGAATAATAATATCTTCATTTATTAAAAATTTTATTGCTTTAGTGACAGCGGCTTGACTAATATTCAAATGATAGGCTAATTCTTTATTGCTTATATTTTCATTTTTCAATAACATTAGTATATGTTTTTGTGTATTTGTATAATTATGATTACAATGGCAATCACCCACGAGAATCTCATTTTTATTGCCTGCTTGCAATATGATATCCTTAATAGTTTCTTCAATTTTTTTTGATATATTATCTTGTGACATACACACCTCCTAAATACTTAACTAGTTAAGTATATAATGTATACTTATAAATATCAATAATTTTGCACAAACTTTAATATAAAAATATTAATAAAATTTTAGATAAGACTTGAAAAAAGGGATAAGAATACGTTATAATTAAATTTAGAGAAAGTTAAGAGGATCGCTATGAATTTTGAAAATAATCAGTTGATATCTATAACAGATATAGCTATACAAGAATTAAAAAAACTACTATTGGACTCTAGTAGCCAGGGATCAGCAATTAAAATTTCTATAGATAAGTCGACAACAGGTTACTATTATGGTATTGATATACAAGAGGAAATCTATGAAGGAGATAGAGAATTTATCTTTGGAGATTTAAGAATTTTAATCAACAAAAAAGATGAAAATTTACTTAAAGGAACAAAGATTGAGTATATAGAAGATGAAGCTGGAGGAGGTTTTATAATAGAAAATCCTCATAATCTCGAATTAGAGCATACAGGTGGTTGTAGCTGCTGCTCTTAATTTATTAATAACTTTTCTAAGGAGTATTTATAATGAAAAATATCGTTATTTTAGGAGCTGGGTATGGAGGATTAACAACTCTAAAAGCTTTAAGAGGTGTAATTAAAGATGGAAATGTGAAAGTTACACTTGTAAACAAGAATTCTTATCACTATGATACGGTGAATTTACATGAAGTATCAGCAGGAACAATTAAACGCGATGCTATTTGTATTGAAATTCCTGATATTATGCCAGCAGGGGCTGATTTCGTACAAGATGAAGTTATCAAGATTGATACAGATAAAAAGATTGTTTATACAAAAACTAAAGAATTGGACTATGACTATTTAGTAATAGGATTAGGGTTTGAATCTAATACATTTGGAATAGAGGGAATGTTAGATAATTCATTGCCAATTACTGATATCAATGCAGCAGAGAAAATATCTGCAAGAATTGAAGAAAACTTCAAAAAATATGCAGAATCTACAGAAAAAGATGAAAAAGATATTTCTATTATTGTAGGAGGAACTGGATTAGCAGGGATTGAGTTCTTGGCAGAATTAGTAGATAAAAGAAAAGAATTATGCACTAAGTATGGAATTGATGAAAAATTAGTTAAGATCTACGGACTAGATGCAGCACCTGTGTTATTACCGATGTTTGAGAAAGAATATAGTGACTATGCTAGAAAATATTTAGAAGATCGAGGGATTGAAATTATTTTAGGAGCAGGAATTAAAGGTTCTACACCAGATTCATTTATAATTGAAGTTGATGGTGAAAGAAAAGAACTTAAGGCTTCTACATTGGTTTGGACTGCAGGTGTTAAAGGAAGTAGACTTATGGACGCTACTTTCCCAGAACAAGCTAAAAATGGTCGTTTAGTAACTACTCAGCAATTGACAGTTCCTGGATTAGAAGAAATCTATATAGTTGGAGATTGTGCCGCATTTATCGAGGAAGGTCAAGAGAGACCTTATCCAACAACAGCTCAAATTGCCAACCAAATGGGTGCATATGTTGGAAAACATATAGAAAATAGATTAGTAGCCAGTACTATTGGAAACTTCAAGTATATTAACCGTGGTGTTGTATGTTCATTGGGAGCTAAAGATGCAATTGCCTTTACATTTGGAAAATTCAAATACAAAGGTTTCCTAGCTGCTAAAACTAAAAAAGCTATAGAAGCTAAAGCTATTTATGAATGTACGGATATTAAGACTGCAATTAAAAATCAAAGAATTTTTTAATATTATGAAAACGAAGCATATTAATGCTTCGTTTTCTATTTTTGGAAGTTTGAAAAAATAAAAAAAATATGGTAATATGGATAGGTATTTATATAATAATTTTAAAAAATTAAGGAGGAATAAAATGCCAGTATTTAAAGTGTTTTATCAAGCAAACAATAAAGAAATTCCAGTAAGGGAAAATACAGAAGTATTGTACGTTGAAGCGAATAATACACCTGAAGTAGTAAAATATGTAGAAGACAAAAATTACAATTTAGAATTTGTTCAAGAATTAAGTGAGCAATATTTAAAATTTGAAAAAGAGTCTGTTAATTTCAAATTGGAGAAAATAAATGGATAGGTTCATCGAAAGACATGAAGTTGGAGTTGCAGCTATCGGTGGAATGGGTGAAATTGGAAAAAATACATATGCAATTCAATATCAAGATGAAATAATTATTATAGATGCTGGAGTAAAATTTCCAGGAGATAATATATTAGGTATAGATTATATAATCCCAGATTATACATATATCGTAAACAATATTGATAAAGTTAAGGCACTAATAATAACTCACGGTCATGAGGATCATATTGGAGGAATTCCGTTTTTATTAAAACAAGTATCACTACCAATTTATGCAGGGCCTCTAGCCATCGGATTAATTCAATCCAAATTAGAAGAGCATAATTTATTAGCTAAAGCTGAATTTCATGAAATAAATGAAGATACAGTATTACAATTTAAAAATTTAAGTGTAGAATTCCATAATACCACTCACTCTATACCTGATGCTTTTGGAGTTATTATAAATAGCCCGCAAGGAAAGATAGTTCATACTGGAGACTTTAAGTTTGATTTTACCCCTGTAGGAGAGCCGGCTAATTTATATAAAATGGCCAAAGTTGGAGAGGAAGGGGTCCTATGTTTATTATCAGATTCTACAAATTCTGAGCGAAGTGAATTTACAATGAGTGAAAAAGAGGTAGGTCATACTATTTCTGATATCTTGCGAACTGTAAAGCACAGAATAATATTTGCCACATTTGCATCAAACGTATTTAGAGTCAAGCAGGTAGTAGAAGCATGTATTGAGCACGATAGAAAAATTGTTGTTTTCGGACGCTCTATGGAAAAAGCAATAAAAATAGGAACTGACCTAGGCTATATTAAGGCACCGAAAGATACATTTGTTGATCCTAAAAGATTAAAACAGATTGATCCTAATAAATTACTAATTTTATGTACAGGAACACAAGGTGAGGAATTGGCTGCTTTAACTAGAATTGCACATGGAACTCATAAAAAAATAACAATAATGCCAACAGATACAGTTGTGTTTGCTTCATCTGCTATACCAGGAAATGCTGTTTCTATTAATAAAAATATTGATCTACTATCTAAACTAGGAGCAAATGTTATTACATCAAGTATTAATAATGTTCATACATCGGGACATGCTGCTAAAGAAGAACAAAAATTAATGTTTAGACTTATTAAACCAAAGTACTTCATGCCAATTCATGGTGAATATAGAATGCAAGTATTACATGCAAAAACGGCAGTTGAATGTGATGTAAAAGAAGAGAATACTTTTATTTTAGCCAATGGTGATATATTAGCGTTGACACAAGATTCAGCAAGAGTAACTGGTAAAATTGAAGCTAACGACGTCTATGTGGATGGTCTAGGAATCGGTGATATTGGAAATGTTGTTATCAAAGATAGAAAGGATCTGTCTGAAAATGGAGTAGCAGTTGTTTCCCTTGTAGTTAATTTTAAAAAGAAGATTTTATTAGCACAACCAGATATTATTGTTAGAGGTTTTGGACAAGATGATAATTCGAAAGAATTAATAAAGGAATCTAAAACGATATTACAAGAAGCGATAGCAAATAATTTATTACAAGATTCAGCATCAGTATTTACTATAAGACAAATTATAATTGAGACTTTAGTAAATCACTTAGAAAAACAAGTTGGACGACGTCCAGTTGTAGTTCCAGCAATTATTGAAATTTAGTATATGAGCAGTGTGAGAGATCATACTGCTCATATTTTAAAAATAATAAGATTTAATAGGTGTAAATAATGGATAATATTTTAAATGTCCCCTTAAGCAATGTTAAAAGCGTGGGTGTTAAGACCCTAGAAGTGCTTAATTCTATGGATATCTATACAATAAAAGATTTATTAGGTAATATACCTTACCGTATAGAAAGCGTATCAAATTTAAGTGGTAATATTAAAGATAAAGAAAAAATTATTGCTGTAGGAAAAGTAGAAAGTAGATTAATAACACAGTTTTATGGGAACAAGAGAAGTAGATCTTTTTTTTCATTACAATCTAATATAGGTTCAATAAAAGTAGTCATTTTCAATCAAGTATATTTAAAAAAAATAATTGTGGAAGGAAATATACTTGTAGTAAAAGGCAATTATAATGCTAATACCAATACTATAACTGCATCAAGTATTTCTCTAGATAAAGGAAAAGAGAAGAGTGTACTTGGTGATGAAAGACCTAAATTAGAGATGGTATATCATTTAAAAAAAGGTATGACTCAAAAAAAATATAAAAAAATAGTAGATGCATGTTTTTCTCTAATACATCCTGGGAGAAATTTTGTAAACCTAGTCCCTGAAAATTTTAAGGGAATCTGGCCTTTAGAAAAGATTTATAGAAGCTTACACTATCCAGAAAATATAGAAGAATATGAAAAAGCTAAGAAAATGTTTGCTTTTCATGAATTGTTTGAGTATCAAATGAAGTTACAATTAAAAAATTATCAAAAGAAAAAGAAAGACTATGATTATAGTGTAGAGTTTAGTATGGATAAAATACTAGAATTTACGTCAACATTGCCCTTTAAACTTACTAATTCACAAGAGAAAGTAGTAAGGGAAATTAGAGATGATTTATCAAGCCCATACCCTATGTATAGATTACTCCAAGGAGATGTTGGTTCCGGTAAGACTGTAGTTGCAGCAACACTAATTTATGGTATAGTCCAAGCAGGTTACCAGGCAGCTATTATGGCACCTACAGAAATTTTAGCTGCTCAACATTTTGAAACATTTTTTAATTTCTTTAAAGATTTAAATTTAAGTATCGTTCTAATTACTAGTTCAACACCAAAAAAAGAAAGAACTAGAATTTTGAAATTATTAAAAGAAGGGCATATTGATTTGCTTGTAGGGACCCATTCTTTAATTCAAAAAGATGTTGCCTTTAAGAATTTGAAATTTGTAATAACAGATGAACAGCATAGGTTTGGGGTTAATCAAAGAAAATCACTTAGTGAAAAAGGGGAGAAGGTAAACTCTTTAATGATGACAGCAACTCCAATACCAAGGTCTTTAGCAATAACTCTAATAACAGATATAAAAGTTTCTACTATTGATGAGTTACCTAGTGGAAGGAAGAAAATAGAGACATATAAAGCAAGTTCTAAACAATTAAAGATGGTTTTTGATAATTTAATTAAGGAATTAGATAAAGGAAGACAAGCATATGTAGTATGTCCTTTGATAGAAGAATCAGAAAAAATGGATTTAGAAAATGTGGGGGAGATGTTTAAAAAATTAAAATCTTATCTTCCTGATAAATATAAAATAGAAATACTCCACGGTAAAATGAAAAATCAAGAAAAAGATGATGTAGTGGAGAGGTTTGTAAAAAAGAAAAGTCATGTTTTAATTTCTACAACCGTAATAGAGGTAGGTGTTAATGTCCCTAATGCCTCTTTTATGATAATAGTAGATGCCAATAGATTTGGTTTGGCAACACTTCATCAGTTAAGGGGGCGTGTAGGACGTGGAGAATATCAATCGTACTGTGTATTAGTATCTGATTCTAAAACGGAAAGAATTGATATAATGTGTTTGGAAAATGATGGCTTTAAGATTGCAGAATTTGATCTTAAGCAAAGAGGTCCAGGAGATTTTTTTGGAACAAAACAAAGTGGACTGCCTTCATTTAAAGTAGCGGATTTATTAAATGATGTAGAATTAATGTATTTAGCTAAAAAATTAGCTACAAAAATTATAGAAGTTACTGACGACAAAGAAAGATTACAGAAATATGTTGATTTTTCTGAAAGAACATATTAAAAGGAGTATAGAATGAAAATAGGAATAGATTTGTTGGGTGCCGATGATAAAAGTAAAATAATAAATTTTGTAAATGATTTTAAGGATAGTGAAGTAGAGTTAGTAGCATACGGATTAGAAGAGGATTTAAATAAGATTGGGTCTAATGTAAAAAAAATATTATGTACAGAAGAAGTACTTATTTCGGATGATGCTGCTAGAGTGCACCGTAGAAAAAAAGATTCTTCAATGATAAAAATGTTGGAGGATTTAAAAAATAATGAAATAGATGCCTCTATATCAGCTGGTTCAACAGGAGCATATATGGCAAGTGGAATATTTATTCTTGGAAGAATAGATGGTGTAGCAAAACCGGCCTTAGCTACAATGCTCCCAACAAAAACGGATCATAAGTTTTTATTAACAGACTTAGGAGCTAATGTAGAAACTAAGGAAACTGATTTACTTAATTATGCAAAATTAGGTGAATTATATATTAAAAATATTTATAATATAGAAAAACCAACAACAGCACTTATAAATGTAGGTGCTGAAGATAATAAAGGAAGCAGGTTATATAAGGATGCTCATATATTATTAAAGGAAAATATGCTTAACTTTAAAGGAAATATTGAGGCTAGGGATATTTTAGAACACAACTATGATCTAGTAATTGTTGATGGTTTCACAGGAAATGTATTACTTAAATCAATAGAAGGCGTGGCACTTACATTATCTTCTTTGTTAAAATCAGTATTTTTAAAGAATATATTTACAAAGCTGGCTGCTTTAATAGTTAAATCTGGATTAAAAAAATTTAAAAATAAATTTGATTATAGTGAATATGGTGGAGCAATTTTAATGGGATTAAAAAAACCAGCTATAAAGATACATGGATCTTCTGATGAAGTATCTGTATATTATGCTGTTCAACAAGCAAAAAATATACATAAAAGTAAATTATATGATAAAATGATAAAAGAATTTAAAGGAGAATAAGATAAATGACAGTTTTAGATGAATTAAAAGAAATAATTATAAGACATACAGGAGTTGAAGCAGAAACTATTACTTTAGATGCTAGATTTAATGAAGATTTGTCTGCTGATTCAATTGAAATTGCAGAAATAGTAATGGATATAGAAGAAAAATATGATTTTGAGTTTTCAGATGAAGATGCTACAAAGATTAAAAAAATTTCTGATTTAGTAGAATATGTTGAAAAGAGTTTATAGTTATGAAAGAAAATAAAGAAGAACTGAGATCAAGAATAGGGGATTTAGCTTATGAAATAACTCAGAATGCAGCTACGGAAAGACCTTTTACTGGAGAATATGACAATTTCTTTGAGGAAGGCATCTATGTTGATGTGGTAAGTGGAGAAGTTTTATTCTCATCAAGGGATAAGTACAATTCTGGTTGTGGCTGGCCTGCCTTCACTAGGCCAATTGAGAATAGGATGCTAACTAATCATGCAGATTTTTCTCATAATATGCATAGAGTTGAAGTAAGGTCGAGAGAGGCTGGATCACATTTAGGACATGTATTTCCAGATGGACCACAAGATAAGGGGGGCCTAAGGTACTGCATAAATTCTGCAGCATTAAAATTTATTCCATTTGAAGAAATGGAGGCTGCTGGATATGGAGAATATATAAAGATATTTAAAAACTAATTACTGTATAGTAATTAGTTTTTAATTTTGGCTAATTTTTAATAGTATGAAAAAAGAACTAGAAATAATTCTAGTTCTTTAATTTCATTTTTACTTGAATTCTGCAGTATCAACTTTAACAGCAGGTCCCATAGTTGTAGTTACAGCTACAGACTTGATGTAAGTTCCTTTTGCTGCTGCTGGTTTAGCTTTAGCAATAGCATCTTGAACTGCATTGAAGTTTTCTACTAAATCAGCAGTTGAAAATGAAACTTTACCGATAGGAGTGTGAACAACACCAGCTTTTTCAGCACGGTATTCAACTTTACCAGCTTTAATTTCGTTAACTGCTTTAGTAACGTCCATAGTTACAGTTCCAGTTTTAGGGTTAGGCATTAATCCTTTAGGACCTAACAGACGTCCAATTTTTCCAACCTCTCCCATCATATCTGGAGTAGCAACGATTACGTCAAAATCAAACCAACCTTGTTGGATTTTAGTGATATATTCACCTTGTCCTACATAGTCAGCACCGGCAGCTTCTGCTTCTGCTGCTTTATCACCTTTAGCAAATACTAAAACTTTAGCAGTTTTACCAGTTCCTTTTGGAAGAACTACTGCCCCACGTACTTGTTGGTCATTTTTACGAGTATCAATTCCTAAACGGAAAGCTACTTCTACTGTTGCGTCAAAATTAACAACGCTTGTTTTTTGAGCTAATTCGATTGCTTCTAGTACTGAGTATAATTTAGAAGAATCTACTAATTTAGCTGCTTCAAGATATTTTTTACCTTTTGCCATTATATTTTTCCTCCTATTATTCAGATACTAAGATACCCATAGAACGTGCAGTTCCTTCTATCATGCGAGAAGCTGCTTCTACAGAAGCTGCATTTAAATCTTCCATTTTTAATTCAGCTATTTCTTGAATTTGTGCTTTAGTTACTGTCGCAACTTTATCTTTATTAGGAACTGAAGATCCTTTGTCGATTTTAGCTGCTTTTTTCAGTAATACTGGAGCAGGTGGAGTTTTAGTAACGAATGTAAATGAACGGTCTTCATATACAGAGATTACTACTGGGATAATTAATCCCGCTTGGTCTTGTGTACGAGCATTGAATTCTTTACAGAATCCCATGATGTTAACACCAGCTTGACCTAACGCTGGACCAACTGGTGGAGCTGGATTAGCTTTACCTGCTGGTACTTGTAACTTAACTAATTTTATAACTTTTTTAGCCACGATAAATCCTCCTAATTATTTTTTCGTGATGTGGTCTATGAACACTGATATTTTGTTCTCCCACTCAAACAAATAAGTATTTGATTTCAAATACTTAGACTATTCTAGCATATAAATTATACTTGTGCAAGTATTTATACTAGATTTTTCTTATAATATTGACTTTTATTAGGTTATATAGTAGAATTTAGAAAGTGATATTACCTAAAAGGTGTATCAAAATTTAATTTAGTAGGAAGAGGTTGCAGATGTTTGTAGGAAGCATTATTGCAACTTTACTTGTTGGCCTTTTATTTGGATATTTTGTTGCTAAAAATCTTATTCAAAGTAAATTAATTCAATCAAAACAAGACGCTAATCATATCATTAACGAAGCAAAAAAAGAGGCTAAATTTATTTCAGAAAAAGAAGTTCTTTTAGCAAAAAAAGAAGCTAGTGAAATAATTAATTTAGCTAATAAAGAAATTGAATTTAAAAAACAAGATATTATAAAACAAGAAGAAAGACTTATTCAAAAAGAATCCACTTTAGAAAGACAAAGTGAGCTTATTAGTAAAAAAGATGAGCTTATCAGTTCTAGGGAATTTAAAGTAGATGAAAAATTACAACTACTTGAAGAAAAAAATAGTGAAGTGAATGAGTTGAAAATTCAACAAGAAAATGAGTTGCAGAGAATTGCAAATCTTACTGAAGAACAAGCTCGAGAAGAAATTATGTCTTCGTTAGAAGAAGAAATGACTAAAGAAACAACTATTTATATAAGGAATAGAGAAATTGAGGCTAAGGATATAGCAGATAGGCGCGCTAGAGAACTTATTGTTCAATCAATGCAAAAATTTTCTGCTGATGTGGTAAGTGAGACTACGGTTTCAGTGATAAATCTACCTACAGATGATATGAAAGGTAGAATTATTGGTAGAGAAGGTCGTAACATTCGAACTCTTGAAACTTTGACAGGGGTAGATTTAATCATTGACGATACTCCTGAAGCTGTTTTACTGTCAGGATATGATCCGATAAGAAGAGAAGTTGCCAAGACAGCTATCCACATGCTTATTGAAGATGGTAGAATACATCCAGCTAAAATAGAAGAAACTGTAGAAAAAGCTAGAAGAAATATTGATCAAGTCATAAGAGATGCAGGAGAGCAAGCTACATTTGATTTAGGTATTCATAATATGCATCCAGATTTAATTAAGATATTAGGAAAAATGAAGTATAGAACAAGCTATGGCCAAAATGGACTACAACACTCTATAGAAGTAGCTTATATTTCCGGAATTATTGCTGGAGAACTTGGTCTTGATGTCACTATAGCTAGACGTGCTGGATTACTCCATGATATAGGTAAAGCAGTTGATCATGAAGTAGAAGGATCGCATGTTGAAGTTGGAGTTGAGCTTGCTAAAAAATACAAAGAGAACTCTATTGTAATAAATGCTATAGCATCACATCATGGAGATTATGAAGCAGATAATCCAATTTCTGTAATTGTTGCAACAGCAGATGCTTTGTCAGCCTCTAGACCGGGAGCTAGAAGAGAGTCGTTAGAAACTTATATTAAACGACTTCAAAAATTAGAAGAAATAGCAAATGAGCATAAAGGTGTCGAGAAAACATATGCTATTCAAGCCGGACGAGAAATAAGAGTAATTGTTAATCCGGAAGAAATTGATGATACTAGGGCATATAAGATTGCTAAAGAAGTCAGAAATAAAATTGAAGAAACAATGCAGTATCCAGGAAATATAAAAGTAAATGTAATTCGAGAAGTTCGAGCAGTTAAGATTGCAAAATAAATAGAGGTAGCGAAAGCTACTTCTTTTTTATTATCTTTCAGTTCAATTATTGGGAAAATATGTAGTGAAGGTTTATAATTAAAGCAAAGAAATTAAGAAGGAGCAGAAATGAAAAGTTTAGTACTTTGTGAGAAACCTTCAGTAGCCAGAGATATTGCTAGAAATTTGGCTGCTAAAGAAAACAAAAATGGATGTTTAGAAGGAGAAAATTATGTAGTTACCTGGGCTTTAGGTCACTTAATAACATTGCAAACTCCTGATAAGTATAAGGAATTTTCAAATGTAACTTTAGAAGATTTACCAATGATTCCAAAATTTATGAAAACAGAAGTTATAGGGAAAACTTTTAAACAATATAAAATCATTGAGACAGCAATAAATAGAAAAGACATAAATGAAATCATTATAGCCACCGATGCTGGACGTGAGGGAGAACTTGTAGCTAGATATATTATTGATAAATCTAAAACAAATAAACCATTAAAAAGGTTGTGGATTTCTTCTGTAACTGATAAGGCTATAAAAGAGGGATTTAGAAATCTTAAAAACGCTAAAGATTATATAGGTCTATATCATTCAGGTATTGCTAGAGCAAATGCTGACTGGCTTGTTGGATTAAATGCTTCAAGGGCATTAACTCTTAAATATAATGCCTCCTTAAATTGTGGTAGAGTGCAAACTCCAACTTTACAAATGGTGCTAAATAGGGAAGAAAAAATTAAGAACTTTAAACCAAAAGAATATTTCACCTACGAAGCTAAAGTTGATGGGATAACATTTGTATCCAATGATAGTGATTTTAGTATAGACAAGGCAGATAATTTTGTTAAGAAAAATAGAAACTTTAATATTACTAACATAAAAGTTTTGGAAAAAGTTAAAAGTTCTAGTCCAAAAGCTCTATATAATCTTACAGATTTACAGCAATTAGCAAGTTCACTTTATAAAATTTCTCCCAAGCAAACTTTGAATATTGTACAGTCCTTATACGAAAAGCATAAAGTTCTGACATATCCAAGGACAGATAGTCGCTATATCACAAGTGATATGAAATCTACTCTTATTGATAGAGTGAGGGCAATAAGTGGTGGAGAATATTCAAGTGTAGCTAAGCAAATATTACAAGCAAAAGATATTAAATCTACTAAGATAGTAAATAATGCTAAGGTTACTGATCACCATGCAATTATTCCAACAGAAGAGAGAGCAAATTATATGCTTATGTCGGATATGGAAACTAAGATTTATAATTTAGTAACTAAAAGATTTTTAGAAAATCTGCTCGATAATTACGAGTATAAAGAAATAACAATGTACTTTGAAATTGATGGTAAGAAATTTTCAAATACTAGTAAACAAAGCTTAAAATTAGGTTATAAAATTTTTGATGAAGAATCGAAAAAATCAGTTGAACCTATAAAATCCGGACAAGTGGAAAGCCTGACATATGCGAAGAAAGAAACTACCCCCCCTTCATACTTTACAGAAGGAAGTTTGATTTATGCTATGGAAAATCCTTTTGAGTATGTAGATAGTGAAGCTGAAAGGAAGATTCTAAAGGAAACAAATGGAATTGGAACAGTAGCTACAAGAGCAGATATATTAGAAAAATTATTTACTAATGATTATCTAGTATTAGATAATGGGATAATTAAAACTAGCAATAAGGCTAGGCAATTATTGAATCTAGTTCCTGAAAAATTAAAGAGTCCATCATTAACGGCTTTATGGGAAAAATCATTATATAATATTGCTAAGAATAAACTATCTAAAGATACATTCTTAAATGAAGTAAAATCATATACCAAGGAATTTATTTCAGAAATTAAAACTAGTGAAGATAAGTTTAAACATGATAATATTTCTGGTAAAAAATGTGAAGACTGTGGTAGCTATATGCTTGTGGTTGATAAAAAAGGAAGTAAAATTCTTAAATGTTCTAGTCCAAGTTGTAAGAATAGAAAAGTCATTAGTAGGTTAACAAACCTTCGTTGCCAAAATTGTAAAAAGAGAATGACGATGTTCGGTAAAGGTGACAATGCTACATATAGATGTGTATGTGGTAATTCTATTAAACAAAAGGAAGTTGATAAAAATATTAAGTCAAATAAAAGAGATAAGGCTTCATATAAAGATTTGAAGAAGTATATGAAAAAAGAAACCGAAAATCATAATCCTATGAAAGAATTATTAACAGGATTGAAATTAAAATAATAAGGAGAAAGACTATGGTAAAAAAATATGACTATATCGCAATAGGAGGAGGAAGTGGAGGTATTTCTTCTGTAAATAGAGCTGCATCATACGGACAAAAATGTTTATTGGTAGAAGCTAAAGATTTAGGAGGTACTTGTGTTAACCTTGGATGTGTTCCTAAAAAAGTTATGTGGTATGGTGCTCAGGTAGCAGAAGCAATATACAAATATTCTAGTGATTATGGTTTTAATGTAGAGGTTAAAGACTTTAATTTTGAAACATTAGTGAAAAACAGAACAGCTTATATTGAAAGAATTCACGCATCTTATAATAGAGTATTAACTAACAATGGAGTAGATGTAGTAAAAGGATATGCAAAGTTTGTAGATAAAAACACTATTGAAGTAAACGGAGAGCAGTATACAGCACCTCATATTTTAATTGCAACTGGAGGAAAACCAGTAATTCCTAATATTGAAGGAGCAGAATATGGAGTAACATCTAATGAAATATTTGACCTTAAAGAATTACCTAAACGTGTTGCAGTAGTAGGAGCAGGTTACATAGCTGTTGAGTTATCAGGAGTTTTACAGGAACTAGGTTCTGAAACTCACTTATTTGTAAGACAACATGCACCATTAAGAAATTTTGATGAAACTATTGTAGAAACATTGAAAGAAATTATTGAAAAAGAAGGACCAAATTTACATAGCTTTGCAGTACCTAAGAAAGTTGTTAAAAATGAGGATGATTCTTTAACATTAATATTAGAAGATGGAAGAGAATTTACTGTTGACTATTTAGTATGGGCAATAGGACGTAAACCATTGACTGATGAAATAAACCTAGATGTAACAGGTGTTAAATTAAACGAAAAGGGATATATTGTTGTTGATAAATTCCAAAATACAAATGTTGAAGGAATTTATGCAGTTGGTGATGTCATTGGAAAAGTTGAATTAACGCCAGTAGCAGTGGCTGCTGGAAGAAAATTAGCAGAAAGATTATTTAACAATAAGCCAGAAGAACATTTAGATTACACTGATATACCAACAGTTGTGTTTGCACATCCAGCAATTGGAACGGTTGGTTTAACAGAAAAACAGGCTATAGATAAGTATGGAAAGGAAAATATTAAAGTTTATAAATCATCATTTACGCCGATGTACTCAGCTATAACAAGTCATAGACAAGCTTCAGTGATGAAATTAATATGTTTAGGTCCTGATGAAAAGGTTATAGGATTACATGGAATAGGCTATGGTGTTGATGAAATGATTCAAGGATTTGCTGTTGCTATTAAAATGGGGGCAACAAAGAAAGACTTTGATAATACAGTAGCTATCCACCCAACAGGGTCAGAAGAATTTGTAACAATGAGATAAAATAAAATACTAAGTCCGATTTTAATTGGACTTAGTATTTTTATTTAGAAGTTTAAGCAAGACTAGCTTATCGATTTTAGTTTTAATAGACATTTGGTTAGTATATGTAACCATACCTTTTTTTGCAAAAGGTATTTTTTTAACATTTTTTATTAAAGTGTAATCTACTATTGCTGAGTCTTCCGAAGCTGATTTAGAAAAGTAGGCGGCTAGCATAGCAGCAATATTAATAGTTTCTTCATCAGGATTTGCATCAAAAATGACTACATGACTACCAGGCAAGTCTTTTATATGAAACCATAAATAGTTTTTCTTGGCCAATTTATTTGTTATTGTATCATTTTGAAGATTATTTTTTCCAATATAGATGTCAGTTCCATTATAGTTAATAATAGTGTATTTTATTTTCTTATTTTTTTTGTTTATTTTCTCCTTTATATAGCCATAATTAAGTAGTTCTTCTTTAATTTCTTCTAAATCAGATACGTTTGCATTTTCAATCTGAGTTTCCAAATTTTTGAAATATAGTAATTCATTTTTACTAATTTCAACCTGTTCAGATAGAATCTCACGCTTTTTCTTATTTTTTTTACCTATATTGAAGTAATATTTTGCATTTTGTTCTATAGATAGAGTGGGGTCTAATTTTATTTCTATATTTTCTAATTCATCTGAATAGAAGTTTTGTAATATGATTTTTTTTGGAATAGAATTTTTATATAGATAATTATTCGCTAATAATAAATTACCTTTTATTTGATACATATTCTCAGATGATGCTTTTTCAATTTCTTTTTGTAAGATAATAATTTTTTTCTCTAATTTCTGTATTTTATTAACCACAAATTGATAGGATTTACTATTTTTTACAGTATTGTCACTATTGTTTATATTCATATAATGAAAATCTAATAATTCAGAATAAGTATCGAAAGAAAACCTTTCGGTAGAATTTTTTAGGTTCAAGAAATAAAAATCTACCTTATTGTCTATATTTAAAGATAGGGGTCTACCAATATTTTGAAAGTTCTTACAAAAAAATTTAAACTCCTCAAGAGATGTAAATTGCTGAGCTAATTTTTTAGAGACACCGTAGAAATTATTGAGTAGAGTTTTGAATGAAAAATCAGAACTATTTATATTTATATATTTATCGAAATTAAATGGATTAATTTTAAAACTAGTTGGAGGAAGTTTATAATCTAGTCCTGCAATAGTTGTTCTTGCATATTCTATATCATAACTATTTTTTACAGAATCAAGTATTTTTCTATTTTGGTCTGTAAGAATTAAATTTGAATGTTTTCCCATAAGTTCTGCAATCAAGTAAATATTTTTTCTATAGCCCAACTCATCAGTTGTTTTAAATTTAAATTCTATAATTCTATCATTATTAATCTGGTTAATAGATTCTAATAAAGAGTTATTGAGATGCTTTCTTAATAAAGTACAAAAATTTGAGGGTGTCTTAGGATTTTCATAATTATGTGTAGTTATATGTAACCTTGAATTTTGGGGATTTAATGAAATAAACAATTTTTTATTTTTATTCTTCCTCATAGTAAGTATAAACTCATTGTTAGAAATATTATTTATTTTATTTACTCTAGAGAATTCTAATTCGGATTTTAATTCAGTAATTAGTTTATTTATAAAAAAACCATCAAATGTCATATTAATACTCCTTTCTTATACTAGAATTAATGATAACATAAAAATAGACTAATTAACACATAATCAGTTTTAAAAACACTACAAATGTGATAAGATAAATAGATAATATTAAATAATTTAGTAAAGGGTATGATATGATTGAGAAAGGATTATTAATTGTACTATCTGGACCTTCTGGAGTCGGGAAAGGAACAGTAAGAAAAGCATTGTTTGAAAATAATGTAGACTATGAATATTCTATTTCTATGACTTCTCGCTCTAAGAGAGTGGGAGAAGAAGAAGGGATGGACTATTTTTTTAAGACAAAGGAAGAATTTGAAGAATTAATTGAACAAGGTGAATTATTGGAATATGCTAAATATGTGGATAATTATTACGGAACACCTGTAAAATATGTTAGGGAAACAATGGAGAAAGGTAAGGACATCTTTTTAGAAATAGAAGTTCAAGGAGCTGAGCAGGTTAAAAATAAGATGCCAGAAGCTTTATTTATTTTCTTGGCACCACCAAGTATTGTAGATTTAGAATGTCGTCTTAAAGGTAGAGGAACAGAAACTGAGGCGGTTATCCAAGAAAGAGTAGAAAAAGCAAGAAAAGAAATTCAAATGATGTATCTATATGACTACGTTGTGGTTAATGATGAAGTAGATTTAGCGGTTGATAGAATTAATGCTATTATTAAGAGTGAGCATTTGAGAAGAGAACGCGTTGAAATGCAATACCGTAGAGCTTTATTAGAATTAGAAGATGATGAAATTTAAAGGAGAATAGTGATGTTATATCCAAAGTTAGACGTATTAAAAAAAGCTGTAAATTCTAAATATATGTTAGTGTCTTTAGCCAGTAAGAGAGCTAGAGAATTATTTGAAAATCCTGAAGATGGAAAATTAGATGAATATGTTTCTCACAAAGAAGTAGGAAGAGCATTAGAAGAAATCGCAGCAGAAAAAATAAATGTTTTAAAAAAATAAATACTATAAAAAATATCTATAAATAAGAAAATTAGACTTATTAATCTAGTAGGAGTTATTAAAAGTAGTTTATAAAGTTGGAGATGAAACTTTAAGTATTACTTTAGACTTTTAAAATATATAGAGTTTTTATCCATTTTTATTCAAAATTTTTTGACTTATAATTAATGTAAATAAATGCTTAGGGGTTTTTCAAGTTAATTAGATTTTTTTAGCTTTAGTATCTAAATTTTCTATATTAGCTTTTACATTATTTTGAATTTTTATAGTATTATTTGTTAAGTTAAAAAACTAGTACATTTGTATTAGTTTTTTTATTATGGGGGATGAAATGAGTATATTTTTGTTAAAAATTAAAAAATTTTAAATCTTATATATCATTTTTTATAGCTACATCATATTTTAGAAATCACAGAAGTTAAGTGTTTTTATAAAACTTTTTGCTATTGATTTTTTCACTATATAATTCTTTTTTCATCTATCTATTACTATTTCATTTGACACTAGCTCTTTTTTGTACATCACTTGTTTTCATATAAAACTCCTTATTTAAAAAATATTATATACAATTGTAATATGAATGTTATTACTAAACAAACAATTGTTATTTTTTGTAAAATATTTAATTTCATAGTATACTAAAGATGAGTTCTACAATTAACTTTTCGGCTGATTATAGTTCATCTAAAAATTTTTAAAAGAGTATTGATTAATTGAATGATAGCTGTCGAAAGCTGTAAAACATTTATCACTTTCAATTTGTCATACTCTTTTTTATTTCGTTTAAATCTTATCTTTCTAAGATTACTCTTCTGCATTTTGCGACTATTTACTAACTTTTTTAAATCCTATGGTAAAAAAATAGAAATTATGATATAATTAGATTTGCTTTTGATGTGATCGCACCTTTTTAGGTGAGGAAAGTCCATACTCGCACAAGCTGAGATGCTTGTAGTGTTCATGCTAAACGAAACAATAAGTTTAGGTACACCTATGTTGTAACGGCAGACAAATATTCCTAAGTACTCTGTATATGGAATATTATATCTTGAAAGTGCCACAGTGACGGAGTTTTCATAGAAATATGAGAAGTGGAACGCGGTAAACCCCTTGAGCGAGCAATTCAAATTTTGGTAGAAGCACTTATTTCATAGAAATGAATATAGAAATAGGAGACAATAATATTGTCTAGACAGATGATCACAGCTATCTTTACGAAAGTTCTAGTTCTTGTTTGAGTAAGGATAGAGACAGAATATGGCTTATGATAAAGTAAATAACTAGGAGGTAGAATTTAATTCTACCTTTTTATTTATAGATTTTTACTAGGTTAATTTTGAGAAATATAGTACAATGATTATTAGTATATCAATCTAATTAGGAGAAAATAATGAAATATAATTTAGTTGCTACAACGCCTATGGGTTTAGAATCGATTGTAGCTAAAGAAGTACAGGAATTAGGATATGAAACTAAAGTGGAAAATGGAAGGGTATATTATTCGGGAGATAAGAGAGCTATAGTTAAATCTAACTTGTGGTTAAGATGTGCTGATAGAGTTAAGATTGTTGTTGCTAAATTTCCAGCTTATACCTTTGAAGAATTATTTGAAAAAACAAAAGCAATTGATTGGGCTAAGTATCTACCAGAAGATGCTAAATTTCCGGTAGATGGTCGAAGTCATAAGTCAAAATTGTTTAGTGTTTCGGATTGTCAATCAATTGTAAAAAAAGCAATAGTAGAAAAAATGAAAAAATCATATGGTATTTCTGGTTGGTTACAGGAAACAGGAGCAAGATTTAGGTTAGAAATTATAATGCTTAATGATGAAGCTACTATATTGTTAGACACTTCTGGAGATGGGTTGCACAAACGTGGTTATAGAGCTAACCAAGGGATAGCACCTATTAAAGAAACATTAGCTGCAGCAATGGTTAAGTTAACAAACTGGAAAGGTGATATTCCCTTTTATGATTTATTTTGTGGATCAGGTACTTTATTAATAGAAGCAGCAATGATGGCACAAAATATGGCACCAGGTATAAACAGAAAATTTGATTTTGAAAAATGGTACTGGATGCCAAAGGCATTAGTGGAGGAAGAAAGAAATTTTGCAGAAGAAGCAATTGACTATGAAAAAGAATTAGAATTATATGGTTCTGATTTAGATCCTAAAATGATTGAGACTGCTCAAAATAATGTTGATGAAATTGGCTTAGGTAGTCTTATAGAGTTAAAACAAATGACAGTTTATGATTTTGTTGCTAAAAAAGAAACAGCTTGCATAATTGCTAATCCACCTTACGGAGAGCGTATTGGGGAAAAAGCAGAAGTTGAGAAGATGTATCGTTTTTTAGGGCAAGCTTTAAAAGATAAACCATACTGGTCTTTATATTTATTAACTTCACATAAATTATTTGAGAATCTATATGGTAAGAAAGCTACTAAAAGAAGAAAATTGTTCAATGGTTCGATTGAGTGTACTTACTACCAGTACTGGGGAGAAAGATTAAGAAATAATAATTAAGGAGATTAAATTATGCATTTAACAAAAGGAACAGAACAGGCTATTTGCATAATGATTTTGTTGTATATTCAAGATAGAAATATTTATTTAAGTTCTAAAGAAATAAGTGAGCGTCTGGATATTTCTCAAACTTATCTGAAAAAAATTATGAGAAAGTTAGTTCTTAATAAATTAGTAAAAGCTAATCCAGGAGTAGGAGGCGGGTACAAATATCGACCTAAGAAAAAAGTAACATTTTATCAAATATATAAAGCTATAAACGGAAAAGTAGAGATTTTTGTTTTAAAATCTGACTATATCGAGAAAATATTTACAGGTGTTAGGCATACCCATACAAGATATGAAGAATATCTTGAGCATCTAAATGCTATAAACCTAGCTTTAGAGGAGGCCCTTAACTCATTTACGATTGATGATGTTGTAGCAAATATTTTGAAAGAAAATGTTGATATTAAGTTAGACTGGAATAAGTGGGAAAAAGAGTTAGAAAATATTTATAAAAAAATGGAAGAAAACAAAGGATTGTAGCTATGCTTACAATCTTTTATTAAATTAAGTAGGTAAGGAGAAAGAAAATGGTTGTCAATTTAATATATGCAAGTCTGACAGGGAATACAGAAACACTGAGTGAACTTGTAGTGGAAAAATTTCGTGAAAAGGATACTGATGTAGAATTACATTTTATTGAAGATATGGATGATTTTTCAATAGTGGAAGAATCAGATGCTTTTATAGTTGCAAGCTATACTTATGATGAAGGTGATATACCGAGTGAAATGGAAGAATTTTTTGAAGAATTAGCAGATATGGATTTATCTGGAAAGATATTTGGAGTTATAGGTACAGGAGATACAATCTATGAGCATTTTTGTTCTGCTGTAGACCAATTTGATAAACGAATAAAAGCTTCAGGTGCAAATAATCCAACTCAAAATTTAAAAGTTGAATTTGAAGTAGATACGGAAGAAGAAGAGGAAAATTTAGAAAAATTTGTTAAAGATTTTATAGCAGCATTAAATTAACTAGCCTAAGTGCTAGTTTTTTTAAGAGGAGGAATTAGTAGTTAAAAAATTAAAATTATGTTAGTATAAGTTATAAGTTTATTTTATTCAAAATTTTGGTGAAAGCATAATTTTGATATTTATTTAAGTAAATATTTAGGAGGAATTATGACACAATTTTTTAAAGAATATGATGTAATAGTAATAGGTGGGGGACACGCAGGAATAGAGGCTGCTTTAGCTTCTAGCAGAAAGGGTGCTAAAACACTTATGGTAACTACTAATCTAGATACTATTGGTTTTATGCCATGTAACCCAGCTATTGGAGGGCCAGCTAAAGGAGTAGTAGTTAGGGAAGTTGATGCTTTGGGTGGTGCTATGGCAAGAATAGCAGACAAAACTAATATTCAAATTAGAATGTTAAATACAGCCAAAGGACCTGCAGTTAGAGCTTTAAGGGTACAATCTGATAAAGTTCAGTATCAATTAGAAATGAAACGTTTATTAGAAAATACAGAGAATTTAGATATTGAGCAAGCAATGGTAAAAAGATTGCTAATAGAAGATAGTAAAGTAGTAGGTTTAGAAACTATGCTTAAAACACGTTATGGTGCCAAAGCGATAGTTATAACAACGGGTACATATTTACGTGGGGAAATAGTAATTGGAGAAACTAAGTATTCTTCAGGACCTAACCACCAGTTGCCATCTATTGACTTACCAAAACAATTAGAGGAATTAGGTTTTGAATTATTAAGATTTAAGACAGGAACGCCTCCACGAGTAAAGGCTGATACGGTAGATTTTTCTAAGACAGAAATTCAGCCTGGAGATGAGAAAGAATATGCATTTTCTTATGAAACAACAGAATTTGTTAAGGATCAAGTACCTTGTTGGTTAACCTATACAAATTCAGAAACTCATGAAATTATAGCTAATAATTTAGGACGTTCGGCTATGTATTCAGGAGTTATTAAAGGTACTGGTCCAAGATATTGCCCGAGTATTGAAGATAAGTATGTAAGATTTAATGATAAAGAGAGACATCAATTGTTTTTAGAGCCTGAAGGGCGTGGGACTAAAGAAATTTATGTTCAAGGTTTATCAACTTCTTTACCAGATGATGTTCAAAGGGATATGATTAAATCAATCAAAGGATTGGAAAATGCTACAATTATGCGAAATGGTTATGCAATAGAGTATGATGTAATTAATCCAACAACATTATATCCAACTTTAGAGACTAAATTGATTTCTGGCTTATTTACTGCGGGTCAATTAAACGGAACGTCTGGATATGAGGAGGCTGCTGGTCAAGGGATCATGGCTGGTATTAATGCAGCTGCTAAAGTATTAGGACAAGAATCTTTAATTTTGGGACGTGATGAAGCCTATATAGGGGTAATGATTGATGATTTAGTAACTAAAGGAACTAATGAACCCTACCGTTTATTAACATCTAGAGCAGAGCACAGGTTATTATTAAGACATGATAATGCTGATATGCGTTTATCTGACATTGCTTATAAAAATGGACTTATTAGTGATGATAGATATGAAGAATTCAAGAAAAAACGTGAATTGATTAATGAGGAAATTGAAAGATTAAAAACTTTTAGAATTACACCAACAAAAGCAACCTTAGAAAAAATGAGGGAATTGAATACTGCTGAACTTCGTGATGGTATTTTAGCTATTGATTTGCTAAGACGACCGGAGTTAACTTATTTACACATTATGTACTTAGCTAATCAAGAGGTCACATTACCTATGGCAATTATTGAGCAAATTGAAATAGAAGTTAAGTATGAAGGCTACATTAAGAAGTCACTACAACAAGTAGAAAAAATGAAGAAAATGGATGCTAAAAAAATTCCATTGGATATAGATTATAATGATGTTCCAAGTTTATCCCTAGAAGCTCGAGAAAAACTTATTAAAATAGCGCCTTTAACAATAGGGCAAGCATCACGTATCTCGGGAGTTAATCCAGCAGACATATCTATTTTATTAATCTATTTAGAACAAAAAAGAGCAGGAAAAACTAATGAATAAGGAAGATTTTTATAATAATTTAGAAATTAATGGGATTTTAATTAATGATTTACAAAAATCTCAATTAGAGAAATACTATAAATTAGTTGTATATTGGAATGAAAGAATTAATCTTACAGCTATAACAGAGGAAGATGATTTTTATACTAAACATTTTTATGATTCCATAGCAACTGCATTCTATCATGATTTTAAAGATGTAAAATCAATATGTGATGTGGGAAGTGGAGCAGGATTTCCATCGATTCCTTTGAAGATTATATACCCACATCTTGAAGTTACAATTGTGGATTCTTTAAATAAAAGAATTAAATTTTTAAATCTACTGGCAGAAGAATTAGGTTTAGAAAATTATAATTTTGTACATTCAAGAGCGGAAGATTTTGGACAAAACAAAAATTATAGAGAATCATTCGATATAGTTACAGCTAGAGCTGTAGCCAGGTTAAATGTACTATCAGAGTTATGTATTCCATTGGTAAAAAAAGGTGGTTATTTCTTAAGTCTTAAGGCACAGAAATCTAATCAAGAAAAAGAAGAAGCTACTAAGGCTATAAAATTACTGGGTGCTGAGTTAGAAACTGATTCAGAATTTTACATTGATGGAGATGAAAGACATATTCTAAAAATTATAAAGCTAAAAGAAACTCCTAATAAATATCCAAGAAAAGCAGGGACACCGCTTAAAAATCCGATAATATAAACTAGGAGATGCACTCTATTTTTAAATAGAGTGCATTTATTTTTGGGAAAAATAAAAAAAACTATTGAAATATTCTGAAAATATGTTATCATATTTTTATATCATTTATGTATTTATATTTATTGATATTAATTTTATATTTTAGGAGATATGTATTATGACTGAAAAACTAACATTTAAGTCTTTATTTAATACCGTATTAAACGGTATGGCTGTAGGGGTTGTTTCTGGTTTAATTGCTAATGCTGTATTAAGTGCAGTATTCAAATATGCAGGAATGTTATTTTTACCAGAATTTTTTAAAACAGCGTCTCAAGCAGTCTATTTATTACAATTTGCAGTACCGGTATTAGTTGGTACTGCCATAGGTATGACTATGAAGTTTACTGCATTAGAAAATACAGTTTTAGGTGCAGCACTACTGGTAGCTTCGGGTTCAATAGTTTATAATTCAGAATTAAAAGTATATACAACGGTACCGATGGGTGATTTAATTAATGTATTATTGATTGCTTTATTTGCTACTTACTTAATTCATAAATTAAGTGGTAAATTTGGGTCTTTAACAATCATTTTTTTACCGATAATTGGTGGGGGAATTCCTGCTTTAGTAGGTTTATATACATTACCACATGTTAAGAAAATTACTAAGTTTTTAGCTGATGGAGTAATGACATTTACTACTCTTCAACCAGCGACTATGGCAGTATTAATTGCTCTTTCATTTTCATTATTTATCGTAACTCCACTATCTACAGTAGCTATGGGAATTGTTTTGTTCTCTAATGCTAACTACTTAGGAGCTGGAGCAGCAGCAATCGGAGTTGTTTCAGCGGCGGCAGTATTAATGGTAGGTTCTATAAAAATTAAGAATCCTTCAGGGGTAAGTGTTGCTATCGTACTTGGAGCAATAAAACTTATGATGCCTAATGTAGCAAGAACACCCTTATTATTAGTTCCAATTTTTGCAACAGCCGCAGTTAGTGGATTAGGGGCTTGGTTCTTTAATATCTTAGGAGATCAAACAAGTGCTGGATTCGGAATAATTGGTTTGATAGGACCATTAAAAGCTATTGAAAAAGGAGCTAGTCTTTTAGTAGCATTATTAACTTATGTTGTAATTCCATTTTCATCAGCTTTCCTATTTGATAAGTTATTTGGAGATGTATTAAAATTATACAAAAAAGATGCTTATGAAAGTGGAAATTACGGAAAATAAAATATTTTTATAGACTATCCTGTAGGATAGTCTATTTTTTACAGGTTCATTATGTACAGAGACTATTCTTTATGGTAAAATAGTATGAAATATCTATATTGATTTAGAAAGGAAAACTTGTAATGACAAAGAAAACATTTTATATTACAACTCCTATATATTATCCAAGTGGTAATTTACATATAGGTCATGCCTATACAACAGTAGCATGCGATTCTTTAACAAGATATAAGAAAATAAAAGGTTATGATACTTTCTTTTTAACTGGAACGGATGAACACGGTCAAAAAATTCAAGAAAAGGCTAAAGAAAAAGCTATAAGTGAGCAAGAATATGTAGATGGAATGATTGCAGATGTTAAAAAATTATGGTCTGCAATGGAAGTTGATTATAGTAAGTTCATTAGAACAACTGATGAGTCTCATAAAAAAGCAGTTGCTGCAATTTTTGATAAATTATTAGAAAAAGGTGACATTTATTTAGGTCAATATGAGGGATGGTATTCGGTTAGTGATGAGGAATATTTTACAGAAACTCAGCTAAAAGAAGTTTTTAAAGATGAAGATGGAAAAATGATTGGAGGTATTGCTCCAAGTGGAAATGAAGTAAAGCTAGTGAAAGAAGAATCTTACTTCTTTAAAATGAGTAAATATGCAGATAGATTAGTAGAATATTATGAAGAACATCCAGATTTTGTTTTACCTGAAAGTAGAAAAAATGAAATGTTAAACAATTTCATTAAGCCTGGGCTTGAAGATCTAGCGGTAAGTCGTACAACATTTGACTGGGGAGTAAAGGTCAATTCAGATCCAAAACATGTTGTATATGTATGGATTGACGCTCTAGTAAACTATATCACGGCTTTAGGTTATGCAACTGGAGAAAGTGAAGAACTTTTCAATAAATATTGGCCTGCAGATGTCCAAGTAGTAGGTAAAGAAATAGTAAGATTTCATATTATCTATTGGCCAATTCTACTTATGGCACTAGATTTACCATTACCTAAAAAAATATTTGCTCATGGTTGGCTACTTATGAAAGATGGCAAAATGTCGAAATCTAAAGGGAATGTAGTGGATCCATATATGTTAATTGAAAGGTATGGACTAGATTCAGTGCGTTACTATCTAATGAGAGAAGTAGCTTTTGGACAAGATGGAATATTTACTCCAGAAAGTTTTATCGATAGAATTAACTCGGACTTATCTAATGACTTAGGTAATCTTTTAAACAGAACAATAGCTATGATTAACAAGTACTGTGATGGAATAATTCCTGCTTTTATTAAAACTGACAATGAGTTTGATAATGATTTAATTAATTCAGCTAAAGTTCTTGTTGAAGAATATGAGAACTATATGGAGTCTATGCAATTCTCTAGAGCATTAGAATCTGTTTGGAAATTTATTTCTCGTACAAACAAATATATTGATCAAACTTTACCTTGGGTGTTAGCTAAAGATGAATCCAAAAAAGAAGAATTGGATAAAGTAATGAATTATTTAGCAGAATCTTTACGTATTGCTACTATAGTAATTACACCATTCTTAACTCAAGCACCGGCAAAAATAAAAGAGCAGTTAAATTTAAGTGAGGAACATTTAGAATATGAAACAGTTTCAAACTTTGGGGTGTTTAAAGGGACTATTAAAGTAATAGAAAAAGCTGAGCCAATATTCCCAAGATTTGATAAAGAGCTTGAAGTTGAATATATTAAATCTCAAATGTCTGCTGAAGCATTAGAAAATCTTGAAACAGAGGAGAAAGAAGATACTTATGTAGCACTTGCAGAAGAAATTAGTATTGATAAATTCTTTGAAACTTCGCTAAGAGTAGGACAAGTAATAGAATGTGAAAAGATTAAGAAATCATCTAAACTTCTGAAATTTAAGATCGATATGGGGAATCACCAGCGTCAAATTTTATCAGGGATAGCTAAATTTTACAAACCAGAAGATTTAATGGGAAAAAAAGTAGCAGTAGTTGCTAATTTAAAACCTGTAAAACTAATGGGTGAATTAAGTGAAGGTATGATTTTATCTGCTGAAAAAGATGGAGTTTTAAGACTTGTAGAAATTAATTCTGAAGTTCCAAATGGAGCGGAAATAAGATAATTAATAAAAGTATCTCAATAATTATTGAGATACTTTTATTAATTATTGAGAGTAATGATTAAGGATAATAATTTGACATTCCTTGATATTTAAAATATACTTTTAAAAGTTGAATAAAATAAATAGGAGATATGTGTGTAGAATGAATAATGATTTTAAAGATATATTATTAGGTAGAAGAAGTGTTAAAGTTTATGATAAAAATGTAAAAATTTCAAATGAAGAATTATTAAAAATGATAGAAGAAGCTACTAGTGCTCCGTCATCAGTAAATTTTCAGCCTTGGAAATTTGTAGTAGTAAATACGGAAGAGGGGAAAAAAAAATTGCGTCCTCATGTAACTTTTAACACGGAACAAAATGATACATCTTCAGCTATGATAGTTGTATTAGCAGACTTAAAACCACAAAAATCAGCAGAGAAAATATATGATAAAGCAGTAGAGAAAGGTTATATGTCTAAGGAAGTTAAGGAAAAATTATTCCCAATGTACACTAAGATGTATGATTCTTTTTCAAAGAAACAAATGATAGAGGTAGTTAAAATTGACGCATCGTTAGCATCTATGCAGCTAATGCTTGTAGCAAGATCCCACGGTTATGCTACTAATGCCATAGGAGGTTTCGATTCTGAGGGTGTCTTAAATATGTTGGGACTAAGTAAAAATGAATACTGCACAGTTATGTTAATTTCTATTGGTAAAGCGGCAAAAGAAGGTAGACCAAGTGTGAGACGTGATGTGAGAGATATTGTCACTTTCTTGTAAATATATAATTAAAGAAGTAGCAATTTAGAAATGATATTATAGTAAATATGCGAAAGTATATATTAAATTGTAAATAAGTATAAGCAGATAAAAGTTACTTTGATAAAAAGTTAAATTTTATTTTATTCTTAAAAGTAACTTATTTTAATAGTTACAAAAATTATCAAAAAAATTTTCACAATAAATATTTATATATTTAGATATTTTGAATTAATAATCCTTCTAAAAAGAAAGCTATAATTTTCAATCTTTTCAGAAGCAAGAGCCCCATAGTATTTTTCAAAAACTTGTTGTAAGATATAGATATAAAAATAAATAAAATTTTAAGGGGAGAGAATAAGATGTTAAATCAAGTGACTTTAATAGGAAGATTAGTTAGGAAACCAGAGTTAAGAACGAGTGAATCTGGCTTAGAATATCTAAAGGCATGCATTGCTGTACAGTCTTATAAGTCAAAAGATGGATCTGTTGAATTTATAGATTTTACCGCTTTTGGAAAGTTAGCCCATAATACAGTTAAGTATTGTGATAAAGGGAGTATGATTAATATAGTAGCTTCCTTATCAAATAATACCTATACAGATAAGAATGGTGTTAATCATTATCAGTTGTCTGTAATAGCAAATCAGATAAATTTTTTAAGTAGAGTGAATAAAAAAGAAGAAATTAAAGATATGGATGATGTCTTTACCTTGGGACAATAAAAAGAGCTATAGTAGAAATACTATAGTTCTTTTTATTTAGATAAATAAATAAATATGTGCTAAAATAGAAAAATATGAATTTTTAAATAGAGGTTTAATTATGAGAAATAAAATCTATATAAAAGGGATAGAGATATATGCTTATCATGGTGTATTTCCAGAAGAGACATGTTTAGGACAAAAATTTATTTTTGATATTGAGGCTAGTCTAGATTTCAAGAATGCTATGTTTACTGATGAACTAGACCAAAGTGTAAGCTATGCTGATATTGCTAAAATAATAGAAGAAGTTTCAACAAATAATACTTACAAATTATTAGAGAGATTAGCCTTTAAAATTGCAGAAACAATATTCGAAAGACATAAATTGATAGATGATATTAGTTTGACTATCGATAAACCTAATGCACCTGTAAAGCAACTATTCAAAGAGTGCGGTGTTTTTTTAAAAATTTCTAGAAGAGAGTTAGAGGAATTAATATGATTGTTTTAGCTTTGGGTAGTAGTATAGAACCTAAAGATAAGTATTTGAAAGATGCTTTAGTAGAAATTGAAAAAAAATATCCAATATTGAAAAAAAGTAAGGTATATAAAACTTTAGCATGGGGTGGAGTTGCAAAAAATGAATTTTTAAATATGTGTATAGTTATAGAAACTCAGGAAGATGCTTATAAATTATTGGAAAATTGCCATGAAATAGAGTACAGATTGGGTAGAACTAGAGATCAACATTGGGCAGATAGAACAATAGATATAGATATAATTCTATATAATGATGATGTATATAATGATGAAAAATTAATTGTACCTCATAAATATATAAAAGATAGAAATTTTGTTTTAAAGCCATTAATAGATGTAGTAGGAGATATAGAATTAGAGGATGTTAAGCTAAGTACCTGGTTAGAAAAAATTAAAGAAAAAATAGAAATAATAGATATAGGAGTAGATAATGTTTAAAATTAGAGATATAGATATATCGAATAGAGTAGTACTTGCCCCTATGGCTGGGGTTTGTAATGCAGCTTTTAGATTAACAGTAAAAGAATTTGGTGCAGGATTAGTTTGTGCTGAAATGGTAAGTGATAAAGCTATCTTATTCAATAACCAAAAGACTATGAATATGTTATATATAGATCCTAGAGAAAGGCCCTTAAGTTTACAAATTTTTGGAAGTGAAGCCGAAACTTTAGTAGAGGCTGCTAAATATGTAGATAAAAATACAGAAGCGGATATTATTGATATTAATATGGGATGTCCAGTTCCGAAAATAACTAAAAGTGATTGTGGCTCTAAATTATTATTAGATCCAGATAAAATTTACGATGTAGTATCTAGAGTTGTTGATGCAGTAGCTAAGCCTGTAACTGTAAAAATGCGTACAGGATGGGATGAGGATAAGATATATATTCATCAAAATGCTTTAAATGCTGAAAAAGCAGGGGCTTCCGCTATTGCTATTCATGGTCGTACTAAGATGCAGATGTATACAGGAAAAGCTGATTGGAAGTATGTAAAAGAAGTAAAAGAAATGTTAAAAATTCCTGTTATTGGTAATGGAGATATTACTAGCCCAGAAGAAGCTAAGATGAGATTAGAGGAGACTGGATGTGACGCAATCATGATTGGTCGTGCAGCTTTAGGTAATCCATGGATGCTGTATAGAACTGTAAAATATCTAGAAACAGGCGAAATAGCAAATGAACCGGCTCCAAGAGAAAAAATTGATGTATGTTTATTACATTTAAGAAGATTAATGGAAATTAAACCTGAGAAAGTTGCAGTACATGAGATGAGAAAACACGCGGCTTATTACATGAAAGGTATCAAAGGGGGAGCTAAAGTAAAAGCACGTTTAAATGAAATGAATACTTATGCAGAAATGGAAGCACTACTTTCTGAGTATGTAGATTTTGTAGAAAATAAAGAGAAGAAGATTATTTTATAATAAGTCTATATAATTTAAGAAAGTGGTGACATAATGAAATTTAATTTTAAAAATGGTAATCTTATATTACTTCTATCAATCGTCTGTACATATGTATTATCTTTATTCTTGATGCCAAAGATAACATTGCATTTTTTAAATATAACAGAAGCAGGACAAAGATATTACGTCTTATTATTTTGGCAAGTAATAGCTATAGTAATAATGACTATAATTATACAAAAAAATGGACTAAATTCTTTAGAAAATACTAATCAAAGATATGGTTTTCTAAAATCCGTAGGTAAAGGAATGTCTTTCTTTTTTATAATGATGTTGTTACAAATGATATTAAGTATAATACTTCAAATATTAGCCCATATTTTTTCTTTTAATCCAGTTAGTCAAAATACCCAAGAAATTTCTCTAGCAATTAAAAGTCAACCAATTATAATACTTTATGTTGTTGTATTTGCTCCTATATTGGAAGAATTAGTGTTTAGAAAAGCTATATTTGCTTATCTTTACGATATAATAAATACATCCAGAGAAAAATTAAGATTTATATTAGCTGCTTTTTTATCTGGATTAATATTTGCAATTCCTCATGACGGGATTTCACCAATAGCTATTGTTTATATAGTTATGGCTATGATTTTTGCATATTTGTATAAAAAAACATCAAATATTATAGCACCAATAACAGCACATATATTGATGAATTTAGCAGTAGTTATAGTACAAATTAATTTGGCATAGGCGGTATAAAAATATGAAATCAAAAAAATGGTTATCCTTAAATTATTTTTTACAATTTGCGGTTCAAGGAGTATTTTTTCAATATTGGTTAGTTTACTTGACTGTGACCAAAGGTTTTACAGTACTTGAAGCGAGTTCTATTTTTGCAATGGTGTACATAGGAAGATTTGTAGGAGGAGTTGTATTAGTCACTAGTTTAGTAAATAAATTTGATATGAAAATATCATATAGAATATTAAGTATAGGTGGCTTATTGTCGGCATTGCTTTATAACTTTACAGATAGTAATTTAACTTTGAGTATAGTTACTTTATTTGTAGGTGCAACATTTTTTTCTTTATCTCCACTAACAGAGACAGCCGCTTCTATATTTCTAAGAAAAGAAAATTTAGATTACGGTAAAGTAAGAATGTTTGGGTCTGCATCTTATATGCTAACGGGACTAATAGTAGGTACAATATTAGCTTATATAAGTAAAGAATTTATATATTATATATTGATTGCGCTGATAATAAGCCATGTAATATTTGTCTTTATTCCGCTTCCAAAATCTTTAGAAGATAGTGAGAGAGATGAAAAAGAACCTATTTCTTTCTATTGGATAAAAGATGATAAGAATGCAATATTAATAATATTATTATTTTTTCTATTACAATTAAGCCATGCTGCCTATAATAATTATAGTGTATTATATGTAGAGAGTTTAAATTTATCAGTGAAGTGGATGTTAGGAATTTTAATTAGTCTTTCAATAGTAGCTGAAATTTTATTCTTCGCTTTTTCTAATAGGATTCCCTTAGAAATAAATATTAAGAATTTAGTTACGTTTGTATGTTCAGTTGCAGTATTTAGATGGGCAATATTAGCAATATTTCCCAATATATACATATTTGCTTTTACGCAACTATTACATGCAATTACATTTGCTTTGGCACAGCTATCTTTCATTTTGCTTCTGAATAAAAATTTTTCTTCAAGAAAAATATTAACTATGCAAAATTTATATTCATCAATAGCTTTCCAATTATCAGCCTTTATAGGTATGTACATAGTAGGATATATTTGGGAAATTAGTACAGAAATGGTATTTGCAGTATCGTCATTAATAGCCTTAATGGCTTTAATATTATCAAGAAAGTTGAGATTAAAATAAAAAAAGCAATAGAAATTTTCTATTGCTT
This sequence comes from Gemella sp. GL1, assembly GCF_013415365.1. GTDB lineage: Bacteria > Bacillota > Bacilli > Staphylococcales > Gemellaceae > Gemelliphila. Next base: position 92,135 of record NZ_JACBYB010000012.1, read on the forward strand.
TTTTTGTTGATTAAATAAGTTATCTAAGGAAGAAGTTACCAAAATTTTTTCAAGAGTAATTGGGTGAATAAACTCTATTCTTATAGCACCTAGATACATATTTTCATACATACCGTAGTCTTTAGAGTAAAGCCTATCACCTAGAATAGGATTATTTAAGTAGGCTAGGTGAACTCTGATTTGATGAGTTCGTCCTGTTTCTAAAGATAGGGTTAGTTTATATTTATCCTTAAATTTTTCACATTTTAAAATATTGGTAATGGCTTTTTTTCCTTTTGAAGTGACAGCCATTTTGTTTTTGTTTATAGAATCACGCCCAATATTAGTTATGATTGTCTGTTCTTGCATATAATTCTTTACAAGAGCATAATAAATCCGCTTTATTTTTCTTTTTTCTAACATATAATCTAATTTTGATTTTACCAGGCTTGATTTGGAGAATACTACCAATCCACAGGTATCAATATCAAGTCTATGAATAGCTTCTAAGTATGGTCTATCACCTATGAGATAGTTTACAAGACTATCATTTTCAAGTGTTGTTTGGTTAGGGTGAGTTTTCATACCAAATGGTTTAGAAGCTATTAAGATATATTCATCTTCATATTCAATTTTAATGTTTTTAGAATTATTTTTTATATAGTTAGATTTAGCAAGTTCTATGTCAATATTTAAAAGATCTTTTGAATGTATTTGTTTATATAAAGTTACATTTTCTCCATTTAATTTTATTCCATCTTTTGCCATATTAAGCACATGTAAATTTTTTTTAGATAATAATAAAAATTTACTTAGATAATCTCTAATAGTTTTATAATCTTTATTTATAATAAATTTCATTGCTTGTTATCCTTTGATTTTTCTATATTTAATTGTATCATTAAAAAAATTTTTTGTAAATTTTAATAAAAACTATTGTCAAATTTAGTCAAATAGTGTATAATTAAATAAAGTCAAAAAAGGTCAAAGCGAGGTATATTTTATGAATATAGAAAAAATGACTAATTCAATGAAAGAACTTCTTGCTAAATCACAAGAGAAAGCAAGAGAAGTAAAGAGTCAATTTATAACTAGTGATATATTAATTTATGAAGCATTATCCTATAATAATTTATTTTTTGATATAGTATCTAGGATTGGTGCAAATGTAAAAGAAATTTTAAAAGATTTAGATATAGAGATTAAGAAAATAAATGCTGTTTCTGGTCAAGGTATAGAATATGGAACAAATATAAGTGGTGATTTGTATATCTTGCTTCAAGAAGCAGATAAATACAGAGAAAAGTATGAAGATACTTATCTTTCCTTGGAGCATGTAGTACTAGCAGCATATATTAAAAATGAAATAATAAAGAAAAATATAGATAAAAAATCAAACTTAGAAAAATTAGAAAAATTAATACTTACAATAAGAGGGGGTAAGAAAATTATGACACAAAATCCAGAGAACACTTATGAAGTTTTAGAAAAATATGGACGTAATTTAGTAGAAGAAGTCAAAAATGGAAAGATCGATCCAGTAATAGGTCGTGATGATGAAATTAGAAATGTAATAAGAATATTGTCAAGAAAGACTAAGAACAATCCAGTTTTAATTGGAGAGCCGGGTGTTGGGAAGACAGCAATAGTAGAGGCTTTAGCTCAAAGAATAGTTAGGGGAGATGTACCAGAAGATTTGAAAAATAAAACTGTTTTCGAATTAGATCTAACTAGCTTGATTGCAGGAGCTAAATTTAGAGGAGAATTTGAAGAAAGATTGCAAGCTGTTCTTAAGGAAATCAAAGAACAAGATGGAAATATTATTTTATTTATTGACGAGATTCATATGCTAGTAGGGGCAGGAAAAACTGATGGAGCTATGGATGCAGGTAATATTTTAAAGCCAATGCTTGCTAGAGGAGAACTACACTGTATTGGAGCAACTACTCTAAATGAATATCGTAATTACATAGAAAAAGATTCTGCCTTGGAAAGAAGATTCCAAAAAGTTCTTGTTAAAGAGCCAACTATTGAAGATACTATTTCTATATTAAGAGGACTTAAAGAAAGATTTGAACTATATCATGGAGTTAAGATATCAGATAGGGCAATAGTAGATGCTGCTGAATTATCTGACAGATATATTAGTGATAGATTTTTACCGGACAAGGCAATAGATCTTATAGATCAAGCTTGTGCAACTATAAAAACAGAAAATTCTTCAAATCCAGAAGAATTAGATAGTATTAATAGAAAGATAATGCAGTTAGAAATAGAAGAAAAAGCCCTAAATTCTGAAGATGACGAAATTTCAGCTAAGAGATTAGTAGATATAGAAAAAGAGTTAGCAGAATTAAGAGAAAAACAAGATAAATTACAGTTGCAAGTAGATAAAGAAAAAGAAAAAATTGAACTTGTGAGTAAGTTAAGATTTGATATAGATAGGGTAAAATTAGAATTAGAAAAGGCAGAGAATGAGTATAACTTAGAAAAAGCATCAGAATTAAAATATTCTATATTGCCAAAATTAGAAGATGACTTAAGAGAAGCAGAAGATACCTTTTCAAAAGACGATTATATGCTATTGAAACAAGAAGTGGGAGGGAATGAGATTGCTAACATAGTAGCACAAATAACAGGGATACCTGTAAAAAGACTTGCTGAAAATGAAAAAGTAAAATTAATAAATTTAGCAGATAGTTTACATAAGAAAGTAGTAGGGCAAGATGAGGCTGTGCAAAGTGTAACAAATGCTATCATTCGTTCAAGAGCAGGAATATCTGATCCTAATAGACCAATAGGTTCTTTCTTATTCCTTGGACCAACTGGAGTAGGTAAAACAGAACTGGCTAAAGCATTAGCACTTAATCTATTCGATGATGAGAGAAATATAGTAAGAATAGATATGAGTGAGTATATGGAAAAACACTCGGTAAGTAGATTAATAGGAGCACCTCCAGGATATGTGGGCTATGAAGAAGGAGGACAGTTAACAGAAGCTGTTAGAAGAAATCCTTATAGTATAATTTTATTAGATGAAGTGGAAAAAGCTCATACAGATGTATTTAATATTCTATTGCAACTATTAGATGAAGGAAGATTAACAGATTCTAAGGGAGTAAATGTTGACTTTAAGAATACTATTATTATAATGACATCAAATATTGGTTCTTTAGATTTATTAGAAAATGCTAAAGATGGTAATATAGATGATGAAACAAGAAAAGGAGTAACTGATCAATTATACTCTTATTTCAAACCAGAGATTCTAAATAGAATGGATGATATAATAATATTTAGTCCATTAAGTAAGAAAAATATAGGAGCTATTGTAGAAAAATTATTAAATGATTTAGTAGAGAGACTAGGTAAACGCAATCTAAAACTTACTTATACAGAAGAAGTAATAAAATGGATAGCAGAAGCAGGCTATGATATTAAGTTTGGAGCAAGACCATTGAAAAGATTTATTCAAACTAATATAGAAAATAAACTAGCTTTGGAAATAATTAGGAAAAGTGTAGAAGAAAATAGTTACATAAGTCTAAACTACAATGGAAATTTAGATATAGAAATAAAATAATATAAAGCAGACTGATTTATTATCAGTCTGCTTTATATTATTTTATAAGTATGATAAGATAATAGAGATATATGAGGAATAGTGAAATAGAAGGAGGGTGTAGAAAATTAGATTAAGAATGGTTAAAGATAGTGATTCTACTAGGTTGTTAGAAATATACTCTTATTATGTAGAAAAAACAAATATAAGTTTTGAATATGGTGTTCCTAGTGAGGAAGAATTTAAAGACAGGATAAGGAATATATCATCGAAATATCCTTATATTGTAGCAGAAAAAAATGGCATAGTACTTGGATATGCATATGCTAATACATTTAAAGAAAGGACTGCTTATAATTGGACAGTAGAGTGGTCGATATATCTTGATAAAAATTATTCTGCTAAAGGACTAGGGCAAATATTATTAGATAAACTTATAGAAATATTAAAAATGCAAAATATAGTAACTATTCAAGCTTGTATAACATATCCAAATGAAAAAAGTATTATTTTTCATGAAAAAAACTCATTCAAGAAAGTAGCACATTTCACTAAGGTAGGTTATAAATTTGGTAAGTGGCATGATGTTGTTTGGTATGAAAAGGCATTAACTAAGCATGAAGATAATCCAGGAAAAGTTAAATGGATAGGAGAAATAGATGTTGAATTTTAGGGGGATATATGACAAAACAAATTAAAGAAATAGTAGAAAAATATTATTTAGATTATGAAACAGTTCCTTATATATCAGACGATAGGGATTTTGATACTTGGTTAAAAGAGGTTTCTTTATCAAAATCTAAATTGGTGCCGAAGAAAAATATGGAAAAAACAGACGAGGGTCTGATTGCAGGGGATATTATTTTATTATGGCGTGTACATTTTGGGACATTTACAACTGACACAGTACAATCAAACTATTTTCCAAAATATTTTGAGTATACATATGGTATAAATGGAGAGAAAAATCTAGAGAATTTATTAGAAAACGAATTGGTTTACATAAAATCAATTATGGAATCTTTGAAACATACACCATTAGCAATATTAAAAAACTTACTAAAAGAAAAGTCTATTAAAGGTGTATCAAAGATGAAGAAAGATGATGTACATATTGCTATAAGAGAGAATTATAGTGAAGAAGAATTGTTAAGCAAGGAATTGATTAGAGAGTATGCTCTGACTGAAAAAGGGGAAGCTGCATTAGAGAATAATCAGGCGATAGTTGATAAGCATCCTAAAAAGAAATATTAGTTAAAGTAGATATTAAATATCTGTTAGAAGTGAAAATTATTATAGGTCCATGATGAATATAATAAAAGAAAGGGTAGATATGCAACAAATAAAATGTCCGCATTGTAATGAATCTTTTACAATAGATGAGTCTAAATATGAAAATATAGTAAATCAAATTAGAAACCTAGAGTTTGACAATGAAGTACATGCTAGATTAGAGCAGGTAAGAGCAACTTATGATCAAGAATTACGCCTTTTTGAAGAAAAAAATAAAAATATTCAAGAAAAGTATTTAAATGAAAAAAATGAAGAAATTCTAGAATTAAAAGCTAAATTATCAGCTAGCGATAAAGATAAGGAATTAGAAATTTTAAATGCTAAAAAAGAATTAGAAGAAAAACTTATTTTTAAAGAAAGAGAACTTGCAGAACTAGCTTTAAAGAACAAGGAAATTTATTTAGAAATTCAGCAGTTAGAGGAAAAAAATAAGCTTAATTTGGAAATAGAACTAAATAAAGCTATTAGTCAAAAGGATAAAGAATTAGATAAATTTAAATCTGAATTAGCATCTATTGATATGAAGAAGGAATTAGAGAAAAAATCGATTCAAGAAAAATATGAGTTACTACTGAAACAAAAAGAAGAAGAAGTAGCTTTTTATAAAGATTTTAAGGCTAAACAATCTACTAAGATGGTTGGAGAAAGCTTGGAGCAGCATTGTGAGAATGAATTTAATAAGTTACGTATGACAGCTTTTCCTAGAGCAGAATTTGGTAAAGATAATGACGCTAGTAGCGGGAGTAAAGGTGACTATATATTTAGAGAGTTAGATGAAGATGGTGTAGAAATACTTTCTATTATGTTTGAGATGAAAAATGAGAATGAAACAACGGGAACAAAAAAGAAAAATGAGCATTTCTTTAAGGAATTAGATAAGGATAGAAGAGAAAAGAGATGTGAATACGCAATTTTGGTATCTATGTTAGAAGCTGATAATGATTTATATAATAACGGTATTGTCGATGTTTCTTACCAATATGAAAAGATGTATGTAGTCAGACCACAATTTTTTATACCAATTATTTCTTTACTTAGAAATTCAGCTTTAAATGCTTTATCATATAAGAAAGAAGTAGAAATTATACGTGAACAAAATATAGATATTACTAATTTTGAAGATGATTTAAATAAATTTAAGGCAGCTTTTGCTAAAAATTATGAACTGGCTAGTAGAAAATTTAAAACGGCTATTGATGAAATTGATAAGACAATAAGTCATCTTCAAAAAACTAAGGAGGCCTTGTTATCATCGGAAAATAATCTGAGATTAGCTAATAATAAGGCAGAAGCAGTAACTGTTCAAAAATTAGTAAAAAAAAATCCAACAATGAAATCGAAATTTGAGGGACTAGATAAGTAGAACTATATATTTATTTTTAGTCTAATATCTTAGACTGTTATAGTTTATTTTAAGGAGAGATAATGAGAAGGCAGAAAATAAGAAGGAAAAAAATTAGGAAAAAACAACAATATAGAGTTATGAAGATGCTAGGAGTAGGATTATTAACGACAATATTACTAACAACTTACACTAAAAGTACAGAAATAGAAGTTGCTAATGCTGAACACTTAAGTAAAGATAACATACGCGGAGTAACGCAACCTTTTCCATTTTTAAGAGATGAAGGGCTTGTGCAGAATGATTTAGAGAAATATTCTACTGAAAACATGAAAGCAAAATATATTTATGATAATATAGATAGATTACCGATAGCTCAAAAAAGATTACTAGCTAATAATAAAGATACAGTAGACTATATTTATGGATATTTAACTGGAAAACGAGTGGAATATAGAGAGGGAGAGTCTGTTGAGTTAGATAGAAAGTATCCATACTATATTCAATGGGATAGACGTTGGGCTTATGATCCGTTGGGAGCAGACGATGTTGCAATTGGTGGATGTGGACCGGTGGTTGTAGCAATGTTACTATCAGGAGAATTAGAAGATCCATCAATTACACCAAGAACTATAGTTGAAATTGAAAATCAATCTGGACACTATACTCCTAGTGGTACTGCATGGTCTTTCTTTAAATATATTGCAAATAGGTATAATATGAATTACCAAGAGGTAAATATAAGCAGAGAAGATATAGATAAAGTTATAGATGACGGTAAACCTATAATTTTATCAGTAAAGCCCGGTAAATTTACAACAGTAGGACATATTGTATTGATTACAGGTAAAGATGAATCAGGAAATTATATAATTAATGATCCAAATTCCTTAGGGAGATCTTTGAAAGTGTGGTCTTATAACGAATTAAGTACAGAAATAAAGGGAATGTTCTCATTAAGTAAAAAAACTGAAAATGTATAAGAGGTAGCTAACATTGGGTTAGCTGCCTTTTATATTTGAAAGAAAACGTTATAAATGGTATAATTGTAAGTATATAACATAAGGAGATAAGTAGATGTTATACAAATTTTCAGATAGAGTATATTATAGTAAACATAGATTTATGTATTTAGAACCAGCTATTGGATATATTAAAGGGGATAGAATTTCCATAATGATTGATTCTGGTAATTCGAAAGAACAAATTGAAAAATTTTTTGAATTACTAAAGGAAAATAATTTAGAATTACCAAGTTACATAATATTAACTCATCATCATTGGGACCATAGTTTTGGAGCTGCTCATACAGACATTCCACTTATTTCAAGTTTAAAGGCAAAGAAATATTTGCAAGATTTCAATAGTAGAGAGTGGACTGATTCTCTACTTGACGAAAGGCTAGCTCTTAATAAGGAAACTAAATTTTCAGTGGATACTATGAAAAAAGTTTACCCTGATCTAAAAGATATCAGAATAAAGATACCAGATTTAACTAAAGCTAACAATTTTTCTTTTGATTTGGGAAATAATGTAATTAAGTTTTATATAAATGATAATTCTCATTCTGATGACGCTATAATTATTCACTCTACAGAAGATAGAGTTATATTTATTGGAGATAGCCATTCAAAAAGTTATTCAACAAATCCTATGTCTTTTGATAAAAAAAAATTAAGAGACTATATTGATTTTATAAGAAATTTAGATTTTGATTTTGCAATACCAGGCCACGGCAATATATATGAAAAAGAACAATTACTAAGTACTTTAGAAGAAGAATTTTATAAATTAAATTAAGGAGGTGTTATGATGAATAATCCGGAATATTTAATTTATTTAGACTATTTATTATTATTTATTCTGAGTTTTTCAACAAGTCAGCAACTGTTTTCAAGCAAATTTAATTTTTATGGAATAACTGCTATTTTATCGATATCTTTATATTTTTCATTGCATTCCATATATTCAAATTTTAATATTCTAGCTTTGTTGATGTTTATATCTGCAATAATATTTATAATACTGGAGTTATTTGTTCCAGGGGGAATACTAGGAATACTAGGTATTTTAGTTTTAGGATATGCCCTAGTTTCTATAAATAAAATTAATCAGTACATTGTTTTAGCCATAGTTGTATCCTTGATAGTCTTTGTTATCATGTCACTTTTAAATATTTATCTCTTTAAGAAAAAAATGCTATTTTTGAATAAATTAATTCTTAAAGATAAATTATTAACTGAAGAAGGTTACATTGCAAATAAGAGTGATATAAGTCTAGTCGGCAAGGAGTTAAAGGCCTATACTGATTTAAGACCCGCAGGAATTGCTATTTTGGATGGCAAAAAGTATGATGTAGTAAGTCAAGGAGAGTTTATAGAAAAAAATAGTAGCCTTATAGTAACGGAAACTATAGGTATGAGAATAGTAGTAAGAAAAAAATAAAATAAAAGGAGATGGAATTTATGTTATCTGAATCAATTTTTTCGGTTATGACACCAGGTCTAACGATAATTTTTGTATTAATAATATTATCGGTATTTTTCACATTTTTTCCAATAGGATTATGGATTAGTGCAATTGCGGCAGGAGTAAAGGTTTCAATTTTTACACTTGTTGGTATGAGATTAAGACGTGTAGTTCCAAGTAGAGTTATTAATCCAATGATTAAAGCTCATAAAGCCGGATTGGATGTAACAATTAATCAATTAGAAAGTCACTATTTAGCAGGTGGAAATGTAGATAGAGTTATTAATGCTTTAATTGCGGCTCATAGAGCAAATATTGTTAGTTTAACTTTTGAAAGATGTGCAGCTATTGATTTAGCTGGACGTGATGTACTTCAAGCAGTACAGATGAGTGTTAATCCAAAAGTTATTGAAACTCCATATATTGCGGGTGTTGCTATTAATGGTATTGAAGTAAAAGCAAAGGCTCGTATAACAGTTAGAGCAAATATTGAAAGGCTAGTAGGGGGAGCTGGAGAAGATACAGTAATTGCCCGTGTAGGGGAAGGTATCGTGTCAACTATTGGTTCTTCTGCATCACATACAGTCGTATTAGAAAATCCTGATAGAATTTCTAAAACAATTTTAGAAAAAGGTCTAGATGCTGGAACAGCTTTTGAAATTTTATCGATTGATATTTTAGATGTTGATATTGGTCAAAATATTGGTGCAAACCTTCAAACTGAACAAGCAATTGCTGATAAAAATATTGCTCAGGCTAAGGCAGAGCAAAGAAGAGCAATGGCTGTAGCCCAAGAACAAGAGATGAAGGCACGTATCCAAGAAATGAGAGCTAAAGTTGTTGAAGCTGAGGCAGAATTACCACTTGCTATGGCAAAAGCTTTCCGCGAAGGAAATCTAGGAGTAATGGATTATATGAATTATAAAAATCTAGAAGCAGATACAGGAATGAGAGATTCTATTAAGAAAATGTCACAACCAGAAGCAGAGTCTAATAAATAGGAGAATATCATGAATTTTCTATTTGTAGCAATTCCAGTTATAGTTGTACTGGTTGGTCTTATATTTGTTATAGTTATGTTTAGCGATAGTAATAAACATGTGAACAATATGGATACAGCAAGGCAATTAGAATTAGAAAGAAATAAAGAAGCGGCTTTAGAAGAAGTAAGAAAGTTAAAAAATAGGGAATTTACTCTAGAAGAAAATTCAAATGAAATGGACGATCTAAATTCTAAAGTTAATACTCAAGCAGAAGAAATTGAAAAACTTAGAGCAGAGTTAGAGGAATTAAGAAAGAATTCGCAGAAAAAAGAGATTTCTAATATTGTTGAGAATAAATCTATTCTTAATTTTTCTAAAACTAATATAGTTAAAGGTTTGATTACAAAAGAATATCTTGAAAAGAAAGGTAGAGGATGATCTTATGACTATATGGGGTATTTTGAGTATAATATTTTTGCTTGGAAAGCATGTCTATGAGCATAGAAAAAAGGAAATAAAAGAAGATATTACTGAAGAGCAAGATGAAATTATAGATGTTTGTAAAGAACAAGCAAATGGGCATTTCTCTACAAATTCTAATACGGAAACTAGTTCTTCAAGGTTAAGGGTCGCTGATAAAGAAGATGAAATTCTTGGTGGAAAGAATCTATTAAAAAACGATAGCTTTCTTCAAGATTATATAATGGCAGAAATTCTTGCAAAACCTAAAAGTAAAAAACAATAAAAACAATAGGAAATTTGTGATATCACAAATTTCCTATTGTTTTTATATTGTCAAGTTTGTAAGATATGTTATATAATAAACTAAGAATAAGATAAATAAATTTAATGAGGTCATTATGAGAATAGTTGATATTATTGAAAAAAAGAAAAGTGGTAAAAGTTTAGAAAAGAGTGAAATAGATTTTCTATTGGATGAGTATTTAAATAATAATATTCCGGATTATCAAATGAGTGCTTATTTAATGGCTGTTTTTTTTAAAGGAATGACGGAAGATGAGTTAGCATATTTCACATTAAAAATGAGGGATTCTGGTGATGTAATATCATTTCCTGATATAGATAAATTTTTAGTTGACAAACACTCTACAGGAGGGGTTGGAGATAAGGTAACAGTCATTTTAGGATCTTTACTTGCAGCTTTAGGTATGGCTACTACTAAACTTTCAGGAAAAGGCTTAGGACATACTGGTGGAACTATTGATAAATTTGAATCCATTAAAGATTTTGAGTTTTCTAGTACTAGAAAGGAACTTGTAGATATAGTTAATAAAACTGGTGTTGGAATAATGGGCTACAGTGATACTATCGTACCTTTAGATAAAAAGCTATATTCGCTTAGGGATGTGACTGGGACTGTGAATTCTATTCCATTGATAGCAAGCAGCATTATGTCTAAGAAACTTGCCATAGAGTCAAATATTATCATTCTTGATGTAAAATTTGGAGATGGTGCTTTTATGAAAACTGTTGATGATGCAAGAGAATTAGCTAGAACTATGGTTAAGATAGGAAATAACCTTGGAAGAAAAACAGTTGCCTTACTTACAAGTATGGAAGAACCATTAGGAAGTGAAGTAGGAAATTCTAATGAAATTATTGAAGGAATAGAGGCTTTAAAAGGTAATTGGTCAGATGATGTAAAAGAAGTAGTCTATTATATAACTTATTTAGCCCTTAAAGAAAAGGGAGAAGTGACCACTTTTGAAGAAGCAAGTTTCTTACTAGATAAGGTTATAGAGGATGGTTCTGCTTTAGCTATTTTCAAAGAATTTATTAAAGAAAGTGGAGGTAAGCCTGAATTAGTAAATAATTATTCATTGTTACCTACAGCAAAGAGTTTTTATGAAGTAAAATCTATATCAACAGGTTATGTTAATCAGATAAAAGCTGAAGAGATAGGAATAGCAGCAATGATTATTGGTGCTGGAAGGGCTACTAAAGAAGATTTAATTGATCATGCAGTAGGTATAACTTTGCATAAAAAAGTTGGTGATTATGTAAAAAGTGGTGAATTACTAGCAAGGATCCATTTTAACGATGAAAAAAATTTAGAAAATAGTAGAAATATGATACTAGATGCTTATAAAATTCAAGATAGTCAAATTGAAAAGAAAAAAGTAGTATTAGAAATAGTTGAATAAACAGGAGAAATTCATGAAATTAAATAAATATATTGATCATACATTATTAAAAGCAACAGCAAGAAAAGAAGAAATTGAAACATTGTGTAAAGAAGCTAAAGAATTTGATTTTTTTAGCGTATGTGTCAATAGCTCATATATAGAGTTTTGTAAAGAACAATTGAGAGGAACTGATGTAAAAATTGCTGCAGTAGTAGGATTTCCTTTGGGTTCTATGAGTACGGAAGCAAAAGTTTTTGAAGCTAAGGATGCAATAGAAAAAGGTGCTAATGAAATAGACATGGTATTAAATATTTCAAGATTACTTGATGGTGATTATTCTTATGTTGAAGATGAAATACGTGCTATTAAAGAAGTTATCGGAAGTAATACATTGAAAGTAATTTTGGAAAATTGTTACTTAGATAAAAAAGATATTGTTAAAGCTTGCCAATTAGCTGTAGAAGCAGGTGCTGATTATGTTAAAACATCTACTGGATTTGGAAGCGGTGGTGCTACTTTTGAAGATGTGGAATTAATGAAGTCGGTAGTCAAACAAGATGCTAAAGTTAAGGCTTCTGGCGGGGTTAGAGATAAGGAAAGTGCCTTAAAATATATCGAATTAGGTGCAGAAAGACTTGGGACTAGTTCAGGTATAGCAATAATGAAAGATGAAGTAAGTAATTCTATATATTAATATCTTAAGTTTTATAAATAAACATTTGCTCTTGAAGTAAATGTTTATTTAAATTTTGGTAAAATTCATTTAGATATTGTATAATTAAAAATAATTTTATAAAGAATGGAGATAATAAAATATGCTATCTAAATCATTTGAACAATTTAAGTTTAAAGATTTTGTAAATGAAGCGATAATCGATTTGAAATTTAAAAATCCTACAAAGATACAGGAAAGAGTTTTTTCTCCTGTTTTAAAAAGGAAAAATGTTGTAGCAAAATCTGAAACAGGGAGTGGGAAAAGCCACTCATTCTTGCTGCCAATTTTTAGTAAAATAAATTTAGAAGTAAATAAAGTACAAGCAATAATTATGGCACCAACTCGTGAATTATCTCGTCAGTTATATGAAATGGCAAATCATATAGCAGAATTTTCTGAGAAGGAATTCAAGGTTGGATTATTTATTGGTGGTCAAGATTTACAAAGAGATAAAGAAAAGGTTATAAATACACCTCATATTTTAATTGGGACACCAACTCGTATTTTAGAATTAGATAAGGCAAGTTCATTAAATATTAAAGAAGTTGAAACTATTGTTGTTGATGAATGTGATATGATGATTGATCTAGGCTTTATAGAAGATATTGATAAGATTGCTAAACGATCATCAGAAACTTCGCAATTCTTAGTATTTTCTGCTACAATTCCAACTCAAATGTCACACTTCTTGAAAAAATATGTAAAAAATCCACAATATATTGAAGTGGATAATGCAAATAAAGGTAAGATTACTTATTCACTAATACATATTAAGAGTTCTAGTAGATTGGAAAAATTATTAGATATTACAAAAGTTATTAATCCTTATTTAGCTATTATTTTTGCCAACAAGAAAACTGAAGTTGAAGAAGTTAGTTCTTATTTAAGCAGTAATGGATTAAATGTAGGTATTATTCATGGCGATTTAACACCTCGCGAAAGAAAGCAAATGCAAAAAAGAATTGCAAATCTGGACTTTACATATATAGTTGCTAGTGATTTAATGAGTCGAGGAATTGATATAGAGGGAGTTAGTCACATAATCAATTACAATATTCCTAACGATTTGGATTTCTTTATACACAGAGCAGGAAGAACAGCTAGAGCAGGTTTAGATGGTGACTGTATAACAATCTTTGATAATAAGGATGAAGAAAAATTACAACAACTTGAAAGTAGAGGAATCAAGTTTGATCATGTAGATATTAAGAATAATGAATTTATTGAAATAAAAGATAGAAATAAACGTAAAAATAGGGAGAAAGTTATTGCTGATCATAATCTAACTGAGAAATTAAAATCAAAAGTTAAGTCAAGCAATAAAGTTAAACCAGGTTACAAAAAGAAACATAAGTATAAAATGGATAAACTTAAGCAAAAGGAAAGAAGAAAATTTGCTAAACGACAAAATAGAGCTAATAGAGCTAAGTAAATTTAAAATTTTGGAAGTAGGTAATAAGTATGTTAGATGGTATATTACCGGTTTTTAAAGAAAAAGGTATGACTAGCCATGATGTAGTATTTAAATTAAGAAAGATATTGCAAATGAAAAAGATAGGTCACTCTGGAACATTAGATCCTGAAGTAGATGGTGTCTTATTAATATTATTAGGTAATTCAACGAAGGTTAGTGACTATGCTATGAATCTTGGTAAATCTTATAAGGCAGAAGTATGCTTAGGTTTAAGTACTACTACTGAAGATATAAGTGGAGATATTGTAGAAGAAGTTAGATTAGGACAGATAACAGCTGAAGAAATTAAGAATGCTTGTTCAAAATTAATAGGTAGAATCACTCAAATTCCTCCTATTTACTCAGCAGTTAAAGTAAAGGGAAAAAAATTGTATGAGTATGCAAGAAATGGGAATTTTGATGTAGAAAGACCTAGTAGAGAAGTATATATACATAGTATTAAACTTGATGAAGCTAGTATTGTAAACAAGAAGAGTAGAATATATTTTACTATAAATGTGCATTGTGGTAAGGGCGTCTATATAAGAACAATTGCAACACAGATAGGAGAGCTATTGAATGTTCCAAGTTGTATGAGTAGTTTAAGGAGAACAAGTAGTGGAAAAATAACAATAGAGAATTGTTATACTCTAAAACAAATTAGTGAGATGACCAAAGAAGAGATATCTCAAATTCTTTATAAAAAAGAATATGCACTAGAATCCTATAAATTTTATGAGTTACCTAAATATCGAGCTAAGCAGGTAATGAATGGATTAAGATTTAGAAAAAATCAATTTTCTGAATTAGATTTCACTGAAGGAATTGTTTTTACTTATGAAGGAGATGCAATTGCTATTTATCATTTGCGTGATAAAAATGATGAATTACTATCAGTGAAAACTACTTTTCCTAAGGAAATAAGTTAAAGGAGTTGGAACTATGAAGGTTTTTTACATAAATGATATGAGTGAAATAAAAGAGGATAATATTAAAAGAGCAGTAGCTTTAGGTTTTTTTGACGGTATCCATAAAGGGCATAGAAAGATAATAGAGAATACAATATCAGGTGCAAAAAATGAGGGTATGACGTCTTGTTTGCTAACTTTTGATATTTGTCCGAAGGAATTTTTTTCAGGAAAAGAAATAAAATTATTAACTCCTAAGCAAAGGAAAATATCTATCTTAAATGAATTAGGTATTGATGAACTTTATATTTTAAAATTTAATGATAAATTAAGTAAAATTTCAAAAGAAGAATTTATAGAAACTGTTTTAAAAAAATTAAATATAGTAAGTGTATATTGTGGTGAAGATTATCTATTCGGAAGCAAAGGCCAAGGGACCCCTGCTTTTATAGAAGAGTATACTAAAGGAAGTATTAAAGTAAATATTGTAAAACTAATCAAATCAAAGGATAATAATAAAATATCATCAACATATTTAAGAAATCTTATTATTGAAGGTAAGGTATTTGAATATAAAGAAATTTCAGGGGTTAATTATAAAATTTCAGGGAAAGTAAAAAAAGGAAAGCAATTAGGAAGAACGATCTCATTTCCTACTGTAAATTTAGAATTAGACGAAGAGTATGTAATTCCTAATAAATTTGGAGTATATTTGACAAAAGTTAAGGTAAAGGGTAAATATTATAAAGGAATAACCAATATAGGCAAAAACCCCACGGTTTCTGACTCAGGAAATTTATCCATAGAAACATATATTCTAGATTTTAGTGAAGATATATATGGTGAGAAAATAGAGTTAGAGTTCTATGATTATCTTAGAAAAGAGCAGAAATTTTTAGGATTAGAAGAATTAAAAAAACAATTATTAAATGACAAAGCTTTAGCAGAAAAATTTAATATGGAATTAAGTATTGAAAAAAAATAAAAAGTAATATATAATTAATATTGTCCTTATTCTTGGTGTAGAAACACTCCAGATTTTACACTCAGATTAATGGCTAAAAATAATTTTATGGAGGTGCCTCATGGCAGCAATTAGTCAAGAAAGAAAAAACGAGATTATCGCTAAATATCGTACTCACGAATCTGATACAGGTTCACCAGAAGTACAAATTGCAGTTTTAACAGCTGAAATTGAAGCTTTAACTGCTCACTTAAACACTCACAAGAAAGATCACGCAGGTAGACGTGGATTACTTAAAAAAGTATTCCGTCGTCGTCACTTATTAGACTACTTAATTAGAAAAGATATTCAAAGATATCGTGAATTAATTAAGTCACTTGGATTGAGAAGATAATTTTTAATTGTTGTAGAAGACTTAAAAATCTTCTACAACTTTTTTTAAAAAAATTTAAAAAAATGTTGACAAGTTTTTAAAAATGTTATATACTAAAACAGTACTTGAGAGTACAACTTATTAATTAAGTCTCGATAGCTCAGCAGGATAGAGCAACGGCCTTCTAAGCCGTCGGTCGGGGGTTCGAATCCCTTTCGGGACGTCAGAAACCAAGAGAGTATTCTCTTGGTTATTTTTTTAAAAAATTAATAATTGAGGAGATAGATATGAGTAAAAGTAATAAATTAGGAATAACTATTTCTGTTATGTCGGTGTTGGTAATTGGAGGTGCGATATATTATTATAATGCAAATACATCCAAATCTAACGAAAAAATTAGTCAGACACAATCTACGGTTATAGAGACTACGACGGCAGTAACTACGACTAAAAATGAATTAAAATTGAATGAAAAAAATGTTAAGATTTCAACGGAAATTAAAGATGAAAATACAGCTATTGTTTCATTAGAAAATTTAGCAGAAAGAAATCTTACAGAGCTTATAGTTGAAGTATCATATAAAGAAAATAAGATTGCAGAAGTATTAATTCCTATCTTAGAAAAAGGAGCTATAAAAAAAATGGAGGTTCCTTTAGGAAATAAATTAGAATCATTAACAATAAAAAATGTTCCAGAATTAACAAGTAACTTTAGAATGATAGAGAGTGTAGAATTTCTTGTTGGTGATAATAAAGGTGAAGTTTTAGTATCTAGTCTTAAAGCACAAGAAAAAGAATTTTATATTGAAAAAGTTGAAATGAGCTCCTTGGAACAAAGCTTAAAAGATGAACTTATTAAGAAAATTGAATCTGCTAAAACTATAGAAGAGATAGAGAAATTATTAAAAGAAAATAAAATAATTGAAGAAATAAATTTATCTAGTGATCATATTGTTTTTAAAGATGGTGAAGAAGAATTAAAGGTAGAGAGTAATGCTATCTTAGTTGAAACAAATACCGCTGTTACAACATCAGATACAAGTATTTCAAGCGAAATTAGTTCTACTAGAGTGAATTCAGTTCAACAGTCTATAACAACTAAAAATTCTTCAAATATAACAGATAGAGTGCAACAACCAAGTCCGGCTACAGTAACAACTAGTGTAGAAATATATGGATATGTTTCAGGGCCACCTACTTCTACAGTAAATACAACTAATGTTCCAGTAGTAACGACAATGTCAAATTCATTTGTTTCAACAACTGTTCCTTCTACTTCAGTAGAAGTTATAGCAGAAAATTCAACAACAAATAATACAGTTAGTGCATCTACTGCTACTGGTAATTAATATACATATAAAGCACGATTGGATCGTGCTTTTTTAAATATAGGAGATAAATAAATGAGACGTAATAAAAATATAGTAATAAAAGGAGCTAGAGAAAATAATTTAAAGAATATAGATTTAGAAATTCCTAGGGATAGTTTTGTTGTAATAACTGGGGTTTCTGGAAGTGGTAAAAGTTCTTTAGCTTTTGATACGATTTATGCTGAGGGACAGAGACGATATGTAGAAAGTTTGAGTGCTTATGCAAGGCAATTTTTAGGTAATTTAGAAAAACCAGATGTGGATTCTATTGAAGGTTTATCCCCAGCTATATCCATTAACCAAAAAACAACGTCTAGAAACCCCAGATCAACAGTAGCTACAGTTACGGAGATATATGATTATTTAAGATTACTCTATGCTAGAATAGGACAGGTGTATTGTCCTAAGCATAAGGAAAAAATAGAGCCATCATCTGTGAGTCAGATAGTAGATTCGATTATGGAAATGCCAGAGCGTTCTAGATTACAAATTTTAGCACCTGTAGTAAAGGAACAAAAAGGAACTCATAAGAAAGTTCTAGAAAAATTACTTAAAGATGGGTATGTAAGATTCAAGATTGATGGTGAAATTTATGAATCTGATGATTTACCTGAGCTTGATAAAAATAAGAAACATTCTATAAGTGTAATTGTAGATAGAATAATTATTAAAGAAGATATTCAAAATCGTCTGGCTGATTCTGTAGAAACTGCATTAAAATTAGCTGATAATGGAATGGTAGAAGTTGAAAATATTAATGAAAATAGTATAAATTTATATTCAACAAAGTATTCGTGTAAGTATTGTGACTATTCTATAGGAGAAGTAGAACCTAGAATTTTTTCTTTCAATAACCCTCAAGGAGCTTGTCAAAATTGTGATGGCTTAGGTTTTCGTGATAATGTAGATATAAATAAGGTTATAAATTTTGACTTATCCATTAAAGAAGGGGCAATAAATGTTTTTTCTAGTGCTACATCAGTTTACTATCCATCGCTAATTGAATGTGTATGCAAGACTTTTGGAATAGATATGAATACTCCTTTTAAAGAGTTATCTCAAGAAGATCAAGATATTATTTTTAATGGAAATAGGGAAAAAGAGGTAATTCATAAATATATTAATATGGAAGGTCTAAATAAGACTAGAGTTAATTATTTTGAAGGTGTAAGGGACATAGTTTATCGTAGATATACGAGTAGTATGTCAAAGTCCACTAGAGAAGCAATGTCAAAATATATAAAAGAAGATATTTGTAAATCTTGTAAAGGTAAAAGATTAAGACCAGAGATATTATCTATTTATGTTGGTAATGAAAATATTGCTGATATAGTAGCGAAATCAATAAGAGATGGATATGACTTTTTTAACAATATAGAATTGAGTGAGAAAGATGCCCAAATTGCTGATCTAGTCCTTAAAGAAATTAAAGCAAGGTTACAATTTTTAAATGATGTAGGATTAGATTATTTAACTTTAGATAGAGCAGCAGGTACTTTATCTGGTGGTGAAGCACAGAGGATTAGATTAGCAACTCAAATAGGATCTAAACTTATGGGGGTAACTTATATATTAGATGAACCTTCTATTGGACTACATCAAAGAGATAATGAAAAACTAATTAATACAATGAAGTCAATGAAAGAGTTAGGTAACACAGTATTAGTTGTTGAACATGACGAAGATACTATGAGAGAATGTGATTATATTGTTGATATAGGACCAGGTGCCGGGGAACACGGAGGTCAAGTGGTAGCCAAAGGATCACTTAAGGAAATAATGGAAAATAAAAATTCTCTTACAGGACAATATTTGTCTGGAAAAATGAAAATAGAACTTCCTAAAGAAAGAAGAAAAGGAAATGGAAGTTTCATAGAGGTTATTAAAGCGAAACAGAATAATTTAAAAAATGTTTCTGTGAAAATACCTCTTGGAAAATTAGTTGGGGTAACAGGAGTATCTGGAAGTGGTAAATCTACTTTAGTGAATGAAATATTATTCAAGTCTGTAAAAAATATCTTAAGTAAAGAAAGTATAGATAGAACAGTAGTTAGAGATATAGTCGGAGTAGAAGGTAATATTGATAAAATAATCGATATAGACCAGACTCCAATTGGACGAACGCCAAGGAGTAATCCAGCAACTTATATTGGCGTATTTGATGATATAAGAGATCTATATGCTAGTACAAATGAAGCCAAGCTTAGAGGATATAAAAAAGGGAGGTTTAGTTTCAATGTTAAAGGCGGGAGATGTGAAGCTTGTTCAGGAGATGGTATTATAAAAATCGAGATGCACTTCCTACCAGATGTTCATGTAGCTTGCGAACAATGTCAAGGAAAAAGATATAATAGAGAAACTTTAGAGGTTAATTATAAAGGAAAAAATATTTCTGATGTTTTAAATATGACGGTAAAAGATGCTTATGAATTCTTTTATAATGTACCTAAAATTAAGAATAAAATAGAAACACTAATAAAAGTTGGTTTAGATTATATAAGATTAGGTCAAAGTGCAACAACTTTATCGGGTGGTGAAGCACAGAGGGTAAAATTAGCTAGTGAATTATATAAGAAATCGACAGGTAAAACATTATATATATTGGATGAACCTACTACAGGCTTACATATACACGATATAAGTAAACTTATTAAAATTATTGATACATTAGTTGATAGTGGCAATAGTGTACTAGTCATTGAGCACAATTTAGATGTGATAAAATGTTGTGATCATTTAATTGAATTAGGTCCCGAAGGTGGAGTAAAAGGTGGGGAAATAGTAGCAGAGTGTACACCAGAAAAATTAACAAAAATTAAGAAAAGCTATACAGGTCAGTTCTTAAAAAAATTATTGAATTAATATACAATAATAGTTGAACTTGTATTTTTTCTTTAATAAAGGTATAATTGATAGTAAAATTTATATTTAGGAGGATATGATGGTTTTAGAAATAAAAAATAATTTTGGAACAATATCTATAAATGATGATGTTATTTCTTCAGTAGCTGGTGGTGCTGCGGTTTCATGTTATGGAATTATAGGAATGGCTAGTAAAAATCAAGTAAAAGATGGAATAAGTGATATCCTAGGGAAAGAGAATTATTCAAGAGGTATAGTAATAAATAGAAGTGAAGACAAATTAATTATTGATATGTATATAATAGTTATGTATGGAACAAAAATTTCTGTTATAGCAAATAATGTACAGTCAACTGTTAAATATCAAATTGAAAAAACACTAGGTGTTAGTGTGAATGCAATAAATATAAATATACAAGGAATTAAAGTTGTAGACAACTAGGAGGAAGATCGTTGAAAAAGATAGATGGTATAATATTTGCTCAGATGATAGACTTGGGAGCAAGAAATTTAACTAAGAATGCTGAAAAAATAAATGCATTAAATGTTTTTCCAGTGCCGGACGGAGATACTGGAACTAACATGAATTTATCTATGACATCAGGAGCAGCTGAAGTAAGAACTAATCCAAATAACAATATAGGTGTATTAGGAAAATCATTTTCTAAGGGATTATTGATGGGAGCTCGTGGTAACTCAGGGGTTATTTTATCACAATTATTTAGAGGTTTATCTCAATATATTGAAATAAAAGAAGAAATTAATGCAAAAGAATTTGCAGCTGCAGTTCAAAATGGAGTTTCGATAGCTTATAAAGCAGTAATGAAACCTGTAGAAGGAACTATTTTAACAGTTGCAAGGGAATCGGCTGAAATTGCCGTAGAAGCGGCTAAAAATACAGATTCTGTTATAGAAGTAATGGAGGCATTATTAGAAGGAGCACAAAAATCTTTGCAAAGAACTCCTGAATTACTACCTATATTGAAAGAAGTAGGTGTTGTAGATTCTGGGGGACAGGGATTAGTTTGTGTTTATCAAGGATTCTTGGCTGCTCTTAAAGGAGAAGAAATAGAAGGTCTTGATTCTGTAGAAACAGATATTTTAAACATGGAATTTGAAGACGATCATGCTAGTATGGATTTTATGTCGCCGGAAGATATAGTTCATGGATTTTGTACAGAATTTACAGTAAGATTAGATAAATCTAAAAAGGAATTTAACGAAGAAAAATTTAGAGAAGATTTAAGTAAATTTGGAGATTCATTATTAGTAATTGCTGATGATGAGTATGCAAAAACTCACGTTCATACTGAAAGTCCAGGAGATGTTTTTAATTATGGTCAACAGTATGGAGAGTTAATTAAGATTAAATCTGAAAATATGAGAGAGCAACATCGAGAAGTTCTTAGAAAAGGAGAAGTTAAAAAAGAACAAAAAGAAAAAGTTAAATATGCCAGTATTGCTGTTTCAATGGGCGGCGGCTTAAGTAAATTATTAAAATCATTGGGAGTTTCTTATATTGTAGAGGGTGGTCAAACAATGAACCCATCGACAGAGGATATGATAAAGGCTATTAAATCAGTAAATGCTGAAAATATCTACATTCTTCCAAACAATAAAAATATTCAATTAGCAGCTAAACAGGCTGCAGATTTAGTTGAAGAAAATGTTTTTGTTATAGAGAGTAAGACAGCACCTCAAGGAGTGTCTGCAATAATGGTGTTTTCTCCAGATGCTAGTCCGGAAGAAAATTTTGAAAACATGCAAAGTAGTTTATCTACAGTTAAAACATTAGAAGTTACACATGCAATCAGAGATACTAATATTGAAGGTGTAGAAATAAAGGCTTCTGAGTTTATGGGGATTGCAGATGGGAAGATTGTGTCATCTGAAAAAGATATCAAAGAATTAATTACTCAATTATTTGAAAAAACTGTAAATGAAGATGTTGAAATTTTAACTGTGTATGTTGGAGCTGATGCAACAGAAGAAACAACGAATTTTATAATAGAATTATTAGAAAAAAAATATGCTGATGTGGAAGTAGAGATAGTAGAATCAGGTCAACCAGTATATCAATTTGTAATAGGACTAGAGTAATATTAGTAAAGTAGATTAAATCTCAGTTTGCTTTGTTAACTACAAGGAGGATGAGTGTGATAGTAGATATAATAATTTTGATACTTATTTTATTAGGTATCCTTAGAGGATATAGAAAAGGATTTTTAGATCAATTATTTAGTCTATTAATGATAGTAATAGGTTATGTTTTATCATTTGTATTAGCAAATAGGCTAGTTATGTTTTTACCGGGCTTTATAAATATAGATGATAATCTAATTGTTATGAATATCAGTAAGACTTTAACTAATTTGAATATTAATCAAGGATTTCATAAAATTATAATATTTTTTATCTTGTTTTTTACTATTAGATTAATTTTAAAAATAATATTTAATTCGGTTAAAGTTGTTACAAAAATTCCAGTAATAAGCACAGTTAATAAATTTTTAGGTGCTATGCTAGGTTTCGTAGAAGTATATATTATAATATTTGTTGTAGTTTACTTATTATATGTATTACCTTTAGATTTTGAATGGAAATCATATCTATATGAATCTACTTTTGCGAGTTTCATTTTTGAAGAAACACCAATTTTATCGAAACAAATATTAGAAGAATATTTTAATTATAAATTTTAAGATAAAAAGGCTTTGATTAACTTAATCAAAGCCTTTTTATAGTATAACAATAGTGGTATTTTAGATTAATACATAGTATAATATTGTAGTGGATTTATATAAAAATATAAATTGATTAATCATAATAAAATATCGAAAGGTAAAAAGATGTTTCAAGATAAAAAGATATATAAAACAAAGTTAGCAGGGAAAGATTTGATTGTGGAAATTGGAGAAATGGCTCGACAAGCAAATGGTTCTGTATTAATCAAATATGGAGACACTGTTGTACTTACAACAGCGGTCGCATCTAAAGAAGCAAAAGATGTTGACTTTTTTCCATTAACAGTGAATTATGAAGAAAAAATGTATTCTGTTGGTAAAATTCCAGGTGGATTTTTACGAAGAGAAGGGAGAGCTGGAACTGAGGCTACTTTGGCTGCAAGGCTAATTGATAGACCGATTAGACCTTTATTTGAAGATGGTTTTAGAAATGAGGTTCAAGTAACTTCGACTGTACTTTCAGTGGAATATGATGCAGACCCAGTAATGGCAGCTATGATTGCAAGTTCACTGTCTTTATCTATTTCTAATATTCCATTTAAAGGTCCTATAGCAGGAGTTACTGTCGGATATGTTGATGGACAATACATACTCAATCCAGATGTAGAAACTTTAGAGAAATCATTGATAGATCTAAAAGTCGCAGGAACCAAAGATGCTATTAATATGGTTGAAGCAGGAGCTAAAGAAGTATCAGAAGAAGTTATGCTAAATGCGATTATTTTTGGACATGAAGAAATTAAACGTCTTATCGATTTCCAAAAGTCTATAGTTGATGAAATAGGTCAAAATAAAATGGAAGTTGTTCTAAAAACTATAGATGAAGAAATTTATACAGAAGTATTCAATATGTCTATAGAAAAGCTAAAGGCTGCAATTTCTGTAAAAGATAAGCAAGAAAGAGAAGGTGCAATTACTAGTGTTAAAGAAGAAGTTATAGAATACTTTGAAAATAAAGAACTTGAAGATTCAGAAAAAGTATTGAAAGAAGTGAATGCATCGTTAGATAAAATTGTTAAGGATGAAGTAAGAAGAGAAATTACAGAAGATAAGATAAGACCTGATGGACGTGGTTTAACAGAAATAAGACCATTATCATCAAGAATCGATGTTTTACCAAGAACACATGGTTCAGCCTTATTTACAAGAGGGCAAACTCAGTCACTAGGGGTAGTAACCTTGGGTAATATTTCTGATGAACAAATTATAGATGATTTGACTCAAGAAGAGAATAAACGATTTATGTTACATTATAATTTTCCAGCATTTTCAGTTGGAGAAGTAGGATTTAGTCGTGCACCAGGTAGACGTGAGATAGGGCACGGTGCTTTAGGTGAACGTGCTTTAGCTCAAGTAATTCCAACTAAAGAAGCTTTTCCATATACAATCCGTATAGTTTCTGAAATCTTAGAATCTAATGGTTCAAGTTCTCAAGCAACAATTTGTTCTGGTTCTATGGCTTTAATGGCTGCAGGAGTACCTATTAAGTCACAAGTTGCAGGTATTGCTATGGGCTTAATTCAAAAAGATGAACACTACACAATTTTGACGGATATTCAAGGATTAGAAGATCACCTTGGAGATATGGATTTTAAAGTCGCAGGGACAGAGGACGGTATAACAGCCTTACAAATGGATATTAAAGTTGAAGGTCTAAATGAGGAAATTTTAAAAGAGTCATTAGAACAGGCACGAGTAGGGCGATTAGAAATCTTAAAACATATGAATTCAATTATTGAAAAACCAAGGGAAGTAGTTTCTAAATACGCACCTAAGATTAAGATAATCAAGATTAAGCCGGAGAAAATTAAAGAAGTTATTGGTTCTGGTGGAAAAACAATTAATGAAATTATTGATAAAACGGGAGTTAAGATTGATATTGAACAAAACGGAGAAGTATTTATTTCTTCGCCTGAAACAAATTCTATTAAGAAGGCTATTGAATTAATAGAAGGAATTGTGAAAGAAGCAGAAATCGGAGAAGTTTACTTAGCAACTGTTAGAAGGATTGAAAAATTTGGAGCATTTGTTGAGTTATTCCCAGGAACGGATGCCTTAGTACATATTTCTAAACTAGCAGATAAACGTGTTGAAAAAGTAGAAGATGTAGTTAAAGTCGGAGATACAATTAAGGTAAAAGTTATTAATATAGATGATAAAGGTAGAGTCGATGCTACGGCTAATGTGTAATTTTAAGGGAATTTACAATGAAATTATTTTCTAAAAAAAGAAGAGGATTATATGTTTTTTTCAAACATGTTAAAGATATTAATAAGTTAGAAAATTATGGTAATTTAATATCGTATTCTAAAAAATATAGATATCTATATTTTTATGTAGATGAAGAAAAGGTTGATGAAATTATTAAAATTTTAGAAGAAAAAAAGATTGTGAGAAAAGTTGTGAAATCCGAACTTGTAGATTTAGGTTTAGATTTCTCGCTTATAGAGTAGTTGCTCGCTAGGAGAAATATGAGAGTAATATCTGGTAAATATAAATCAATAAAACTTAAAGCATTAGAAGGGATGACAACACGTCCAACAACTGATAAGGTCAAAGAAAATTTATTTAATATTATTCACTGTAGGGATTTAAAAGTTTTAGATTTATTCGGTGGAAGTGGAGGTCTGGGAATAGAAGCTTTAAGTAGAGGAGCTAAACATGTAACTTTCATTGATGGAAGTTCAGCAGCCATAAAAATTATAAATGATAATATAAAAAGATGTAAGATTGATAAAATATTGTATTCAGTCTACAGAAATGATTATCTAAGAGCTTTAAAAATATTTTCTAAGAAAGAAGAAAAATTTGATTTAATATTCTTGGATCCTCCTTATAATAAGGGAATGCTGGATCTTGTTTTAGAAAATCTTATTAAATTGAACCTACTTAATGATGATGCACTTATTGTTTGTGAATATTCATCAGATGAAAATATAAATTATGAAAATGAATTGTTAGAACTATATAAAGAAAAGAAATATGGGACTGTAACAATTAAGATATTTAATTATTGGGAGTCAGAAAGTGAATAAAAAAGTCGCAATAATTCCAGGAAGTTTTGATCCTATTACATTAGGACACATAGATATAATTGAAAGATGTAGTAAAATATTTGATGAGGTAATAATAGCTATTTTAATTAATCCTGATAAAAAATACTTTTTTACAGTAAAAGAAAGAGTAGAAATGACACAAGAAATTATTGATTCTCTAGATAAAATCGATAATGTTCGAGTGGATAGTTTTTCGGGTTTACTTGTCAGCTACGCCAAAAAGACAGGCTCTAATATAATTGTTAGAGGTTTGAGAGCTGTTTCTGACTTTGAGTATGAAATGCAACTTACTTCTATGAACAAGAGTTTAGATGAAGAAATCGAAACTTTTTATATGATGACTAACACCAAGTATTCTTTTATAAGTTCTAGTATAATTAAAGGAGTTTCTGGTTTTGGAGCAGATTTGACAAAATTTGTTCCAAATATCGTAGCAAAAAGATTGGAAGAGAAATTAAAAGAGGTGTAAAGTGAAAAAAATAATTTTTACGGGTGGAGGAAGTGCAGGTCATGTTTCTGTTAATGTAGCACTTATCCCCGAATTTCAAAAAAATTTTTTTGAAACAAAATATATTGGTAGTAAAAACGGAATAGAGAAGGAAATGATCAGTAAAATAGCTAATACAGAGTATTACTCCATTAGTTCAGGAAAATTAAGAAGATATTTTGATTGGGAAAATTTTATAGATCCATTTAAAGTAATAAAAGGGATAGTAGATTCATTATTAATTCTAAAAAAAGAGAAGCCGGATTTAGTTTTTTCTAAGGGGGGCTTTGTCAGTGTTCCTGTATGTATTGCTGCAAAATTATTATCAATACCTACAATTTTACATGAATCGGACTTGAGTCCAGGTCTTGCTAATAAAATTAATATTAAATTTTCTAATCATATATTTACAACTTTTGAAGATACTTTAAATCATTTGCCGGCCAATAAAGCAAGTTTAATTGGTGCTGTTGTACGTGATGAAATCTATTCTGGGAATGAGACGAAAGCCTATGAATTAACAGGGTTTACAAGAGATAAACAAGTGATATTAGTTATGGGGGGCTCGTTAGGTTCTAAACTTATTAATGAATTTATTTGGAATAACATTGATGAGTTAAGTTCTAAATTCCAAATTGTCCATATAACAGGTAAAGGACAAATGAATAAAGATATACAAAATATTTCTTATGTTCAATATGAATTCATTAATGAGGAGTTATTTGATATTTTTAAAATAACAGATTTTACTATATCTAGAGCGGGATCAAACTCAATTTACGAGTTTTTAGCTTTAGATATACCTTCTATTTTAATTCCGTTAGGAACTAATCAAAGTAGAGGAGATCAGTTGGAAAATGCTAAATATTTTGAAAGTAAAGGTTTTTCAAAAGTAATTTTAGAAGAAAAAATAAATGAACTATCTGTTGCATATTTAGATAGTTTCTCTTCAAATTTACCTTTATATGTTGATTCAATGAAATCTTATAAAAAAGAAAAGAAAGTTATCAATTCAAGTGAAGATTTTTATAAAAAAATACTTAAGGTAATAGAGGAGAAGTAAAATGCGATTTTTGACAAAATTTAAAATATTTATATTTTTAATAATAACAACTTTTGTTGTGGTCTTACCTAGGAATATGTTTGATTATATAGTATCGGATATGTTTTATTCACTATTTGGTGGAAATGGATTTAACTATTTCTTTAAAGGTGTTTCTTATGTACTTCATGATAAAATTTTATTGTTAATAATGGGATTATTAGGAATATTTTTATTTTTTATTAAGGAGTATAGAAAAAGTATTTTAATTTTATCAACAGCTTTCTTTGGTGCAAGTATTGCTATAGCATTGAAAAGTCTTGTTGGGAGAGTTAGACCTTTAGCTGACGAATTTACAGGTGGTTCATTTCCAAGTGGACATTCAACAGTGGTAGTATTATTTTTTATGTCTTTATTGTACATAATTAATAAAAAGGAAAAAATAAGGGTCATAGCAGCAATATCTATAATTATAATTCCAATTTCAAGATTAGCTATTGGTGCACATTATCCAACTGATGTTCTGGGCGGATTATTACTGGGAAGTATAGTTGTGGATTTAATGATATACTATAATGAAGTATTGTATAAAATATTTAAAAAGGTAAGTGGTTTAAGTGAAGAAAAATAAAGATTATATATATGCATTTATTTTAGCTATAATTCACTATATTTTATGGTATTATTTCGCATATATTAAATATGCAGATATAGATCCAAGTGATTATAATTATATATTGGGAATGCCAGAATGGTTTTTTTACAGTAGTGTAGTTGTGAGTATATTTATAATATTTTTAGTAGTTATAGTTGTGGGTAGTATATTTAAAAAAGATATTGAAGAGGAAGATAAAAGGGATGAAAAATATAGAAAATATTAATACAATACTATTGTTTTCTTTTATATTCTTGTTAATTATTGTTATCCCTAGTATTATAAATAGAATTGAAATCAGAGATAATAATGTAAGTTTTTTTGAAAGATATTACTTAGCTGATAGAAAAATTTCAGGGCTAGTCCTTGCTATAACCCTTATGTCGACTTATGGATCAGCATCAACATTTCTATCAGGTCCAGGAATGGCTTATAGACAAGGGCTGGGTTGGGTACTATTAGCGGTTATTCAAGTAATTGCGGGATATTTTGTTTTACTAGTATTAGCTAGAAGATTTCAAAAAATAACTAAAGAAATTAAGGCAGTAACAATAGCAGACTATATAAGGTACAGATATAAATCAAAGTTATTAGCAAACATTACTAGCATTGCAATGATAGTATTTTTATTAACCGCAATGTCAGCTCAGTGGATTGGTGGTTCAAAGTTGCTAGCACAATTACTTTCCATTGAATATAGATATGCAATAATAATTATTTCGATTATTATTTTAATAACAGTTGTATTTGGTGGTTTAAGAACAGTAGTATTAACAGATTTAATTCAAGGGTTGATTATGATATTTGCTACTTTAATTCTATTCTTTTCTATAATTAGTTATGGGGGAGGAATTGATAATATTATGTCTAATATTTATGCACAAAATCCTAATTTATTGACTCCTTTTGGAGCAACAGGAACTCTAACTCCTATGTATGTATCTTCGTTTTGGGTATTAGTGGGGGTAGGGTTAATTGGTATACCCCATGTTGCAGTAAACTCAATGTTGTATAAAAATACTAGACATTTAAAACAATCTATAATTATAGGTACTATAGTGATATTTATAGTCATGTTTGGAGTTCATTTTATAGGAGTAATATCTAGAGGAGTTTTTCCTAATATAAATGATTATGATTCTGTAATTCCAATGGTAACTATGGAGATATTTCCTTGGTACTTAGTAGCGATAGTCCTTGCTGCTCCATTAGCAGCAATAATAACAACAGTAAATACACAATTCTTATTAATTTCATCTAGTTTAATAAAAGATTTATTGTTGAATACTAAACAAGTTAAAGAAAAAGTTACCGAAGATAAATTACCATTGTTTGTGTATATGGTAAATATTATAGTGGTTATAATTGTTGCTATATTGAGTATAAAACCTCCAGCGCTTATAGTAGAAATTAATCTCTTTGCTTTTGGTGGATTAGAAACAACCTATTTATGGCCAATACTCTTAGGTTTGTATTGGAAAAAGGCAGAAAAAAATGGGGCTATTAGTTCAATTATAGTAGGTTTATCTACATATATATTATTTAAAACTATATATAAAATTACTATGGTTGAACCAGTGGTAATTTCGTTGATAATATCATTAATGGTATTTATATTGGTATCAATTTATAAAAATAAAAGAAATAAGGAGAATATTTAAAATGAAAAAAGTAAAAGTAATGAATACAAATGCAGAAAAATTTACAGTCAGTAGTGTATTAACAATTGGTAAAGAGTATGATGTAGTAAATGAAACTGAAGAGTATATTTTTATTAAGGATAATACAGGAAATATAGGTGGTTTTTATAAAGAGTACTTCGAGGTTGTAGAATAAATGAATTAAAATGACTATTGGCTTTTATGTCGGTAGTCATTATTTATTAAATATATAGGAGATAATTATGAGTAAATTTGATGAACAAATATTAGTAATAGATAGAGAAATACTATTTGATAATGAAAAAAATTCTTTTAATGGTTATATTAGTAATGAAGATGTAAGATTTAATGAGATAGTAAATAACTTTTCAAAAATTGAAGTAAAAAGAAGAGGAGATATGGAAGAAAATCCACAGTATAAACAATTAATTGGATATGCTATAGTAAAAGACAAGGCAACGAAAGAGATACTAGTGTATACAAGATTAACTGGTGGTGGGGAATCTAGATTACATGGAAAAGCATCTGTTGGAGTAGGTGGACATATGAATATGGTAGATGATAAATCAATAGAAGAAATAATTAAAATTAATATTTCTAGAGAATTAAAAGAAGAGATTGGAGTATCTTTTGAAGAAAATTTAGATGAGTTAGTTTGTGTAGGTTTAATTAATGATGATACTAATGAAGTGGGTAGAGTACACATGGGTCTCGTTTATCAAGTATATGTAGATAAACGTAAGGTAAAAGATATAGAGGAAGATACATTGAGGATAGATTGGTTAAAATCATCTAATGCAAAAAAATTAAAAAATTGTGAATCTTGGTCAGAGTTTTTAAAGCCAATAATATAAAAAATACTAGAGAATCTTATATTCTCTAGTATTTTTTATATTAAAGAAGTAGATAAAGTATAAATTTCCATTATTACTTTGTACAAAAGGTATCCTAAAATGAAAGATATAACCATATTTAAAATAAAAATATCATTATTAGTCACTTTTTTGAAAAACTTATGATAATCAATTTTTAAAGTAATACTATTAATAAGTAATATAAATGAAAATAATAAAAATAATTGTAATAAATTCATAAAACCTCACCTTAAAACATATCAAACCAACCTTTTTTTCTGAAAAACCACAACATCGCTCCAGCAATAGTAAAGGTTACAAAGATTATGATAAAATAACCATACTCAGTTTGTAGTTCGGGCATATTATTAAAGTTCATTCCATACCAACCAGCAATAAAAGTTAGGGGAAGGAATATAGTTGAAATCATTGTTAAGGTCATCATGATACTATTACTTTTAAATGAGTTATATGCCATGTAATTTTCACGGATATCGCTAGCTAATTCTCTATTAGCTTCAATTATTTCAGTTTGTTGAACTAATTCGTCATAAATATCGTGGAAGTATTTTCTATCATTTTCTGTCATCTCGACCCTACGAGAGACTAAGAATCTATGTATCAATTCTCTCATAGGCATTAGCCCTCTACGTAGTTTTAAAAGATTAGATCTTAAATCAAAAACTTCATTCATAATTTTACTTCCTTTTGTATGGGCATCATTTTCTTCAAGTTCATCAAGCCGATTTTCTATTTTTGAAATAAGTGGATTATAACCTTCTACAATTTCAGAGATAAGCATATGCATGATATGAAGAGGGCTATAAGAAGGTCCTTTATCTAAAACTTTGGTAATAACCTTACTAGTGTATCTGATGTGTGAAAGATGAAAAGTAACTATGTAATTTTTCCCAATAAACATATTAAGTGTTTCATAGTCAGCATCTATATTTTTTAAAACATGGGAAACCAAGAATATTTGTTGACGAGTAATTTCTATTTTTGGTCTTTCTAGTAATGTTAAACAGTCTTCAATATGTAATTCGTGAAATCTAAAGAAGGTAGTAAGTAGTTCTATCTCGCTTCTAGTTGGAGAGTTGAAATCTACCCAAAACCACTCTATATTATCATTTCTTACCTCTTCTAAAGATAGGTTATCTAATATTGTTCCATTTTTATCAAGAGCTATTATTTGTAGCATTTGATACCTCCATAAGTTTTATTTTAGTATAGTTTTTATGTAGTGCATCATTATAGCGGCAGCAATAGATACATTTAAACTTTCTGCCTGTCCGGGCATAGTTATTTTTACTTTTCTATTTACCTTCTCTAAAATTTCATTAGAAACACCGTTAGCTTCATTTCCTAATATTATTGCACATTTTGACTTGAGTGACTTTATATTTTCTAAAGATTCTTCCGTATCTAAGGAGGTTGCTAATATATCGAAATCTTGAATAGTGTTTAAAAAATTATTCAAATCAACATTATCGAAAAAGTCGATATGAAAATTACTTCCCTGCATACTACGAATAACTTTTGGAGAATAAATATTAGTAGTTCCTTGAGAAAGTATAACAGCATCAAAGCTAAATGCATCCGCAGTACGGATTATAGTACCTAAATTTCCTGGATCTTGTATTCTATCTAAAATTATTATATTGTTATATTTAGAAATATCAAGTAATTTTTTTTCTATTTTACAAACGGCAAAAATTTCAGGGCTTGTTATTGTACTGGCAAGTGATTTGATTGTTTTTTTATCAACAGTTAGTACTTCAAATTTAGAAATATCAAAGGGGATACTTTTGTCGAAATTAGCTGACTTAATTATAGTTTCTACAACATTTGAATTCACAGCTTCTTCTAATAAATGAAGACCTTCAACTAAGTATTTTTGTTGTTTCTTTATATTTTTAATATCTTTTAATTTTAAAATATTTTTAATTTTAGGGTTGTTACTAGAGTAAATCATTAAAAACTCCTAATTTAATTGAATTTTTTAATTATAATATGATATAATTACCTTAATTATATCATAAATTAGGAGGATTTTATGCAATTTTTCATAACTTTGTTAGTTATTAT
>NZ_JACBYB010000013.1 GCF_013415365.1 Gemella sp. GL1
TCTCCAAAATTATTTTTGTTAGCTTGATTAGCTCTTAAAGTTCTTTATAGTCTTTCTTTTAAGACTGTCCTTTTGGAATTAACGTTGACTTAATTCTTTTAGTTTTCAATGTTCAAATCTCTTTGCTACTTTCGGCAACTTTGATAGTATATCATCTTTATTTTTATCTGTCAATTGTTTTTTGAAATTTTCTTGAAAAATTTTAAAAAATCTTAAACACTTGCTTAAAAGCTCTGTTTAGATGATATTTTATTATCCGTCTCTCTCAAGACTTTTTCTATTATATACTACTACTCTTTCACTGTCAATAGTTTTTATTACTTTTTTATATTTTTAATTTAAAAATATAAAGGAGTGACTTATTAAAGCACTCCTCAGCGGGAATTATTTATTTATAAAAATCAAATATAGTAACTGGCATAGCTCTTTTATGTGCTGATTTTTTGAAGTGATTTTCTATTTTTTCCATTATTTCTTTATCCAATATTTTTCCTTCTAGATAATCATCTATATTATCATAAGTTACACCTAAGGCTACTTCGTCAGCTAGGGCTGGTCTATTCTCTTCCAAATCTGCTGTTGGTGTTTTTAGGTATAGATGTTCTGGACAAGATAATTCTTTTAAGATTTGTTTACCTTGTCTCTTATTTAATCTAAATAGAGGAACTATGTCTACTCCTCCATCTCCATACTTAGTATAAAATCCAGTTATTGCTTCTGCCGCATGATCTGTTCCTACTACTATCCCTGAATTCATGGTAGCAATAGAGTATTGAACTTTCATTCTCTCTCTAGCTTTTTCATTACCTTTTGCAAAATCAGAAATTTCTATCCCTGCCCTTTTTAAAGATTCAAAGCTTGCATCCACCGCTTCTTTAATATTTACACTGAATATTTGATCTGGATTTATGAATTTTAATGCATCTTGGCAATCTGCTTCATCAAACTGTTTACCATAAGGCAATCTTACAGCTATAAATTTATAATCTTTATTTCCAGTTTCTTCCCTTAATTCATTAATTGCTAATTGGCATAATTTTCCGCAAAGAGTGGAGTCCTGTCCTCCCGATATGCCTAATACTAGAGTTTTTATAAAAGTATTTTTCTTTAAATAATCCTTAATAAACGTCTTTGTTTTATATATCTCTTCTTTAACATCTATCTTAGGTTTACATCTTAATTCTTCTATTATTAATTTTTGTAAAGTCATAGTATCACCTAGAATTTTATTTTATTCTTTATATTTTGTAGAATATTATTTCTATTTTCCCAACATTTATAGGATAAATCTACAGGATAAAATTCTGGATTAAGCAATCTAGTATATTCCGTCCAGAATTTTGATTTAGCTTCTTTTAAATAAACTTTGCTTTCATTTACATGTGGTAGAGTATAGACTTGTCTTCCTTCTACAAATATATCTTTATGTAAATTTATGGCTTCAAAGTTCTTAACTTCCTTCGATAAATATGTATGTGTTGGGTGGAATAATTTTATAGACTCATAAGATTCCACATCTTCCTTTTCTAAGGCAATATAGTCCCCTGCCGCCATCTTTGTCTCTCTATTGATAATTCTATATAATTTCTTTCTACCAGGCACTGTTAATTTAGCCGGATTTTCAGAAATTTTAAGTCTATCTATCATTTGTCCATTTTCATCTTCAAGACAAGTCAATTTATAGACTGCCCCCAATGCTGGATTTTCATAAGCTGTTATTAATTTAGTTCCTACTCCCCACACATTTACTTTAGCTCCCTGTTGCTTCAAATGAGTGATTGTTGCTTCATCTAAATCATTTGAAACTACTATTTCCGCTTCTGTAAATCCCTCTGCATCTAACATTTTCCTAGCTTCTTTTGATAAATATGCTATATCTCCCGAATCCAATCTTATTCCTCTAAAATTGATCTTATTACCCATTTTTTTAGCAACTCGTATTGCATTGGGAATTCCTGATCTCAGGGTATCATATGTATCCACTAGAAAATAGCAATCTTTATGTACTTCTGCATATTTTTTAAATGCTACATATTCATCTTGATAAGTTTGCACAAAAGAATGAGCATGTGTTCCAATTGGCTTAATATTAAATATTTTTGCAGCTTTTACATTAGATGTTCCGTCAAAACCACCAATCACAGCTGCTCTAGTTCCCCAAATGGCTGCATCAAATTCATGAGCACGTCTTGTACCAAATTCCATACATTTTTCATCTGCACATAAACTCTTAATTCTAGATGCCTTTGTAGCAATTAATGTTTGATAATTTACTATGTTAAGCAGAGCAGTTTCAATTAGTTGTGCTTGAATTAAGGGAGCCTCAACTCTTACTAAAGGCTCATTAGCAAATACAATTTCTCCCTCTACAACAGATTTAATACTTCCTGTAAATTTCAACTCTTTTAAATAACTTAAATAATCTTCATCATAGCCTAAATCTCTTAAATATTCTATATCATTACTTGTGAATGAAAAATTATTTATATAATCTACTATTCTCTCTAATCCAGCAAATACAGAATAACCCCCAGCAAAAGGTGCTTTTCTAAAATATAAATCAAAATATGACTTTCTTTCGTGTATCCCATCTTTAAAATATACATAACCCATATTTATCTGATATAAATCTGTATGTAGGGCATGTCCCTGATATTTTTCCATATTAGTCTACTTTTCTCTCCAAATTATATTTTCTTAAATTCTACCATAATTTATATATCTATGTATATATTTTTGCCTTTATAATAAAAATAGGAGCTTGATATTCTTAAACTCCTATTTTTTTCTTCTCAATTTTACTCTTTGTATAGATCCAGAAAATACTGAAGCTATAAATATCCCCGCAGCTATAGCACCTGCTTGTAACAAAGTGTCAATAGCCATCTTAGTACCTATACTATATTCTTTTATAACTAAATGATGCATTGTGTAGTATAGGCTGTATCCCGGAATTATTGGGATTATCCCTGTATATATAAAAACTGTAGCCGGTAACCTATACCTCCTAGATGCATAGTCAGCTAAAATACCAACTATTATAGAACCTACCAAGGCAGATATAACCTTATCTCCATTTGTTATATTCCTCACAAAAATAAAGGCCCACCATGTTAAAGCACCTATAGTTGAACAAATTAACAAAGATTTCATAGGTGCATTAAAATATATAGCAAAAGCGAAAGTAATTAAAAATCCTAGAGAAAATTGAATAAATAAATCTAAAACTGTAAAATTTAAAAACATTTTTCCTCCTACACTAATCTAAGCCCTAATAAAACTCCTAAGGCAATGGTCGTTCCAACAAAAACTGCAGATAGAGTACCTATCATTCCCGACATATAATCTCCAGCCATAAAATCTCTAACTGAATTGGTAATTTGAACTCCGGGAACCAAGGGGATAAGCCCTACAATCGTTATACTAGCAGGATTTTCTATAAAAAAATATTGAGCTGCTAATGAAGGTAAAACAGTAGCTATAAAAGCACCAATAAAATTACTTAAGTGATCCAAAACTTTAAGCTTAGTTGCATAAATTAAAAAATATGCTTCTATAGCCATAATCGCAAAAGAAAATAAAGAATCTTTAAATGTTCCATAGAACATTAGTGCAAAGAAAGGTGCAGATATAGTTAAAGCTGCGATCTTTACCCAATCTCCATAAGGTTTCATAGCTTTAATTTCATTTAATTTCTCAAAGGCACTATGTATATCCTCTATTTGACCAGAAACCATCTGCCTTGAAAGATCATTAATTAAAGAAATTTTTTCCAAATCATTATCAGCAGCACTTATCCTACGCATAGCCGTCATATTAGAATCTTCATATATAAATGTTATTATCACAAAACTGTAAGTGACAAGCACATTTACAGTATCAATATTCCTATGCGAGACTAATACCCTATAGACCGTATCCTCTACCCTGTAAACCTCAGCACCGTAAGACATCATCATCCTCGCCATTTTTACAGAAAAATTAAGAAGGGCTTTTGCGTCTTTTTCATTTTCTAATAACATATTACATCTCCTAATATTTCTCTAATACTTTTCTTATCATTTTCTCTTGCTTATTCAATTCTTCTAACTTATAAGTAGATTCAGATCTAGATTTTTTAAGTTCGTTTTTTATATACTTAATCTTTTCTAATTCTTGTTTATACTTAGTAACAAATGCCTTATTTTTAATTTCAAGGAGGTATTTTCCAAAAAATACTTCATCTTCAGTCATAATCATTTGTCCATATTCAGCGACTATTATTTCATATATATGCCCCTCTTCTTCTATAATATCCTCAGCTACTATTTTATAACCTAAATCCCTTAATTTAATCCTTAACAAATTTGCTGCTACATTAGGTTGAAGAACTAATTGCGGCTTATTAGCTAGCTTATCTTTTCCTGACTCTAAAATATCAGCTATAAGCTTTCCACCCATTCCACAAATAGTAATAACATCAATGTCGTCATCTAATGAAATAGCATCAAGTCCAGATGCTTTCCTACATTCAATAAGGTCTACTAAATTATTATCTTTAACATTTTGTATAGAAGATTTATAAGGACCCTCTACCACTTCACCTGCAATAGCAAAATCAATCTTCCCTTCCTTAGCCAAATATATAGGTAAATAAGCATGATCACTTCCTATATCTGCTAACCTTCTATTTTTTACAAAAGTTGCCACTTTTTTTAATCTATTATTTATATTTAAAATCATCTTTTCCCCTAATTTTCCAAAAAATCTTTACTAAAGCTAGTAGTAATTACATTTTCTTTACCAGTCTTTAATCCTTTAATTTCCTTAACGACTTCTTTTCCATATTTTTTATTCAAGACTTTCATAAGATTGTGAAGCTTTATATTTTTATCAGATTTGTGATTAGTAAATATATCTAATTGCTTTGCTATGCCATCTTTACTTTTTATATTATTTAAAGAAACACCTAACAATCTTATACTTTTATCATAAGAATAGTTTCCCTCTAGTAAATCCATAGCAACCCTATATATTTCATACTCATCATTTATGTATTCACCTAGCTTACTAGCTCTAGTAATTACTTTAAAATCAGCAAATTTTATAGTAATCGAAACATTATTTCCAACATGATTTTTATTACTTGCCCTTTGAGAAACTTTTTTAGATAATTCCCTTACTTGTTTAGAAATTTCTCTAGGATCCTCTAAATCAACAGGATAAGTCTTAGAATTACCAATAGATTTTCTTTCATAGTTGTATTTTAATTTATCACTAGATATACCCAATGCTTTCTGCTTTAAACGTAAACCTTGAACACCTAATATACTATTAAGAATAACATCATTAGCAAGAGCTAAATCTCCTATTGTATTTATAGCTTGATTTTTAAGCTTCTTAGCAGAGGCTTTCCCGCAACCATGCATTTCAACAACATCTTTAGACCATAAAATTTTTTTATAATTTTTCTTATTTAAAATTATAAATCCTTTAGGTTTTTTCATATCAGATGCCATCTTTGCTAAAAATTTTGTGAAAGATAAACCTACACTAGAGGGTAAATCTAATTCATAAAATATCCTTCTCTGAATTATAGCCATAGTTTTTATAGGATTAGGAAGGTTTGTCAAATCAATATATGCCTCATCAATCGAAACTACTTCTACTTTATCAGTGTAAGATCTTATCAAATCAAATACTTTTTTAGATTCCTTTTGATATCTTTCAAAATTAGGCCTCATAAATTTGATATTAGGACATAATCTTCTGGCATCTCCTACTTTCATAGTAGCACGAATCCCTTTATCTCTAGCAGAATAATTGGCCGTGACTATTATTCCATGACGTTTACTGACTTCTCCAGAGATAGCCAGAGGTTTATCACGTAAAGAAGGATTGTATTTTTCTTCAACACTAGCATAAAAACAATTCATATCAATATGAGCTATTATTTTAGACATACAATCCTCCATATATTTATATTATTAAACCAATGAGAAATTAACCACTATAATTGGTCTTCTCTTAGTATTATCATATAGTAAACTCGATAACATAGATCTAATCTCCGCCTTAATTGTAGAGCACTCACGAATAGACCTAATAGGATTATTTTCTAAGTATTCTACTACTTTAGATTCCGCCTCATCTATAAGTTCTTTAGATTTTTTTACATAAACAAACCCTTTGGTCTGAATACAAGGTCTTCCTAGTAATTGCTTAGTTTTTTTGCTAATGGCATAAGATGCTACAAAAATTCCATCATTCGATAAAATTTTTCTATCTTTAAGGACAAATTCTTCCACACTTCCTACACTCTTACCATCTACAAGAATGTTTCCTACTGCTATGTTTTTCTTAAGGACATTAAACTTATTGGCAATCAGTTCTAAAGTAGAACCTTTTTCCAATAAATGTACTTTATCTGCTGCTACTCCAGTTTCCAAAGCCAAATCAGCATGCTTTTTAAGATTTCTATACTCCCCTTGAACTGGTATAAAATGTTTTGGTGACAGCAAGTTTAGCATCATCTTAAGTTCTTCTTTAGTAGCGTGACTTGATGCGTGAAGCTTCTTAGATGTCGCAACTACATTAGCTCCCAGCTTAACTAATAGGTTTAGTGTTTCATAAAGCATAACTTCCATCGTTGGTGATGGTGTAGCTGCAACCATTACGGTATCACCTTTTTCAATTCTAACTTCTGCAATTTTACCATCAGCAATCTGCCTAATAGCTTCGATAGGTTCCCCTTGCTCTCCAGAAGATAAAATCAATATTTCATTAGCAGGATATTTTTTTAAATCTTCAATATTAATAAGCTTCTCATCTTCAATTTTCATATAAGCCAATTTTCTTGCAATTGCTATGGCATTCTTGATAGATGATCCAAGTAAAGCTATCTTTCTATTTTGATTTAAGGCTGCATTAACAATGTGGGACATAGTTAAAAAATTAGATGAATAGCATGTAACAATTAATCTTTTATTAGCTTTATAAAAAGCAGAATCGATTTGTAAAGCAGCATCTTGTTCTGGTAAATTATGACCAGCCGTATTGGCATTAGCAGAATCACTTAACAAAGCTAAGACTCCTTCTTGTCCCAATCTTGCAATTTCAAACATATCCGACTTATATGCTTTCATCACCGATTGATCAAACTTAAATTCACCAGTATATATAATAGATCCTTGACTTGTTGACAAGCTAATACCTAATGAATCTGGCATAGAATATGTTGTTTTAAAAAATGATATTTTTGTATTTTTAAATTCAAAAATTGATTTATTAGAAACATAGTTAAACTTAAGTCTCTTCTTGACACCTAACTGACGTAAATTCGATTTCAACAGTTCTAAGCTTAATTTAGAACCGTAGATAGGACAGTTTAATTTACTAATAATGTAAGGAATTGCTCCCATAGAAGATACATGACCATTCGTTAGGAAAATCCCTTTTAGTTTATTCTTATTTTTTACTACATAAGAAATATCAGGTATAACAGCATCTATACCTATCATCTCCACCTCAGGAAACATGAGTCCAGAGTCTAATAAAAACATCTCATCATTTATCTCGACAAGATACATATTCTTAGCAATTTCTTCTACTCCTCCCAGTGGAGTGATTCTTATCTTTTCAGAAGAACGCTTCTTCTTAATTTGATTACTCATTTCTTTCTCCTTTTTTTATCATTGATTTTATCGGTTCAAAATCCCTTCTATGAATTGGACATATACCATATTCTTCCAATCCTATTAAATGCTTTTTAGTACCATATCCCATATTATTTTCAAAATCATAATATGGATATTTTTTAGCATATTCTACCATTAATCTATCTCTATGCACCTTAGCTAAAATTGATGCAGCCGCAATACTTATAGACTTTGTATCACCCTTAATTATACTATGGCTATCTATAGCAATATTTTCTAAGGGCATAGCGTCAATAAGTAGAAAATCTGGTTTAACTTCCAGATTACTTATTGCTTTTTTCATAGCTAACTTTGTCGCTTGATAAATATTATACTTTTCTATTTGATAATTATCCATTTCTACTATTGCATAGGCTACTGCATCTTTGATAATTTCTTCATATAAGGCTTCTCTTCTCCCTTTTGACAACTTCTTGGAGTCATTAAGGCCCGGATAATAAGAGTCTTCCTTTAAAATAACAGCAGAGGCAACTACAGGCCCTGCTAATGGTCCACGCCCAACTTCATCAATTCCTGCAATAAACTTATAACCTAGTTCTCTACATTTTTTCTCATAAAGACTTCTAGCACGATAATCTAGCTTTTCTTTTAAAATAGCCTTTTGTTTTTTATCATAGGCTTTAACTAACTTTTGAACTCCTACTCTTTCATCAGCCCTAAAATTATCTAATTCTTCTTGACTTAAATTATCAAACTGCAATCTTTCTTTTATCTCACTAATCTTCATGAGCAAGCATATCCTCATACTTATCCAAAGTAATTAGACCAAATTTTTGAGTCCTAAAATCTTGAATTAAAAGTTTAATAGCTGCATCATAGTCATAATCACCTGCAATGAGTTTAAATCTTTTTTTAGCAATTGCCTGCATAATTTCTAAGCTTTCACTATCTTTAGAAATATCAATTTTATAGAAACTCTTAAAATCTTCAAAATGATATTTCTTAAGAAATTCTATTAAATATAAGGCTACTTCATCTAGCGGAGTAATATCATCTTTAATAGAAGCTATCAGGCTAAGTTTTTTACCAATTTCTTGATTATCAAACTTAGGCATTAAAATTCCCGGAGTATCTAATAAATCTATATCCTTATTAAGTTTTAGCCATTGCTGTTTCTTAGTAACTCCTGGTCTATTAGCCGTATTAGCAACATTTTTCTTAATCATCTTATTGATGAAGGTTGATTTTCCAACATTAGGAACACCAATCACCATAGAACGAATTGCTCTAGGTTTAATACCTTTTGCTTTCATTCTTTCAAATTTTTCTGATAGTTCTTCTTTCGCTTCTCCTATAATGCCATTTAGTGAATTGGAATTTTTTGCATCGGCATAAACTACTTTATAGCCTCTTTCTTCAAAATATTTTTTCCATTTAGCTGTTTCTTTTTTATCACATAAGTCTATTTTATTAAAAATTATTACTTTTTTCTTATCTTTGACTACTTCATCTAGATACATATTATGTGAAGATAAAGGACATCTAGCATCAACCAACTCAAAAACAATATCAACTAATTTTAAATTTTCTTTTACTTCTCTAGTAGCTTTGGCCATATGACCAGGAAACCATTGTATTGTCATATCTTCCTCCTTAAAATTATTTTAAAATTCTTTATACAATCACTCTATTTTACCATATTTTAAATTTTTTTTAAATTGATTATATGACTTTTCTAACATATGAATAAAATAAAAAAGCTAGAGATGATTTCTCATCTTCTAGCATTTTAATTGACTTATTAGCGTACTTCTCTAATACGAGCAGCTTTACCACGTAAGTTACGTAAGTAGTAAAGTTTAGCACGTCTAACGCGTCCTTTACGTACAACTTCAATTTTTTCTACTTTCGGAGTGTGTAATGGGAATGTTCTTTCTACCCCTACACCATTAGAAACTTTACGTACTGTATAAGTAGCAGAGATTCCTCCTCCACGGCGTTTGATTACTACACCTTCGAATAACTGGATACGCTCACGCCCACCTTCTGTAATACGTACGTGTACGCGTACTGTGTCCCCAGCTTTAAACTCAGGAATGTCAGTTTTTAACTGTGCTTGTGTAATTAATTCAATTAATTTACTCATTATATTTTCTCCTTTATTTTACAAAATGCTCTTGGATAACTCCTGTTAAACAGTGGAACATCGTAATTTATGCTAATGCACTTTTGTAATTATATCATTTATATAGTGAGATTTCAAGATATTTATTAAATAATCCACAATTTCTAGTAATAAAATAAGCTAGCACTGAGGCTAGCTTACGAAAATTATATTATTTTTTCTTTGGTGCATGGATACACATATCGATACAGTCAGCGATAGCTTCATATAAAGCTTCTGAATAAGTTGGGTGTCCATGAATTACATCCATAACATCATCAACTGTTAATTCAGTTTGAATTAACATAGAACCTTCGTTAATTAATTCAGCTGCTACCGGTCCAGCTATGTGAATACCTAAAATTTCATGGTATTTAGTATCCATAATTACCTTAACAAATCCTTCACCTTGGTTAGATGCTAAAGAACGACCATTAGCTCCAAAGTTGAATTTACCAATCTTGATATCATATTTTTCTTTAGCTTGCTCTTCAGTTAAACCAACCATAGCGATTTCTGGATGAGTGTAAATAGCTGCTGGTGTTGATTTAAGATCAAGTTTTTTACGATGACCCATAGCATTTTCTG
The DNA here is from genome assembly GCF_013415365.1 of Gemella sp. GL1. GTDB lineage: Bacteria > Bacillota > Bacilli > Staphylococcales > Gemellaceae > Gemelliphila. The sequence goes on from NZ_JACBYB010000013.1 coordinate 10,390, forward strand.
CTGCGATTTCCCCCATCTTAAATGCTGCATGAGCTAACATTTTAACTCCATTGATATCTCCTGGTGCGTAAATTCCTTCAACTGATGTTTCCATAAAGTCGTTAACTTTAACACGTCCACGGTCCATTTCAAATTTATCAGCTAATTCACCAAGAGATTCATTGTCCGGAACACGTCCGATAGATAATAATACTCTATCTGCTACTATATCTTCTTTTCCTTCAACTTTAACTACTAAATCTTGTCCTTTGTCTTGAATTTCTAATAATTTAGATGAAGTTAATATATTAACACCTTGTTTTTTAAGTGTTTTTTCTAAAATTGCAGATGCATCTTTATCCATATTAGCAATTAGACGATCAGCCATCTCAATAATTGTTACTTTAGATCCAAATGTGGCAAATGCTTGACCTAATTCTGAACCAATTACTCCTCCACCAATTACTACTAAGTGTTTTGGTAATTCAGTAATATCTAAAATTTCATCAGATGTAAGAACTTTTTCATTGTCCATTCCAGGAATATTAATTCTTGAAACTTTTGATCCCCCTGCTAAAATTACCTTATCAGCATCTATTAAGTCTTTTCCATCTACTAATATTTTCTTGTCTGCAGTTAGACGTCCAATTCCCTTGTAAACTTTAACTCCATAAGAACGTAGCAATCCTGCTACTCCTCCAGATAAAGTTTTAGCAACTTTATTTTTAACTTCTACAGTTTTCTTCATATCCACTGAAAATGCTTCATTAACTAAGTTAATTCCACGGTCTTTTGCAGATTTAATGTGATTAATGATTTCAGCATTGTGTAAGAATGTTTTTGTTGGAATACATCCACGGTTTAAACATGTTCCACCTAGTTCACGGCTCTCAACTAGGGCTACTTTACCTCCTAATTGAGCTGCTTTAATAGCAGCCACGTATCCAGCTGGTCCACCACCAATAACTGCCACATCAAACTCACCTTTACGCTCTCTAGCTGGAGCTACTTCAGTTGCTGATGTAGTTGGAACTTTAACATCTGACGCTACTTGAGCAACAACTTCTTGAGCCGCAGCAGTTGTTGAATCCGCTCCACCTGGTACAGTTTCTCCTGCTTGTCCTATCCATGCGATTGTTTCTACTACAGGTACTACTGCTCCTGCTGGGTGTACAATTTTTAATAAAGTTCCGCTTGCCTCTGCTTCTACTTCCATATTTACTTTGTCAGTTACGATTTCTAAAAGTACTTCTCCCTCTTTTACTTCGTCACCTTCGTTTTTAAACCATTGTACGATTTCTCCCTCTTCCATTTCACTTCCGGCTTTGGGCATAATGACTTCAATTGCCATGTTTAATTTTCTCCTTAATGCATACTATTTTATTATATTAATAATGATAATGGGTTTTCAATGAATTCTTTAAGGGTCTTCATGAATTTAGCCCCTTCTAGACCATCAACTACACGGTGGTCAGCTGTTAATGTTAACATCATTATTGGTCTTACCACTATTTCTCCATTTCTTACAACTGGAGTTTCCTTAGTTCCTGCTACTCCCAAGATAGCTGTGTTAGGCTGGTTAATAATTGGTACAAAACTGTGTACCCCGTACATACCTAAGTTAGAAATAGTGAATGTTGAATCTGCCATTTCATCTGGTTTTAACTTACCTTCAAGAGCTTTAGTAGTGATTTCTTTAGAAGCTACTACTAACTCTTTCAGACTCATCTTATCTGCACCCTTAATAACTGGTACTACTAATCCACTCTCCATACCTACCGCTATAGATAAGTTTACATAATTATGTAAGTACATTTCTTTCTCATCTTTAGATAAAGATGCATTTACGTATGGGTGTTTCATTAATGATTTAATTACAGCCATAGATACGAAGTCAGTAACAGTTACTTTTTTACCTGTTTCTGCCATGATTGCATCCATAGTTTTCTTACGCAACGCAAGTAATTCTGTCATATCCACTTCTACATTAACAACAAATGTTGGTGCTGAGAAGTAAGATTCACTCATACGTTTAGAAATAACCTTACGCATTGGCGACATTGGTACTGTATCAATAGTTCCCCATTGATTTTCATTAGCTGCTTTAAGTTCCGCTGATGCCGAACTTGCAGCAAATCCAGTTGACTCCGTAACTGATGTAGTTGCTGTTGCAGTAACATTCATAGATCCTAGAACATCATCTTTCATAATTTTACCGCGTGGCCCACTTCCTGTAATTCCAGAAATATCTATACCTTCTGTTTCAGCAATATGAGATGCTAAAGGTGAAATTCTTACTTGATCATTCACTTTGAAGTTTTGTACATCATCTAGGTGCACACGTCCTTTTGCTCCTGTACCATTTACTAATGTCAGATCAATTCCCTTTTCACGAGCATAAGCTCTTGCTGCTGGAGTAGCGCGAAGTCCAGAATTATCCACTTCTACAACTTCTTTCACTTCCTCTTTTGCAGCTGCTGCACTTACTTCTTCCTTTTCAGGTACCGCTACTGTTTCAGCTGCTGCTGAAGCTCCTGGTACAGTTTCTCCTGCTTGTCCTATCCATGCGATTGTTTCTACTACAGGTACTACTGCTCCTGCTGGGTGTACAATTTTTAATAAAGTTCCGCTTGCCTCTGCTTCTACTTCCATATTTACTTTGTCAGTTACGATTTCTAAAAGTACTTCTCCCTCTTTTACTTCGTCACCTTCGTTTTTAAACCATTGTACGATTTCTCCCTCTTCCATTTCACTTCCGGCTTTGGGCATAATTACTTCTACTGCCATTGATTTCACTTCCTTTGGTTTCAAATTTTATTATTTTTTATTTACTGCTTTTCTTAAAGTTTCTTTAATAGCTTCAACGTCAGGAACTACTAACACCTCTAAGTTTTTAGCCGATGGAATGTGTGTATCAGCTCCAGCAATACGATAAATTGGTGAATCTAAGAAATCAAATGCATCACTTTCAGCGATACGAGCAGCGATTTCTCCACCAAATCCTCCAGTTTTAAATGAATCGTGGCAAATTGCTAATTTCCCAGTTTTCTTAACTGATTCTACAATAAGCTCTGTGTCTAGCGGTACTAATGTAATTGGGTCAATTACTTCTACTTCAATACCTTCTTCTTTTAATTCTTCAGCTGCTTGTAAAGATCTCTCTAACATACGTCCCCAAGATACTAAAGTAATATCTTCCCCTGCATGCTTAACCTCACCTTTACCGATTTGATAAACTTTAGTTTCATCAACTTCACCTTTACGTCCAAATAAAGCTTTAGGCTCAATGTAGATAACTGGGTTGTTATCACGAACTGATGCTCTCAATACTGAATAAATATCTTGAGGAGTTCCTGGAGCCACTACTTTTAATCCTGGAATGTGGCAGAACCAAGCTTCAAGAGCTTTACAATGTTGAGCGGCTGCCCCTGTTCCTGCTCCAGATGCACAACGATAAACTACAGGTACCGCTACTTCTCCTCCTAACATGTAACGCATTGGTGCTGCTTGGTTAACGATCGCATCCATAGCAATTGTTACGAAGTCCATAAATGTAATATCTACTATTGGACGCATTCCTGTTGCTGCTGCTCCTGCTGCCGCTCCTGCGATAGCAGATTCTGAGATAGGAGTATCAATAACTCTTTCTTCTCCAAATTCTTCTAACATACCTACAGTAGTTCCAAAGTCACCACCAAAGATCCCTACATCTTCTCCCATTAAAAATACATTTTCATCAGCACGCATTTCAGCAGTCATTGCTTCCTTAATTGCTTCACGTACAGTCATAATTTTGTTTGTCATGTCTATATCTCCCGAATTATTATTTATGAATAATTTTTTAAATTAACTTATTAGTCTGCGTAGTTGTCTTGGAAAGCAATCGCTCCATCAGCTAATGGAGATTCCTTAGCAAATTCTACTGCGTCATCAATAATAGCTCTTGAACCTTCTTCTAATTTAACTAGTTCTTCTTCAGTAGCAATTCCATTTTCCAATAGATAGTTTCTATATTTTGCATTTGGATCTTTTAATTTCCATTCAGCTACTTCTTCACGGCTACGGTATTTACCAGCATCAGATGCAGAGTGACCGAACCATCTGTACGATACTGCCTCTACTAAAACAGGACCTTTTCCAGAACGAGCGTGCTCGATTGCTTCTTGCATTCCATCATAAACTGCTAATACATCATTTCCATCTTCGATGTGAACAGATTTAATTCTGTATGATGCAGCACGTTCTGTAATTTTCTCAACACGCATACATCTTTCTTGCGCCATTGAGATTCCGTATTTATTGTTGATTACATAGAAGATTAATGGTAAATCCCAGTTCGATGCCATGTTTAAACATTCGTGGAATGAACCTTCATTTGTAGCTCCATCCCCCATACAACAGATAACTACATTTCCTGTTTTTTTCATTTTTTGAGTTAAGGCAGCACCAGTTGACATACCGTGTCCACCACCAACGATACCGTTACATCCCATATTTCCATTTTCTAAGTCATAAATGTGCATTGATCCACCACGACCTTTACATTGACCAGTAGCTTTACCTAAAATTTCAGCCATCATTCTGTCAATTTCTACACCTTTAGCAATTGTTTGCCCATGTCCACGGTGGTTAGAAAACATTAAATCTTCTTTTTTCAGTGGATAGATAGCACCTACGTTAGCTGCTTCTTCTCCTACAGAGTAGTGAGTCATTCCGTGAACTAAACCACGAGAGTATAGCTTACTTAACTCCATATCGAAATCTCTGATAAGAAGCATTAATTCATACATTTCTAAATGCTCTTGTTTTGTTAAATCTTTATGTGTTTTTACCATACATAACCTCCAAATTATATGTATAAAAATTTATTTTGTATTATTCATTAAATATACAATGAAAATGATTAAATGTCAATAATATTCGCTTACATTCCTCTAAAATTTAGTTACGCTTTCATAACTAAAACTCTTCAAATTCCGCCACTAGTACAATTTAAAAGCATACCAATATCTATAAAGAGTCGTCGTTTACATTTCAAAACAAATCTCAACTCTTATACTAAAACAGGTAAAAACTAGAGCAAATTCCTGCTCTAGTTTGGATAAGTATAGACTGGGCCTATTTTATCCTATTTTCTTTCCTTCTTACCATTAATCCAGCTGCGATTAATATCGTCGCCAATGCCGCAGGAAGTTTTACATCAGAATCTGTACTTATGTTTGTCTTAGGTAAAAGTGAACTTTTATTAGTATCACTTGAAATTTTCAATTCGCTTTGTTTGGTAGCTAGATTTGAAGTTTTCCTAAAAGAATCCTTACTCAAACTATCTTCCACAACTACTTTTTCAATCCAAGTATTTATAGCTTTTTCTTTACTGGAAATTCTTTCTATTATATCTGCTACTTTAGTATTTTCTATTTCTTTTTCAAACTCTTTCAAATCTTCTTGATTTTTAGAATTTAAGTCGTCTTTTTGATCCTTGATTACAGGATTTGTTTTTTCTACTTGACTTTGATTTTCTTCTATAGGATTTTCCACTTTAAAAACTCTATCCTTATAATCATACTTATACTTAGTAAATCCATTTTCAACATCAGCAAGATAGCTAATATTCGGATACCTTTCTAATAGACCTTTAGCGATTTGCGCCGTTTTAAATGTCAAATTCAAACCTTTGATAGTATCCACAAAATTCCAGTTAAAGTCTGCCGTAGGATTAATATTTTTCTCACTTACAATATAATTAATGATAGCTTGACGGTTTTCTAAACTTAATAATTGTTTAAAGCCCGCATCTTTTACTCCCAGAAATTTACCACTCATACGATAGTTATTTGTAACAACAATAAATTCCTGTTTAGGATCTACTACTTGACCCTTGTAAGTTAGATTTTTAACTCTTTCAGAATTTTCATTAACCAAGTTTCCGCTTATATCATATTTATTTTTTTGAGTAACATCAAGATCATAGTCCACTCCGTCAATAACATCAAAATTATATGTTCTATATGCAGTGTTAACTAATTCTTGCTCTTCTTTATTATTTGGATCAATAGTATTGAATTGTCCCGCAGACATTTCTAACCATTCTTTAAGCTGTGCACCTGTTAATTTAATAATAGCTGCCACATTATCGTATAAGTATAGATCTGCTACATTCTTAATAGCTAGAGATCCTTTCTTAATATCTGTATATGCAGTCGAATCATCTCTTGCTCCAGCCTTAAAAGGAGCAGCAGGGCCTCTAAACTCTTTAATTTATAAATTTGAGTACTTTAATATGCATGAAGCAATAGCAAGTGTTGCGCCAGTAGTAGAAAAAACTACACCTATTAAGGCAATCTTTACTTTCGCACCATTCACTCATACAACTTCAGCTATTTTATTAGCTGCAATTGTTACAATTTTATTATTTAGAGTAAAATCTTCTATTGTTAAAGAAGTCGTTTCAGAAACATTTAAAGAGTTATACGCACCTATATTAACAATCTGTTCAGTATTAGCCCTAGCTAAAATCGCTACTTACTCAGGAATGTCATCTACATTAGGGCTAGCATTCGCAAATACTGGGGCAGTTTTCCCATTACTATCACCTATATTAGGTTGGATAGGAGTTTTCCTAACAGGATCTGTTGTTAATGCAGGTTCACTATTCGCAGGACTACAATCAGTAACAGCAAGTCAATTAGGAATTGATCCTTCACTACTAGTAGCTGCTAACGTTATGGGTGGAGCTATAGCTAAGATGATTTCTCCACAATCTATAGTTGTTGCTGCTGCAGCCGTAGGATTAGTAAACCAAGACAGCAAAATTTTTGCTAAAACAGTTAAAATAAGTATTGTTATACTAGCTCTAGTATGTATCGCAAACTTTTTTGTAACTCGATAAATAAAAATAAAAAAGACTTGAATTGTTTAATTCAAGTCTTTTTTATTATTTCTTACATGAAAAGAAGTTGCAATTGCAACTTCTTTTCATCGTTAATTATTTATTGCTTTCTTTTAAGAAATCAACAGTTTTCTTAATTACTAATTCAGCTTTAAGATCCGCATTAGCCCCTAGATTCCTCTTAACATCTTCTTCCGTCATAGAGTAATTCTCTGCTAATTGTTTGATTTCTGCCTCAACATCCGCATCAGTAACTTCAATTTTTTCTTCTGTTGCTACTTGATCTAATACGAATGATGTTTTAATTTTATTTTCAGCTTCTTGTCTCATCTCAGCCTTAATATCCGCTGAAGTTTTACCTGTAAATTGCTCGTATAGGTCCACTGATAAACCTTGACGTTCTAAATTAGCTTTGAAGTTAGAATACATTCCTTCTACTTCTTGATCTACTAATTTAGTAGGAACATTAATACTTGCATTTTCTACAATTTTAGCTAAGACAGCATCCATGTGTGTTCTTTCTGCTAGATCTCTTTTTTCTCTAGTTAAGTCTTCCTTAACCTTAGCCTTGTAATCTGCTACATTAGTAACTTCTTCTTTAGTAAAGTCTTTTACGAATTCATCAGTTAATTCTGGTAGTTGTTTTTCTTTAACATCATGAACTGTTACTTCAAATTTAGCGTCTTTTCCAGCTAAATCTACAACTTGATAGTTTTCTGGGAATTGAACCTCAACTTCTGTTTTACTTCCAGCAGTTTTCCCTACTAATTGGTCCTCAAAACCAGGAATGAATGAGTTAGATCCTAACTCTAATTCATATCCATTAGCTTCTCCACCATCAAAGGCTACACCATCAACAAATCCTTTAAAGTCGATTACTACTATATCTCCTTTAGCTGAAGCACCCTCTTTAATAGCCCACTCTGCTTGTCTAGATAAAACTTGATCAATTCTAGCATCTACATCAGCATCTGTTACAAGCACTTCTTCTTTAGCAAGACCTAGATTTTTATATTCTCCAAGTTTAACATCTGGACGAACTGGTACACTTGCTTCAAATACAACACCATTTTCTTTGCTTAAATCTTTTACATCGATATCAGGCATTGCTAATGGATCGATTTCTAATGCATCAATAGCTGTACGATATGCAGCTGGTAAAATGTGATCTATTGCATCTTGGTATAAAGATTCTTCACCATACATTTTGTTAAATACGTTTCTTGGTAATTTCCCACGTCTGAAACCTGGTGCATTAACTTTTTTTACAACTTTTTTGAAAGCTACATCTAAAGCTTTTACAAATTCTTCACCTGAAGCTGAAAAACTAATTACAACTAGTCCATCTTCTTTTTTTAAGATTTCTGCCATTTTACTGGTCCTCCGAATATATCATTATTTTTAGGCTAAAAAACAGCCAAAATTCTTGTTTCATTATATAGTAAATACTTTGAAAAGTCAATTGTTAAAGCATTTACTAACTATTTCATCATAATTATTTTAATAATTGTTTGAATACTTCTACCTTATCAAGTCTTTCCCATGTAAAATCAACATCATCACGTCCAAAATGTCCATAGGCTGCTGTTTTTGAAAAAACTGGCTTTCTTAAATCTAAGGTTTCAATAATTCCATTTGGTGTTAAAGTGAAATTTTCTTTAATAACTTTGACTATATCTCCTTCATCAACTTTAGCTGTTCCAAAAGCATCAATAAAAATAGAAACCGGGTTAGCAACACCAATAGCGTATGCCAATTGAACCTCTACCTTATCACATAAACCTGCTGCAACAATATTTTTAGCTATATATCTTGCCATATAGGCTGCCGAACGGTCAACTTTTGTCGCATCTTTACCAGAAAAAGCTCCTCCTCCATGACGAGCATAACCACCGTAAGTATCAACAATAATTTTACGTCCTGTAAGTCCAGCATCCCCAACCGGTCCACCAATTACAAAACGTCCTGTCGGATTAATAAAGTACTTAGTATTTTCATCAAGTAATTTTTCATCAAGACATGGTTTAATAACATGCTCTTTAATATCAACATGGATTTGTTCCTGGCTTATTTCTTCTGCATGCTGAGTTGATACAACCACTGTATCAATTCTTTGAGCAAGGTTGTTTAGATCATATTCAACTGTAACTTGCACCTTTCCATCTGGTCCTAAATAATCTAAAGTTCCATCTTTTCTAACTGTAGCTAATCTTTTTGATAATTTGTGACTTAGATAAATCGGCAGGGGCATATATGTTTCTGTTTCATTAGTCGCAAAACCAAACATTAAACCTTGATCTCCTGCCCCCACTTCATTATCAAAAGATCTAGTACGACTTTCTATTGCTTTATCAACCCCTTGAGCAATATCTGGTGATTGTTTATCTAAAGCTACCAATACTGAAATAGCGTCACCCGAATATCCTAGAGCTGCATCATTGTATCCAATTTTATTAATTGTATCCCTAACAATTTTTTGGAAATCCACATTTGCACTTGTAGTAACCTCTCCAATTAATACTGCAATACCTGTATTAACTGCTGTCTCACATGCAACTCGACCATATGGATCTTGCTTTAAAATTTCATCTAAAATTGCATCCGAAATTTGGTCTGCTATCTTATCTGGGTGTCCTTCTGTTACTGATTCCGATGTAAATAAATATGTTTTTGCCATTATATCTCCCTAATTTTATACCAATCAAAAGAAAACTCTCACGCATAGCGAGAGAGTTTTTTATATTTCTCATCGCTCAAAGTAATCTTACTCTGCTTAGGAAAGCACCTTAAAGCTATGCTTTAGGTTGCTGGAGTTCACTGGGCCTTATCCCTCACTCACTCTTGATAAGTATCTTATTTCTTTTTTGTATATTGTCTAATTATATAATAATTTTTCTATATTTGTCAAAGTTATTTTTCAAGTGATTGAACAGCTGTAATTAAAGCTAATTTAAGTACATCAAGTTCATTACATCCACGTGATAAATCATTAACAGGTGCGTTTAAACCTTGTAAAATTGGTCCTATAGCATCGAATCCACCTAAACGTTCAGCAATTTTATATCCAATGTTACCTGCTTCTAGTGACGGGAATACAAACACATTAGAGTCACCTTGTATTTCTGAATCTGGACATTTTAATTTAGCTACCGCTGGTACTATTGCTGCATCAAACTGAATTTCTCCAGTAACAGATAACTCAGGAGCCTTTTCTTTTACAAGTTTTGTAGCTTCTGCTACTTTTTCTGTGTCCGGAGTCTTAGCCGATCCATATGTTGAGAATGATAACATAGCTACTTTAGGATCTATATTAAAACTTTTAGCAGTTTCAGCACTTGTGATTGCCACTTCTGATAATCCTTCCGCATCTAAAGTTGGATTGATTGCACAATCAGCAAAGACATAACGCTCTTCCCCACGACTCATGATGAAAGCACCACTTGTACGCTTAACATCTGCTTTTGTTTTAATAATTTGTAATGCTGGTCTTACCGTATCCCCAGTTGAATGCATTGCACCTGATACTAAACCGGCAACTTTATTCATGTAGACAAGCATTGTTCCAAAATAGTTAACATCTTTTAATAATTCACGAGCTTGCTCCTCAGTTACTTTTCCAGCACGACGCTCAACTAAAGTAGCAACCATTTCTTCAATTCCATCATAACTTAAATGATCAACAATTTCCAATCCACCTATTTGTAAAAACTCTTCATTAGCTAAAGCTTCTAACTCTTCTCTTTTTCCGATAACTACTGGTTTCACTGCTGATGTAGCACTCAATCTTACTGCAGCATGTAAAATTCTCTTATCTTTCCCTTCTGGAAATACAATAGGTATATTTTTCCCTTCTACTTTTCCTAATAACTCTTTAAATAATCCTGTATTTAACGCCATTTTGATCACTCCTAAATTTTTTAATAACTACATTCTCAATAAATTAACCATGTGCTTAACCGCTGATAAACTAACAGCGTCTATAAGATCTCCATCACCTATTACACTATATCCTATTATTAGGCCAACGTATAATAGCAAAAAGAAGATAATATAAAATTTTAAAAGTTTCCATAAGAATTTCATAACTTTTAATCTCCTACAGATTTTTATTACTCAACTATACGAACAATATCTGCACCTAATTTTCTAAACTTACTTTCAACATCTACATAACCACGATCGATATGCTCAATATGACGAATAATTGTCTCTCCATGAGCAATAAGTCCAGATATGATTAGAGAAGCACCCGCACGTAAGTCAGTTGCCTTAACATTTGCCCCCTCTAACTGAACTCCACCTTCGATTAAAGCTGTACGCCCTTCAATTCTAATCTTAGCATTCATACGACGAAGTTCCTCAACATTCATAAACCTATTTTCAAATACAGTCTCAGTTATTGTTGAAGTTCCCTTAGCAAGTAACATTAATACCATCATTTGTGATTGCATATCAGTTAAAAATCCTGGATGTGGTAAGGTTTTAACATCTGTTGGATTCAAAAATTCTCTTGTATTTGTAACACGCATAGAATTCTCATCTAAAACTTCAATAGTAACTCCCATTTCACGCATCTTAGCAACTAAGGCTACATTATCACGATATCTAGCACCTTTTACTAAAACATCTCCCTTAGTAGCTGCCGCTGCTATCATATAAGTAGCTGCTTCTACACGATCAGGCATGATTGCATACTCTGCTCCAGTAAGTTTCTCTACCCCTTCAATCACCAAAGTAGCTGTGTTTTTACCAGAAATTTTAGCACCCATCTTAGTTAAGAAATCTATCATATCTCCGATCTCTGGTTCCTGTGCAGCATTTTCTAAAATAGTTGTTCCTTCTGCTAAGCAAGCAGCCATTACTACATTTTGCGTTGCCCCCACTGATGGAAAGTCAAAAAAGATAGTTGTTCCTTTAAGACCCTCCTCTGCTTTAAGTTCCACATATCCAGCATCTTGAACAACTTTTGCTCCTAGGTGTTCAAATCCTTTCAAGTGTAATCCAATTGGACGTCCACCGATTGCACATCCTCCTGGCATAGCTACATGGGCATATCCTTCTCTTGCTAAAATTGGTGCTGCTACTAAAAATGAAGCCCTCATTTTAGAGACAAATTCAAATTCAGCTTCTGTTTTTAATTTTTCTCTTGCATCAATTTCCAAAGTTTTTTCTTGTTGATTATAATCTACTTTAACCCCTAATGATGTAAGTAAATTACTTATAATCTTAACATCTGATAAATTAGGTACATTGGTTAGCTTACTAACTCCTTCCGTGGCTAGAGCTGCAGCTGTTACTATGGGTAATACAGCATTCTTTGCTCCATCTATCTGTACCTCTCCTTTTAAGGCTGTTCCACCCTTAACTAATATTTTACTCAAAATAATTCCTCCAATATTTTACACATCAACTTATGTATATATTCTACTAAATAATACCACATATAAGACTATTTTACAAAGTTTTTTACCCGAGATTTTTATAAGCCGATTTAATTACAAATCCCTTGTCTTATGATAAAATTAAAGCATATATTATACAAATTTATATCAAAGAAAGATTTTAATTATGAATTTCAGAAAAATAATAATAAAGAAAAATTTATTTTCTCTATATAATGAAGCAACTATAGGAATAGAAAAAGAAGGACATAGAGTGCTAGCTGATGGACAGATCTCTAAAAGCGATCATCCTAGGAATATAGGAAATAGACTCGGCCATCCCTATATTCAAACTGATTTTGCAGAATCACAATTGGAATTAATTACATCAGCAGAAAAAAGTGAAAGACAAGTATATAGATACCTGTCCGCTATACATGAAGTAGTTCTTAGAAAAATTCCTAGAGATGAATATATTTGGCCAATGTCCGTTCCAGGAATAATGCCAAAACTAGAAGATATTAGAGTAGCCCAATTCGATAACCCTAAAGATGTCGAGTATAGAAACTATCTAGTCAAAACTTATGGTAAATGTAAACAAATCCTATCAGGAATCCATTACAACTTTGGCTTTAGTCAAGACTTTATCAATTCATTATTAGAAGAAAGTAAGCTAAAAGAAAATGAAGTAAGGAATCAACTTTATATAAAATTAGCAAGGCAATTCATTAGGTATCAGTGGCTATTAATTTACTTATATGGAGCCTCTCCTATAGCTCCAGATGAATTTTTTGAGAAACTTGCTAAAACAGAAAATGAAGTGCGATGTTTAAGATATTCCAAATATGGCTATGTAAATGATAATAGTATCAAAGTATCATTCAATTCAATAGAAGAATATGCTAAAGATATTAGATCTTGTGTAGATTCAAAGCAGTTGATTGCCGAAAAAGAATTCTACTCAAGCGTTAGATTTAGAGGTTCAGAATCTGTCTCAGAACTTGTCGACGAGGGAGTCCAATATCTCGAATTTAGATTATTTGACCTCAACCCTTACGCTAAATACGGAATAGAAGAAAAAGATATTCGTTTCATTCACTTATTCATCCTACTTATGCTGTGGTTAGATGAAGAAAATCCAAGTAAATCAGTGGAAATAGGAAAAGACTATAGCCAGCTCACTTCCTTAGACGGCCCACTTTCAGCCATCAGATACAAAGAAGAAGCAAACTTCTTATTCCAAGAATTACTTAACTTCCTAGACTTATCTGGCTATCCTACAAGCGACATAGAACTTGTAAAAGAAAAAATGCAAGCTATTGACAATGTAGAAAAAACACTAGCTGCTAGGCTATGGAATGACTATAAAGAAAAAGGATCTATGGCAAAATTAGGGATGGAGCTGGCAATTAAATACAAAAAAGATGCATTGGATAAGTACTACTCACTTACAGAATTTTCGTCTATGGAACTATCTACCCAAGCCCTAATGGCAGATGCTATCTCACAAGGTATTAAAATAGAAATCTTAGATGAACACGACCAATTTCTAAAACTTTCTTATAAAGATCATATCGAATATGTAAAAAACGGAAACATGACTAAACATGATTCTTATATTTCACCATTAATAATGGAAAACAAACTTGTAACTAAAAAAGTATTAGAAGATGCTAAACTTAGAGTTCCTAAGTCATATCAATACACTAACATAGAAGATGCATTAAGAGATTTTTCAAAAATTCAGAATAAAGCAATAGTAGTGAAGCCTAAATCCACAAACTATGGACTAGGAATTTCTATTTTCTCACAAGGTATTAAGGACATTAAAGACTATGAAAAAGCAGTATCAATCGCCTTAGCAGAAGATAGAGAGATTATGATAGAAGAGTATATAACTGGAACAGAATACCGATTCTTCGTCTTAAAAGATAAGACACTGGCTGTTTTAGAAAGAGTCCCTGCCAATGTGATGGGAGATGGAAAATCAACTATTAAGGAACTAGTTAAAAATAAAAATAAATCTCCTCTACGTGGTGACGGCCTATCCTCTCCCTTAAAAAAAATCAAACTTGGAGATATAGAAGAACTACAACTAAAAGAACAAGGCTTTAACTTTAATAGTATCTTAGAAGAGGGACAAATCGCCTACCTAAGAGCAAATTCAAATATCTCAACAGGTGGAGATTCAATAGATAGAACTGACGAGGTCCATCCATCATATAAAGACCTAGCAGTCAAGATTACTCAAGCTATGGGGGCTAAAGTCTGTGGAGTCGACCTTATGATAGAAGACTTGACTCAGGCGGCAGATAAGTCTAACTACGGAGTCATAGAAGCAAACTTCAACCCAATGATGATGATGCATATCTTTCCAGCACAAGGTAAGAGTCGCAGACTTACAGAAAATGTACTAGAAATGTTATTTCCTGAGAAATACAATAAATAAAAAAGACAGGACTTTGGTCCTGTCTTTTTTTCTGACCGATAAAATCTTCCACTATAAAATAAGGTAGATAATCTAAATAACAAAACTTAGAAAAACATGGTATTATTCCAAATTATCTGATTTTCAAATAGGCACCATAATAATCACAAAATTCTTCTCCGTCATTAGCCGATATAAGATACTTACCTACTATATAATCTATCTCACATCCCTCTAATTGGGCCAAGTTAAGTAACTCATTAAGATTAGATAAAGTACCATCCCTCCCCACTTTCAGTATTCCAAACAAAAATCCTTCTGCCTTTTTATTCTGCCAAATAAACTTTTCCTCAGAAGAATTTGAAAATATCCCATAGGACATTTTAGAAGTATCCAAAGATATAAATATTCCATGTACTTCTGGATTTTCCCTATAAGCTATTATAATTGTCTTATCAAAAATAGAATCATCTTCTAATAAAAATTTATAGGCTATATCTAATGCTTCTACATAGATTAAAGAATCTTTATTCCTTTCAATTTCCTCAATTAAAAACTTTTTTCGCAATATTTTATTTTTTAAAATTCTATATTTTTTTATCTTTTCTTCTACATACTTTAATTGTGTATCACTTACTTCCTCCCACTTCTCTAGATTCCATTGTTTTCTTCCCTTTAACTCCTTTAGAGGGATTTCCAAATCTCTACATAATTGTAAATCCAGTAGTTCCAACAAATCATTAGAAGAAAATTCCCTATAATTATTACTTTCCCCTCTAGAAAAATTAATCAATCCTTCTTTCTCCCAATATCTTAAAGTAGAGCTATTTAAGTTTAAAATATCAGCTGCATATTTAATATTTATCTTTTTCATTTCTATAAATCCCACCTTAAAAATTCTATACCCTATTGACCCTGAAGTTACTTGAAGGTTATAATAACATATTGTAGACTAAACAAGGCTATTTCTCAATAATAACTTTAATTAAAGGAGATTTTTTTATGTATTACTTATTTTTATTTTTAGCTATAGTTACAGAAGTATTAGGTTCTTCACTACTTAAACTATCGGAAGGATTCACAAAAATAGTACCTACCAGTGCCTCTTTGATAAGTTTTGGATTTTCATTCTATTTCTTATCTCTAGCCCTAGCCCGACTACCACTTGGTATTGCCTATGCAACTTGGACAGGACTAGGACTTATTTTAACAAATATTATAGCCATACTTATTTATAAAGAAAATATCAATCTCTATACTATACTAGGTCTAATCCTAATTATAGCAGGTGTCTTAATAATAAACATATTAGGAAATGCAAGTCATTAATTTTACATTACAATAACTTACTAGTGTAAATTTAATCATGAAATCATAATATTATTCAGAGATTTTCAAGATTTTTTGTGTTATAATGATATTCCAAAAGAAATATAGAGGTGATATTATGATAAAACTTATAGTAAGCGACATGGATGGAACACTTTTAAACAGTGATCATGTAATTTCTGAAAGAAATATGGAAGCTATAAAATTTGCACGTGATAATGGGGTTGAATTCTTAATAGCTACAGGACGTGCCCACTATGAAGCAATGCAACCTATAAGTCAAGCGAATCTAAAAACAGAATTAATTTGTCTTAATGGAGCTATGACCTATGATGAAAAAGGAAATCTAATTAGTTCAATAAATTTAGATTTAGAAGATATTTCATTTATAAGCGAGACATTCAAGAAATTTGGTCTAGACTACCAATTATACACACCTAAATGTCTTTACACAGAATCTATAGAGGCTAATATGCAGGCCTTCATTGATCTGGTTCTTGTTCAAGGACATGAAGTCAATATAGAGGCTATAAAAGAAGAAACAAAAGAACGTGTCCAATCAGGTCATCTAGTAGAAGTTGCTAATATCGATGATTATCTAAATGATGCCAATAACCCTGTAGTCAAAATAATGACTGTCAGTAAGGATATGGAATTATTAAAAAAAGTTCGAGAAGAATTAGAAATAAATAAAAATATAAGTGTCACTTCTTCTGGTGTAAATAATATAGAAATAACAAATGCTAAAGCCTCTAAGGGACAAGCTGTTAAAAATGTAGCTAAAGAAAAAGGGATAAGCCTAGATAATACTATGGTTCTTGGAGATAATCTTAACGATTTATCCATGATAGAACTTGCTAAGTATAGCGTTGCTATTAACAATGGTAATCCAGAATTAATAAAGAAAGCAAGTTATATTTCTGATTTCGACAACGATAAAAATGGAGTTGGAGAAATGATATTCAAACTGCTGAAAGGAGAAAATTCACTATGATAAGTAATGAAGAACTAGTTCAAGCTGCCATAGAAGCTACAAAAAATTCCTATGTTCCCTACTCTAATTTTAATGTGGGAGCAGCAATTTTGACTAAAAATGGTCAAGTCTTCACAGGTTGTAATATAGAGAATGCAAGTTATACACCTTCAAACTGTGCTGAAAGAACAGCTATATTCAAAGCAGTAAGTGAAGGCCAGAAAGAATTTATTAAAATTGCTATAGTTGGTGGACCTAATGGGAATCTAGAAAATTATTGTCCACCTTGTGGTGTTTGCAGGCAAGTTATTGCTGAATTTGCCGAAGAAGGTTTCCAAGTAATCCTAGGTAATGACAAATGTGAATATCAGGTATATGATTTCTTCCAAGAAGTCCTACCTCTTGCATTCACAAAAAACAAATTAAAATAATATAATTTTTTAAAACTATAAGGAATACTCCTTATAGTTTTTTATTCAACTAATTATATAGACTTATAGTTACTTCTAGCATATAACTTGACATAGAATTGATAAACAAATATAATTGCTATACAACAATTTAAAAAGGAGTTTTTTATGCAAAATAAAACAACTATGAAATTTGCTATTTTATCAATAGCATTATTCTTAATGTCACACACATCAATTGCTCCGGCATTACCATCTTTACTTAAGCTATATAAGGGTATTAACCCCAATATCGGAATCGCTGATGTGCAACAACTTATCGCTGTAACAGGATCAACTATAGCAATCGGTCTCTTACTAAGTAACTTGTTTATTGCGAAAATTGGAAAGAAAAACACTGTACTTTTAGGTCTTTCATTTATCTTTATATCTGGTGTTATTTCATTCACTAATTACGATAACTATCGCATAGTATTCTACTCTAGATTGATTCTAGGTATTGGACTTGGACTGTTCAACTCAATATCTATTTCAATCATCAGTGATTACTACGAAGGTGTTGATAGAGCCAAAATGATTGGTTATAGAATGGTTTTCCTAAACATTGGTAAATTTATAACTACTCTTATAGCTGGTTATACCCTATACATCGGTGCTCAATATACATTTTTAGTTTACTTATTAGTGCTACCTATTATGGTAATGTTTTACTTCTGGGTTGATAACACTGAAGACGTTACTAAAGTAGCACCTGCAAAATCTGTTGTTATAATTAACAAAGATGTTATTGCACTAGCACTTATTACCTTACTAATAGGGATCGCTTATATCGGTGCAACAAACACGATTCCATTCTTATTAGAAAACAAATGGGGATACTCTAAAGCATTCTCTTCTAATCTACTATCATTCTTAGGTTTATCTGGTATTGTTATCGGTGCCCTATTCGGAAAGTTCACTAATAAGTTTGGTTTCAAAGCAATTTTAATAATGTCAACATTAATGGGTATCTCATTACTTGGATTTACATTATCAAATTCTGTTCCTGTTTTCTACATTTCAGCATTCTTGGTAGCAACTGCCTTCACAGGTAACATGTCTGGTGTATTCTACTACATCTCAAGAACATTCAAGAAGGAACAAATTAACTTCGTAACAAGTTTTGCACTAATTTTTGGACAACTAGGTGGAGTTTTAACACCTATCATTCTAACTAAATTACCACAAAAATATGGACTAGACATATTCACTACTCCATTCTACATGACGTCAGCATTCATGTTAATTAACATTCTTTGCTACTCAATTTTAAAAAACAAAAACTAATATAAAAGCCTACTAGAAAATTTCTAGTGGGATTTTATTTTGTACTAAATTCACTATATTAGATTAAATCTCACTCCTTAATTAACTTTATAATAAAATGTAAACGGAAGATATTGAAAGTTTTTTCTTATAGTGTTATAATCTAACTTAAATGTAATGAAGAATAAATAGGAATATGTTTTTATGACTTTAAATAATAAAACAAAAGACAACATTATCAAATCTGCCGTCCAGCTTGTCCAAAAAAAAGGATATTCTGAAACAAGCATTCAAGAAATAGTAAAACAATCTAAAGCTCCACAAGGATCTATTTACTACTACTTCCCCAAAGGAAAAGATGAAATTATTTGTGCTGCTTTAGATAAAATTTCTGATGAATTTAGCAAAACATTTGCTAAAAAATCAAAAAAATGTAAGGACCCTGAAGCAGTTTTAAGATTACTAGTGGACTTATTTGTAAATAAAGAAGAAAAATACGGTACACCGTCTTTTAGAATAACTCTTTTAGCACTAGAGACAGTTGGTCAAGCAAAGACTGTGGCTGACAAGGCTTCTGAAATGCTTAGAAATTGGAAAAGCTCTCTTGCTGAAGAACTTGAAAAAGTTGGTGTTCATCTAGCATATAGCCTTAATATTGCTAGATGGTTCTGTATAACTCTTCAAGGCGCTATCTGTTCTGCTGCAATTAAAGATAATACAACTTTTAAAGGTACTATGGAACACTCTATTCAATTGCTTAGCTTATCAAATGATGAGCAGCTTGAAAAGATATTCAAAAAAAGTGATTTAGAAAATTAATTCTAAATCACTTTTTATTTTATTTATTTCCTGTTTGCAATAAATACATCTTATAATAAGTTCCTTCTAAGGCTAGCAAGTCTTCATGACTACCAGACTCTATAATTCTACCCTTATCTAACACATAAATACAATTTGCATCTTGAATTGTAGATAAACGATGGGCTATTGCAATAGTTGTCCTACCCTTTCTCATCTTAGATAAGGATGCTTGAATTAAATCTTCAGTTTCAGAATCAATATTGGCTGTTGCCTCATCCAATATCAAGATTTTTGGATTGTGGGCAATTGTTCTAGCGAAAGTAATAAGCTGCCTTTGACCTGTTGAATAAGTAGAACCTCTTTCTGTAACTTTGGCCTTATAAGCTCCATCTAACCTAGAAATAAAGTCATGAGCATCAACAAATTTTGCCGCTTCAACAATATCTTCATCAGAAATATTCTTAGAGAATAGTCTAATATTAGACTCAATGTCCCCATGATATAAGAATGGATCTTGCAGAACTAAACCTATTTTTGATAAAAGTTCTTCTCTCTTATAATCTTTAATATCTTGACCATCAATTAATATTTGTCCTCTATCAAAATCATAAAATCTCATAAATAAATTTATAATGGAAGATTTACCCGAACCCGTATGCCCTACAAAAGCAATAGTTTCTCCCTTATTAACCTTAAATGAAATATCCTTAAGAATATCTCTCTTACCATCATAAGAAAAAGATACATTTTTAAATTCAATATTCCCTTCATTAATCTTAATATCCTTATTATTTTGCTTAGGTTCATAAGAGTTCTCATCAATAAGTTCAAATACCCTCTCTGCCGATACAACAGAGGTCTGCATAGCTGAAAATGATTGGGTAAGCTCTATCATAGGGTCAAATAATCTGTTAGTATATTGAATAAAAGCATACATGGTACCTGCTGTAAGTCCTAAGTATTCTCCTTGGAAACCAAAATACAGTAATAAGATGGCATAGGCTATCATTTTTAAAAGTGCTAAAGCTGGTCTAAGAAGTAGAGAATCTACCTTTAGATACTTAATATAATAATTAGTATGATCACTATTAATTTTTTCAAAGTCTTCAGTTAATCGTTTCTCCTGATTAAAGGATTGAATAATTCTCATTCCATCAATAGACTCTGCTAATTTAGAATTTATCTCCGATAACTTTGACCTAGTGGCAGACATAGCACCTACTGACAATTTTCTATAATAATACATACAAGCAAAAACTAATGGCATAAGGGCTGATAAAAATAATCCTAAATTATAATTTAGAGAAAATACTGAGTATAGAGATACAAAAATCAAGAACGTTCCAGAAATAAAACTAGAAAATATAACTCCGAACATATTGGCAATAGCTTCTGTATCATTAGTTAACCTAGATACAATAGATCCCGCTGCTGTCTTGTCAAAATAAGACATGGACAATTTTTGAATTTTAGAAAAAGCCTCATTTCTAAGATCCCTAACTATTCCAAAAGATACTTTGGAAAAAGTGATTTTACCAAGATAGGTAAATATTGCTTGAAGAAGATAAAGTCCATAGTAAGCTAGCAAGATATAAATCACTGTAGAACTTACATTATAGCTATCAGGGTGTATATAAGTGTCAATGAAATACTTAGCTATTCTTGGGATAATAGCCTGTATAATAGTCGTTACAAATAAGAATAAGAGAGCTAGAACTAATAGAAATTTATACTTGTCTCCATAGCCAACTAGTCTTTTAAAAACTTGCCATTGTCTTTTAGCTGAAGCTACATTCTTCACTTCCTTAGTCATTATCATTTCCTCCTTCCAGTATATTTTCTATTTGTTGTTTATTGTAGGTTTCATAGTACCATGATTTATTAGCAAGTAAATCTTCATGCCTACCCTTTTCTAAAATCCTACCATTAGACATAACAATGATTAAATCAGCATTAACGACAGACGATAGTCTATGAGCTGTGATAATATTTGTTTTCCCCGCACGCAACTTAGCAAGATTATTTAAAATCAAGTCCTCTGTCTTAGCATCTACTGCAGATAGAGAATCATCTAAAATAAGAATTTCTGGATTCATAACTAAAGCCCTAGCTATAGCTATACGTTGTTTTTGACCACCAGATAAGGAAACCCCTCTCTCCCCTACTAAAGTTCCAAAAGATTCTGGCATATCAAGAATATCCTTATAAATTCCACTTAATTTAGCAGCTTCAAAAACCTCCTCTTCACTAATAGAAGTGTTAGCGAATTTAATATTATCCATAATAGATGTTGAGAATAATATTTGATCTTGGGGAACATAAGCAATTAAACTTCTTAACTTTGATAACTTATAATCTTCTATATTCTTATTATTTAATCTAATATAACCCTTATTTACATCTCTTTCTCTAAGTAAAAGTCTAAGAAGACTAGTCTTTCCAGAACCCGTAGGTCCAACTATACCCAGAGTTTGTCCTTTTTCAATAGAAAAGTTTACATTACTTAAAACTGTATTATCATCTTGATAAGAAAAATTTTCAATATTATAAGTTAACTTACCATTAAATACTTCTAACTTAGAATTTTCATTAGGATCAACATCAGATACTTCTTCAAGAAGTTTTTCAATACGCTCATAAGATGCATTACCTCTTTGAATTACATTGAATAAGAATCCCATAGCCAGCAATGGCCAAATAAGCATGTCCAAGTAAGTAATAAAGGTTACCAAATTACCTACTGTCATCTCAGATTTAGACACAAAATATCCCCCAATAGCCAGAGAAATCAAGTAACATAGACCAACAAAAGCTACAATAACTGGGGCAAACAATACATCATACTTCATAGTTTTAATGTTTCTCATATAGTTATAATCATTATTTATATTAAATTTTTCAATTTCATCTTGTCCATAAACAAATGATTTAGTTACTTTCATCCCAGTAACGGCTTCTTGAACATTATTATTTAAATCAGAAAAAGATGCCTGAGATTGCTTGAAAGCATCATGAATTTTTTTTCCAATTCTATTAGTTGCAAAAGCAAGTAAAGGAAGCGGAATTATCACTAATAAAGTAAGTTTCCATGAAATCATAAAAAACATAGTAATTAATGTTACCAAAGCCGTAATGCTGGCATCAACAGCTGACATAACTCCTGCCCCTGCAGTTTGAGTAACAGCATTAATATCATTGGTAGCATGAGCCATTAAATCTCCAGTCCTATATTTCTGATAAAATGACGGCGACATTTTTGTAAAATGCCTATATAATTTAAAACGTAATTTTTGTCCCAATCTAGAGGCCGCCCCAAAAAGATTAAGTCTCCAAATATATCTTAGATAATACATGGATAAAGCTGATAATAATAATAAGCCCACATTCCAGAGCAAGTCTTCTTTGCTCAAATTTTTATCATTAACTGCATCAATAACATTACCTATTATTATAGGTGGAACAAGATTAAGAATACTAACTATAATAAGAGAGGCAATAGCTATAATATATTCTTTCTTTTCTTCCTTTAAAAACCATCTCAGCTTTTTAAATAGATACATATATTTACTCCTTTCATTTTTACATTTTGTTATTATACCACTTTTAATCTTAAAATAGTAATTATTTAAACAGATATTTAATAAAAGACTGATAGTAGTATACTATCAGTCTAATTATTAATTATTTTCATATTAAAGGCATCTACATAATAAATCTTTTCTTTCTCATCCATCAATACCCTGATTTCCCAAGTGGGAACCAGTACCTGATTTTCAACCTGAGATACATATACATAGTAGCCAAGATCTACATTAACCTTACTATTCTTTCCAATTAAGTTTTCATGATAAAGTTTCTGTACAACTTGTGAATATGGGACTATAGTGTGCTCTTCTCCTAATTTATTAAGAACAAAGGCTGTCTTAGTTGCAGAAATAATATCCCCTTTTAAATCAACCTCGAAACTTAAAAGTGCCTTATCATTATTATATATAGGAAGACCGGCAAATGCTTGCCTATACTTTATTTTTCTATCACTTATAGAGTATTCTTCAAATAAATAATCCTCCCTTATTCCTTCTTCCTTGTCAATAAAGTTAGTTATACTTTCTTTATAATTACTATTAACGTTTGTTAAAGGATTACTAAACTTGATATTTAATTTTTCTGAATCTCCTGTACTTTCTAAAAAGTAAGTATCTTGTTTATTACTTACGGAATCTAAGGAGATTTTTTTTACTGTAGCTAAAAGCTTGGTTAACTTTTCTTTACTTTGCTTATATTCTTCTACTGTAATATTATCATTTTTCATAGAATTTATTATAGCTTGTTTTTCTTCATACTTCTCAATCTTATTTTGAAAATCTAGATAAATATAAAATCCTAGTAAAACACTATTAAGTATAGCAAAGAGATATATAAACATTGTTTTTATCTTTCCCCACTCCATATATCTTACTCCTTTTTAAACTTATCTTTAATTTCTTCATATGTATAGTTTTTATCTTGATATTTTACATACCAAGTAGGACTGTAAGTTATTTTTCCTCCCTCACTATCATACTTTTTTTGATAGGCTAATTCTATAGCACTTATTTCAGAAATATTTAAATTCCTATATAAATAATTCATTATAGCATCTATATTTTCCATATAAAATACTGGTAATTCTTTAGAAGAGATTAATTGATTTCTCTCAATTTTAGGAATTATCTGCTTATGAACACCCGTTTTAGTAACTAAAAAACTTATTTGTGCTGGATAATCACTCTCGTATACATTAGATGAGTTATAATTCTCTCTAAATTTAATTTCATTTTTCTGTATTTCTGATATAGAATAAGGCATATCTGGCAAATAACCTTTAATCAGTTCATTAGTCGCTAGAGCTTGAACTTCATTATTTTTTAAAGGATCATTTTCATTAGAATTAGATGGATTTATATAGGTTATACTATCATCATTTTCTCTTAAAATAGCATATCCATCTGTCACCTCTTTAAAGTTTTCACCTATATTATTTATCTTAATACCACTTTTTTCATCAAATATATTATTAGCTACTTCTGTAATATCTATAGATTTGACATCATATTCATCTATTCTGTAAGTAGATAAATCTTTGTCTATGTATATTTCCTTACTTCCTACTATATACTTAGAAACTTCTTTAGAATTTTGCTTAAATATACTTTCTACTATAGGATAGATATCTTCCTTGAAGAAAACTTGCATATATGAATCAGAACCCGACTTATATAAATATAAAGAATTCTTACTAAAGTCCGAAATTAGGACTCTATCAAAAACTATATTCGAATTTTGATTACTAGTATTAGCAAAATATAATAATTTAGCCGACCCCGAATCTATAGCTTCCTGGTATTCTAATGTGTAATAGTCCTTAGATTGAGATAAGACTTCACTTATAGATTGATTTCTAATCCTCGAATAATCTATTTCTTTAGTAGATATAGACTCCAACATTTCTTTTATTATTTGTCTATCCTTAACCACAGGTGTATCTGCAGCCTTTATAATTGCAGGAGTGCCTGTTTGCTCAGCTGAATAAGATTTGTGCCCAACAACTATATGAGGTGCTAATATGTTAAGAGAATTGCGTTTTTGCTTGTCTAAATCCCCTTCTACCTTTTTATTTACTACTGTAGAGAGTATTTCATAGTCAGGTTTGTAAGCTGTGATGAGATATGATAAGAAAATACTCGATGCGACTAGGGAAAATAATATTATACTTTTTGTTAATTCTTTTCTATTCATAGTTATTACCTACTCCCACTCATCATAAAGCTTTTCAGATGGTAGCATTACAAAAATTATCGTTCCATATCCTTCTCTACTTTGAGCCCATATCTTACCTTTATGTCCCTCTACAATAGATTTAGCTAGAGCTAATCCAAGACCAGTTCCTCCCATAGTCCTTTGTCTAGATTTGTCTACTCTATAGAATCTGTTAAAGATTTTATCAATATGGGTAATTGGAATTCCTATTCCCTCATCCTTTATAGAAATAGACACCCTATTGTGATTATAGTTTTGCCTTACCCTCACTGTTATATTCTTACCATAAGGAGAGTATTTAACGGCATTATTAATAATGTTATCAAATACCTGAGTTATTTTATCATGATCTCCATCAACAAAGATAGCCTCATTTGGCAAGTGCAAGATAAAGTTCTTATCTGTATGTGTAAGTTGAAATCTCTCCACAATTCTTTCCATAAGTTTATTAATATCGAACAAATCCTTATCAAAATGTTCTTCTTTTATATCAATTTTACCAAGTTGCAATAATTCATTAACCATCCTAATCATACGATTAGTTTCTTTATGGATAGTATTTATAAAGACTGGTGCTAATTCTTTATCATCCAATACTCCTTCCTCTAAAGCTTCAACATATGAATTCATAGTTGTCAAAGGAGTTCTTAATTCATGAGATACCGTAGATACAAACTCACGTCTTTCTTTTTCTTGTCTTTCATTCTCAGTTACATCATAAATCACTATGATATAGCCATCAAGTTTAGTAACTCCATAATAGTCATCTAATCCATCACTGATAACCTCTGTAAATTCAAGTCTATACAATAATTCCTCTTCATCTTGTCCTATCGAAATTACCATACTATCTTCTGCTTCTAAAATAGACCTAATAGAACGATACTCATTTATATTAAGAATGTCTAAAGCGTGTTCACCAATATAGATAAAGTCTTCTTCCTTATTAAGCATTTCTTTAGCTGAATCATTAATAAGAATAATTCTTCCACTTGAATCTGTAGATATAATACCATCTTTCATAGAATTAATTATGGTAGATAATTTTCTTCTTTCAGACTCTGTAATAAGTTGTTCTTCCTTGATTTTATTAGACATTTGGTTAAAGGCTACTGCAAGATCACCTATCTCATCTTTACTAGTGACTCCTTGAATTTCCTCATAGTTACCTTCTGACATCTTCCTTACTTGGTTAGACATTCTCTCTATTGACTTGGTAATTGTTTTGGCTGCAAATAAACCTATAAAGGTTACTATCAATATAGATAAACTTGTAGCATATATAAATATCTTAGTTACTTCATTAGAATCTGAATAAACGTTTGCCATATCGGACATTATGTAGATGACTCCAATTATCCTGTTATCAGCTTTTATTGGATTAGCATAAGTCCAGTAAATCCTACCAGATTCATCAGTTTGGTTTTTACCAATAGACTGCCCACTTCTCATAGCTTCCTCCACTATTGGATCTACCGACCTTTTTCCTACATATGATTCTGATGAATTAGTATTAGCCGATGCTATAATCTGCATACTGGAATCAATTACATTTAAAAGTACTAAATCATTAGATGAAAATTCAGATACTGTTTTATTTATATTAGATTCTATAGCCTTATTATTCTCCATATCGGAAGATAATTTAACCATTTCCTCCATAATATTATAATTAAGTTTTTTCTCTTGCTCTATTATTGTAGTCTGAAACTTGCTTATATTCTTAGCCTTAAATTGAGTTGTGAAGTACAAACCAATAAGCTGTAAGGATATAATATTTACCAATACATAGACTATAACGAATTTAAACCGTATAGAAGAAAACCATCTCCTAGTTTTTTTAAAAGGGAATTTCATTATTCCTCTTCCCCTATATAATAACCTACTCCACGTCTAGTGACAATATATTTAGGATTAGAAGAATCATCTTCAATCTTTTCACGTAAACGCCTTATGGTTACATCAACCGTTCTTAAATCACCAAAGTAATCATATCCCCAAACAGTTTGAAGTAAGTTTTCCCTAGTCATAACCTGCCCTTGATGTTGGAAGAGATAATAAAATAATTCAAATTCACGGCGAGTTAATTCAATTTCCTCCCCATTTTTTTTAATTGAATAAGCTTCTGGATTAATTATTATATCCCTAATCTTCAATTCTTCTTCCTTATCATCTTTATCCTCTACAACTTGAGTAGATCTACGTAAGTTTACCTTAACTCTAGCCATAAGTTCCCTAGTCGAGAATGGTTTAGTAACATAATCATCTGCTCCAAACTCAAGCCCTAAGACCTTATCAATTTCACTGTTTTTTGCGGTTAGCATAATGATAGGAACATTCATTTTTGTACGAACTTCACGACAAACTTCCATTCCATCTTTTTTTGGTAACATAAGATCTAATAGGATAAGATCTGGTTTTTCATTAAAAGCTAGTTCTACAGCTTTCTCACCATCATGGGCCTTTATAACTTGATATCCTTCTTTTACTAAGTTAAATTCTAATATTTTAGCAATTGGTTCCTCATCGTCAACAACAAGAATCTTATAATTATTCATTCTCTTATCCTCCTTTATTATTACGGAAGCTCCATAATATAGTTTTTTACTATTTTACTATATCATTTTTTGATTTTTTTTTCCAGCAAGGCTTGTTAATATAAAAAAGACCCACAATGTGAGTCTTTGAGAGAATTATTCGTTGAATCCTTCTACCTTAATTTCATCTGCTTTAAAGGTTACATTCTTATCTTTTCCATAATAACGTGCTTTGAACTTCCAACTAGCCTTAGAATTCAAATTACTAACATAATCACTAGCATCTCCAATTTTATTTCCGTCCGCATCATAAGCAGGAACTTTTATATAGACCGATTTTTTACTAATACTAGAATCATTAGTAACTACCCCTGTCACATATTGTCCACTAGCGTCTTCTTCCAGTCTTACTTCTTTAACTAAATATTCCGCTTTACTTTCAACAGTAGTAGCTACTTCCACTGTAACATTTGATTTTTTTGCTGGAGCACTTAGATTATTTTTATTAGATTCTGTTGTTACTTTCTTTGTAGTTTCACTTACTCCTTCTTGTCCTGTAGTCCCACTACTTGTTTGTTGATTAGAGCAGCCCAAGACAAAAAATAAAGTCATTAATAAAGTACCTAACAATTATATATTTTTCATTTTCTTATCTTTATCCTCCTAATTAAAATCCACTCACTACGGCTTCCTCGGCTTTAAAAGTTACATTTTTATCCTTACCTAAATACATTGCTCTAAATTTCCATGTCCTTTTTGCTTTTAGATTATTTACATTAGCAAATGCATCGCTTACTTTATTCCCACTTTCATCATAAGCCGGAATACTAACTTGTACATATGATTTCTCACTATCAGTATTGTTAGTTAAAACACCTGTTACATATATAGCAAAGCCATCATTTTCCACCTTTACTTCTTTAATCTCATAATCTGGTTTCTTTGTTTTGCTTGCTTCTTCCGACTTATTTTCTCCAGATGTTTTAACTTCTACATTATCTTTAGAACTTGCACAAGCATTTAATATAAGTCCACCTGCTAATAAAACACCTAATAATTTAATTATTTTCATTATGCTAGCCCTCTCTATCCTTGTTATAATGCTATTTATACCATAAAAAAAAAAAAAAAAAATCAAGTACTTTTTAAATAAATAAAGGATTTACCTAAAAATACTGACCAATTTTATCAGTACTTTTTAAGTAAATCCTATTTACTACAATTCGTTGGAGATCATTCTGATCAACTTATCAAAGTAAGTATTAGACTCTTTAATTTCTTTTTTTGTCTCCTTAACTATATAAGGCTCATCTGTAATTATTCCATCAATAGGTTGTCTTAAATATTTTTCTATCCTATCTTTGTCATTTAAAGTCCATACATAAATTTCCTTATCGTTCTCTCTAGCATTTCCAGCTATTGTAAAGTTATAAGAAAAATCTTCTACTACATAGAAATCAACCTTGTAGTTCCACATAGAACCAAATAAAAGTGGTATTATATAACCTACTTTAATCTCTGGTTTTAAAGCATCAATTTTTTCTAAAACTCCTAAATCTAAAGAAATAATTCTATAATCTTCCACTTTAGATTTAGTTTCTAAAATTTTGAGTAATTCTTCTGCGAATAACTTACTATCAGCCCCATAAAGTTTTAACTCTATTAAAAGTTTGACATCTAATTCCTTGGCCTTGTCGATAAAGTCTTCCAGTGAAGATATTTTCCCTTTAAATTCTGACTGACTTACTTCCAAACCAATAAGTTCATCAAAATTAGATTCTCTTACTCTTTTATCAAGACCAGCAAGTCTCTTAAGTTTGTCATCATGAATAACTACAAACTTGTTATCCTTAGTTTGCATAACATCAATTTCCACATAGTCAACTTCTGCTTTAGCAGCAGCTTCTAGTGATTCTAAAGTATTTTCAACAGCCTCAGAAACATAACCTCTATGCCCTACAACTTTAATATTATCATTAATAACTCCATTAACATATACACTGTTAGCATTGTAAATCATTGTGGCAATTAGGCTGACAACCATAAAAACTGACAAGATCTTAGATTTCTTTTCTTCTTCTTTTTGGTGCTCTAATAATTCTGATGAAATATAACTATTATCAGCAATAACCTTTACTAAAGTAGTGATAAAAAACATCTTAAAAGTAATAGTGGATACAAATATTCCAGCTAAAACAAGTGTATAGAATATAGTTTGATAGATTAAACTATCTCCACTTGGATCCAAGAAAGTCATAATTACTACTAATAAAGCAAAAAATATAATTGAAACTATGAATAAAATAAATACAAATAGAAAAATTACCACAAGCCAACTCAATCTTCTAAATTCAGTCAAAACAAAGCTTCTTCTAATAGATTGCATTAAAGTTTTTCCACTAACTACACTAATAGGCATTACAAAAATTAATCTTAAATTTATATAACCCAGTACAATTAAAGCCAAGATATACATATAAAAACCAAAACTTGTTTTTACTATTTCCCCCGTAATAAATCTTGGTATATATATTCCATCTAGAAGAACCGAAGATATTCCTAAACTGGTAAAAGGCATAAGAAAAATACAGTAAAATATGAAAATTACATAGTTAGCATTAATAAGTTTCCCTACTTTTTTTAAACTGTGGCGAACAACTGTCCTAAAAGAAAAATGTGTTTCTCTTATCTTGCTATAAACAAAAAGCGTAAGCATCGAATACTCTAAAAACATAAAAAATGCTAAAGTTAAAAACATCAACAATATTAACAAGATATTCCAAGGATTACTTACAATTTGCCAAAAATTAACCTGATTTAAATTATCTTCTCCAGATATATACAAGATTAATTTTAGAAAATTAGGAAATGTAATTCCAGACATTAGGATAAGCAATAACTGAGCAATGAAAAAATTAAAAAAGTAAGCATACTTATGAATATAAATTATATTCCAAACTCTCTTGAAAAGAGATAATGCATTATCCATAATCTTCCTCCTTTTTAAGTATAATATCAAGATTATATCATAAGACAAGCATATATTCTATATAAAATCAAATGCTTTACAAGTTAAAAAATTTGAGTTAAACTGTATTTATAAAATTTTATTATCTTCGGGGCAGGGCGTAATTCCCTACCGGCAGTTATAGTCTGCGAGCGAATGCTGATTTGGTGAAATTCCAAAACCGACAGTATAGTCTGGATGGTAGAAGATAGTGCGATAATCTACGGGCAAACTCTGTCTGTTTATTTATCATCTTTATTTTGCCTCGTATTCATTTTCAGAATACGATTTTTTTATCTCTGAAGATAGGAAAGAGGTTTCTATGAAAAACAATTCTGTTCACACAACAGTATTAACAGCACTTATGGCTGTGCTCTCTCTAATCCTATCACAAGTAAAAATGGCAGTACCAGGTTTACCACCATTTTTAACTTTAGATTTAGGATTTATTCCCCTATTTTTAGCACTGCTAATAATGGGTTATAAACATACTTTAGTAGTAGCCTTATTAAAGAACCTGCTACACTTTGCATTAATATCTCATGAACCAACTGGCTCACTAGCTTTACTTATAGTTGAGTTTGTATTTATTACATGTATAGTAAAAGTTTACAAGGCTTCCACTAAAAAATTCCTTATCGGTGGTCTTATTGGAACTTTAGCAATAACTTTAGTAATGTCACTTATGAATTACTTTGTTCTTCTTCCAATGTATGGTTATATAGTTAACCTTGCAGATATAGTCAACAATGTAAAAACCATAGTAGCCTATGGAATTATTCCTTTCAATTTAATCAAGGGAGCCTTCTTAATTCTACTATTCTTCATAAGTAAAAAAGTATATCAAAACCTACCTAATTCTCTATTAGTTAAGTTTAAAAAACAAAATCCTTAGGACTTTCCTAAGGATTTTTTATTAAAATAAATCTAAATCTTCCCTAATTTCACAAATTAATTTATTATGAATCAAGCTTTTACTTCTATAACTATGAGCCTAAAAAAAGAACTCAGGCCTATGCCTGAGTTCTACTTGACGTCTGCTTTACATACAAATTTCTAATTACTCTTCTCTTATTTTTTCTAACTATAAGTAAAAATGCTACAACTAGATAAGCTAGAGATATAAACCATAGTTTCCCCAATGATATGGCAGATATGCTTATTGCTACACTTATAAATAAAGTAATCGAGGACACCCTTGTCTCTATTGTTACAGATGCAACTACTGCTAATAATAACATAAGCAATAAAAATACACTATAAAACTTTAAAAATAATTGTAGTAATTCTGCTACTTGATCTATATTAAAGCTAATATCAACTAAGTCTGGTTTTACTTGATAGAAGTATCTTGAAATATTGGATACTCCATCCTGCACTCCCGGTAAATCTACTAAAACTTTAGTATCTCCAAAATATCCAAAGAAAAGAGCTATAGATGTTAATAAAGTCAAGATAGCATTAGCAAAATATGCTATCATCTTCTCCCATTTTCTAGAAAATTTTCTCACAATACCACTCCTTAAATCCTCTCTTTACTATGATAACACACTCATAATAAAAAATCCCTTATTTTCAAACTGCTTAATTTAAAGGTTGATCTATTGGCTCACTTGTAGCTTGAACTGTTTTTTCTTTTCTGATAAACAAGATTATAGCTACTATCCAGTATAATACCGCTAAAAAGAAACCGAACGTAGGTAACGATAAAACTCCCGCTAAGATAAATAATACTGCTGAGAATATTCTTGCCTTCATAACTAAACTTGCTATCAAGGCAATAACTAAAGCTGCAACCATAAATCCTAAAGATCCTTTAAGAAGAAATTCCATAGCGAATATAAATGAATCAGCTGTTACATTATCTGTTCTCAAAAGCATTCTCATTCCTTGGCTATCAAAAGAACCCTGTCTGATAGTAGCATCTAAACTTTCTTTAAATGCTCTATCATTTTTTAAACTATCAATTCCTATTGTATATAATCCCCACACTAATAAAGCTAATATAGCCATTAATATATTTGCCGTCCAGGCAATAATTTTTTCCCATTTTCTTGAAAATTTTTTCATAATAAATACCTCCTATTATTTAATTTCTTACTATATACTATCATATTTATGATAAAAAATAAACTCGGATTCTACCCGAGTTCATTTTTAAACATATTTGATTCCATCCAGCTTGTTTTCTGGATTATTTGGATCGAAAGGATCTTGATTTTTAGGTTCTTTTCTAACAAGTAACATAATAGCTACGACTAGATAGATGAATCCTACATAATATAAGATTGTAAATGAGCCTAAAGTCACTAATAAAGCTACTAATAGGAATAAAATTCCTGATAAAATTCTTCTTTTCATCAAGAAACTTGCAATTATAGCAAGGACTAATACTAAAATAGCAATTGTGGAATATACTCTAATACCTCCAACAACAAGATCAAAGAAGACATCAGAATCTGTTATAGCTGCACTCTCTACTAATTTTGGATTTTCTTTCATAATTAATTCAAGTTCTTCCTTAACTCCCATCCTAACTAAGAATTCTTTAGTTGAGCTCCTAAATGCCACAAGAGATAAAGCTCCTGTCGCAAAAATTAATATTACATTGGCAATCCAAGCCAATACTTTCTCCCATGTTCTGTTCATAGTTATTCCTCCTAATTTTTTATAGTTCAATTATAACATTTTCTATAAAAATGAAAAGTCGATTTTTTTACAATAACTTACATTTCAATTTCAAGGACTATTGGTGTATGATCTTGTCTTGCTCCTGAATCAATCATTTCTGATTTTGTAACCTTGTCAGCTAGTCGATTAGATACTAACCAGTAATCAATTCTCCAACCTGTATTGTTAATCTTGCTGGTCTTAACCCTTTGTCCCCACCAAGTGTAAACTCCTTCCACATCTCCATGTACATAACGGAATGTATCAGTAAATCCTTTTGCCAATAAATTAGTGAAACCACTTCTCTCTTCATCAGTAAAACCTGCTGAACGACGATTTGATGCTGGATTGGCAAGATCAATTTCCTTATGAGCAACATTGTAGTCACCTGTCGCCAATACTGCTTTCTTGCTGTCTAGCTCTGCTAGATATTCAGCATACTTCTTATCCCATTCTTCACGCTCTGCTAGACGTTTAAGTCCATCTCCAGCATTTGGAGTATAAACCTGAGTTACATAAAAATCAGCAAACTCAAGAGTAATTATACGCCCTTCTGAATCCATAGTTGAGGGTGCTTCAATTTCTGGATAAGTTACTTCAGGCTCTGCTAGACTATCTCTATATAAAAACATAGTCCCTGCATATCCCTTACGTGCTGGTTCTATAGATGAACGCCATACTATTTTATGATTCGGGAAATAATCTGCTAAAATTTCCAAATGCTTTTTGCTTGGTCCCTTTGCTGACAGTTTTGTTTCTTGAATTGCGATAATATCAGCATCTTCTTTTACTAGTGCATCAATTACATCTCTAGATAATACAGCACGTGCAGATTCAGCTGTTAGGGCTGCATTTAGTGAATCAATATTCCATGATATAAGTTTCATTAATTTTCTCCTTAAATTTTAATTACTTTCTATTATAGCAAGAAAAAAATTTTTATAAAAATATAAATACATCTCAAAAATAGTTTTAGAGATGTATTTATAATTATTTATTATCTTTTCTTCTTGTAGATAGTAAGCCTGCACCTTCTAGAACTATGGCTAGCCCTGCTGGGAGGCCCGGATTAATAATTTTAGCTATAACTATATTAATAGCTACTTACTGACTCACTTTTTTATTAACAAGTTCTTCTGCCTAAGCTGAAACTCCTACTAAGAAGAATAATCCTACTAAAACTGAGGCTAAACCAAAGCTATATTTTTTAATGGCAAATCCTTGTTTTGAATCTTCTTCAATATCTTATTAAAGATTCGGTTTCTCTCCCTTATTCACATTTTTTCTAGGCTATTATAAGATAAAAACTTTTAAGTAAATTCCTAATTATATTAAATAAAAAATTTTATAAATATCCTAATAAGAAACAAACTTTTAAATATATAAAATTCCGTACTTTTGCCTTATCTAAATTACTATTAGACTATCCAGTTATTTGAAAGCCCTTATCTTTTTATTATATCATATATTTTTTAAAAATTTAAGACTGTTTATTTTATATTTTTTATGTTATATTATGAGTAACAAGAAGAATAAAGAAAATATTTTTCTTGCCATTCTTTCTACATACGTTCATATATAATTCTTATTATTTATAGTATTTCATAGGAGGCTCTCATTATGAAAAAATTTCTACCTTTAGCCTGGATTATTTTTGTAGCTATAATCCTGCATCTATATGCCTATATTTCTGATAATCCAGACAGTTCTAAGATAGCTAACAACTTACAAATTCTAAATTATATAGTAACTGTGGTATATATAGCAGTTAGAAGTGGTAAGAAGTCTGATTAATAAGAAATTAGAGTCTAAAGGGATTTAGAATTAATGATGCAAGCTATGAACTATTATTATATTTCTATAATTCTAGCTAGTATTTAACTAGTAAATTAAATTATATAAAATTTCATAATTCCCTCAAAAAGAAGATTGAAAAATCTTCTTTTTTATTGTCATAATTCGGACGAGTTGCTACTTTTACTGTCAAGCAATCCATCTAAAATTAAATCCCCTAGATAATTAAATAATTATTTAATTAATTTTAGTTTATTTTCATGTAAACATTGTTTTCTCCTGTTTTTAGTGTATAATATTTAAATAGAATATTAATGAGAGGAGGAATTTATGAACGATATGACCAAGGGGGCCATACTCCCACATATATTAAAATTTGCAGTTTTCATTTTTATAGCCGGTCTTTTGCAAAACTTATACCTAATCGTAAACTCAATTATCCTAGGTCAATACCTAGGAAAAGAATCCATAGCAGCAATGGGTATTGCTATGACAATAAATTTTGTAGTTATAGGATTCATACAGGGGATGACTCAGGGTTTTTCTATTAGCCTTTCCCAGGCTTACGGAGCTAGGGATATGCTTAAATTTAGAAAGTATTACTACAATTCTATTCTCTTATCTATAGGACTAGGACTTATAATCAGCCTACTTTTAAGCCTTATCAATGGATATGTTTTAAAGCTAATGAATACTCCTGATCATCTTTTCCATATGGCAAATATTTTCTTAATCGTACTATATTCAGGAATTTTGGCATTACTATTTTATAACCTATTTTCAGCTGTGCTTAGAAGTGTAGGTAACAGTTTTTCCCCTATCCTTTTCCTAGCGCTTTCAGTTGTCATTAACATTATATTGGTTTATATATTCGTTGTCATACTGTCTGGAGGAATTTGGTCAGCATCTTTGGCTACCATAATCAGTCAAAGTATAGCTTCAATAGCTTCCTATATTTATATAAATAAAAAATATCCCGACCTTAGAATAAAAAAAGAGGAAAAAGTAGCCGATAAAAAACTTATGAAAAGACTTATAACTCAAGCTATTCCTATGGGATTACAATTCTCATTTACAGGAATCGGAGTTATAGTTCTTCAAACTTTTCTTAATGACTTCTCAACAGAGCATATAGCAGGTTTTTCTATTGCTATCCGAATACAAAACATATTTATTTTTGTATTTGTAGCCCTAGCAAGCTCTATCGCTACATTTATAGGCCAGAACTACGGTGCAAAAAATAGACAAAGAATTGATCGAGGGGTTAGGATAGTTTCATCTCTTGCTATTGTTTTAAGCATTCTTTGTGCTATTATCATAAAATTATTTGCCCCATCCATGGTAGGAATTTTTACAAAAAGTCCAGATCCTTTAATTATCCAAGTAGCAAATATCTACTTTGATACTGTCATTTGGGGCTATCCAATCCTAGCCTTACTAATTGTTTACCGTTCAGCCCTTCAAGGTTTCGGCTTCCCAATATCTGCTATGTTTGCAGGAATTATCGAACTTACTATGCGTGTTTTAGTTGTAGTAAGCCTAACATCTTCACTAGGATTCTTTACTATAGCACTGGCAGATTTACTAACTTGGATAGTAACAGGTATAGCTCTAATAATTGCCTACTACTACCTAACCAATCCAAAAAGAAAGCAAATATAAAAAGACTTTTGGAAATTTTCCAGAAGTCTTTTTTATGATATTTAACATTTACAGCTCTCTGCCGTCAAAAATTGAGCTATCTTTACAATTTTAATTAAAATTTACAAGATAGAAAATTTTTATAATAAGTAACTATTCTTCTCATTTAGTGAATAAAATAAAAAATACTCCCCAAAAGCATGCAAGCTTTTGGAGATTTTATTCACTTAAAATTCTACATCGCTTAATTTAGCCAACCAGTTATCTGCTGGGTTTGTTGAATCTAATAACTTTGGATTAGTTTCAGCAGCCTTGTTTACTTCTAAAACCTTACCAGAAACCGGACTTAAAATTGGCATTGTTGTTTTAGATGCTTCTACATCTACTAAAATATCATCTTTCTCTACAACTTCTTCTTTAGTGAAAGCTACAAATGCTAACTCTCCCATATCGTCTTGCAATTTAGCAGTCATCGATAAAGTATAAACACCATTTTCTTCACTTACTAAAATATCATTAATTATTTTTTCCATCTTTTCTTCCTAACTATTTATATTTTTTATATAGTATATCATATTTTTCCTGTAAACTTCCATCAAAGGACATTTTATCGACCTTAAAGCCTAACAATTCTAACTTATTATAAATAATCTCTATCATCTTTTCCATGGTAAGTTCTTCCCCTAAAAGAATATCTAAAGATTCCATGCAATCCGGATCTATATTTGGATATTTTATAATAGTTTCCTGCCCATTCTTACCAATCTTATAAAATTCTTTTAAAAGATTAGACCTAGTTTGCTGATTTCCATTGACACTTATATAGATAGATACTGCTATCCCATCCTTAATTCTTCTTTGGGCAATTCCTGCAAATTTCTTACCAGCTATACTTAGGTCATAAGCACCCGGACAATAAGATTCCTCCATTTCAAAATAATCTATTCTTCCAAAAAAATCCGAAAACATCTCTCTTACCAAATCCACCATCATCAAGTAGGCATGAGGCATAGAAATATTTTCTTCTAAAGCATTGGCTACTATAAAAGAAAAATTAAGAACTCCTTCATCAGCAACTACTGCCAAGCCACCTTGATTTCTAACTACTACTTCATAACCTTGACTTCTTAAATAATCCTTGGCTTTTTCAATCTCTGGCAACTCCCTATCAAGCATACCTAAAATTACACACTTGGTCATAGGCCAAATATGCAAGACCATATCTTCTTTATTTTCATTAGCATTGCGTAAGAATAATTCCGTTAAAACAAAGGGTCTTTTAAGATCCCTAAGATCTTCTATCCAATCTTCATATATCTTAACTGGAAATTTTTTTAATTTTTGAAAATCCATCTTTAATTCCCCTACTTTTTTCACTACAATTTATTTTAACTTAATATAGATCTTTTATCAACTTTCTTCGCCATAAATGATTATTTATAGTATAATATAAAAGACTTTTTATTAATTTAAGTAAGGAGATATGAATGAGTATATTAAACGTAGAAAAACTTACGCACGGTTTTGGTGAACGTGCAATTTTTGACAATGTGTCCTTCCGACTTTTAAAAGGAGAACATATTGGATTAATCGGTGCTAATGGTGAGGGGAAATCTACCTTCATGAACATTATTACTGGTAAACTTCAGCCAGACGAAGGAAAGATTGAATGGAGTAACCGTGTTCGTGTTGGTTACCTAGACCAGCACACTGTGCTTGAAAAAGGAATGACTATTCGTCAGGTTTTACAAGCTGCTTTTGAACATTTATACGAAATTGAAGCAAGAATTAACGATATTTATATGGAAATGTCTGATGAAAATGCTGATATGGACAGTCTGATGGAAGAACTTGGAGAATTACAAGAAATTTTAGATAGCCGTGACTTCTATATCATTGACTCTAAAGTAGAGGAAGTTGCTCGTGCCTTAGGTATCACTGCCTTTGGTTTAGATTCTGATGTTACCGAACTTTCTGGAGGGCAGAGAACTAAGATTTTATTAGCTAAGCTGCTATTAGAAAAACCAGATATCCTATTATTAGATGAACCTACTAACTATCTTGATGTTGAACACATTGAATGGCTAAAACGTTATTTACAAGAATACGAGAATGCCTTTATCCTAATCTCCCACGATATTCCATTCTTAAACTCTGTAATTAACCTAATCTACCACATGGATAATCAACAATTAACTAGATATGTCGGTGATTACTACAAATTTAAAGAAGTTTATGAAATGAAAAAATCACAACTTGAGGCTGCTTACAACAAGCAACAAAAAGAAATTGCTGACCTAAAAGACTTCGTAGCTAGAAATAAGGCCCGTGTTTCTACAAGAAATATGGCCATGTCTAGACAGAAGAAACTTGATAAGATGGATATGATTGAACTAGCCCAAGAAAAACCAAAGCCAGAATTTGATTTCAAAACAGCTAGAACTCCATCAAGATATATCTTCCAAGCAGAAAACTTAGAGATTGGTTATGATTCAGCACTTACTAAACCCCTTAACTTGAGTATGGAACGTGGTCAAAAAATTGTTATTACCGGTTCTAATGGTATTGGTAAAACAACTCTTCTAAAATCTCTACTAGGTCTAATTCCAGCAATTTCCGGAAGTGTTGAAAAAGGAGACTTCTTGGAGATTGGCTACTTTGAACAAGAAATGAGCGGAGATATGTCTAAGACCTGCCTTAACGAAATTTGGGATACATTCCCTTATCTAAACCAAGCAGAGGCTCGTGCAGCTCTTGCTAAGTGTGGATTAACTACTAAGCACATCGAAAGTCAAATTAAGGTTCTTTCCGGAGGAGAGCAAGCTAAGGTTAGACTATGTAAATTACAAAATGCTGAGTCTAATATCCTAATCCTTGACGAACCTACCAACCACCTTGATGTAGATGCAAAAGATGAATTGAAACGTGCTCTTAAAGAATATAAGGGTTCCATCTTAATGGTATGTCATGAACCTGAATTTTATGACGGTTTAGTAACTGATGTTTGGGACTTCTCACAATATTCAAAATTAAAAGGATAAGACAAATTAAGCACAAGAGTTTTCTTGTGCTCTTGTTTTTAATGAAATAAAAAAAGTGCAGTTTTCAAACTAGACTCTACTAGCAATTACTAAAAGAATTGGTCAACATAATTTCCAAGAATACCTATCTATCTCTTTTGTTTAAGTCTTTGATAATCAAAAAGAAGTTGATAACAATCAACTTCTTTTAAAATCTATTTATTTTAATCCCTTATTCCCTATATCCTTGCGATAGAATAATTGATCTGCTTTTAATTTTTCTACTTCTTTATAGGCATTCTCTTTAGCTTTAGCCAAATCTTGGCCACGACCGTAGGCTAGTAAAACTCTTCCTCCATTTGAATACCATTTTCCTTCATCTTCTTTAAGAGCTGCTACATAGTAATTTCCATCTAAATTAAAATTATCTACTTGAGCATTTTTTACATAGTCTGCTGGGTAACCTTCCGCCGCTAAAACTACACCTAAGACACTATCTTTAGACCAAGCCAGTTCAATCTTTTCATTATTGTAAACGGCCTCTATTACTTCCATAATATCTGAGTCCATTTTCTCTAATAAAACTTGAGTTTCTGGGTCTCCAAGACGGGCGTTAAATTCAATAACCTTTACTCCATCTCTAGTTGAGATAAGACCTGCATATAGAAAACCGTGGTAAGGAGTTCCTTCTTTAGCAAGTCCTTCACAGACCGGAATAAGAACTTCTTCAACCGCTTGTCTACGCGCCTCTTTAGAAATTTGAAGTACAGGTGTATATGCACCCATTCCTCCAGTATTGGCACCCTCATCATTGTCATAAGCTCTCTTATGATCTTGGGCAATTTCATCAAATGGAATTACTGTTGAACCATTAACGAATGACATTAGAGAGAATTCTTCTCCTTCTAAGAAATCTTCAATTACTAACTTGCAAGTAGCATCTTCTTCATAAAATTCTTTTAAAAATTCCACTGCTTCCTCATAAGTTTCTGGTATAACTACCCCTTTACCAGCAGCTAAACCATCTTTTTTTAGAACTAGAGGGTAGGCTGATTTTTTCACATATTCATGTGCCTTATCAAATGATGTAAATTCTTCATAGGCAGCCGTAGGAACATTAAAACGTGCCATAACCTCCTTAGCAAAGGCTTTTGAACCCTCCATTTGGGCAGTATACTTGTCTGGTCCAAAGACTTTTACCACATCTGCTAATTCGTCATAAATTCCTTTTACAAGTGGTTCTTCTGGCCCTACTATTAGCCATTCAATATTTTCTTTTAATACAAATTCTTTTAAAGCAGCAAAATCTAATTCGTTTATATTTACTAAGTTTGCTACATTCTTCATTCCATCATTACCAGGTGCTACGAATACCTGACTAACTTTTTTACTCTGACTGATTTTTTTACATAAGGCGTGTTCCCTTCCACCACGACCTACTACTAATACTTTCATCTTATCTCCTTCGAATATTTCCCGGGAAATCCCAATTTTTGACTACTATTTATATAATAGAAATTCTCACTAGCTATAAATCTACTAAGACCTAATGTTTAAAGTGTCTAATTCCTGTTAAGACCATTGCAATTCCCGCTTTATTAGCCTCATCAATTGACTCTTGATCCTTGATAGAACCACCTGGTTGAATAATTGCTTTTATTCCATATTTAGCAGCCAATTCTACCGTATCTCCCATAGGGAAGAATCCATCAGAAGCTAGAATAACTCCTTCTTGACCTTCTAATTTTTCTAAGGCAATCTTAGCCGAACCTACACGGTTCATTTGGCCAGCACCAATTCCAATTGTTCTTGTTGCCGTCGCTAAGACGATTGCATTTGATTTAACGTGCTTAACTACTTTCCAACCTAAAGCAAATGCTTTCTCTTCTTCTGCACTAGCTTGCTTTTCTGTTACTACTTTTAGATCAGCATCTCCTAAACCTAGTGAATCTACCGTCTGTGCCAATAGTCCACCTGATACTGATACATATTGCATAGTTTCTTCTTCTGATTTTTCTGGTCGGCAAGTTAATAATCTTAAGTTAGCTTTCTTAGTAAGTACTTCTAATGCCTCTTCTGTAAAAGATGGAGCTATAATTACTTCTAAGAAAATTTTAGACATTTCTTCCGCTACCTGCTTAGTTACTTCACGGTTTAAGGCTATAATTCCACCAAAAATTGAAACTGGGTCCGCTTCATAGGCATTACTATATGCCTCAAATACATCTTGACCAATCCCAACTCCACAAGGGTTCATGTGCTTAACAGCAACTACTGCTGGCTCTGTAAATTCTTTAACAACTTCCAAAGCTGCATCTGCGTCACGTATATTATTGTAAGATAATTCTTTCCCATGTAATTGTTTTGCTCCTGCGATTGTGTTATCAGCCGGATTTAATTCTTTATAAAAGTAAGCTTTTTGTTGAGGATTCTCTCCATAACGTAAAGTTTCTTTTGATGTATACGATAGCTCAATATTTTCATCTACAAAGTAGTTTACGATTTGTCTATCATAAGTAGCTGTATGGTCAAATACCTTAACTGCTAATTCTTTACGGTATTCATAATCATCAGTCCCCTCAGAAAGTTTTTCTAAGATTGCCGGATAGTCTGCTGGATCAACAGTTACAATAACATCCTTAAAGTTTTTAGCAGATGAACGTAGCATTGTTGGTCCACCAATATCGATATTTTCAATAGCTAAAGCTTCCGTACAATCAGGTTTAGCAATAGTCTCTTTAAAAGGGTAAAGATTTACACAGACTAAGTCTATAGGCTTAATCTTGTGCTCCTCTAGAGCCTCTAAGTGAGCAGGAATAGAACGATTAGCCAAAATACCACCATGTACAGCTGGGTGCAGTGTCTTCACACGACCATCCATAATCTCTGGAAAACCAGTAATTTCAGAAACTTGTTTAACTTCAATTCCTGCATTCTTAAGAGTAGAGTATGTTCCCCCTGTAGAAATAAGCTCAAAGTTTCTATCCACCAATCCTTTAGTAAATTCGATTAATCCTCTTTTATCAGAAACACTAAGTAAAGCACGTCTTTTTGTCATAAAAAAATCTCCTAATTTCATAAATAATTTGCATTTTATTACTAAATATACAATTAAAATACTAACTAATAAATATTTTAACATATAAATCATACATTTACAAAGATAAAAATAGTTTTTATCTATCTTTCACGAATTATACTTGGTTTTTCGTCTTATAGATAATTTCTTGACTTAATGCTATAATGAATTGATAAAAATTTTAGGAGTTAATATGAGAAAATTTATATCCGAAATATTATTAGTAATCACAACTCTAATTTGGGGCCTGTCCTTTGTTTGGCAAAACTTAGCCAGCAAATTACTAGGTTCATTTAGCGTGGTGGGTTTTAGAGCACTCATCGCCTCCATTCTACTATTAGTAATAGTAAAACTTTTTCCAACTTTATATAAGTCACAAGAAGCAAAAATTAAAATCCAGACTTTTAAAAATCAAAATATAGTCTTATCCTTTGTCTGTGGCCTAACACTCTTCTTAGGAATGTATATCCAACAAGCAGGAGTGGCCTACACTAGTGCAAGTAAAGCAGGTTTTATCTCCGTTATGTATATCTGCATAGTTCCTATTATCGGACTTTTTCTAGGTCATAAGATAGATAGAAATTTTCTTTGGGGACTAATCTTATCAATTATAGGTCTATATTTATTATCAATAAAAGAAGATTTTACTCTAGAATACGGAGATTTCCTAATTTTGCTATCAACATTCCTATTCGCTGCCCATATATTAATAATAGGCTACTCTGCAACTAGAGTAAATTCCATGTATTTATCAATAGGACAATTGATCACAGTAGCTATTTTCTCCCTAACTTTTGCT
Organism: Gemella sp. GL1; assembly: GCF_013415365.1. Lineage (GTDB taxonomy): Bacteria > Bacillota > Bacilli > Staphylococcales > Gemellaceae > Gemelliphila. The sequence continues at coordinate 54,231 of NZ_JACBYB010000013.1, forward strand.
TTTTTCACTGAGGGCTTTGTATTGTCTGATATTGTATCCATACTTAAGGAATTACTAGCCTTAGGACTTCTATCAAGTGGGATAGCCTACACCTTACAAATAATTGCCCAGAGAAATGTGCCCGCAAACACAGCCTCCCTAATACTAAGTCTAGAAGCTGTATTCGCCACCCTAGGAGCTATATTTATTCTAGGAGAAAGCTTGTCTATTAGAGAAATTACAGGTATGTTAATACTCTTTATAGGAATCCTAGTATCCCAAATCAAAAAAAGAGACAACTAAAAAGGAGCTTGTTAATTCAAGCTCCTTTCTTTGATTAAAAATTAATTTTCTTTATTTTCTTCGTCTTCCTTGTCATCTATACTTCTATAGTCTAGCCATAAATCCAACCAATCCCAGTAACTTGCATATATAGGTATATCTTTAGAATGGCTCTTATCTTTTATCTTATTAGTATTTATTTTATTCTTATTAATAAATTCTTCATCTAGCTTATCAGAAGTTTCTTTTATTTGGCTCCAGTATTTGATAACAAGCACAAGAGCAATAAATGGCCAGACTATTTCAATTAATTTCCACATAAAATTATCCTCCCTATATTCTCCATTTTTATATGTTAAAAATATACTTAAGCTACCAGCCTTATATTAATCTTTTTTTGATAATTTACATTATTTGTTAGTGGATACCATATACTGTCAAATTTAAATGTGTATACCTTAGATCTATTGACCCAACCATACCTTCCAACTATTAAATTATAATAGGTACCGCTATTACCTACCAACCATCCTCCTATATATTCTATTTGGTTATAAATAGATGCCGGCGTATACCTTATAGGTTTGGATGCATTTGGATGATTTTTATAATAATTATGGAAATAATATGCTGAACGATCTTGTATCCCTCTTTCTTAGGCTTTAACTTCAGATAAATTTCCCATCAACAATGCGGAAGCAGCAATTACCATACCAACTATTAACTTATTTTCAATTTAATTATAACATTCTCTTCGACCTTTGTCGAACGTTTTCATTGTTTTGGAATGCTTTTTAATAAGATATGCTGAGCTAATTTCTTAGCTTTACTTAGTAAAATAAAAAACAGGTTACCCTGTTTTTTATTTTACTAATATTTCTCAGAATATTTTTCTACCTTATCCGGGTGGAAGCCAGACCATGAATCTTCCCAATCATTTATATTAATCACCGGAAATTGCGTAAAGCCTTTTTCACGTAGCATATTTAATACTTCTTCTTGTTCAGTAGCTGGTAGTTTATGTGTTGCCAGCTCTTCAAATTCTATATCATGAAATTGCATCATTTCTTTTGTCGCTTGACAGTTAGCGCACGGGTCTGTTGAATAAATCTTTACACTTGTCATAATATAACCTCTCTTTTTTTTAATAATAATATTATATATCAGCCAGCGTTTTCATTGATAGCCATTTGACTATTATTTTTCTAAAAAAGTCAGCCTCAATTAATGAACTTTAGCTACAATATATCTTATAAATTTATTTACATCTACTTCCTGTAAATTATGATCATCTACATTTATAGACAGTTCATTACCTACAAACATTCTTACTATAGTTTCATAAGTAGACTTTGAACTATTTGATAAATTCTCTAAAAATAAAGCTTCAATTTTACTTATAGGACGGTAATTTAGCGTGAATTTATCACTATAACTTATTTTCCCTTTTATAATCTGGTCTATCTCCTGACCAGCACTTTGTTCTAAGGAACTTAGAGAATGGCCGCCACCATTTTTTACTATATAATTTTTACCTAGGATAAAAACTTCTTCCTTAGCAAGCGCAGAGAGTCTTCCAATAAAATCTCCCTCCGATGAAAAATGTATGATTTCACCTGTAAAGTTAGAAAGTCTTTCCTTAATAAGTTTTACTTGTCTATTATATCTTCTCAGTCTTTTAGTATATAATTCTCTATTAGTTTCCGTGACCGTCATAAACAAATCTACACCATTTTCTATATATAAAAAAGCTGAATTATAAATAATAGTCTTGGCAACATTAAATTCTATAGCTACCCTCTGAGCTATATTTCCTCCTAGAGAATGTCCTGTCAGGATTATATTATCTCCATATTTTTCTCTAACCTTTTTGTAAAAATTAAAGCAAGATTTATAGTGGTAACCCAGCCCCATACATACACTATAAATATCAGTTTCTATATCTTTTCTTAGGTCTGTAACTGGATTTGTTCCTGTATAAGCTAATATATAATTATCTTCTTCTATATTTTTAAACAGACTTCCTGATGAACCTGTATTTGAGTCATAAAAGGAACTTACATATTCTAATTCTGCTGGAAATAAGCCTAATTGTTTATTTCCATTTACATAGTCTCTAATCACTTTTTTGTTATTTTTTAGCAATCTCATAGCCTCTATTTGGTAAGTCATCCTCGAAGCATAAAGACTAGCAACCATTCTTTTCTTTTCCATAAAATTCACCTCAATATCCTATTATAACATAAAAAAGACCAGGGAATAAATCCCCAGTCTAATCTACTTATTTTCCTAATAATAGTTTAAAGAAATTCAATTTTTTTCCATAACTTAGTGTAGCTCTTCTGTAAACCTTAACACAGATTAAAGCTATAATAATAGTTGTAACTAATAGTAGGCCATAAGATATGGCTACTTGCCCAAAACTTGCTCCTCCTTGAGCATATCTAGTAAACATGCTAAAGTAGGATGTCAGTGGGAAATAGGCAAGGAAATCAGTAAGCTTACTAAACTTTCCTCCCATCGTATAGAAATTAACAAGAAAGGCTGCAATAAAGATCATCATAGGTAAAGTTATTACCGTATTTACTTCTTCTAGCTTACTAACTAGAGAAGCGAAGGCTGAAAATAGGAACATAAACATTACAACAGCTGTTACGGTAAATAATATCCAAACAGCAAATATTGAATAATCTATATTATCAAATAAGCTCTTATACATATCCACATAAGATGACTTATTGACAGCTAAACCTAGAAGTATAGCCCCTATAGTCATAGTAACTTGAAGAAAAGCTACAGCTACCACGGCAAAAACTTTTCCTGTTATTAATACTAATGGCTTAACTGTTACTACTAATAATTCCATAGCTCTATTGACCTTTTCTTTAGCTATATTGGTTGCCGCAATAGAGCCGAAAGTAATTATTATAAAGTATACAACAAATGATAGAAAATAAGAAGCTATAAGCCCAAAGGCAAGCTTGTCTGCATCAGCCTCTAAAGATACTAGCTTAGGACTTGGCAAGGTCATGTTTAGGGCCTCTACCTTGTCATAATCTATTTGATTTTGAGCATAACTATTTTTAGCTAAAAGTCTGTCAAAGATTTTGGCAAAGTTAGAACTTTCAGCCCCACTAAGACTTTGAGATTTTTTTATATATTCATAGGTCTCTCCATCCAAGATGATTGCCTCATCAATAGTTTCAGATTTAAGATCTCCCTCTAATTTAGCTCTATCTGTATATTCTTTGGCCTCTTTCAAGACTGTCTTGTCGAAATTCAAATCCTTAACTATGTAGGCTGAACGCTGAAAGTTTGAGTTATCCTCTGAAGAAAAGAATTTTGCTATAGGATTATTTCCTGCTATGATGTTAGGAATAAATGTAATCCCAAAGGCTAATAGGACATATATTCCTAGGGTTATAAGAGTTGACTTCTTATTTATAAATTGCTTGAACTCAAAATTGAATACTGTTATAAAATTACGCATTATTTTCACCTACTTTCTCTACAAAAATTTCTTCTAATGTTGGCTTATATAGCTTAAATTCTTCTATATTATAATTTCTATCTTCTAAATAATTAAGCAGTTCTTTTTTAGCAGTTTGGATCTTAAAGTCTAAAACAAGAAGTCCCCTATCTACTGAATATTCAATATTCAGCTTAGTTTCTTTCAATTCCTCTAATAATTGGCTGGTAGATAATTCTGAAATACCTAGTAGCATCTTTCCATGACTATATTCCTTCTTAATATTCTCCAAATTTCCTGCTAGCTCAATACGTCCATCGTTTAGGATGTTGATATATTCACAAAAACTTTCTACAACTGGCATTTGGTGAGATGAGAAGATAACCAGCTTATCCCTAGCTATAAAATCATTAATAATTTCTTTTAATTTTCCAGTATTCACAGGGTCTAGACCTGAAAATGGCTCGTCTAATATTAGAATATCTGGATCGTCAATAACACATTGAATAATCTGTATTTTTTGAGCATTACCCTTGGATAGAGTTTTTAATTGCTTCTTATTGTCTTCTAATTCAAAAAAATCTAACCAACGTTTGGCTTCTTTCTTAGCTTCAGACTTAGACATTCCTTTTAATTGGCCGAAGTAAACTAACTGATCAACCAAACCTACTCCATCATACATACCACGTTCTTCTGGTAAGTAACCAATCTTCACCTTACTTCTATCAAAGCTCTTTCCATCAAGTAAGATTTCTCCCTTATCTGCCTTGAATATATCTAATAAAATACGGAATGATGTAGTCTTACCAGAACCATTAGTTCCAAGATAGGCGTTGGCTAGCCCTGATCTAGCCGTAAAATTTACACCTTTTAAGACATCCTTATCGCCAAAAGATTTATGAATATTCCTAAACTCTAGTATCATTCTATTCCCTCCTATAATTTATGAAATCGTTTTTATATCTTTATAGTAACACAAGTGAATGTAAAAGTAAATATTTTATTTTAATTTTCTGTTATTTTTTTTTTTTTCTGAAAATTGTAAATTTTGAAAAATCTTTATCAATAATATACAATAATTAGATAAAATAAATTACAAGGAGGATTTATGGAAATACTAAATATCTTAGCCGCTCTTGTCGGTCTAGTTATAGTAGGAACTCTTTTAAATAATATTTTCCCAAAAATTCCAGCATCTTTATTTCAAATTGTGCTAGGTATATTATTTGCCTTCCTACCTATTTCAGATAAATTTCATTTCGACCCTGCTACTTTCATAGCTTTAGTAGTAGCACCACTTCTATTTACAGACGCCTATAATATTTCAAGAAGTAAATTTTGGCTTTATAAAAAGCCAATTCTTCTTATGGCTATTGGGTTAGTCTTAATAACAGTTCTTATCGTTGGATTTATTATCCACCTACTTCTGCCAGACATTCCTGTGTCCGCAGCATTTGCTCTTGCAGCTATCCTTTCCCCTACTGATGCCATAGCTGTTAAATCAGTAACTAAGGGAATGAAACTCCCTAAAGGACTTATGGATATTCTTGAGGGAGAATCTTTACTTAACGATGCTGCTGGATTGGTATCTTTCAACATAGCAATAGCTGCTGTTCTTAGCGGAACATTCTCTATAGCAGGTGCAACTCATAGTTTCTTCAAGGTTGCTTTGGGAGGAGCAATTTTAGGTGCCGCACTAGGAGTTATCTTGGTTAAGATAAAGGAAATGCTAGGTCGCTTTTCTAAAAATGAATCGTCTACCTTAGTTATATTCCAGCTGATAACACCTGTCATAGTCTACCTAATAGCAGAGCATACTTTCCACGTTTCAGGTATTGTGGCGGTAGTTATGACGGCTCTAGTTTATAACCTAGAAAAAGATATATTCCAAAGAGAAAATATTAACTCTGAACCCGCTCTTTTAATAGCCAATAATCAAACAACAATTGCCTTTATACTAAATGGATTTGTTTTTGTATTTTTAGGTTATTTATTACCAGATATTTTCAATAGTGTACTAAGTAATCCACAAATAAATATTTACCTAGTCATATTATATATAATTATTATAACAGTAGCTATGATGCTGGTTAGATTTTTATTTGTCTATATTTTCTATATACAATTCCCTAGGCATTCTTTCTCATCTATACAAAGACTAACTCAAAGTATTGCAGAAAGAAAGCTAGATATAGGTAATTATAACCGCTTTGAATATGCCTTGATAACTTCTCTAAGTGGTATCCATGGTACTATAACAATAGCTACCGCCCTTATGATACCTTTAACTATAGCCTCTAGTGGTCATGACTTCCCTCTAAGATCTACCTTACTATTTATTGCAGGTTCTGTTGTAATGGCATCAATTATTATAGGAACTCTTTTCCTTCCTCTAGTTGTTAAAGATAGCCAGCAAGAGAGCAAAGAATTTTCTGCAGAAGAAATTCGTAGTCAGGCTATTCTTGAAAGTATCAAAATTTTAGAAAAAAATAAAAAACCTTACACGGTTATTGCCTCTGCTAATACCGATGACACTAGCGCTAAAGAGCAAATTGCTTATGCCATGATTATAAAGAAATTGTATGAGCAAGCAATCTTCTACACTGATGAAATTGAATATAAATTAGTGCAAGAAAAATTCTTAGAACTTTATAAAGAAATAGAAAAAAAAGAAAAAGAAAAGCTTAAGGAATTTAAGGATCAAGGGAAATATAGTGAACTACTTATAACTATTCAAGAAATTAGGCATTTAAGAAGGGCAAAACTAGTTACCTATAATATTCTTAAACAAATAATTATTCAAATAAGATTGGCACGAAAAGAAGGTAGAATGAAATCCATAATTAGACTAGAAACCTTTAAATCTAGACTAAAAAATAGAGATTTAAACCTAGTAACCCAAGCTATTACTGATCAGTTCAAGGATTATCGAAATATTACCAATGAATTCGATAGAGTTTCAGAAAATATTATAGCTGACCTAGATGATAATTATCCAGACATACTTAAGAATATGGTTAATACTATTTTTTCTAACTTTAAAAATGTCTTATTTATAAGATTTATAAATGAGCCTGAATCATATCGCCATTCTTATGAAGATATGTGGGTTTTAGCCATTAGTATTCAAAAAGAAATTATTATGAAAATGAGAAATTCAAGGCAAATTTCTTTTGAAGAAGCTGATATCATTTTCAAGGAAATAAATTATGCAGAGGCACTTTTATTTACACATGAATAAATAATTTTCAATATAGAATAATGGAAAATCTCTTGATTTTTTATTTTTTAAGATAATGCTATAATATTATAGATATTAAATTTAGGAGCTGTATATGACAAAAAAAATTCATGATATAACAATAATTGGAGCTGGACCTGTTGGTCTATTCGCTGCCTTTTACGCAGGACTTAGGGGGGCTAGTGTCAACATTATAGAAGCTTTATCTGAACTAGGCGGTAAACCGGCTATTCTTTATCCAGAAAAAATGATTTACGATATAGCTGCCTACCCTGCCATCACAGGAAGAGAGCTTACAAAAAATCTACTTGAACAATTAGAGCGATTTAAAGACACTACCCAAATCTCCCTAAAGGAAGAAGTAAAATATTTTGAAAAAGAAGATGGCATATTCAAGATAGTTACCAACAAAACTCAGCATTTTTCCAAAGCCATCATTATCGCCTGCGGAACAGGAGCATTTTCCCCAAGGGTACTTGGCCTTGATGGAGAAGAGAATTTTGCTGATAAATCTCTATTCTACAATGTTACTAGATTAGAAGATTTCAAAAATAAGAATGTGGTAATTTGTGGGGGTGGAGATTCTGCGGTTGATTGGGCCTTGGCACTAGAACCATTAGCTAAAAGCGTGACTATAATCCATAGGCGAGATAGTTTCAGAGCTCATGAATATAGCCTTGAACTATTGGAAAAATCTAGCGTTAAAATCCTTACTCCTTATCTAGCTAAAGAGCTTAAGGGAAATGATGGTCAACTAAGATCTATAAACATAGAAAAAGTTAAATCAGACGAACTTCTGGAGCTGAATTTAGATAATCTTATAGTATCTTACGGCTTCAAGTCATCAAATAAAAATTTAAAAAATTGGAATATTGATCATAAATTATCAAGTATCTTCACTTCAAACTTACTAGAAACAAATATGGAGGGAGTTTACGCTATTGGTGATGCTGCTAGCTATGATGGAAAAATCGATCTAATTGCTATAGGTTTTGGGGAGGCACCTATTGCTGTAAGCCAAGCCCTACTCTATATCAATCCAAATGCAAAACTAAGAAGTTTACACTCTACATCCTTGATAAAAGAATAAATTTACTATGATGAAAACTTGAAATATAAAAAGACAGAAGTTGATAGCAACTCCTGTCTTTATTTTTATAAGAACAATTTTCCTAGGAAGTAAGGCATTTGAATTCTCCACCAATCCCAGTCATGGGCAACATCTTCTCCCCATACATCAAACCAAGCCGGAATATTTTTCTCTTCGAAGGCTTTTCTTAGACTAAAGAATGAATCTAAACCATCTTGCTCCCAAGGTCCAAGTCCTGTACAGACGATAACATCTGCCGAACGATATTTATCAATAAACCAAGCATCATTTTGATGCCAAATGTTATCACTTGGTGAATTTGAGAAGAGTGCCTCATCATCTCCATATTCTCCAACAAAGAATCTTACATCATAGACTCCACTTAAGGCTACAACTTTTTGGAATACATCTGGGTGTTGTAGGAAAATATTGAATGAATGATAAGCTCCCATTGAACAACCAGTAGCCATAAATGGATCAAACCAATTTGTTTTGTGTTTGATAAATGGCACAGCCTCATTAATCACATAACGTTCATAGGCTCTGTGCATTTGAGCTCTGTCGTGCCCTGATTTCCACTCACATTCCCATGACTCATTGTCCACACTTTGTAGTGTAAAAAATTGTACTAATCCTGCATTTATATAGTCTTTGCAGGCATCAATCATTCCAAAATCAAAATATTCATTATGAGTTCCCCCAGTCGATGGGAATACTACTACAGGTAAACCTGCATTACCATACCTATTAAGGTACATTTCTCTATTAAGTTCACCAGACCACTGGCTTAAATTTTCAACATGCATAGCTATCTCCTATTTTCTTTTGTGGATAAATTCCACTAACTCATCTGCTTTTTTTCTAGTATCACTGATTGCTATGAATGCCTCATCTCCCATAATATCTGAGAAAATTTTTGGCAGTTTCATAGACATCTTAATACAATCTCCGTACTTAGCATAAATTTCTTCATGGCTATGTACATATTCTACACCGTCACGTCTTGAAACACTTGAGGCGTATTTAGATTTAAAGACAGGTTTCTCTTCTAGCTTACCTGTTACAATCTGTGCATAAACTTTGTATAAGTCGCCGGAAATTGAGTGGTTATAAAGGTCAATTGAGTGACCACCAGACGACCTATTGTTATATTCGATAACAACATATTCTCCATTTTTCTTTCTAAAGAATTCAATATGGAAAAATCTTTCCTTCATTCCAAAGGCCTTAACAATATCACGACCATATTTCTGAAGTTTTGGATCAACCTTATCCACTACTGTAAAGGAAGAATCCTTACCATTAATTTGATTTAAGGTCGGAATATTGTAGTAGAAACTTGTCTCATACACTATGTTCCCATCAGCATCAAGCAGTCCATCATAAGTACATAATTCCGCATTATCAACAAATGGTTCTAAGAAGTAATTTACTCCGTCCCAGTTTTCCAAGAAGAAATCAGCATCTTTCTTATTTTCTATCTTGTATGTAGCCGAAGTCCCAACCCCGTGGTCAGGTTTAGCTATAAATGGATACTTAAGTGTTTTTAAAGCTTTTTTGAAATCTTTTTCATCCTCAACCAAGTATCCTTCTACTACAGGAAGACCTGCTTTCTTGAATATACTCTTCATTCTCGACTTATACATTGTTTTTGTTAAATCTTTGAGTTTAGGACCTGTTACATTAAATTGCTCACGCAATTCAGCATCATTAACCAACCAGTGCTCTGTGTTAGATTCAATTCTATCAATCGGTCCATGCTTGAAGATTAGGAAAGCCACACCTCTTTTTACTTCTTCAAGATTTTCCATATTCTCTACTTTATAATACTCTGTCAATGCATATTTTAGATTGTCTGATAATTCCTCATAGGGAGTGTCTCCAATACCTAAAACATTCACCCCTTCTTCTTTCAGCCTTAATGCAAAATATTGCAAGTTACTTGGAAAGTTTGGTGATGTTATTAAAAAATTCATATTCTTCATCATATTTTTATTCATAACCTCCACTTTTCTCTATATTTTTATATCCTTATGAACAAATATTCCTATCTTCTCTTATGGATAAAAGCTACTAATTCATCTGCTTCTTTTTTAGTGTCGCTAAGAATTACGAATACCTCATCTCCCATGATTTCTGAGAAAACTTTTGGCAGTCTCATAGACATCTTAATATCCTCTCCATACTTAGCATGGATTTCTTCATTACTATGTACATATTCTACACCGTCACGTCTTGAAACACTTGAGGCGTATTTAGATTTAAAGACAGGTTTCTCTTCTAACTTACCTGTTACAATCTGTGCATAAACTTTGTATAAGTCGTCAGATATTGCGTAGTTATAAAGGTCAATTGAGTGACCACCAGCCGACCTATTGTTATATTCGATAACAACATATTCTCCATTTTTCTTTCTAAAGAATTCAATATGGAAAAATCTTTCCTTCATTCCAAAGGCCTTAACAATATCACGACCATATTTCTGAAGTTTTGGATCCATTTTAGACTCTACTACGTAAGAATAGTCAGCTCCATTAGTGTGTTCTAAAGTTGTAGTGTTGTAGTAGAAACTTGTCTCATAAACAACCTCTCCATCAGCACCAATCAGTCCATCATAAGTACATAATTCCGCATTATCAACAAATGGTTCTAAGAAGTAATTTACTCCGTCCCAGTTTTCCAAGAAGAAATCAGCATCTTTCTTATTTTCTATCTTGTATGTAGCCGAAGTCCCAACCCCGTGGTCAGGTTTAGCTATAAATGGATACTTAAGTGTTTTTAAAGCCTTTTTGAAGTCTTTTTCACTCTTAACCAAGTATCCTTCTACTACAGGAAGACCTGCTTTCTTGAATATACTCTTCATTCTCGACTTATACATTGTTTTTGTTAAATCATTGGGTCTAACACCGGGTACATTAAATTGCTCACGCAATTCAGCATCATTAACCAACCAGTGCTCTGTGTTAGATTCAATTCTATCAATCGGTCCATGCTTGAAGATTAGGAAAGCCACACCTCTTTTTACTTCTTCAAGATTTTCCATATTCTCTACTTTATAATACTCTGTCAATGCATATTTTAGATTGTCTGATAATTCCTCATAGGGAGTGTCTCCAATACCTAAAACATTTACCCCTTCTTCTTTCAGCCTTAATGCAAAATATTGCAAGTTACTTGGAAAGTTTGGTGATGTTATTAAAAAATTCATATTCCTCTACCTCATATTATATTCTTCATTAATTTTCTATATTAATATTCTGATTACCAGTTTTCACTTAAAAATCTTAGACATTCTGGTAAGTATTTAGCCCATTCTTCTTCTGTGTGCCTTCCATCTGCAGCGACAAGCAATTTAATCTTATCTATAGATAGACCTGCCTCTAATAATTGTTTGTAATATAACAATGACTCATCAATATAAGCTTGTTTTAAATTATCAAAAGTTAGGGTTTTATCCGTATCGTCACCTTCTTGAGTACCTACTTGAATAAATACTCTTTGTTCTGTGTTTATAGCATTTCTTTCAATATATCTAGCAAAATCTGCCCTTGTCAGCCAATTGGCCGAAGAAAAAATACCTAGTCCCCCAATTTGCTCCTTATATTCTATCCCCATAAATTGGGAAATATTAGCTCCCAGAGAAGAACCTATCATGGCCGTATGCTTAGCATCAGACTTAGTTCTATAGGTTTGGTCAATAAAAGGTTTCACTCTGTTCATCACGAAATCAGCATATTCTCCTCCTCTTCCACCAAACTTGATAGAACCTGCGAAGGCTAAAGAGCCAAACTTCCAAGCAGAATATTCGAACATTCTTTGTTCTTCTCCATTATCTATAGCTACTATAATCATCTTAGGTAAATCCGGATTCTTTTTAATGGCATGAACAGTTTTCCATGAATGTCCTGAATAGGCCTCTCTGGAATGAAAAACATTCTGTCCGTCATGCATATAAACTACAGGGTATGTTTGGTCAGAATCTGCATATCCCTTGGGTAGTAACACCCTAATCCTTCTGTTACCGAAAGCAAATGGTAGCCTATGTGTTTTTAATTCTAAATAAAAATAAGAATTGTTCATTATCTCTCCTTGAAAAAATTTTTTACTTTAATGAAAGGGCCATGGCCGAACTAAAAACTTTTAAAAACTTTTTATTTTTCATTTCAATATCTCCCAATTAATAATTACTAATCTAGTCATTTTTTGATTAAGTTAAAGATATAATAACACCAATACAAAAAAAAGTCAATACAATTTTCAGAAAATTGATGACTTTTTTAAATTATATTTTATAATTTTATTTTCTTTTCATTTCATAGCCCAATGTTTTAATATGCCACAATAGCGTAATGGCAATGATTATCAGAGCTATTGAAAGTTGAAAATAGTAAGCATAATCTATAAATTTATTTGTACAACTTATAGCAAATAATTTAGTAGAAAAAACTCCTGTAACCATAGGGAAGGTCATGGCAGATACAGTTGGATGTAATTTCCCTTTTAAAATCCCTGGTATATAGAATAGAACCCAAGCATAAAAGAATTGTGATAAGACATAGATAAAAATATAGGTTTGCCCTGCTGTATCCCCTATAAAGTTATGATATGCTAAAAACAACAGAGATCCCGGCGCTGATAAAACAAGTAAGGTTGCCCTTATTAATTCTTCTTTATAACCTACAATTAGGACTCTATATAAAATAAGTATCATACAGATTAGAAAACTTGTAGATGTATAGAAAAGTATGGCATTAAGCTCATAAGTCTTATCAACTATTCTAGAATGGACTAAGAATATAGCTGGACCTACGAATACAATATACCAAGTTGTAAATACATTTTTTATAGAGAAATTAACTACAAAGTTTCTTATAAAATATAGGGTGTAGATAAGAAAAAGGATTAACATTAAGATATAGATAAACTTAGCCAAAACTTGATTATAGTCATAAATATGACCTGCCAAAGCAACATTGGCCATAAAGAAAGTTGGAAAAGCCGACGCTCCTAAAGGATTGGTTCTTAATATTTCTAATACTTCTTTAGGCATTTTTATAAGTTTTAAGATAAATAAAAACAAGACAAGTAGGCCCAAAGCCAGAAATATATATTTATAATATTTTGAATAAGACGATAAAAGGCTTGCCATGGTAAAAAGTGCCAAGGCAAAGCCAGATATAGGTAATGGATAGATTTTTAATAATTTGTTCATTGTTTCCCCCTGCTTCTAAAAATGTCTTCTTTAAATAGAGGCACATTATCAAAATAATCTCCCTTGTAAAATGGCTGGCATTTTAATAACCGCTTCACTGTAAGATAAGTCCCCAAGAAAAAGCCGAATTTCTGGTAAGATTCCAAAGCATAGGCAGAACATGTCGGAGAAAATCTACAAGAAGGGGGCGACAAGGGAGAAATATATGCTCTATATAAATTAATTAAATAAACTACAATTTTTGTCATACTAACACCTTTTTCAATATCTTCTAAAATTATAAAAAGAAGTTAGCGAAAAATCAAGTTACTTAACTCGACTATTTATTTTTATTAGCAAAGTAATCTCTTACAATCGGAGCAACTTTTGTTCCGTACAGTTCTATAGCTTTCATTGTATCTTCATGTGGCATAGATCCTACTGGCAGGTGAAGTAAGAATCTATCTAAACCTAGGTTTTCAACCATATTGATTATCTTCTCAGCAACTACTTCTGGAGAACCTACAATCATAGCACCATCTGGTCCTACTGATCCTAAATATTGTTCAAATGTAAGTTCACGCCAGTGTGGTCTATCTTTAGATATGTTGTCCACTAGGCATTTAGTTGGGTAGAAGTATTTATCAATAGCTTCTTCAGTATCTTCTGCAATGAATCCCCAAGAGTGTGCTGCTACTTTTAGCTTATCTTCAGAGTATCCTGCTTCCCTACCATATTTTCTATATAAATCAATACGGCTTTTGAATGCTAAAGGATTGCCTCCTATAATTGCATAAGCTACTGGCAGACCTCTATGAGCAGCTCTAATACTAGATTGGGCATTTCCTCCAGTCGCCACCCAAATAGGGAAGTCTTCTTGAACAGCTCTTGGATAAACTGGTTTATTGTCTACCGATTGAGTATGCTTACCTTGCCAGTTTATATATTCATTCTCCTTAATATGTAATAACATATCTAATTTTTCATCAAATAATTCCTCATAATCATTTAAGTCATATCCGAACAACGGAAATGATTCAATAAATGAACCGCGACCTACCATAATTTCACTTCTTCCATTAGAAAGAGCATCTACCGTCGCAAAGTTTTGATACACTCTAACTGGGTCATTAGAAGAAAGTACAGTTACAGCTGATGAAAGTTTAATATTTTTTGTATTAACAGCCCCTGCCGCCATAATGATTTCTGGTGCAGATACTGCGAAATCTTCTCTGTGATGTTCTCCTATAGCATAAACATCTAGACCTACCTTGTCAGCTAGTTCTATTTCTTCAATCATATCTCTTATTCTTTGGTCATGTGCTACTGCTTGTCCTGTAGTTTCTAAGGGCGTTGTTTCCCCAAATGTTGAAATTCCTAACTCTATCATTATTATTTCCACCTTTCAATTTATCACTAGTTAGTATTATTATACTATATCTATTTTTTTTCTTTGTCAATAAAATAAGACCTTATATAGTAAATTTTCCAGGAAATTTTAATTAGACTATAATATATATTTACAAAATTCTTCCTGTAGTTACTTTCCATAATTTAAAAACTAAAAAAGACCTGCTATAAAGCAAGTCTTAAAATACTAATATGTAAATGTAGTGGGCAATAATACCAGCAACTATACCTCCTATAGTATGAGAAATGATTGCTTTTGAAGATAATTGCCTAACACCCAAAGCGTCCATCATACCAATATGAGTACTTAAGTAACCAGACCAAGTCATACCCATAGCTGTAAATACTGCAATTTCATTGGCACCAATAAGTCCTCTTTCTAAAAAACCTGGTACAAGTGACATAGCACCACCAACAGCTCCTAGTGAAGTAATTGGGAAAGCGATGGCTTCAGGTGATTTAAATCCAAATAAGGGTTCTAGGATAAATGATAATTTTTCACCTATCCATGGTAGGAATAAAACTCCCTCATAAGCTGCTCCTGTATAAGCACCCGTTTTAGCAGGACCAAAAGTAAGCATCATTACAAGGGTACAAACGATAAGTACCCCTGGAATAATAGCCAGCCCCATTTCAACACCTACTTTTCCTCCCTCAAGTAAGGTATCCAGTATTCTTTGGAAAATATTTCCCTCACGAATTTCTCTTTTATTTTGAAAGTCATGGTCATCTTTTGCCATTTCTTCATAAGGTTCTTCTGCCTTATCTCCAAAATATTTTTTACTATAGTGAAGCATTAATCTAACACTAACTATAGAACCCACTAAGGCCGCTAAATTACCAATCAAGGCAGCTTTCATAAATCCACTACCTTGGGTTCCCATAAATACAGTAACGATAAGACCCATTCCAAAAGATGTTCCTAAGTTACATAAGGCAGGGATTTGGTATTTTTTAAAAAATACTGTGAATTTTTTATCTTTAGCAAAAGGAATAATGGCTGGATTATCTGATAAATAGGTTGATACTGCACCAGTTACTGCTGCACCTGGCATTCCCCATAAGGGTCTCATCAGAGGGGCGAATAGTTTATTAATAAGTGCTATTACACCAAACTCTGATAATAACATAGATAAAGCTCCCGTGATTACAGCCATGGCCATAATGTAAAATACTGTATTGAGTAATAAATCATGGGCTGTTGTCATCATTGTTTTAAACATATTTCCTACACCCATTTTATAGGCCATAGAACCAAAAATAACAAGCATTATTGCAAGAAAGACAAAAGTTTCCAAACTTATGGCTGGCTTACTTAAATTATTATTTCTCTCTCTCATTAAATTATATCTCCTATATAAATACTTAATGACTATAATAGCAAATATTTAAACTAGATTCAAATTATAAACAAAAAGATTGGATTGAAATCCAATCTTCTATTATAGCCTTTGTCTTGCATCTAAAGCACGTCTTAGAGCCTGACCAATGTAGTTTACACAAAGGGCAATTATTAAAATTGATAAGGCTGCTGGCAACCAGATATACATGTTATTAACTAAGATATCAGCATCCTTGGCATAGGCTAGTAAAGTTCCGATTGAAGGAGTATTTGGAGGATATTGGTCAGCACAACGCTGAGGATCTGGAATTCCAACTTGTGTTAGCAATTCAATAACGCGTTCCTTTCTAGCCTCCTTATCCATATCCGTGTGATATATCAAGGCTTCTTCGATTTACCAAGAAATTTTTTGTAGTGGATTTAAGGCAGACAGTGGATCTTGGAAAATCATTCCTATTTCTTTAGTTCTAATCTTATTTAATTCTTCTTCACTTAGTCCTACTAAATTTTTACCATCATAAATTGCTTGTCCACTAGAACGTGTAAAATTTTCATTATGAAGTCCCATAAGTGTAGTAGCCAATGTAGATTTACCACAACCTGACTCTCCAACTATGGCTAATACCTCATTTTATATAAATCGATACTAACATTATCAACAGCATTAAAGTATTCATCTTTAATTCTAAATGCTGTTTCTAAATTTTTAATCTCTAATAATTTTTTCATTATTTAATAATTCCTTTCCGAACTTGTTCAAAATTTAATAGGTTAAACTACTTCCGAATAAGATTCTATATATATCATATTAAACTTTTAGGAAAATTACAACAATAATTCACAATTTTATTAGGAAAATGTAATAATTTTCTGAATATTTAAAATTTAATTAAAATAGAGCCCGGCAAGTGGCTCTTAAATTTCAATTAAATCTGTAGCTTGTTTTGGATCTGTATCTAGCAAATCAATTTTATTATCACAGTCAAAACCATAGTTTTCTAAAATTGACTTACTTGTTAGTCGGGCTAAATCTTTTGTATTATTTTCCATAGATAGATGGGCTAGATAGATCTTCTTGGTATTATCCCCTATAATCTTAGGTAGCCAGTTAGCAGAATCTACATTAGATAAGTGGCCTAAATCTGATAAAATCCTTTGTTTAGTTTTCCAAGGATAAGAAGATGCCATCACCATAGTTTCTTCATGATTAGATTCATAGATTAAAACATCCGAATTCTTAATATAATCTATCATCTTTTCAGAAATATAACCTGTATCTGTTAAAATAGATAATTTTTTCCCAGCCGCTTCAAAAGTATAAAATTGTGGATTGGCAGCATCGTGACTAACACCAAAAGATCTGATAGTAAGATTAGCAAAATCCATAGCCACATCCTTATCAAAATGAAATTTTAGATCAGAAGAAACTTGACCTATGGGCATATTATCCCAAGTTTCCTTATTTGCATAAATAGGTATATTATATTTTCTGGCTAATACCCCTACTCCCTTAATATGATCTACATGCTCATGACTTACAAATATATGCTTTACATGACTTATATCCCTACCTATAGAGTTTAGATTTTCTATTATTTTCTTACCAGTTAATCCTGCATCTACTAGACAAGAAAAATCACCGTCTTCTATATATATAGCATTACCTGTTGAACCAGATGCTAAAACTGACATTTTCATTCTCTATTCTCCTATTACACAAAGATAAAAACTATTATACCATTTTTCTTTATATCTATACAGTTTAAATTCCTAAAGTCACGCTATAAACTATATTCATACTTCTATTTACTATATACTAGTAATTTAATTTATAAAAAATATCCATATCTCACTTTTTATAGTTATTCTCCAGACCTCTATATTCTCTACAATAATTGAATTAAGCATAGATTTAATGTAGAATTATTATAAGACAAACTAATCGAGGTATATAAATGAAATTTGCTAATGAAAATAAGGCTATACTTTTAGATTTCATAATAGGTTTAGAATGTATGTCTAAGGAATTTAATTTAAAAGTAGAATCTACTTATAAAAAATTTGAAACAATAGAATTTTATAAAATTTATAAAGACCTTTATGCAGATATTGAAAGTCATTTGCTGGACTTCGAAAAGGTCTTTATGTCTCCTTTTTACCCTATATTACAGGCCTGTTATAGAAAGTTATACCAAAATAATGATATAGAGGATAAGGAAGAATTTTTAAGACTATTCCTAGCTATGTCTGAGCAAGAAATAAAGTCCAGCCTTAAAATGCAGTTAGAAGTTTCTTATATGACAGATAAAGAAAGTGTCAAACACATAAAATCTATGCCTCTTTCATCTTCTATCAAATACTATCTACTAGAAATCTTAGAAAATCCTAAAGATTTTCAAGCTAATGTAGTCAAGCTTTTTGAAGAGATCTATCCAATTTTTGAAAAACATTATAAAGTTGCTAAAGAATTATTCAAGAAAAAGGAAACTGAACTTCTTCAGATGAATCCTAGGGAAATTTTCCTAGCGGCCAACAATTTTTTAGGGTCAGAAAAATTATCTAACTTACAGGTGCAGTTTAAAAAGCTAAAAATCTTAGATTTAGAAGAAATTGAAAAAGATGATAATGAAATAGAGATTATTCCTTTACTCTTTGGTGCCAATAGAATTAGTATTATTAGCAAAATACTTGAAGAGGATACTTCCTTCTATCAAAATCCACACAATAAAGCTATCTACTGCCTAGGCCTTGATTCTATCCATTATTCTGAAAATATGATAGCTGCCGAAAAATTAAGTAAGCAAGTTCTTAAGACTCTAGCTGATGATACAAGACTTGATATTTTAAGAATGATTAGTTTCGGTCTTAATACTAATAAAAAACTAAGTAAATTCTTCCAAGTATCACCTCCAGCTATCACCTATCAAACAAACAACTTAAAAGAGGCTGGCCTAATAGCCTGTAATGACGACGGATCTATGTATGTTAATACTAGACAGCTGGAAGTAGCTCTCCACAAGATAGAAGAACTACTTAGCCTAAAGGGAATAGAGAGAAAATAATATGCTAGAAGGCTAGTCATAAATAATTCTTTTGATACTAGCTTTATACTCTATCCAAGAACATTCTTGACTTTAGGCATGAGTGTTTCAAATAAAACTAAGTCTATTCACATAAATTAAAAGGGAGAATATTCTTTCTATAAAAAATAGATCTTCCGGCATATTCACTATAAACCATACTAAATTTAAGGAGAAAAGTACATGCTTATATTCACTGAACTTATTAATATTATAACTATAATCTTTCTTTCATATGTAATAGTAAAAATTAGAAAGAAGAATCTTAAAAGTAAAACATCTAATATTTTAATCTATACTATGATCGTATTTGTTATCCTTACTCTTCTTGATGTACTTAATGTATTCTTCATCAAAAATGTAAGCCTAGATTTAGCAATAATTTTGCTAAAAATTCCTCTTGTTATTATTCTAGTAGCAATATTCTTAAAACTAAGAAAAAAAGGCAGCCTATAAGGCTTGCCTTTTTATAATATCTTCAATATTTTCTTATATTTCTCTTTTACGGCAGAGTCTAATTTAGAATCCGTAATTATTCCTGTTACATTATATAATTTATAAAAAGAATAGAAAGCGTGGGTATAGAATTTACTCGAATCTGCAAGAACATACTTTTCTTCTGCATTATTAAAGATTATTTCATTACATTTACCCTCTTCTTCATCTGAAATGGTAAGATTTTCTAATTCTATACCATTAACACCTATAAATGCCTTATTAACAGCTATTTTACTAAGACTTTTCTGGGTAAAATAACCGACAAAACCTTGTGTTTTAGCCCTGTAACGACCACCTATAAAAATCAAATCACAATTTTTTTCTTCTTTAAATTGTTCAAAAACCGTTATAGAGTTAGTTACTATGTTCAAATTTTTATCTTTTATAAAGTCATATAGATGATTAGTCGTTGAACCTGGCCCGATAAAAATAGTTTCATTATCTGAAATTAATTGGGCAGCTTTTCTAGCAATTTCTTTCTTTTCTTCAATCTTTACAGCAATCTTATTGGTGTAATTATCTTCTTGAAGAAAAGACTTACCCTTAGATTTTGCTCCACCATGAAATCTAATAAGGTGGCCATGATTTTCTAATTCTTTAAGGTCACGTCTAATAGTCATCTCAGCAACACCTAAGTCACTAGCCAGGTCTAAGACCTTAACACTTTTTTTCTTGTCTAAGACTTTAAGTATAAATAAATGTCTGTCTGCCTTTAAAATGTTTTTAGCCAATTTTATTATGCCTCTAAGTCAACATTATGGAATACTTGTTGAACATCTTCACAGTCATCAAGCATCTCTAACATTCTTTCAAATTTAGCCTTGTCTTCTTCACTTAAAGCTACTTCATTTTGAGCAATCATTGAAATTTCAGCTAGCTCAAATTCTTCAATTCCAGCTGCTTTTAGTGCATCTTGCAGTTCATGGAAGTTTTCTGGAGCACCGTAAATTATAGTTAGTCCATCTTCTTCAATAATATCACGAGCATCTAAGTCTGCTTCCATCAGAATTTCTAATAATTCCTCTTCTGATTTATCAGCAACACCAATTACTGCTGTATTATCAAACATGTAGTTTACAGAACCAGTAACTCCTAAGTTTCCTCCATTTTTACCTAAAGCTGTACGTACTTCTGCAGCTGTACGGTTTACATTATTTGTTAAAGTATCAATAATTACCATAGTTCCGGCAATTCCAAATCCTTCATAACGTAATTCATCATAGTTTTCTTCTGATCCACCTTTTGCTTTTTCAATAGCTCTATCTATAATGTTTTTAGGAACACGGTAAGTCTTAGCTCTTTCTAAAACTACACGTAAATTACGGTTGATTTCTGGATCAGGTTCTCCAGACTTGGCAGCTTGATAAATTTCACGACCAAATTTAGCATATATTTTACTAGTATTAGCATCTTTAGCTGCTTTTTTCTCTTTAATATTATTCCATTTACGACCCATTATTGTCGCCTCTCTTTCTTTTGATAAAATATTTCTACTTATACTATATTAGCTTATTTTAAGGCTATTTTCAAGGTATAAAAGAAAGTCAGCTTATTAATTCATTATCTTAAAAAGACTAAGATTGATTTAATAGTGACTTTCTTTTATTATTAATCCACTGTAATGTCAGCTTGCCATCCAGTTACTTTTCCACTGGCATCTCTTATAGCTTTAACTACATAAGATGCAGCTCTTTTATTTTCTTTAGCAATTCTATTAATTTCAGCTACACCATAAGCATGGGCTTGGGCTTGTGTAGAAAATGTTCTAGAGCTTCCTGCTGCAGATGCAGACTCTTCTCTTTCCCCTCTGTCCTCATTGGCATTTTCCTTAATTGCTTCCTCTAACGATATATTTGCTTGTGTTTTAACGCTTTCTGTAGGACGAGATGTTGTTTGAACTACTGTTTGACTAGTTACTCTTTCAGTAGTTCTAGCTACATTTGCAGTAGATCTTGTCATACTTGTAGTAAGTGCTGACCTTGGCTCACTTTCATCTTCTGAACTAGTTGAAGTTTCTTCCTTCTCACTTGTAGTGCTTGTCTGTTCACTTGTCGACGAAATTTGTCTTATAGTTGTTGCATCCTGTGTTTTTCTAACATTAGAAGATTTATTATCACCTGAAAAATTCAAGAAAGCCATGACTGCAAGAGTCGACAATATAATAAATGTTGCAATTACTATTAATATTTTTAATATTCTATCAGTGTTTTTCATAATTTTCACCTCTATCTTCCTCTTGTTATTATTATAGCATGTATTTTTTATTTGTAAAGCAAGTCATTATACTTTAACTTAATGGACCCTAAAATGTTATAATACTGTGATTTGGAAACTCTTTCTATCTTGCTAATTTCCTTATAATTATAGCCTTTTTCTAGCAACTTTAAAAACTCATTTTCCTTAAAAGTCAGACTATCTTTTAGGGCATTTTTCACAAGAATTTTCTCTATATTATAATCTACATAAGAAATATTTTTATAATTTTCATCTATATTTATCGCTATATCTTTATTTTTAGAAACTCGTCTTAATTCATCTATAATCTTTCTTTTCATGGTAGTAAAGGCAAAAGCAGGAAAATCTTTCTCACTTATATCTCCCGCATCTAAAATTAAGAATGATTGCAAAAAACCCTCTAAGGCATGTGAATAAAAATGGTTGTAATTGTTTTCTTTAATATTAGATTTATAAACTGCCAATTTAATCTTATCTTGGTACTTTAAAAAATATTCTTCGAATTTTTCTTCTTGTTCTGGTCTTAATTTGTACATATATAGTCCTCTTAATTATTTTTTATCAATATTATATAAATAAAATTAACTAGACTCAATAAGATAGACTAAACATTATACTTTACAACTATTTTACCCATTATCTTACATAAAAAATAAGCTAGGATGTCCTAGCTTATTTTAATTATCTTGTTTTCTTAGCTGTAGTAGTTGTTGTTGCTACTGCTGCTTTTCTTGTTGCTGCAGTTGTCGTTGTCGCTGCTGCTTTTCTTGTTGCTGGTGCTACTGCCCCTCCTACAGCATTATTTGATCCAGTCATAGTTGCATTTGATAGATATTTCATTGGATCTTTGTGAGTATCCCACCATTGTTCTGTTGTTGAGTGCATGAAGTGTAAGTGAATACCTGTTGATTGACCAGTTGTACCGATCGTACCAATTTTTTGTCCTGCTTTTACTTGTTGACCTTGCTTAACAGTGATTGAATTGTTAGCTAAGTGCCAGTAAGAAGTATAAGAGTTGTTAGAGTGCTTAATTGTTACATATTGAGCACCATCATACCAAGTTCCTGCTCCTGATACTACCCCTGCTTCTGTTGAAAGGATAGATTCTTTAGAATTACTTGTTACAAAATCAACTCCGTTGTGGATATCCGTAAGACCAAGTGAAGAAATGTTTCTTATTTTTCCATATGGAGAAGTAATTTTGTAGTTAGAGTTTGCAAACGGCATTACTTTTGTAGCTGTTGTTGTAGCTACTGCCGCTTTTGTCGTTGCTGGAGCTGCTTGTGTCGTTACAGCTGCTACTGGTGCTTTTGTTGTTGCCGGAGCTGCTTGTGTTGTTACAACTGGTGCTTTTGTTGTTGCTGGAGCTGCTTGTGTCGTTACAGCTGCTACTGGTGCTTTTGTTGTTGCCGGAGCTGCTTGTGTTGTTACAACTGGTGCTTTTGTTGTTGCCGGAGCTGCTTGTGTTGTTACAACTGGTGCTTTTGTTGTCGCTGGCGTTGCCTTTGTTGTTACAACTGCTACTGGTGCTTTTGTTGTTGCCGGAGCTGCTTGCGTTGTTACAGCTGCTACTGGTACTTTTGTTGTCGCCGGAGCTGCTTGTGTTGTTACAGCTGGTGCTTTTGTTGTCGCTGGAGCTGCTTGTGTCGTTACAACTGGTGCTTTTGTTGTCGCCGGAGCTGCTTGTGTTGTTACAACTGGTGCTTTTGTTGTCGCTGGAGCCGCTTGTGTCGTTACAACTGGTGCTTTTGTTGTCGCCGGAGCTGCTTGTGTTGTTACAGCTGGTGCTTTTGTTGTTGCTGGTGCTGCCTTCGTTGTTACAACTGCTACTGGTGCTTTTGTTGTCACCGGAGCTGCTTGCGTTGTTACAACTGGAGTTGGCGCTACTGTCGCTGAAACTTCTGATCCTTTTTCTTGCATTAATGAAGTAGCATTAACAAGAACTACAGGTGCTACTTGCGCTAATGTAAGTTCTTCTGTTGGAGTTACTGTTGGGTAGTCAGTTGCTACTTCTTTAACTGGTGCTAATGGAGCTCCTACCGGATTATTTTCTGCTGCTTTCTCTTCTACTAATTGTGTTTGAGTTTTAACAGGAGCTGTTAGTGCTCTTGAACTTACTTCTGAAGTTGAATTTGAAGATACAGCTTGAACACTTACTTTAGATGCTTCTACATTATAAGAAACTGTTGTTGTAATTTTTAATCCCTCTACTAATACTTCAGTAGTTAATGTTTCTCTTGCTTCATCTGTCCCTGCAATTAATTTTGCATCAGTTTTAGCTGGGTTAACTACTCTATTAGATGTAGAGTTTTGTGATGTTTGATTTTTAGGTAAAACTAATTCAAATTTAACACTTTCTCCAGCTTTAATTTTATCATGTTTAAATTTCTTTTCTTGATCTCCTAATTTTACTGTTAGGTTTAAATTTTCAACATCTGTTGCTGCTGTTAGAACTAGATAATTTTTGTTGTTTTCGCTAGTAATCTTAGTTGCGATGTTTTTATTTCTATTATTTGTTTCAAATACTTGTTTATTTTCTTCTGCTTTTGCGATATCTACTACTGATACATGCCCTAAAAATAGAGAGGATAGTAGTACTCCGCTTGTTAATCTCAATGTTGTCTTTTTCATATTAATTTCAATCCTCATTTCTGATTTTTTACTTTTTTCAATTTAAATATCAAACTATAGTTATAATTCTATACCATAAATCTACGACATTCAATACTTGTAACAATTTTGACATACTAGCTTAATAGTTGTGACTTATTGGTTTTTTTAAGGCAATTATTTGTAACAAATTCAGTGTTTTACTAGTTTCTTCTATAGTAATATTCCTGCATTCATACTACTTTCTTTAAATGTAACTTTATTTCAATTATTATCTTTATTATCTATAAAACAATAAAAAGCACCCTAGGGTGCTTTTTATAGAAAAGGAAAGTTTATGAAGAATATAACTACATTTAGTAGTTACATATACTATTATGTACTACTTGGTTTAAATTTACTTTAAATTGAATGGGAAAATTTAAATTTTTTTATTTATTAGCCTATATAAATTCTTTTCTATAATTAATACTTCAATTACTACCTTACTAATTTGTAGTATTATCCTTTTTCAGTTATAATTATAAGATATTATTTTATAGGAGTTATTTTATGAGAATAGGACTTATAGCAGAATTCAATCCCCTACACTTGGGTCATGAGTATTTAATAAAACAAGCTAGGGATCTAATAGAAAAAAATGCCTCTGGGGAACTTATTTGTGTTATGAGCGAATTTTTTACTCAAAGGGGGGAGGTAGCTATAGTAAATCCCTACTCTCGGGCAAAGGCTGCTGTTATGGCTGGTTGTGATTTAGTTTTAGCCTTACCTTATAGGGCATCTCTTGCTTATAGTGATGATTTTGCTAAATATTCCTTGGAGATATTAATAAAATCTGATATTACTCATCTTATTTTTGGAACTGACTATCCTATAGAAAGTTTTGATAAGATTTATCATAATGAGCTATCCAAACAAGATCAAATAAGATGCTTACTTAAAAAGGGCCTTTCCTATCCTAAAATTATGCAAGAAGTCTTGGAAATCCCTGATAATTCTCCTAATTTTATACTTGCCTATTCTTACTATAAAATTATTAGGGAAAAAGCAGCTCACATTAAAATCATATCAATTGCTAGAGAGGGGCAGAAACTAAATAATGATAAATTAGAAGAAACTAAATTTTTATCAGCTACTTCTATTAGAAATAATATTAATAGTGATTTTGTTTATAAGTATATGTCGAAATTTATGAAGAGTGAAATTAAAAATCATAAAATTCTTAATGAAGAAATGTTTTTCACTTCAATTAAATATCAAATTCTAGCTATGGGGCCTGACAATATAAAAAATATCTACGATATTAGAGAAGGTCTAGAAAATAGAATCTACAAGGCTGCCCTAAAAGCTAAGTCATATTCTGAACTTATAGATTTCATCTCAAGTAAGAGATATTCTAGAAAGAGAATTGCGAGAATTTTAATACATATTTTAACAAATTCTTCTTATGAAGATATGCACAGGGAAATTAATCATGTAAAGATATTAGCCGTTAAAAAAGATAAAACTAGCCTTATTAGACAAATAAATAGGAGTCAAAAAATTACTCTACACCAAAAGTTAAAGCAAAATAATGAAAATTTCTTCATTCAAGATATTAAGGCTGCTAGAATCTATCAGTTGCTATCTAATGATAAAGATATATTTAAAAATAGAATTGAAATTTTATAGGAGATAAATTATGGCAAATAAATTTTATGCAGTAAGAGTTGGAAGACAGCCAGGAATCTATGGTACTTGGTCTGAATGCGAGGCACAAGTTAAAGCTTTTAAAGGTGCCGTATATAAATCATTTAAAACACAAGTTGAGGCACTAAACTTCCTTGCAGGTCAGGACAATCCCGGTTCATCAACTAGAAATCAAAGTACTGAGAAAAAATCAACTACTTTTAACCCATCTAATCCCCATGAAGAATTAGATGGTAAAGTTTTCGCATATGTCGACGGATCTTTTGATGCAAATTCTTTTGTATTTGGGTCTGGACTTGTTATCGTTAATGGAAACGAGATAATAAAACATAAATTCGCCTCTGCTAATCCTGAGTTATCCAATTTTAGAAATGTTGCAGGAGAACTTGAGGCAACTAAATTTGTAATTACTTATGCTATTAATCAAGGGCTTGAAGATATTTATATTTATCATGATTATGAAGGAATTTCTGCTTGGCCTTTAGGACGTTGGCAAGCTAAACTTGATTATACTAAAGAGTATGCAAGATTAGTTAATCTTGCTGCTCAAAAGGTTAGAATTCACTTTATGAAAGTAGCTGCCCATTCTGGAATTGAACTAAATGAAGAAGCTGATAAATTAGCAAAAGAGGCAATTATTGATTTTAAAAATAAAAGATAGTCTTAAAGACTATCTTTTATTTTTATTCCCATTTTATCCATAAAAAAAGACTAGAGAAATTCTCTAGTCTTTTAATTTTGGATTAGTCTTCTTTACGACGACGTTTTCCTACTAATAATCCTGCTGCTGCAAGTACTGCTGCTAATCCTGCTGGTAGAGCAGAGTTAGTTTCAGTTGTAGCTGAAGTCTTAGGTAAGTCTTTAGCTCCTGCTTTCACTCCTGCTGCTGGTTTTCCTGGTTTAGCTGGTTTAACAGCTGGTTTTCCTGGTTTAGCTGGTTTGTCAGCTGGTTTTCCTGGTTTAGCTGGTTTTCCTGGTTTAGCTGGTTTGTCAGCTGGTTTTCCTGGTTTAGCTGGTTTATCAGCTGGTTTTCCTGGTTTGTCTTTACCTGGATCTTTTGGAGTTTCCGGTGTTGGAGTTGGTTTTGTAACTTCTTTGTAGATGTAAGTAACAGTTGTTGTTCCATTTCCTACTTTTCCGTTTTCTTTGTCTCCATCTTTAACTTTTACAAGCTCATATGTTTTACCATCTTTTTCAATTGTTTTTGGCTTGTTGTCAGTTGTGTCATACTCTGTTCCTACTTTAGATTTTGGAGTGTCTTCAACTGGATCTTTAATTACATTTCCTTGCTCGTCAACGTAGTGTACGATTACGTTTCCTTCTTTAGCTACTGGTACATATGGTACTGGTGTATCTTTTGTTGGATCGTTTGGATCTGTAATTGTTGGTGGAATGTATCCTTTTGTTGGATCGTTTGGATCAACTGGTTTCAACGGCTCATTAGTTCCTGGTACTTTTGGCTCATATCCTGGTACGTATGGAAGTGGTGGGTTGTCAGTTGGATCTTCTGGTGTTTCGTCATACGGTACTGGTGTTGGATCCTCTGGTCTGTTTGGATTTTCTGGATCTTCAATGTACGGTATGTATTTACCTGGATCTTTTGGAGTTTCCGGTGTTGGAGTTGGTTTTGTAACTTCTTTGTAGATGTAAGTAACTTCTGTTGTTCCTTCTACTACTTTTCCGTTTTCTTTGTCTCCATCTTTAACTTTTACAAGCTCGTATGTTTTACCATCTTTTTCAATTGTTTTTGGCTTGTTGTCAGTTGTGTCATACTCTGTTCCTACTTTAGATTTTGGAGTGTCTTCAACTGGATCTTTAATTACATTTCCTTGCTCGTCAACGTAGTGTACGATTACGTTTCCTTCTTTAGCTACTGGTACATATGGTACTGGTGTATCTTTTGTTGGATCGTTTGGATCTGTAATTGTTGGTGGAATGTATCCTTTTGTTGGATCGTTTGGATCAACTGGTTTCAACGGCTCATTAGTTCCTGGTACTTTTGGCTCATATCCTGGTACGTATGGAAGTGGTGGGTTGTCAGTTGGATCTTCTGGTGTTTCGTCATACGGTACTGGTGTTGGATCCTCTGGTCTGTTTGGATTTTCTGGATCTTCAATGTACGGTATGTATTTACCTGGATCTTTTGGAGTTTCCGGTGTTGGAGTTGGTTTTGTAACTTCTTTGTAGATGTAAGTAACTTCTGTTGTTCCTTCTACTACTTTTCCGTTTTCTTTGTCTCCGTCTTTAACTTTTACAAGCTCGTATGTTTTACCATCTTTTTCAATTGTTTGTGGCTTGTTGTCAGTTGTGTCGTACTCTGTTCCTTCTTTAGATTTTGGAGTATCTTCAACTTGATCTTTAATTACATTTCCTTGTTCGTCAACATAGTTTACTACTACGTTTCCTTCTTTAACTTTACGGTAAACATAAGTAACTTCCTTAACAGTATCACGTTCAACTTCACCTGTAGTTGCTGCCGAAGTTGTTAAATGGTTATTACTATCAACTTTTCCAACTGGGTAGTCTCCTGCTGGAGAAAGTTCATAAACACTTCCGTCTTCTGTTACAATACGTTCTGGCTTGTTGTCTTCATCAGTGTTATAAGCCGTACCTGTCGCAGATTTAGGTGTATCCACTACTTTAGCTTTAAGCTCTTTTCCATTTTCATCAACATAGCTAACCACTACTTCCCCTTGTGGTAAATAGTAGTAAATAACATTGTCACTTAAGATGAAGTCGAAAGATGTATCTATAGTACGGTGAAAATCATAAATTGCAGTTCCAGGAATTCCATCTTTTTCAAGTATTTGTGATGTATATAATTTGTCGTAATCTTCTGAACTTGGTTTTGTCCCGTCAGCTTTCTCTGTTGCAAAACGTGACTGAATGAATTCTACTTTACCAGCTCTACCAGCAATTTCACGTTCCTTACTTAATTCTGCAGAAATATTTTCATGAAGAGTATATTTGTCAAGATTTTTCCAAAATTCTTTAGCACTAGGTAGTTCTGCCGGAACACGCCCTTCTTCTGTTTTAGAGCTTGGATCAAAGTTTGATGCTTCTTTTGCATATGTGAAGTATCGCTCTACCTTAACAGAGTTTCCATCTTCACTAAGAGTAAGTCTACGATAACCTGTTCCACGTGCATCTACAGATTTTAAATACATAACATTTCCTTCAATTTCTCGAGCAGATGTAGACACAGTACCGTTTTTATTAATAGGTTCTAAAACAAGTTCATATCCTGCAATATCTAAAGGTTGAGTCGTATATTCTGTTATATTAGTCCAACCATACTGAACATAGTCAGGGTGGATTTCTTCTTCTGTTCCTTGTACACGGTAACTAGTTACTTGACTATCCCAAGTAGTTCTACGGAAAGGAACAGATATAGCATTTTCAGTCGCAGTTTTTGTCGAATTACCTGCTATTGGGAAAAATGTTCCTTGATCTTGATCTCCATTAAGCTTTTGTAACGTATAGCGTTCAACACCATTTTTAGCCTTCTTAACCTCTACCTGTGCAAAATCATCTAATGCAACTACTTCTGTAGCATTACTAGGAAGAGACGCTAAATCATATTCAACTTTGCTGATAACAGATCCTTTATCAGTTGTAGTTATGAATATTTTTTGTGGAGTACCCGTACCATCAACATCATCTTTAGAAACAGCGAAAGTATATTGTCTTCCTTCATGTTTAGCTGTCGTAGTATCTTGTGGTCTAACAACGAAAACTTCTGTAGTTTGGTGAGTTGGATCTGGATCTATATAAGGGTTTTCTCCCTCTTTTACTGGAAGTGTTGTTGTAGTTGAGTATCCATCTCTTGGCGCTGCTTCTGCTTCTGTTGCTTTACGGAATGATCCTAGGGAAGTACCCAAGCTTTGGTAATTTTTGTTTCTCATCAATGCTCTTATTTGCGCTTGTGATAAGCTCTCATATAAAGCAGCCGTCATCTCGAAACCTGCAAAATCGCTAGCCGCTAGAGCTGCAATTTCAGCTGGAGTAAGATTTTTCATTACATATGCTGACAAGAATACAAATTTTCCATTTGCAGGTTTTGTTTCTGAAACAGGCTCCTCTTCAACTGTGTGTTCTACAACTACACTTGCTTTTGGCTCAATTGAAGTTGCTTCTGTTGTTTTTGCAGTTGGAGTTGTAAAAACTGCTTGACTAGTTTCTACACTTGCTTTTTCTGCTTTTACTTCAGCTTTTGGAGCTTGTGTCTTTGTTTCTGCTTTAGCTTTTTCTGCTTCTACTAATGCAGCTACTTCCTTAGCTTCTGTTGTAGCTGGTGCTTCTGTTGTTTTTGCAGCTTCTGTTGTAGCTGGTGCTGCTGTTGTTTTTGCAGCTTCTGTTGTAGCTGGTGCTTCTGTTGTTTTTGCAGCTTCTGTCGTAGCTGGCGCTGCTGTTGTAGCTGGTGCTGCTGTTGTAGCTGGTGCTGCTGTTGTAGCTGGTGCTGCTGTCGTTACTTGACTTGCAGCTGGTGCTGTAATAACTGCCGCTACTTTTTCTGCTGCCGTTGCAGGGGCTGGTGCCACTGTTGTTACAGGTGCTTGTACGGCTTCTTCAGCTTGAGCTGATGCTCCAGCAAAGAAGACACCGATTAGAGCTGAGGCAACCCCGAAAGAATATTTCTTAATGGTGAAACGTTGCTTGGTTTCATTGTGTTTATTAAACATTCTAATTTGTCCTTTCTTTATTTACTAAAATAATTGTCTATCTTATTTGTCTAAACATATATGATAGTATTGTAATTATAGCAAACTGCAAAATTAAAATCAACCATAAACTCTCTGAAAAAAAAAAAAAAAAATTAAGTATATTTTAAGTTTTGCTTCTAAAAGTTTTTAACAAAAGGGATTAGGGACTTTACAAAGCCTCTATCCTTCATAATACTCATTAACTTTTCTTTGTATATCTACATACTTATAGCCTGCTTTTTCCAAATTTTTCTTTCTTACTATACCATTACCCCAGTCTCCTCTTATAACCTGTTTAACAATTTCTTCTATATTAACATCATTATCTGTATTATTCTCAAAGGCTAAACTCTCCTTATTTGCATATTTTCTTAACATTGTATCTAAATCTGGACCTAGGCTAATAAAATACTTGATTCTTTCTATAAAATATTGTTTAAGCGACTGCGTTGTTCCGCCATGTAATTTCAGTGACCTATGCGGACAAGATGTTGGAGTGAACTCGTGATGCAATCTTACAGTATTTTCATTAACTTCTAAATCATAAAAAAGCATATCTTCTGCTACCTGCATTAGGGCAATATCTTCATTTGCTAGAAAATCTTGATCGTTTGTCAGCATTGACTGGCAGATTTCATAACCTATAGAACGGCAGTTTGACCACCAATCTCCTGTATGATAAGCAATATTATAAGTATCTACCACCCTAACTATTTCATTTCTATCAATATAATAATGGGCAATTCCCAGCGCCTTATTCCTTTTCTCCAACCATGCTAGATATTGACTTGGTTTCATGTAACCTGCATCATTATGAATTACCACAAAATCTATCGACTCCAATTTTCCTGCATTCATCAATGTTTTATTAATTTTCTTTAGCATACTTACCTCCTAATTTCATTGCTAATGTCTCTTTAGCTTCTTTACAAATTTGTTTTACTCTCGTTTCTGAATAATGAAGTTTTTGGGCAATCTCTTTTACCATTAGACCTTCAATATATCTTAAAATTAATACTTCCCTTTTGGCTATATCTAAATGACTATAGACATCTTTAGTCACTAAAAGGTCCCTTATTAAGCTTACTTTTTCCTCATTAGATATATAGTCTAAGAGTCCCAACTCCTTATCTTTTAAAAATCCTTCCTCTAATCTAAAGACATTTTTCAGTAAATACTCAATGTATAATTTTCTTTCCATATTTCTCCTTGTGTATGTAGTTATTGATGCTTATTGCGAATTACTCTTCATTTTCAAAACTTATCAAGCCTGTTTCATTTAAACTGTCCTTAATCTTATTTTTAATATTTTAAGTCTTTATAAATTACTAGTATATGTAGCCTGCATTTTGTAACTTATTTAGTTACCTACCTAAAAATCCCCCGTCTTTTATTTCCATCAAGTATCCTTAAAAGTTACAAAATACTTAAAAAATTTTGATGGTAGCTGATTCCTGTATCTAAATCTTAGCACTTATTTTGTAGCTTGTCAAGTTACTTTTAAAATTTTGTTGCTTTTAAAGTTAAATGAATGTATAATTTATAGCAAGGAGTGATAAAATGACTGTAGGTGGCAAAATCAAAGAACTTAGATTAAAGAAAAATTATACACTTGATCATCTTGGAAAAATGGTAAATATCTCACGTCAAACCTTGCACAAGTATGAACAGGGAATTATTTCTAATATACCAAAGGAGAAGATAGAGACTTTAGCAAATGCTTTGGGCACTAGTCCTTCCTACCTCTATGGCTGGGAAGCTGATAAGCATTATTATCTTGATGAAGAAACAAGAGAAATTGCCCAAGATATTTTTGAAAATCGAGAACTCAGAGTCTTATTTGATGCAAGTCGTAAGGCTTCTGCTGAAGATCTAAAGTTAGTTACTGATCTCTTACTTAACCTTAAAGAGAGGAGCTAAATGCAAACATCACACTACATACACACACAATTTATTAATGGTATTTGCATTAATACTGTACTTACGGATTTAAAATCTTGTCGGGTGCGTGGTTGCACTGTAGCAAACGAGGACGGTTCTTATACCATATTTTTAAATTCTAAGTTTTCTACTAATCAACTTGAGAAGACTTATCTTCATGAAATAAAACATATTACTAGGGATGATTTTTCCAAAGATGATGCTGATAGAATAGAACTTGTAAGACATTAAACAAGGTTTTCTACCTTGTTTTTTTGTTAACAAAATTAAACATTTTAAAAATAATATAGAGAGTTTGATCGACTCTATATTAACAATATAAGTCTATCTATTAATAAAATACTATATAGATAGACTTATACTCGCAGTCTACAAACTAACTAGCCCTATTGTCATATAGCTATAGCTCTATAGATAAAACATAACATTATTTTTCTTTTCCAATCAAGAAAAACCTAGGAATATTCCTAGGTTTTATTTCATATCTTTATATTCTATTATAGTCTGATTTAATTCTGCTAGTTTTTCTGCTATCTTGTTTAAGCTTTTATCTAATTTTAACAAGAAAAATAAGGACACAAATATAGGAAATCCTACAGAATTTATCACATTTACTAATTCCATAATTATAGCTATAGCCCAGGAAATGATTCCCGGGCTAAACTCCTTTCTAGGCTAAAGCCTCTTCTTTACGAGAAACATAGATAGCTTTTTCGAAACTTTTTAATTCTCTTTTTGAGTTATCAAAAACTTTTTCTTCGATTATCTTTTCAGCCAGCGTTTGAACTTGTAATTTTGACAAGTTTTCTTTAGGGTCTACTAGATTCAATCTATATGTTTTTTTATCTTCTGTCTTGAATACTAATACTAGTGTTTTTTTCATTCTCTATTCTCCTTTATTATATTAATTCTGTTGTTTGCACTGATACATTTTCAATATCTTCTAAAAATAGTGGACTCATTAGGTCTGCTATTTCTCTAGCTTTTTGCTTATCTAGCTCTTTTGCTACTTGGTAAGAATAGCTTTTCTTCACTTCTTTTCCTTCTTTTTCTACTGAATAGTGTAGTCTTAATTCTTTTTTTACTACTGTCATTTCTTTTTTCTCCTTACTTTTGTTTTTGTCTTAGGCCCTTGACACTATATACATCGTAAAAATTGATTTATTTTTCCAAAATTTTTTAAAATTTTATATTTTTTTTTTGTATGTTATAATTAAAGAAGTTAAATAAATTGTGAAAGGAGAATATATGTTAGCAAATTATTTCTCTGAAAATCTTTTCGTTCAAGCTTTAATTTCTATTTTGGACATTTCTTTAGTATGGTTATTAGTATATATTTCTCTTACTCTACTAAAGGGAACTCGTGGACTTCAGCTTGTTAAGGGTATTTTCATAATCTTTGCTTTAAGATTTATCTTCAATCTTTTTGGTTTCAAGACTATGTCTTTTATTATCGACCAGATTGTAACTTGGGGAGTTCTTGCTAGTATCATCATCTTCCAACCTGAAATTAGAAGAACTTTAGAACGTATGGGAAGATTTAATATGACCTCTCTATTTTTTAATAAAAAAGTGACTACCAATAAGTCTACTATTATCACAGCTATTATTGATTCTACTAGGCATATGGCAAGACGTCGTATAGGGGCTTTGATAATTCTTGAAAACTATACTGGTCTTGATGAGTATATAGAATCAGGTATTACACTGAATGCTGAAATCTCTAATGAACTCTTAATAAATATATTTATTCCTAACTCTCCTCTTCACGACGGAGCTGTTATTATAAGAGAGTCTACCATTAAAGCAGCGTCTTGTTTCTTACCTCTTTCTGATTCTAGTAATATCTCTAGCAAATTTGGTACTAGACATAGGGCTGCCATAGGTCTTTCTGAAATTACTGATGCTTTGGCTATTACCGTTTCAGAAGAAACTGGTCATATTTCTCTTGCAATGAATGGAAGGTTACTTACTGAACTGGATAATGAAAAATTGAGAAGACTTCTTGATGAGCATTGGTCTATGAGAACCACAAATCTAGGAGGTGTTGAATAATGAATAAGGAAAAGCTTGGTGTCCATATTATTTCTTTATTTGTAGCTATATTTTTATTTTTATCAATTAATGAAAATATTGTAGGAAAATTTTTCCCTGCTACTTCTGCCAATTACACTACTACTTGGGTTCACAATGCTCCTCTTGAAGTTACTTATGACAAGGAAAAATTATATATAGTTGGACTTCCTACTAGCGTAGATGTTAAGTTATCAGGACCTATATCTATCGTACAAAAAGAGGCCTTGGATAAATCTTTCAAAGCTACATTGGATTTATCTAATATTGAGGCCAATACTGATCAGGATATAAAAGTTGAATTTCTAGGAATGGATCCTAATATTACTGCTGTTGCAAATCCAGACTTTATTCCTGTATCTGTAAGGGCAAAATTCTCTAAAGAATTTCCTGTGAAAACTTCTATTAGGGATGAAAGATTACTTGTTGGTATTGGTATATCTTCTGTAACTCCTGCAGATCAAACTATTAAAATCTACGGTGCTGAAGATTCTATAAATAATATTTATGAAGTTAGGGCAGAATCTCCCGAAAGAACTAAGATTTCTTCTAACAGAAATGAAGAAGCTAGCCTAGTTGCTTATGACCGTAACTTTAATAGAATAGAAGATATTGAATTTGAAAAAGAAAAAACTACTTTGAATATAAAAGTTGAAAATATAGAAAAATCTTTAACTATCACTGCTAAAGAAATTGGGACACTTCCTGATAATCGTAGTCTAGAATCTATTAGTATAGAACCCGCTAGTGCTATAGTTAAGGCCCAAACTAAGAAAGAGTTAGATGATATTAAAGAACTTTTTGTAGATGTTGAACTTTCTAGTATAAAGGAGGATAATGTGGAACTATCTAATCTTAAGGTTTATTCTAATATTTCTAATTCAACCATCACCGACCCTAATAATGTTAAGGTTATTATTAAAACCAGTGAAAAATAATGGGGCAAGATTTTCTTGCCTTCTTATTTCCTATAATTATTAAAAAATATAAGGAGTGAGATCATTGAATACAAATTATAGATTTTCTTTATTTTTTCTAATCTCTAATCTTTTAGCTTTAGGTCTTTTAATCGGCTCTTTAGTTATTAAAAATTTCGCTACTAAAAAGATTTTAATTATTGTGGCTTTATTTGTCATGATACTTCAAAAGATTTTTGAATTAAGAATACAAAAAGAAAAAAGAAAGAAAATATTTTCTGCTTTAATGCTGGCAATCTTAGTTTTTGCTTTTGGATTTTTCTTAAGTAGATAATAAAAAACTTAGTCTGTATTAAACAGACTAAGCTTTTTTTGTATTAATGTTCTATGTGAAACAAGTCTTCCTCTAATATGAAATAGAAAATATAGGTCATGCTTAGGCAAAATTTATATCCCTTCTTATTTTATATTAAGAATAAAGTCCTGAACCAAGGTTCAGGACTTTTTATTATTCTTTCTTCTCTTCTATTTCAGAAGTCTTATTTTCTTCTTTTTGAGATTTTTCTTCTTGAATTTTTTTCTCAGCTTCTTCTAATTTTTCTTTATCTTTTCTCTCTTGTTCTGCTTTTTTAGCAGCTTCTTCAGCCTCTTTTTTCTCTAGCTCTTCATAGTGTTTTTTATTTACTATTCTGTCTAATTTTTTAGCTGTTTCTTCATCTAATTCATTTGGCATATTACCAAATTCGTAAAGTGATACAATTTCTTTTCTATCAATAGTTTCAACTTTCATAAGTGTTTCTGCTATTAGAATTAATTTATCTCTATTTTCTTCTATTAATTTAAGTACGCTATCGTAACTTTCTTTTACAATGGCTTTTACTTCTGCATCAATTTCTTTTAGAGTTTCAGGTGAGTAGTTACCAATTGATGATAATTGGCGACCTGTATATGGATCATTGTAAGGGAATTGTAGATTTCCAATTTTCTCACTCATACCATATTCAGTAACCATTGCTCTTGCAATAGCTGTTACTCTCTCTAAGTCATTGTGAGCACCAGTTGAAATTTCTCCGATAAAGATTTCTTCTGCTGCTCGCCCTCCTAGAAGTCCAGCTATCTTGGCTAATAATTCCGACTTAGTTCTAAAGTAAGTTTCTTCTTCTGGAATCATCAGGGCATAACCACCAGCATCTCCACGTGGAATTATTGTAACTTTTTGTACCTTATCTGCTGCATCTAAGGCCATACCTACAACTGCATGTCCCGCTTCATGGTAGGCTACCAATTTTTTCTCTCTTTCAGTATAAACTCTAGATTTTTTCGCTGGTCCTCCGATTACTCTGTCCATTGCTTCATCAAGATCTTCTTTTTCGATTTCTTTCTTATCTTCACGTGCCGCAAGTAGGGCCGCTTCGTTAAGCAAGTTGGCTAAATCTGCTCCTGAGAAACCTGGAGTTTTTTCTGCTAATAGTCTTAATTCTACATTTTTTGCTAAAGGCTTGTTCTTAGCGTGCGCCTTAAGAATTGCTTCCCGACCTTTGACATCTGGTGTTGAAACCTTGATTTGTCTGTCGAATCTTCCCGGACGACGCAAGGCTGAATCTAGTACATCTGCACGGTTAGTTGCAGCAATAACTATAATTCCTTTATCTCCCTCAAAACCATCCATCTCTACTAGTAATTGGTTAAGTGTTTGTTCACGCTCATCGTTTCCTCCACCTACTCCAGAACCACGCTTACGCCCTACTGCATCAATCTCATCAATAAAGATAATACATGGTGCTGATTTCTTAGCTTCTTTGAATAGGTCACGTACACGACTTGCTCCAACCCCTACGAACATCTCTACGAAATCCGAACCTGAGATTGAAAAGAATGGTACTTTTGCTTCTCCAGCAACAGCACGAGCAAGCAATGTCTTACCAGTTCCTGGAGGACCCTCAAGTAATACTCCCTTAGGTATCTTAGCACCCATCTTTGTAAACTTACGGTGATCTTTAAGGAAAGCTACCATTTCTTGCAATTCTTGCTTTTCTTCATCAGATCCTGCTACATCTTTAAATGTAACTTTGGCATCGTCACCTTCTATTTTTTTAGCTTTTGATTTTTGGAAGTTCATCATCTTACCTCCACCAGCTTGTTGGCTCATGAAGAAGAATAACAATCCTATCATAATTAAGAATGGTAGCAGGTTAGCTAAGAATGACCAAATTACCCCAGTCTTTTCTGCTGGCTTAATTTCTAAGTTTCCTACTTGCTTTTCTTTGGCTTTATCATAAAATGTTTTCCAAATTTCTGAATCTCTTGTTGAAATATTTGTTGTAAAAGATTTATCATTTTCAGTATATTTTCCTTTAATGACATAGACATCATCTGCTTGTTGCACGGTCACATCTTTTACCTTATTCTCTTCTACACTTTGTACTAATTGGCTATAATTTATTTTCTCAATTGTTCCTGGCAGATCTCTTTGCCAAAATGAGAATATTCCTATTGATAAAAGTACCATGGCCAGTATGGCCAAGGTTGGTTTTTGTCTATTGTTCAATATTCTTACCTCCTATTTATTATCCCAATATTAAGAGTACATTTCTTCTTTTAGAATCCCTATATAAGGTAGGTTACGATATCTTTCAGCATAATCCAGTCCAAATCCTACCAAGAATTCTTTTGGAGAAATAACTCCCACATACTTAGCTTTAACATCTACTAGTCTAGCCTCAGGTTTATCAACAAGTGCTGCCACTTCTACAGACCTAACTCCTCTTTCTTTTAAATGTCCTAGTATGTGTTTGATTGTCTTACCAGTATCAACTATATCTTCTACTACAATTACATCTCTACCATGTAAGTCCATTGTTACATCTTTTCTAAGGATTAATTTTCCTGTAGATTCTGTCCCACCGTGGTAAGAGGCTACATCTATAAAGTCTATTATTATGTGCCTATTAATGTGCTTGATTAATTCCGCACTAAATGGAAGTCCACCTTTTAATGTACATACTAAAACAGGATCTTTTTCACAATCTTTGTAATCTTGGTCTATTATTTCCGCTATTTTTTTACTAGCTTCTACAATTTCTTCGTGACTGAAAAATATTTCTTTAATTTCATCATGTATATTTGACATTATTTTACCCTTTCAAAATCTTTATATAATAATCATATTTTTTTTCTTTATTTAACTTTTTAGTTAGACCCAAGACAGCCAATATTCGTCCTTCTTTCTCTAAGATTGGCACTCTTTCTCTATCTTCTTTGGCTAGCTTGTAATCTATAAATAATCTAGATACTTTCTTGCTTATATTCCCTCTTTGAATCCTATCCCCATCTTTTTTTAATCTAAAAGTTAAGGGTAAGTCTTCTTTATTAAAACCATAATCCGCATCTAAATTATTCTCAGATATTAATATCTGACTTCCCGCAAAGCTATAGATTTCTTCTTGAGAAGATATGCTATTTATGATTATCTTATCATTATAACATTTTTTTTCAAATTTAACTATTCTTATACTTTGATATTCTTTGATTATTTTAATATTCTCTTTTAAGTCTAGACTTATGTTCCTATTTGTCTTATCTATTTGCTTAATTGCTGACTTTATAGCTGATCTAGTGACCATATATATATCTAGTTCCTTATTTAAAATAGTCGTTATATATAATTCTTTTTCTAAATCACTAAATTTTTCATAATCTTCGAAAGCTATACTAATCTTATCCTGCTCTTTTTTTATATCCATCCTTGCTAATCTTTCCTCAAAACTAGCTTGAATATAGTCCTGCATCTCTTTGTAATGCTGGGCAAATTCTAAAACATTAGTTTCCGCTCCTGCATTTATATTTTTCAAATGGGGGATAATTTCTTTCCTTACATAATTTCTTGTATATCTTGTATCAAAGTTAGATTCATCTTGCCTATAGTCTAAATTTTTTAATTTAGCATATTCTTCTATCTGACTTTTTCTTATTTCTAACATAGGTCTTAAAAGGCTTATTTGCCCCCTGTCTAATTTTTCTTCTATATCTATACGATGATTTATTGCCCTTGCCATTAAAATTCTCATAAAAATATTTTCCAAATTATCATTTTGGTGATGACCTGTTAGAACTAAATTTACTCCCGACTGACTAGAAAATTCATAAAAAGCACTGTATCTAGCTTCTCTTGCTAGCATTTCCTGGGAAATATGTTGATTATTTGTAACATCATTTAAGTTCAAATCTTTTTTGAAAAATCTCAGTCCATTCTTTTCAGCAAGGCTTTGGGCAAAAATAGCTTCTTCCTCCGACTGGGGTCTAAAACCATGATTTACATGAAAAATTACTAATTCCTTATAAGTATCCCTGTATTTACTTAAAAGTAAATCCAGAAGAACTATAGAATCTACTCCTGTTGACAGAGCTAAGGCTATAGAGTCTTCTTTTTTCCATACAATATTAAATTTCATCTATGTAGCCCTCTTCCTTTAGTCTTTTAAGTATATCATTAAATTTTTTTGAATTTTCTTCAAATGATTTTTGAATATTCTCTACAAAATTTTCTGGTATATCTAAGATTTCTGGCTTTTCTTCTTCTTGCTTTTTCTCTTCTGCCAAGCTTTTTATCGAATTCTTCTTCTGAACAGAGATTTTCATTGAACCAAAACTTTTTAATTTTTTTAAATCTTCTAACTTTATAGATTTTTTTTCTTCTTGCTTATCTTCTACTGCAAGTGAATTACTTTCTTTTAAATTTCTCTTATCACTTTTTTCTTGCGTCTTGGATTCTTTTTTAGATTTTTTCTTAGTATTTTTAACTTCTTTACTAGCTACTTTATTTTCACTTGTTTTAGACTGCGTTTGCTCAATTTCTTTCTGGCTTAGCACATAGTAATCCTTTTTCCTAGATAAAACTTTAGCACTGATGATATAGCCTTCTGAAAAAATCTCTGTCAATTTTTTCTTTTTTCCGACATGCATATTTTGTTTAGGTAGAAAAGCTTTTACACCCTCTTTTAAATCTAAAAATAAACCCTGATTATCTACTTTTGTCACCTTAGCCTCTACTAAGTTTCCTTTTATTAATTCCATATTTTCACCACCTAAAAAATTATTTTTATTATACCATAGTCTAGCTTTCAGTAAAAAGCCCTAAATTATATTTATTAGTAAAATTAAGAAGTTTTCTTATAAACTTATTTCCTTCTATAAAAATAGATATAATTAATAATATAGTCCAAAATAAAAATGGATACTAATCCATCTTTTTTTTTTCAAGCTATTTAAATATTTTTATAAATTATCTAATCCTTTCATCTTTTAATTATTAATACTAGTTTTTCTAAAAATTATTCTATTATATATTTTATAGAAATTTAAGATTGCTTTTTACATATTTTATTTTATCCTATAGCTAATAAAAAATACTAACTAATTTTATAGTTCTAAAAAATAATAAATAAGGCTAATCCTTGCTATAGCAAGCTTTACTTTTTTTGATAAATATAAAATTTGCTATAATTAAGTTAATAAATATTAAGGGAGCTATTCAAAATTGTAGCCTGTTAAGCGAGTAACTTGATTAGGAAATCTTGTAAAAATTTAAGCTACGCTTTAGCGTTATGTTATTTTGAATAGCTCCAAAACATGAGTAAACATACATGTTGTTTTAGAGTTATCTTATTTTTTAGTGAGAGTTAAATAGTATACATATTTTAATATAAAGATTTACAATCAAAAAATTAGTGGGTTAAGACAGTGGGCTTGATAATATTCAAGCGAGTAATAAATTTGATAATTTTATTTTGATTATATTTAAAGAATATAAAAGAAGAGTAGTTTTGTAGCTACTCTTTTTTATAGCTTTTGCCAATTTTTATGTCATAAATTCTTTTACATTTTTAAAAATAATAAATAGTTATCATGAGAACTATTTTTGTTGACTTTTATTTTTTCTAATACTAAAATAGTTGTCATGAGAACTATTTGGAGGTGATTTTATGCATAGCCCTATTGGAAGAATAAAGAAAATTCTATCTGGACTTGAAAAATACGCATCCGACCTTGCTAAGGACTATGATTTAGACTCCTTATCCGGACCTCAAGGTAAAATTATTTACTTTTTAAGTGAAAACGAGGATAAGACTATCTTTATTAAAGATATTGAAAAACACTTTAATATTTCTAAGTCTGTTGCCTCTAAACTTATTCAACGTATGAATAAAAACGGATTTGTAGAAATTCTAAGTAAGGAAAATGACAAACGTTATAAGAAAATAATCCTTACCCCCTTGGCCAGATCAAAAATCCCTGCCCTAACTTCTTTTCATGATGAACTTATAAGTACAGCTTTTAAGGGCATTTCTACAGAAGATTTTATCAAATGTGAAAATACATTTGAAACTATTGCTAAAAATTTAAATATGAAGGAGGATAAAAATGTTTAAACTATTAAAACGTTTATCTAAGAAAGAACTAGCTCTTTCTTTATTTACAGTAATTTTCATTTTTATAAATGTCTGGTTAGAACTTGAAATTCCATCATTTATGTCTGAAATTACTAACAAACTAGGAATTCCTGGAACAAGCTCTAGCGACATTTTTGCTTTCAATATGGATTCTCCTGGTATGAAGATGATCTACTATTCTTTTCTAAGTCTTATGGCTTCTGTTACCGTAGCCTTTCTATCTACAAGAATTGCCGCTTCATTCACTCACAGACTTAGAGAAGATATTTTTAACCGAACTCTGGATTTTTCTGACACCGAGCTTAAGAAATTTGGTATTCCTAGTCTTCTAACTAGAACTACCAATGATATTACTCAAATTCAAATGCTAATAACTATGGGACTTCAAGTTGTAATTAAAGGACCTGTTATGGCTATATGGGCTATGTCTAAAATCTATGGTAAACACATCGAATGGATGTGGGTTACTGCTAGTGCTATATTGGTTCTTATGCTGATGATTTCAGCTATTATTATCTTTGCCTTCCCTAGAGAAAAAATTATCCAAAAGATGACGGATAAGCTAAATCTTATCTCTAGAGAATCTCTTACTGGTATCAGAGTAGTTCGTGCTTATAACGCTGAAAAATATCAAGAGGATAAATTTGCTGAGGTTAACAATGATCTTACTAACCTAAATTTATTTACTGGTAGACTATATTCCTTATT
The DNA here is from genome assembly GCF_013415365.1 of Gemella sp. GL1. GTDB lineage: Bacteria > Bacillota > Bacilli > Staphylococcales > Gemellaceae > Gemelliphila. The sequence goes on from NZ_JACBYB010000013.1 coordinate 97,138, forward strand.
TAGTCCCGTAATGACAGCAATATCTTCTGGATTGACCCTAGCTATCTATTTTTTAGGTGCTTTTATTATCAATGATATTAAAATACCTAGTGACCCTAGCCAAATTGAAAGTGTTATGCGTGATAGACTAACCGTCTTTTCTGATATGATTGTTTTCTCATCTTATGCAATGCTAGTTGTCTTCGGTTTTATGATGATGATGATGGTATTTATGATTCTTCCTCGTGCCCTTGTTTCTGCAAGACGTATTAATGAGGTTCTTGATACTGAAACAAGTATCATTTTCCCTAAAACTAGTAAGGAAGTTAAGACTGATGAGCCTATCCTAGAATTTAAAAACGTTTCTTTCAGATATACTAAAAATTCTGAAGCAGTTTTACAAAATATTTCATTCACAGCTAAAAAAGGACAAACTATTGCCTTTATAGGTTCTACTGGTTCTGGTAAATCTACACTTATCAACCTTATAGTTAGGCTCTTTGATGCTAGCCAAGGTGATATTATGATTAAGGGTATCAATGTTAAAGACTTTTCTAAGGAAGATTTATCAAAAATTGTAGCCTACATACCACAAAAGGCTGTCCTATTTTCTGGTAATATCAAAGATAATATCAACATGGGTATCAGTAATGTAGAAAATATGACTGAAGAAGACATCTGGTCAGCTTTAGAACTCGCCCAAGCCAAGGATTTCGTCCAAACTAAAGAAGAAGGGATAAACTCTCAAGTTTCTCAAGGTGGAACTAATTTCTCTGGTGGTCAAAAACAAAGGCTTGCCATATCTCGTGCCTTAGCTAGAAAATCTGAAATTATTATTTTTGATGATTCCTTCTCAGCTCTTGATTACAAGACTGATAAAACCTTAAGATCAGCTCTTAATGCAAATCTTAAAGACACTACTAAATTAATCGTAGCTCAGCGTATCTCTACTATTATGGATGCTGATTTAATTCTTGTTTTAGATGAAGGTCGTATTGTCGGAATGGGAAGTCACGCCCAACTATTAGAAGATAATGAAGTATATAGAGAAATTGCTTACTCACAATTATCTAAGGAGGAATTAGAAAATGAAAAATAATAAAAAAACTTTCTTTAGAGAATTAAGTACATATGCAAAGGGATTCACTCTTCCTTTTTCTATTGCTATTATTTTAGGGATTTTCTCCTCTGTAATTACAGTTATTGGACCAGAATATCTAAAAGATATCACCAACATTATTGCTGATTCTTTTAGAATTTCTAATCAAGGTCTAATTGCTGATATGGATACTGAAAGACTAATTGACTTAGCTTCTTTCATTGGAATTTTATATATTCTATCTGCCCTTGCTTCTTATATTGGTGGAGTTTTAATTATTGGTGTAGTGCAAAAGTTATCACAAAAACTAAGACGTGCTATTTCTAAAAAAATCAATAAACTGCCCCTTAACTATTTTGATAGCCATGCTCAAGGTGATACTTTATCAAGGATTACCAATGATGTTAATACCGCAAGCCAGTCATTAACTCAGTCACTTACAACTTTAATTTCATCAACAATTCTTTTTGTAGGTTCTGTCTTTATGATGTTTAAATTAGATATTACAATGGCCCTTACTGTTATTGGATCTAATTTTATTGGTTTTATTTTTGTAGGTATTATCATGGGTATATCTCAACCAATCTTTAAGAAACAACAAGATAACCTAGCCAATGTTAATTCTTACGTAGAAGAAGTTTACTCTGGTCATAATATTGTATCTTCTTACAATGCTATAGGACAATCTAGACAAGCCTTTACTAAATTAAATAATCAATTATATACATCTGTCTGGAAATCACAATTTATTTCTGGAATTATGATGCCTATGATGGTTTTTATTGGTAACTTTGGTTATGTTATGGTCTGCCTTGTTGGACTTATTCTTGTTATTGATGGAAAAATTACACTAGGAGATGTAGTTGCCTTCATAACTTACGTAAGAACTTTTGGTCATTCACTTGGACAATTATCTCAAGTTGCTACTGTTATGCAGTCAGCATCTGCTGCTATGGGCCGTATTTTCGAATTTCTAGGAGAAAAAGAAATGCCTGAAGAAAAATCTACAGCCACTAAAGCAGACAATATCAAGGGAGAAATTGAGTTTAAAAATGTAAACTTCTCATACACTCCTGATAAAGAAATTATTAAAAACTTCTCAGCCAAGGCTTTACCAGGACAAAAAATCGCCATTGTTGGACCTACCGGAGCAGGAAAAACTACTATTATTAACCTACTTATGAAATTCTATGATATTAATTCTGGTTCTATTATCATTGATGGAGTAGATATCAAAGATATGACTAGGGCCCAAGTTCACGATGCATTTGCTATGGTACTTCAAGATACTTGGCTATTTGAAGGAAGTATTCGTGACAACTTAGTTTTCAATCAAAAAAATATTTCTGATGAAGAACTTGAAAAAGCTACAAAGGCTGTCGGTGTTCATCACTATATCAAGACGTTAGAAAATTCTTACGATACAATAATTGATGATAATAATAGCTTATCTGTAGGTCAAAGACAATTAATTACAATCGCTCGTGCCCTACTGAAAAACTCTCCTCTTCTAATTCTTGATGAGGCTACTTCTTCAGTAGATACTCGTACAGAGCAACTTATACAAAAAGCCATGGATACCTTAATGAAAGGTCGTACTTCTTTCGTTATTGCCCATAGATTATCAACAATTAAAAATGCTGATTTAATCCTTGTTATGAAAGATGGTAATATAATTGAACAAGGTAATCATGAAGAATTGTTAGAAAAAGCTGGTTTCTATGCTGACTTATACAATTCTCAGTTTGATGAAGGAGAAGACTAAGATAGTAGTCAAAAAATCTACTTTCAAAAAACTTAATATCTATTTATAAAAAAAAGACAGGCTTAAAAGCTGTCTTTTTTTATTGCAAGTATATATTTTAATTATTATTAGTCTACACTTATTCAATTCTTTCTCTACTAGTTTTTTTCTCTCTAAATTCTACATCTATATAATCATTTTCTATTCTATGCTTTTTAGGTAGTAAGTATACTAGCATAAGATAAAGTATAAGTCCTACACCTAGTGAAGAGCTTGCTAAAATTATAAATAATAATCTTATAAAGATAACTTGTATAGAAAACTTTTCAGCAAGCATCATGCAAATTCCACCTATAAGTGATCCTTCTTCAATTCTATATAAATTCTTCATTTTAGCAAATTCATGAATTCTTTCCCTAATTTTATTTAATCTATCCATTTCTTAAATCTCCTTTAATTACTTCTAATAAGGCTCTAGTTCCACGTAGAACATCCTGATAAGTTTTATCAAAATCTCCTGTATACCAAGGATCTGCAATAGAAGATTTATCTCCTGCATATTCTAAAAGCATCTTTATTTGACCACTTTCTCTACCTGCAACAAATTTTTTAATATTTTTTATATTAGATTCATCCATTCCTACTATATAATCATAGTCTAAATCCTTATCTTCTAAAGTTCTTGAAAACATTCCTTTTGTTGAAATATTTTCCTTAGCAAGTCTATCTACTGTCCCTTTATGAACTGGATTGCCCTGTTCCCAAGTGCTTGTTGCTGCTGAATCTATTTGAATTTTATCTGCTAATCCTTCCTTCTCTACCATATCTCTAAATACAGCTTCTGCCATAGGCGATCGACAAATATTACCTAGACAGACAAATATTACTTTTACCATCTTACACATACCTCTCTTATTCTTTTCTTAATAATTATAACAAAAAAGCTAGGTAAATAATAAATAATTACCTAGCTTTTTATTATTTTGTTGTTTGTCTATGAACCACTCTGTGTGGCAATTGTATCTCTTTCTTATCTTCTTCTAATCCTGCCCAGTCTTCTTCAGTAATTTCTTGACCCTTAGATCTAGCTTTTTCAATATCAATAATCTTAGTTAAGGTACGCATAGCTACAGCTCCAACGTCAAAGATAGGGTGGAATACCGAAGAAATTTTTGGTCTTGTTATATCTAATAGTTTTGTATTTTCAAATGACACTATCTCAAAATCAGATGGTATTTTTAAATCTTTATCTTGTGCTTGATGAAGAACTGAAATTGCCACTTCATCAAACATAGTTAAAACAACATTAGCCTTATTCTTCTGAATAGTTGTTAATAAGCCATTAGATGCATCTTTATACGATTTATAACCTTCAATAATTAAATTAGAATCCAAGGACTTTTTATTTTCTGCATATGCTCTTTTATATCCAGCAATCATTCTTTGTGCTTTTGGAGATTCAAAAGATGAAATAACTATAGCTATTTTTTCTCTTCCGTGTTTCAATAATTCACCTGTTATATCATAGGATGCTTTTTCATAATCAATATTTACTGAATAAAAGGTATCGTCACTTCCTAGGTTACCAGATAAAACTACAGGTATATTTAATTTTTTTAGTAATCCACGAGATTCTTCTGATATTGAATGTCCTAAATATAAAATTCCATCTACTTGTTTAGATTGAAAAGATTGGAAAATTTCTTTTTCCATTTCTTTATCACTACATGAGTTAGCAAGGATAATATTATACTTATACATATTAGCTACAGATTCTATTCCCGATACAGCCTCTGCTGATGCTAAGTCTGCTATATCCGGCAAGACAATACCAATAGTAGTAGACTTTTTACTAGCCAATCCTCTTGCCACAGCATTAGGTGTATATTTTAACCTTTCAATAACTTCTTGAACTCTCGCTCTTGTTGTTGCCTTTACATTTGGGTTATTATTCACAACTCTAGAAACTGTCGCCATTGAGACTCTTGCTTCTCTTGCTACATCATAAATGGTCGCTGTTGTCATTTTTAATCACTCCTTGTTACTTATTCTTTCAAAACACTAAAAACCTTTACAATATATAAGTATTTTACCAAATTTCTACCGCCTTGTAAAGGGTTTTCTATTTAATTTTTATTTTTTATCCTCTCCAATCCTTTATATTTTCATGATAAATACAAAGAAAAATTTTTACAAACTTTTTTCATGTTTTCGATTTCTCTTTTTCTTTTTTTGTGTTATAATGTTAAATATAAAGTATTAAAAACAGTTACTGTTATAATACAATAATATATTTTTACAATTAATTATGGAGGGTTTTCAAAATGAAAGCTAAAAACAGAAAAGTAGTTTTAATCGGTGCTGGAATGGTAGGTATGTCATTTGCATACCAACTATATTCAAGTGGTCTTGTTGAAGAATTAGGATTAATTGACTTCTTCCCAGAGAAAGCTGAAGGAGAAGCAATGGATCTTAACCACGCTGGAGCTTTAGTTCCACCTATCAAAGTTACTTCTGGAGGATATGAGCAATGTTCTGACGCAGACGTTATCGTAATCTGTGGTGGTCTTCCTCAAGCTCCAGGTGAAACTCGTCTTGACTTAGTAGATAAAAACATGAAAGCTGTTAAAGAAATGTCTGACCAAATTGTGGCATCTGGATTCGATGGAGTTATCGTTATCGCATCTAACCCAGTTGATGTTTTAACTAATGCACTTCAAAAATTCACTGGATTCCCTAAAAACAAAATCGTTGGATCTGGTACAACTCTTGATACATCAAGATTCCGTTACATGTTAGGAGAAATCTTAGATGTAGCTCCAAACTCAGTACGTGGATACATTATTGGAGAACACGGAGATACTCAATTAGCAGCTTGGTCTAATGTTTTCGTATATGGTAAACAATTCCACAAATTCTTAGAAACTTCTGAGAAATTCAAATGGGAAGATTTTGCTCAAGTTGAAGAAAGAGTTATGCGTGCAGCTTATGAAGTAATTAACCGTAAACGTGCTACTTACTACGCAATCGGTATTGCTTTATTCACAATCGTTAAAGCTATCTTACGTGATGAAAACACTGAACTTGCAGTATCTGGATACCTAGAAGGACAATATGGTGTTGATGGATTATACATCGGAACTCCTGCTATCATCGGTCGTGAAGGTGTTCGTGAAATCGTTGAATTAGAATTATCTGAAGAAGAATTAACTAAGATGCAACACTCTGCTAAAGTATTAAAAGACACTTTAGATTCAGCTTACGAAAAATTAGGACTATAATAAAAAAGCAAGGATTAATCCTTGCTTTTTTTATCAATAATATTTCTCTATTTTTTAATTATACTTATAAATCTAAATCAATTACACTACAGACCATAATAGTCTAAAAATAGACTTCTTAAATTCTCAATACCATAATAGACCACTATAAAAATATGAACTCTATTTAATCGAAACCATATAGAATTCATTAATAAAATTTTAGTCTTATAAATTGTTTAGATATAGTAATTAAATATAACTCACTTAGCCAGCATTAATGGAATTATTGTTAACTTCAATCACATATTTCATTGTAGTTTCTAATTTTTTCATATAGATTTCCATCTATTCCCAATCAGGAGAATCATCATTCTTAATAGGTAAATAAATTGAAAAATCTCTTTTTATATGTCTATTGAGTTCATTTTCAAGGGCCTTATAGTAAGTTTGAGATTCCTTAAATATCATTGTGGCTATAAACTTTTTACAATAGTCTGAAATTTTTAATCTAGGAATAAGTACAAGAACATTTTGACTTGTGTAAAATGGCTCATTTTGTATAAAACAAAAAACTAAGTATGCTCCCCTTAATGATAAGGTCACATTTCCAGCTTCATCTAATCTTGACTTATTTTATTTCAGATGATACAATATAGATATAAAATCTATTAAAGACAGCATATATAAAAAGACAGGACTACAATTCCTGTCTTTTTATTTTTTCAAGGTTGATTACTTCTTAAAGTTTCTATCCAACCATTTGCAAATATAGTAGGAAATTATATTTACCATAATAGAAACTATTAAATCTATTATCAACAGCATATATTCACCTCCCTCTGTTACGAGTTTGGTTGAAGTAACAAAATAATTATATCATAAAAAATAAAAGCTGTAATTCTTTATATGTACCTATGCAGTTACTCATCAAGTAATGAGTAAATTTTCAGCTAAATTTGCTAATATAGACATAGAAGATATTTCTTTTAAACATACATAAAAATTTTTAGATGAATTATCCTCAACATCAAAAGCTAAGATAAATTCCTTAAGCAAAACATAAATAGCAAACTTACTACGAGTAGTTTTGCTATTTTTTCTCTTTAAAAATTATAAAGAATAAAATCGTATTTTTTCTGACAAGGATAATATTTAACTTAGCCTAATAATATCTTTAAACTTGTCTAATTTTTCTTTATCCAATTTATGACTTATCATAAATACCGTTAATTCTTTATTATTCAATACTAAATCTTCTATCTTGTCTGATGTTCTTTCATCTTGACTTGATGTTATTTCATCTAAAAATAATATTTTTTTATTCCTAATCAATCCCCTGGCTAAAGAGATTCTTTGTTTCTGTCCTCCAGATAAATTTCTTCCCCCTTCTTCCAGTTTTGTATATATTCCTTTTTCTAAATTAGATACTAAGTCGTATAGACCTACTTCTTTAAGTATATTATTTACAGTGTCATCATCATATTCATCTCCTAAAGTAATATTAAACTTAATATCATCATTAAAAATATAAGGATCTTGTGCTATATAAATTATCTGATTGTATAAATCACTCTTTTTTATATCCTTAACTTCTCTATTATTTAACTTTATACTACCTTTATAATCATCTAATCTCCCTGTTAATAATTTAAAAAGTGTAGATTTACCACTACCACTTTCCCCTAAAATAGCATATTTATTTCCAGCTAAGAAAATATAATTAAAATCATTAAATATAATTTTATCACCATAAGTATAGAACAAATTTTTTATATTAAAAGTATTTATCTTTTCAACAAAATTTTTATGGCTATTATTTTTTAAATCCACATTCTCACTTTCTAAAATATACTTGTTAATTTTTTTAAAAATAGGATTTACCGTTTTTAATTCAATACTAACATTCATAATATTTCCTACAGAGTTAAATATAGTAGAAGATAGGGCTTCTATTGTCAAAATAGAACCAAAACCTACTATATTTTTAATTGCTAAAAATCCAGTTAAGGCAATTATACCTAGCTGACTCAAAACATTACCTATTCCTCCTAATACTGCAGCTCCTGCTAAACTTTTTCTTAAAGAAACAGAAGTTTTTAAAATATTATTAGATGTATTGAACATAGTTTTGTTTAAAATATTCAGTTTATTAAATGATAATAAAACATCAAAACCTTGCAAGATATTAGTATTTTTAGATACAAAATTTTCTAGAGATTTTGTATAAAGGGTTGATCTATCTTCTATTTGCTTGTTTAATATACTAGGGAATAGTAAAGTTATCATAGCTGAGAATAGGGTGAATAGAATAATCGACCAATGAAAAGCAAGTAGAGCAATAATAGCTAAAATAGTTTCAATTACATAGGTTACTATCTGATAAAAATTAGCAAATCCTTTTTGTTCTATAAGCATCAAATCATTGTTTAACCAAGATATATAGTCACCTGTTTTTTATTATGAAAAGTATTAAAATTATTCTTAGTAATAGAACTAGAAATATCTAAACGAATATCTGTAATCATTTTTTGTGTAACATAATTCTCATAAGTTATCTTTAAATATAAAGAAAGCAAATAAAATAAAAATATAAGTCCAGATACTTTTATATAGTAATTAAACTCTTCAATATTATATTTTATCAATTCAGTAAAGGCATTACCTATACAGTAGGCTGATCCTACCTTTAAAGCACCTCCTAAAAAAATCAAAATAAATAAAAAGCTATTTTCTCCTAATCTATTTAATAAATATTTTTTCATAATTTCATAATCCTCCCTTATTCTTAAAGATAAATATTTAATAAGTCTAAGATATACAAGTTTCTTAAGAAGAATAGCCGCATAATAAAATTCAATTCCACAATCATCATAAACAAAACATAATTCATCTTTTAATCTTAAAATCATAAAATACTCATTTTTTTCAGAAAATTTAAAGGGAGAATTAAAAAATGATTAAAGAATCCAAAATTACTCAACATGAAGCAATTATTAAGATAGCTATTTGTATAACTAACAAATAAATCTTTCATAGGAAAAAGGCGTGAATTTAATTCACGCCTTTTCTTACTATCTACTAACTATATTGTAGTATAGTCTTGATGTTGTTTTATAGATAATAAAGTAGAAAACTATAAATACTGCCACTGTTGCTAACATAGCATATATAAATGTAGATGTATTTCCAAATGACAATAGTTTTAACATTTTCTCTATTATTGGATAAGCAAATGTTACATGAATTGTAGCCACTACTAATGGTGCAAAGAATATTAGTAAAACTTGGCTCTTTATTGATGATTTTATCTCCTTGTCTTCTAGCCCTACTTTTTTCATGATTTGGAATTTATCCCTATCATCATATCCTTCTGATAATTGTCTATAATACATTATCAGTATTTGCGATACTAAAAATACTGATGAAATCAAGATTCCTAAGAATAAGAATGAGGCATATAAATTATTTATACTTGCTGCTAAATCCTTTCTTGAATCTGATGTAACAACTAGACTAATCCCATCTTTATCCTCAACAAGTCCCAAATTGTCTGTTTTTGTATTAATTAAAGTTTCCAAACTTTCAATATCTTTTATAATTTCATCTTCCTTACTAGCATCTACTAGATTAAAGCCATAAAATATTTGTCCTTTTAATGGAGTTGATCCCTCTCCAAGACTACTTACATAGTTTTCTTTTATTTTATCTATTTCTTTTTGATCTTTTACTACAAGAAAGTAAGTATCTGTTATATTAGCATTAAAGTCGGGAATTTCTATTTCTTTTTCTGCCCTCTTAACCTTATACTCTAACTGATTTATCCTAAAATTTTCTGGGACATTATTATTTCTTAAATCACTAAATAAAATTTGACCATCATCTAAACTGTCACTTGATGAAGTATTTTTATTATATTCATCCAGACTTATAATTATTACTGTTAAGATCTTGTCCAATTTGTCTATATTTGGCTGGGTAAATTTTATTCCATCTTGAAATTTTTCTCCTACTATAGTTGTATAAGCAAGATCTATTACATCCTTCATTTCTGTTCCCTTAGATTTTACTATTTTATCATACTCATTTTTTAATTTTATATAGTTTTCTTGACTTCCTCTATGTACATTAACCGTAATATCTCTTGGTGCAGAAGTTTCTATACTTTTTTGGACACCTACATATAAGCTTGTTGTTGAACCAATAGTTACTAGTATCATTGCTGATAAAATACAAATATTAGCTAGTCCTATAGCATTTTTCTTTATTCTAAACAAAAGGTTAGATATAGAAATAAAATTTTTGGTTTTATAGTATACTGCCTTATTCTTTTTTAAATTCTTTAATACAAAAACTGAGAATACTGTAAAGAATAGGTAAGTTCCCGCAATTACCGCCAGTACTGCAAAGAAGAATTCTTGAATTGCTTTTAGGGGCGTTTCAATTATTAAGGATTGATAGTAGCCATATCCGATTAAAACAAGGGCTAGTAGGGATAGGATTATATTTCCTCTAGGTTCTTTTTCTCCTTTTTGAGCATCTTTTAAAAGTCCTATTATCGACATCATTTTTATCTTGATAATTGTACTTAGTAAAATTAATAAATATATAAGTCCAAATACTAGAATAGTTGTTATTACAGCAAAGGATGAAATATAAAATCCTAACTTGACTTCTCCTTCTACTAACTTCATAAGAAATAGATAGGCTAATTTATCTAAGACCATACCTAGTAAAATTCCTAATCCTGTTGAGCTTAGATAAATATAGATGGTTTCTAGTGATAAGATTCTGATAATCTTATTTTTATCTATTCCTAAAACCGCATAAAGCCCCAGTTCTTTACTTCTACTTTTTACTAAAAAACTATAAGTTGAAAATAGGAAGATAAAAATAAAGATAGCTACTATTACTTGGCCATAAGATAAGAGCTGTTTTAAGGCTGCAGCTCCTCTTAAATCGTCTATTCTAGGATTACTTATGATAGAAAGCATTATATAGAATAGGGACGTTAAAATTGTCGATGCTATAATATAAGGCCAGCTTATTTTTTTATTTTGTTTAATATTGCTTAAGGCCAATTTTCTATATATACTAGTCATTGTTGTCACCTCCACCTTGTAGTAGGCTTAGAGATTCAGATATTCTCTTATACATTTCTGTATTGCTTGCATCCCCCTTGTGTAATTGATGAAAAACTATCCCATCTTTTATAAATAATACTCGTTTAGCTCTTGCTGCTGATTTGATAGAGTGGGTTACAGTTACTATGGTTTGACCAGTCTTATTAATAGCTTCAAATATATCAAGTAGGGTGTCTGTTGACTTAGAGTCCAGGGCTCCTGTTGGTTCATCTGCTAGTAATAATTTTGGCTCTGTGATTATAGCTCTTGCTACTGCAGCTCTTTGTTTTTGTCCACCAGATACTTGATAGGGATATTTGTTTAATAATTTATCAATTCCTAAAGATTTACTTATCCCTTTTACTTTTCTTTCCATTACTTCTGCTTTTTGCCCTTCTAAGACTAAAGGCAATAAAATATTATCTTTAATTGTTAGGGTGTCTAATAAATTAAAATCCTGAAAGACAAATCCTAGATTTTCTTTTCTAAATTTGGCTAAGTGTTTTTCTTTTAATTTGCTTAGATTTGTATTTTCTAAGATTATTTCACCACTTGTTGCTTTATCGAAAGTTGCAATGATATTTAATAGACTAGTCTTTCCTGAACCCGACTCTCCCATTATGGCAACATATTCTCCTCTCTCAATAGAGAAGTTAATATTTCTTAAGGCTTCCGTCTTAACTCCTCCAAATTTACTGCTGTAAGTTTTCTTTAAATTCTTTACTTCTAATATCATCTTGTTCCTCTTTCTTTTTTATTTCATACTATTATTGTACTTCCTAATTTACCTGACAACAATCGATTTTCCTTACAAAATAAGATCCAATCTTACATTTCTGTAAGATTGGATCTCTGGATTCTAATTATGAATTTTTTATTTATATTTTTCTATTTAAGATGGGTCTAGAAAATCTTACTTTTTCTCAGAAAAAGCTGTTTTGGATAAAATTAAGGGGGTAAACATAAAATTTGCAAGGTGCAAAATCATATATACTTTTGTATCTATTATTGCATAGCTTTTTAGATAAAATATAATCGCACCAATTGATATTATTAGTAGATATGCTATTATAAATTTCTTCCATTTTACATTTATCTTTATATTTTTCTCAAAGAAAATACTCTTCACTAAAATTAAAGGTGTAAGTATAAAATTCGCAATAAGCAGTATCATGTACAGACCTGTATCTATTACTTCATGGTTTTTTAAATAAACTACAATTGCACTAATTGATACTAGTAGTAATATCGTTATTACAAAAGACTTCCATATTTTAGCATTGTGACGCTCCATAAGTGGCTACACCTCCTATCACGGTTCCTGTTGCCCATAATGCCCAACCAGCTGGTCCAGTAGCTCCTAAAACTAATCCTAATGCTCCATAACCTGCTCCTACACCTAATCCTCCCCAAGAAAGAACATTAGAACAAACACTTCTAGATGTAGGCTGATTTTTAACATGATCTATGAAACTATATAATTGTCCCTTAGTACCTTGTTTTATAAGTTGACTATTTAAATTATTTACTAATCTTTGAACATCTTTAGATGTAATATTCGCATTAATTTTTTTCAATCTTCTATCTAATGAAGAATCTTTAATAAATATAAATCTATAAGAATTATTAACTTTGTTTAATTTAATATAATCTTTAACTATATTTCCTATAGCTTTATCTTTTTGAGAAATTCGAACATTATTGGTTGATTGTGTTGTCTTTGCTTCAGCAACATTATTAAAATTATTATTCAATGTAGCTAAAGGACTAATTAATAATCCAGCAGTTAATAAAGCACTTGTTAATTTAATTGATTTTTTCATAATAAGTTCCTCCTATGAAAATACTGTAAATATAAAGCGTAAATAATTAAGAAGATGAGTAGCTACTATTTTTTCTTCACCTACAATATAACATAAAAACAAGTAAAAAAACAGTCTTATTTTTTTGAAAAATATATGATATAATAGAAGGGTAAGGGCTTTTATTAGTTTTGTTCTTTCTTTATATATTACAAAAAATTTGAGCAATATTATAAATAAAAAGTGATTAATATCACACTTTTTATAATTTATTAGTTTACTATCTTGAAAATGACTAAAGATAATTTTTAACAAGTAATCAACCTTGAAAAAGAAAAAGACAGGAGTCACCCTGTCTTTTTTTGTATATGATATTTCTTATAATTTTCTTGTCTATAGTACATTAATTTAATATAACTTGGTGACTATTTTTATTTTGAAATATTTAAAATAGAAATAGTCTAATCTCATTATAAAACATTATCTTTTACAGCTTTTATTTTTACCTTTGTTCCCACATTCATCTCTGACTCAATTTCTAACTGGCAAGATATTTTGTCTGCTGCTTTTTTACTTAGATATAGACCCAGACCTGATGATTGTTTGTCTTTTCTTCCATTAAAACCAGTGAATGATTTTTCAAATATTCTTGGAAGGTTATCCTTGCTTATACCCATACCTTCATCTTCTATTACAAGAGCTTCATTTTCTTGATAAATCTTTATTTTCCCCTTATTTTTACTATACTTTATAGCATTTGAAATAATCTGCTCAACTATAAATTCTAGCCATTTTTTATCACTTATATAAATTATATCAAGCTTTTGATAGTCTAAATTAATAGATTTAGATATAAATAGGTTGGCATATTTTTTTAAAATCTTATTTACAACTTCTTTCATTAGGACTTGTTCTGCCTCAATATCATTATTTTTATCATCAAGTCTTATATAACTTAAAAGTAAGTCTACATATTGTTCTATTTTGAAAAGTTCTATCTCTAATTTTTTCTTATTTTTATCTTCTAAATTTTCAATAAGAAAGGATAGGGAAGCTATAGGTGTTTTTATTTGATGTATCCACATTGTATAGTAGTCAATTGTCGACTGTAATTCAAACTCTTTTTTATCAAATATTCTTATATTTTCTTTTTGGAGCTTGCTGGCTAAGTCTAAAATTTTATTCTCCATATAGGTAAAATAATCTTTCTCATCTTTCAAATCATAGTCTAAATCTTTTTGAAAGTTTTCCAGAATTTTTGTTTTCTTTCTATATTTATAATAATCATAGGCGAAATATATAAATAGTAATAGCCAAGAGATAAAAATAGGGTATAGGCTTATTTCATAATCTACGCCATATAAAATATTAATTACCAATATCATAAACAAACTATTTATAAGTAATAATACTAGTAAAACAAGCTTATCTTTTAGATATTTCTTCATTAAACTATGTATCCTTTACCTTTCTTAGTTTTAATAAAATCTACTATGCCCACTTCTTCTAGTTTTTTTCTCAATCTATTGACATTTACAGATAGGGTATTTTCATCAACAAAAGAATCATTATCCCAAAGACCTCTCATTATTTCATCTCTTGTTACTATATTTTCCCTATTTTCGAGTAGTATGGCTAATATTTTTGCTTCATTTTTTGTAAGTTCTATAGACTGTCCCTTATAATTAACCTTATCCTTATTTAGGTCAAAAATTAAGTCCTTATAACTTATAAGATGTTTATCAGAATTAAAGTTATAGACCCTTCTTAAAATAGCGTCTATTTTTGCTTTTAAAACAACTAATTTAAAGGGTTTAGCTATAAAGTCATCAGCCCCCATAGATACAGCCATTACTATATTCATATCATCTGATGCTGAAGACATGAAGATAATAGGTATCTTACTAAGTCTTCTTATTTGTTCACAATAATGATAGCCATCAAACTGTGGCAAATTAATATCCATTAAGACTAGATCGGGAGAGTAGTCCACAAAATCTTCTATCACCCTAGAATAATCTCCTGCTATTTTGCTTTCAAAACCCCATTTTTCTAAATATTCAACTATAGAACTTGCGATTATTTCATCATCTTCTATTATCATTATTTTGTACATACTTCTCTCCTTTTTGTTCCATGTGAAACATTTTTATTTTCCTAGACAGAATCTTGAGAATAATTCATTAATTAATTCTTCACTTGTATCTTCGCCTATTACTTCTCCTAGTAATTTGAAAGTATTAGTATAATCTATTAATACCATATCTACCTCTAGTCCTATTTCTGCTGCTGAAATTGCCTCGTTTAGACTTGTTAAGGCTTGTTTTATTAGATTTATTTGTCTTGAATTTGATAGATAGGTAGCATCTTTTTGCCTTATCTTTCCATCAAAGAACATATCTCTTATATTTTTTTCTAGGTCCTCAATTCCCAAGTAAGAGGTCATAGATGTTTTAATAATAGGGTGTCCATAAGATAGTTTTTCTACTTCTTCTAAATCAATTTTTGTTTCTAAGTCTAGTTTATTTAAAATTATAATTATTTCTTTGTTTTGCGTTAATTTTAGCAATTCTCTATCAACATCACTTAGCTCATCTGCTGAGTTTAGTAAAAAGAGAACTAGGTCTGCTTGTTCTAAGGCCCTTCTTGAACGCTCTATTCCTATAGATTCTACCAAATCGTCTGTTTCTCTAATTCCTGCTGTATCAATAAGTTTAATAGGAACTCCCTTAATATTCACATGTTCTTCTAAAACATCACGTGTAGTTCCTGCTATATCTGTTACGATTGCCTTATTTTCCTGTAGCAAGTTATTAAGTAGTGATGATTTTCCTACATTTGGACGTCCTATAATGGCTGTATTTAGACCTTCTTTAATGATTTTTCCTTGTTTCGAAGTTTCTAACAAGTTTTCTAAGTCTTCTTTTATTGATTTTGATTTTTCAAGTATTGTTGATGTTGTCTCTACTTCTAAATCATCGTATTCTGGATAATCAATGTTTACTTCTACTACTGCCAATATATCTAAAATTTCAGCTCTCAATCTCTTGATTAAGTCTGACAGTCTTCCCTGCATTTGATCATTGGCAATCATTGAAGCCTCATCTGTCTTAGATTTGATAAAGTCAATTACTGCTTCTGCTTGAGATAAATCAATTCTTCCATTTAAAAAAGCTCTTTTTGTAAATTCTCCTGCTTCTGCCATTCTAGCTCCATTATCCAAACAAAGTTGCAAGATTTTTTGAATTGTTATAATCCCTCCATGACAATTTATTTCTACTATATCTTCACAGGTATAAGTTCTTGGGGCTGCCATTTTAACAGCCATAATTTCTTCTATAATTTGGTCATTTTCTGGATCATAGGCATGTCCATAATTGATTGTATGGCTATCCACTGACTGAATTGTTTTTCCTTTTGGCAATTTTAATATTTTATCTGCAATTTCAAAAGCTTTAGGTCCACTAAGCCTTACTATTCCAATAGCTCCCTCTCCCATAGCCGTCGATATGGCTGCGATTGTTTCTGTCATTATCATTTCTCAACTTTCATAATATTTCTTTTATAATTATAAACTATTTTAGATAAAATAAAAAGAAGTGTAGATTTCTACACTTCTTCTTAAATTTCTACTTAAAAATTTTAAAACATCAAAATCCAGCTCTTAATTTTTATAATTCTTCTTTCTTTATTAGGTCTAGTTCATAAAGAGCTGATTTAAAATCATATTCATCATATTCTTTTTTTAGAATATATAGGGCTCCATTCTTATAGGCCTGCTTCTTATAAATATGACCAGCACTCGAACAAATCATAATTATTGCTTTAGGATCATCCTTCACTATTTCTTTACTAGCATCAAGACCATCAAGATTTGGCATACAAATATCCATAGTTACTATATCAGGTTGAACTTTTCTATATTGATCTATAGCTTCATATCCATCTTTAGCAAAAAATACTTCATTTCCCAGCTTTCTTTGAATATCTGCTCCCCTTTCTCTATAATATCCTGAATCATCTACTATTAAAACTTTCATAAGATTACCTCCTACCAAGCTGTTATTATTAAGTATCTATGTGGTTCTTTTCCTTCTGACAATGTCTCTACATTTTTAATATTACTCAGAGCATTATGAATTATCTTTCTTTCTTCACTTATCATAGGTTCTAATTCTACTGGTCTTCCTAATTTTTTAGACTTTTTAGCCATATTTAGGGCTAATTCTTCTAGGGTTACTTTTCTATTCTGCCTGTAATCTTCACAATCTACTATAATTTTAAAGTAATTATTTGTAAATTTTTTAGCATAATTATTTGCTAAATACTGTATTGAGTTAAGGGTGTTACCTCTTTTTCCTATCAAGAGGCTAGAGTTGTCTACATCTTTTATTTTTAAAAGATATATCTTACTTGCCATCAAGTCAAAATCAATACTTGCTGTTTTGAATCCCATTGAGTGAACAATGTTTCTAATATAAGTAACAATAGCTTCTTGATTTTTTATTATCTTATCTTCTTTTTTTACTACTTCTTGTTTCTCTTGATTTTCAGATTCTTCTATAATTTGACTTGTTTCTTCAAAATCTTGAGATTTTTCTCCCATAGTCTTTTCTAAATCTTTTTCTTCAAGATTTTCATTATCTTCTATCTGGCTAGCAATTTCTTCTTTTGCTAAATCTTCTTTTATTTCAGGAGAGTTTTTTACTTCTATCTCATCTACTTCTACTTTTTTTGCTGATGATTCTATGATTTCTTCTTGACCATAGTCGTTGGCTAGGGGACTTAGTCTTACTAAGGCTTCTTTTTTAAATAATCCAAAAAATCCAGCCGAACCAGCTTCTAATACTTCTATTTTTACCTTATCTTCAGATAAGTTTAATTCTTTTAATCCTTCTTTTATCGCATCATCTACAGAATTTGCTTTATATTCATAGTTACGCATTCTTTTTCCCTCTATATTTTCAATAATTTAGTATTTCTTAAAATATGATTTATTGATTTCACAAAATCCTCAAAAGATATGTTAACAGCACCAGCTCTTATTATTATAATTATATCTCTATCCACTATCCTATCCTTATGCTGCTTGATCGCTTCTCTTACATAACGCTTTAGTTTGTTTCTTTTATGAGCCTTACCTAATTTTTTACTAACAGATATTCCTAATCTAAAGTGATCCTGCTGATTAGGTGAGTGATAGATAACAAATTGCCTATTGGCAAAAGATTTTTTTCTTTTTATTATTGTATGGAAATCTTTTTCCCGTTTAATTCTATATTCTTTTTTCATTTATAAACCTTTCTATCACTTCATTTTATCAGTTAAGGTGCTTTTTTACAACAATTTATAGTACTTTTTTTCACAATTTTATATAAAAAAATAAAAATAGCCCTTAGGAATCAATCCTAAAGGCTATTTTCTATTTTAGGCTATTTAATTAAGCTGAAAGAACTTTTCTTCCTTTAGCTCTACGTCTTGCTAAAACATTTCTTCCATTTTTAGTACTCATACGAGCTCTAAATCCATGAACTTTTGAATGTTTTCTTTTATTTGGTTGATACGTACGTTTCATTTCAGTCCTCCTCGAGTTTTTTCTTTAATGCGATAGATGTAATAACTATAAAATAATACCATAGTCTAAATCAAAAATCAAGTCCTCTCTGACTTTTAATTAAATTTAGCTATATTTTTTCTTTTCCACAAGTTTTATATTTTTTGTTAATAAGTATGTTGATAACTTGTTAATTTTATAAAAAATTCTTCAGCTTTTTAACAGTTTTCCACAAGATTTAATTAAAAAACCCCAGTTTTCAAATAAAAGTTTTCCACAACTTTTGAAAACTTTTTAAAAAATTTATAATCCTTTTTATAACGGGATTTATTTCTTTTAAAACTTGTTAATAACTTTCTTAGTCGCTACTCATTATTTTATTTTTTAACAGTTTTTTGTTAGTTTTTAAATAGACTTATTAACAGTTTTTATATCTTTTTCCACAGTTTGTTTAAAACTTCTTCTTATGTTATAATATTTTTACAAAAAATGGGAGGTTTTTCTATGAATGATTCTAATTTTTTATGGCAAATTATTTTGAATCAATTAAAAACAGAATTAAATTCTGAGGTTTATTCAACTTGGATTGAACCTAATTCTATTGAAAATGTCGATATGCAAAATAAGACTCTTACTATTGTTAGTTCAAATACTCTTATTTCTTCATATTTACAAAATGTTTTTGACTCAAAATTTAAGGAAATTTTAAAAACATACACTACTCTTGATTTTCAAATTTTCTACAATTTTACAGGCAACACTAATCCTATAGTTTCTGCACCTGTTTCTACGTCTATAATTGCTGAACCTACATCAGTTGAAAATACATTTGAAAGTAATATATTAAAGAAATTTAATTCTTCTAATGAAACATCTAGGCAATCATTTCCCAAGAAATATAGAAATGATTTTTATACAGCTCCTTCTAATAGTGAAACTTTAAAAACGTCTAAACAAAATCCTAACCTAAATAAAAATTTTACTTTTGATAATTTCGTAGTTGGTGATGGAAGTAAACACGTTTTTAACTTAGCCTATGCTTCTGCATCAACACCTGGTGCTCATAATCCAGTCTTTGTCTATGGGGGAGTTGGTCTTGGTAAAACACATCTACTCCATGCTATAGGTAATGAGATGGAGCTTCAACACCCACACTTTAAAATAAAATGTGTTACTTCTGAACAATTTTTAAATGACTATCTTAAATCAATAGGTAAAGGTCCTGAACATCAAATTGCATCTGAAAAATTTAGGCAAGAATATAGATCTATTGATGCCTTATTGATTGATGATATTCAGTTTTTTTCTGGTAAAACTGGACTCCAACAAGCTTTTTTCCATATTTTTAATGAACTCTATAGTAGCCAAAAACAAATTGTTCTTATAAGTGATAGAGATCCTAGCCATCTTGATGGTTTAGATGATAGATTAGTTTCTAGGTTTGACTCTGGAGTTATAGCCGATATTACTCCACCAGATTATGAAACTCGTATGAGAATTATTACAGAAAAATGTGAAGGTCTTGGTCTTTATCTTTCTGAAAATATTGTTTCATTTATTGCTGGTAATGTTTCTGGTAATATTAGGCAAATCGAAGGAGTACTTAAAAATATTAAACTTATGACTGACAATGGGGCTACTGCCTCTTTAGATTTAGTGGAGGATATTTTAAAACGTAGGACTAAGTCTACTAAAAAGGTTATTCTTCCTGAGAATATTATTAACATTACATCTGATTACTATAATATTTCTGTTGATGATATTTTTTCAGCAAAACGTGTTAAAGAAATAGTTACTGCTAGAATGATTGCCATCTATCTGTGTAGAGAACTTACAGACCTGTCTTTACCTGCTATTGGTTCAATCTTTAATAAAGATCATTCATCTATACACTATGCACATTCTAAAGTCCTTTCTATGATAGCTGAAAATAAGAATGATATTCTTAAACATATAGAGTCTATTAAGGAAAAAATGAATTAAATAAAAATCAACAGAAATTTGTAAAGTTTTTAACAAGTTTTCCACAGCTTAAATCTGTCAAATTTCTAAGTTTTTAAACTTTTCCACAGTTTTAACAGGACTTATTATTATTATTTATTAATATATTATATATATAAGGAGCAAATATGAAATTTACAATATTAAAAAATTATTTTTTAGATGCATTAAATACTATATCTAAAGTTATAATTCCTACACCAGCTTTTGATATATTGAAGGGAATTAAGTTTGATTTACTAGCAGATAAACTGATCTTAACTGCCAGTGATTCTTTGGTATCTATGGAATACACTATAAATTCATATATTGATGATAAAGAGGTTATAGATATAGAAAAAACAGGACAAGTAGTTATTCCTTCTAAAAATTTTATAGAGATTATAAAAAAAGCACCAACTGATGAAATTTTTATAGAACTTATTAATCAACAAATAAAAATTAAATCGGGTAATAGTGAATTTAATATCCTAGTCTATGATGCTGATGAATTTCCAGAACTACCTTTGGTAGCTAAAGAAAATAATTTTAAAATTTCATCTACAGTCTTTAATTCTATAATTAAAGAAACTCTGTTTTCTGCAGCAATAAATGATCAAAGACCTATTTTAGAAGGAGTTAATCTTGTATTAGAAAATAAAAATTTAACTGCAACTTCTACAGATTCACACAGAATGAGTAAAAGAAAGCTGATTTTGAAAGATATTGAATTGGATAAAAAGTTTAATATGATAGTTCCTAGAAAGGCTCTTCAATATATTCAAAGGCTTACTGAGAATCTAGATAATATTTTAGAAATTTACTATGAAGAAAATAGAATTTTATTTGTTTTAGATAATATCTTATACTATGTATCCTTAATAAGTGGAAAATATCCTAATACTGATAAGTTAATTCCACAAGATTATGAATGTTCTATTGATGTAAAAAGTAAAGAACTATATGATGGAGTAGATAGGGTATCCTTAGTAAGTAGAGATGAGAAAAATGATATTGTTAAAATTCAAATAGAAAATGGCAAGATAAAATTATCTTCAAATTCTAAAGAAATGGGGACTGCTGAAGAGAATGTAGATGTTATGAATATTGACCAAGTAGATGACTTTGAAATTGCAGTTTCCGCAAAGTTCTTAAAAGAGGCAATTACTGCAGTAGCATCAGAAAATGTTATTATCAACTTTTCTGGAGAATTAACAGCCTTCACTATTCAGCCTAGTGATAAGCACAGAGATATAATTCAAGTTTTATTACCGGTTAGAACATATTAGGAGTAAGGCAAATAATGAAAAATAAAAAAATAATAATTTTATCTGTAATTTTATTGGCCTTGGTACTGAGAACGCCCCTAACAGGAGTAGGGGCTATTATGGCTAGTATAAGGGAAAGTTTAGCTATTAATAATACCACAGCTGGATTTATAACAACACTACCCTTAATAGCATTTGCTATAGTAAGTCCATTTGTTACAGTATTTTCTAGAAAATATGGTTTAGAGAAAGTCTTACTATTTTCAACAATTTTAATATCCAGTGCTCTGCTACTAAGATTTTATATAAGTATACCTATGATATTTTTATCAACATTTTTAATTGGAGTAGGTATAGCAGTAGGAAATGTCTTGATGCCAGCTTTTGTAAAAAAATACTATTCTAATAAGATGGGATTAATGACAGGATTATATACAGTTCTTATGACACTTGGTGCAGCTGTTTCTTCAGCAATAGCCTATCCCATAGTAAGGTCAAATATTGGAAGTAAAGATTTTTCTCTAGGGCTTGCCCTAAATAATGCAGTTATTATAGCTATACTTGCAAGTATCTTATTATGTATTTTGAGCATGACTATAAAAAATGAAAAAATAGAAGCAGTTAATGAAAAAAGTAAAAATATTACAAATATATTTTCAAACCCTAAATTATACTCAATGATTTTAACTTTTGGTATGCAGTCAGCTTTATTTTACTCGAGTGTAGCTTGGTTTGGAGAGATAATGATTGATAAAGGATTTACTAACACAGAAGCGGGATTACTAGTATCAGTAAGTCAATTTGCCCAGTTTCCAGTAACATTTGCCATGCCAATATTAGCTGAAAAAATAAAAAATAAAGTACTGATTCCTGTATTTATATTTATCTGTTACTTTACATCCAGCTTAGGATTTATGTTTGTAGATAAGAATTTAAGTTTAATATTAGTAAGTATTGTACTATTTGCATTAGCTGGAGGGGGATCATTTTCTTATGTAATGTATTTATTCTCCGCTAAAACCAATAATATAGAAGAAGCTTCACTAGTATCAGGAATTTCTCAATCAGGAGGATACTTATTGGCAGCTGTCTACCCACCAGTCTTAGGATATATAAAAGATGCAAGTTCTTGGACATATGCACTGATAGTATTTTTAATTACATCAATTCTACTATTATTTACTATGCTTCACTTATCAAGTAAAGGAAATATATTAAAATAATCTATGAAATAATATTGAATTTTAATATTATTTCATTAATATATCTTCTATAAAAATATCTAATTATTTAGCTAGAAATGAAAAAAATATTAAAAAAATCAAAAAAAGTATTGACAGTAAGAGAGTAGTAGTATATAATAGAAAAAGTCTTGAGAGAGACAGAAAAGAATATAAAGAAATAAGCGGGTGTAGTTTAGTGGTAAAACCTCAGTCTTCCAAACTGATGTTGTGAGTTCGATTCTCATCACCCGCTCCAGATTTGAACATTGAAAACTAAAAGAATTAAGTCAACGTTAATTCCAAAAGGACAGTCTTAAAAGAAAGACTATAAAGAACTTTAAGAGCTAATCAAGCTAACAAAAATAATTTTGGAGAGTTTGATCCTGGCTCAGGACGAACGCTGGCGGCGTGCCTAATACATGCAAGTCGAGCGAAGTTTAAGAGATGCTTGCATCACTTGAACTTAGCGGCGAACGGGTGAGTAACACGTAAAGAACCTGCCTCATAGACTGGGACAACTACTGGAAACGGTAGCTAATACCGGATAATATATTTCTTTGCATGAAGGAATATTGAAAGTCGGTCAAGCTGACACTATGAGATGGCTTTGCGGTGCATTAGCTAGTTGGTAGGGTAAAGGCCTACCAAGGCGACGATGCATAGCCGACCTGAGAGGGTGATCGGCCACACTGGGACTGAGACACGGCCCAGACTCCTACGGGAGGCAGCAGTAGGGAATCTTCCGCAATGGACGAAAGTCTGACGGAGCAACGCCGCGTGAGTGAAGAAGGATTTCGGTTTGTAAAACTCTGTTGTTAGGGAAGAATGATTGTATAGTAACTATATACAGTA
>NZ_JACBYB010000015.1 GCF_013415365.1 Gemella sp. GL1
TCACGGCGGTAACACGGGTTCGAATCCCGTACGGGTCATTAAATAAAAGGAGGATTAGCTCAGCTGGGAGAGCACTTGCCTTACAAGCAAGGGGTCAGCGGTTCGATCCCGTTATCCTCCACCATTTATTATTAAATAAGAATTAAGGGTAGGTAGCGAAGAGGCTAAACGCGGCGGACTGTAACTCCGCTCCTTCGGGTTCAGTGGTTCGAATCCACTCCTGCCCACCATTTATTGGGATATAGCCAAGCGGTAAGGCAACGGTCTTTGACTCCGTCATGCTCTGGTTCGAATCCAGATATCCCAGCCATGAGCCATTAGCTCAGTTGGTAGAGCATTTGACTTTTAATCAAAGGGTCGAAGGTTCGAGTCCTTCATGGCTCATTTTAAATAAATGCCTAGTGCATTTTATTATGGCCCGTTGGTCAAGTGGTTAAGACACCGCCCTTTCACGGCGGTAACACGGGTTCGAATCCCGTACGGGTCATTAAATAAAAGGAGGATTAGCTCAGCTGGGAGAGCACTTGCCTTACAAGCAAGGGGTCAGCGGTTCGATCCCGTTATCCTCCACCATTTATTATTAAATAAGAATTAAGGGTAGGTAGCGAAGAGGCTAAACGCGGCGGACTGTAACTCCGCTCCTTCGGGTTCAGTGGTTCGAATCCACTCCTGCCCACCATTTATTGGGATATAGCCAAGCGGTAAGGCAACGGTCTTTGACTCCGTCATGCTCTGGTTCGAATCCAGATATCCCAGCCATGAGCCATTAGCTCAGTTGGTAGAGCATTTGACTTTTAATCAAAGGGTCGAAGGTTCGAGTCCTTCATGGCTCATTTTAAATAAATGCCTAGTGCATTTTATTATGGCCCGTTGGTCAAGTGGTTAAGACACCGCCCTTTCACGGCGGTAACACGGGTTCGAATCCCGTACGGGTCATTAATTTAAATAAGCATTGTGCTTATTTTTTTTATATTAACTTGTTTAAATAATAATTATTTATGTTTTATGCAAAAATAATTTTATTAAACTTGATTATGATGCATTTTTAGAAGTTGTAATAAACTAAGTTATAAAAAATGTGGGATCTTATCTTTAGAAATTGTAAATTTAAAATGATATAATATTAGTATCAAAATTATTTCCGGGAAATATTTATTCGGAAAATTTTTATTTTTAGGGGGAAGAAAAATGAAAATCATTTACTTATCATTGACTGGTAATTGTAAGAAATTTTTGAGTTATACAAATGTTAAACTAGAAAATATAATGTCTATAACTGATTTAGAAATAGTTGATTTTCCTTTTATTTTAGTTACTCCAACTATAGGATTTGGGGATATACCTTTAAAAGTAAAGGAATTTATGGATAAAAATTCCAGATATGCTGTAGGTGTAGTTGCAAGTGGAAATAGAAATTGGGGAAGTAATTTTGCAGCTTCTGCTGATAAAATAAATGCAAGTTATGGGACACCTATTTTAATGAAATTTGAGCTTTTAGGAAATAATAGAGATGTAGATAAATTTAATGAAATCTATGAGGAGATAAGTAATGCCAGAATATAAACACATAGAACTTAACAATGAGGTGACTAAACGAGATGAAACAGGGTTTTATATGCTATATAAAGACAAAGAAGCAATCACTGAATTTTTAAGAGAAATTGATGACAAAACAATTAAATTCAATTCTGAATTAAAAAGACTAAGATACCTTGTAGAGGAAAATTATTATTATAATATTTTTAATCAGTATATTGAGGAGGAAATTCTTGATTGTTTAGAATTAGCAACTAATTATAAGTTTGAATTCCAATCTTATATGGCTGCTAGTAAATTTTTTAAAGACTATGCACTTAGAACTAATGATAAAAAACAATATCTAGAAAACTTTAATCAACATGTATTTATAGTTTCAATGTTTTTAGCTGGTGGTGATGCTTCTTTAGCTAAGGAATTAATTATTTCTATGCTTGAACAGAGACTACAACCAGCTACACCAACATTTTTAAATTCTGGTCGAGCACGCCGTGGTGAGCTAGTATCATGTTTTCTATTAGAAGTAGGTGATTCGTTAAATTCTATAAATTATATTGATTCTACAGCTAAACAACTATCTAAAATTGGAGGGGGAGTTGCTATTAACCTTTCTAAACTTCGAGCACGTGGAGAATCAATTAAGGGAATTAAAGGGGTAGCTAAAGGTGTAATCCCTGTAGCAAAATCATTAGAACAAGGATTCGCTTATGCGGATCAATTAGGTCAAAGGCCTGGTGCAGGAGCTGTGTATTTAAATATTTTTCACTATGATGTTTTAGAATTTTTAGACACTAAGAAAGTAAATGCTGATGAAGAATTACGTTTACCTACTATATCAACTGGTTTAGTGGTTCCATCATTATTTTTTGATTTAGCAAGAGACAATAAAGACTTTTACATGTTTGGACCACATTCTATTTGGGAGGAATATGGTCTTGTTCTAGATGATATTGATTTATCTGAATACTATGATAAATTTGTCGCTAATGAAAATATTATTAAGAGAAAATTCTCAGCAAGAGATATGTTATCATTAATTGCATCGACTCAATTACAATCAGGATATCCATACTTGATGTTTAAAGATAATGCTAATAAAAATCATGCTTTAAGTGAAATTGGGCAGGTCAAGATGTCTAATTTATGTACAGAAATTTTTCAATTACAAGAGACATCTTTAATCAAAGATTATGGAGAAGAAGATATTATTAAGCGTGATATCTCTTGTAACTTAGCATCATTGAATATTGCAAATGTAATGGAATCAAAAAAAATTAAAGAATCTGTATATTCTGGAATGGACGCATTGACATTTGTTTCGGATTCTACAAAAATTAAAAATGCACCTGGAGTAGTTAAAGCAAATGATGAGTTTCACTCAGTAGGATTAGGTGCAATGAATTTACATGGTTATTTAACGAAAAATTTAATTGCTTATGAATCAGAAGAAGCTAAAGATTTTGCAAATGTATTCTTTATGATGATGAATTATTATACAATAGAGCGTTCTATGCAAATAGCTAAGAAAAAAGGAAAAACCTTTAAGGATTTTGAAAAATCAGACTATTACAATGGTAAGTATTTTGATAAATATACAGAAAATCTTTTCTTACCAGTAACAGATAAAGTTAAAGAATTGTTTAAAGATATTTATGTACCTACTAAAGAAGATTGGTCTAGCTTAAAAAACAAAGTTAGAGAAAATGGACTTTACCACGCATACAGAATGGCTATCGCACCAACACAATCAATTTCTTATGTACAAAATTCAACTTCGAGTGTATTACCAATCGTAGATAAGATTGAAAGACGTGCCTATGGTAATGCTGAAACATTTTATCCAATGCCTTACCTAAATGCTCGTAACCAATGGTATTATAAGTCAGCCTTTACAATTGATCAAATGAAGCTTATAGATCTAATGTCTGTAATACAAGAACATGTAGATCAAGGTATATCTATAATTTTATTTGTAAATTCAGACATATCAACAAGAGAATTAGCTAGATACTATGTATATGCGCACCACAAGGGGTTAAAATCACTTTACTACACAAGAAATAAATTACTATCAGTAGAGGAGTGTACCTCTTGTTCAATATAAAAGAGAGGATTATAAAATATGAAAGCAGTAAACTGGAATAAGCAAGATGACCTTACATTTATGTACTGGCGTCAAAATATTGCACAATTTTGGGTAGATACGGAGTTTAAAGTATCGAAAGATATAAAAAGTTGGACGGAAGACTTAAATGATTCAGAAAGAGACACTTATAAAAAAGTTCTTGCAGGATTAACAGGTCTTGATACTCAACAAGGTGATATGGGAATGCCACTTGTTTCTTTGCACACAGAAGATATGAGGAAACAAGCAGTTTACAGCTTTATGGGAATGATGGAACAAATACATGCTAAGTCGTATTCAACAATTTTCACCTCTCTTATATCATCTTCAGAAACAGATTATTTGTTAGATGAATGGGTTACAGCTAATAAGGAATTACAATATAAAGCTGAAAAAATAAATTCTTACTATATGAAGTTATTTAAACCACAAGTAGGAAAATATGATCAATATATGGCACGTGTTGCTTCAGTATTTTTAGAGTCATATATTTTTTATTCAGGATTCTTCTATCCTTTATATTTAGCTGGTCAAGGTAAATTAACTACATCTGGAGAAATAATTCGTAAGATATTATTAGATGAAACTATACATGGTTCATTTACAGGTTTTGATGCTCAAGAAATATTTCAAACATTAACTAAGGAAGAACAAGAAAAAGCAGAGAAAGAGATGTATAAGCTGCTATTGGATCTATATCAAAATGAGTTAGTCTATACAACTGATTTATACGACCAAATAGGTCTTACTGATCAAGTTAAAGACTATATTGAATACAATGCTAATAGAGCTTTAGCTAATTTGGGATATCCAGGTTATTTTGAACATAAAGATTTAAATCCAATAATAGAAAATGCTATGGATACATCTACTAAGAATCATGATTTCTTTTCTGTTAAGGGAGATGGCTATGTTGTTTCTATGAATGTAGAGCAATTAGAAGATGATGATTTTATATTTGAATAGGAGAAAAATATGAAAATTTTAATGGTTAGACACGGAGAAACTGATTATAATAAAAATCATTTAGTCCAAGGACATACAGATATACCTTTAAATGCAACCGGAATTCAACAGGCGAAAGATGCGGGATTAAAATTAAAGGACTATAATATAGCTGCAGCTTATTCAAGTCCAATGGAAAGAGCTTATGATACTTGTCGCTATATGTTAGATAATTCTGAAAATCAAGACATAGCTATAGAGAAGGATATTAGAGTTATAGAAAAAAATTACGGTAAATTTGAAGGTGCTACTTATGAGGAGTGGCATCTTGGACAAGAAAAGGGTGATATATCAAGTGTTGAGTCGGATACTGCTATTGCCCAAAGAATAGAAGATTTTTATAAAGAGAAATATGATGAGCATAAAGATGATACAATTTTAGTTGTTTGTCATGGTGCTTGTACTAGAATTTTCTTAGAATCAAAAAAAATTAGACCCAATGATGCTTATATAGTTAATACATCTTTAAATGAAATTGAGTATGATGGAGAAAATTTTACTTTATTGAAATATAATGCTTAATAGAAGTATACATGCTTCTATTTTTTATATGAAAAAATTTTTATATGATATAATGTATAAGAAATTAAATTATGTAGGAGAGATAAGATGGCCAGAGTAGAAAGTTTTGAATTAGATCATAATATAGTAAAAGCACCTTATATACGAATAGCTGGTGTAGAAACTCATGAAACAGGAGCAAAAATTAGTAAGTTTGACCTTAGATTTTTACAACCCAATAAAGATGGATTTTCAACTGGAGCAATGCATACACTGGAGCACTTATTAGCAATTAATATGCGTGATCATTTGAAAGGAATTATTGATATTTCACCAATGGGATGTAGAACAGGTTTCTACATGATTATTTGGGGAAGTCCTAGTGTAGAAGAAGTAAGAGAAGTTTTAGTTAAAGTTTTACACACTGTAGGAGAAACAGAGGTAGTTCCTGCTACAACCGCTAAAGAATGTGGGAATTTTAGAGATCATTCATTATTTGCAGCTAAAATTTATGCAAGTGAAGTACTGAGTCAAGGAATTAGTTTAGATCCATTTAAAAGAATTTTATAAAGGGTGGTTTTACCGCTCTTTAATTTAGAATTAAATGAAGTAAAAAAGAGGATATTATACATAGTAAATAAGAGATAAT
This sequence comes from Gemella sp. GL1, assembly GCF_013415365.1. Taxonomy (GTDB): domain Bacteria; phylum Bacillota; class Bacilli; order Staphylococcales; family Gemellaceae; genus Gemelliphila. The sequence continues at coordinate 5,817 of NZ_JACBYB010000015.1, forward strand.
AGGAGGAAATAAAATGATAACAGTAAAAAATATTATAGTAGATCCGCATGAAACACTTAGATTACGTTGCGAGGAAGTAAAGTCACCAATATCAAAAGAAGATAAGGACATTTTACGTTCATTACTTGAGTATGTGATTGCATCACAAGATGATGAATTGGTAGAAAAATATGGATTGAAACCAGGAATTGGATTAGCAGCACCTCAGATTAATGTAGCTAAAAGAATGATGGCGGTCCATATTCCAAATGAAGAATATCCGGAGAATACAATATCTTATGCTTTATATAATCCAAAGATTATTTCTCATTCAGCGGCTAAATCTTACTTAGCAGGAGGGGAAGGCTGTTTATCCGTCGATAAGGAAATAAAAGGATATGTTCCTAGATATTCTAAAATTAAGGTAGTAGGATATAATGAAAATGATGAAAAAGTAACTTTAGACTTAAAAGGTTTACCTTCTATTTGTTTTCAACATGAAATTGATCATTTAAATGGGGTTTTATTTTACGATCATATCAACAAGGAAAATCCTTTCGATATATCAGAAGAATATGAGAAACTTTAGTTTTAGGACACTTGACAAAAAAAGAGAATAGGAGTAGAATAAGTATTAAGTTAATACTTTATTTGGTATAGACATGTTTTAAAATATAAAATTTTTAGAGAGAGTATGCTTGCTGAAAATACTTAATTTTGATTTTAAAATTCTACTATTTTCTATATGATTAGTTATAGACCAAATAATTTTCTAAAGAGAGCTGTGAAGCTAAATTTAGGGTGGAACCACGATTAGACTCATCGTCCCTTGCATTTATATATTAAATGCGAGGGATTTTTATATTTTTGGAGGAAGAAAATGTTAGATATTAAATTAATAAGAACAGAAACTGAATTTGTCAAAGATAAGATTGCTAAGCGTGGAGATGATGCAGTAATAGTAGATACTATTTTAGAATTAGACAAGTTAAGACGTGAAAAATTGATAAAGGTTGAAGATATGAAGGCTTTACGTAATAAAACAAGTGAAAAAATTGCAGTTTTAAGACGTAATAAGGAAGATGCTAGTGATTTTATCTCAGAAATGAAAAAACTTTCTGATGAGATAACTGAATTAGATACAGAAGTTAGGGGAATTGACGAAAAATTACAAGATATTTTATCAAGAATACCAAATCTTTTATCTGATGAAACTCCAGTAGGAGAAGGTGAAGAAGATAATGTAGAAGTTCGACGTGTTGGAAATTTACCAAACTTTGATTTTGAAGCAAAAGCACATTGGGATTTAGTTGCTGATTTAGATATAGTTGATTTTGAAAGAGCAGCTAAAGTTTCTGGTGCTAGATTTGCCTTTTATAAAGGAGCAGGAGCTTTATTAGAAAGAGCATTGATTAATTTTATGATTGATACCCATGTTGTTGATCATGGATATCAAGAGATGATGGTACCACAAATGGTTAATAGAAATTCTTTATATGGAACAGGACAATTTCCTAAATTCTTAGAGGATGTCTACACTGTAGAATCAGAGGGATTGACACTTATTCCAACCGCAGAGGTACCTTTAACAAACTATTATAACAATGAAATATTAAGTGAGGACGACTTACCGCAAGGATTAACAGGTTTTTCAATTTGTTTCCGCTCAGAAGCAGGTTCAGCAGGACGTGATACTCGTGGTTTAATTCGTATGCACCAATTTGATAAAGTAGAAATGGTTAGATTTTCTAAACCAGAAGAATCCTTCCAACAATTAGAATTAATGACAGGTCATGCAGAAACTATTCTTAAAAAATTAGAATTACCTTATCGTGTTATAACATTATGCACAGGAGATATTGGATTTTCAGCCGCTAAAACTTATGATATAGAGGTATGGTTGCCGAGTTATGGGGCCTATAAAGAAATTTCATCATGTTCAAATTGCACAGATTTCCAAGCGAGACGAGCTAACATTAGATTTAGAAGAGAGAAAAATGGTAAATTAGAATTTGCACATACTCTAAATGGATCGGGATTAGCAGTAGGGCGTACAGTAGCAGCTATAATAGAAAACTATCAAAATGAAGATGGATCAATAACAATTCCAGAAGTGTTGCGACCATATATGAGAGGTATGGAAAAAATTACTAAAGCCTAGTAGTTAATGATAGGATATACTATAAAGTATTAGAATGAGATAGAATTTTTATAGAAGAAGTATCTTGGGAGCATAATAAAGTAATAGAATGCTTTGAAGAATAGAATACAGACAGACCTAGCAAGAAATCTTGCTAGGTCTTTATATTTGTCTTTTAAAAATTATAATATGGGTAAAATTAGTTGTACTACTTTTTATCTAAAATTATGATATGTTAAATAAGAAAAAATAGGTGAGAAGTTAATAATTTATTAATTTTTTAAAAGGAGAAACAAAAAAGTCAAAAAAAGTCAAAAAATTTTATTTTTTCTATTGACATTATTTGACCTTAGTGGTATTATATAAATATGAGTTAGCACTCGATAACTCAAAGTGCTAATTCTGAAAAAATAAGAAGGTGGATACTATGTTATTAGAAAGGCAAGTTCTTATCCTTCAAACAATAGTTGAAAATTTTATCAATAATAATCAACCAGTAGGGTCAAAACTAATATCACAAGATATAAAATTCTCGTCAGCTACGATTCGTAATGATATGAGTAAGCTTGAAAAAGAAGGATTTATAATGAAGACACATACATCTTCAGGAAGAATTCCTTCTGAAAAGGGATATAGATATTATGTTGATTATATAAATACAGAGTATAAGCTAACAGATGATGATAATACTATAATTAATTCTATAAATAAGGAAGAAGTTTATTCACAATCTAAATTTTTAGAAAAGAATGCTATAGTCTTATCAAATTTAACTGATTGTACAGCAATTATATTGGCACCTACTAAATCAGATAAAAGGATAAATAAGATAGAATTGATTTTATTAAGTCCTAGAAGTGTACTGGTAGTATTAATTACTAGTATAGGAGAAGTCCATCAACAGAATTATAAAATGCAAGCTGATTTTACAAATGATGATATAGCAGAGGTAAATAGATTACTTCAAGTATATTTCTATGATGTAGAAATGGCACAGGCTCATATAGTACTTCATAAAGAACTTGAAAAATATCTTAAAAATAAAGTAAATAATTATGATATGATAGTTCTAGTATTAAATAGACTTCTAAATGATGAAAGTAAGAAAACTATTGCTTTGGGTGGTAAGTATAATTTGCTAAAACAACCTGATATAGATAATATAGACAAATTAAAAGAAATAGTAAGTCTTTTAGAAGATGATAGTATCATAGAACTTTTAGATAATAACTCTACAAGTAATGATATATCAATAAAAATTGGTAATGAGCTTTCTGGATCTAATTTGACTGAAGTCTCATTAATATCAAGTAAGTACTCTAGCGATAAAGGAGAAGGGGTTATTGCTGTAGTTGGTCCTAAGAGAATGAACTATAAAAAAGTAATGGCTTTGATAAGATGTGTAAAGAGTAACTTGAATAAAAACCTAAAATAATAGGAGGTAGCTATGTCTAGTAAAAAAGAAGAAAATTTAGAAAAAAAGAAAGAGAGCTTAGAGGGTACAGTAGAAGAAAATCTAAAGGCCACCACTGAAGAAATAAAGAATATAAGTGAAGAATTAGAGTCTGAAGAAACTTTAGAAAAAGAAGTCGAAGAAAGTATAGAGGGCCTTTTAGAAGCTAAACTTTTAAAAGCAGAAGAAGACTTGAAAGCATCGGAAGATAAATATTTAAGACTTTATGCAGAATTTGAAAACTTTAAAAAACGTAAAAATCAGGAAATAGAAACAAATAATAAATATAAAAGCCAAAAGATAATTTCAGAAATACTTCCTAGTATAGATAACTTAGAAAGAGCTTTAGCTTCAACCGAAGAAACAGAAGAGACAATTGGACTTTTAAAAGGTGTACAAATGGTCTATGAAGGATTACAAGCTGCTCTAAAATCAGAGGGAGTAGAGCTAATAGAATCAACGGGAGAAAAATTTGACCCTAATGTTCATCAAGCGGTAATGCAGGATAGTGATTCTGAAAAAGAATCTGGAATTGTATTAGAAACTTTCCAAAAAGGATATAAATTAAAAGATAGAGTAATTAGACCAGCTATGGTTAAAGTAAATTCCTAATACTTAAGAAGAAATAACTTTAAAATTATAAAAATATTTTAAAATTTATCCGAATAACTAGGAAAAATATTCAGTGATTAGAGATAATTGCTGAGTAAATTAGATGTGAAAATAATATTAATTGTATATAAATAAGGAGAATAAAAAATGTCAAAAATTATTGGTATAGACTTAGGAACAACTAACTCATGTGTATCTGTATTAGAAGGAGGGGAAGCTAAAGTTATCCCTAACCCAGAAGGAAATAGAACTACTCCATCAGTAGTGGCCTTTAAGGGAGATGAGATTCAAGTAGGTGAAGTTGCAAAACGTCAGGCAATTACAAACCCTAACACAGTAATTTCAATTAAGCGTCATATGGGAACTGATTATAAAGAAGCGGTAAATGGAAAAGATTATTCACCACAAGAAATTTCGGCAATGATTTTGCAAAATTTAAAAGCAACAGCAGAGTCATATTTAGGTGAAAAAGTAACTAAAGCAGTAATTACAGTGCCAGCTTACTTTAATGATGCTCAACGTCAAGCAACTAAAGATGCAGGTAAAATTGCTGGACTAGAAGTAGAAAGAATTATCAACGAACCAACAGCAGCAGCTCTAGCTTACGGTCTAGATAAAACAGATGTAGATCAGAAAATCCTAGTATTCGACTTAGGAGGAGGAACATTTGATGTTTCTATTCTTGAATTAGGAGATGGAGTATTTGAAGTATTATCTACATCAGGTGATAATTTACTAGGTGGGGATGACTTTGACCAAGCAATCATTGACTACTTAGTAGAAGAATTTAAAAAAGATCAAGGAATTGATTTATCACAAGATAAAATGGCTATGCAACGTCTAAAAGATGCAGCAGAAAAAGCTAAGAAAGATTTATCTGGAGTAACATCAACTCAGATATCTCTACCATTTATCTCTGCAGGGCCTGCAGGACCAGTTCACTTAGAGAACACATTAACTCGTGCTAAATTTGATGAATTAACTCATTCATTAGTAGAGAGAACATTGATTCCAACTCGTCAAGCACTTAAAGATGCAGGGTTATCAGCTTCTGAAATTGATCAAGTAATCTTAGTAGGGGGATCTACTCGTATCCCAGCTGTGCAAGAAGCAGTTAAGAAAGAAATGGGTAAAGAAGCAAATAAAGGAGTAAATCCAGATGAAGTTGTTGCAATGGGAGCAGCTATTCAAGGTGGAGTTATTACTGGAGATGTTAAAGATGTAGTACTACTAGATGTAACACCACTATCACTAGGTATTGAGACAATGGGATCAGTAATGACTGTATTAATTCCAAGAAATACTACGATTCCAACATCTAAATCTCAAGTTTTCTCAACTGCAGCAGACAACCAACCTGCAGTAGATATTCACGTGTTACAAGGTGAAAGACCAATGGCAAATGATAATAAGACTTTAGGAAGATTCCAATTATCAGATATACCACCAGCACCACGTGGAGTGCCTCAAATCGAAGTTACATTTGATATTGACAAAAACGGTATCGTAAATGTTACAGCTAAGGATTTAGGAACACAAAAAGAACAAAAAATTACTATTGAATCATCATCATCACTATCTGATGCAGATATAGATAGAATGGTTAAAGAAGCAGAAGCAAATGCGGAAGCAGATGCTAAACGTAAGGAGGAAGCTGATTTACGTAATGAAGCGGACCAACTATCATTCCAAGCTGATAAAGCTTTAGAAGATGGAAAAGATAAAGTTGATCAATCACTATTAGATGCTATTAAAACTAAAAATGATACATTAAAAGAAGCAATTAAAAATAACGAATTAGAAGGGATTAAGTCTGCAAAAGAAGAACTAGAGAAAGCTGTTCAAGAAATGACTATGAAGTTATATGAACAAGCACAAGCAGCGGGATCTGCTAACTCAGAAGCAGAAACTACATCATCAAATGATAAAGATGATGACGTAGTAGAAGCAGATTTCACTGAGAAAAAATAAGCATACAGTTATTAAGATAAAAAAGTTAAAAATTATTATCTCAAGATTTTCTAGAATGAAAATGTTGTTTAAAACAATAGGAAGCAATCACATAGTGATGTAATATATATATAGAAAATTTTTAAAAATAATCAAAATTTGAAATAAATAAGGGAGTGTTTTACGCTCCCTTAAAATTTAACATAGGGGAAAATATGGCAAAAAGAGATTACTATGAAGTGCTGGGACTTAGTAAAGGTGCTAGTGCACAAGAAATAAAAAAAGCATATAGAAAATTATCTAAGCAATATCACCCAGATATTAATAAAGAACCAGGGGCAGACGAAAAGTTTAAAGAAATCACAGAAGCCTATGAAATTTTAAGTGACGATAATAAAAAAGCCCAATATGATCAATTTGGACATGCAGCTTTTGAACAAGGTAATTATGGAGGTGGTGGCTTCGGAGGATTTGGTGGAGGATTCTCTGGAGCAGATTTTGATGATTTAGGAGATATATTTTCATCATTTTTTGGTGGTGGAGGACGTGGAAGAAGAAATCCAAATGCTCCAAGGCAAGGAGAGGATCTACTTCACAGACTTAATATATCATTTGAAGAATCTGTTTTTGGTGTTAAGAAAGCAGTAAAATTTAGAAAAGATGTAACGTGTGAAAAATGTAATGGTTCGGGAGCTAAAGATGCATCGTCTACTACAACATGTACAACTTGTCATGGTTCTGGATCTGAAACATTTGTTCAACAATCAATCTTTGGTCAGGTACAAAGTCAAAGAACATGTTCAAGATGTAACGGAACAGGTAAAATAATTAAAGATAAATGTGCTCATTGTTTCGGTAAAGGATACAACAACAAAGAAGTTGAGTATGAAGTCGATATTCCAGCTGGAATTGAAAATGGACAAAGAGTTCGACTTTCAGGAAAAGGAGGACCTGGTGTCAATGGAGGACCAGCAGGAGATTTATTTATAGAAGTTATTGTTCCAGAAGACAAGTACTTCCATAGAGATGGAGACGATATCTATACAGAGTTAGAATTATCACCAGCACAAGCTGCTTTAGGAACTAAGATAGATGTTCGTACACTTAATGGGGAAATAGAACTTAATGTTCCAGCTGGAACGCAATACGGGCGTAAATTTAAATTAGCAGGGAAAGGTGTTAAAAATGTTAGAGGATATGGAGTAGGGGATCATTATATTATAGCGATAATAAAAATACCTAAAGACTTATCACAACGTGAACGTGAATTATATGAAGAACTTGCTAAAATAAGAGGGGAAAAATCATCTGAAGGAGAAGGATTTTTTGAAAAAGCAAAAAGAAAAATAAACAAAGCATTAGATGACTTATAGAATAAAAATCGTAACTAGAAATAGTTGCGATTTTTTTGCTAGCATTCTTGACTATAACCTAACGTTATGCTTTAAAATAAAGATAGTTAGCTAACGATATATTAATAAATGAGGAGGGGAAGTATGTTTTCTATTAAGGATATTATAAAAATAACAGGAATAACAAAGAGAACTTTACATTATTATGATGAACAAGGTATCTTAACACCTAGCAAAAATAGTGAAAATAATTATAGAGAGTATAATAAAAAAGATTTGATTAAATTACAAGAAATACTTTTTCTAAAAGCAATAGGTTTGTCGCTTAAAGAAATTAAAGAGTACTATTTATTAGATAATGAAAAAAGAACTAAAATTTTATTAAAACACAAAGAAAATTTAAAATATGAATTATTAAAATTACAGAATACTATTGAAAAATTAGATAAAGTTATTGATGGAAAAGACATAAGAAGAGAAATACTTGAAGGAGAAAAAGTAAATAATATGGAAAAACAATATGAACGAGAAATAGAATTACTGTATAGCAATTCAAGTGAATATAGGATATATAAACATAATACTAAAGATTACACGAAGGAAGATTTTAAAAATTTAGAAAAAGAATTGGATCATGTTTATAGGAATATTGTAGAAAATATAGACGAACTAGCCGAAAGTAAAGTTATACAAAATGAAATAGCAAGTTTATATGATATTATGTATAATTTAATGGGATGCAGTAAAGAGATATTTTACAGTATATGTTTATCTTACAAGGAAGATTGTCGTTTTAATAGCTATTTTGAGAAGTTTGGAGAAGAAAGCCTGGTAGACTTAATAATAGAAGCTGCAAAAATTTATAAAGAAAAATAAAAATAGAAGAATTATATTGACAAATTCAAAAAAATATAGTATATTATTCTAAGTCAGTTTGATATGTACCTAAGACAGTAGGGAACTTAAGTTTTAATAATCCTACCGAGGACGATAATAAAAAGAGTATTATGTTTATGCCTTTTTGTATGTTCTCGCATGCAGAAAGGTTCTTTTTGGTACAATTGAGATTGATAAATCTAATTAGGAGGAAGTTCAATGTCAAAAGCTATTGAGAGAAAACAAGAACTTGTAAACCAAATTGCTGAAGAAATTAAAGCAAGTTCGTCAATCGTTATCGCAGATTACCGTGGTTTAAATGTTGCTCAAGTAACTGAATTACGTAACAAAATGCGTGCTGAGGGATTAACGTTTAAAGTTTACAAAAACTCACTAGTGCGTCGTGCTATGGAGCAAAATGGTATTGAAGGATTAGAAGAAGTATTAACTGGTCCAAATGCTATTGCATTCTCTACTGAAGACGTAGTAGCGCCTGCTCGTGTACTTAATGATTTTGCTAAAGAAAACGAAGCACTAGAATTAAAAGCAGGGGTAATTGAAGGTAAAGTTGCTTCATTAGAAGAAGTTAAAGCTATCGCAACATTACCAAACAAAGAAGGGTTACTTTCTATGTTACTATCTGTATTAACAGCGCCTATGAGAAATACTGCTTTAGCAGTTAAAGCTGTTGCAGATCAAAAGGCTGAACAAGAGGCTTAATTCTTGTAAAAGAAATTAAATAAAAGATAATATTTGGAGGAATATATAATGACTAAAGAGCAAATCTTAGAATCAATTAAAAACATGTCAGTTTTAGAATTAAACGACTTAGTAAAAGCAATCGAAGAAGAATTCGGTGTAACTGCTGCAGCACCTGTAGCTGTAGTAGGTGGTGGAGCTGCTGCTGCTGAAGAAAAAACTGAGTTTGATGTAGTATTAGCAAGCGCAGGAGACCAAAAAATTAAAGTTATCAAAGTTGTTCGTGAGATCACTGGTGATGGACTTAAAGAAGCTAAAGAAAAAGTTGATGGTGCACCAGCAACTCTTAAAGAAGGAGTTTCTAAAGAAGAAGCTGAAGAAATCAAAGCTAAACTTGAAGAAGTTGGAGCTTCTGTTGAAGTTAAATAATTTTAATCGATTAATTTCAACAACTAATTAGATAGATGTAAAAATAACAAATATCTGTATAAGATATTTATAGATGATAATAACAATAGTGTATCTCATATCGAATAGGTTATGAGATATACTTTTTTAATATATAAAAACATAAACAAATACTCTTATAAATAGAAAGAAAAAACAGGAAGAAAAAATGGAACATTATTATACAAATAATCCTAATTCTAAAAGTGAAGAAAAAGTAATTTCGGGATTTATAAATTCAAAAGAATATAACTTTTATACAGATAATGGAGTTTTCTCAAAAAATGGAATAGATTTTGGTACAAAAACTATGTTAGAATCTTTTGAAACGGATAAAAAAATAGCTAATGTATGTGACTTAGGTTGTGGGTATGGAGTTGTATCTGTATTTTTGGCTGATAGATATAAAGATTTTTCATTTATCTTAGTTGATGTTAATAAGAGAAGTCTCGAATTATCCAAAAAAAATTTAGAAAAAAATAATATAAAAAATAATGTGAAACTCTTAGAGAACAATGCTTTATCAGATATTGAAGAAAATTTTGATATTATTTTAACAAACCCTCCTATAAGAGCTGGGAAAGAAGTAGTTCACATGATGATGAAGCAATCATTTGAACGATTAAATTCTAAAGGTGAATTATGGGTAGTTATTCAAAAAAAACAAGGGATGGCTTCTTGTAAAAAATTATTGGAAGAACTTTTTTCACATGTAGAAATTATTACAAAAAATAAAGGATATTATATCCTTAAAAGTGTCAAATAAATTGACTTTACATCTATATTATGCTATTATGATATATTGCAAGTAATTTATTTAAATTAATAAAAAATTACAAAAAACTCATTTGAAACAGCTTTAAAATTAACTTTAAAATAGCTGTTTTTAATGCGTTATGCTTATAAAAAAACCAAGGGGTGACACAGTTGCAAAAAATTAAATTTGGTAAACATAGAGAAAGACGTAGTTATGCAAGAATTTCAGAAGTTATTGACTTACCGGACTTAATCGAAATTCAGACTTCATCATATGAGGAATTTTTAAAGACTGGTATTAAGGAAGTATTTAAAGATGTTTCTCCTATTGAAGGTAATAACGATAAACTAAGTTTAGAATTTATCGACTACAAATTAGGTGATCCTAAGTATGATATTGATAAGTCTAAAGAACGTGATGCTACTTATGCGGCTCCGTTAAGAGTTAAAGTTAGACTATTAAATAAAGAAACAGGTGAAATTAAAGAACAGGAAGTATTCATGGGTGATTTACCACTTATGACTGATACAGGTACTTTTATTATTAATGGAGCAGAACGTGTTATCGTATCACAATTAGTACGTTCTCCATCGGTTTATTTCACAGAAGATGAAAAACTTAAAGTTAAAAATATTGCTAATGCCTTCAAAACAACGGTTATCCCTAATCGAGGGGCTTGGTTAGAATTCGAAAAAGATATGAAGAATTTAGCTTATGCTCGTATTGATAGAACAAGAAAAATTCCTATTACTACATTAATTAGAGCTCTTGGATTTGCAAGTGATGAAGAAATAGTATCCTTATTTGGAGAAACTGAAGAATTATTATCTACTTTAGAAAAAGATGACAAAAAAGATACTGGAAAAGCACTTCAGGAAATTTACGAAAAACTTCGACCAGGAGAGCCATCAACTGTAGAATCAGCAAAAGCAACATTATTTGGAAGATTTTTCGATGCTCGTCGATATGACTTAGCAAAAGTGGGTCGTTATAAATTAAATAATAAATTACATGTATCTGAAAGACTTGAAAACCAAGTTTTAGTTGAACCAATCGTAGATACTGAAACTGGTGAAGTCTTAGTAGAAAAAGGTACAAAACTAACGCGTACAATCTTGGATGGAATCCATGAAGAACTGGCGAAAACAGCAAATATTAAAGAATATGAAATTCATGAATCAATAGATGGAAATGATATATTAAGATTGCAGTTGTTTAAGGTTGTAAACATGGTAACTGCACCAGCAAATTATAATGTTGATGATTTAACAGGAGATCAAATTTTACATATAATTGGTAATGCTAGCCCAGAAAAAGATGTAGTTACATTGACTATTGCTGATATTATAGCAAGTATTAACTATTATTTATTATTAATCAGGAATAGAAGAAATATTGACGGATTTGAATTCGATTTAATTGGAAATTCTGATGATATAGATCACTTAGGAAATCGTCGTTTACGTTGTATAGGTGAGTTACTTCAAAATCAAATTCGTTTAGGTATTTCACGTATGGAAAGAGTTGTTCGTGAAAGAATGTCGCTTCAAGATTCAGAAGAAGTTACTCCACAACAATTGATTAATGTTCGTCCAGTAACAGCTATAATTAAAGAATTTTTTGGATCTTCACAACTATCACAATTTATGGATCAAACAAACCCATTATCAGAACTTACCCATAAACGTCGTTTATCAGCTTTAGGACCAGGTGGACTTACACGTGAACGTGCTGGAATGGAAGTGCGTGACGTTCACTATTCACACTATGGACGTATGTGTCCTATTGAGACACCTGAAGGACCTAACATTGGTCTGATTAACTCACTTTCTTCATTTGCAAGAATTAATGAGTTTGGATTTATTATGACACCTTACAGAAAAGTGGAGTTTGATAATGAAGGAAATCCTTATGTGACTAAAGAAGTATCTTACTTAACAGCGGATCAAGAAGATAAATATGTAGTTGCACAATCTAACTCAAATGTAGATGATAATGGATTTTTCTTAGATGATCAAGTTGTATGTCGTTTCCGTGGGGAGAATACAGTTCTACCTAAAGAAATGATGAACTATATGGATGTATCACCTAAGCAAGTAGTTTCAGCAGCTACAGCATGTATACCTTTCTTAGAAAATGATGACTCTAACCGTGCCTTGATGGGAGCTAACATGCAACGTCAGGCGGTACCTTTAATGGTAACAGAGGCTCCTTTTGTAGGAACAGGGATGGAACATGTTTCTGCACGTGATTCAGGAGCAGCCATCGTTGCTAAATATCCAGGGGTAGTTGAGTATGTAGATTCTACTGTGATTAAAGTAAGAAGAACAGAATATTTAGATGGAAAAGAGTTAAGAGGAGACTTAGACCTTTACTCAATTCATAAGTTTGTTCGTTCTAATCACTCTACATCTTATAATCAAAAGCCAATTGTTAAGGTAGGAGATAAGGTTAAGAAAAAGGATATTCTTGCAGATGGGCCATCTATGGATAAAGGAGAGTTAGCACTAGGGAAAAACTTAGTAGTTGCTTTTGTAAACTGGGATGGTTACAACTATGAGGATGCTGTAATTATGAGTGAGCGTCTTGTTAAAGAAGACGTATATACTTCTATTCACTTAGAAGAATATGAAACAGAAACTCGTGATACAAAACTAGGACCTGAAGAGATCACGCGTGAAATTCCTAATGTAGGGGAAAATGCACTTAAAAATTTAGACAGTCGCGGAATCATTCGTGTTGGTGCTGAAGTTAAATCTGGAGATATTCTAGTTGGTAAAGTTACTCCAAAAGGACTGACAGAACAAACACCAGAAGAAAAGCTTTTATATGCAATATTCGGTTCTAAATCTAAAGAAGTACGTGATACATCGTTAAGAGTACCACATGGTGCTGATGGAGTAGTAGCGGATGTTAAAATCTTTAGACGTGAAGATGGAGCGGAATTAGCTAACGGTGTTAATGAGTTAGTGAGAGTATTTATTGTTCAAAAACGTAAAATACGTGTAGGGGACAAGATGGCTGGACGTCATGGTAACAAAGGGGTTATATCTAATATTTTACCAGAAGAAGATATGCCATACCTACCAGATGGAACACCAGTTGATATCATGCTTAATCCATTAGGGGTACCATCACGTATGAATATAGGTCAGGTATTAGAGCTTCATTTAGGAATGGCTGCTAAAAGATTAGGAATCCATGTAGCAACTCCAGTATTTGATGGAGCAACTGATGATGATGTATGGTCGACTGTTGCTGAGGCAGGTATGTCTAAAGATGCTAAGACAATCCTTTATGATGGTCGTACAGGTGAACCATTTGATAGTCGTGTATCGGTAGGAGTAATGTACATGATTAAGTTATCTCACATGGTTGATGACAAACTTCATGCTCGTTCAATTGGACCTTACTCGTTAGTAACTCAACAACCACTTGGAGGTAAAGCGCAGTTTGGTGGACAAAGATTTGGAGAGATGGAGGTATGGGCATTAGAAGCATATGGTGCAGCTTATATACTTCAAGAGATCTTAACTTACAAGTCAGATGATACAAATGGACGTATTAAGACTTATGAGTCAATAGTCAAAGGTGAAAATATTCAAAAACCTGGAGTTCCAGAATCATTTAGAGTACTTATGAAAGAGATGCAAGCTTTAGGAATGGACTTTAGAGTCATGGATAAAGATGACAATGAAGTAGATTTAGCACATATGGAAATTGCAGATACAATTGAATTTCAAGCAAAAACTAGTTTAGAAGAAGTTGAAAACGCTGATTCAGAAGAAGCTTCAATAGACCTAGTAGAAGAAACAAAAGAAGAACATGCAGGCTTAAATGCCCTATTATCAATGTTAAATAGTGATGAAGATGATTTAGAGGAAGAAAAATAATTTCAAAATAATCTAAATCTAATAAAAGACGCGTTATCGAATAATGAAGGAGGTAGGCTTTCTTGATAGATGTAAATAATTTTTCATATATGAAAATTAGTTTAGCTTCTCCGGAAAAGATCAGATCTTGGTCATATGGAGAAGTTACTAAACCAGAAACAATAAACTATAGAACATTAAAACCTGAAAGTGATGGTTTGTTCTGTGAAAAAATTTTTGGACCAGCTAAAGACTGGGAATGTTCTTGTGGTAAATACAAGAGAGTAAAATATAAAAATATTAAATGTGATAAATGTGGTGTAGATGTAACTTTATCTAAAGTTAGACGTGAAAGAATGGCGCACTTGGAGCTTGCTGCTCCAGTCAGCCATATCTGGTATTTTAAAGGAACACCAAGTAGAATGGGATTATTACTGGATATAACACCTAAATATCTAGAAGAAGTAATTTATTTTGCATCGTACATAGTAATTGATCCAGGAACTACTGACTTCACTAAAAAACAAATAGTTTCTGAAAGAGAAGTTCGTGAAAGAAGAGCTCAATATGGAGCAGGTTCATTTGTTGCCAAAATGGGTGCTGAAGCAATTCGTGATCTGTTAGAAGAACTTGATATTGAAAAAGAACTTAAAGAATTAAAGAATGAATTAAAAGAATTAAGTGAATCAAATTACAAATCAGGGCAAAAAGTTGTAAAACTTATCAAACGTATTGAAGTATTTGAGGCATTCAAAAACTCAGGAAATAAACCGGAATGGATGATAATGACAGTACTTCCAGTCATTCCACCAGAAATTCGTCCAATGGTTCAATTAGATGGTGGACGTTTTGCAACATCTGATTTAAATGATTTATATCGTCGTGTAATTAACCGTAACAACCGATTGAAAAAGCTTATCGAACTTAAAGCACCAGGTTTAATTGTCCAAAATGAAAAACGTATGTTACAAGAAGCTGTAGATGCCCTAATTGACAACGGACGTCGTGGACGTCCAGTAACAGGACCAGGTAACAGAACTTTAAAATCATTATCTAATATGCTTAAAGGTAAACATGGACGTTTCCGTCAAAACTTACTTGGTAAACGTGTTGACTATTCAGGACGTTCGGTTATAGTTGTAGGTCCAAATCTGAAAATGTACCAATGTGGACTTCCAAGAGAAATGGCACTTGAACTATTCAAGCCATTTATTATGCGTGAACTAGTAAAACGTGAATTAGCTAATAACATTAAGAATGCTAAAACACAAATTGAAAAAATGGAAGATCATGTATGGGGAATCTTAGAAGAAATTATAAAAGAACACCCAGTACTACTTAACCGAGCACCTACACTTCATAGATTAGGGATTCAAGCCTTTGAACCAATCTTAGTAGAAGGTAAAGCAATTAGATTACATCCACTTGTTACAACAGCATTCAACGCTGACTTTGATGGAGACCAAATGGCTGTTCACGTTCCTTTATCTAAAGAAGCTCAAGCAGAAGCTAGAATGCTTATGCTTGCTGCTCAAAACATCCTTAACCCGAAAGATGGGAAACCGGTAGTTACCCCATCTCAGGATATGGTATTAGGTAACTATTACTTAACATTGGAAAGATCTGGAGCTATTGGAGAGGGAATGATTTTTAAAGATGCAAATGAAGCTAATATTGCTTATCAAAATGGATACATTCACTTACATACTAGAATCGGTATTTCAGCTAAATCATTTGGTAATATTACCTTTACTGAAGAACAAAACAGTAAATTACTTATTACAACAGTAGGAAAAGTAATTTTTAATCAAATACTACCAGAAGAGTTTCCTTACTTAAATGAGGCTACTAAAGTAAACCTTGAAGAAGCAACTCCAGATAAGTACTTTGTTGCTTATAAAGATTTACCACAGGGTGGCTTAAAAGAGTACTTGGCAGATAAAGCGGTGGTTACTCCATTTAAGAAAAATTTCTTATCACAAATAATTGCAGAAATTTTCAATAGATTCCATATTACTGAAACATCAACAATGCTTGACCGTATGAAAGATCTAGGATTTAAGTATTCATCAAGAGCAGGTATTACTGTAGGAGTAAGTGATGTATTTGTTCTTCCAAATAAATATGAAATTTTAGCAGCTGCACAAAAGAATGTTGATGAAATTAATAATTCATTTAGACGTGGATTAGTGACAGAAGATGAAAGATATCAACATGTAATTAGCCAATGGGCTAAAGCTAAGGATATAATTCAAGATCAATTAATGGATTCATTGCCAGAAACCAATCCAATTTTCATGATGGCTGACTCTGGAGCTCGTGGTAATGCGTCGAACTTTACACAATTAGCCGGAATGCGTGGATTGATGGCATCTCCATCAGGAAGAACTATCGAGATGCCTGTACGTTCTTCTTTTAAAGAAGGGTTGACGGTATTAGAGTATTTCATTTCATCACACGGAGCACGTAAAGGACTTGCAGATACAGCACTTAAGACTGCAGATTCAGGTTACTTAACTCGTCGTTTAGTAGATGTGGCACAAGATGTAATTGTTCGTGAGGAAGATTGTGGAACATCTAGAGGACTTCAAGTATCTGCATTAAAAAATGGTACAGATGAAATTGAATCACTAGAAGAACGACTAGAGGGACGTTATGCCAAAGAAGATGTTATTAATCCAGAAACAGGAGAAATTATTGTTGCTAATGGTGAAATGATAACATTAGATAAAGCGAAAACTATAGAAAAATCTGGTATTGAATCAGTAGTAATAAGATCAGCATTTACATGTAACAGTCGTCATGGAGTTTGTGAGAAATGTTATGGTAAAAACTTAGCAACAGGAGATAAGGTAGAAGTTGGGGAAGCAGTTGGAACAATTGCAGCTCAGTCTATCGGAGAACCTGGTACTCAGCTTACTATGCGTACATTCCATACAGGAGGAGTTGCCGGAGCTGATATTACGCAAGGTCTTCCTCGTATCCAAGAGTTATTTGAAGCTAGAAATCCTAAAGGGAAAGCACTTATAAGTGAAGTTAATGGAGTAGTGACTAAAATTGATACAACAACAACTCATGGAGAAAGACACATTCACGTAGTAAGTGATCTTTCAGAAGAAAGAGTATATCAAGACTATGGTGCAACAAGAACCCTGGTTGCTGAGGGAGATAGAGTAAGACGTGGTCAAGTCCTTACAGAGGGATCTATAGAACCAAAAGAATTACTTTCAATTGCTGGTCACCAAGCAGTTCAAACATACTTATTAACAGAGGTTCAAAAAGTATATAGAATGCAAGGGGTAGAAATCTCAGATAAGCACGTAGAAGTTATGGTTCGTCAAATGTTACGTAAGGTAAGAATTATAAATTCTGGTGATACTGATCTATTGGCAGGTTCACTTGTTGATATTCATAAGTTCACAGATGAAAATGCTAAAATTTTAGCTAAACGAGGAAAAATGGCTACAGCAAAACCTATTATGTTAGGTATTACTAAAGCATCCCTAGAAACGGAATCCTTCTTATCTGCAGCCTCATTCCAAGAAACAACTCGTGTTCTTACTGATGCAGCAGTCAAAGGTAAGGTTGATAGATTGATGGGACTAAAAGAAAATGTTATTATCGGTAAACTGATACCAGCAGGTACAGGTATAGAGAGATATAACGGTGTTCAAATTGACTACTTAGAACAAGAAGAAATAGAGGAAGTTTAATAAAATAACTTGACAATTTTTAAAAAATAATATAGAATAACTAATGTTGAATACAAAAGTAGAAGCAGCCGTTTCTCACCTGCGTTCGTTTAGGATGATAGGTAATGAATAAACTAGATTATTTATGGGCTGGGTGTACTATGTATACTCAGCTCTTTACTTTTAGTATTTAATGAATTATAAATGGGAGGTGCTGGTCATTAGTAAGGATACTGCACAAATTAATGAAGGTATAAAAGCGAGAGAATTTCTTTTAATTAGTCAAACTGGAGAACAATTAGGTGTTAAAACTAGAACAGAAGCTATTGAGCTTGCATCAAGACAAAATCTTGATGTTGTTATGGTTGCACCAAATGCTAAAACTCCTGTTGCTAAGATTATGGACTATGGTAAGTTCAAGTTCGAGCAACAAAAGAAAGAAAAAGAAGCACGTAAAAAACAAAAAATTGTTACAATCAAAGAAATTAGACTATCTCCAACGATAGACAAGCATGACTTTGAAACAAAATTAAAAAATGCTAAGAAATTTTTAATGAAAGAAGACAAAGTAAAAGTAACTATTCGCTTTAAGGGGAGAGCAATTACCCACAAAGAAATTGGACAGAAAGTTTTAGAACAATTTTCTAATGAAGCTAGTGAAGTAGCTACTGTCGAACAAGCACCTAAAATGGATGGACGCAGTATGTTTTTAGTCCTAGCACCCAAAAAAATAAATAAATAAAGGTTTAATATAGGAGGAATCTACAATGCCAAAAATGAAATCGCACCGTGGTTTAGCAAAACGTGTGAAGAAAACAGCAAGCGGAAAATTAAAAAGAAGCCGTGCTTATACATCTCACTGGTTTTCTAGAAAAACTACTAAACAAAAACGTCACTTACGTAAAGCTGCATTAGTATCACGTGGGGACTACAAACGTATTAGAACTTTATTAGTAAAATAAGATTTAGATATAAGATAATTTAATTTATTTTATGTATTCGTAAGGAGGAATTTGATATGCCACGTGTAAAAGGTGGAACAGTGACTCGTCGTCGCCGTAAAAAGGTTTTAAAATTAGCTAAGGGTTATTTCGGTTCGAAATCTACTCTATTCAAAGTTGCTAAGCAACAAGTAATGAAATCAGGATTATACGCATTCCGTGATCGTCGTCAAACAAAGCGTAACTTTAGAAGATTATGGATAGTTCGTATAAACGCTGCTGCTAGATTAAATGGATTATCATATAGCCGTTTAATGAATGGATTAAAAGTTGCGGGAATTGAAATTAACCGTAAAATGTTATCTGAATTAGCAATCCATGATTCAGCTGCATTTACTAATCTTTGTGAACAAGCTAAAACTGCTTTAAACAAATAATAATAATAAAAAGCCTAGTGTGTTAACACACTAGGCTTTTTATTAGGTTAAAGTATAAAAATATAGTACTTTGAAATCTGTAGTTCTATATCTTATTTTAATAAAAAATTAATTATAGAATCTATCTAAGGTATCCCTTAAAAATATTTAAGTCGACGGTTTTTCATTATCATAAGGAATAGACCTATTTTAATATTTATTTTTATCTAAAAAAGTTTAAATTTACAAATTAGATAAAAATACTATTTAAAAGTCAATTTAAATCATCTTTTATGCCACAAATTATTTAATAAATTAAGAATATATGTTATAATATAACATTGTAAATAAACTTAATGTATATAAATTAGGTAGGAGTAATTAATGAAAAATAAAATTGTAAGGTTACTAGAAAACTCTGTTGCAAAAATTACAGAGAAGACAATTGATATATATGTAGAAACTCCAAAAAATACAGAAAATGGAGATTTTTCTTCTAATATTGCAATGCAATTAACAAAAGTATTAAAAAAGAATCCACGTATGATTGCAGAAGAAATCATTGCTAATATGGAAGATAATGACTTTGTAAAAAAAATAGATATAGCAGGACCAGGATTTATTAATTTTTTCGTTAACAAATCTAGTTTAGTAGAAGTTTTGGACAAAGTTTTATTAGAAAAAGATGACTTTGGTCAGAATAATTCAGGAAATAGTGAAAAAGTTTTATTAGAATATGTTTCAGCAAATCCAACAGGAGATTTACATGTAGGACATGCTCGTAATGGTGCAGTGGCAGATTCTATAGTAAGAATTATGAAAAAATCATCTTATGATGTAACTAGAGAATATTATGTAAATGATGCAGGAAATCAAATTAACAATTTAATTTTATCTGTTGATGCAAGATATAAACAAGCATTAGGACAAGATGTAGCTATGCCAGAAGACGGATACAATGGAAAAGATATCATGTTATTAGGGAAGCTTCTTGCTGAAGAGTTTGATGCAAATCTTTTAGAAAAATCTGAAAAAGATTACATGAAGTTTTTACGTGAGTATTCAGTAAATTATCAATTGAATAAATTGAAAAAAGATTTAAGTGATTTCAGAGTAGAATTTGATAATTTCTATAGAGAAACCTGGCTTTATGAAAGTGGAAAAATTACAGATACTTTAGCTGCCTTAAAAGAAAGTGGTTATGTATTTGAAGAAAGTGAAGCAGTATGGCTTAGAACTACTAGCTTAGGGACGGGAGATGATAAAGACCGTGTTCTTATTAAGGCAGATGGTTCCTATACTTATTTCACACCAGATATAGCTTACCACAAGGATAAATTTGATAGAGGATATGATAAATTAATTAATTTATTTGGAGCTGATCACCATGGCTATGTTCCAAGACTTAAAGCGTCAGTCAATGCCTCTGGCTATAAATCAGAAAATTTAGAAGTCTTAATTATGCAACTTGTGAGACTATTAGAAGATGGTCAAGAAATAAAAATGAGCAAGCGTACAGGTAAGTTAATTACAATACGTGATCTGATAGAAGAAGTAGGTACCGATGCAGCACGATACTTCTTAGCAATGCGCAGTGCAGATACTCATTTAGATTTTGATTTTGCTTTAGCTAAAGAACAATCAAGTGATAATCCACTTTACTATGTACAATATGCTCACGCTCGAATTTGTTCAATTCTAAGACAAGCAGAAGATCAAGGTCTTGAATTTACAGTTTATGATAAGGAATTATTGACTGATCCTTATTCAGTAGAAATTCTTAAGAATTTAGCTTACTTCCCAGAATTAGTGGCCCAAGCAGCAAAACATAGGGAGCCACATCGAGTATGTAATTATATGCAAACACTGGCTGCTTCATTTCATAAATTCTATGGAAATAATAAAGTAATTAGTGATAACAAAGAGCAAACACAAAGTTACTTAGCTTTAATAACAGCAGTTAAAATAACTATTAAAAATGCGTTAGAATTAGTAGGAGTATCTGCTCCAGAGAGAATGTAAGGAGAAAAATAATGACAGGAAGAAAAATTAACAGTAGTTCAATTACGGAACAATGTTACCAATATATGGTAGATAATGGTATTAAAAATTTGAATATCTATGATTTTATGGATTCTATTAGACCCCAGTACAATGTATCTGACCAAGAGTTTGCATCAATTATGTCTTATTTTTATACAGATCTAAATGTAGATGGGAGATTTGTATGTGTTGAAGATGGAACATGGGCATTAAGAGATGATTTAACTATGGAAGATGTTAAGGCTTTTGTAGAACCAAGTATATCAACTACTTCATTAGATGTATTTGATGATGAAAATGATCTTGAAGAAGAAGTAGCTGAAGAAATCGAAGTTACAGATGAAATTGATGAGCATAGAGCATCTGAAGATGATGAAACAGAAATTTTTGATGGTGGATTTACTGAGAGTACAGATATAGCGTCGAAATTTTCAATTGATTCAGAGGAAGAGAGTTTCTAGTATTTTAAATTTAAAGATTGAGAATTATTCTCAATCTTTTTTTTTTCAAAAATATTGCTAAGTATATTTATATTTGATACAATTTTATTAAGAAGTAGATTAAAGGAGAAGCTAGGAGTGGATCACAAATTTTATATGTCACTAGCGATTGAAGAGGCCCAAAAAGCCTATAATAAAGGAGAAGTTCCCATAGGGGCAGTTTTAGTTGTTGATGGACAAATAATATCAAGGGCACATAATAATAGAGAGGAAAGTCAGCAAGCTTTAAATCATGCTGAAATTTTAGTTATAAAGGAAGCTTGTGAAAAAATGGGATTTTGGAGATTGGATAATACATACTTGTATTCAACAATAGAACCTTGCATGATGTGTAGTGGGGCAATAGTTCAAGCAAGGATAGAGAATGTTATATTTGGTGCTAGAGATCCAAAAAATGGTTGTTGTGGGTCTAAAATGAATATAGTAGCTAGTGGAATTTTTAATCATGATGCTAATATAGTATCGGGAATTATGGAAGAAGAATGTTCAAAAATAATGAAAAAATTTTTTAAAAAACTCAGAGATAGTAAAAGATGAAAATAGAAAATGTTATAAAAAAATTTAATAAAGAACTAGATTACTCTTGCCCTAAATGTAAAAATTTAGCAAAAATTAATAATATATCTTTAAAGTGTATAAATAATCATTCCTATGACTTTTCTAAGAAAGGTTATATACATTTAATTAATAATTATAAAGATAGTAAGTATGATGAAAAATTGTTTAAAGCTAGAAATTATGTTTTTTCAAATGGATTTTATAAGCAGCTATTAGAGGAAATAAAGAAATTTATTAATGAAAGAAAATCTGAGATTATTGTAGATTTAGGTTGCGGAGAGGGTTATTATATTAAAGAATTAAAAGAAAAATATCCAGAAACTTACTTTTATGGTTTAGACAATGCTAAATCAGCTATAGAATACGCTGTGAAATATGATAAGAAGAATCCTTATATCTTGGCTAATCTTGCTAATATTCCTTTTTCTGATAAGACTGTAGATCTTATTTTAAATATACTAAGCCCTGCAAATTATGAAGAATTTGTTAGAATCTTGAAAGATGACGGTTTAGTTTTAAAAATTATCCCATCTAGTAATTATTTAAAAGAAATAAGAAATTTATTAGAAATTGATGATTATAGTAATCAGGAGACAATAGATCAACTTAGCAAGTTTGCAGATATAGTTAAAAGAAATTTAGTAGGTAAAACTTATACTCTCTCTAAAGAAGATGCTGAAAACTTTTTGAAAATGACACCCTTATCTTTTTCTAAAGAAATAAGTGAGAAACATATAGAAAACTTAAAAGAAATTACAGTAGAATTAGAGATGCTTATTTTAAAACTCAAAAAATAGGAGTTGATTTTTATGTATATAGCTCTAGATAGTAAAGGGAATATTGTTAACGTTTTAGAGCTAAGTGTGGAAAAAGGACAGGAATATTTTTGTCCACATTGTAAAAAATCTTTACTTTATAAAAAAGGAAGAAAAATTCAATCACACTTTGCTCATAAGAAGAAATTATCATGTTCTTATAATTCATATAAAAGTGAAAGTAAGGAACACTTGTTGACTAAGAAAGATTTTTATGATCATTTTAAAAGAATATATAGTGATGTTAAACTGGAATATATTTTTAAAGCGGATGATAATTTGCAAATTGCTGATATTTATTTAGTAGATAAGAATATTGCTTTTGAGTACCAACGCTCTATAATATCAAGTTCTCAAATAAAAGAGAGAACTATTGGCTATGAAAAAGCAGGGATAAAACTTATTTGGTTAATAGACTTAAATAAGTTTGTTAAGGAATTCAAGTTTTACAATAATATAGCTTATATAAGATATGCAGCTTTTGTGGAAAATTTTTTAAATTATCACAAGGGTTGTGTATTTTTTTATGGATATGATTTAGAAAATAAACAACTTGTATTCTATCAAATATGGCCGAATAGATTGAAAAAAAGACATGCAGTCGCAATAAAACAAGTATGTAAATTAGAAAATTTTAGACTACCACTTAATTTTAAATTTTCTAAAAAAAATTTAATTAGCAAGATAGATAGGTCTCATATTGAAAATTATTTATATGTACAACTTAAGTTTGATAAGACAGTAAAAAATAAGGTGCTTAGCTTATTTTATAATTCAAGAATTGCTTTAAATGATATACCAGAAATAATAGGGATCCCTAGTGTGGAGGACTTACTTGTAAAAACACCTATATTTATGTGGCAGACTAAGGTTTATAAAATGTATAAGGAAAATAGGACGTATGTAGAAATATTGAAGTATATGTATACCTATATGGAATTAGTAGATTCTATTTATTTATCAGATAAAATAAAAGCAAAAATAATTGAGAAGTTAGTTAAAAAATATTATATAGAATTAGTAAAAATTTAGGAGAATGCTTATGAATAGAGAAGAACTGCTTAATAAAAAATTGAATGATATGGAAAAAAGAATATTATTATCTTTGGTAGCTATAGAAAAAGTAACTAGTTTAAAAATTCATAAGATATTAGGAAAATTAGAAAAAATAGAAGAAATTGCTAAGTTAAATAGAGAGTCTTTTATAAAGTTGTTTGGTAAAAATAGTGACGATATATATGAAAAATTTCATAATAATATGGATTTTAACTATGACAAATATTTTAAATTTTATAAAACAAACTATTTATTTTTTGATTCAGAATACTATCCCCAAAATTTATTTAAGCTCTATGATTTTCCCTTTATACTATTTTATAGAGGTAATAAAGACTTACTCCTATTTAAAAGAAAAATATCTATAGTTGGAACAAGACATAATACAAGTTATTCTGATAAATCTTTGGATCAAATAGTACCTTATCTTGTAAAAAATAATTTTGTAACTGTATCTGGAATAGCGTCTGGAGTAGATAGATTAGTACATGAGAAAACAATAAAAAATAAGGGATATACTATAGGGATTATAGGTCACGGACATAATACAATATATCCAGAAGAAAATATTAAATTATATGAAGAAATGAAAAAGAATCATATAATAGTGTCAGAGTATTTTCCAACATCTGGAATAAGAAAATATAGATTTTTAGAAAGAAATAGACTAGTGGCTGCTTTTGGATTAGGTTTACTAGTAACAGAAGCAGCTAGTAAATCTGGAACATCTAGGACAATAGATTATGCTTTAGATATAGGCAATAGTGTATTTTGTTTACCAGGAAGGTTTGGAGATAAAATGAGCGGAGCATTGAATGAACATATAAAATCGGGAGCCATACTATTTAATAAATTAAGTGATTTGAATGATGAACTAAGGTTTAAGTCTTAAATATGGTATAATGGTAGATATTTGATATTAGGAGAAGACATAATGTTATTTGATACACATGCACATTTGAATGATGATGCCTTTTTGAATGATTTAGAAGAAACGATGAAGAGTGCTAGAGAAGCTGGTGTGAAACTAATCAATATAGTTGGATTTGATGATAAATCTATAAAAAGGGCCTTAGAAATAGTAAAAAATTATGAAGAATTGTATTTAACAGTAGGATGGCATCCGGTGGAAGCTATTGATTTTAATCAAGAAAAATACGATATGATTAAAGAAATAGCCTTAACAAATCCTAAGGTAATTGCTATTGGAGAAATTGGACTAGATTATCATTGGGATAAATCCCCAAAAGATATACAAAAAGAAGTATTTAGAAAACAAATAGCTCTAGCCAAGGAAGTGAATAAGCCAATAGTAATTCACTGTCGTGAAGCTATGGCAGATGTACTAGAAATTTTAAAAGAAGAAAATGCTAAAGAAGTAGGAGGAATAATGCATTGTTTTTCTGGTTCAGTAGAATCGATGAATATAGCATTAAAAGAAAATTTCCTTATTTCTTTAGGCGGACCGGTTACTTATAAAAATGCTAAAAAGGCAAAAGAAGTAGCAAAATTATGTCCTTTAGATAAATTATTAGTGGAAACAGATTGCCCATATCTATCTCCAGTTCCATATAGGGGACAGAGAAATGAACCAGCTTATGTAAAAAATGTAGCTCAAGAAATAGCGGATCTGAGAGAGATGACTTATACTAAATTAGCAGAAGCATCTTTTGAAAATGCTTGTAGATTATTTAATATAGATTATAGAAAATAGTAAATATATTACTTAGATCTAGGTAATTAAGAAATTTTGATATTTTATTGACAATTTCTAAAAAATAATATAAAATAAATTAGTGGATTGTGTTTTAACAATTCTATAAATTTAGACTTTTTAATATCGGAGGGAGGGAAATCCAATGTCAAAAACTGTAGTTCGTAAAAACGAAACTTTAGAGGACGCGCTACGTCGTTTCAAACGTGCTGTTTCTAAAAATGGTACTATTCAAGAAGTACGTAAACGTGAATTCTACGAAAAACCAAGTGTTCGTCGTAAGAAAAAATCTGAAGCAGCTAGAAAACGTAAATTCTAATTTTTAATTAATTTATTTTTCAAGTTTATAAATCTAAAGAATTTCCCTCTTTTAGATTTAGCCTCATCACTCTAAGTGGTGGGGTTTTTTATTTTTGATTACTGTTAATATAATCAAATTTTTGATATAATTTATAATATTTGTTAATAATATAATGAAAGGAGTAGTTATGTTACTTCAATTAAATAATATAAGTAAATATTTTGTTGTTACAGAAGTTTTTTCTAAGGTAAAGTTAGAGATTAATGAAAAAGATAAGATAGCTATTGTCGGACGAAATGGTGCTGGAAAATCTACCTTACTTAAGGTTATTGCTGGTATAACTTCTTATGATTCTGGAGAGAGAGTAGTATCTAAGAATGTGAGTATTGGTTATTTATCACAAGAATTTATTGTTAAGGAGGATAAGACGGTTTATGAGGAAATGCTTTCTTGTTTTGATGAAATTATAAGTTTAGAAAAAGAACTAGAAAGACTGTCGGAAGAACTAACAGCTGAAAATCTTGAATCGGATCATGGACTTTTAAATAGATATGATGCTTTACAAAATATGGTATTGACCCATAATGACTATCATTATAAATCAAAAATAAAGTCAGTTTTATATGGTTTAGATTTTTCAGAAAATGATTTGAATAAATCTATTTCTAATTTTTCTGGAGGACAAAAGACGCGTATTTCTATGGCTAAATTATTACTTAGTGAACCTGATATTTTAATTCTAGACGAGCCTACTAACCACCTTGATATGGAAAATGTTGCTTGGTTAGAAAATTACTTAAATGCTTATCCAGGTGCTGTTGTAGTAGTCAGTCACGATAGGTACTTCTTAGATAAAATTGTAAATATTGTTTATAATGTAGAGTTTGGACGTACTAAGAAGTATGTGGGTAATTACTCTAAATTTCTTAAGCAGTACGAAGAAGATTATGAAAAGCATCTTAGAGAATATATTAGCCAACAAAAAGATATTAAAAAATTAGAAGACTTTGTTCAAAAGAATATTGCTAGATCATCAACATCAGGTATGGCCAAGTCTAGACAAAAAATTCTTGATAGAATTGAACGTATTGATAATCCGCGTAAAGATGAAAAAAGGGCCCATATAGAGTTTTCTATCAATGAACAGTCTGGTAGAGATGTACTTAGAATCTTTGATTTAAAAGTAGGATATGAGAAAGAGCAGATTGGTCCCTCTTATAATATAGATGTCTATAAGGGAGATAGGATTGCAATTGTAGGAAGAAATGGTGTTGGTAAATCCACTCTTATAAAAGCTATTGCTAAAAAGTCAGACTTTCTTGATGGAGAAGTAACTTATGGTTCTAAAGTATCTTTGGGTTATTATGATCAAAAACAAGCTGAATTTGAGTCTGTAAAGACAATTTTACAAGAATTATGGGATGAGTATCCAAATATGAAAGAAGCTGATGTGCGTAGTGTATTAGGTCGTTTCTTATTTTCAGGGGAAGATGTTCTAAAGCTTGTTAGGGATTTATCTGGAGGAGAGAAAGCGAGATTACAACTTGCAAAATTAATGCTTGAAAAAAATAACCTGTTAATTTTAGATGAACCCACTAACCATCTTGATATAGTTAGTAAGCAAGTACTAGAGTCTGCTTTAGAAAACTATGAGGGAACTCTTATCTTCGTAAGTCATGATAGATATTTTATTAATAAGATTGCCAATAAGATAATTTTTATAGATGAAAATAAGTATAATTTATACTTAGGAAATTTTGATTACTATTTAGAAAAGAGAGAGCAAGAAAAAATTGCCCAAGAAATAGCTGGAAAAGAGGACAAGAAAGAGCTAGTAAGGGAAAAAAATTCTTATGCATTAGGTAAAGAGGAGAAGAAACTTCATAGAAAACTAGAACGTGAAAGAGATGCAGTAGTTATTGATATAGAAACTTTAGAAGAGGAGATTTCTAAGATAAATAAGGAACTTGTAAAAGAAGAAGTCTATACAGATGTTGAAAAAACGCAAGAATATAATACTAAACTTCAAGAAGCTAACCTTAAGTTAGAAGAATTAAATGAGCGTTGGTTAGAATTGGAAGAAGAACTTGAGAATATGGAAGGGAATTAATCTTTTTTTATATGAGAAGTAAGATAATATATAGGAGTTAATATGAATATTCAAGTAACAACATATATAAATAATGAAAAATTATTATTTGAAAAAAATGAAGGAGATTTTTTAGAAGAAGAGAAATTTTATCAGATAATATATAAAGATAAGCATTCTGAGCTATGTGATATTAAGATTGATAAAAGTGGAGAAAAAGTATTGATAAAAAAAGGAGGATCAAACCTGAATATAGGAAAAGAGATAACTAGTAGTCAGTATATGACAGACTATGGACCAATAGACTTACAGACTCAATTACTATCGGTAGAAATAAAAGAGAAAAGTAAGTTTATTCAATTTGAGATGCTGTATAGAATAATTTTTTCTAAAGTAGATAATCAATTAAATAAATTAAAGATACTAATAAGACGATAAAAAAAGACTTGCTGTGATCAGCAAGTCTTTTTTTATTAGTGGTTATTGTGCCAGTATTCTTCTAATTGTGATTTAACAATAGAAACACGTGGTCCGTAGATAACTTGGACTCCATTACCAGCTTTAATTACCCCTAGAGATCCTGATTGCTTTAATGCTGCTTCATCAATTAATGAAACATCTTTAACTGTTGTACGTAACCTTGTAGCACATGCATCAACATCGGTAATATTTTCTAGTCCACCTAAACCTTGAGCTACTAGAAGGATTTGCTCGTTAACTCCTGCTTCTTTAGCAGCATTAGCAGAGGCACCTTGTTTTTCCAGATAGTCAGCTTTAGAGTATAATTTAACCTCTTCACTAGAATCTTCACGACCAGGTGTTTTTAATTGTAATTTTGTGATTAATGTTCTGAACATGAAATAGTAAACAACTGAGTAAGTCAATCCTAATGGAATCATTGTTAACCAGTTTGTTTTAGCGTTTCCTTGTAAGATACCAAATAGGAAGAAGTCTATTAATCCTCCAGAGAATGTTTGACCAATAGGAATATTTAATATGTGCATCATCATGAATGATATACCAGCAAATAAAGCGTGAACGATGTATAATACAGGAGCAACGAATAAGAATGAGAATTCTATTGGCTCAGTAATACCTGTAATCATAGCTGTAAGACCAGCTGAGATTAATAATCCACCAACAACTTTTTTATTTTCTGGCTTAGCAGTGTGATACATAGCTAAGGCAGCTGCTGGTAAACCGAAGATCATGAATGGAAACTTACCAGCCATAAATCTAGCATGTTCGATTGTAAACATTCCAGTCCAGTTTTTATCTCCTAACTCAGCGAAGAAGATGTTTTGAGCACCTTGTACTAGTTCTCCTCCAACTTGAAGTGTCCCACCAACTCCTGTTTGCCAGAATGGTAAGTAGAATACGTGGTGTAATCCGAATGGAATTAATGATCTTTCGATTAATCCATAGATTAACGTTCCGAAGTAACCAGAACCAGTAACTAGTCCACCAAGAGCATAAATTCCATTTTGCACAGGTGGCCAAACGTAGTACATTGCAATACCAACAAATACATAAACAACTGTCGAAATGATTGGAATAAACTTAGATCCACCAAAGAATGAAAGTATTTGAGGAAGTTCAATTTGGTAATACTTGTTGTGTAGGTAAGCTACTCCAAGACCAGCGATAATCCCCCCGAATACCCCCATTTGAAGTGATTGAATACCAACTATTGATCCAATTGTTCCACCTAGCACATGCTCGGCAACTGTACCATCTGCTAAAATTTGTCCGTGTGTTTTTAACATGGCGTTAATAGATGTATGCATTACGAAAAATGCGATCATAGCCGATAGAGCAGCAACTTCTTTTTCTCTCTTAGCCATACCTATGGCAACACCAACTGCAAATATTAGTGGTAGAGTTCCGAAAATTGCATCTCCTGCATTAGACATAACTGTCAAAATCATATGTAGGATTGTTCCTTCTCCAAGGATTTTTCCTAATTTATAAGATTCTATGGTTGTAGGATTAGTGAATGATGCACCGATTCCTAGTAGAAGACCTGCAACAGGTAGAACTGCTATAGGTAACATGAATGATCTACCGATACGTTGCAGAATAGAAAATATTTTATTTTCTTTCATCGTCTTTTCCTCCTTAAATTAATATATCTGTATAAATAAAAGACAAACTAATTATATTATCAATTATATAGGGATGTCAATAAGAAAAATATACTCTAAGTTATAATTTTAAATTGTAGATAAGCTTTCCATTTACTGAGTAAAGAAAATTTACAAAACAAAACGACTCAAGATATTTTCATGTTTTCATTTCATTGTAATATATGTTAGTATTTTAGAATGCTTCAATTTATGAATTAATTCATTAATTATAGATTGACATATTATAAAAAAGACTGTATAATTTAGTAAATTTAATATAAAAATTCTTTTAAACAGTCCAGAGAGGCTAGTAAGGAAATTTATTATACTTGGCACATAGAATGCTTGGTTTATTTATGATATAAAATTTACTACTCTGACTTAGGTCGGAGTTTTTTTATGGGAGAATATATGTCAGAAAAAGTTTTGTTTGATAATGAGCAAATTTCTAAAATGATTAACAGAATATCGTATGAAATTATTGAAAAGGGAGATTTTTTAGAAGATCTTGTGCTAGTGGGTATAAAGACTAGAGGTATTTATATCGCTCAAAGATTACAGGAGAAGATTAAATCAATTTCAGAAAAAGAAGTAGGATTAGAAAGTCTAGATATTACATTTTATAGAGATGATCTTGAAAAGTCTTCTGTAGATCCTGAAGTAAGAAATTTTAAATTTGGATTAGATATCACTAATAAAACAATAGTAATTGTTGATGATGTTTTATATACAGGTAGAACTGTAAGAGCGGCTATTGATGCAATAATGGATAGGTCTAGACCAAAAGCTGTCAGATTAGCAATATTAGTAGACAGAGGACATAGAGAACTACCTATCAGGGCAGACTTTGTAGGTAAGAATATTCCTACATCAAGTAAGGAAAATATAAAAGTACACTTGAAAGAAGTGGATAGACAAGATAAAATTTTACTAATAACTTAATATAAAAATCTTTTTAAGTTAGTACAGAGAGACTAGCAAGGGATAAATTATGCAATACACCTTAGGAGTGTATTCTATTTTACTGCGCCTTGTTAGCTTAGCTAGCAAGGCGTATTTTTGCGGGGAGAATAATATGGTAAAGAACTTAGTAACAATGTCAGATTTGAGTAAGGAAGAAGTCTATGAATTAATTGAGAGAGGTTTGCAACTAAAAAACGGGGCTAAAGCTCTAGAAAGAAAAGATTTGTTTGTAGCTAATTTATTTTTTGAGAATTCAACAAGAACAAAGCATTCTTTTGAAGTCGCTCAGAAAAAGCTAGCTTTAAATTTAATAAATTTTGAGGCGTCCACATCATCAGTGAATAAGGGAGAAACACTTTATGATACTTGTAAAACTTTGGAGATGCTTGGTATTAAAATTCTAGTAATAAGGCATCCAGAGAGAGAATACTACAAGAAATTGAGCACTTTAAATATTCCAATTATATCAGGAGGAGATGGATCAGGAGAGCATCCAAGCCAGTGTTTATTAGATCTTATGACAATATATGAACGCTTTGGAAAAATAGAAGGACTAAACATAGTAATAGTAGGGGATATTAAGAATTCTAGGGTTGCTAGAAGTAACTACAATATTCTTACGAGATTAGGTGCTAAGGTAAGATTTATTTGTCCGGATATTTTTGCAGATGAAACTTTAGGGCAGAGAGTAGAATTTGATGAAGTAATATCAGAGATTGATGTCTGCATGTTATTAAGAGTTCAACATGAAAGACATGATGGTTCCGCAATTTTTGATAAGGAAGATTTTCATAAAAATTATGGATTAAATAAGGAAAGATATGTGAAGTTGAAAGATTATGCTATTGTAATGCATCCAGCTCCAGTCAATAGAGGAGTTGAAATTGCAGATGAATTAGTAGAGGCTGATAAATCGGTAATTTTTGAACAAATGAGAAATGGTATGTTTATGAGACAGGCTATTTTAGAAAAAATAATTAAAGATAATAATTTATAAGGAGATACGCTATGTTACTTTTAAAAAATGGTAAAATTTTAGAAAATGGAAAACTTATTAAAAAAGATATTTTAGTGGAAGGAAAATATATTAAGAGTATAAAAGATGAAATAGAATTAGAGGGAGCAGAAGTTTTAGAGCTTAATGGAAAATTTGTATCTCCTGGATTTATCGATGTACATGTTCACTGGAGAGAACCTGGATTTGAATACAAGGAGTCAATTTACAATGCATCAAGAGCAGCAGCAAGGGGTGGTTTTACAACTGCTATGCCTATGCCTAATTTAGATCCAGTACCCGATACTTATGAAAATTTAAAACTTCAATTAGATATTATTGAAAAAGATTCAGTAATTAGAGCTATTCCCTATGGTGCTATTACTAAAGGGGAACTCGGAGAGGAGTATGCAGAGTTTGAAGAATTAAGTGAGCATGTATTTGCATTTTCTGATGATGGACGAGGAGTTCAGGATGCTAATATGATGTATCAATCAATGAAGATAGCATCTAAACTTAATAAGGCAATAGTAGCCCACTGTGAGGATAATTCCTTAATTCTCGGAGGTTGTATGCATTGTGGTAAGAGAAGTGATGAACTTGGACAAAAAGGAATTCCTTCAGTCTGTGAATCGGTACAGATTGCAAGAGATGTTTTGTTAGCAGAGGATGCAGCTTGCCACTATCATGTTTGTCATGTGTCTACTAAAGAATCTGTACGTATAATAAGAGATGCAAAAAAAACCGGAATTAAGGTAACTTGTGAAGTTTGTCCTCATCACTTAATCAGTGATGAAAATGATATAACAGAGGCAATAGGAATGTGGAAAATGAATCCACCCTTAAGAGCTAGTGAAGACAGGCAAGCTCTTATTGCTGGGGTATTGGATGGAACTATTGATATTATCGCAACAGATCATGCACCACATGCATTACATGAAAAAGAAGTTCCTATGGCGGAGTCAGCATTTGGAATTGTAGGTTCTGAAACTGCCTTTGGACAACTATATACTAACTTTGTAAAAACAAATATTTTTACCTTAGAGCAAATAGTAAATATGATGTCTACTCGAGTTGGGGAAATTTTTGACCTTCCATATGGAAAATTAGCAGAGGGAGAGTTAGCAGATTTGACAGTAATTGATTTAGAAAGAAAAGAAGTAATTAATCCAGATAATTTCTTATCTAAAGGAAGAAATACACCTTATAAGGGGCAAGAAATTTATGGTATTCCAGAATTAACCTTAGTAGAAGGAAAAGTAGCATATAAGGATGAGAGAATTTTTTAAGGAGAAAATTATGTATAAATTAGATAGACAACTAGTACTTGAAGATGGAACGGTATATAAAGGATATGGATTTGGTTCTGACAAAGAGATGACAGGAGAAGTAGTTTTTAATACGGCTATGACAGGTTATCAAGAAACTTTATCAGATCCATCTTATAATGGGCAAATTGTAACTTTTACTTATCCTTTAATTGGAAATTATGGAATTAATAGAGATGATTATGAAACAATCAGTCCTACTATCAAAGGAATGATTGTGAGAGAGGTTTGTCATAAACCATCTAACTTTAGAACAGAATTTACCCTTGATGAAATTTTAAAAGATTTAGAAATTCCGGGTATTGCTGGTATTGATACAAGGGCTCTAACTAGAAAAATAAGAGAACATGGAACTATTAAGGGTATAATTACGTCTTCTGAAAGAGATGTAACAGGGGTTGTGGACGAATTAAGAAATAATATATTACCAACCGATCAAATTGATCAAGTTTCTACTAAACGTTCATTTGTATCATCTGGTAGAGGAAATAGAGTAGTCCTACTAGATTGTGGTGCTAAATCAGGAATTTTAAGAGAGTTAAATGATAGAGATTGTGACATTATAGTAATGCCACATAATTCAAGTGCTAAAGAAATTTTAAGGCAAAAACCAGATGGGATTATGTTATCGAATGGACCGGGAGACCCAGAAGATGTACCAGAAGCAATAGAAGCTATTAGAGAACTAATTCCGCAAGTACCAATCTTTGGTATTTGTATGGGACATCAACTTATAGCTTTAGCTGCAGGAGCTAAGACTTATAAACTTAAGTTTGGGCATAGAGGGGCAAATCAACCAGTAAAAAATTTACTAACTGGACGTGTAGATATCACTTCACAAAATCATGGTTATGCAGTAGATATTGATTCACTAAAAAATACAGATTTAGAATTAACTCATGTTGCTGTTAATGATGGAACTTGTGAAGGATTTAGACACAAGAAATACCCAGTATTTTCTGTTCAATACCACCCAGAAGCAGCACCAGGGCCACACGATCCAAATTACTTATTCGATCAATTTGTTGAAAATATGGAAAAATTCAAGAAAAATAAATAAGGAGAAATCATATGCCAAAACGTACAGATATTAAGAAAATTTTAGTAATAGGTTCTGGTCCTATTATCATCGGTCAAGCAGCAGAGTTTGATTATGCAGGAACGCAAGCCTGTCTATCTCTTAAGGAAGAGGGATATGAAGTTGTTTTAGTAAACTCTAATCCAGCAACAATTATGACTGATAAAGAAATTGCTGACAAGGTTTATATTGAACCATTAACTCCTGAATTCATTACTAAAATTATTAGAAAAGAAAGACCTGACGCTTTATTACCAACTTTAGGTGGACAAGTAGGACTTAATATGGCAGTAGAATTGCATAAAAGGGGAATTTTAGATACTTATAATGTAGAACTTTTAGGAACTAAGTTATCTTCTATTGAACAGGCAGAGGATAGAGAACTGTTCCGTGATCTAATGTTTGAATTAGGAGAACCGGTACCAGAATCAGAAATCATTAGTAGTTTAGATGAGGCTAAAGATTTTGTTGCTAAAATTGATTACCCAGTTATTGTAAGACCAGCCTTTACAATGGGGGGAACTGGTGGAGGAATTTGTAATAATGATAAGGAATTAGAAGAAATTGTTTCTAAAGGATTATATTATTCTCCAGTTACGCAATGTCTTTTAGAAAAATCAATCGCAGGATATAAGGAAATTGAATATGAAGTCATGCGTGATTCTAATGATACAGCTATTGTTGTATGTAATATGGAAAATATTGATCCAGTAGGAATTCACACGGGAGATTCGATCGTAGTAGCTCCATCTCAAACTCTAACAGATAGAGAGTATCATATGCTAAGAGATGTTTCTTTAAAAATCATAAGAGCTTTAAAAATAGAAGGTGGATGCAATGTTCAGTTAGCACTAGATCCACATTCATTTAGATACTATATTATTGAGGTAAATCCACGTGTATCACGTTCATCGGCTTTAGCGTCAAAAGCAACAGGATATCCAATTGCAAAAATTGCAGCAAAAATTGCTGTTGGATTAACATTAGATGAAATTATAAACCCTGTAACTAAGTCATCTTATGCTTGTTTTGAGCCAGCACTGGACTATGTAGTTTCTAAGATTCCTAGATTCCCATTTGATAAGTTTGAGAAAGCAGATAGAAAATTAGGAACTCAGATGAAAGCAACTGGAGAAGTTATGGCTATGGGGCGAACTTATGAGGAATCATTATTAAAAGCTATTCGTTCATTGGAGTACGGAGTTCACCATTTAGGATTGCCTAATGGGGAAAACTTTGAGCTTGATTATATTATGAAACGTATTAGGCAGGCTGGTGATGAAAGATTATTCTTTATAGGGGAAGCACTACGACGCGGGGTTAAACCGGAAGAAGTTCATGAAATAACTAAAATTGACATGTTCTTTTTAGATAAAATGCAACATATTATTGACCTGGAACACGAGCTAAAAGATAATGTTGGAAATCTTGATTTATTATTATATGCTAAACGTTATGGATTTTCTGATAAGGTTATTGCTCATAGGTGGAATATGAAGGAAGAGGAAGTCTACGCTATGAGGCAAGATAAGTCTATTAAACCAGTATTCAAAATGGTAGATACTTGTGCGGCAGAATTCACATCTTCTACTCCATACTTCTATTCAACTTATGAATTTGAAAATGAGTCGATAGTAAGTGATAAAAAGAAGGTCATAGTGTTGGGCTCTGGACCTATTCGTATAGGGCAAGGGGTAGAGTTTGACTATGCGACAGTACATACAGTACTAGCAATTAAAGAAGCAGGATATGAAGCTATCATAATTAACAATAATCCAGAAACGGTTTCAACAGATTTCTCGATTTCAGATAAATTGTATTTTGAGCCATTAACAATAGAAGATGTTATGGCAATAATTGATCATGAAAAACCATTGGGCGTAGTAGTTCAATTTGGGGGACAAACAGCTATTAATTTAGCAGATTCTTTAGCAAAAAAAGGAGTTAAGATTTTAGGAACATCTCTTGAAGAAATTGACAATGCAGAGAATAGAGATAAATTTGAAAGCTTATTGAGAAGGTTGGATATACCGCAACCATTGGGAAAAACAGCATTCACTACAGAAGAGGCTGTAAAACATGGGAAAGAAATTGGATATCCAGTATTAGTAAGACCATCTTATGTACTTGGTGGTCGAGCTATGGAGATAGTCTATGAGGAAGAAGAACTATGTCGATATATGGAAAATGCTGTTAAAGTCTCACCAGAGCATCCCGTATTAGTAGATAGATATTTAGTAGGAAAAGAGATTGAAGTAGATGCAATTTGTGACGGAGAAACAGTGGTGATCCCTGGAATAATGGAGCATATTGAGAGAGCAGGAGTACACTCTGGAGATTCAATCGCTGTATACCCACCTCAAAGTTTAAGTCAAAATGAAAAAGATCTGTTAATTGACTATACTATTAGACTCGCTAAAGGATTGAATATAGTAGGATTATTAAATATTCAATATGTAATATCTAAAGGTGAAATATTTGTACTAGAAGTTAATCCACGTTCATCGAGAACAGTTCCATTTTTAAGTAAAATTACTAATGTACCTATGGCTAAATTAGCAATGCAGGTAGTTTTAGGAGCAAAATTAAAAGAAAAAGGATATGAAACAGGATTAATAAAGGAAGCTAATAAAGTTTATACTAAAGTACCAGTTTTCTCATTCCAAAAATTAAAAGATGTCGATACAACATTAGGACCAGAGATGAAATCTACGGGTGAAGTAATGGGAGTAGACTTAACTTTAGAAAAATCTTTATATAAAGGTCTTGTTGCAGCAGGATTTAAAATTGAAGAAGTAGGTAATGTGTTATTTACAGTATCAGATGATTCTAAGGAAGAAGCTTTGGAACTGGCTAAGAGATTTTCTGAGATAGGCTATAATCTAATAGCTACAGAGGGAACAGCTAAATTTTTAGTTGATAATAATTTACGTGTAAATAAAGTAGGAAAAATTAGTGATGCAGAAAATACGGTACTAGATGCAATTTATGATGGAAAAATAAACATTATCGTAAATACAACATCAAAAGAGAAAATATCGACGAGTGATGGATTCAAGATTCGTCGAGCAGCAAGTGAGCAAGATATAGTATGTTTAACGTCATTAGATACAGTGGATGCTTTATTAAAAGTATTAGAATCTATTAGCTTTAATATTGCAGAAGTTTAATATAATGAAAATATTTAAGGAGATAAGAATGACTGAAAGATTAAGAATTGAATTACCAGGTTTAGATTTGAAAAATCCAATAATGCCATCATCAGGTACATTTGCATATGGTTATGAGTATGGAAAATTATTTGATTTATCAAAATTAGGAGCAATAATAATAAAAGCAGCTACTAAGGAGGCTAGACTAGGTAATAAATCTCCTAGAGTAGCGGAAGTAGAAGCAGGTCTACTTAATGCAGTAGGACTTCAAAATCCTGGTGTAGATAAGATAATAGCTGAAAAACTACCCTTATTAGAAGAGTATGATTTACCAGTAATTGCTAATGTTGCTGGTTTTGATATAGAAGAATATGTATATGTAGCAGAAAGAATTTCAAAAGTAGCTAATGTTAAAGCTATAGAATTAAATATCTCTTGCCCTAATGTAAAGTGTGGAGGTGTTCAGTTTGGAAGTGATCCTTCAGCTGCTAAAGAATTAGTAGAAGAAGTGAAGAAAGTTTCTAGTGTACCAGTTTATGTAAAGTTATCACCTAATGTAACTGATATTGTAGTTATGGCTAAAGCAGTAGAAGAGGCTGGAGCTGATGGAATTACTATGATAAATACTTTATTAGGGATGAAATTGGATAAAAAAACAGGTAAACCAGTTTTATCTAATGTAACAGGTGGTTTATCAGGAACAGCAGTAAAATCAGTAGCTCTTAGAATGGTTTATCAAGTAGCTCAAGCGGTAAATATTCCAATTATAGGAATTGGTGGAATAAAAGATGAATGGGATGTAGTTGATTTTATATCAGCAGGTGCATCAGCTGTAGCTATAGGCACAGCAAATTTACTTGATCCATATACTTGTCCTAAGATTATAGATAATTTACCTAAAGTCCTAGATGAGTTAGGTGTTACTCATATTTTAGAATTAAAAGATAGAGCATGGAGATAGTTGTATATTATATGTAACTAATAGATTATAGGAGAGGTATTGATAATGAAAAGAGATGTAATAGTAGCATTAGATTTTCCAACATTAGAAGAAACTTTAGAATTTTTAGATAAATTTGATGATGTAAAGCCTTTTGTAAAAGTAGGTATGGAACTATATTTACAAAATGGACCTAAGGTGATAGAAGAAATTAAGAAGAGAGATCATAAGATTTTTTTAGATTTAAAACTTCATGATATACCTAATACAGTCTATGGTGCTTGTAGAGGACTAGCGAGATTTTCAATTGATATATTGACTGTTCACGCAGCGGGAGGAGTAGAGATGCTTAAAGCAGCTAAGAAAGGAATGATTGATGGTGGTCATGAAAAAACAGCTGTAATTGCTGTAACGCAACTAACATCAACTTCTGAGGAAAATATGAAGAAAGAACAGTTGTTAGTAGTTAGTTTGGAAGAGTCTGTATTAAATTATG
Source organism: Gemella sp. GL1 (assembly GCF_013415365.1). Lineage (GTDB taxonomy): Bacteria > Bacillota > Bacilli > Staphylococcales > Gemellaceae > Gemelliphila. The sequence goes on from NZ_JACBYB010000015.1 coordinate 45,156, forward strand.
CAAAATTATCAGAAGAAGCGGGGCTTGATGGTGTCGTTTCTTCGGTACATGAAGTAGAAAAAATTAATAAGGTAAGCAGGACTAATTTTTTAAAAGTAACACCGGGTATAAGATTTGATAGTGATGATCTAGGAGATCAAAAACGAGTAGCCACACCTAGTGAAGCTAGAAAATTAGGATCTACTCATATTGTAGTTGGAAGACCAATTACTAAAGCAAAAGATCCGGTAGAGGCATACAAATTATTTTTAGATGAATTTATAAAATAAGGAGAAAGCAATGACAAATATAAGACAATCAGTAGCCAAAGATTTACTAGAGATAAAAGCAGTAGAATTAAGACCTAATGACTATTTTATATGGACATCTGGAATTAAGTCACCAATTTATTGTGATAATAGAATTACGATGTCATATCCAAAAGTAAGAAGAAATATATCTCAAGGTTTGGCCGCTTTAATAAGAGAATATTATCCCCAAGCAACTAGTATTGCAGGAACAGCGACAGCAGGAATACCGCATGCTGCTTGGGTAAGTGAAATATTAGACATGCCTATGACTTATGTACGTGATTCTAAAAAGAAACATGGAAAAACTAACCAAATAGAAGGACGTTTGTCAAAGGGTGATAAGGTAGTTGTAGTAGAGGATTTGATATCTACAGGCTTATCATCAATTAATGTAGTAAAAGCATTGGAAGAAGTTGGAGTAGAAGTTTTAGGAGTGATTGCTATATACTCATATAATTTGAAAAAAGCAGTCGACGCTTTTAAAGAAGCCAAAGTTTCTTATCATACACTAACAAACTACGATGAGTTAGTCGAAGAAGCTAGCAAACAGGGTTACATTAAAGAAGAAGATAAAGTTGAACTTGTTGAATGGAGAAATAATTTATAATAATTGATAAGCTTAGAATATAATTAGTATAAAGTTGTAAAATGTGATTAAATATGTTATCATACTTAAGTAGCTATTTTTAAATAGAGGAGTGTAACATTTTGAAAGTAAAATATCACGGAGCTTACAAAGGATTCTATCTTTTTGATGGTGAAAAATTTGTTAAACCATTCCAAAGACTAGATATAGAAGAGACAGAGGCTTTGATGTCGAAATCGGGACAAAAGCTAGAACTACTAGTTAATAAAATAGTGGAAATAAAAGATGAGTTTGTGGTATTCAAAAAATCACAAGTTAAGAAATCGACAAAAACTAAGTTAGTAAGAAAAAGTGTAAAAAATACTGGGGAGAATGTTTTATTAAAAACAGAGTTAACAAGATTTGTTCCTAAGTATTTATTAGAAAAACTTGCTGAAGTTGTTAAAGTACATGAGAAATCTTTAGATAGGCTATCATCTGTTTTGGAAATATTAGATAATATTGTATATTCTGACGCATTATTTAGGGTGAAAGCTAGAAAATTATTCTATTACAGTGAAGAAGAATTAGAAAATTATATAAAGAGATTTATCCCTTTTGTTAACTTAGATAGTAACTTAGAGCAGGAGGTTTTGAAAAACTATCCTAATCAATATATTTATGAACACCTACCACTAGATTATAAAGAAAAAGAAATGATATATGTATTTTACTTCATTATTTCGGTAGAATTGTTATCAATATTAAAATAAGAAACTTATTTCTCGTAGGAGGGCTAAGTTTCTTATTTTTAGTAAAAAGGTATTTAGTTTATTAAAAATAAAGAGGATGGACTTTACTTTTAAGATAATTTTTTACTGTTATATACTTGACAGAGAAAAAGAAGAGGTGTTATAATATAGACAGAAAAAAAGATAGTATTTTTTTGGGAAAAGTTGGACGTCTAGTGACACCCTTGGACGGAAATTGACCATCTTATTTTTCATAATTAAGGAGCTAAATATGGATATTTTACAATTACTTCAATTACAAGGTAAGCTTATTCCAGATTTGTTCGAGAAGTTTAACAAAAGATATGAGTTGTTAGTATCAATCAAAAATAATCAACCAATCGGTAGAAGAAATTTAATCGATATAGTTGGACTGACGGAAAGGCAGCTCAGAACAGAGTGTGACACTCTATATAAACTTGGTTTGATTTCTAAAAATACTACTGGTATGACGATAAGTCAGGATGGTGAGAGTTTTTTATTAGAAATTAATAATTTTCTTAGAAGTGATGCTTTCGGAGCTGAAAGGAAAATTATCAAGGAACATTTTGAGATTAAGGAAGTCTATGTTATAGCTGGTGATTTTTCAAAAAGTCAAGAGACCAGAAAAGACATGGTTATGTTGCTTTTCGAAAAGATAAATATTATAATAGATAGAGAATGTGTACTTGGTGTTTCAGGTGGTTCTACTATGGGTTATATTGCTAGCATGGCAGATAAAACTTTTGCTTATGGCAAAGATATTACCATAACTCCTATAAGAGGAGCTCTGACTATATCTAATACAGGTTTTCAATCTAATGATATAGCTACTAAACTTGCGGTAAATACCAACCATAGATATCAATTATTACATGCTCCTGATAATATTGGAAAGGCAACTCTAGAGGAACTTATGAAAGAACCTATAGTAAAGAGTGCTTTAGATATTATCAAAAATACATCTATCATAATTCATAGTATTGGTGATGCTTTTGAAATGGCAAGAAGAAGAAAGTTATCTAAGGAGGTTCTTAAGCTTTTAGAAGATAAGAATGCTTATAGTGAATCTTTTGGATCATATTTTGATTATCAAGGTAATGTCATTTATGAAACAGAAACTATTGGGATGAATAGTGAAGATGTAGAAAAAGTTTCAAATATATTCACAATAGTTGGTGGTGGAAATAAAGCAGATGCTACATTTTCATATTTAAATTCTAAACCAAAGAACACAACACTTATAATTGATGAAGCTATTTGCAAACAAATATTAACTAAGGTCATAACACAATAAATAATTAATTTTAGGGGGACTAAAACTATGACAGTAAAAGTTGCGATTAACGGATTTGGACGTATTGGAAGATTGGCTTTCAGAAAAATTCAAGAAGTGGAAGGAATTGAAGTAGTTGCTATTAACGACTTAACTCCAGTAAAACAATTAGTACACTTATTAAAATATGATACAACTCAAGGACGTTTTAACGGAACAGTTGAAGAAGGTGAAGGAGTTATCGTAGTAAACGGTAAAGAAGTTAAAGCTTTCGCTAACGCTAACCCAACTGAATTACCATGGGGAGAGCTAGGTGTAGATGTAGTATTAGAATGTACAGGATTCTTTACATCTAAAGAAAAAGCTGAGTCTCATATTCAAGCAGGAGCTAAAAAAGTTGTTATCTCAGCTCCAGGTGGAAATGACATAAAAACAATCGTTTATAATGTAAACCACGACACATTAGATGGAACAGAAACAGTAATTTCAGGAGCTTCTTGTACAACTAACTGTTTAGCTCCAATGGCTAAAGTTTTAAACGATAACTTTGGAATAGTTCAAGGATTAATGACTACAATTCACGCTTACACTGGGGACCAAAATACACTAGATGCGCCTCACCGTGGTGGAGATTTACGTCGTGCTCGTGCTGCAGCAGAAAACATTATTCCAAACACAACTGGAGCTGCTAAAGCAATTGGTTTAGTAATACCAGAATTAAATGGAAAATTAGATGGTTCTGCTCAACGTGTTCCTGTAGCAACTGGATCAATCACTGAATTAGTAGCTACTTTAGAAAAAACAGTTACTGCAGAAGAAGTTAATGCTGCTATGAAAGCTGCTGCAAATGAATCATATGGTTACAATGTAGATGAAATTGTATCTTCTGATATCGTTGGAAGTAACTTTGGATCAATCTTTGATGCAACTCTAACAAAAGTATTGACAGTTGGAGACAAACAATTAGTTAAAGTTGTAGCTTGGTATGACAACGAAATGTCTTACACTTCTCAATTAGTAAGAACATTAAAACACTTTGCAGGATTAATTAAATAATTAATTAATTATTTATAGAAAACTAGTAGCCAAGGTATGGGTAATATTACTCTATCTTGGCTAGTCTTAAATTTAAAGATAATAAAGGAGCCTTTTTTGATGAAAAAATCAATCAAAGACTTAGGAAATTTACAAGGTAAAACAGTATTAATGCGTGTTGACTTTAACGTCCCACTTAAAGATGGAGTTATTACAAATGATAATCGTATTACTGCTGCATTACCAACAATCAATTATGCTCTAGAGCAAGGAGCAAAAGTTGTTGCTTTTACACACTTAGGACGTGTTAAAGAAGAAGCTGACAAAGCATCTAAAACAGTAGCACCAGTAGTAACTCGTTTATCAGAAGTATTAGGGAAAGAAGTAAAATTCGTACCACAAACTCGTGGAGCTGAATTAGAAGGAGCTGTAAAAGCATTATCAAACGGAGAAATTTTAATGTTTGAAAATACTCGTTTTGAGGATGTTGGCGGTAAAAAAGAATCTAAAAATGATCCTGAATTAGGAAAATATTGGGCTTCATTAGGAGACGTGTTTGTAAATGATGCTTTCGGTACAGCACACCGTGCTCATGCATCTAACGTAGGAATTGCATCTAATGTTGGAGAAGGAAATTCAGCGTCAGGATTTTTAGTGGAAAAAGAATTGAAATTTATCGGTGGAGCAGTTGACAATCCAGTTAAGCCATTAGTTGCGATTATTGGAGGAGCTAAAGTTTCTGATAAAATTGCTGTTATTGAAAACTTATTAGAGAAAGCTGACAAGGTTATCATTGGAGGAGGAATGGCTTACACATTCTTCAAGGCTGCTGGAAAAGAAATTGGAAAGTCGCTTTGTGAAAATGATAAAGTAGAATATGCAAGTGGGTTATTAGCTAAATTCGGAGATAAAATTGTATTACCAATAGATACAGTGGTTGTTAAAGAATTTTCAAATGATGCACCAAGTCGTGTAGCAACTAATGATATTCAAAGTGATGAAGAAGGACTAGATATTGGACCAGCATCAGTTGAATTATTCAAAGAAACATTACAAGGAGCTAAAACAGTTATCTGGAATGGACCTATGGGAGTATTTGAACTACCAAACTTTGCTAAAGGTACAATTGGAGTATGTGAAGCTATAGCTAATTTAGAAGATGCTACGACAATCATCGGTGGTGGGGATTCAGCTACTGCAGCTATCCAGTTGGGTTATGCAGATAAATTTTCACACATTTCAACTGGTGGTGGAGCATCACTAGAATACTTAGAAGGTAAAGTATTACCAGGAATCGAATCATTATCAAATAAATAATTAGGAGAAATCTAATAATGAGAAAACCAATTATTGCAGGAAACTGGAAAATGAATAAAACAGTAGCAGAAGCTATTGAATTTGTTGAAGCTGTTAAAGATAAATTACCGTCATCTGATTTAGTAGAATCAGTAGTAGGAGCACCGGCTTTATTACTAAATGGGGTAAAATATTTCTCGACAGGTAGTGAATTAAAAGTAGCTGCACAAAACTGTTATTTTGAAGATGAAGGGGCATTTACTGGAGAAACTTCTCCAAAATCATTAGCGGCATTAGGTGTTGAGTATGTTATTATCGGGCATTCAGAACGTCGTGATTATTTCCACGAGACTGATGAAGATATTAATAAAAAGGCACATGCTATTTTTAGAAATGCTATGCTACCAATCATCTGCTGTGGAGAGACTTTAGAACAATATGAAGCAAATGAAGCAGAGGCAGTAGTTTCTCGTCAAGTATCAGCAGCACTTAGAGGACTAACAGCAGAACAGGTAACAAATGCGGTTATCGCCTATGAACCAATTTGGGCTATTGGAACAGGAAAATCAGCAACGCAAGATGATGCACAAAAAATGTGTAAAGCTGTACGTGATGTAGTAGCTAAGGATTTTGGACAAGATGTTGCCGATAAAGTACGCGTTCAATACGGAGGTTCTGTTAAACCAGAAAATATTAAGGAATATATGGCTTGTCCAGATGTTGATGGAGCTTTAGTAGGTGGAGCCTCATTACAAGCAGATTCATTTTTAGCTTTATTGGAGGCAGTTAAATAATGACTAGAAAACCAGTAGCATTAATTATTTTAGATGGTTTTGCTGAACGTGAAGAAGAGTATGGTAATGCTGTCAAAGCAGCTAACAAACCAAATTTTAACCGTTATTTTGCAAAATATCCGCATAGCAAATTAGCTGCAAGTGGTGAAGATGTTGGTTTACCTGATGGACAAATGGGTAATTCAGAAGTTGGTCACTTAAATATTGGAGCAGGACGTATTGTATATCAATCATTAACACGTATAAACATTTCTATTCGTGAAGATGATTTTTATGTAATTCCTGAATTGTTAGAAGCTGTAGAGTCTGCTAAGAACAACAATAAAGCTTTACACTTAATGGGATTAATCTCTGATGGAGGGGTTCATTCTCATTATGAGCATCTGTTTGCATTATTGCGTTTAGCAAAAGAACATGGATTAGAAAAAGTTTACGTACACGGATTTTTAGATGGACGTGATGTAGCACCAAGTTCAGCTTTAGAATTTGTAAAAGAGACTGAAGCTAAGTTTAAAGAAATCGGTGTAGGACAATTTGCGACAATTGCAGGACGTTACTACGCAATGGATCGTGATAAGCGTTGGGAACGTGTGCAATTAGCATATGATGCAATGGTTCACGGAAAAGGTGAGATGTTTGTAGATGCAGTAGATGGAATACAAGCTTCTTACGATAAAGAAGTCTTTGATGAGTTTGTGTTACCATTTGTAGTAACTGATTCAGATAATAAACCAGTTGCAACAATTGAAAATGGAGATTCAGTTGTATTCTTTAACTTCAGACCAGATAGGGCCATTCAATTAGCTACGGCTTTATCAAATCCAAAATTCGATGGATTTGATCGTGGATCTTTAGCTACAGATTTAAATTTTGTAACTTTCACTGCTTATAGTGATGATGTAATTGCTAATATCGCCTTCAAAAAAGAAGATTTAAAACAAACAATTGGTGAAGTGATTTCTGATGCAGGGAAGACGCAATTACGTATTGCTGAAACAGAAAAATATCCACATGTAACATTCTTTATGAGCGGTGGACGTCATGAAGAATTTTTGGGAGAAGAGCGTATTTTGATACCATCACCCAAAGTTGCAACTTATGATTTAAAACCAGAAATGAGTGCCTATGAAGTAAAAGATGCATTAGTAGAAGCTATTAACAAAGATACTTTAGATGCAATTATTTTAAATTTTGCTAACCCAGATATGGTTGGACATTCTGGTATGTTAGAGCCTACTATTAAAGCAATAGAGGCAGTAGACGAGTGTTTGGGTGAAATTGTTGATCTAATCTTATCTAAAGATGGATATGTAATTATTACTGCAGACCATGGTAATTCAGATGAGGTAGTTACACTTGAAGGTGAACCAATGACAGCTCATACTACTAATCCAGTACCAGTCATTGTAACAAAAGAAGGTGTATCACTACGTTCGGGTGGACGTTTGGCAGATCTAGCACCAACAATGTTAGACTTATTAGATATTGAAAAACCTGAAGAAATGACAGGAGATTCTTTAATTGTAAAATAGTTAAAATACTACTGGCAATTTAAAGTCATTTATTATAAAATAAACATATAAATTAACATTCAAGGAGAACATAAATGTTACAAAAAACTTTCGATTTAATTTCAGAAGTATATGCAAGAGAAGTATTAGATTCACGTGGTAATCCAACTGTTGAAGTTGAAATTACAACTGAGTCAGGAGCTTTCGGACGTGCATTAGTACCATCAGGAGCATCTACTGGTCAATATGAAGCAGTAGAATTACGTGATGGAGATGCTGACCGTTACTTAGGTAAAGGTGTTTCTAAAGCAGTAGAAAATGTAAATAAAGAAATTGCTCCATTATTAGAAGGAAACTTCGATGTATTCGAGCAAGTAGCAATTGATCGTGCTATGATCGAATTAGATGGAACTGAAAACAAAGGACGTCTAGGAGCTAACGCTATCTTAGGTGTATCTTTAGCGGTAGCTCATGCGGCAGCTGACTCTTTAGGTGTACCTTTATATCGTTACTTAGGTGGGGTTAACTCTAAAGAATTACCAGTGCCAATGATGAATATTGTTAATGGTGGATCTCACTCAGATGCACCAATCGCTTTCCAAGAGTTTATGATTTTACCAGTTGGAGCTCCTTCATTCAAAGAAGCTTTACGTTGGGGAGCTGAAATTTTCCACAACTTAGCTAAAATCCTTAAATCACGTGGATTAGCTACAGCGGTAGGAGATGAAGGTGGTTTTGCACCTAAATTTGAGGGAACTGAAGATGCAGTTGAAACAATTTTAGAAGCAATCAAAAAAGTTGGTTTAGAGCCAGGTAAAGATGTATTCTTAGGATTTGACTGTGCATCATCTGAATTCTACGTAGATGGTTTATATGACTATGCTAAATTCGAAGGTGAAGGTGGAGCTAAACGTACTTCAGCTGAGCAAGTAGATTATTTAGAAGAATTAGTAAATAAATATCCAATTATCACTATTGAAGATGGTATGGATGAAAATGACTGGGATGGATGGAAATTACTTACTGAAAGAATCGGTGATCGTGTTCAATTAGTAGGAGATGACTTATTCGTAACTAACACAACTAAACTTTCTCAAGGAATTGAAAAAGGTGTTGGTAACTCAATTTTAATTAAAGTTAACCAAATTGGAACTTTAACTGAAACTTTAGAAGCTATTGAAATGGCTAAACGTGCTCGTTACACAGCAGTAATTTCTCACCGTTCTGGAGAAACTGAAGATGCTACAATTGCTGACATAGCAGTTGCTACAAATGCTGGACAAATTAAAACGGGATCACTTAGTCGTACAGATCGTATTGCTAAATACAACCAATTATTACGTATTGCTGACGAATTAGATTCAACTCAAGTTTACGGTGGAAAAGCTGTATTCTACAACATCAAAAAATAATAGTTGATACTAAAAAGAGAAGTAAATTTACTTCTCTTTTTTATTATGCACATAGTAATTATAATCATGCGTTAATATTTATTTAAATGATATAATGATGTTAGATAAATATATATTAAAAAATGAGGATAGGTAAGATTATGTTAAAGGTGAATAGATTTGTTGTGGAATATACATTCAATTATTAATAGCAATTTTAGTTATATTAATCAGATTTTATAATTAAACTAGTTTTGTGATAATGAGTAATATATAATTTTAATAAGTATTATTAGTTGTGTAGCTTTTTAGTAAGAATTGTATTAAGTAATGAAGTCTATGAGATGGTAATAAAATGAAAAAAGAAATAGTAAAAAATATATTATTGACACCAATTGAATGTAAAAAAGGATATAAAAGTATTATTTTAGAAAATAATATAATAAAAACTTCACAAAAATATTATTCTACAGCAGATGAGGATATGTCGGATATAGCGATAGGTTTTTATGAAATATTATATAATGAGCTATTGAATAATGCTTACATTTTAGCTGGGGATAGAATAAAAGATGAAAATTTTGCAGGAGATACAATCAATACATTTAATACAATTGCAAATATTATATTAAAAGATAAATCTAAAGAGCATCGTAGTCCAATTGAATTTTGGCCAGAGTATTTGAAAAAATATGAAAAAAATTATTCTTGTTTAGCAAATTTTTGGCTTATACCAACGAAACATGGAAGAAGAAGTCCAAAGTTAAATAGATATGATGCAGTTGAAATATATCTTTCAGAAGTAGGTAGACGTATTAAATTAAAAGAAGATTATTTTAATAATTTTACATCTTTAGAGGAATTTTTAGATATACATTATTTAAGTTTAGAAACTATAGATACAGAATTATTATATGAATTCTATCGTAAAAAGGATATAAATAAGGGACCTAATGTTGTAAATGAGATTGAAAAAATGATAGAATTGAGAGCTGAGAAAATGAGTCAAGATGAAATTATGTGTAATAAGCTATATGAGTATTTTATGAAGCTTAACATAATTAAATAAGCTAATAAATAATAGTGAAGTCAATCAGTATAGGCTAGCTTTTTATTTACTATTATGCTTTATAAATATGGTAAAATAGAAGTAGAAATAATGATTTTGGGAGATACTTATGTCAAATAAAATAATAGTGAAAGATTTGGTTAAGGCTTATGGAGAAGGAGAGTCACGAGTTTTAGCCAATGATAAGATAAATTTTGAAATTGAGGAGGGGGAGCTTGTTGTTATACTAGGGCCCTCTGGTGCAGGAAAGTCAACTTTATTAAATATTTTAGGAGGAATGGATAAGGCTACATCTGGTTCTATAAATGTATTTGGAGATGAGTTGACAACTTTTAGTGAGAACGAGTTGACAAAATATAGAAGAGATAGTATAGGTTTTGTTTTTCAATTTTATAACTTAATACCTAACTTAACAGTTTTAGAAAATGTAGAACTTGCTAGTGAGATAGTAAAAGATGCACAAAACCCTGCCAAAATTCTAGATAAAGTAGGATTATCTGAAAGACTTAATAATTTTCCTGCTCAAATATCTGGAGGAGAACAACAAAGGGTAGCTATTGCTAGAGCAATAGCAAAAAATCCATCAATTCTTTTATGTGATGAACCTACAGGGGCTTTGGATCACAATACAGGAAAAGATGTTCTTAAGATATTAAAATCTTATGCTAAGGAAAATGGAAAGACTGTTATTATAATTACACATAATGCTGCTATTTCCCAAGCTGCTGATAAAGTTATAGAAATTTATGACTCTAAGGTAAGGGATATATTAGTAAATTTAAGTCCTAAAGATATAGATGGGATTGAGTGGTAGCAATGAAAAAAACAAATTTAGATTTAATAAGAGAAATTTCGAAAACCAAGTCTAAGTTCATTTCTATATTGGTAATAATGTTTTTAGGAGTTTTTGTATTCACAGGTCTTAAAGAAACACCACCAGCAATGAGAAATTCAGTTAACACCTATTTCAAAGAAGTTAATATTTATGATTTGCATATAAGTAATGATAAGGGACTGAAAGAGAATAGTCTAGATATTTTGAGAAACAATGATAAGGTTGACTCCTATGAAATTTATTATAAAAAAGAGGCCGATTTAGAAAATTTCTCCAGAAAGGTAGATTTATTGTCCTTACCTAAAGATATTGCTAAAACTAAATTGGTAAGTGGTAATTATCCTAAAGATAAGAATGAAATTTTACTTACGGAAGCATTAATATCTTCTTACCATATAGGAGATAAAATTAAGGTAACTTATAAGGATAAGGATAATAAGGATATAGATAAAATTTATACAGTAGCAGGTTTTGTTTATGGAGCTCATGCACCAGCTTCAAATTCTAATAATAAGGCTAACCAAATATTCTTTGCTTATGTTGATGAGGAAGATGTAGCTGCGGATATTTTTTCTGGAATAAATGTTTTATTGAAGGCTATTGATAGAAGTGACTTTAGTAAACAAACATATTATCAAGATATTAATAAGGTAAGGGATGAGTTAATTTCTAGCTTTGCAGATCTTGCTAGTGAAGAAGAGGAAGAATTCAAAAAGAATGCTATTATTACCTGGCAAGCTAATAAAAATAAATTAGATGATGCTAAAAAAGAGCTAGAAGTTAGAGAAAAATCAATTGAATTTCTTAAAAATGTTTCTGTTGAAAGATATCAAGATGCCAAAAATGAACTAGATAACAATAAAAAGAAATTAAATGAGCAAGAAGAGACTTTGATCTTATCTAAAAATCAAATTGATGAATACAAGTATCCTAGATATATGATTAATAATATAAAAGATGATGATATGTATAAACAATTTATTAATTCTATGGATTCATTAATGTCGATTGCTAATATTTTTTCAATCTTTTTATTTTCGGTATCAATTCTTGTAACTTTAACAACAATTAGTCGTATGGTTGAAGAAAATAGGATTAATATAGGAACTCTAAAATCATTAGGTTTTTCAAATTGGATAATAGCTAAGAAGTATTATCTATATGCTATTTTATCGGCATTAAGCGGAGCTGTATTAGGGCTTATTTCATCTTACTTTGTTATAGTTCCCTTAGTATATGATTCTTATGCTAGATTCTTGATATTTAAGAATGTAATATTAACAGTGACAATACCTACTATATTTATGGCTTTAGTAATAGTTTTAGTTTGTATACTAGTTGCTGTATATATTCCAATTTCTAAAATATTAAGTGAAAGAGCAGCGTATTTATTAAGACCCAAAGCACCCAAAGCTGCGACAAGAATCTTATTAGAATATATTCCATTTATTTGGGCAAGATTATCATTTTTAAGAAAAGTTACTTTTAGAAATATATTTAGATATAAGGTAAGGATGATAATGACTATCTTTGGAATAATGGGGTCTTTAGCTCTAATGTTTATTGGGTTTGGAATAAAATATGGAGTTCAAGATATAGCTGCTGAGCAATTTTCTAGGATAAATAACTATCAATTAACTGCATCTTACAATTCTAATTCTAGCAAACAAGATATAGAAAATCTTGACAAGTTTATAGAGGAAAAATCTAAATCATATAAAAAAATTAATTTATCAAGGGCGACTATTGAAAAAGATAATACAGTACAAGATAATATGTCTATTTATGCAATAGGAGAAGAGTTAGAAAATTATATTGATTTGTATAATACTGAAGGAGATATTAAGCTAGATGGAAGTGGGGTAGTAATTAATGAAAAGTTAGCCTACCTACATAACTTGAAAGTAGGGGACACTTTTGAAATAGTTTGGAATCAAGAAATTTATGTATTAAAAATTTCGGCTATAAATACAAATTATTTTGGGCACAATATTTATATGACATCAGATTATTATAAAGAAATTTTTGGTAAAGATTATAGAACTAATACATATTTGATTAAAACAGATAAGGATAAGATTACCCAAATAGAAAAAGATTTGGAAACTAACGATTTCATATTAAGAATCCAAAATACGAGTAAATATGAGGATTTACTTGAAAATGTAGTCGAAGGAATAGATATGATTGTTTTAGTACTTGTATGCTGTTCAACAGCCCTGGCTTTAGTAGTTTTATATAATCTTATTAATATAAATGTATCTGAGAGAATAAGAGAATTGTCTACCATAAAAGTTTTAGGATTCTACCCTGTAGAAATAACAAGTTATGTATTTAGAGAAATTTTATATCTAGCCATAATAGGAATTATAATCGGAAACTATGTAGGATATCTATTTTACAAAAAAATAATTTTAGACTTAGCAGCTAGACATATGATGTTTGAAACTAGTCCATCTATATATGTATATATTCTATCTAGTACAATTACTGTAATAATTTTACTTGTATTAATGTTTATAGTTCATAGGAAATTGAAAGGTATTAATATGGTAGAAGCACTTAAAGGTGTAGAATGATTAAATTTTTTAAAAAAAAACTAAATTTTCTGAAAAAACTATTTAAAAATAAGTAATTAAGTGATATAATGAAGTAAATAACTCAATTTTAAGGAGATAAGATTATGAGATTTTTATTTGCAGGAGCAGGGGCATTAGGTGCTAGATTTGGTTTTATGTTGCATCAAAATGGAGAAGATGTAACCTGGATTGATACATGGAAAGAGCATGTTGAAAAAATTAGACAAGATGGATTAAAGGTCATTATTGATGATAAGGATCTGGGTAATTTTCCAATTCCTATTTCATATCCAGAAGAACTAAGTGGAGAATTTGATGTAGTATTTGTTGCTACGAAATCAATGCAATTAAAATCAATGTTGGAGTCAATTAAGCATGTTTTTAAACCAGACACAAAAGTAATTTGTATTTTAAATGGATTAGGACATGTAGATACTTTAAAAGAGTATGTGGATCCAGAAAATATTTTAATTGGTGTTACTCTATGGACAAGTGGATTAGGTGGACCTGGGGTTCTTAATGCTCATGGAACTGGTAAAACAGAAGTGAAGCAAGTAGAAGAAAGTGATAAATCAAGATCATTAGAAATAGTAGATGTTTTAAATAAATCAGGTTTAAACATGGTTTACTCTGATAATGTTTATCAATCTATTTGGCACAAAGTAGGACTTAATTGTGTGTTTAATTCATATTGTACAATTATAGACTGTAATATTGGAGAATATGGTTCTTATGAGGGCCATCAAAGATTAACAGATATGATTCTTAATGAGGTAGTTGCTGTTGGTCGTGCAGAAGGTGTAGATGTTAAGTATGATGTAATTTCTGGAAATATTAGTAGGATATTCCCACCGGAGTTAGCAGGTTTACATTATCCATCATTAACTCAAGATATGAAAAATGGACGCTTAACGGAAATAGATTATTTAAACGGTGCTGTATCTAAATTGGGAAGAAAACATAATATTCCAACACCTGTTTGTGATCTAGTAACAGAATTGATCCATATTAAAGAATTTTTAGGTGGAAATAAATAATAAAAATAAAACTTCGTTTTTAATGAAAAAATAATTTAATTACGCATTAAGTTATTTTTCTAAGAAAACGAAGTTTTTTCTAGAATATTGTATCAAATGAATATTATTATAAAGAATTTAAAAGACTATCAATTAGTAATGTATAATTTAATATTAGTATATGATTAATTATGTAGGAAACTTACAGAAATAACAGAAGATGGAAAACGAAATGAACTTAGGGGAGTTATAAAAAGAAGTGATCGGAGAAAAGCAACAAGAAAAATACTTGAAATCTTAAAGGGAAGTGAAAATTTATACGAAACAAGCCAGAAAATAGAAGAACTATTAAAATAGGACTTCTATAATGCAAAAACTAGTCAGTAGTTCTTGTAGTAATCTGTTGGGTTTATGGCAAAACAAGGGCAAAAAAGCAATATTATAATAAATATACGAAAGTTACTTAAAATAGATATTAAAGTATTCAAAATAGCAAAAGATAATTACATAATAGAAGTGTACACGGTATGTTACTGTAGAAAAAAATAGAAAATATGATTGCAGAATTAGTTGAAAAATTAAATAAATATTATTTAAAAAATTTTAAATAAAGTAAGTGTAGTTACAGAATTAAGAATTTTTTAACCTTGTCTTAGATAATTGGAAATTAAGAGAAATCTTAATAAAAAATTAAAACGTTATTTTACGGTTTTTAAGTTCATTTATTGTTGTTTTAATTAATAACGTTTGTTATAATAGATAACAATAGATAAGAGATAGGAGCTTTATAATGAATAATCATGAATTTATTTTAGTATTGGATTTTGGTAGTCAATACAATCAATTAATAACTCGTCGTGTTCGTGAATTGGGTGTTTACTCTGAGTTACACGATAATGAAATTTCAATAGAAAAGATTAAAGAAATGAAGCCTAAGGGGATTATTCTTTCTGGTGGACCCAACTCAGTTTACGAAGAAGATTCTATGACGGTTGATGATGAAATCTTTAACTTAGGTATACCTGTTCTAGGTGTTTGTTATGGTATGCAACTTATGCAACATAAACTTGGTGGTAAGGTAGAATCAGCTACTAGTCGTGAATATGGAACCAACCCTATTGAAGTTAAAGAGGGGGCGAGACTATTTCAAGGAACTCCTGTTACACAAAATGTACTTATGAGTCACTCTGATAAGGTGGTAGACCTTGCTGAAGGATTTGAAATTGTAGCATCAAGTTACAATTGTGCAGCTGCAGCTGCACAAAACGTAGAAAAAAACTTCTACTGTGTTCAATTTCATCCAGAAGTAAATCATTCTGAATATGGAAAAGATTTAATTAAAAATTTTATCCGTGAAATTTGTGGATGTACAGGTGACTGGACTATGGATAAATTCATAGAAGAAAATGTAACAAAAATTCGCTCTAAAGTTGGAAATGATAAGGTTTTATGTGCTTTATCAGGTGGTGTAGATTCATCAGTAGTTGCTGCTTTGTTACATAAAGCAATTGGAGACCAATTAATCTGTATGTTTGTAGATCACGGATTATTACGTAAGGGAGAAGCTGAAAGTGTAATGGAAACTTTCGGTGAAAAATTTGAAATGAATCTTATGAAGATTGATGCACGTCAAAGATTTATGGACAAGTTAAAAGGTGTATCTGATCCAGAGAAAAAACGTAAGATTATCGGAAATGAATTCGTATATGTATTTGATGAGGAATGTGCTAAGTTAGATGATGTACCATGGCTAGCACAAGGAACATTATATACAGATGTTATTGAATCTGGTACAAAACATGCTCAAACGATTAAATCACATCACAATGTTGGGGGATTACCAGAGGATATGAAGTTTGAGTTAATAGAGCCACTGAATACTTTATTTAAAGATGAAGTTCGAGCTTTAGGAGAAGCCCTAGGACTACCTAAAGAAATCGTATGGCGTCAGCCATTCCCTGGACCAGGCTTAGGTATCCGTGTACTTGGAGAAGTTACTGAAGAAAAGCTTCAAATTGTCAGAGATAGTGATTTTATTTTAAGAGATGTTATTGCTAAGCGTGGATTAGAAGGAGAAGTATGGCAATACTTTACAGCACTCCCGGATATTCGTTCAGTGGGAGTTATGGGTGATGTCCGTACCTACGACTATACTGTAGTAGTTAGAGCTGTAACAAGTATTGATGGTATGACTGCATCTTGGGCACATATTCCATTTGATGTGTTAGAAGAAATTTCAGCAAGAATTGTAAATGAAGTAGCTCATGTTAACCGAGTAGTTTATGATATTACATCTAAACCACCAGCAACGATTGAGTGGGAATAATAAACAAGGAATAACTTTGGCTAAAAATTCTTAATTCAATGATATGAAGTTGTAAAAAACAATATTTAAGATAATATAGTTCAAATTTGTCAAAGGTTGATCTAGGAAGCTCTAGCAAGGGCTTCTTTAATTTGAATATGAAGAGATTTATGAATTTTAATATATTCGTCAATAGAAATACTATTAAATCTAGTTATAGTATGCTATAAAATATGATACTTATTATTTTGAAGATAGGTCTATTAGAGTAATTTATTTAGAAAGGTTTATACTGCATAATGAAAAATAAACAATTTATAACTATATTAACATTAATAGCTTTATTTTCTGGAGCAAGTTTGAACTATGTTGGTGCATCAGAACCAGCTACGACAAATACTGCTAAAGTTATGGAAAATCAAGAATCGACTTCGAAAGCTGAAGATGTACAGGTAACGGTAAGTGGTAAGGATGGACAGGCTCGTGTTACTGTTAATTCAACAAAAGATATTGCTAATGCAACACTAGTTGTAACGGTAGATGGTCAAAATGTTGAATATAAGATTGATAGTATGAAAGCAAATGAATCAAAAATTTTTAATGTTCAATTGCCGAAAAACTGTCAAGATCCAGCAACACAGACTGAGCCACGCGAACTTACTCTTGCGCCAGTAGGACATAAAGTATTGCCTAAGACATCAGCAGAAGTTTTATCTGGAGAAGTAATGTCATCTGCAGTAGTGATATGTGGTCAAAATGTATCAGCAAAAGTAATCTATGATTTGGTTCCAAAATGGACATTAACTGAAACAACATCTACGGCTGTAGCAACAGAAACTTCTAAGACAGAAGAGGAAACAACAGAAGCTCCTAAGTCTGAAGAAACAACAACAGAAGCTCCTAAGTCTGAAGAAGTAACGTCAGAAACATCTACGGTTGGAGCAACAGAAACTTCTAAGACAGAAGAAATGACGACAACAGAAGCTCCTAAATCTGAAGAAGTGACGTCAGAAACATCTACGGCTGTAGCAGCAGAAACTTCTAAGACAGAAGAAATGACGACAACAGAAGCTCCTAAATCTGAAGAAGTGACGTCAGAAACATCTACGGTTGGAGCAACAGAAACTTCTAAGACAGAAGAGGAAACAACAGAAGCTCCTAAATCTGAAGAAGTGACGTCAGAAACATCTACGGTTGGAGCAACAGAAACTTCTAAGACAGAAGAGGAAACAACAGAAGCTCCTAAGTCTGAAGAAGTGACGTCAGAAACATCTACAGTTGTAGCAACAGAAACTTCTAAGACAGAAGAGGAAACAACAGAAGCTCCCAAGTCTGAAGAAGTGACGTCAGAAACATCTACGGCTGTAGCAGCAGAAACTTCTAAATCTGAAGAGGCAACAACAGAAACTCCAAAAACTGAAAGAAAGCCAGAAGATGAACACAAAGTTGATATTGATTTAGATGATGAAGATACAATAGTAGTAGAAACTGAAACAACAAAAACTTCTAAATCTGAAGAGGAAACAACAGAAGCTCCAAAAACTGAAAGAAAGCCAGAAGATGAACACAAAGTTGATATTGATTTAGATGATGAAGATACAATAGTAGTAGAAACTGAAACAACAAAAACTTCTAAATCTGAAGAGGCAACAACAGAAGCTCCAAAAACTGAAAGAAAGCCAGAAGATGAACACAAAGTTGATATTGATTTAGATGATGAAGATACAATAGTAGTAGAAACTGAAACAACAAAAACTTCTAAATCTGAAGAGGCAACAACAGAAGCTCTAAAAACTGAAAGAAAGCCAGAAGATGAACACAAAGTTGATATTGATTTAGACGACGAAGATACAATAATAATAGATAGTTCAACAATAAAATCTCCTGTAACAACAGAGGCACCAAAAACAGAAAAGTTTGCAACAGAAAAAGATCATGTTGTGCATATTCACTTACTAGAAGAAACAACAGAAGAACATAGAGCTGATGTTCATATAGATTAAAGTGTGGTAAATAAGAACTAAGTTATATTAGTATTTTATCGATTTATCTATCTTAAAATTGAGATAATAGAAGTTGATAATAGTCCGATCATATCATATTAATGTGTATGATAGGACTATTTTTATATAAATAATTTTGTATAGAAAATTTATAGTATATTAAATTTAATGGGAGAAGAAAAATGAAAATTAGATTGTTACCCGCACTAACAGATAATTATATTTACATTTGGAAAGTAGGAAAAAAGGCGGTTATTGTTGATCCAGGTGAGGCAAAATGTGTTTTAGACTATTTAGAAGAAAATAATTTAGAGGCTGGGGCTATCTTAATTACTCATGTTCATTACGATCATGTTGATGGAATAGGAGAGATAGTAGACAACTATCCAAATGTAAAAATTTATGGGCCGAAGGAAGTTAAACATTTAGCTGAAAATATACTTCAAGATGGAGATAAGTTTGATTTATATGGATCAGAGATAAAAGTGTTTTTAACAGCAGGACATTCAGAAGGGCATATCACATACCTAGTAGATGGAAAACATTTATTATGTGGAGATGCTTTATTTTCTGCAGGTTGTGGAAGAATATTTACGGAAAATTATGTAGCCGGATATAAATCTATGGAGTTTTTCAGGAATTTAAATGAAGATGTTAAAGTTTATAGTGGCCATGAATATACTTTGACTAATTTAAAATTTTCTATGACACAAATTTCAGACGATTTTGTAAAAAAATATTTTGAAAAAATGAAAAGTAATATAGACAAAGGATTTGCGAGTCTACCATCTACAATAGGTATAGAGAAAAAAATTAATCCCTTACTTATGGCAAACAATATAGAAGAATTTATTAGATTAAGAAAATTAAGAGATAATTTTTAGAAAATAAAAAAGGTCTGATAAAGTCAGACCTCAGTATTATCTAGATATTTTTTTATAGTAATCGCAAGTTCCTTATTTGATTTTACAAAACTCTTAGTACTTTCTGGGTTAAGATTTTCGATTTCTTTAAAGCAAGCAAATAATTTACTTCTTAAGATGTTTTCTAACTCTTTTCCTTGTTGAGTAAGCTTTATATAAAGCTGTCTTTTATCATTTTTTGATTTATATCTATGGATATATCCTTTATTTTCTAATCTTTTAAGTAAAGGTGTTAGGGTATTACTAGATAGTTCTAACTCTTTACCTAAATTAATAAGAGTAATGGGAGAAGTTTTCCATAGTATTACTAAACTAAGATACTGGGTGTAGGTTAAATCAAACTCCTGTAAATTCTTAGTGTAAAACTGATTGAAAAGACGATTTACTTGGTAAAAAGAGTAACAGATATGTTGAGATAAGTCGAGATTTTCCATTTATTTATCCTTTCAAAATTTACTAATTACAATACTAACATATATTATTTCTCTTGACAAAAAAATAAAATTAAATTAAAATAAATGATCGTACGCGACCGAATAGCAGTTATTTAGCTTAGATGCGATGAATAATATTGAGAAATAGTATTCTTAGGAATATTTTCTCTATAATTCATAAATCCGCCTGCTTAATTAGTAAATAAGATTAGTTATTAATTTTGTAAGGATTAAGAAGTATATGTTTTTAACATACTTTTAGCTATCATAGTAGCTTTTTCTATAAGATGCTACGGTTTATAGATTAAAATTGCAGTACACATAAAAATTACCCATTAGATTATCACCGATAGATAATTTATGATAGAATTATAAAAAATAAAGGAGAAAATTTATGTCGATAATAACAAGTATTTTATCAACTTTAGTAGCTTTAGAGTTTGTATATATTTTTTATTTAGAAACATTAGCAACAAATTCCGATTCGACAGCAAGAGTATTTAAAATGTCTAAAGAGGAATTAAGTAAACCATCTATAAATACCTTATTCAAGAATCAAGGGGTATATAATCTTTTAATAGGATTACTTATTTTAGTGGCTTTATTTATATATCCAAGTGTAACTTGGCTAGGCTTACTATTAGGATATGTAATTTTAGTTGCCATCTATGGTGGTTTAACAAGTGATAAAATGATAATTTTAAAGCAAGGCGGTTTAGCAATTTTAGCTTTATTAAGTTTAATATTCTTATAAAATTCGGATAGATAAAGTACTACAGAGTAATTAAGTAGTTATTCATTACGATTATGTAAACTAAAATAGTTGGTTACTAGAGTTTAGGAGACCATGTATGTAAGTAAATTATCTTTTTCTAGAATTATTATATGGTTATAATGGTCAGTTATTATTAAAATAACTGACCTATTTTTTAATTCGTATAGATACTTTGAAAGTAATACGATGGAAATGTAAAATATTTGACTATGTTTATAAAAATATTAGAGTATATAAATTTTATATGCATAAGTTTCTATGATGGTAGAAATAATAAAAAATTAATTTGTAAATTAATGTAAAAATTTATTTAAGAATTTATTCTAAAATTGTAAGTAAGAATATTATTTTAGAAGGAATTTAAAAGTATGGTTAAGATAGATAATTAAAAAAAATAAATTATAAGTACTTGACTTCTTAAAATTATTATGTTATATTTTAAGTAAAGTATGTATAATATTTAATTTTTAAGAAAGGATAAATTTATATTGATGAAAAAAAACAATAAACAATTTATAACTATATTAACATTAACAGCTTTATTTTCTGGAGCAAGTTTGAACTATGTTGGTGCATCAGAACCAGCTACGACAAATACTGCTAAAGTTATGGAAAATCAAGAATCGACTTCGAAAGCTGAAGATGTACAGGTAACGGTAAGT
>NZ_JACBYB010000016.1 GCF_013415365.1 Gemella sp. GL1
AATAAATTACACAACCTTTACACTAATAAAGAAATTAGTTCAATAAAAAGTATTTTAGAAAACAATAAAAATAAATCATATTATAATAATAGAAAAATAGATAAAATTTTATTACAAATTCTTATAAGTAAACTAGAAACTTCAACAGTAAAAAAAAAGATATAAAATACATCCACTCTTATCTTATGACCTTGAATTCTTGGACATATCGTGATTTGTATCTTTATTGTCAATCTCTTCACCTATATGACCATAAAATTATGATTAATTTATCAAATATTGCTTTAAAAACATGTAATAAGTATTATGACAATATTAATTACACTTTTTCTATAATATATATGTTATTGAATAATACTATCCTACAATGTTTAAAATTTAATGATATTGAAAATGCAGAGTACTTTTTGAATTCACTTTTAAATAAAAAAATAAATAATCGCGACTATTATCATAAATTAAAAACTAGAAGTTTAGAAATTCTCGTGAGTTATAAAAAAGGTATGACACCTCTTTCAGAATTAAAAGTTTTACTCGATACTTTAACTTTTATCGATTCATCAGAACATAGCTATAAGCAAACAAAATTGTTATTAAAAGATATACTGCCTGATAACGATTTCACAAAACTTTTCAAATAACAAAACCTACCTTAGAGTTTAATCTCTAAAGTAGGCTTTAATTTTATCCTAATATTTCATTTACTTTTGCTTGGACATCATTATGATTGTATCCTGCTCTGGTTAACCTGTTAATCCTGTCTTGTCCATTCCCCCATTTACCATTTATAACTTCTCTTGCAACTTCATCTAGTGGTTTAAGACTTGGCTTGATTTTCCCTTTCTTCTCATCCACTCTTCTTTGGACATCTACTGGATTATATCCTGCATTACTTAATCTTTGAATTCTTTCTTTCCCATTACCCCATATTCCTCGAATCACTTCATCTGCCAGTTGATCTAATGTTTTATTATTTGATGTTGTTTGAGGTTGTTTTAGTGTCTTTTTATTCCCTAACATCTCATCAACTGTTTTTCCTAGTGTTGCGAAATACTTCATTCTTGAAATAAAATAATTTTTAACACTTTGTGTTGTGTTACCGTGCAGTTCTAATGAACGGTGCGGACAAGACGTTGATACAAATTCATGATGTAATCTTACTGTTTGATGGTTTATAGGCAGACCATAAAATATCAAGTCTTCTGTTGCCTGCATAAGTGTCATATCTTCATTCGCTATAAAGTCTACATCTGATGCTGAACGTGACTGACATACTTCATACCCTATCGATCTACAGTTTGAATTCCATTCTCCTGTATGATATCCAATATTATATGTATCTATTACTCTTGCGATACAGTCTTTTGTGATATAGTAATGGGCTATTCCTAGATTTTTATTTCTCCCTCTTAACCAGTTCACATATTGCTCGGGCGTCATTGATCCATAATCATTGTGAATTACCACAAAATCGATACTTGTTAATTTTCCTACATTCATTAAACTTACGTTTATTTTCTTTACCATATTATTTCTCCTTTTTCTCTGTGTTTAATTGTGCTAAAATTGTTTTTAATTTTCCTGGTATTGGTAGTCCTATTCTTCCTGCGTTTTCTAGAATACTTATTCCTTCATTACTTAAGTAGAAGAATATTACTACTCCCCTAATAAGACCATCTTGTTTTAAGACGTGTGTATCTAATAAGTATCCTACCGCAACTAGTGAAAGTAAGACCACCTTTTTAAATATTCCCTTGAAACCTATGGCTGATGTCATTTTTCTCTCTACTACTGCAGCCATTAGTCCAGTTAGATAATCTATTATTATGAATATAATTAAAGTTTTTAGAAAACCATCATAAGCTCCAATGATATTGGCGGTTAAGGCTCCTAAAAATGAAAAATTTAATTGATGAAATATTACTAGTGATTTCATGTTTCCTCCCTTAGTGTGTATATTATTTTCATTGTTTTGTCTGCTGTTTTTATAATAGGACTAGCTAAATTATTTATTGTTGCCAGATAAGGTGTTAGAACTGCTATTCTTTTATTTATAGATGACCTGTTATCTGCGTAAAAGTAATAAAGATATGGACCGTAAGTAAATATCCTAGAGCGATTTTCTATTGATTGTATTTTTCTTTTTGGTATAACCTCATCTTTGGTATTTAAGATAAAGTTATCTCCTATTATCCAGTCATTTATTGTATGGATATAGTCTGTTTCTATTTGGTATTCTATATATTTTACATCAGCCTTATTATCTAAATTTATTTTATAAAGTCCTTTTTTCTGGGCTTCAAGTAAGTAGATATAATTATCTCTATATGCTGAATACTGATAAGCTACATAACTTCCGCTATTTTCTTTTGATGTTACTCCTGGACCTCTAAATTTTATATCTGTAAAGTCCCATACTTCTTCTTTGAAAGACAGATCATCTTTTTTAATTTTTATTATTGTAATAGATGTGTTAGTATACTCACTTTTTGTCGCAAGTCCTATGTAGTGGGTCTTATTTGAATAGAAGAAATTATTATAGTTATTCTGTTTAAACTTTTCGGGCATTAATGTTTGCTTATCAGTGATTTCTATTTTCTCTAGTAATTCATCAGTAAGCCCTATATTTATAAGGTCTTTTTTGAATTTTCTTATTAATATCTCTCCTGTATCTTTTAGAACTATACTTGTAAATTCTCCCTTCTCAAAGTCTATCTCAACAGTACTTACGGCTAATAATCTCTCTGCCGAAGTTTTAGTATCTTTTACAGGTGTTGATGCTACTAGATAGTAATCATTCTTATATTCATCTCCCATATAAGACTTACCGCCTAAATAATGAGTTAAGGCTAGTGATGATATACTTCCGTTACCTTGAGAACTTGTAAAGTCCCAAACAAATTTATACCCATTATCAATCTTCCCTGATTCCACTTGATTAAAACTTCCTCTTTTTGTACTTACACTGTCACTAGAATCGTTTGAGGCAAAGGCAACTATGTTATTACTAGAAGGTGCATAGTACTTTTCTACGTTTTCTTCTAGTTTATCTTCAAACGCTAAAATCCCTCCAATTGCTTTTGTGGCCAAGGGAAAATTTGAATTAAAGAAATCTACCCTAGCCTTATAAAGCATTCCGCTAATATTTGTTGAGAATAAATCTTCTACTGCTTTTGTAACTAAATTGTCTTCTAGGTATTCTTCCTCTGCTCCTGTCTTTATATTTCTTAGTATTATTCTTGCTTGTCCTTTCACACTTTTCTCCTATCTAATTTTTTAGTTTTATTCCTCCAAGTCTTATTCTTTCCATACTATCTTCATAATGGTTCTCACCGTCTCTTTTTTCTTGAAAACTAATCTCTTCTGTGTAGTTTGATATTATGCCTTTGTGTTTTAGTTTTATTCTTCTAATAGAATCATTTAATTCTATTCTTCCGTCCCATTCATTTGTAGCTGATAGTGACTGACCGCTTATTGTAGATAGTAGCTTTCCCTTCTTTATTTCTACTCTTCCCTTATCAATCTCTATAAATGTTTTAAAGGTATTTAAGCTTTTCTCTTTTATGTTTTGTATTGGATAATATAAGACTAGAGTATGAAATCCAGATGAGTAAGATTCTAAAGGATAGTAGTCTTTTATTTCTATGTCATTAAGAAAATAACTTACCTTAATAGTTGATTTCTCTTCTTCTAAAAAGGTAAGTTCTACCTCTTTGTTTTCTTCTGTTTCTGTTTTTGCCTTTTGTATAAACTTCTTTACTACTTCTTTTTGATTGTTTATTACTTCTAGTATTATCGATGAATTAAAGGCTACATCTGTTTCTTCTTTTGAGGCAAATTCTATACTTGATACTAGTTGTCTTTTTTCTTTTATAATGTAGTCACTTGTGTTTATAAATTTCTTGGTGACTGCTTTTCCTAGTTCTACTTTATTTAGTAACCCTGTGATATTTTTATCGTTCTTGGATTTTGCTTTGTTTAATACTTGGTTAGCACCAGCCCCTGAGATTTCCATATCTCCGTTTATCTTTAGATTAAAACTAGTAATACAGGATAGTTTATTCTCATCTGCGTTTTTCCCGCTAAAGACAATAACATCTCCAAGATCTAAACTTGGGTCTACTGGAACTCTTGCCTCAAATGGAACGTACTTTATTACGGCTATATCATTTAAGATATTTCTTAATAGTCTTTCTCTTGTTTCTTTTAATCCAAATTGTAGGAGTGGATTTACTCCTAGATTCATAGTAAGTCCATCATCTAGTTCTAATGCATAATACTCTGCGATTTGTGTTTTTATGTTACTTGAGTTAACAGCGGTAAATCTTGTCTCAAAATCAGAGAAGGTACTTGTAAATCTATTTTTTATTCCGTAGTTTCTTACTAGCTCCGTGTTATACTTTCTAAATTCTAGTCTTCCGTATCTATCAATTGTCGCAAAGGATCCTAGTATTTGGGCTAAATAGGAAACTATGTCCCTATATGTTTCTATATCATTGTCTGGATAGATTGATATTGTTTCTTTATTGTTTAGACTAAGATCAAACCATTCTTGAGTTTGGGCTAATTCTAGGTCGCACTTTTCCGATATAAACTTTGCCAGATCATAAGGGCTACCTGTTAACTGTAGGTCATTAGATTCCTTTTCTAGTTTTATCATATTATCGTAAGCAGTTATTTCTAGTATTTGTTTACTTCTATTTGCTTCAAATATATTAAATATTCCTAGAGGTATTTCTTCAAATCTACCACTTTTTAGTTTTAAGGATGAGTATAGTTTTACCTGGGCATCTTTTAGGCTATATCTATCTATATTAGTAAGTAGGCTTAGTCCTAATTCTCCTGCATAAACACTAGCTATTTCCAGGGAATTTTTTTCTGATGAATCATTTCTTATATAGCCTGACCCTTTTATAATATCTCTTTCAGTAAAGTCATATCTCTTGCCATCTTTGGTGTAGATTTCTCCCCTATATTTTATAAGCCTTGTATCTTCTAGAATTTGTTTTTTATATTCTGAACTTGTATTAAACATATCTATCTTCCTATATTTCTACTAGTGTGAAGTTTACTTCCCAAAGTGATCCTGAAACCGAGTGTCTAAATAGTTTTATTTTGAATCCATCTATATACATAAAACTTGATGTAAGTTCTAATTCTCTAGGGTCAAAATATTCTACATTTATCTTTTCTTCTCCGTTGTAGTTAGAGAATTTTTTACCCCAGACTTTAGTAGTTAAAAAAGAAACATCAATAAAGATTTTTGACTCTCTAATGATGTCTCTATGTTCTGTACCTGCTTCTGTTTCTTTACTTACTATTATTTTCTCATACTGAATTTCATAAGAAGTAGGCCTAGGCAATTCTTGTGAATTAAATTTTAAATACTTATCCATTACCTACCTCCTCTTCTTAAATTCATTCTTGCATTTGCCTCTACTATCACCTCATCTAACATTTTATTTCCTAGATATACTGGTATTACTATATTTTGATTTGTATTCTTGCTTCCTTCTATCTCGGGTCTTAATCCTATCTTGTTTGTTTTATCAAAATCAAAACTTGCTACTTTATAATCTAGTGTCATACTTGAAGCTAGGTCTCTAATTGAATCTATTACCTTACCTTTGTTTTTATTAATTCCTTTGGCTAGTCCATCCATAAAGTCAGGCATCCATGTTTCATATTCTGTAAGTGGTCCTACTTCTGGAACTGAAAAGTGTAGGTAAGACCATATTGTTTTTGCGACAGATGAAACTGCATCTCTGACTTTTCCTATTGTAGAGTATATTCCATTTACTATTCCTGAAATTAAATCATATCCCCAAGTATAGGCTTGGGAGATTAAGTTTCTGATGTAATTTACCGCTGAATTAAATCCTGATGAGATGACATTTGCGATTGAATTTATTATTGAAGATACTCCATTTCTAAAGTTATTAAAGATATTTATTCCTGAATCTTTAATATTGTTTATTAGATTTACTACCCTATTTTTTATATTTGTCCAGCCTGAAACAATATTATTTAATATCTGACTTGTGATTGAGACTATCATATTTTTAATAAAGTTCCAGACAGTATTAAATACACTTGAGATTAGATTTAATATTGTAGAAATTGTATTCCTTATTTCTTCAAATTTTGTGAAGATGTAAGTACTAATAGCGACAAGTACAAATTCAATTGTAGTTTTTATATTTGTCCATATTGTTTTAAATAATGTGGATATAAAAGTAAATACTATATTAGTTTTCTCTGAGATAAAGTCCCAAGATGTGGTAAGTAGATTCACAATAAAATCTATACTTATTTGGAAGGCTGTTTTTATAGATTCCCATATTCCTATAATCGTAGTCCTAAACCATTCTGATTTATTCCATAGTAAAACAAGTGCGGCTATTACTCCTGCGATAGCTAGTGGTATCCATCCGATTGCGGCGACAAATCCACTTATGGCGGGAACTAATGTTCCTGTAAGAAATGTTGAGACGGCCGTAAATGCGGCAGTGATTTGTGGCCAAGCAGTAATTATGGAGCCTATACCACTTGTTATTCCTCCTATAAAGGAAATTACTGGTCCTAATACTGCGACAAGTAGTGCTATTTGTACAATAAATTCTTGTACCCCTGGACTTAATGATCCAAACCAATCTGCGAATCCTTTTAGGGCTCCTAGTATTACCTGTAAGGTTGGAAGGAGTACAGTTTGAAGTGCAGCCCCTAAATCTGCCCCTGTTAATTTTAGATTATTCATTGCCTGATTAGTTAAATCAATCGAGTCAAGCATTCCTTGCCAAGTATTTTCTAAAGCACCTCCTGCTTCTTCCATTGCGTTTTTAAAACCATCAGCACTTAACGCTCCGCTTTCTAATGCTTTAAGCATAAATGAAGCACCCTTTGTCCCAAATACTTCTGCGGCTATTGTAAGTTTTTCTTCTGATGTAGCTGCCGAATTTATTCTATCTTCTAGATTTTTTAATCCGTCAGTTAGTGACATATTATCTTTTGCCCAGTTTATTTGGGCCTTGGCTAGATATGTTAAGGCCTTACTTCCGTCATATCCTTTTTGTTCAAGGCGTCCTAACAGTTCTGCACCTTGGGCAAAGTTAAGTCCTAGTTCTTTTATCTGAGGACTACCATTTGTGATAAGGGTAAATAATCTATCTGTGGATACTCCTGTGTTTTGGGCTGTTTTTGTTACTGAATCTAAAACCATACCTAAATCATTAACACTAAGATTATATTTCTCTATGGCCTGTTTTGCCATTATTGTAGAGTTTGTCACATCGGTATTATTTATTTGTGAGAACTTGATTATTTTCTCCGTGGCTACTTCTAAGTCTTCTCCCAATACTCCAAACTGGGTATTTACTTCTCCTATAGCCGCCCCGACTTCATCAAAGGTCGCAGGTAAGTTTCCAGCTACTTTTCTAAAGGATTCTTCTAACTTATCTGCAGATTCTCCAGTAGCACCAGTTTTAGAAATCACTGTATCTAATCCCTTGTCTACTTCATTAAAGGCCATTGTAGATGCAGTAGCTACGGCAAGAATTGGAGTCGTGACATTTGTGGTTAGAGTATTTCCGATCCCTGTCATCTTCTCCCCAAGACCTTGTACTTTTTGTCCTGTTTCTTGCCATTTATTATTAGTGTTATTTAATTCTTGTTTTAGATTTTTTAAAGAGTTCTCTGTTTCTACTATCTCTCTTTGAATGGCATCATAATGTTCTTTTGAGAGTGTACCTTTTTCTAATGCACTATTTGCCTCTATACTCGCTTGTTTTAATGAATCTAGTTTTAATTTTGTTTTTTCTACAGCGTCCTTTAAGAGATTTTGTTTTTGTATTACTAGGTCACTATTTACAGGATCTAGTTTTAATAGTTTATTTACATCTCTTAACTGGCTCTGCGTATCTCTTATATCCTTATTTACTTTCTTAAATGATTCAGATAGTTTAGTAGTATCACCGCCGATTTCTATTGTGATTCCTTTAAGCCTATTAGCCATATCCCACCTCCTTTTACCCATAATAAAAGACACCCTTACGGATGTCTAAAATGATTGTCTCATATTCTGAATTGTGATAATCACAACTTGTTTTTTATGTTCTTCTACCCTATATACTATTATGTACGTTCCTACAAAAAGTTGTAAGTAGCCTTTGGATTTATATCTTCCTATCTTTCTTTCAGATCCTCTTTTAGGTAATTTTTCAAGGCTTAAGATTGCAGTTTGAATTTTGTCTACTGTGTTTATTGCGGCATTTACTGCCATTACCTTACTTGCCAGATAGGTATAAATCTTATCTAAATCATTAAAAGCACGTTCTGAAATTACTACATTATAAGTCTCCAAAATGCTTACCTCTTAATTTTTTTAGAGCGTCTTTTGCATCATGAAGTACTCCTCCATTTGAGATTTCTCTCTCTGCTTCTTCAATTGCTGAATCAATTCTTTCTGATACTAACATATTCTCATAAGTTTCCATGCTCATAACTACTAGGTCTCCATAACCATTTTTAGTGACAAATATCGGTTCTCCCGATGCATGGCACATCTCTGAAATTTCGTTTGTATTTCTTAATTCTTTTATAGGTACTATTTGTGGCATAATCTTTACCTCCCTTATTTTTATAAAATTATACCACATTTAATTACATAATTAAAGCATAATAACGTAATATTTTGTGGAGATATTTTAAAATTTATCAAAATCTTCTTGACTAGCTAGTTTGTTGTAGCTGAAGTCATCATTGTTTTTCTCCACAAACATATCATTTATAAGTCCTATTGTGAGTAAATCTAAATCTCTGACATTTACTCCAAGTTCTACTACCCTTAATAAGAATAGAGCTGTTGTGAATTCTCTATCTATGCTTTGAACTTTTTTCTAGGCTTTACCTGTGTTTTTGTATTAATAGCCCAAAGTTCTATTATTTCAGGTAAAATTTTATATATAGAGAATGTGTCAAAGTTATCAAGCCATTCTTCAACCGATTCTTCTATCTTCCTATCTGCATGTTTAGCCATAATATAGGCTATATTCTCAAAGGGTTCTAGTGACATAAAGTCAATACTTGATTCTTTTGAGTTTTTCTTTAGTTCTTTTTCTAAAGAGCTTAAATCTTTAAAGATATCTCTTCCAAATTTTATTCTATAAATTCTTGGTATTGCGGCTGATGCTTTAAATTTTACTTGTTTTCCATCTATATTAATTATTTTTTCCATTATCTACTCCTTATGCTAGTCCTAGTCCTGTGCTTTCACTTTCTTCATATGTAGGCATATAAATTTGTTTGTACCAGTTCTTATATACTTCTGCATCTGTTTGGTCTGATGTTCTTGATTTTACAAATCCATTGGCAAGTGGTCTTGAATGTATTGAGATAGTTTCTGGTTGCACTTCTCTTTTTTCTTCGTTTGTCTTACCTTCCATTTTTGCCCTTGCTGCTGAACAATTATATAGTACATGTCTTATCTTGTTTACATCTCCATCAAACTCAAAAATAAGAGCGAAGTTTGCGGTTTCTGAATTTGAATTCTCAACTAATACTTTATTTTTATCTGCACTTTCCATCAAGACGTCTATCCTAAATGATTCAGGGATAAGGGCTAATTCCAAGTCACCGTCATATCCCATATTGTTTGATATTGTGTAATACTCTATTCCATCTGCGTAGAAACTTTCAGGCTCTCCGTTTGGTTCTAGTGATATAGATACCGCCCCAGGCATTGGAACTGGCTTTTTATAAGAAATTGTTTCTTTACTTTTGTCAAATAAGGCATAGTGTACATTACATATATTGAATTTTACTTTATTTCCCATTTCTACCTCCTATAATGTAAATTCATATATTATTTCATAGAGTTTTTCTGACTCAATCCAAAGTTCTGTCTTTCTATAAAATATTCTTTCTTTGTCTAGTATTTCTTCTATTTGTTTTTCTAATTTTATGTCCTTACATTCTGTATATACCTCTAGATGTATATAGAGTCCCTTATGATATGCATATCCATCTGCCGAGAAGTTCCTATCTTCTGGCAAGTTATATACCATAAAGGGCGGTGGTATATTTGATCCTTCTGGGAAATGATGATAAGCATAGTCAATATTTATTTTTTTTAATATCTTAATTAGTCTATCCATTTTCTATTCTCGCTTTTAACTTTTTCTCAAAACTTTCTATCCCTTTCTGTTCTGCAGGTGCAATATGAGGAATAGCTCTTGTCCTACCTCCATTTCTTTTGGCGTGACCGAATTCTAAAAGGCGGGTTAATTGATATCTTATTGAATGAACTACAAAAAGAATTGAGTTGGCATTTTCTCTTAACTTTTTTATTCTCCAGCTTCTTGAATATTTTTTGGTTGCCCCTACTGGAGATGTATTAGAAATTTCATTTTTTACTTCTTCACTTGTTTCTTCTGCGATACTTTTTAATTCTTTATTTGTCATATCATGGAAGTCTGTGAGTGTTTTTAGTATTTCATTTGCGAGCTGGTCTACCTGCACTTTATTCATCTTTTTACTTTCCTAGCTCTTAATTTTATATATTTATTTTTGTAGTTCATTCTGTCTATTGATAAGATGTTATAAATTTCTCTATTAAATAGGACTCTAAAGTCTGATGTATTTAGTTCTTTTGTTTTTCTTTGATATCTAATCGTAAATGATACTGATGAATGGTCTACTTCTCCGCTTTTAAAGTTTATCTCTCCAATTCCTTCAAAAGTGATATAAGCATGGGTAATAAAGTAAGGCTCCCAAGACGCTTTAAATATTCCTAGTTCATCCTTACTTTCTTCTTGTTTTTCTATTTTGATTTTTTGATTTAGTTTATTTATTTCCATTAGAATTTACTCTCCCTTACTGCGTAGAGTAGATTTCTTAGGTTAAGATTTAATTCTTTATAGTCTGCAGATTCTCTATTTTCATATAGATAGGCAGTTGTAAAAAGAATAGGAACTTTTAGTTTTTCCTCATAGTCATGTAAGGCTTCTTTTGTTTCTAATCTTAAGATATCTTGACATAGGATTTCTGCTTGTTTTATTAAGGAAAGAATTAGATTGTCATCATCTTCAAAATCTACTCTTAGGTATTCTTTTGTTTCTTCTAAATTAACTATCATCACCCTCTCCTACGTTTTCTACACTAGCTTTTTTACTGGTAGTACCTGAACTGCTTCTTGTAAGATTAACTTACCATCTACCCTTTCTTTTGCGACATATGCAATCATTCCATTTCCTGCGAATAGTTCTCGTAGTTCTTGGAAGGATCTAGTTCCTCTATCTCCAATGTTGTAGTAAGAAATATCTCCGAAGGCTATTTTATTTTCTGGTACAAAGGCTGATGTATGTACTGGATAACCTAAAAGTCTATCTGGCTCTCCTTGTTGATATGATGGTTGCCATAGGTAGGCTCCGTTATTATCTTTTAATTTTCTAACTGCGGCGATAGTTTTGTCGTTCATAATGAATACTGCATTTTTTCTGTATGGTCTTTTTAATTCATGTATCAGTGTTATGATGTCATCTGATTTTAGTGTAGCTACTTCAGTCAGATGTTTTCCTCCGCCTGTTTCATTAAAAATACCAACTGGTTTATTTGTACCATCTCCATTTAAGAAGGCA
This sequence comes from Gemella sp. GL1, assembly GCF_013415365.1. Taxonomy (GTDB): domain Bacteria; phylum Bacillota; class Bacilli; order Staphylococcales; family Gemellaceae; genus Gemelliphila. The sequence continues at coordinate 11,634 of NZ_JACBYB010000016.1, forward strand.
TCTTCTTCTGCATTTGCAAGAGCTTTACCGAACTGAATAGTTATAAATTCTTCTAGGTCAAAAGCTGAATCAAATAGTAATTCTTCTGTTATTTTAATTGCCACATGCAGTTTATGGGCATCTAATAGTACTTGTTTAAATGTTGCATCTCCAAATGATAATGCCCCACCTTCTTCTATCCAAGATGCTGCTGGATTTGTTGCGGCTATATTTATTTTATGACTTCCACTTGTAGTGACTTTATGTGCCAAGGCTCGCACTATATTTTCTTCTTGTAGAATTTCTATTAATCTTGAATCAACTTCTTCAGGAACTAAATATCCACCATCCGTATCCACTCCTTCTTGAAGGATATTATCAACTCGTTTAAAGTTTGTACGCATTGCCCTAAACATTGCATTTTTATATTCTTTACTTGCCCTAAATGATTTCTTCTCTACTTCTTCTTTTGTTTCATTTGGTTTGTTTGTAATCGCCTTATTTACGGGCTGTTTTAATTCATTCTCTATTGCTTCTTCTTTTTGTAGTCTTTCTATTTCTCTTGTATAGTTATGTACTTTAGCCTCCATTAAGTCATAAGTTTTGCGATCTTCTTCGCTTAGTAGTCCATCTTTGTCTTGTCTCGCTTCTACAAAACCTTTAGCTCCTTCCCATGCTTGATTTCTTTTATCTATCATTTCTAAAATTTTACTCACTTTATTACCTCCAAGTATTTAATAAAGACAGACGCTCTAGTAAGTCGCCTGCCTTTGTTTTCTTTTCTTCTTTCTCTATATTTTTTGTTTTGTTTTGTATTTTTCTTATTAGTGAATTTATGGCTATGGCCTTATCATAATGCATTGATACCATAGCTTCGTTTGGGATTATGCTTTGCCTTTCTTCTGTAATTCCATCAATAAACCCTAGTTCTAAAGCATAGTTTGAATTCATCCATGTCTCTTTATCCATAAGATTTGATAATTTATCTCGTGGTAGTTTTGTTTTTCTAACATAGGCATTGATTATTGATTCTTTTACTTCATCAAGCATTTTTATGGCTTTACCCATTTCATGTTTATCTCCAAATACTGCGGTCATTGGGTTATGTATCATAAGCATAGAAACTGGAGACATTACTACTTCATCTCCTGCCATGGCTATTACACTTGCAGCACTCGCTGCAATTCCATCTATTTTTATGGTTACTTTACCTTTATAGTTTTTAAGCATGTTATATATTTGTGCTGCAGCTATACAATCTCCTCCTGGAGAATTTATCCACACAACTATATCTTGCTCATCTACTTCTAATTCTGACCTAAACAAAGCAGGTGTTACATCATCGTCATACCATGATTCTTCTGCGATTGTTCCGTTTAGAAATAGTGTTCTTTCTTTATCTTGTCCTGTTTGCCAGTTCCAAAATTTCTTTATTTTCACTCTCTACATTCTCCTCTCTATTAAAATATCCAGCTTTTTTAAGTGGTAACATGTTCCCGTTAACTAGGTATAAATCTCCTCCCTCTTCTTCAGATATTAAATCTAGATTTTCTAGTTTCCTTATGTCATTAGCACTCATCCAACCGTTCTGTCTTGCGGTTGCATATCCATTCATTCTTGATTGATAATCTCCTCTAAGTAGCCCATCAAGATTGAATTTTATAAAGTACTTGTCTTTTTCTTTCTCACTTAGTAGTTTTCTTACAAGGGCTTGTTCAAATCTAACTACCCATGGATCTAGTGTGTATTTCACAAATTCTAATGATTGTTGTTCAATATTAGAAAAGCTCGATTTTTCAAGCTCTCCTACCATATGTGGTGGTACTCTGAAAATTCGAGCTATCTCATTAATTTGAAATTTTCTTGTTTCTAAAAATTGAGCTTCATTAGGTGCGATTGATATTGGTGTATATTTCATTCCTTCTTCTAGTATTGCCACCTTGTGTGAGTTATTTCCTGAAAATCCTCTTGTCCAGGATTCTCTCATCTTGTCTGGGTCTTTTACTACTCCAGGGTGTTCTAAAATACCGCTAGGAGTTGCCCCGTTAGCGAAGAACTTTGCCCCGTATTCTTCTGTAGCTATCGCCATACCTATTGCGTTTTTAGCCATTGCGATTGGAGAATAACCAACTAATCCATCAAATCCTAACCCTGGTGTATATGAAGTACATCACTTGAATTTAATATTACTTTTCCTGATTTATTTCCATTCATATCTCCATCTGAAACTAGATATTCATAGTACAGATTTCCTGTTTTATCCCTATCTACCTTCATCCTATCTGGCATAAGTGGATAAAGTGCCATTATTTCCCCTTTTCCGTTTCTTATTATTTGTGCATATGCATTACCCCAAAGTAGTAAATGAGTCATTAGGGTCTCTCTAAATATGAAAGATGTCATCTCTACATTTGGCTCATCATGAAGTAATTTATAAAGTGGATGTTTTATAGATTTTTTTGAACCCGATTCTGTATATTCATATACATGCAGAGGTAAACTAGCAATTGCTTCTGACAGAATTCTTACACAAGAATAAACTGCGGTCATCTGCATAGCAGTTCTTTCAGTTACCCTTTTATTTGAGCTTGAATTTCCCATAAAGAAACTATACTGAGAACCATTAGTTCTATTTGTCACTTTAGATTTCTCTTTTTTAAATATTCTATCTAGTATATTCATTCTTCTCCTTTCTGTTTTTAGGCAAAATAAAAACACCTACTTATGTAGATATTCTTATTAAAGATTATATTGTAACATTGCTTTTTCTAATTTAATATAATCACAATGAAATTTACTCAATGCTTTTCCTTTTTCTTTTGTTTTATTATATAAATTTGTAGAATTCTCTATTATTTTATCTTGTTTAGATTTACAGAATTCGTGTTCTTTATAAAATAAAAACTGATAATTCAATGGAAGTGAGTTAAAATCTATTTTCTTAAAGAGACCATTGGGCACAGGCACCATTTTTCTCATATCTAAAATGCTTAAAATATGATATTTCTCTTCCTCATCATCTTTTTTCTCTTTATATATAGCTTTAGATTTTGTAATATTTTTATTTACTATATCATAGATTAAAATGTAGTCTTTAGTAGTCAATCTATGTTTTCTGTGCTTTGGTTTCGCTGAAGTAAGGGGGATAAAATATTTAACATTATCTATAGTGGCAATGATACCTACGTATGGTTTAACATGTTTTTTATATGTTTCGTGAAAATATACTTTAGAATCTACACCATATAAATATCTCATATAATCATGATCTATTTCATAAAATCTAATTTCATTATTTAAAAATTCCATACTTCTCCTACTTATTAGAAAAAACCAGGCGTAACCTGGTTTTCATTTAACACTCACATTTGGGATATAGGTAGTGAATCACCTAATTTAACGCTCACATTCGGGACATAGGTAGTGAATCACCTAATTTAACGCTCACATTCGGGATATAGGTAGTGAATCACCTAATTTATTAACTATATTTTATCAAACATTACACTTAAAGTCAATTATCTCATCGTTAATTACTATATTTTCATTTTTTGACTTTTATGCTTCCTATCCTACAAAAAGGTAACATAAAAGTCAAATACCCATCTTATAGGAACATTACCCCTCGATTATCATATACACTTTCCGTATTTTGCTTACCGCATCTTATTGCCCTATCTAGTGCCATAATTGTCGCAATAGCTCCGTCTATTTTCTCCGTTGATTTCTCTTTATCTGCCTTAATATTTCCTGCAGGATCTCGTCTTATAAATATGTTATCCATATTCCATCTAAGTACAGGATGTCCTCCGTGAGCTATCTTTTCTTCAAGAGTAAGTTTCATAAGTTCTTTTGTTGCTGGCGACATATCTTTAAATCCTTGTCCGAATGGCACTACCGTAAATCCCATTCCTTCTAAATTTTGTACCATTTGTACTGCACCCCATCTATCGAAAGCTATCTCTCTTATATTAAATGTTTCTCCTAGCTTTTCTATAAATTTTTCTATATGTGCATAGTGAACAACATTCCCTTCAGTAGTTTCTAGATATTCTTGTCTTTCCCATAAATCATATGGAACGTGGTCTCTTCTTACCCTTAGTTCTAAAGTATCTTCTGGTAACCAAAAGTATGGAAGGACTACATATTTATCTTCTTCATCTTGTGGCGGGAATACTAAAACAAAGGATGTCAGGTCGGTTGTTGATGATAAGTCTAGTCCGCCATAACATACTCTTCCTTTGAGTTCTTCAATATCTGTTTTGAATGAACACTTATCCCATTTCTCCATTGGCATCCATCTTACTGCTTGTTTTACCCATTGATTAAGCCTTAATTGTCTGAAGGCATTTTCTTCTGCTGGATTTTGTTTTGCAGATTCACATGCAGCATGTACCTTGTCTATTCCAACAGTTACTCCTAGTGATGGATTTGCCTTATACCAGACTTTAGGATCTGTCCAGTCCTCATCTTCTCCTACTCCATATATTACTGGATAAAAAGTAGGATCTACTTTTCTACCTTCTAATATATCTTTTGCCTTTTGATGGGTTTCATAACAAATTGAATTGGTGTCACTTCCTGCAGTTGTAATTAAGAAATATAAAGGCTGTGCTCTAGCATCTCCTGATCCTTTTGTCATTACATCAAATAGTTTTCTATTGGGCTGTGTGTGAAGTTCATCAAATACTACTCCATGAATATTAAATCCGTGTTTAGAATATGCTTCTGCAGATAGTACTTGATAGAATGAATTTGTAGGCGTATAAACTATCCGTTTTTGTGAAGCTAATATTTTAACTCTCTTATTTAAGGCTGGACACATTCTAACCATGTCTGCGGCTACGTCAAATACAATAGTTGCTTGCCTTCTATCTGCGGCACATCCATATACTTCTGCCCTTTCTTCATTATCTCCGCAACATAGTAGAAGTGCTACTGCGGCGGCTAGTTCACTTTTCCCCATCTTTTTAGGAATTTCTATATAAGCTGTATTAAATTGTCTATACCCGTCTGGTTTTACAGTCCCAAATAGATCTCTAATTATTTGTTCTTGCCACTCTAATAATTTGAACTGTTTTCCAGCCCATGTCCCTTTTGTATGTGATAAACATTCTATAAAACTTACTGCATAATCTGCCAAACTTTCATTGTATCTTGAATTTTTATCCATAAATTTTGTAGGTGTATAATTATTAGTCAATTTATTCTCCTTTCTAAAGTAATAAAAAAAAGAGTATAAGCTCTTAAATTTTTGTAAAGGCCCAAGCTACCGCTGACCCTGAATCTTCAAATAATTCTTCATTTTCTTCAACTAAAACTAAATCTTTTTCTAGTATGTTTGTACTCTTTCTTATATCTTGGAATTCGTAAATTGCGACAAAACATCCTCTTTCTTTCCAGTATTCTTTTGTGACAATTACGTAGTTTTTAAAAACTATACTTGAATCTAGTGGATTGTATCTGTCTTGTAAATTTTCTAGCGTTGTTGTGATTTGAAAGTTTTTCATTTTATTTATCTCCCTTGTTTTTTTGTTATACTATATATCACTCTAAACGCCATAAATAGCAAGTCTTTTCTCGCATATTTTTCATATTTTTTTAAAGAGATTTATATTCTATTTCTTTTCCTTCTCTAATTAACTGTACATCTTTATCACTTCCTACTTGTTCTATATATCTTTTCACAATTACATCACAAAACTTCTCATCTAGTTCTACCGTATAACAAATTCTATCTAGTTGCTCACAAGCGATTAATGTTGAGCCACTTCCTCCAAACATGTCTAATACTACTGAATTTACCATACTTGAATTTTTTATTGGATAAGCTATTAAAGGTATTGGTTTCATTGTTGGATGGTCTCCATTTTTCTTTGGTTTATCAAATTCCCAAATAGTAGATTCTTTTCTTCCTGTATACCATTGGTGCCTTCCTTTTTTCTTCCAACCAAATAGTACTGGTTCATGTTGCCACTGATATGGACTTCTTCCTAATACTAAGGACTGTTTCTTCCAAATACAGGTACCTGATAGATAAAATCCTGCTTCATTAAATGCTCGTCTGAAATTATATCCTTCTGTATCTGCGTGAAATACATAGATACTTGCATCGTCTGCCATTACTTTTTCTGCATTTAAAAAAGCACTTAGTAAGAATTCATAGAATTTACTGTGCTCCATATTATCGTTTTTAATTTTTCCTGCAGATCCTTCATAGTTTACGTTGTATGGCGGATCTGTTACTACTAGATTTACTTTAGTATCTCCTAGTAATTTTGTATATGTTTCTTCTTGGGTAGAATCACCGCATATTAGTCTGTGCTTTCCTAGTTTCCATATATCTCCTTGTTTTGTAATATTTGGTTTTTCTAGTTCTTCTTCAACATCAAAGTCATCATCTTTTGTATCATTTCCTTCATCAAATATCTTTGATAAATCTACCGCATCAAATCCTGTTAATTCTAAATCAAAATCTTCTGCGGTCAAGGCTTCAATCTCTACCCTTAGTAGATCTTCATCCCAACCTGCATCTAGTGCCATTCTGTTATCTGCGAGAATATAGGCTTTCTTCTGGGCATCGGTTAAGTGGTCTACTAATACGCAGGGTACTTCTTTAATATTTTCTTCTTTGGCTGCTTCAACACGGCCATGTCCAGCGATGATATTATACTGGCTATCAATTATTACTGGATTTATAAAACCAAATTCTCTAAGTGATGACCTTAACTTTTTTATCTGCTGACCCGAATGTGTTCTTGCATTGTTTACATAGGGTATTAGTTTATCTATGGAGATTAACTGCATATCTTTTGTAGTTTTGATTATACTAGCCCCCACTCTGCAAATTTTTCAAATCCGCCAACTGACTTTATATACTCTCTCGCAAGTCTCACTATTTTCTCATACGGCATTCCGTCAATATATTCATCTCCTATAGCACAGCTTATTTCTACATTTTCTTTTTCTTGTTGGGCTTTTAGAAAGGCATATATGTTTACTGATACATCTGCCTTTGATAAATCTTTACCATGCAGCCCTCCTCCAGTAACTGAGTCAGCCATATCACTTCCTAATTTTCTATTAGTTGCTCCACTATCCACGTTTATACCACCTTCCCATTCTCCTAGTGGGTTAATTGTTGCATTAGGGAATAAGTTATATAATTCTTTATCTGCCTTACTCTGACAAATTATTATTTTATCTTTATCTAGTATATACTTCCCATCACTTGGGTATAATTCATAGATTGTTCTTGCGATTTCTGACATCTGTTTTTGTTCTTTAGTTAATGGTACTCCTTTAAATATTCCATTGTCTCCGCATCTAATTTTTCCTTGTTGATTATTTTCTAGATGTTTATCTTGAGCAACTACTATTATTTCACTTTCTACCTGTCCTACTAGTCTTTGTATTATTGGATTTATTTCTGTTTCTTTTAAATCAGTTGTTGTTTCAATAATCGCATAGCACTTACCATGTCCTAATAATACCTCTACTGCTATTTTAGCATTTTCTTCTTTTTTATAAGCTAGGTCTACTATTGCACCTGCGACTCTATCCGCCAATTTATCTGGGTGACTTGGGTTTACTTTTTCTATCATCTTATAATTCCTTTCTTAATCTTAATAAATTCTCCATCATATCATTTGAGCTTTCTTCAAATGGAGTTGTGCAGTTTTGTTTTACTATGTTGTATATTTCATACCATAATAGATTTGCTTGTTTTTGAAATTGCATAGACATTTGTACAAATGGTGATGCGATTACTCCTCCTGTTGTTGGATGCTTTCCTAGTAGTCCATAACTACTCATCGCTTCTTCGCACTGAATATATCTTGCGAATGCTTGGGCATATGATTCTATTAATCTAGGATTTACCAGTTGTTCACAGTTTCTTTGTTTTAGCCATTTCCAAGTTTCTTTATAAATATCACTTGCCCCTAATGGCTCTCCATTTTTCTGTTTGGCATATAGATATTCACTTGGCTTTGGCATATCTAGTCCATTCATATGTGCTCCTTCTGGAAGGTCTACTGCTTCTAATTCATCTACTTCTAAAATGGGTACATCATTTGAGATGATATTTACTGCTTTCAATATGATACTTTAGGTCATTCTTCTTGCACTAGTATGACTACAATAACATAGACATTAAAAATCATTTTTAAGGATACTACTTTTGAAAATAAATTAAGCCATATCTAATCGATATGGCTCTTTCTTTCTAAGAAAATATGTTACTTATGGCCTTCCAGATTGATTCGAAAAAATCACCTACAGCTGTCTTTGTTTTCTCCCAAAGTCCACCATAGTTTTCTGAAATATATTTCTTAGTTTCATCTTTAAATGTATTCAATTGTTTTGCTACTTCTTCAGAAGAAATTGCATCCGTTTCTTGATAAGATTTAGCAAAAGTTACTAATTTATCTATTTGTTCTTGAGTTACTACATCAGATATACCGTTGCTTTTTAATGAAGTATTGACTATATTTCTTACCGTTTCTTCTGTTGCCTTACCTTTATGTTTAGCTAGTTCTTCCTTAACTTCAGTAACTGCAAGGTCTAAGGATTCATTATTAAAAGTCCCCTTTCCTTGATTAGCTACTGCTATTTCATTAACTGTCTCTAATTCTTGTTGAGCAACAAGAGTACGTTTCTTATCTAACTTCTCACCATTTGATTCTAAAGCAATGTAAACTCCTGTTAAGGCTGATTCTCCTGTTACCTTTATAGGTGATGCTACATCAATTGTTACATTCTTGGCTCCTGCAGTAATTGCAGCATTGGCATATTGTTTTTCTGTTATTTTGGTAATGTTATTTGGTGTTTTTATATTTACATCTACACCCGTCTTGTTAGTCTTTGTTACTAATGTTGAAGAATATAGATTAGAATTACTAGTACCACTAACATTCAAATAAGTTTCTACATCTTTTGATGTTGTAACTTTTTGATTAACTTTACTTTCACTTGTGCCAAGTAAGTCAGTTACCTCTTCTTTTTGACTCGCTGATAGTCCACTTCCATAGACTAGAGTTGGTTTCTCCCAGTTTGCATTGGCAACATTTGTATTCAATGTTAATAAGGCGATTGCGCTCAGTGTTAATATTTTTTTCATATTTTATAATCCTTTCTCTTAAATAATCTTCGTGATTATTCTTGAAATAGTTATTAATTCTTCACTTTCGCTTTATTCTATTATATACTAGGCTAAAATAAATTCAAAAAAAAGGCCTCATCTTACAATGAGACATTTCTTTTACATGTTATCGTAACCTACCATTATTCCCTTATCTTCGGCATAGAAACTACATAGTCCTGATAAGGCTCCTACATAAATTTGGGCATCTGTAAATTTTTCTTGAATACCTTCTTTAATTTTGTGAGCAAGTTCTAAGTTATTTCTGTGGGCAATTCTCATAATCCCCCCTTTATATCCAGCTTTAATTATTTCATCGATACAAGAAGTGACTGCTTTTTTATCCCCACGAGATTTTTGTAGTAATTTAAATTCTCCTTCTGGACTAGCAGCACCAACTAAGCGAATATTTAATAAACCTACAATTGTTCCCATAACTTTACTTACACGTCCATTTTTTATTAAATTATCTACTTTAGATAAGATAAATGTAAGTTTTGCGTTCTTTTGATATTCTGTAATTTCTTTAACTATTTCTTCAAATTCTAAGCCTTGCTTAATTAATTCATTTAATTTAAGGGCTATTACATCTAATCCTCCACCGGCTAATAATGAATCAATCACATATACCTTAGCAGTAGGGTTTTCTTCAAGATACATTTCTTTGGCTACTTTAGCAGCATTGTGTGAACCAGATAAGGCAGCTGATATTGTGATAACAAATATATTTTCTGATCCTGCATATGCTTTAGCATAAGCATCTGGACTTGGACATGCAGATCTAGAAGTTCCCGAGTATTCATACATTTTTTTCATCATGCCGTTAATATCTAAATTTGCATTATCAACAAAGACTTCATCCCCTACTTGAAGACTTAGAGGTATCCTTTCAAAGTTAGTGTTTTCTGCCAAATTAGATATGTCCATAAGATTCGAACTAGAATCTACAATAATTTTCCAAGACATTGTTGTTCCTCCAAATAATATTCATACTTTAATTATATACTTTTTTTGAAATTTGTAAACAGTTAATGTTTTTATATGCTAATAAGTAGTTATTTGATTAAACAGGCTTATTTTTCTATAATTTATTTAAGCTGACTAGGCTATAGATATTCTTTTTATATATTTTCTATTTTTTACGATTAGAGTCTATCATGACTTACTTTTGGGTTCAGAGTAATTTTTTATAGAAAAATTATTAATATCTAGAAACTATATCTTTATCTTTAATTATATAGTCTAACTCTCTCTTTTTTAAACTAGCTATTTCTATATCTGCTTTTTCTAGAATCCTAATTAGTTTACCTATACTAACATAACCTTCTTTAGCTATTATTATATGATCTAATAATGGAATCCCTAGCAAATCTCCCACTTCCTGAAGTTTCTTAGTTGTAAATATATCTTCTAATGATGGACTAGGATCACCAGATGGATGATTATGTAAACATACTATAGTAGCTGCTGAATTTCTAAGAGAATCTTTAAAGATTTCTCTAGGATGTATTAATGATGATGATAAACCACCTTTAAAAACTTCTCTTTCAGCAACTATTTTCCCCTTGGTATCCAAATCTATTACCATTAGAATTTCCTGTTTTAAATTTTCTAATTTATACCTATAGTATTGGGCTATAGTCTTTGGATTATCACATTTAATAACTTCTGTTATTTCATCACTATATATTCTTGCCGAAAATTCAATAGCTGCTATAATATCTAAAGCCTTAACTTGCCCTACCCCTTTGAATTTTTTCAATTCATTATAGGTGGCATAGCGAAGATTTTTTACTCCCCCTAGCTCTTTCAAAATAGAGCTAGCTAGTTCTAAAACATTTAGAGATTTACTTCCTGTTCTGAGTAAAATAGCTAATAATTCCTTATCTGATAACACATTGGGACCATACTTCAATAGTTTTTCTCTAGGTCTATCCTCCAAATCTAAATCTTTAATTTTTATATTCCCTACCATAAAAATTCTCCTCTTAATAAGATAAAAATATATGCTAATGTAATATATAAAGCTAAGGCAATCTTTGTATTTTTCTTATAACCTTTAATTAATAAGTAAATGGCATAAAATCCTGCCAGAATAAATGTGTATAGAAATAAATAAATTGAATCTATAAAACTTAGACTAAAGGACAAAATAGAAAATAGCTTTATATCTCCATAACCTATGGCTTCTCTACTCAGGTAATAAATCAAATTAAATATAAGTATCATAGAAAAACTTGAAATAAGTGAAATAAACTCCCATTCTAGTATTAAATTAATCAAAACTAGAGCCAGCAAAATTAGCTGTAGTCTAGGGTTAATTTCATAAGTATAATGATCTTCTATAGATATAAATAAGAGCAGTAAAATAATCCAATAATCTAAATAGTTTATAAACTCAAAGCTATTGTGTAATAATAAGTAAGCTATAGCTACAAATAATCCTACCGCTTCATATAAAAACACTGATATATGGATTTTCTTTTTACAAAATTTACATCTTGCTTTTTGTTTTATATATGAATAAATGGGTATCAGTTCAAAAAATCCTAATTCCTTTTGGCAAGAATCACATCTAGATCTCCTTGTGAAAAATTCTATATTTATTTGAGAATCCACTAAACATTTTATAAATGATGCTGCCAGTAAGAATAATACAGCCAAAAAATAGATTTCCATAGTCTTCACATCCTTCTTAATACAATTATAACAACGCTTTCTTAAAATAAATAAAAAAATAGAAATTAACTTAAAAAATTTAAATCAATTTCTATTTTTATTATTTTTCTAGATAAATTTTTAATTCTTCAGTTATTTAACTAAATTTCCTTCTTGCATAGACTTGTGCAGTCTATTAAATTCCACAATAGTTAAGGTTTCACTACGCCTAGCGCTGTCTATACCTGCCTTTTCACAAGCCACTATAATTTCTTCTTTCTTATCCTTACCACATGTAGCTACAAGATTATTTAATAAAGTTTTTCTTCTTTGAGCAAAACATTGCCTTACAAATGTAAAGAAATTTTCTGCATCTATATCCACTTCATGTTCATTTTTAGTCATAATTTTAACAACCGCTGATTCTACATTAGGGGTTGGTACAAATACTTTTTTAGGTACGGTAAATAGATATTCTACATCTGTATAATAAGAAAGTAATATTGTTAATGAGTTATAATCCTTAGTCCCGACCTTAGCACTCAATCTATTGGCCACTTCTTTTTGCATCATTACTACATATCCATCAATTTTACTAGTATTTTCTAAAAGATGGGTTAGGATTGGTGTTGTAATATAGTAAGGTAAATTAGCTACCACCATAACTTTTTCACAATCAGCAAATTTCTCTTCAATTACCTTATCAACATCAGCCTTTAAAATATCTTGATTTATTACTTCTACATTCTTATAGGCAGATAAGGTATCAGCAAGAATTGGTAATAACCTATCATCAATTTCAAAAGCCACTACTTTTTTAGCAGATTTTGCCAATGCCTCTGTTAAGGAACCTATACCTGGACCAATCTCAATTACTCCCGTATTTCCAGCAACATCTGCACCAGTAACTATTCTGTTTAGAATATTTCCATCAATTAAAAAATTTTGACCTAGTGATTTTTTAAAGTGAAAACCGTATTTTTTTAAAATTTGAAATGTTTTTTTAGGACTCCCTATCATTATTTTCTCCTCTTATCTTATCCATTGTTTCAATTAATCTTTCTTTGGAAATTCCGTACATATTTAGCTTATTAAGCAGTTGCTTAGCATTCGAATATTCTATATTAAGCTCTTCACAGAGTTTTTCCCTAAGTAGTCTTGCCTGACCTCCTGCGATAAGTTCTAGTTCTATTAATAATTCATTATTAATATCATAGACTTCTCTCTTCATTGGTGTATAATGCTTTTTTAAAGCCAAGATAATATCTTCTTTACTGGCAGCTTCAATACCTATCTTTCCTTTGGAATCAACAGCTTTTTTGCTAGAAATATAGGCATGCTTAGCCTCAGGAATTGCTTTTTCAATTATGGACCTAATTCTCTTACCTGCAAAATCAGGGTCAGTAAAAACTATTATTCCACGGCTCTCATTAAGTTTTTTTAATCTCTCTAATTTTTCCTTATTAATGGCTGAACCTTGCGTTTCAAATGTATCACAGTCTAAGACTTCTTTTACCCTATTAGTGTCATCTCGACCTTCTACTACAATTATTTCTTTAATTTTCATTCTTTTCTCCAAAAATTTTCTACTATCAATAATAACATATTTAAGAGGATAAGGGTATTTATAACCTTGAAGCAATCCATCAGACTATCACAGCTAAAATTATTTTTAACAAATGTGCTCTCTCCTAAATTCCTACAAAAAACAGCTTTAACTATGTAGGAAACAAAATAAACAGAACTTTTTTCTAAATTAAAATAAAAGAGTTCCCCAAATTAAGAACCCTTTTTTATTCATTGAATTTTTATAAAGAGAAAGGACTTGAGATATCTAGTCCAAATCTCTTCCACGACTAGCAATAACTTTCTTATACCAATAAAATGATTTCTTCTTAGAACGTTTTAAACTTCCTTTTCCATTATTATCACGATCTACATAGATAAATCCATAGCGTTTTTTCATTTCTCCAGTTCCTGCTGACACTAAATCTATACATCCCCACATTGTATAACCCATTAATTCAACACCATCTTCATGAATAGCTTCATTCATGGCTTTAATATGTTCTTTTAAATAGGATATACGGTAATCATCTTCTACATGTCCATTTTCATCTGGCCTGTCAACTGCTCCTAGACCATTTTCTACTATAAACATGGGTTTTTGATACCTATCCCAAATTGTATTAAGAGTAATTCTTAAACCTAATGGATCAATTTGCCATCCCCACTCTGATTCTTCTAAATATGGATTTTTTACAGAAGCAAAGATATTTCCAGCTGTTTTTTCTTTTTCCTTTGGATCTCCTGATGCTACACGGCTTGAATAGTAAGAAAATGAAATAAAGTCTACCGTATGTTCTTTCAAAAGCTTTAGATCTTCTTCGGTCATAATAATGTTTAGACCCAATTTTTCAAATTCTTTTATGGCGTAGTTTGGATACTTTCCTCTTGATTGAACATCAATAAAGAAATAGTTTTCTCTATTCATTTTAAGTGCTTCCCAGTTATCTCGTGGATGGGCTGTGTGAGCATAGTATTGGCCAGCAGCTAACATACATCCTACCTTGTTTTCTGGGTCAATTTCATGGGCAATTTTAGTAGCTAAAGCTGAGGCTACCAATTCATGATGAGCTGCCTGATATTTAACTTGTTCTGGATTTTCTCCTTCTTCAAAGTATAGACCAGCTCCTAAGAATGGTGCATGCAAAATCATATTAATTTCATTAAATGTTAACCAGTATTTTACCAATCCTTTGTAACGAGTAAATAAAGTTGTAACTAATCTTTCATAAAATTCAATTAACTTGCGATTACGCCAACCTCCATAGTTTTTAATCAAATGCATTGGACAGTCAAAATGAGTGATTGTTACTAGAGGTTCAATGCCATATTTATGGCATTCTTTAAATACATTTTCATAAAATTCTAGACCTGCTTCATTTGCTTCTAGCTCATCTCCTTTAGGGAATATACGTGTCCAAGCAATAGACATACGATAAGTTTTAAATCCCATCTCTGCAAATAAGGCTATATCTTCTTTATAATTATGGTAAAAATCTATTGCTTCCTTAGCCGGATAAAAGTAACCCTCTTCAAAGTCAAACATTTTCTTTTTACCAGTTATTATTGGAAATCTGTCTTTTCCAATTGGTACAAGGTCAACATTAGCTAAACCTCTACCTCCTATATTATATGCTCCTTCACACTGATTTGCAGCTGTTGCTCCTCCCCATAAAAAATTCTTTGGAAATTCTTTTTTCACCATATTCTTCTCCTCTTTTCATTAGTCCTATTTTATTTACTATTTTAAGATAATATATTGATAGTTATTTTTTTAACAATGATGCTCCGTTTGATTCAATAACTTCTTTATACCAGTAGAATGATTTTTTCCTGTATCTATTTAAAGTTCCTCTTCCATCATCATTTCTATCAACATATATATATCCATAACGCTTACTTAATTCTGCTGTTGATGCCGATACTAGATCTATACACCCCCAAGATGTGTATCCCATTACTTCAACCCCATCTTCAATAGCTTCATACACTTGTTCTAGATGTTTTTGTAAGTAATCAATACGGTAGTCATCTTCTACTGTCGGTCCATCAGGACCATCGACTAATACATCTTTAGCACCTAAGCCATTTTCAACAATAAATAGCGGGATTTGGTAACGGTCATAGAAATCATTTAATACTAGACGTAATCCTACTGGGTCAATTTGCCATCCCCACTCAGATGCTTCTAGATAAGGATTAGTAATACCTCCTAATATATTACCTTTTCCCGATAAATATTCTTCTGGATTATGGGCTTGTGCTACACTCATATAGTAAGAAAATGATACAAAGTCAACTGTGTGCTCTGCCAATAATTCTTTATCTCCTGGTGCGAATTGAATCTCTATATTGTTTTCCTTGAAGAAACGTTTGATGTAGTTTGGATATTTTCCACGAACATGAATATCAGAGAATAAGTAGTTTTGATTTTCAAATTGTCGAGCAGCTAGAACATCTAATGGATTAGATGTCATAGCATAGGCCGGCATAGCTAATACCATACAACCTATCTTAAAGTCTGGATTAATTTCATGACCTACTTTTGTAGCTAAGGCAGAAGCTACTAATTCGTGATGTACTGCTTGGTAGAGATCTTGCTTAGATAATTCTTTTGGATCTGTCTTGATTCCACCACTCATAAAAGGTAGGTGTAATACAGAATTTACTTCATTAAATGTTAGCCAGTATTTTACCTTATTTTTATAACGTTCAAATACTGTTCGAGTATATCTTTCATAAAATTCAATAAGTTTTCTATTGGCCCATCCATTATATTCCCTAGCTAGATGCAGAGGAGTTTCATAGTGAGATAGAGTTACTAATGGCTCAATATTGTACTTAGCCAATTCATCAAATACATCATCGTAAAATTGAAGACCTGCTTCATTTGGCTCTTCTTCATCACCCTTTGGAAAAATACGAGACCAAGCAATAGATAGACGAAAGACCTTATAACCCATCTCTGCCAACAATTTAATATCTTCTTTGTATCGATTATAGAAATCGATTCCTACTAGTTTTAAATTATCTTCTGTTGGAACTTCTGCAATAGGACCGAAACCACCTTTAGGTGTAACATCTTGTACACTCAATCCTTTACCATCTACATTATATGCTCCTTCTAGCTGATTAGCAGCCGTAGCTCCTCCCCATAAAAAATTTTTTGGAAATTGTTTAGTAGTCATTTTAAGATCTCCTTTTATATTTTTTCTTTATTTCTAAGTTAGATTTATTACTTCTACTGAGTTGGGTTTCATACTGAAAGTAATTAGAAAAAACCTAGACAAATACAACAAAATAACATACTCTTAGTAAGAAAAATTTTGTTTTCGCATTTATCTAGGTTTTGCCTGCTTGACCAGTAACAACCCTTAGTTACTTATAATTATAAAACAAGAATCTTAAAAATGCAATCACTTTCTTTTATTATTTATAATCATAAAAAAACACTTCATTTCCACTTATGAAAATGAAGCATTTTTTATTTAATTCCTAAGCTGACTTTTATATTTTCCAATCTAGTTCTGGACCTTTTGGAACAATTCCTGTTGGGTTTATAGTTTTATGACTACCATAATAATGTGCTTTAATATGGTTAAAGTTTACTGTATCCTTAATAGCTTCCTTGTTGTAAATTCTTCTAGTGTATGCCCATAAATTTTTATAATCTTTCAGTTGTCTAATGTTGCACTTGAAGTGTCCAAAGTAAACTGGATCGAATCTTACCAAGGTTGTGAACAATCTAATATCCGCTTCTGTAAATGTATTTCCTACTAGATATTCTTTTCCTTCTAATCTTTCTTCTAATTTGTCTAAAGCAGAGAATAATTTATCAACTTCTTCTTCATATACATCTTGAGCTGTTGAGAATCCTACTTTGTATACTCCATTGTTAATATTGTTATAAACAAATCTATTAACTTCATCAATTTCAGCACGTAAACTTTCTGGATAATAATCTTCTGTATTTCCTGTTAAGTGATTAAATGCTGTATTCATAATTCTAATAATTTCTGCTGATTCATTGTTTACAATAGTATTAGTTTTTTTGTCGAAAAGAATTGGTACTGTAACTCTTCCTGAATAAGTTTCCTCTACATTTGTATAAACCTGATGTAAATAAGAAGCATTAAAAATTGGATCTTTTACTACCCCTTCATGATCTTCAAAAGTCCAACCATTCTCTAACATATAAGGGTTCACTATAGATAGACTAATATAATTTTCTAATCCTTTTAGTTTTCTAACAATTAAAGTTCTATGAGCCCAAGGACAAGCTAGTGAAACATAAAGATGATATCTTCCCTTTTCTGGCTCATATTTTCCACCTTCTTCTATCGTGTTTCTAAACTGAGCAACAGTTCTAATAAAACGTCCACCACTAGACTTTGTATCGTACCACTTATCTAGCCATTTTCCATCTACTAATAATCCCATAATATAATCTCCTTAAATTTAATTACTAATTAGTAATAGTTTATATACTTTCATCCACTTTAGCAAGAAATTTGACCTAAAAAAAGTAGTGGGAAACCACTACTTTATTTCTCTTTACTATTTTTTATAGAATAGGTAAAGTATATACTTAATCCTATTAATAGCCATACTAGAGTTATCATCCAAGTTGTAGCTGTAACACTAGTAGTCAATAAAATTCCAAATATAATTATTGCTAATATAGGAATTAATGGCATAGCTGGGACTTTGAAGCCTCTATTAACCTCAGGATGAGTTTTTCTAAATTTAAGTGTTGCATAGGCTACTAACATAAAAGCGATCATAGATGCTACGTTTGCTATTTCTGATAATTGACCTAATGGTAGGAAACCTGCAAATACCGCTGTTAATAATCCTACTAACCAAGTCAATAAATTGGGAACTTGATTTTTATTAACCTTAGCTAAAGTTTTAGGTAATAAGCCATCTCTAGCCATAGTAAAAGCGATCCTTACAGCTGCATAGATAAATGACAGTACCCCCGCAGTTAGACCCAAGGTTGCTCCTAAAGATATAAGACTGGCTACTTTAGTCTGACCTACTTGATTTAGTACATATACCAAAGCATTACCTTTTCCTAATGTATCATAAGGAACTACTCCCGTTAATACCAAACATACTAAAATATACATTATTGTACATACCAACATTGTTATAAGAATGGCTTTAGGTAAAGTTTTTTGTGGATTAATAACTTCTTCTGCTGCTGTAGAAATTGCGTCTAATCCTAAATAAGCAAAAAATACTGTTGTTGCTCCTAACATTACTCCTCCAACTCCAGTTGGGGCAAAGTTATTTGTCCAATTCTCTATATTAATATAGTAAGATCCTACAGATATAAATAATAAAACTATTCCTATTTTAATTACTGCTAAAATATTATTCAGTGCCTTACTTTCACTAGTTCCTCTAGTTAAAATTATTGTTAGTAATAATATAACTATTACTGCCGGAATATTACCTATTCCTCCCTCATTAGGTATACTAGTAAATTTTTCAGGTAAACTAATTCCAATACTAGATAGGAATGAATTAAAGTAATTCGACCATCCATTAGATACTGCTGCTGCAGTTAAAATATATCCACCCAATAATACCCAAGCTACTACATAGGCTATAATCTCACCCAAGGCAACGTACATATAAGTGTATGTTGATCCACTAGATGGTACTGCTGATGCCATTTCTGCATAACACAGGGCTACGATTGTACAAGCTAATCCTGCTAATAAGAATGAAAATATTACTGCTGGTCCTGCACTTGCTGATGCAACTCCAGTTAAAACCATTACTCCCGACCCTACTATAGCTGCTATCCCAAAGAGTACTAAGTCCAGAGTTTTCATAGTAGGCTTAAAAACTTTATTCTTATTTTCTTCTAATATTCTTACAAGTGATTTTTTCCTAAAAATACTCATAATTCTACTCCTTATTTACAAATAAATACCTATATTCTAGAAAAAATTTTCTGAAATATAGGTATTTAAACTATTAATTTATTTCAACTAACATTTCAGATTATAATATATCTTTTAATGCTACATAATCAAATCCTAAATCTTCAGCTACTGCTTTATATGTAACTGCACCTGCATGCGTGTTTACTCCACCTTCCAATTCTGGGAATCTTTCTATTGCTTTTTCTAAACCAAGATTTGCGATTATTTTAATGTATCTAGATGTTGCATTACATAAAGCATAAGATGATGTGATTGGAACTGCTCCTGGTATGTTAGCTACTGAGTAGTGTAATACTCCATCTTCCACGAAGATTGGTTCATCATGAGTCGTAGGACGTCCTTCTGTGTGCTCTGTAGATCCTCCTTGATCGATAGCTACGTCAACTATTACACTTCCATCTTCCATTGAAGCAACCATTTCTTTTGTGATTAACTTAGGTGCTTTAGCTCCTGGAATTAAAACTGTACTTATTACTAAATCAGCATCTTTTACACTGTTAGCAATATTTAATTTAGTAGAGTATAGTGTTTCTATATCACGACCAAATTGATTTGATAATTCTGTTAATCTATCAATATTTACATCTAGTAAAGTTACATTTGCTCCTAATCCTACTGCTGCACTTGCTGCAGCAGTACCTGCAATACCTGCTCCTACAATAACTACTTTTCCTACTTTAACACCAGGTACTCCTTGGATTAGTAGACCTTTTCCTCCATGCGGTTTAGTTAGGAATCTAACTCCCTCTTGAACAGCCATTCTTCCAGCAACTTCACTCATTGGTCTAAGAAGTGGTAATCCTCTTCCAACTCTTACAGTTTCAAAAGCAATACCTGTAACTTTTTTATCAACTAATGCTTTAGTTAAGTGTGGCTCGGCGGCTAGATGTAAATAAGTGTAGATTAATTGCCCTTCTTTAAAGTATTTATATTCAGATTCTAACGGCTCTTTTACTTTATAAATTAATTCTGCCTTTTCCCAAACCTCTGCTGCTGTATCTAATATGATTGCTCCTGCTTCCGCATATTCTGAATCATTGATTCCTGATCCAAGTCCAGCACCTTTCTCAACATATACAGTGTGCCCATCTGCAACAAGCTCTTGTACAATTCCAGGTACAGCTGATACTCTATTTTCATTATTTTTAACTTCTTTTGGTACTCCTATAATCATAAGGGGTTCCTCCTTTAATTTTTTATACTCATATTGTAACACCACACCAAGCTTTTGTAAACCTTTTCTGCGATTGAAGTTTTCTATGATTAGCGTATTATTTATAGGTAAAATCTATATATTATATTTCTATATTTTTTAATTTTTGAAAAGAAAAAAAAGCAGGCCATAAGGCTGCTTTTTAAAAAATTATGCATTTTCTTTTGCTAGGCTTTCACCTATAGCCGCTAAACGTGCTTCCCACTCCTCATGGGTCAATCCATGCTCTGAGACATAGCGGTTTCTCGCATGAGCACGGCATTCTGCTGAACATCCTCTTACATATTTTGCTTCGTTCTCTTCAGAACATAATATTTGTTCATTACAGAATGGATTAGCACAATTAACATAGCGTTCACATGGACTTCCATCAAAATGGTCACGTCCTACTACTGTTGGATTAACACGGTTTACCGGTACTGAGATACGGTCGTCGAACACATACATAGCACCGTCCCATAATTCTCCCCTTACTTCAGGATCTTTACCATAATTTACGATCCCACCATGTAGTTGTCCAACATCTTTAAAACCTTCACGAACCATCCATCCAGAGAATTTTTCACAACGAACACCTCCTGTGCAATAAACGACTACACGTTTGTCCATGAATTTTTCTTTGTTATCACGAACCCATTGTGGTAGTTCACGGAAGTTACGAATGTCCGGACGAATTGCTCCGCGGAAGTGTCCTAGGTCATACTCATAATCATTACGAGTATCTAGAACAACTGTGTTTTCATCTAACAATGCTTCTTTGAATTGTTTTGGATTTAAGTATTCTCCTGTAATTTCAAGTGGATTAATATCACTATCAAAGTTATTATTCTCTAAACCTAAATGAACAATCTCTTTTTTATAACGTACAAACATTTTACGGAAAGCATTTTGATTTTCTTCATCAATCTTGAACCAAAGGTCTGCAAAACGCTCATCTGAATGTACCCAATCCATGTATTTTTGTGTAGTCTCATAATCTCCAGAAACCGTACCGTTGATTCCTTCATCAGCAATCAAAATACGACCTTTAAGACCAATTGACTTACAGAAATCTAAGTGTTCCTTTGCATATTCTTCTGCATTTTCAATAGGAACATACTTGTAGTATAATAATACTCTTATTTTATCTGACATGTCCGTCTTCTCCTTATCTTTGCAATAGACTTGATTGACACTACAATCACTATATATTATAAGTCTAAACTCCCAATTTTACAAGCTTTTCATAAAAAATATTACTAAAATTTTTATTTTACTTTAGGACTATAGATTTTTTTACAAGTTTAGGTTATAATTTACCTAACTCACAGAAAGGGCTTACTAATTATGAATTTATTTCATTTAAAATATTTTTTAAAATTAGCAGAACTTGAACATTATACTTTAGCAGCTAAGGAACTCAACATAACTCAACCTAGTCTAAGCCATGCTATATCTACTCTAGAAGAAACTATGCAAGTTAAACTTTTTGAAAAAAAAGGTAGAAATATTACTTTGACAAAAGCTGGAAAACTTTTCTATTCTATGGTTAGTGTTTCTATAAATAATATCGATGAAGCTGCAGAATATGTAAAAAAATACACGATGGACATGGAATAATTAATATTGGTTTTTTACGAACTTTAGGTGCTGTTACCGTACCTACTTTATGCAGACAATTTTTAGAAGAAAATCCTAAGAGGTCTATAGATTATAATCTAGATGCCGGTAACTCTTATGAATTGATTAGTGGATTAAAAACTGGGCAATATGATCTTATTATTACTTCTGAACTTGAATATAATCATAATATAGAATTTATTCCTTTTGGTGAGCATGAGCTATTACTCATTGTTTCAAAAAATCATGAATTAGCCAAGTATAAATCTGTTTCCATAGAAGAAATTGTAAACTTTGATTTTATTGCTTACAAAAATAATACTGAACTACACAGAGTAATTACCCCAAATTTTGAGAGAATAAATAAGTTTCCTTTTATAAAATTTGTAGCTGAAGAAGAACCAATTATCGCTGGACTTGTAGCTCAAAACTTCGGAATAGCTATTGTTCCAGATACTCCTATCCTTGATAGTTTAGATATTGTTAAAATAAAAATTAACGATATGAAACAAAATAGACTTTACTATATTGCTCACTTAAAAAATAAACTGCAACCTCCACTTATAAGTGATTTCATTGACTACGCCAGTACTCATAATTTTTCTAAATATATTAAATTTTATTAAAGAAACACAGATTTTAAAAATCTGTGTTTCTTAGTCTTATTTTTGTATAAAAATCTATAAATTATAATTTATAAGATCTATCTAAGCTCTGTCTTTTCGTCATTCTCTTCTAATAAGTCTATAACTTGTCCTAAATTATCTAGTATTCTATAAGCTATTGTCTTAGTATATTCATCTGGACCTACCGAATCAGGTATCATAATTGCTTTAGCTCCCGCCTTATAAGCTGCCTCCATT
The DNA here is from genome assembly GCF_013415365.1 of Gemella sp. GL1. Classification (GTDB taxonomy): domain Bacteria; phylum Bacillota; class Bacilli; order Staphylococcales; family Gemellaceae; genus Gemelliphila. The sequence continues at coordinate 34,614 of NZ_JACBYB010000016.1, forward strand.
CCAAATAAGGAATCTTCCAATACTAGGCAATCCTTTGGATCCATACCTAATCTTTTGGCTGCTAGTAAGAAAACATCTGGTGCAGGCTTTCCATTTTCAACTTCCTCTCCTGATGCTACTATATCAATATATTTTTTTACACCTGTTTTCTCTAGATTATTATTTATATGGTGTAAATCTGATGAAGAAGCCACTGCAATCTTATAATTATTATTTTTCAGATAGATTAGTAAATCTTCTAAATAGGGCATCTTATCTGGACCACTAGTGAATAATATATCCTCTAAGAATTCATAGTGATCATCTACCAATTTTCGACCGTCTACTCCCCTATCTTTAAAATATTCTTCATAAAAACTATAGATAGCCTCTGGTTTATATCCTAAAACAAGATGGGTTTCCTCAACAGACATTTGATAATCTTGCTTTTTTGCCATCTCTATAAGTGCTCTTGTTGCAAGGGACTCAGTATCAAACATTAGTCCATCCATATCAAATAATACTGCTTTTAACATAATTAATACTCCTTATACCTACTATAATTTAAATCTATTATATAAAATAAAAAGGCAAACTACAAAAATATTATAGTGTAGTAGCATTCATAAAAATTAATAGCTACTTTTTCTAAAAATAGAAAAACCCTTTACTATTTAATTTTTAATTTTATTCAAAATAAAAATTGGACATACCTCTATAAATTACTCAAACATTTATAATTTTTCCCGGTATATAAAGATTTATTAAATAATTCATTCTCCTTATATTCACTTTATTTTAATACTTCAGTAACACTTTAGAAAAGTCTATTTCATATTAGTGTGTTATAATTATATTTAAATAATATTAAGTGAGGTCTTATTATGAAATTAAAAAATATAGTATTAGCTGGATTAGGAGTCTTAGTAGCTAAGTATTACATGGATAAACCAGAGAAATTTAACGAACATAAAAAATTGGCTAAAGAAAAATTAAATCAATCTCTTCAATATTCACAATTTATTATGAATTATAGTCAAAAAAATGGACTAACCTCTTCATTTGAATATGTAAAAAATGACGTAAATAAATTAGTTCAAAAAGGACTTGATAAGGTTACTTCAGATTCTGAAGGCCCCCTACACTACGGTAAGCAATTATTAAGTGATAGAGATAAGGTAAGAGAAAACTTTGACCAATTAAAAGAAAAAGGGGCTGAATTAGGAAGTAAAGTTAGTGATGCCTCTAAAGTAATTAAAGAAGAAGTTACTCCATTGGTAGATAACTATAAAGTGAATTTACAAGATTCTCTTACTAAAATCAAAGATAAAACATCTAAAATACAATCTGATTTAGCAGAATCTAATGTTGCTGAAAAAATTTCTAGTTTTTCTACAACTACTAAAGATAAATTAAATGAAGTAAAAAGTAAAATTGAAGAAATAAAAAGTAAAAAATAAAACTTTAAATACCTAGCACTATAGTCCTAGGTATTTTTATTTAACTAAAAAAAGACTTGATTTTAAAATCAAGTCTTTGATAACTAATTATTTTTTAAATGCTGCATATACATGTCCTAAAACAAAACCTGCTAATGAGAATACTAGCCATGATAATGAATAAGCACCTAGTGGCAAGTTAGCAAAAAAGTTTGCTACTGATTCAGAAACTGTAAACCATTTAGTCATTGCTGCGAATGTAGAAATACCATCATACAATGCTGGTACTACTGTTAATAATGTTGTAAATACAAACACAGGCTTTTTCTTAGTTACGAATGTCAAAGCAATTAATACAACTGTTAATGGGTATAATAACATAAGAACCGGTACTGACCACTTGATAATTTCTGATAATCCTCCGAAGTATAGTAAAGTAGATACTGCTGTAAATACTGGTGCCCATACTTTATAAGATACAGATGGTAGTAATTTATTAAAGTATTCTGAACATGCAATTACTAGTCCTGTAGAAGTAGTTAAACATGCTAAGATAACAACTGCTGCCAATACAGCTTGTCCAAATGAACCTAAAAAGTATTCTGATGTTAAAGCAAGTACTATCCCCCCAGATTCAACAGCTTTATCAGCGTACATTAAAGCTCCATCTTGAACAGTGAATAAATGTTGAGATATAGCACCAATTCTAGCTACAAACACATAAACTAAGGCTAATAATACAACTGCAATCAAACCTGATTTAAGAGTTGCTGCTGCAACCTCTGAATTTTTCTTAAGTCCTACTGCCTTAACTGCATTAACTACAATGATCGCAAAGGCTAATGATGCTAGAGCATCCATTGTTCCATAACCTTGGATTAGCCCTGCTACAAATGGCGCCTCCACAAATGCATTTCCTGCACCTTTACCTGCGTTAAGCACTTCTCCATAGTTTGCCCCACCTTTTACAAATGATGCGGCTACTAATACAACAATAACAGCGATTAATGCTGGTGTTAAAATTTTCCCTACACGATCAACAACTTTTCCTGGATTAACTGCCAAGAAATAAGTTAATCCGAAGAATAAAGCTGCATAAGCAACTTTGACTGCTTGTGACTCACCAAATAATGGAGCAACACCTATATCATAAGAAGTTGCTCCTGTACGTGGAATAGCAAATAATGGCCCAATTGCTAAGTATAGAGCTACTGCAAAGAACATTCCATATTTTTTAGATACTTGACCTGCGAATTCTGCTACATCTGATTTTCCTGACCTAGCTACTGCAGCAATTCCTAATAATGGAAGAGTTACCCCTGTAATACAAAATCCTAATATTGCTAACCATACATTAGATCCTGAATAGGCTCCTAGAAAGGCTGGGAAAATTAAGTTTCCTGCTCCGAAGAATAGAGCGAATAACATTAACCCTACTGCAAGATAGGGACTTTTAAATAATTTTGACATGATATGTCCTCCTAATCAATCATTGTATATTAAATTATATAAATACATAAATTTTATATTTAATAGGATAATATATTTTCCTATAAAAGTCAATACTTTTTTTAATTTATTCGACAATTGTCAGAAAAAGTTTCCCAAAAGATAATTTTATTTCTTAAAAAATAAAAAGATAGAAATTTCTATCTTTAAATCTTTGGAAAAAATATTGTCCCCTCTTTTTTTATTTCTCCCTTACTTATTGAATTAACTATCGTAGATGCTTTTTCTAATTCTAAAATAGTTCCATCTTTTCTTATTATTAAAATTTTTTGCCCTGTAAAAGGAGAATAAGTACTAGCTGTTATACTTTCCTTTCTTAAGTAGTATGTAGGATCGTATCCCTTTTCCACTAATTCTTTTTTTAGTTTTTCAAATTTTTCTTCTGTATAATCTTCATATTCAAATAAATCTCTATTTATAAGTCTAGAAGCCAAGTCAGCAGCAATCTCATCATTTTTATGTTGAATTATGTTCCAATAATATTGAAGTGCCGCTTCATCTAATCGGAAATATTCTTCCTCATCTATTTCTTTATTTTCTAAAAACGGCAACAAATATGGTAGATCCTTAAAAAAGGATTTATTTTCTTTGTGTATATCTTTCAATCTACTGAAAAATTTTATAAATAAGGCTTCATATGCCCTTGCTACTGGATGATAGTATACTTGCCAATACATTTGATACCTAGCCATAATATAATCTTCTACACTATGTATTCCCGACTCTTTTATCACCAAATATTTTTTACCATCATCATGCTCTCTTACTCTAAGCGTTCGTAATATTCTTTCTAAATCAAATTGTCCATAGCTTGTTGCTGAATAATAAGAATCTCTAAGTAAATAATCCATTCTATCTGCATCTAGCTGAGCCGATACAATTTGATTTAATAAATCATTTACATGTTTATGTTGAATTATACTCACTACTTCTTTAGCTAATGTTCTCGAAACTTTTGATAATATTGCATTTATTTCTGTATTACCTAAGATTATTTTAGCTGTATAATCTTCATGGTTGATTCCTGTGACTTGTTCAAATGCATGTGAAAATGGACCATGACCTACATCATGTAATAATCCTGCAAGCATGACAGCTACCTTATCTTTTTCACTTAGTTCTTCTGATAAAGATGCTATCTCTGTAACCATGCGCCTAACTATTTCATAAACCCCTAAGGAATGCGTGAATCTTGTATGCTCTGCTGATGGATATACTTGGAAATCTCCTCCTAATTGCTTAATTCTCCTTAATCTTTGAAACTCTTTGGAATCTATCGCTTCCCAAATCACTTTATATTCTATATTAATATAACCATGTATAGGATCTCTTATTACTTTTCTTTCCGTTAACCTTTCTAAAACCATAGAAATCCCTCCTTCATCTACTTTCCTTCATTATAAGCCTTTTCATTGTTTTGTCAATAAAAAAGCAAGAGAAATATTCCCTTGCATTCTTTATTAATTTTTATTAACTCTATGCCATTGATTTACTACATAAGTTAATTTTGTTAATACTGATAATCCTTCTAAATCTATCTCAATTGTATTTTCATTAGAACCTCCCAAATATCTAGTATAAATAGCTACTAGGTAAGGCTTTTCCTCATAAACTATTGCAGATACATTGATCGCTTCTTTAGAAAAACCTGGTTTTTGAATTATCCTTAACCCTGGTAAATATTTTTTATAATAGTCATTAGGAAATGATTCTTCTACATATTTTATTATCTCCGAATATCTTTCTTGATTATTATACAGGTATTCTAGTACTTGTATATAATAATCTGTCGTTGTATAGTTTGTAGGATTTTCTAAACTAAATGTTTTTATTTCTGATTTTTCAGAATAACCATATTTTGAAAATTGTGAATATGCGGATTCGTATCCTCCTAACAACTCAGCCATCTTATATGCTGGTGTATTTTCAGAATACATTAGAGCATACTCCCACATATCCGATATCTTCATAGCTCCCGAAAATTGTTTCATGTAAGCTAAATGTTCGCTTGCAAGCTCAAATCCCGTTTCGGAAATGTCATATCTTTCATCCATGGATAGTTGTCCTGCGTCAACTTTATCTTTAATAAGCATAGCTAGAGGTAATTTATATGTTGATCCTGCTCTCATTGCCTGTGTTTCATTATATGAGATTAATTCTCCACTTGTTATATCTTTATAGGAAATTGCGATTTGTCCTTCTTCAATACCTTGTTCTTTCATAAACTCTTTAACAACTTCTTCCAAAGAAAGATTGGCATAGTCATAATATAATCCATAAGATGACATTAAAGCAGTCTCTGCTGCCATGACTTTTTCTTTATCTGCCTGTGATTTAGTAGACAGTGTATTTGCCTCTGTTGTTTGCCTACTTTCTAAAGTAGTACTAGCAATCTCCTCACCATGCACTATCTCAGTAAATTTTCCTCTATAACTATCGTACGGTGTTTTTGAAAAATAAGCACCCAATGCTAAAATAATTAAAGATAATAATCCCTTAAATAAAGTTCTCATTATATTTTAAATCTCCACAATAAATTTTTATTTTAACCATTATAACATATTTCCACAATAAATGTAGTTAAAAAACGAATTCATTATGAATTCGTTTTAAATGATTTATTTTTAAGTGATTTTCTTAATCTCAATGCTACTCCTAAAGCCAACATGTACATGGTAATATATACAATTAAGGTTGTAGTATATGATTTAGACATTTCATAAGCAACTGAAAGTACCATAGGTCCAGCTAAGGCCGCCATTGCCCAGGCAGTAAGAATATAACCATGTATAGCTGACAACTCTCTATCCCCAAACACATCACTCAAATATGGGGGAATCAAAGAAAATCCTGCTCCATAGCATGTCATAAGTAAGGACATAGCTATTATAAACATTGTTTGGCCGGTAAATGATATTAGTGATAAAGACATCAATATATTTATAACAAATAATAGAGAAAAAGTTACAGGTCTTCCAATATAATCTGAAACTGATGCCCAGAATAAACGACCTACTCCATTGAATATTCCAATAACACCTACTATTACTGCAGCTTTTTCAGCTGTCATTCCTGTCATTTCTTGAGCCATGGGAGATACCACTGATAAAATCCCTAACCCGCACGCAATATTAATAAAGAAAATTAACCAAAGAACATAGAACTCCCTTGTTTTTAAAGCATCGTTAGCTAAGATTCCTGAATTAAAATCCTTTGATTTAACTTTTTTAGAATTTTTAGAAAGTTCTTGAAATTCCTCATCTGTTGGTTTTCTTAAAAACTGAGACACTACTATCATAATAATAAAATACACTACCGATAGAATATAAAATGTTTTCTCCACTCCTTGTGTTTTAATAAGATTTTGTGCTATTGGACTAGTTAATAATGCTGCAAATCCAAATCCCATAATTGCTATACCTGTCGCTAATCCTCTCTTATCAGGGAACCACTTCATAATCATAGATACTGGTGTAATATATCCTGCACCTAAGCCTAAGCCTCCAATAATACCGTAACCTAAATAGAGCATCCATAATTCTTTTTGGTCTATAGCAAAAGCACTAATAAAATGTCCTAAGGGATAAAAAATAGCTGCAATTGTACCTGTAAATCTAGGACCAAATTTTTCTACCAAACGCCCCATAAAAGCCGCAGATAAACCTAAACAAAAGATTGCTAGTGAAAAAGTAAAAGCTACTGACGACTGACTGAAACCTGTGTCTTTCATTATTGGATTTCTATACACACTCCAAGCATAAGCAGAACCCAAAACTAAGTGTAAAATAACACCACAAGCTGCAATAAAATAACGATTATTCGATTTCATTCAAACTCCTCTACTGTTAATTAATAGTTTATATTAATATATTAACATAATCGTATTCATTTTACAAACTATAAAAAAGGGAATATATTTTAATCACATATAAACCGAACTTTAGTTTTATTTTTTGTAAATTTTTGCAAAAAATAAGTGTTTTTACCGCACATTCGATAACCAAGACTTGGCATAAGAACATGTAGCATCTAAGATAATCTTATTTTCTTTAGCATATTGATATAAATATTCCATCATTTTACTAGCAAGTCCTTGTCCCCTGTATTCTTCAGAAACAAATACTTTTATAATAGTATTTGTTCCTAGAATATTCTTAGGAAACATTATGTAGGCCTTTGCTTCATACTCATTAGGACCCAAATATAAAAAATCTTCTTCCTTATTAATTTTAAATTCCATAATCATACTCCTTAAAACTTTTTTCCATTATGTAGAAAATCTTGTAATTTTTTCCTGTCCTTATTAGAAATCCTTATATATCTATTTACTAATTTTTCTTGATTATGTTTTTTAGCAACTTTTGAAATCTGTTCTTTTCTTTCATATAGATCTTTTATAAATCTGTGACAGTCTCTAAGAATAGCACCATAACCCAGAGCTGAATCTCTTTCATGCCTATCATCACTAACAACTATAACATCGACAAAATGCTCTATATATAAATCTCTTACTTTTCTTTCAATCCAAGAGTCTGCTTTTTCTCCAGTTTTTGTATAAACTATATAGATAGGATTTTCATCTTTTATATATTCTTTCCCACGAGATAAATAGGCATCAAAAACACAATAAACTTCATAATTGTTTCCAGATGCATATTCTTTTAAGATATCAATAAGGATATCTCTTTGTGTTGAGAATGTTGAAGCTTTGATTTTACCATATTCCTGCATTTTGAATAAAAGATTATATCCATCAATTATCATATATTGTTTTTTCATACACATAACTCCTCTCTCAAGTTTTATTATAGCATAAACTCATTTATTATTACTTATTTAAAACATTTTAATTGTTAATGCTTTCAACATATGCTATACTATATTTAACGGGAGTCTGTTTGACAGTCTGAGAGGAAACTTATAGTTTCGACCGAACCTGATTTGGGTAATGCCAGCGTAGGGAATAATTGGTCATAATTAGATTAGAATAGACTTTCGAATAATCTACATTGTAGTTTGTACGGAGGTTTTTTATTTTGTTAAATTCAAGTATATCTATTCAAATACTACCCTTATCAAATCTTAATAGAATAGAACTTATTGATAGGGTAATTACTTTTATCAAATCTAGGCACAATAGAGTTTTTGTAGGTCCTTTTGAAACTGTTATTGAAGGTGAATTTTCTTATATTATGGAAACTTTACAAAAATCTATTGAAATAGCTGGTCATGATTGCGAAAATATATTTGCCAATGTGAAAATAAATTATGGGGATATTCTTAGTATAGATGAAAAAATTACTAAACATAGGCCGTAGACATATAAGCATTGTACTTTCTATTCTTTTTATACTTATGTGGCAAGGCGCGGCAAATCTTAAACTCCTTCCAAAGTATATAGTACCTAGCCCTTTAGAAATCATCAATGCTTTTATGAGAGATTGGAAGTTTTTAATCTTTCACTCTCAAGTAACTTTGCTAGAAGCAATTATAGGACTTAGTAGTGGACTTATTGTTGCAATAATTCTTGCCTTAATTATGGATTCATTCAAAATTTTGAATGATGCAATCTATCCAATACTTGTAGTAAGCCAAACTATTCCTACAATAGCAATAGCACCTATTCTGATTTTATGGCTAGGCTTCGGCTTACTTCCCAAGGTTATACTAATCGTTCTTACAACTGCCTTCCCTATAGTTGTGGCTATATTAGATGGTTTTAGAAACTGTGATAAGGACTTATTAACCTTACTAAAAGTTATGAAAGCTAGTAAGTGGCAAATTTTATACCATGTAAAAATCCCCAACTCATTACCTTATTTTTACGCAGGTCTTAAAGTCAGTGTTTCTTACGCCTTTATAGCAGCTGTTGTAGCTGAATGGCTAGGTGGTTTTGAAGGACTTGGTGTCTATATGATCAAAGCTAAAAAATTATTCCAGTATGATACTATGTTCGCAATCATAATACTAACATCACTTATAAGTTTACTATCTATCTATTTGGTAACTGTGAGTGAGAAAAAATTTATAAAATGGAAATATTTAGGAGACGAAAATGAAAAAATTTAAAAAAATGTTATTACCACTATTAGCAGCGACTGGACTTATAATTAGTGCTTGTTCTAATCCAGCAACAAAAACAAATAGTCCTGCTACACAGCCAAGTTCAGAATTAAAGAAAGTTGATTTCTTACTGGATTGGACACCAAACACCAACCACACTGGATTATATGTAGCCAAAGAGAAAGGATATCTAAAGGAAGTAGGTATTGACCTAGACATCAAGACTCCTGCAGAAGAATCGACTTCTGACCTTATTATCAACAATAAGGCTCCAATGGGAATTTATTTCCAAGACTTTTTAGCGAATAAATTATCAAAAGGTGCCGAAGTTACTGCTGTTGCAGCTATTATAGAAAATAATACATCTGGTATTATATCTAACAAAGCATCTAATATTGTAAGTCCTAAAGATTTAGCTAACAAAAAATATGGAACTTGGGAGGATCCTGTTGAATTAGCCATGATTAAAACTATTATGGAAAATGAGAATGCAGATTTCTCTAAAATTAAAAAAGTTCCAAATACAGACTCAAACTCAATAATCCCAATGGTCAACAATGTATTTGAATCCGCTTGGGTATATCAAGCTTGGGATGGAATTATGGCTAAATATGAAAAATTAGACACTAACTTCTTCTTTTTAAAAGATTATGCTGCTGAGTTAAATTTTTATTCTCCAATCATAATTGCAAATAATGATTATCTAAAATCTAATCCGGAAGAAGCTAAAAAAATAGTTCAAGCTATTAAAAAAGGATATCAATACGCAATTGCTAATCCAGAAGAAGCCGCAGATATCTTAATTAAATACTCTCCAGAATTAGGACAAAAGAAAGATTTCGTTATAGAATCACAAAAATATATCTCTAAAGAATATGCATCTAACCCAAGTAAATGGGGAGAGATTGATGCCAAGCGTTGGGATGGATTCTACAAATGGGCTTATGACAACAAAGTTATCGAAAAAGAGATAGCTGCCGGTCACGGATTCACTAATGATTTAGTAAAATAATCTATGAATATGCTAGAAATAAAAAACTTATCTTATTCTTACCATAATAATCCTGTACTAGATGATATAAATATTCATGTTTCTGAAGGAGAAATAGTTTCTATTGTCGGAAGCTCAGGAGTCGGTAAATCCACCTTATTCAACATAATAGCTGGAATAGAGAAATTACAAACAGGAACTATCGAAATAAAGGATAGCCAAGACTTTCTTGGTAAAGTTTCTTATATGCTTCAAAAAGATTTACTCTTACAACATAAAACAATAGTAGATAATGTCGCTCTTCCACTTATTATAAGAGGTACTAATAGAAAAAGTGCAAGAGAAAAATCTTTAAAATTATTAAAACAATTTAATCTTGATGACTATGCTGATAAGTATCCTAGTCAATTATCTGGGGGAATGAGACAAAGGGTTGCACTTCTCAGAACTTATATGTTAGAAGAAAAGTTGTTTCTACTAGATGAAGCCTTCTCTGCCTTGGATGCAATCACTAAAAATCAATTACATAATTGGTATAAAGAGGTGCATAAAGATTTAGGACTAACAACTCTACTTATAACTCACGATATAGAAGAAGCTATCACTCTTAGCCATAGAATATATATCTTAAAAAACAAGCCTGGTCAGATAGTCAAAGAAATAAAAATTGTTCTTGATCCCAAACAAGATGTAGATATTCAGAAATTAAAATATAAAAAAGAAATACTTAATATTTTAGAAATATAGCTTAAAAACCATTGTCTAGATAAGCAATGGTTTTTATAATCCAATCTCTTCACAAGTAAATAAATTATAACTGATTAAGAAAGTTAGCTATACTAATTAATTTTTTACTTGTAATTAAGTATTATTAATGCTAAAATTTTCCTTAATAAATTTAGGAGATTAACAAATGAAAATATTAAAAAAGAAATCTTTCTTTACACTATTTTTAGCTATCACATTAATTATAACAGCCTGTTCAAAAGGAGATAATAAGACAGAAATTAAGAAATTAAGTGGCCAAGATATAGCACAAAAATCTATAGATTCTTTAAAAATTTCGACTTCTTTTGAAACTATTACTGAAGGGAGTGGTTACTCTGCCTTAAAAGATATTTCTGTAGTTTCTTCAACAAACTATACTATTGAAGCATCCTTAATCAAAGATCCCTTATCCTATAAATTAGTAGATAGATCTGGAGAGCTTACGTCTTTATATTATTTTGTAAATGGTAGTGAGTATAGTAAAAAATATCAAAATAATACTTCTACTCCATGGGAGAGAAAAAATGATTCTATAAAAACAGTATCATATTTTTATAATACATTTCATTTAAATAATATAGTAAATTATAATAAGGATTACATCTTAACAGAAACTGACTCTACTTACATTATAGACTTTAGACCTGAAAATTTTGAAGAATTTAAAAACACTTACTATGCAGCTTCCCCACCTAATGTTAGAGATCAATCAACAATCGACTTCTATTCATTAAGAATTACTATTGACAAAAGTACTTTCCTCCCTCTAGAAGAAGAAGTAGAATATAGAAAAATCGAATTTCTTGAAGAATCTCAAGTCCATACCAAGTCCTATTATAAAGAAAAAAGACAGTTTAAAAATTATAATAATATAGAAAATTTTGAACTCCCAGAAGGCCTTAAAAATATAATTGTATAAGTAAAAGACAGGATTGCATAAATTGCAGTCCTGTCTTTACTCTAATCTTCAACTTTTTTATTGAATTTTAATCCTATTGTAAAACTGTGAAATAGTATTATATAAATCAATAAAAACAGAAGATTTTCTTGTGTATATTTAGCAACATCAATATCTAGATATACCAAAGCAACCAAAGATGAAAAAGTAATAACTTTTTCTAGAGTATAACATATATTTTCAATTATCTCTTTTCTAGATTTGCTTATATGAACTTCTTTTAATTAATGTCATCTGTATTATACCTGCTATAACAAGTGTCAGCAAACAAAAAACTATAAAAATTAAATCTAGTATAGAATTTTCTTGAATAACAACATAGATACTATAGTATAAAATGTTTATTAAGATATGAACTATTGTACCTATTGCAACAATATTAAATAATTTTCTCATTTAAGCTTGTTTATTCTTTCTATTTCTTCTTTCAAAAATATACAGTGCTATCAAAGCAGATACAGCTACTAATGAAACACCCATACCAAGATACCATCCTTGAGGCGTAAATTCAATTTCAATTTCATGCTCTCCGCTTGTAATTGGAAAGGCCAACATAGAATTTAATATCTTACTTGTTTCTACTTCTTTTCCATCAACTTTTACTTTCCAACCCGGATTATATGGTATTGTTGTAAACATTAACTTACTATCATCTGTAATATTTACTTTTCCTTTAATATTAGTGTTAGTCCATGAAGTTACTTGCATACCTTGCGCTTTTCTTTCTTCAATAACCTTTTTTATCTTAGCAGAATCTGCCCTATAAAAGGCCATTCCTGATAATTCTATTGGTTCTTCTAGATGATTTTCAAATGATAATCTTACCTCTTGATCTTTAGAATTGTAGGCCATATTCCATAATTGATATTGATCAAATGATTGAGTGTAGTAATACCACTTACCATTTCTCCTAATATCAATATTTCCACCCATCGATTTACGTAATGTCGTTGGTGCTAGGAAATAGTGAGGATCATTTGTTTTTGGTGTGAATTTCAGTGTTACTTCTGCTTTCTTTCCTTGTTCGATAGTATCATAAGTCAATTTACCATTAACAATATTTTGAGTAACATTATTTATTTCGGCAATTGGGGTTCCTATATCTTCAAAATAAGTATCTTTTCCACCTAAAGCAGATAATATTTTATTTTGATTCGAATGAGGATAGTGATTTTTCATCACAAGACTAGCAATCTCTGAACTTGCTCCAAACGCTATAGGAAGCACATTTTCGTTCTTGTAAGCTATATAACGATCGTCTTCATAAATCTTACTATAATTTTCTGTTAAATCAAATCTACTAGAGTTTAATTGGAAATATTTCTTATTTGGATTATTCTGTAAATCTTCGCTTGTGTAAGACTTTCTATCAATAAAGTATTTTACTGAATACATAGCATCTGTCCAAGGCGTTCCATTAGCATAATAAGTTGCTGCATTTCCACCAAAGTCCCCCATATTTCCAAAGAAATCTAATGTAGATTTTTCTAAGTTAGAAGAGAAAGTTGATAAACCATTATATCCATACATAAATGGATCATTTTTAGCATAAACAAATGTTGAAGCTATACGATAAAAATCCGCCTTATCTTGTTCTTTAATATTATCTACTACCTTAGATACACTCTCTGCTGCATCTGAAAATTTAGGTGCATTATCATAACCAAGTGTTATCTGTGACAAATAAGCATTACCTGTTAATTCAAAAGATACCATAGCAAGTGCTACTGCATACAAGTATCTACTTCTATCAGTATTGAAGAATAATAAAGCCACTAGCCATGTCGTTAATGTTAAAATAATTTGTGTTAAAAAATATCCTTTAATTAGTAAATAAACTGCTACTAAGATACCTATAACAATAAATACTTGCTTGTAAATTCTATTCTTATCTTCCTTATTAGAAAGTATTATGTAAGAAGTCAAAGCAGCAATTATAAGAGCTATTAAATAAATCATAAACTGATTTGCTGTAAGTACCTTATTTAGCTCATCACTTTGTATCTTAGTTATAAAGCTATAGTCATTTGAAAATACGTAGTAGGCTGAGCTTATCATTAGAGTTATTAATCCTAGATTTAAAAACCAAGGAATTCTTACTTTTACTCCAAAAGTTCTGTAAGCCAAGAAAACCATGAAAAATGAGGTAATCCAAGAATATCTATAAAAGAAACCTGCTGGTGTTTGTCCCATATGCCAAAGTTTATTAGTAAACATGTGAACAAATCCTGCAAAAAATACAAATAAAATAATCCCTACTCCTACTTTTCTAAGTGGCTTTTCATTCTTATTAAAAAAGTAAAGAATAGCTCCTAGCAAGGCTATAGATCCTACAAAGATATTTGGTAAATTAGGTCCAGCTGACCAACCAGATGCATTATCAAAAGCACCTATCATTAATTTGGCTAAAATATCTAAAGGATTAATTTGTAAAGCAAATTCAAATGTTAGTTCATTTTTATAAGCCCCTTTTGATAAAATAAGGTTAAGTACTATTGGTAATAAAAGTACCATAGCCACTGCTACTGCCCAAAAGGATGATAACAAGAAAGCTAAAAATTTTCTTAAATATTCTGCTAATGAAAATTCTCCCTTATCTTTAGGCCATAAATAATAGAACATTACATATAAACCTAAAAATAAACTGATCATAAAAGCCATATAAAAATGTAAGAAAAATGCTGCTGCTAACCAAATTATGTACTTATATGCAACTCCTCCATCGAGATACTCCTCTAAGTAAACCAAGATAATCGGTAAGACTATCATTGCATCATAGAATATTGGATTCATTTGATATGAAACTATCATTCCTGACATTGCATAAGAAACTGCAAATAAAGGAACGTATAAAGTATCATATTTCAAACCAGAATATCTTCTTACTAAGAAGAAGGCCATAGCAAAACCTGTCGCCCCATAACGAAGCAATATGGTTAAAAATATTGCCCAAGGATATTCTTCTAAAGGTAAAATTATGTATAGAATATTAAAAGGACTTATTAAATTAAATCCCCAAATACCGATCATTGCTCCACCTAAGCTTTTAGAAAAAGAGTAGAATAGAGCTGTATAATCACCACTTAAAACCGTATCTCTAAGAAATGAATAGAGTCCTATGTATTGTTGTCCAAAATCAACTGCCATAAGAGTTTTATCTCCAAATGGAAATACCCCCATAAAGGCCCAAACTAAGGACATTAAAAACATTGGTAAAATTGTAGAAAGAAGATACATTCTTCTTTTCTTATGCTTTAAATCATCATTATTTAACATTTGAATCCTCCTCATCAAAATTAGTCTCATCAATTAAATAGTGGGGTCTTCTTTTAACTTCATAGAAAATTTTTCCTATATATTCTCCTAAGATTCCAATAGAAATTAATTGAACCCCCCCAAGAAATGTAATCATAGCTATTGTTGTAAAATAACCACTAACTAATAGATGGGGTTTAGTAAAGTATAGGGCTATCATAGACAACAAGTATAGAACAGCAACAAAGACACAAATAAATCCTAGTTTTAAAACTATTCTAAGAGGTTTTTCATTAAATGACATTATACCTTGCATAGCATAATTAAGTGAACGTCTGAAACCAAACTTAGATTCTCCAGCTTCTCTAACTTGATTTTGATAGTCAATTATCTTTTCCTTAAATCCTATCCAAGAGAAAATTCCCTTAGAAAAACGATTATACTCCTCTAAAGAAAGCACAGCATCAACAGCCTTTCTAGAGAAAAGTTTAAATTCAGATATTCCATTTGTTAATTTTACATCCATAAGTGAAGAAGACGTTTTGTAAAATAGATTTGCAAATAAAGTTCCTAACTTAGATTCTCCCTCTCTATTACGTCGACCAGATACTACATCATAACCTTCTAAATATCCTTCTACAAATTTATGAATAAGTTGTGGTGGATGTTGTAAATCGCCATCCATAATCATAACCATTTCCCCATCCGCCTTTCTAAGTCCAGCAAGTAAAGCTCCTTCACGTCCAAAGTTACGACTAAAACTGATATACTTAACTTTAGGATTTTCCTTTGCTATATTTTTCATTAATTCTAGTGTTCTATCCTTAGAACCATCATTAACAAATACTAGTTCATAGTCAGATATTTCTTTAATTTCACTTACATACTTATTTATTTCCCTATGTGTTTTTTCAATCATTTTTTCTTCATTAAAAAAGGCAACAACAATCGATAATTTCATGATTTCTCTACTCCTTTATTATCCTACATATTAAAAATAAACGATATTCCATTATTAAAGAATATCGTTTAGTTTTTAATTTGTCAAGCATTTATAAGTAATTTTTAACTAGCAACCTAGTAACCACCATAAGTGTAAGTTCCCCACTTTTTAAGTAATGAATGAACTGAGCCCCCAAATCTTCTATTTAACTGATTATTAACAAATATTTGATGAGATTTGGCGGTGTCAATTCCTGCATATCCATCTCCTGTTTGTCCAAATCCTGCCCCCTCTATTCTATGAATTACCCATAGAGCTTCTGCAGTTGTTAATTCGTCTATTAGTTTATCTACACCTGAAGAAGCATGGTAAGCCGCTCCATTTCTATGTCCTGGAATAGAAAGTAAATGATTAATTACTTGTTGCCCTTTGGCTGATCTCTGTCTTACTAATAAACCATTAGAATCAAATTTCGGTACTTCTTTTTTAGATGCTATTTGGGTAGTTGAAACTGTTTTTTTACTTTCTTCTTTTTTAGCAGTTGTTTGTTTACTTGTAGTTCTATTTGCTTGTACTAATTGTTTAGTACTTTCTTTTTTAGCTGATGAAGCAATTTTTGCTTGGATTACCTTATTCTCAGTTGGATTGATCCATGCCCCAGCTTTTCCTGCTGTTTTTGAAATATTAATCATTCCATTTGCTGTTTTATATATAAAATAGCTTCCTTTTGTATATTTAGATTTAGCACTTACTTTTGAAGCAGCTAATCCAGCATTAGTATATGTATTAACATCTGTCTCTAATGTATACTTCCTTGAAGCTTCTATGGATTTAGTTGGCATATTTTTAGTTTCTTCTTTTTTAACAATTGCCGGCTTAATTGCGGTTTGTTTTGTTTTAGCTACTGTGTTAGAACTTGAAAACTTATTATCAGTTGGATTTATCCATGCTCCAGCTTTTCCTTGAACTCTTGAGATATTGATCATATCATTTGCTGTTTTATAAACATAGTAGTTTCCTTTAGAATATACAGAGCGTGCATTAGTTCCAGTTGCTGCTGAACTTGCATTTGAATATGTCCTGACACTTGTATTCAGTACATAATGTTGGTTAGATATTTGACTTGTTTGTGTTTTTGTAGCTGTTTTACTTTGTGTAGTTTGATTTGTCTGTGCTTTTGTAGCTACTTTGCTTTGTGTAGTTTGATTTGTCTGTACTTTTGCAGCTGCTATTTTACTTTGTGTACTTTGGCTTGTTTGCACTTTTGTAGTTACTGCTTTGGGATTTGTAGATTGATTTGTCTGTACTTTTGTAGCTACTACTTTATTTTCATTTGGATTTATCCATGCTCCAGCTTTTCCTGCTGTTTTTGAAATATTAATCATTCCATTTGCTTGTTTATATATATGGTAAGTCCCTTGTCCATAGCTTGATTTTGCATTTACAGCCTTTGCTGCATTAGCTGCATTAGTGTAAGTTTTTACATTTTGATTTACTGTATATGTATTAGCACTTGCAATATTTTCTTCTAAGATAGATGCAAGAACTGGTGTTGCTAATACACTAAGCGTGATCAATACTTTTTTACTATTTTTCATTTTTATAATTAATCTCCTTTGGTTTATTTAATTATGACTTCAAAAAATATTAGGTCTTTTTGATAAACCCATAACACAATTATATACTCAAAAAATAATAAAGCAATACTTTTAGACCAGTCTTAACACTCTCTTAAATGGCTCGTAATATTTTTGAAATAAAAAAGAACTAGTGTAACACTAGTTCCTACTCTTCACTTTTTGATTCTTCAGTCCCTTCAGTATCTCCACCTAAGAATCCATCAATAACATTGTTAATTTGCTCCGATACGTTATCTCCCATTCCTTCTGGTAAAATATCTGCTAATTTTTCAGAAACTTGACCGTTGATGATTTCTCCAGCTTTTTCTGTTAAGTTATCTTTTAAGTTATCAAATATTGACATTTTATTTCTCCTAGAATTTTATTTATATTTTAATTATAACATATTTTACCTATAAATAAAATAATTACACTTATTTAGATTCCAACCACTCATTAAAACTATCTAGTAAGTTAGTATAGGCACTACTACTTTGAATATTAGATATATGTCCTAAGAAAACCTGTCTAGGTAACAGCTTATTATTCTTCTTGCTTGCGATTAATATTACCTTCTCTTGCTTACTATTCTTGAACATATCTTCTGGTAAGGTAATGAAGGCATTGAAATTTATTTCCTCTGTGATAAACTCCTTAATTTGTTTATCAAGATTCATTATTTCTTTAGGCATTAGAAGTATGGCCACTCCATTTTCTTTTATGTATTTTGTGGCTTGCTCTAGAAATAAGAATGAATTTAAACTGTGTCCTTCTCTTGCACATAATTTAAAATTCATGGCATTATTATCATCTACATAATATGCATAAGGTACATCCGAAATTACCAAATCTTGCAGTGCAATATTTATATCCTTTAAGGCATCTTGTCTATAAATTATTACTTCTTTTTCTAATAAATTATAGATATTAGCCTGAAGTTTTACATAATCACTATCTATTTCTACAGATGTATAGGTAGATTCATTTGCCAACTGATTCATTAAGGCTAATAATAAGTTTCCACTACCACTTGCTAAGTCTGTAACTTCTACCTTATTATCTTTTAATATTGCTTTTGCTAATGATGTCATATAAAATGATATAACTTCTGGTGTCATACCATAATTTACATCCCCCAATTCTTTTACAGCCTTAAGCAATAAAAATTGATAAGTCTTTTTTATATCTTCCTTAGAATATCTATCCACTATTGAAAAATACTCTTGATCATCTTCTAAACTTAGATACTTTGAAAGAGATGTTAGGTAAGTTGTATTCTCAGCCTTACATAATTCCTCTACTTTCCCATCTATATTATGAAATAATTCTTCTATTTTTGACATCACTTAACTCCTATAATATATTTTTTAAAATTATACTAGATAGCTCAAATAAAATCAAATTGATAAAATTTATAAAGGGCCGATAGAATTCTATCTATCGGCCTAATAATTATTTAGTTTCATTAATCTTTTTTCTTAGTTCGGAATATTCTTCTTCTATAACCACTGTATCTGCTATATAGTCATGTATACCTTTTTTCTGAGAGTTGAAGAATACAGCTAAATAGGTTAGGAAAACTACAGAATTTATAAGTCTTCCGGCTACTTCTCTATATAAAACATCAGATATCTTTAAAGTAGCACTTGTATCTCCTTCTACCTTAATCCCAAACATCATCTTACCTAATGTTTGACCATAGTTATAAGTCATAGCTACAAAGTATATGGAATGTATTATCCATACATTTAAGGTGGAATAAATATATGTTGACATCTCCTTATCAAAAATACCAAATGATAATCTATCAAATAGATCGCTCAACATATAAACTATAAGTAAATCTATTACATAGGCCAGGGCTCTTCTAGTAAAGCTAGCATATATTTTTTTAGAAAATGTTTTGTGCCAACTTAAATTAGTTTCATCTACTATTTTCTTAATAAAATCTTCTTTATCACTCTCTATTTTTTCCCCATTGCTCTTCTCTTCCAATTTTTTTTCCTCATCTAAAGATAAATTTTTTCTCTCTGTCATAAGATTGTCCTCCTATCCTAGATACTTCATTTGAACATTAGAAGATGAAGATGTAGACTTATTTACTTCCTCTGTAATTGCTTTAGCAGTTTCTGAAATAAATGATTTTAAGAAGTTATAAGTTGCTTCTGGTTTTTTGTATTCTATCACTTCTGGGTTAAAAAGCTTTTTCTCATTCTTAATTTCATTAATCATATCTTCTTCGCCTGCAATCTTATCTATAAGTTTGTGACCTAGGGCCTGATTAGCTGTATATACTCTACCATCTGCCAATGACTTAACTGTATTTGTATCCATATTACGCCCTTTAGCAATTACATCGACAAATCTATCATAAGCTTCTGTAATTATATCTTTATGTAATTTCAAAGTTTCTTCGTTCATATCTTCAGTAAGACCACCTACAGCCTTTTGGCTACCTGAACGAATAATCTGATTTTTAATTCCATTATCATTTAAGAATTTTTGAGCAGATAAACTAGACATTATTACCCCTAGTGATCCTGTCATTGTTTCTTGGTGAGCAAATATTTTTTTACCAGCCATTGCAACATAATATCCTCCAGAAGTTGCATAACTTTCCATTGTCACGTAAACATCTTTACCAGAATTTTTTAAGGCTTCGTAAATCTCTCTAGACTCATAAACTCCCCCACCTGGTGAATCTACCGCCAGTAGAATGGCTTTTACATTTGGATCTTCTTTAGCTTTTTTAATCTGACTAATTACAGAATGGTCAGATTCTCTATCTATCATCTCATCCTTAATTTCACCCTTAATTTTTATTTTTTGAATCACTTCTGATGAATTCCCAGCTTTCAATATTTTCTTAACTGCTTTTTTTTCACCATTTACTAATGATTGAACAGACTGTACCGAGTCAATACTTAACGAATCATCTTCTTTGTTAACCGCTGGTTCAGCACTACTAAATTTAAGTGAAAACACTAGTATAAGCACTGCTAATCCTGCAGCTATTAATCTTTTTTTATTTTTCATAATTAAAATGCTCCTTGTTGTTTAGATACGAATTTATTATGTTTTTTTAGAAAAGCTAATTCTGCATCTCCTATTTGTCCTGCCCTATGCTTAGCTACTATAACTTCTATAGTAGTCACATCCTTATTGACATTAGGATTATCTTCATCATCCTCTCTATTATAATAGTCATCACGATATAAGAAGGCTACTATATCCGCATCCTGCTCAATAGATCCTGACTCCCTAAGATCACTCATCATAGGTCTCTTATCTTGCCTAGATTCAACGCTACGTGATAATTGAGATAAGGCTACTACCGGGCAGTCTAATTCCCTAGCCATTTGTTTAAGGCTTCTTGAAATTTCAGATACTTCTTGCTGCCTATTATCAGTACGCCTCGAACTCTGTAATAACTGTAGATAGTCTATAACAATCAAGTCTAAACCTTCCTCACGTTTAAGTTTTTTGCACTTAGCCTTTACTTCATTGACCTTAATAAAAGCTGAATCTTCTATAAAAATATTTTTTTGTCTTAAGAAGTTTATCCCGTTTTCTAATCTATATAAATCATCATTATTTAAACGACCTGTTCTTATTTTTTCAGAATCAACTAATCCCTCACTACAAATCATACGCTGAACTAATTGATCAGCTCCCATCTCAAGTGAAAAAATAGCTACCGTCTTCTTATCTTCATCGTTAATTTTAGGTCTACCTGCAACATTTAGTGCAATATTTAAAGCAAAAGCTGTCTTTCCCATAGATGGCCTAGCTGCGAGAATTACTAAATCACCCCTTGTAAATCCGTGAAGTAAGGCATCTAATGATGAGAATCCTGTAGGGATAGAATTATGATTTGCTTTCCCTTCTCTCTTCTCCATTATAGAATCCCATACTTCTTGACTTACATCTTTAATATTTTTGAATTCAGAAACCTTATTTCTTTCAATTGCCGCTTCTATCTTAGTCGTAACTTCAGCAGTAATATGATCTAAATCTCCATCCCCAGAATTCATTTTTTTCATATTACTTATTAAAATATCTTTTACTTCTCTATAAATAGAATTTTTCTTAACGATATTAGCGTAGTGTGCTACGTTTCTAGAGGTGGGCGTTACTTCATATATATTTACAATATATGCAGCTGCATCAATATTATTAAAAGCCGGATTAATACCTACTTCATTAAATATTGTAGTTGGATCTATTGCATTATCTTCATCACTAAGTTTTATAATTGCTCCATATATAAGCTTATTTTTTTCATCAATAAAGTCTTCTTCTTCCAAAATTCCTCGTATCTCTACAAGTCTATCTGGATCCATCATTAAAGCCCCTAATACAGATAGCTCGGCTTGCAATACTACCTCATAGTCTCTTTGCATACTGATCTTCCTATTCTTTCATTTTAAAATTTATTTTTGCTCCACTAAATGAACTTTAATTACTCCCTCTACTTTAGAATGTAATTTAATTTTTACATTGGTATAACCTAATGCATGTATACCATTAGGTAAATCAATTTTTTTCTTGTCAACCTTAATATCATGTTGTTTTTTTAATTCTTCAGCAACTTGTTTAGATGATACAGCACCAAATAAACGACCACCTTGCCCTGCTTTCACGGCAATTTTTACTTCTTTATCTTTTAATTGTTCTGCTAATTTTTCTGCTAGTGCTAATTCCTCTGCTTTATCTTTTTCTCTACGTTTTTCTTGTCCTTTTAAAGCTGCTAAATTGGCCGATGTTGCTTCTACTACTTTTTTACTAGCTAATAAAAATTTGGCATATCCTGCTGCTATCTCTTTTACTTCCCCTTTTTTTCCTTTTCCTTTAACATCTTCTAAAAATATTACTTTCATTTTTTCTCTCCTATAACTTACATTATTTTTTCTTCAATTATTTTTATTAGTTCATCTCTTACTAAATATATATCCTCACTAATTATTTGGCTGGCAGCGTTGGTCAAATGACCACCACCCCCCATATCTTCCATAACTAGTTGAACATTTAGATTTCCTAGAGACCTTGCCGATATTCCTACTGTGCTATCATCTAACCTTCCTAATACAAAACTTGCTTCTATCCCTTTTATTGATAATAATGTATCTGCTCCCTGCGCCAACAATACATTATTATATATCTTATCATTGGGTACTGCTGCTATCATTATATCATCAGAAATTTTGTAAGCATTCTTTATTATTTCTACCCTAGCTAAGAAATTTTCCAAAGGTTCTTTTAAAATATTTTTTATTTTTACTGGATCAGCACCCTGACTTCTTAAATATGCAGCTGCATCAAAAGTCCTAGATCCTGTTCTTAAAGTAAAGTTTTGAGAATCTACCACTATTCCACCAAGCATTAGGCTCGCTGATAGTGATCCTATATTATTGCCTTTTGTCTCATAAGCCAGTAGCTCTGAAATCAATTCTGCTGTCGATGATGCATAAGGTTCGATATAAGATAGTAGTGGATTCTCTATTATTTCTTCCCCTCTCCTATGATGATCTATTACAACTTTCTTAGTAATTTTATCCAAAAGACTAGTGTTCAATACTCTATCTGGAGCTGATGTGTCTACTACAACAAGTGTAGTTTTTGAACTAATAAGGTCATCTACCTGATCATTTGTAATAAAAATATTTTTTAAGTTTTCATGTTTATTTACTTCTTGCATAATTTTTGAAATAGTTTCATCTTTATCTTCTTCATTTAAGACAATATATGCTTCTTTAGCATTTAATTTAGAAAATTCATATATCCCTACACATGCTCCTATAGAATCAAAATCAGGATTTATATGTCCCATTACTATCACTTTATCACTATCTTTAATAATCTCTGATAAGGCATTAGATATTACTCTTGCCCTTACTCTAGTTCTTCTTTCTTGTGGATTTGTCTTACCACCATAAAATCTGATTGCTTCATCATCTTCTTTTACAGCAACTTGATCTCCTCCACGACCTAAGGCTATATCAAGAGATTTTTTTGCTCTGAGTCCCAGCTCAGGTAAGTAAGTAATCCCTGCTGCAACTCCTATAGAAATTGTTACTTGTGTATTATAAGTATCTTTTAAATTTCTTATTTCATCAAGAATATAAAATTTTTCTTCTTCGATTTGATAAAGATTTTTTACAGTAAGTAATCCTAAAAATCTATCCTCATCAATTCTTTTAATATAAATATTTTTTTTCTTGGCCCATTCGCTGATTAATTCAGCTATATTTGCGTCTAATTTAGCTACCTTTTCATCATCTAACAAATCATATATTTCTTCTTGATTATCTACATTTATTACCATTAATGCAGGTTTACTACTATCTAACTTCTCTCTCAACTTAACATTTTCTGTTATATCAAAGAAATATATATACCCCGATTCTTTTTCATATTTTATAGAATACTTACTTTCATTTATTTTTGTTTTAATTTCTAAAACATCATTTTCAAAAAGTTCTTGAATTTCAGGTAATACTTCTAAAATAGGCTCACCAATAATTTTTTTAAAATTCATATTATTGTAGATATACTCATTTGCCCATTCTATTAATTTTTTATCAACATCTACTATTATAATTCCTATTGGATACTTATTATTTCCTTTATTATTAGCGTCTTTTATCTTTTGAGTAAGACTTGATACACACTTTTCCGTACTTTTTTTTATATCTCTAATATATATGTATGTTGCCACTATAAGGGTGGTTGCAACTGTTATATAAATTAGTAGCGATACTGAATCCATTAAAAAAATTATAATAGCTCCAATTATCAATACCAGTGCTCCTAGCATTATGTACAAAGTATCCTTTTTCATAATTAGCTATCTTCTCCTTTCATATACAGATATCTCTCTCTTAGTTTCATTAATGAATCTACAAGACCAATAACATCAAATAAACTTGAGAATAGATATGCAGATACAAGCGTCAATACTTTTAAAAATCCACTAGAAGATTCTGTTTTTTCTTCTATGAAAAAGAAAATTGTACAGACACCATTAAAAACAAAAATCCACCTAAAAATTGAGTAGAGATTATCAAAGAAAAGATAATATGGATCATACAAATCTACACCTGACATAGCTATTACTAAAACTATTAGTGTTATCAATATATACAAATAAGCAAGGTCTTTACCAATGGCTACTAATTTAAATTTTTGAAAAATTGGAACTATTGCTTTCTCTCTTGATAGAATAAAAAATGTATAATTTATTAATAAAACAGAATAAGCGACAATTATCATAAAAACTAGTGTCGGTAAATATCGTTTGATTTGTTCAAATACTTCTCTAAATAAATCTACGTCTGTAGTTGGTTCAATACTAGACATTTTTGCTATATAAGAATCAATATAAACTTGTATGGCTTCTGGAGAATAATTAACTGTAGATGTTAAAATTAAAATATGCATATACAAAGTTATTCCAAAAAAGATTACTGCAGATATTGTCATAAGTATGAATAACTTTGAGCGCCTGTACTTTATAAAATGATAAATTATAAGTGCTAACAAAACGTGAATTATATTCCAAACTGTAGCATCTAATGATGAAACTAGATATGTATTAAATATAGTTAATATTGCTAAAGGAATAAAATAACTATTTCCTCTAGCAGCTAAAACATATACAAGTAATGGAAGAGTAATTATACTAGTAATAATATATATTTCTAAATAAGCACCTATAATAGTTAACGCCACATATAATAAGGAAAATAATAATACTTTACTATTACTAGGGCTTTTAAAAAATATTTCAGTAGATAAAATAAAATCTAATTCTTTCTTAAAATCAATTTTTCTTTCCTTCAATATATCCCACCTTTTTTATAAAATTATTATTAATATTATACATCATTCCCTTCTATTTTACTAGTACATCAAAATTAAGTATAAAAAAAAGCAGTAAAAAATTACTACTTCTAAAACAGGGATAGCAGGAATCGAACCCACACCAAAGGTTTTGGAGACCTTTGTTCTACCTTTAAACTATATCCCTAAATGGTGGGCAGGAGTGGATTCGAACCACTGAACCCGAAGGAGCGGAGTTACAGTCCGCCGCGTTTAGCCTCTTCGCTACCTACCCATTTAAAACATAAAAAAAAATGCCGGCCAGAGGACTTGAACCCCCGACCTACTGATTACAAGTCAGTTGCTCTACCAACTGAGCTAGGCCGGCAAACAAATGGTGCCTCGAGACAGAGTCGAACTGCCGACACATGGAGCTTCAATCCATTGCTCTACCAACTGAGCTATCGAGGCTATTATTTAATAAAATAAAAAATGGCGGTCCCGACGGGAATCGAACCCGCGATCTTCGCCGTGACAGGGCGACGTGATAACCGCTACACCACGGGACCTAAAACAATAAATATAAAATTGCGGGAGCAGGATTTGAACCTACGACCTTTGGGTTATGAGCCCAACGAGCTACCAGACTGCTCCATCCCGCGTTAATTAAAATGGAGGAGGAAAGGGGATTCGAACCCCTGCGAGCTTTTACACTCCTGTCGGTTTTCAAGACCGATCCCTTCAGCCGGACTTGGGTATTCCTCCTAAATATATCAAATGGTGGACTCTGTAGGACTCGAACCTACGACCGATCGGTTATGAGCCGATAGCTCTAACCAACTGAGCTAAGAGTCCGAACTAAGAATCTTTTATTTTTATTGGTGGCGGCAGAGGGGATCGAACCCCCGACCTTACGGGTATGAACCGTACGCTCTAGCCAGCTGAGCTACGCCGCCAATAAAGGCATTTTCTAGTATTCTAATAAATGGTGGAGCCTAGCGGGATCGAACCGCTGACCTCCTGCGTGCAAAGCAGGCGCTCTCCCAGCTGAGCTAAGGCCCCTTATTTAAAATTTATTAAATGGTCGGGAAGACAGGATTCGAACCTGCGACCCCTTGGTCCCAAACCAAGTGCTCTACCAAGCTGAGCTACTTCCCGTTACTTATTTTATAAACGCGCCCAAGAGGAGTCGAACCCCTAACCTTTTGATCCGTAGTCAAACGCTCTATCCAATTGAGCTATGGGCGCTAATATAATGGTGCCGAGGACCGGAATCGAACCGGTACGGTGTTGCCACCGCAGGATTTTAAGTCCTGTGCGTCTGCCAGTTCCGCCACCCCGGCATTATATTAGAAATACGGAGCAAGAAATTAGTTAATCCTGAACTATCACTTAACAGTGTTTACTCCAAAAATAATTTGAATGGTGCGGGTGAAGGGAGTCGAACCCCCACGCCGTGAAGCGCTAGATCCTAAGTCTAGTGCGTCTGCCAATTCCGCCACACCCGCTATCTATTACTATATTTAAATGGTGAGCCATGAAGGACTCGAACCTTCGACCCTTTGATTAAAAGTCAAATGCTCTACCAACTGAGCTAATGGCTCACTTTAAAAGTGGTGCCGGCCAGAGGACTTGAACCCCCGACCTACTGATTACAAGTCAGTTGCTCTACCAACTGAGCTAGGCCGGCAAACAAATGGTGGAGGATAACGGGATCGAACCGCTGACCCCTTGCTTGTAAGGCAAGTGCTCTCCCAGCTGAGCTAATCCTCCTTTTATTTAATGACCCGTACGGGATTCGAACCCGTGTTACCGCCGTGAAAGGGCGGTGTCTTAACCACTTGACCAACGGGCCATAATATGGCTCCACAGGCAGGACTCGAACCTGCGACCCTCTGATTAACAGTCAGATGCTACTACCAACTGAGCTACTGTGGAATAATTGCCTGGCAACGTTCTAATCTCGCAGGTCGTAAGACCAACTACAGTCGACGCTAAAGAGCTTAACTTCTGTGTTCGGTATGGGTACAGGTGTATCCTCTTTGCTATCGCCACCAGACGAAAACTA
>NZ_JACBYB010000017.1 GCF_013415365.1 Gemella sp. GL1
TAGTTTTCGTCTGGTGGCGATAGCAAAGAGGATACACCTGTACCCATACCGAACACAGAAGTTAAGCTCTTTAGCGTCGACTGTAGTTGGTCTTACGACCTGCGAGATTAGAACGTTGCCAGGCAATAGTAGAACCCTTTGGGGTTCTTTTTTTATTTACTTAATTTGATTTTATCTCGAAAATATAGTAATATTATATATAATATTACTGTTTTATAAAATAGCTGATAACAAATCAGAACTGTGATTTCAATCTGAGCTAAAAGTCCGAACTAAGTTTTATTGGTGGAGGCAGAGAGGATCGAACCCCGACCTTTGTGGGATGAGTCGCCTTTATTTGTGACCAAGTTTTAGTTAGGTAAACTAGTGACAAAATAATTAAATAATGTCGTCGTAACGTCTTGCTATGATTGACTTTGTAGAGATAGATTG
Organism: Gemella sp. GL1; assembly: GCF_013415365.1. GTDB lineage: Bacteria > Bacillota > Bacilli > Staphylococcales > Gemellaceae > Gemelliphila. The sequence goes on from NZ_JACBYB010000017.1 coordinate 433, forward strand.
TAAAGGAGTATGTAGATATATGAAAGAAATAAAAGAAAAGTCTCTTAGAATTAGAGATTTATATCATAGATTAGAAGAACTACATCATGGATCTAAATGGACTGTAGAAGAAGACGCCCTGGCTTTTCTTACTGATGCAGCTATTGTAGGTCGGCTTACTATGGACAATCAGGGAAGATGGCCTAGTAATAAGAGTGATGAATTAACCTACAAAATTGGTGAATCTATTTGGTGGCTAGTTATACTGGCAGATAGAATGAATCTTGATATTGAAAAATGTATAGAATTATTTTTAGAAGATAAATTGAAAAAAATGGACAATAAATAAGGGAAGAAGACTATAACTTTTCTAAAAAATATAGAAATTAACTCTTAAATCTAAAACATAGTACTTACCAAAAACTGCTAGATAGCTCTTTGTAATACATCTCTGTAATACAATAGAAAACCCCCTAAGGGTTTCTTTTTTTAGGCTCTTTGTGGTAAAATTATAGTAATATTTTTGTGAATGAAAGTAGGAATTATATGGATAAACTATTTAGTTGGACTATATATTCTAAATATAGACTGCAACTCATTTTAATTATAGATTTATTATTTGTAATTATTGGTAATGCAGCGGCAGTATTTTTAGATAGAACAATGTATATTGATCAAATATTATATAAGTTCTCTACTCAATTAAGTCTATTTTTACTTATATCCAGTCTTATTTATTCTCTACTATTTAGCATCTTTTCAGTCTATAAGTCATTATGGTCCTATATAGGAATTAGGGAGATAGTTAATATATGTATTTCTGTTTTGATTTCTAATTTCTTTGTTAGTATTCTTTATAATTTTATATTTACTGATAATTTTTCTCATATAAGATTTACTATCTTTGCCCCCTTATTGATTATATCTGGAATGACTTTTGCTAGGCTTGTATATAGAGCTTTATTAGAAGCCCATAGAAGAAAAAATAAAACCTCCTATTATAAAAACACCTTAATTATAGGGGCAGGTGATGCTGCCTATTTGCTGATTAAGGAATTGCATAAAAATAATAGGTTTAAGGCTAATATTGTAGGCTTGATTGATGATAATAGGGTCAATTCTACCGTTAATGGAATAAATGTTCTAGGTAGAACAAGTGAAATAAAAGAATTAATAGAAAAATATGATGTAAATTTAGTATTTTTAGCTATACCTTCTATATCTGCTAGTGATAAAAATAGAATATTAGATATTTTAAAAGAGGTTAGTCATGTAGAAATTAAGATAATGAAAGAAGGGCTAGACCTCTTGGAAGCCAAGTCACTATCTAAACATATAAAAGATGTCTCCATAGAAGACTTATTGGGTAGAGGTGAGATTAAGTTAGAAAAAAATGAAATTCAGTCTTATATTAGTGATAAAGTAGTTTTAATAACAGGTGCTGGGGGATCTATTGGAAGTCAGATTGCTAAGGAAGTATTTGAATTTAAGCCTAAATATTTAGTCCTTACTGATATTAATGAAAATAGCCTATATATGCTAGAAAGAGATTTTGATTTTAAAAAATTGTCAAATTCTAAATATGAAAATATAGAATACATATCTGAGATAGTTTCTATTAGGGAAAAAGAAAATCTTAGGCAAGTATTTGATAAATATAGACCTGATGTAGTCTTTCATGCTGCTGCCCACAAGCATGTTCCACTAATGGAACGTAGACCACAAGAGGCGGTAAAAAATAATGTAGTTGGTACTAAAAATGTTATGGAAGTTGCTGTTGATTTTAAAGTAGAGAGATTTATAATGATTTCTACCGATAAGGCTGTTAATCCAACAAATGTTATGGGAGCATCTAAGAGGCTTACAGAAATAATCTTACAGGCAAAAGCTAATAAGTATGATACCAAGTTTGCAGCAGTAAGATTTGGTAATGTTTTAGGCTCTAATGGTTCAGTAATACCAATATTTAAGGAACAAATAAAAAAAGGAGGACCCCTTACTATAACTCATAGAAATATAATAAGATATTTTATGACTATACCGGAGGCGGCACAATTAGTTTTGCAGGCAGGTTTTTATGCTAGTGAGGGAGAAATTTTCTTGTTAGATATGGGAGAACCGGTAAAAATAATAGATTTGGCCAAAAGTCTTATTAAATTATCAGGTCTAGAAGTTTATAAGGACATTGAGATTAAGGAAATAGGTTTAAGACCTGGAGAAAAAATGTTTGAAGAATTATCACTGGATTATGAGAATAGTGAAAAAACTGATAATGAGATGATATTTAAGAATAAAGTTTTAAACATTGATGAAGAACAGCTTAATAGAAAGTTAGAAAGATTAGAGCTATTAGTTCAAAATGGAAATAATACTGAGATAAGAGAATACTTATTTAAAATTATAAACGAATATAATGGTAAGGAGGTAGAATATGAAGCAAAATAGAATAATGTTAATAATCAGTGCTAATAATCCAAATAAAAGCCTGATAGATTATACTAGAGATCTTAGTCTTAATGATATTGATTTAATAGTTGTAGATGATGGATCTGATGCAAAATATAGTGAATTATTTGATAAAATTGTTTCTGAGGGTCATCTAGTCTTGAGGCATGCTAAAAAAATGGGTCATGGTAGATCTTTAAAAACAGCAATTAATCATATGATGAACAAAGAGAACCTGCCGCCTTATATAGGTATTGTGGTGACTAGTGCAGACGCAGTTAATGATATTGAGACTGTATTAAAATTAGAAAAAGAGATGACAACATTACCTAATTTTATAATATTAGCTAGACAAAATGTTAATTATGATAATATAAGAACTTTTGATAAAGTTTTTAATAGATTTACTAGCTTTATGACTAGATGGATATATGGTAAGAAAATAATAGATAATTTTACTAATTTAAGAGCTTATCCTATCAGTCTTATAGGTCAAATTCTTGCTACAAGAGGAGAAGATCTTGATTTAGAAGCTAGATTCTTGGCTAAGGCAATGGATGAGGGTATAGCTGTAAAAGAGATAAGACTTGATAACAATTATCATGTTGAAAATAAGGGAAAAGAATACTTATTAGAAAAATTTAAGGTATTCAAGCAAATCATAAGTCCTTTTGCCAAATATAGTTCAATAAGTATAATTACAGCCTTGACAGAACTATTATTGTTTAAAATACTAACAACTCTATTTCTTTTCTTTAATATGGAAAAAGATTTAATATTTATATTTGTGAGTATTTTCTTTGCTAAGTCTATGGCTTCAATATTGAATATTGTCTTGAATAAAAATTATAAATATAAAAATAGTGGACGTAAAAAAATTACATTTTATAGACATTTACTTATAAACTTCATCAAGTTAGGCTTGTCTTCATATTTAATTTATATTCTAATGAATAAATTGGCTTATGATGAAGTAAGATCAAAAATACTTGTAGATATACTATTATTCTTATTATTCTATAAGATTGTTTATAGTTGGGTATTTAGTAGTAAAAATAAAAAAATAAGTGGAGAAGGATATGGCAAAGAAAAAAGAAGTAAAAACTAATGCAATGCGTTTTTTAGATAATAATAAGGTAGACTATAAGCACTATGAGTTTGATGCTTCATCAGAAGCAGCAAGAACTGGTGTTGGAGTTGCTGATTTAATTGGTCGAGATTATAAGCAAGTTTTTAAAACAATAGTAACTACTGATAAGAAGGGTGGCTACTTTGTTGCTGTAATTATGAGTGAAGATAATATTGATTTTAAAAAATTAGCTAAAGAAGCGGGAGTTAAATCATTATCAATGTTACCCTTAGCAGAATTGACTCCACTAACCTCTTATGAAAAAGGTGGATGTTCTCCATTTGCTATGAAGAAACAATTCCCTACATTCGTAGACCAAAAGGCTAGAGATGTAGAAACAATTATAGTGTCTGCAGGTAAGGTAGGACAGCAGGTGGAAGTTCCAGTAAAAGTATTGGAAGATTTATTAGATGCTAAGCTAGCAGACCTAATTAAATAAGATATTTGGATTTATTCCAAATATCTTTTTTTTTATTTCTATGGTAAACTTTATTAAGTTGATAAATAAGGAGTAGAAATGTTGAGAAAGTATTTGTATATAGGTCTATCTATAATAATATTGGCTATACTAGTCTATTTTAAGCAAGTAGACAGTCAATTTATAGAACTTTTATCTGAAGGAAAAAAAGAAGAATTGCTAGCTTATCTTAAAGCTAGTCCTAATACCTTACTGCTAGCTATATTTTTTATGATTATGCAGACACTTATTGCTAATATAAAGGCCACAAACATAATTTATCCAATTGCAGATTTATATGGCTACCTTTCTGGTACATTTGTAGCTTGGTCTGGAGCCATGTTAGGAATAGTAGTAGTCTTTTTATTAATTAGAAATTTACTAAATCCAATAATATATAGTTTTCTTGCTGATAGATATTATAAAAAAATAAATAGAATTATAGATAGAAATGGCCACTTAATGATAATGGCCTTAAATTTAAGCAAGTTTTTATATTTTGATATTCTTATCTATCTGGCAGCTATCTCGACTATGAAATTCTCTAAGTTTCTAAAGGCTGTGGCAATAGGTCAGTTCTTTTCCTTATTTTTTATTCTCTATTCTTATAAAAATCCACTGAAAATCTTAGAAATTAAGTATATGGATTATATAATACACTACGTCTTTCCTAGTATTATTCTTCTATATATAATAAATAGGATAGTAAAAGATAGAAAAAATCTTTAGGAGGGTATATGCAAGAATTTATTTCATCATTTGGACTTTTAGCTCCTCTAGTATATCTAATAATAGTAGCCTTAGGACCAATAGTTTTTTTACCCATGTCCTTTTTAGCCATGCTGGGAGGTATACTTTTTGGATTAAAATTGGGTCTTCTTTTGAATGTCATAGGTATATCCTTAAATTGTTATCTAATGTTTATTATGACAAGATATAGCTTTAAATCATATGTAGAAAATTTTGTAAACAAAAGATTGACAGAAAAGAATAGACAACTTATTTTTGATGTGGGAGAGGATAAATTAATGCTAAGTATGTTAATACTAAGATTTATACCAATCTTCCCATATTCAATAATCAACTATGCTTTTGCCATGACAAATATTTCATTAAAAAAATATATGTTGGCAGGAGTCCTAGGAGCTATACCTGGAAAAATAGTATATTTAAATTTCGGCGGAGCAAGTACAGATATATTTAGTAAAAAATTTTTAATTGCAGCCTTATTATTAGTTGCCATGACTTTATTGTCCCTATATGCATCAAAAAAATATAAAAATAGAAATAAAAAATAAGGCTGAAATTTGATAAAAAATTTAAAAAGAATTATTAAAGTAAGAATGACCAAATATAAAAGTAGCTTTATATTTTGAATACTAACTAATAAAAAAGTTAGTCTTTTTTATTATCTGTATTTTCTTAGAATTAATTATAGACATAAATACTAGATACCCAGGATAATACGGAAATTAAAATATTAAAAATGAAAATATATAAATATGTTATTAATAACCGTACTATTTATTGTTTTTTATTTCTAATATTGGTATAATTAGTGGTAGATAAAAGAGGGAGGACTAGAGCATGAAAAAAGTTGCTGTTGTAATGGGTTCGTCAAGTGATTGGCCAACTATGAAATTAGCTTGTGAAATTTTGGATGAATTTGGAATTTCATATCATAAGGAGGTAGTAAGTGCCCATAGAACGCCTAAACTAATGTATGATTTTGCAGAAAATGCTAAGGCCAAGGGCTATGAGATGATAATTGCAGGAGCAGGTGGAGCAGCCCATCTGCCAGGGATGATTGCATCACTTACTACACTACCTGTAATAGGGGTACCAATCAAGTCTTCAGTATTAAGTGGTGTAGACTCACTATATTCTATTGTTCAAATGCCAGGTGGAGTGCCAGTTGCAACTATGGCTATAGGTAATGCAGGTGCAAAGAATGCAGGTCTTCAAGCAGTGAGAAGTCTTGCTGTACATGATGAAGAAATTCATAATAAATTAGTAGCTTATATTGAAAAAACTAAAGAACAAGTTGGAGAAATGAATAATGACCTTATATAAAAAATTGGGACTAGATTCTACTATTGGAATTATAGGAGGGGGACAACTTGGTAAGATGCTAGCTGTAGCTGCTAATACCATGGGCTATAAAACTATTATCCTAGATCCCTCAGATAAGGCTTGTGCAAGGGTGGTTTGTGATGAATTTATATGTGGAGCTTTTGATGATGAGGCTGCCTTAAAAAAACTGGCAGAGAAGGCAGATTTAATTACTTATGAATTTGAAAATATCCCCGCTAGCTCTATTAAATTATTGGAAGATGAGGGTGCCTATATACCACAAGGTTTTCATGCTCTAGCAATTTCTCAAGATAGATTGAGAGAAAAGAAAGCCCTAGAAAAAGCAGGTTTCAAGCTTGCTGATTACAGAAAAGTTGATACAAGGCAGGACTTGGAAAAAGCAGTTGAAGAAATGGGTCTACCCTGTATTTTAAAAACTAGATCAGGTGGTTATGATGGTAAGGGACAAGTGAGTATTGATTCATTAGAAGATCTAGACCAGGCTAGTAAACTTTTAGAAGTGGCTTGTATATTAGAGAAAAAATTAAAGTTTGATAAGGAAGTATCGGCAGTATGTGTTAAATCTGTAAAAGGAGATTTAGATATTCTTCCTATAGGGATTAATGAGCATAGAAATGGAATCTTGCATATCTCTCTTGTTTCACATGAAAGTAAAAAAATTGAAGAAATTGAAAAAGCAGTAGAAAACTTTTTTGAAGAATTTCAGATAACAGGAATATTAACAATAGAGTTATTTATAGTTGATGGTCATTTAGTAGCAAATGAAATAGCACCAAGACCTCATAATTCTGGTCACTGGTCTTTAGATGGGGCCAATGTTAGCCAGTTTGAACAAGCCATAAGGGCAATTACTGGGCTAGAACTTATTAAATCAAAAGCTTTAGCTAATACAGCTATGATTAATCTTTTAGGACAGCACTATGAATACTTGGAAAAATATATAGATGATTTAGGATCATTTTCTAAAATTCATCTTTATGGAAAAGATGGAAATATCTATAATAGAAAAATAGGACACATTAATATTGTAGATGATGATATGGAATCTTTAGAAGAAAAAGTAAACTTAGTAGATAAATTAATAAATAATGGATAATAGGGTAAAAGTTATGTTAAATAAAAGAATTTTTGTTGAGAAGAGAAAAGGTTTTGAAGTTGAATCAAATTCACTAAAGAATGAACTTAATGAGTTTTTAGGTTTATCTATCAGTGATCTAAGATTGATAAATGTTTATGATGTTTTCAAGATTGATGAAAATCTATTGGCTAAGGCAGAAGAAGGGATTTTTGGAGAGATTGTTACAGATAATGTATATACAGAATTGGAAATAGGAGATTACCAAGTTTATGCAACTGAATTATTGCCTGGACAGTTTGATCAAAGAGCAGATGCAGCTAAGCAATGTTTCAATTTGCTAGATCCAGAGAATGATGCTAGTGTCAGATGTGGTCGAATCTTCTTATGGAAGGGTGCGGATAAAGACCATGAAGTTGAGGCTATTAAGAAATATCTATTAAATCCAATAGAATCACGTGAGAAAGATTTAGATCTTTTCCAAGAGGAAGAAGATGTTATAGTAGAAAATCAAGTTATCCTAGTTGAAAATTTCAGATCTTTATCAAAAAAAGAATTAGTAGCTTTAGAAAAAGAATTAGGGCTTGCTATGACAATAGAAGATATTTTGCACATACAAGACCACTTCAAGAAAATTGATAGAGATCCATCTTTAACAGAATTAAAAGTATTAGATACTTACTGGTCAGACCACTGCCGTCACACTACCTTCTTAACAAAATTAGAAAATGTTTCTTTTGAAGAATCATTTATTTCAACAGCTTTAGAAAATACTTATAAACTTTATCAAAACTTACGTAAGGAAGTTGGTCGTGAGCAAAAACCAGAAAACCTAATGGATATGGCGACAATCGTTATGCGTCATCAGAGAAAAGAAGGATTACTTGATGATGTAGAATTTTCGGAAGAAAATAATGCTTGTTCAGTATTTGTTGATGTTGACGTAAATGGACAAGATGAGAAATGGTTAGTTCAATTTAAGAATGAAACTCACAATCACCCAACAGAAATTGAACCATTTGGTGGGGCAGCAACCTGCTTAGGTGGTGCAATCAGAGATCCACTATCAGGACGTTCTTATATCTACCAAGCAATGCGTATTACAGGAGCTGGTGATATTACTCAATCTTTAGATAAAACTCTAGCAGGAAAATTACCGCAACGTGTAATCTCTAAAACAGCAGCCAATGGATATTCTTCTTATGGTAACCAAATCGGTCTGGCAACGACTTATGTAAAAGAAGTATTCCACCCAGGATATGTTGCTAAGCGTTTAGAAGTAGGTGCAGTAGTAGGTGCCAGTCCATATTCATCAATACGCCGAGAAAGTCCACAAGCTGGGGATATAATCTTGATGCTGGGAGGAAGAACTGGACGTGATGGAATTGGAGGAGCTACAGGTTCTTCTAAAACTCATGATAAAAAATCAGTAGAAGTAGCAGCCTCAGAAGTACAAAAAGGAAATGCACCAGAAGAGCGTAAGTTACAAAGATTATTCAGAAATGAAGAAGTAACTAAACTTATCAAAAAATCAAATGACTTTGGAGCGGGTGGAATTTCGGTAGCAATCGGAGAACTTGCTGATGGAGTACATATCTATCTAGATAGGGTACCTTTAAAATATAAGGGATTAACAGGAATGGAAATTGCCCTGTCAGAATCTCAAGAACGTATGTCAGTAGTAATCGAGGCTAAAGATTTAGAAAAATTTGAGAAATATTGTTATGAAGAAAATGTAGAAGTAACTTATGTTGCCGATGTAATAGAAGAAAAAAGAGTTTACATGACTTATAAAGATAAGGTTTTTGTAGACTTAGACCGTGAATTCTTAGATACAAATGGAGCAGTATCAAAAGCAGAAGTTAGGGTAACAAAACCAACTTTAGCTAATCCATTTGAAGTAAAAGAAATATCTAATAAAAAAGAAGCCCTAATAAATACAGTTAAAGATTTAAACATTGCCAGCCAGCAAGGTTTGATTGAAATGTTTGACGCATCTATAGGGCAGACAACAGTGCTTATGCCATTTGGAGGTAAGTACCAATTAAGTCAGGCAGAATCTTCAGTACAAAAAATTTCTGTAAGAAAGGCAGATACTGATACAGTAACAATACTAGCCCACGGATTCAATCCCTATCTAGCAGAATGGTCACCATTCCATGGGGCTGCCTATGCTGTAGTAGAATCACTAGCACGTCTAGTGGCAACAGGTGGAGCTTGGCGTAAAACTAAGTTTTCATTCCAAGAATACTTTGAAAGATTAGGAAAAGACAAGGAAAAATGGGGGGCACCATTCGCAGCCCTATTAGGAGCTATCGAGGCTCAAAATGAATTTTCATTAGCAGCCATCGGAGGAAAAGACTCAATGTCAGGAACTTTTGAAGACTTGACAGTACCTCCAACATTTATTTCATTCGCCCTAACAACAGGTAAGGTTCAAGGGGTCACATCTCCAGAATTTAAGAAAGAAAATTCTTATGTCTACCTATTAGAGCATAAAGAAGAAGCGGACTTCAGGCCTAATTATGCTCAATTAAGAGAGAATTTTGATCTTATTGAAAAACTAAGAGAAGAAGGAAAATTATCAGCAATAGCCTCTGTAAGACAAGGAGGATTACTAGAAACATTTGCTACTATGTCATTTGGTAACAAGATAGGATTAGAAGTTACAAATAAAGAAGTTTTAGCAAAATTAAATAAACCATCCTACGGTTCTTTCCTAGTAGAAACAAGTGAAGAATTAGAAGATGAAAGATTGGTCTTAGTAGGTAAAACAGTAGCCGATAAGATTATATTAGATGGGGAAGTAGTAGAATTAGATAGCTTAATCAAAGCTTGGCAAGAGCCATTGGAAAAAGTTTATCCATCAATCTACAAGCATGATGAAGACTATGCTAAGTACAAACTAGAAGAATTGAATCAAGTTAAGAAAGAAATATATACAGGAGATGCTACTAATATTTCCTTAGGAGGGGCTAAACCTAAGGTTGTAATACCTGTATTCTACGGTACAAACTGTGAGTATGATATAGAGAATTCATTCACAAGAGCAGGAGCAGAGGTAGAAATTCTACCATTAGGAACTCTTACAGCAGCCATGTTTACAGAGTCAATTGATAGGCTGGAAAAAGCAATAAAATCAGCACAAATCTTGGCTCTAGCAGGAGGATTTTCAGCGGGAGATGAGCCAGATGGTTCTGGTAAATACATAGCAGTCTTCCTACAAAATGAGAAAATCAAAAATGCAATTAAAGAATTAGTAGCTAGAGATGGACTAGTAATTGGTGTTTGTAACGGATTCCAAGCTCTTGTTAAAGCAGGATTATTACCTTATGGAGATTTTGATAAGGTAAATGAAACAAGTCCAACACTATTTAGAAATGATGTTAACAGACATATATCTATTATAGTTCCAACAAAAGTTGTCGCAAACCACTCTCCTTGGTTAGCAGGATTAGAATTAGGTTCTATCCAAAATATAGCAATGTCACACGGAGAAGGTTCATTCAAGATTTCAGAAGAGCAATTAAAAGAATTAGTAGCTAATGCTCAGGTAGCCACACAGTATGTAGACTTTGATGGTAATGCGACAATGCACCCTAAATTTAATCCAAACGGTTCAAACTTCGCTATAGAAGGAATTACGAGTAAGGATGGGAAAATCCTAGGAAAAATGGGGCACTCAGAAAGATATACAAAAGATTTATACAAAAATATTCAAGGAGAAAAAGTTCAAGGTCTATTTGCTAATGGAGTTAAGTACTTTAAATAAGAACTTGGATAAGAGGAGGTCTGTGAAATCTAAAATTTTACTAGCTTATGCTGAAGAAGGTTAATCTTGCCAGTTATGAAAAGTTAGATTTCATAGAAAATTAAAAAAAGGATGGAAAATATGCTAGTCAAAGGACAATTACTATACCAAGGAAAAGCGAAAGAAATATATGAAAGTAATAAAAAAAATCAAGTAATAATTTATTATAAAGATTCAGCAACAGCTTTTAATGGAGAAAAGAAAGATACTCTGGATAATAAAGGAATATACAACAATAAAATTTCTACTCTAATTTACAAGTATTTAATTAAAAATGGAGTAGAAACTCACCTAATAGAAAAACTTAGTGATAGAGAACAGTTATGTGAGAAAGTAGAAATTTTTCCCCTAGAGGTTATAGTTAGAAATAGGGCGACAGGTTCTTTTGTAAAAAGACTAGGGGCAGAAGAAGGTAAAATTTTTAAAGAAGCAGTATTTGAAACATCTTATAAAAATGATGATTTTGGGGATCCTTTAATAAATACAGATCATGCAGTAGCCCTAGAATTAGCAAGTAGAGTGGAACTTGCTGAAATTAAGAAAAAAGCCTTAAATATAAACAACTTATTAAAGGATTTATTTGATAAATTAGGATTCATCTTGGTGGACTTTAAAATTGAATTTGGTAAAACTAGTGATGGAAGAATAGTTTTAGCAGATGAAATTAGCCCAGATTCAGTGAGACTTTGGGAAAAAGATACACTAGAAAAATTTGATAAAGATAGATTCCGTCAAGACTTAGGTAATGTAATGGAAGCATATAAAGAAGTATTAAGAAGATTAGAAAAATTAGGAGAATAGTAATGAGATCATTAAACGAAGAATGTGGAGTATTTGGTATAGTTAATCACCCTGATGCAAGTAACTTAACTTACTTTGGTCTGCACAGTTTGCAACACCGAGGACAAGAGGGAGCAGGGATTGTAGCAACAGATGGTGAAAAATTAAGAGGATATAGGGACTTAGGATTACTTTCAGAAGTATTCGCAGACAAGGAAAAATTAGTCAACTTAAAAGGTGATTCAGCAGTTGGACACGTTAGATATGCGACATCAGGAAGTAATTCTATTCAAAACATTCAACCCTTCCTATTCAATTTCTATGATATGAGTGTAGGTTTGTGTCACAATGGAAACCTAATTAACGCTAAAACATTAAGAAGAAAATTAGAAGAAGATGGAGCAATCTTCCACTCATCATCTGATACAGAAGTATTAGTACATTTAATTAGAAGAAGTAAGGAGGAAACTTTTAAGGACAAGTTAAAAGATGCCCTTCTTCAAGTTAAGGGAGGATTCACTTATCTAGTTTTAATAAAAGATACCCTATATGGTGCAGTAGACCCTAATGGATTAAGACCACTTGTTTTAGGTAAAACTAAAACAGGAGCCTATATTGTAGCATCAGAAACATGTGCTATCGATGTAGTGGGAGGGGAATTTGTCCGTAATATTGAAGCAGGAGAATTAGTAATTATTACTAAAGATGGATATACTATTGAGAAATATACGGAAGATACTTTAGTGTCTATAGCAGCTATGGAATATGTTTACTTTTCAAGACCAGATTCAGATATAGCAGGAATCAACGTTCACACTGCAAGAAAGAATACAGGAAAGATCTTAGCCAAAGAGCAACCTGCACCTAATGCAGATATAGTTATTGGAGTTCCTAACTCATCATTATCAGCGGCATCGGGTTATGCAGAAGCAGCAGGATTACCTTATGAAATGGGTCTAGTTAAGAACCAATACGTTGCCCGTACTTTCATTCAGCCAACTCAAGAATTACGTGAGCAAGGTGTTCGTATGAAATTATCTGCCGTTAAGGGTGTAGTTGCTGGTAAATCAGTAGTAATGGTAGATGACTCTATAGTAAGGGGAACTACGTCAGCAAGGATAGTTACACTATTAAAAGAGGCAGGAGCAAAAGAAGTTCACGTACGTATAGCGTCGCCAAGACTTATGTTCCCATCATTCTATGGAATTGATATTTCAACAACAAAAGAACTGATTGCAGCTAATAAAACAATAGAAGAGATTCGTGAATATATCAATGCAGACTCACTAGGATTTTTAAGTGAAGAAGGATTAATCGAAGGTATTGGTCTAAACTATGATGTTCCTTATAAAGGATTATGTATGGAATGTTTCAATGGAGATTATTCAGCAGGTTTATATGACTATGCAGATGAATATTTAGACAACCTAACAGATATTCAAAAAGAATATTTGGCAAATAACAAGAGATATTTTGATGATATCGTAAAAGGAGAAAATTAATGGCAAGTGAACGTTATGCAAAGTCGGGGGTAAGTCTTACAGCTGGTTATGATTCAGTAGAAAGAATAAAAAAACACATAGAAAGAACTAAAAATAAGGGAGCAGTAGATTTATTCGGTTCTTTTGGAGGGGTATTTGATTTAACAAAATACGGTTATAGCTCTCCAGTTCTTGTATCAGGAACTGATGGTGTAGGGACTAAATTAATGCTTGCCTTTATGGCTGATAAGCATGACACCATAGGACAAGATGCAGTTGCCATGTGTGTTAATGATATTATTGTACAAGGAGCAGACCCCTTATTCTTCTTAGATTATATTGCTTGCGGGAAAAACTATCCAGAAAAAATTGAACAAATTGTTTCTGGTGTAGCTGATGGATGTGAAAAATCAGAAGCGGCACTTATAGGTGGAGAAACAGCAGAAATGCCAGATATGTACTCTAAAGAGGATTATGATATTGCAGGATTTGCTGTTGGTGCCTGCAACAAGGAAGATTTGATTGATGGTTCACAAGTTAAACCAGGTCAAAGAATTATAGGTTTAGCCTCATCAGGTTTTCACTCAAATGGTTATTCATTAGTGCGTTCAGTATTATTTAAAGAAAATAAGTTAGATATTAATGAAACTTATGGTTTAAGTGATACATTAGGAAACTTACTATTGGAACCTACAAAAATTTATGTAAAAACAGTTAAGGAAATTAAGAAACAAGTTAAGATAAAAGGAATGGCTCATATTACTGGAGGAGGATTCCACGAGAACTTACCAAGAACGCTAGCTACTTATGGTGCTGAATTAGATGTAACAAATGTGAAAGTACCTGAAATTATTGATTTTGTATTAGAAAAAGGAAATATTGATAGGGCAGAAGCTTACAATATCTTCAACATGGGAATAGGTTACGCAATCATCGTTGATGAAGTCGATGCAGCAAAAGTTATTGAGATTGCAGAGGCAAATGGAGAAGTGGCCTATGATTTAGGTAAAGTTGTAGAGAAAGCAGGGGTTGAAATACATGGTATCTAAGATAGCAGTATTCGCCTCTGGATCAGGCTCTAATTTTGAAGCAATTGCCCAAGCTGTACAAGATGGTCGCATTCAAAATGCTGAGATAAGCCTATTAGTGACAGATAAAGATCAAGTCTACGCCCTAGAAAGAGCAAAAAAATTTGATATAGAAACAAAAACCTTTCTTTTAAAAAACTTTGAAGATAAGATAGCCTATGAAAAAGCAATACTAGAAGTCTTATCTGAAAAAGAAATAGATTTTATAGTACTAGCTGGATATATGAAACTGATAGGAGAAAGCCTGCTATCAGAGTATGAAGGAAGAATGATAAATATACATCCTTCAATATTACCAGCCTTTAAAGGAAAAGACGCTATAGCTATGGCCTTAGAATACGGAGTTAGATATACAGGAGTAAGTATTCACTGGGTAGACTCTGGTATGGATACAGGAAAAATTATTGAGCAAGATGTAGTAAGAGTTGATAAAGACGACACTTACCAGACACTTGCAGAAAAAATACATAAGGTAGAACATGTCCTATATCCAAAAGTGATAAATGAAATACTTAATAAATAAAGGAGGATGATTTAATCATCTTCCTTTTTATTATTAAAGGTATTGACAAGAATGTTCGGGGGGGGGGGTATAATATTGGTGGGTAAATATAAAGTTTTAAGCTATTTAATCCAAAAATAAGGAAAAAGGAGATATTTTTATGTTTAAAAATAAAAAAAATATGGAAAAACAAAGTTTTTCAATTAAGAAATATTCATTCGGAGTAACTTCAACATTAGTAGGTTTATTATTAGTAGGAGCTAATGCTCAGGCAGAAGAAGTTAAGCCTGAAACAGTAGCAAAAGCTACAAGTAGCCAAGCAAGTAGTACTGCTCCAGTTACGACAAAAGTAGAAAAAGAAACAAGTACAGCACCTGTAACAACAAAATCTACGGTAACAACAAGTACAGCACCAGTTACGACAAAAGCAGAAAAAGCAACAAGCACAGCACCAGCTACAACAAAAGTAGAACCTGTAACAACGAAAGCTGCAGTTGCAACTACAGTAGCTACTACTGAGGCTCCCAAAACTACAGTTACAACAAAAGAGCAAGTAAAATCTACAACAAGCTCTGCAGCAAAAACAGAAACTCCAAAAGTTGAAGTTAAGAAAGAACAAACACCTAAAACTGAAGTTAAAAAAGGAGTAGTAAAAGCAGATTATGTAGCTGGAGAATATGGTGGACCAGACTTTGTATTAAATTCTGATATGACTTTAACATATGGAGAATACAAATTTCAATTAGAAAAAAGAATAGTTGATGGTTATGTAGTTGTAAATATAAAAAATGCCCCAACTCCAGAAATGGGATCCCCTATATTTATTATTCCAGCAGGAAAAGAATTATATTCAGGATATAGAGTACTAGGAAATCCAGAAGATAATGATTTAACAAAAGATAGGATATTAATTATAGGTAATGCAAACACTGCTCACGTTTATACATTAACAAAAGCAGCTCAAGAAGAAATGCCGGTAGCAAACAAAAATATGACTGTAGATAAAAAAGCAACTACTGATAAAAACCTAGCTAAAGCAGTAGAAACAAATACAAGTTCAAAAATAAAAGTAGCAGAAGGACAAAAATCAACAAAAACTACAAATACAAATAAAAAAGTAGTTGATAATAAAAACCTAGCTAAAACAAAAGTAGAATCAGCTAAAAAAGTTTTACCAAAAACACAAGCAGAAAAATCAAATACAGCCCTACCAGCAGGATTAGCTTTAGTATTAGCAGCAGCAGGACTAATGACAATCAAAGCACGTAAAAATTAATAAGGTTTTAAAATTCAAAAAAGATACTAGAAAATTTTCTAGTATCTTTTTTATTGAATAATCAAAAAGATTTCTTTAGAAGGACTTATCAAAGAAATAGAAGTAAACTAATAGCCATAAGAGCCATACCTGAGATTAATCCATAAATGGATAGGTGGTGTTCTCCAAACTCATGAGCAGCAGGTAATAGTTCATCTAGGGAAATAAAAACCATTATCCCTGCAACAGATGCAAATATAAGACCATATAAGGTAGTACTCATAAATGGCATAAGAATAAACCAACCTATTAGGGCTCCTGCAGGTTCAGCAAGACCTGATAGGAATGAATATTTGAAAGCTTTTTTTCTAGAGCCAGTCGCCTGATAGATAGGTACAGAAACAGCCAGCCCCTCGGGTATATTATGAATAGCTATAGCTACAACAATAGGAAGAGCCAATCCAGGATCATCTAAGGCAGATACAAAAGTAGCCAGCCCCTCAGGGAAGTTATGAATACCGAGAGCTGTTGCTGTCATAAGCCCCATTTTCATTAATTTCTTTCTATCTACATTTTTTTTAGAAACATATATTTCATGAGGATTCATCTCGCTAGGTATCAATTTATCTATAAGGGCAATTATTAAAATTCCTGCGAAGAAAGCAAGGGTAGTAGCTATAGTTGCCATCTTATGGCCTAGCTCTATACTAAGACTTGCTTTTGCTTTGGGAAATATCTCTATCATAGATACATAAATCATAACTCCAGCAGAAAATCCAAGACTTACCGATAAAAAGTTTTTATTATCACTTTTACTAAGCAATCCTATCAATGAACCAATACCGGTAGAAAGACCGGCTATTATAGTTAATAATAAAGCAATTAAAAAATTATCTGGCATAATATATCCTTTCATAAATTTGTTAATATGTATACCTAATTATAATATCATTTTATAAAAAAATTGACAATGAAAAAAGAAGAAATTTATCTATTTTAAGGCTGTATTCTATATTTAGAATGTTAGTAAAAAATTCTTTAAGGAGCATATTTTTATTATTTTAAAAATTTAGCACATGTAAAATCTAGAATAAAAAAATTTATATTTTTTAGGTTGACCTATATCCTTTTATATAAAGAGATTTATATGTTATAATTTAAGTAATATTTTATAAAGTTACTTAAACTAAGGAGAAATATTTTGAAAAAATTTTTAACATTATTATTTACAATAGCAGTCGCTGCTTTAGCCACATATATTTATATAAGTGTACTTAAAGATGATAAGGCTTTTGACAATAGCCTAGTAGTAAAAACAGAAAATAATACTACTGAGCAAGGAGGACAGAAAGCAGAACAAGCTGCACAAAATGAGGGACAAGTTAGTCAAACAGGATTTGCAGTGGCTTCAGATCCAAATGCAAGACCTGAAAATATCACAGAAGCAACTATAATTAATGGAATTATGCTTGCAAATAAAAAGTATCCAGTACCAGCAACATTTGCACCTGGAGAAGATCCAACAGCTTTAGCAGCAGTAAATCAACTTATAACAGATGCACAAGCTCAAGCATTAGATATATCTAGTAATCTATCAGCATTTAGATCTTATGAAGACCAAGAAACTTTATACAATAACTATGTAGCTCAATTCGGACAAGAACAAGCTGACACATTCGCAGCAAGACCAGGATACAGTGAACACCAATTGGGATTAGCATTCGACCTTCTTGACAACGCAGGAGTTCTATTGGGATCAGAAGGATCTAGTGAAACAAACCAACAAGCAGCAAAATGGCTTGAAGAAAATGCTCATAAATATGGATTTATTGTAAGATATAAAGCAGGATTTGAAGAAAAAACAGGCTATCAAGCAGAAGCTTGGCACATTAGATATGTAGGACCTGAAGTAGCATCAGAAATCTATTCTAAAAACATAACACTTGAAGAATACCTAAATGTAGAAGGTGGAACATATAATAATTAAGTTAGAAACAAAAATTAATCTAACTTAAATGCTAAGAAGGCTTGGATACAGGATGGCAAAACTAGCAGTTTTTGGACAAGCTTGATAATAAGGAAATATTAGAACATGTAGATAAATTTTTATAAAAAATATGACAGTTTTGTTACGTATTGTTAAAAAAAGGTAAATATGATTCTATCAAAACTAAAGTGTGTTATAATTTACTATATAACTTAGAAAAAATTTTAAAGAAGAGGTGGATAATATGGCTAGAAAAATATTAGAAGATGAAAATGGGCTATATTTTAGAGCTTATGATAGGGAGAGAAGACTTGTAAAAGTATATTGTGATGAAGAAGGAAATCCCTTAAAGGGAGTAAAAGTAGTTCCTATTGAAATTGAGGAAGAGGAAGTAGAAGAGGGAGCTGGATTCTCATTCGGTAAATTATGGATATATTTAATTTCATTATTACTACTACTAGGAATATCTTTTGGTGGATACTTTGCTTACTCTAAATTCGCAAATGCTAGTCCAAAAGTAGATATTAGTAAGGGTTATGATATCTCTTTTGCTCCTACAGGAAGTAATGGAGAAGCAAAAGCAGGAATTAAAGTTAACAAAATTCCAACAGTAACTAATGCTAAAGACGAGGCACAAAAGAAAGTAATTGAAGATATCTTAAACAATCCAAGAGTTTCTTATAGTAAGGCAGACGGATTAAAAAATGGTGATGAAGTTGAAGTAACTGTAGTTCTTGATGAAACTAAGGTTAAGAATAATAAAATTGAAGTTTCAGGAAGCTACAAGCAGAAATTTAAAGTTGATGGTTTAGCGGAGAAAGCAGGAGCAGAAGTAGGAAGTGCGGCAAGTGCTAACCAAGATTCAGCAGTTACAACATCTAGTGAAAGCAATAGTTCTTTATCAGCAGTAGCAACAGAGAGTGTAGCAGTTACGACAACAGCGCCACTTGTACAAGCACCGGCAGCAGTAGCAACAACAGCAGCAAGAAACGCAAGTGCAGCAGTAGCAACAAATCAATCGGCAGGAGCACCTCAAGGACAAATTCCGGTTCCAAGAACAGTTAGAGCAGGAGCAGCCAATGTTAGATCTGGAGCAGGAACAACAAATGCAGTAGCTGGAGTTGTAAGTCAAGGAAGTTCAGTAACAGAATTACGTAGAGTACAAAATGCCAAAGGTGAAACTTGGTCACAAGTTACTTACGGAAATGGAAAACAAGGATGGATTAAATCTAACCTAATAAGATAATAAAAAAATGCTAGAGAATGAGCTTTTCTCTAGTATTTTTATTTGAAGGATCTTTATAATTAAATAAATTAGCCAGATAAAGGTGACCTGATCCTTCAATAATTTGAATATTAAATTAAATCAGGACTATATTCTTTAACTAAATCTAGAGCCTATTTTGAAAAACAATCAAATATTTAAGGGAAAACGATCATATTTTTTGTAAATATGATCGTTTTATTGCAAAATATAATAAAAGGATATTGTATAAGAAATAAATATAGATTATAATGTGAATGTATTCAGGAGATTTATTTTAATGAATGAAAGAAGAAAAAATATTCTAAGGCTCTTAGATGAAAAAACTGTTGTTAGCTTACAAGAGTTAGTAGACTTTTGTAAGGTATCAGAGGCTACGGTAAGAAGAGATTTGGCACGATTAGAAGAGAAAAATCTTATATACCGAAATCATGGGGGAGCTAGTAGAAAATCTTTAGTCAGGGGTATGGAAGACTCTATAGGAGCTAAGAAAAAAGAATATTATCAAGATAAATATAAGGTGGCTAATTATGTAGCTGAGCATATACTTAGAGATGGGCAGACAATCTATCTAGATGCAGGAACAACAACCTATAATTTAATTGATAAACTCAGAAATAGGAGAATAAGCGTTGTTACTAATTCTGTTTATCATCTCAATAAACTTTTAGAAAATAAAATCCATACTATTTTGCTTGGAGGTTTAGTAAAGCATTCAACCCAAGCTATAGTAGGGGTTACAGCATCTGAACAATTAGATAAATATTCTTTTGATGCTTGTTTTATAGGTTGCAATGCAGTAGATAAAGACTTTGGCCTATCTACCGCTGATGAAAATGAGGCTATACTAAAGAAAATGGCTATAAAAAATAGTGAAAAAGCCTATGTTTTGGTAGATGAATCTAAGTTTGGTCAAAGAAGATTTCAAAAGTTTGCTACTATCAATGAAGCTACAATAATTTCTTATAAATCACCACTTGAATATCATCAAATACACAATTTTATAATTTTAAATAAGGAGAAAATCTGATGTATTATACAATTACACTTAATCCAGCTATCGATATGCTTACCAGACCTAAGTCATTACAACTAGGTAAATTAAACAGAACTGAAGAAGCTGACTATATTGTAGGTGGAAAAGGGATTAATATCTCATTATTACTAAATAATATTGGTCAAAAGTCTATGGCCTTAGGTTTTGTCGCTGGATTCACAGGAGCTTACATTAAATCAGAATTAGCTAGATTGGCAATAGATAGTGATTTTGTTGAAACTTCTGGTAATACTCGTATTAACATAAAATTAATAGCTGAAGAAGAAACAGAAATTAACGGACAATCAAGTCCAGTTACTGCAGATCAATTAGCAGAATTTTATAAAAAATTAGATATATTGAGAAAAGAAGATACAGTTTTCCTATCTGGTAACATTATTGGAGGGATGCAAGTTTCAGATTTTGCTAATATAGCTAAAAAAATCTCAGAATCTGGAGCCAAACTAATCGTAGATTCTAACAAAGATCTAGTATTAGATAGCCTAATCTATAAACCATTCCTAGTTAAGCCAAACGAGTTTGAGCTTGGAGAAATGTTTGGAGTAGAAATCAAGTCAGTTGAGCATATCTTGACTTATGCCAAAAAACTTCAAGATTTGGGTGCTGAAAATGTCCTAGTTTCTCGTGGGGGAGAAGGAGCCATTCTACTTACAAAAGAAGGAGAATTTCTATCTGTAAATGTTGCTAAGGGAGAGATCATCTCTACTGCAGCAGCAGGTGACTCAATGCTGGCTATGTTTATAGCCAAATATGATGAAAGTAAATCCTTTGAAGAAGCCCTAAAATACGCTTCAGCAGCAGGGGGAGCTACATCATTTTCTGCAGGAGTTGGTAAGAAAGAACTTATCGACAGCCTATTAGCACAAATTTCGGTAAAAAAATTACAATAATTATATTAAAATAAAGGGAGATTAGATATGAAATTAACATCATTAATCAATTATGATTTAATTCAATTTTCATTTAGTGCAGCTGATAAAAAAGAGGCGCTTGATAAATTAACAAGCATGCTTGTTTCTGAAAAAGTTATAAAAAGTAAAGATAAGTTTCTAGAAGCCTTATTAGCAAGAGAAGCTCAATCTACAACTGGTGTAGGAGAAGGGATAGCTATTCCCCATGCCAAATCTACTGATTTTGATAAGGCTACTATTATTTATGCTAAATCTGATGAAGGAGTTGAATGGGAATCATTTGACGGGCAAAAGGCTAAACATATTTTTATGATTTGTGCCCCAGATGGAGGATCAGATGAGCATCTAAAAGCACTAGCTAGCTTATCACAAGCATTGATGGATCCAGAAGTCAAAGTTGGCTTAGATAAGGCTGAAAAATCTGACCAAGTCAAAGCTGTATTTGAAGGATTTCTTGCTAAAAGTGAAGAGTCAAAAAAAGAAGAGCAAGTAAAAACATCGTCAGATAGACCCTATATAGTTGCAGTAACAGCATGTCCAACAGGTATTGCTCATACATTCATGGCAGCTGAAAAATTAAAAGAGACTGCTAAAGAATTAGGAGTAGATATAAAGGTTGAAACTAATGGACAGATTGGAATTGAAAATAAATTAACTAAAGAAGATATTGAAAAAGCAAGTGGAGTAATTGTTGCAGCTGATAAAAAAGTAGAAGTTGCTCGTTTCAACGGTAAAAATGCAATTATTACTAAGGTTGCAGATGGAATTAATAAGCCTGAAGAATTGATCCAAACAGTATTGGATGGGAAAGCACCTATCTACTCTCACTCTGGTGATATGGCTACAGAAGAAGAGACTGCTAATGAGTCCTTAGGACGTCGTGCTTATAAACACCTAATGGAAGGTGTTTCAAACATGTTACCATTCGTTGTTGCAGGTGGTATGCTAATAGCTCTTTCATTTATTTGGGGGATTACGGCATTTGACCCTAAAGCACCTGACTATAACCAATTTGCAGCCATATTATTCTGGTTTGGTAAATTAGCCTTCTCTATGATGCTACCAATTCTTGCAGGATTCATTGGTCGTTCTATTGCTGACCGTCCAGGATTTATTATTGGTATGTTCGGTGGTATCTTAGCTGACCCAGGTATCTTAGCAGCAGCTACTGATAATGCTCTATTAAGCTATACACCTTCAGGATTCTTAGGAGCCTTAGTTGCAGGATTCTTAGCTGGTGGAATTGTAAAAGCTCTTAAATTAGCATTTTCATGGATGCCACGTTCACTAGACGGACTAAAACCTATCTTTATTTTCCCTATTTTAGGAACTGTAATTATGGGTCTACTGATGATTTTTGTAATCAATGCACCTATGGCAGCAGTTATGGAATCTTTAAAATCATTTATTAATGCCTTAGAAAAAGGTGGAACTAGTGCTTTAGTATTAGGATTTATCGTTGCGGCTATGATGTCTATTGATATGGGTGGACCAATTAACAAGGCAGCTTATGTAACAGGTACAGCTCTACTAACAGCCTCTGGAACAGCTGGATCAGGAGTAATGGCAGCAGTTATGATTGGTGGTATGGTGCCTCCATTAGCTATAGCCCTGTCAGCTACCCTATTCAAGGACTTATGGCCAGCATCTCAAAGAGATGGAGCTTTTGTAAACTATGTAATGGGTCTTGCCTTTATTACAGAGGGAGCTATACCATTTGCAGCATCAAACCCTGCAAGAGTTATCCCATCATTATTGGTAGGAGCTGGGGTAGCAGGAGCCTTATCAATGCAATTTGGTTCAGTATCTACAGCACCACATGGTGGAATATTTGCAGTTCTTGCTGGAGGAGTAAGTAATCCTGTCATGTATCTAGTATCATTATTAGTAGGATCTGTAATTTCGGCACTACTATTACGTTTACTAGTAGGTAAAGCTAAAAAATAAGATAAAAAAAGAAGTAGCATTAGCTACTTCTTTTTTTATATCTTTGTTAGACTTCAATCAATATCTTCTGTGCAGTTTCGAGGTTCATATGCTTAGCTTGTCTTAGTTTATCAGCGACTTCTTCTACTTGGTCAGTTTTTGCACCTGCTAGTAAGGCTAGAGATTTAGCCTGCAATTTCATATGTCCTGCTTGAATACCCTTGCTTACCAATGCCTTTAAGGCGGCTAAGTTCTGGGCAAGGCCAAGAGAAGTGATGATAGCTGCCAATTCTTTGGCTTTTGGTTTACCTAATATTTCATGACAAATTTTCACGCTAGGATTTAGACCAATAGAACCCCCAACAGATGCAACAGGCATAGGTAAGGTAAGTTCCCCATGCAAGATGTCATTTTCCTTATCATAAATCCAAGTAGAAAGACCCTTATATTTACCATCCTTAGCTGCATAAGAATGTCCTGCTGCTTCGATTGCTCGCCAGTCATTACCAGATGCTATAAGAATGGCGTCTATTCCATTAAATATCCCCTTATTGTGGGTAGCTGCCCTATAAATATCAGCCTTGGCAAAAATAGATGCAACTTCTATTTTTCTAGCTATTTTTCTAGCTTGTTCTAAATCTGTGTCCAAAGTTCCAACCTCTATCTTACAAGAGGCTCTTACTAAAGAATTAGTAGCATGGTTAGATAGGATAGCCATAAGAGCTGTAGCAGAAGTAAGTTCTTCCAGAATAGCTTTTAAAGCCTCTAACATATTATTTAGAATATTGGCCCCCATGGCCTCCTGTACATCCACTGATAGATAGACAACTAGGAAATCAAGACCAGATTCTGATTTTATTTCCCAGGAAATCTCTCTAGCACCACCACCACGTTTTAGGATAGAAGGGTGGGCAGCATTAGCTACTTGTAGCAAGTAATCTTTTTTTAAATCAATACTTTTAGTAGCAAGCTCCATATCTTCTACATCATAAAGAGCAACCTGACCAATCATCTCTCTTTTTAAGATTTGACTAGTGAAACCACCTGATTGCATAACAATCTTAGAGGCATTTGAGGCAGCTGCAACGACAGAGGGTTCTTCTGTAACCATGGGTACAGAATAAGTTTTATTATTAACCATTATTTGAGGAAGAATAGAATAAGGCAGGGCGAACAAAGATAGATGATTTTCTACCATTTGTCCAGCTATATCTACATTTAAAAGCTCTTTATTTATAAGTGAAGAAGCAGATTCTTGGCTTAGTAAACCAGCCTCTTTTAATATCGTAATTCTTTCTTCTCTTGTTTTTTTATAAAATCCAGAAAATGTCATAAGGGCCTCCTATTAGACAATACTATTTTCTATATACACGCTTGTGTCCATCAATTTTCATTAAAGCATAAGGACTCAAGTCTTCTTCTAATTCAGCATTTCCATTCTCATCAACTTCAATAGTCTTGAAGAAGATATCTTCATATTCCTCAATAGAAAGTTTTTCACGTTTATCAAAGTCATTAGTTAATCTATTCTTTCTTAGGTGTTTTTGGAAACCTTCAACTAATTGAATAGAGAAGATTTCACAAACAGCACCTGAGCCGTAAGAATACAGGGCGATAGAGTCTTTAGCTTTTAGATTTTCAGAATTTTCTAGCAGAGATAATAAACCTAAGTATAGAGAACCAGTATAGATGTTACCAACTCTCTGGCTATATAGGATAGAACTTGTAAAGTTTTTGCTCAATACTTCTTTGTGGTGGTCTTCTAGATTTTCAGTTATAGCAGAAAGACCTTTTAATCCTAATTTTGGATATGGTAAGTGGAAACATAGAGCCTTAAAGTCTTTTGCTGACTTAGAATTTTCTTTCAAGTATTGATTCCAAGTAGTGCTTAGGCAGTCTAGATATAATTCTGTAGAGAATTTTCCATCTACACAAGGGTAGGGACTGTAATTAGGTCGCCAGAAGTCCATCTTATCTCTTGTTTGATACACATTATCTCTATTAAGTACTGCGATAGCAGGGTCTTTTTTAATAAGCATAGCGATAGCACCAGCCCCTTGAGTAGATTCACCACCAGAGCCAACACCATATTTGGCAATATCAGAAGCAATAACAAGAACACGTGATTCCGGCTTAGCCATAACATGATTGCGGGCCATTTCCAAACCAGCAGTTGCTCCGTAACAAGCCTCCTTAATCTCGATAGAACGAGCGAATGCTTGAATTCCTAATAATCCATGGACGAAGACAGAAGCAGCCTTTGATTGGTCAACACCTGTTTCCGTACCTAATATAATCATATCAATTTTTTCTTTATCTTCATCATTTAAGATTTCAGCAGCAGCTCTAGCAGCAAGTGTTACAATATCTTGTGTGCGAGGACTGATTGCCATTTCTAATTGCATAAGCCCTTTTGTAAATTTATCCGGGTCAATACCACGAGCATTAGCTAGGTCTCTGATATCTAAGTATTTATCAGGCATAGCAAAACCAATTTTATCAATTCCAATTTTCATTTTATATTACAATCCTTTATCTATTATTTGATATTAAGATGGAGATACCCTGACCTCCACCGATACATAGGGAAGCAAGACCAAGATTTTTATCTTGTTTCTTAAGTTCATGAATAAGAGTGACTAAAATTCTAGCACCCGAAGCTCCTATTGGGTGGCCAAGAGCAATAGCTCCACCATTAACATTAACTTTTGCCGAATCAATTTCTAAGTCTTTAAGTACCGCAATTGATTGACTAGCAAATGCTTCATTAAGTTCGAACAGGTCAATATCTTTGATGTCAATCTTTGAAGTATTTAATAATTTTTTAGAAGCTGTAACAGGTCCAAGTCCCATAAGTTTGTGATCTAAACCACAAGAAGATTTCCCTTCAATAAAAGCCAAGATAGGGATTTCTAGCTCCTTAGCCTTATCTTCGCTCATAAGTACTAAGATAGCAGCCCCATCATTAATACCTGAGGAATTACCTGCAGTAGAAACCCCCTCTTTATCAAAAGCGGGTCTTAATTTTGCAAGTGATTCAGCAGAAGTTCCAAATCTTGGAAATTCATCTGTATCGAAAATTTTTGTTTCACGGCCAACTTTTACTTCTAAAGGAATAATTTCATCTTTAAATTTAGCTGCTTTGATAGCAGCCTCTGCCTTTTGTTGACTTGCTGCGGCAAAGTCATCAGCCTCACTTCTTGAAATAGAGTACTTTCTGGCAATATTTTCGGCAGTAATACCCATATGGTAGCCTTCAAAAGCATCTGTCAATCCATCATGAATAATTGAATCAATCATTTCAGCATTACCTAACTTAGAACCAAATCTATTTGATTTACTAAGGTAGGGAGCTTGACTCATGAATTCAATACCACCACAGACTACAACATCATTTTCTCCTACAAGGATAGAATTAGCTGCAAGGTTGACTGACTTAAGCCCTGAACCACACACCTTATTCACTACAAAAGCAGGAGTTTCTTTAGGTAAGCCAGCATGAACAGCGATTTGCCTAGCTATGTTTTGACCTAGTCCAGCTTGCAGAACATTTCCAAAAATTACTTCATTGACCTCTTTAGGGTCCAGTTTGATTTTTTCAAGTGTCAATCTAAGTAAATCAGCACCAAATTTTGCAATATTGGTATCTTTTAAAGATCCGCCGAAAGATCCAATTGCAGACCTTTGGGCAGCTACTATAGCTACTTTTTTCATAGAGTATCTCCTATATTAAATAATTACATTTATTTTACTATAAAAATAGGCTAAATACAATTTTTGATTCCTTGACTTTAGTCAATAAAAATATTTACTAAATAATATCTAGATACTCATAGCTTAGAGTAGTGTTTTTATCTTCTTTATGTTATAATTTAAGAATTGAATTTAAAAAAGAGGATAATGAATTATGAGTATGTTAAAAAAATGGAACAGCATGTTCGCAAGTGAAGAAGATGAACTATACATGGAAGAAGGAAGTCCATTTTATTCCAATTCAGAAACAAGTGAAAATAGAGTTACTAAAAAAGCTGCAAAGAAATCAGCAGCAGTATATGCAAAAAATACGGTAAGAAAAGGGGATGTTATCTTGGTTGAACCTTTAGTATTTGCTGATTGCAAAGATATTATTGATAACATTCGTGCCAATAAGGTTTTAATTTTAAACCTAACAAAATTAGATCTGCAAACTTCAGATAGACTATTAGATTTTATCTCGGGAGGAATCTATGCCCTAGATGCAAAATTAAAAACAATCGGAGATGAAATTTACCTATGTGTACCTAAGGGAGTCGAAGTAGCAGGAGAATTTACAGGAGGAGAATTTTAATTGGATTCAGCTTGGTTAATAAATTTTATAGTATATAGCTTTACTTTTTATAGATTCGCTATAATAATCTACATTTTATCATCATGGTTTCCTATGGCTAGAGATAATTTCATAATTAAATTCTTAGCAGATATCTGTGAACCCTATTTATCTTTATTTAGAAAGATTATACCATCACTAGCATCATTAGACTTTTCTCCAATTATTGCTATTTTAGCTCTGGATTTTGTGCAAAGAACACTAGTATCCTTTTTAATGCAGAATCTACTATAGTATGAAAAATTTATCAAACCCAAATATTTTTTCCAAAGAAGAGCAGGAAATTGCTAAGGACTTATTAAATTCTATAAATTTGAACTCAAATAAGAATGAATTAAGTCCCTTTCTTACTAGCCTAGAACAAAAGATATTAGCTAAGATTATTAGCTATGCCTTTGCTGATATTAAGTTAGACTTCTTCGGCGGAATCGAGGAGGCTGAAAGAAAAAGAGCTAAAATTATAGTCAATGAATACTATGACATAGACTATGATATAGTATGTCTTACAGCTTCATTTAAGGCCAAATTTAATGATATTAAGCATAGAGATGTTATGGGGGCTATCCATAACTTGGGTATTAATTTCAATAGAATTGGAGATATTATAGTTAAGGATGAAAAAATCTATATTTTTATAGATAGGACCATTGTAGACTATATTCTTATGAATTTTACTAAAATAGGAAGAGCTGTCCTAAATTTTGAAATTATTGAAAATTTAGAGGAGCTTAGACTGGAAAAAAATTATGAAAGCATTACTATAGTAGCTTCATCACATAGGATAGACTCTATTGTTTCTAAGATTACTAAGAAAAGTCGCAGTAAGGTTAAGGAAATGTTGGAGAAAGACTATATAAAACTAAATCATAGTGTGATTAATAGTGGTGAAAAAAATGCTCTAGTAGGAGATATGATTTCCATAAGAAAATATGGCCGTTATACAATTACAGAATCAAATAAAAATAGTAAATCTAAATATAGAATAAACCTAGATAAATTAGTCTAGGTTTTTTATATTTATCCACTAGCTAATATTAAAATAATTTATAAATTTAAATAAAACGGGATAAAAATTATGAAGATATCAAGGTCTTTAATAAAATAGAGAGAAATTCTTTCAGTTTTTTGCCATAAAAGTCTTGAAATTTGTCAGAAAATATAATATAATCAAATAAAAATTAATAGAGACAAGATTATTTAGCTGAATTTGCAGAGAGAAACTGTTTGGTGAGAGGTTTTATGAAAGCTAGGATAATTATCACTCTATTGATAAAATATAATATTTGTAAATGAGTTGCTCCTAACGAGTTAATAGAGGTGGTACCGTGGATATCCATTCGCCCTCTAACTGGTTGAGGAGTTTTTTTATTTGAGAGGAGAAAAAATGGAAGTAAAAGACACACTACTTATGCCTAAAACGGCTTTCCCAATGAGAGGGAACCTACCTAATAAGGAGCCTGATTTCTTAAAACGTTGGGAAGAGATGGATTTATACAGAAAAGTTTTAAAGAAAAATGAAGATAAGCCAGCATATGTTCTTCATGACGGACCACCATACGCTAATGGTAACATTCATATTGGACATGCAATGAACAAGATTCTTAAAGATTTCATCGTTAAGTATAAGAATATGAATGGATTTAAATCAAACTTTGTTCCTGGATGGGATACTCACGGTCTTCCAATCGAACAGGTTCTTGTAAACAATGGAGTAGATAGAAAATCTATGCCTGACTACAAGTTTAGAAACAAGTGTAAAGACTATGCCTTAAAGCAAGTTGACAAACAAAGAGAAGATTTCAAGAAACTTGGAGTTATTGGTGATTGGGATAATCCATATGTTACCCTAGATCCTAAGTTTGAAGCAGAGCAAATTCGTGTCTTCGGAAAAATGGTAGATAAGGGTTATATTTACAAGGGATTAAAACCAATTTACTGGTCACCATCATCAGAATCTGCTTTAGCTGAAGCGGAAATCGAGTACCACGACCATGTGTCACCATCAATCTATGTAGGTTTTGAACTACTTTCAGAATCAAACTTAGTAGAAAAAGGAACTAAGTTTGTTATTTGGACGACAACTCCTTGGACATTGCCTGCCAATGTTGCCATTGCAGTTAACAAAGACTATACCTATTCAGTAGTAGAAGCTAATGGTCAGAAATACCTAGTAGCCAAAGATTTAGTAGAAAAATTAGCTGATGAATTTTCTTGGGAAAACTACAAGATAGTCAACGAAGTGCTAGGATCAGAATTAGAGCTACTAAAATGTAAACACCCATTCATGGATAGAGAGTCTACACTAATCTTAGCAGACCACGTTACTCTTGATGCCGGGACAGGACTTGTTCATACAGCACCAGGACACGGGGTTGATGACTATAACGTAGGACATTTACAATATAAACTTCCAGTAATCTCTCCAGTAGATAATCAAGGAGTACTGACAGAAGAAGCTGGACAATTTGCTGGTAAATTTGTATTTGATGCCAACCAAGACATTATTGCCCACTTGGAAGAATTAGGGGTATTACTAAAACAAGAAAATATTAATCACTCATACCCACATGACTGGCGTTCTAAAAAGCCTATCATCTTTAGATCAACACCACAATGGTTCTGTTCAATCGATGCCTTTCGTGACGAGCTGTTAGGAGCTATCGATAGAACTAAGTTCTATTCTGAATGGGGGAAACCACGTCTTTATAACATGATTCGTGATAGAGGAGACTGGGTAATCTCTCGTCAACGTGTATGGGGAGTTCCAATCCCAGTATTCTACACAGAAGCAGGAAATCCAATCCTTGATGCAGATCTAATCGAGCACGTTGCTAAAATCTTTGAAGTAGAAGGATCTAACGCTTGGTTTGGTAAAGACGCCCTAGAATTACTGCCAGAAGGTTACAGCCATCCAGAATCTCCAAATGGTCTATTCACTAAAGAAATGGATATTATGGACGTATGGTTTGACTCTGGAACAACACATCAAGGAGTATTGGCAAGCCGTCCAGACTTAACATATCCAGCCGACCTATATCTAGAGGGTTCTGACCAATACCGTGGATGGTTCAACTCATCATTAATCAACTCTGTTGCAGTTTCGGGAGAAGCACCTTATAAAGAATTAGTATCAGCAGGATTCGTTATGGACGGAAATGGACGTAAGATGTCTAAATCACTAGGTAACGTAATCTCTCCAAACGATGTAGGAAAACAACTAGGAGCGGAAATTATCCGTTTATGGACTTCAAGTGTAGACTATACTCAAGATGTGCGAATTTCTAACGAAATCCTAAAACAAGTATCAGAATCATATAGAAAACTACGTAACACTTATAGATTCTTATTAGGAAACCTATTCAATGGTAAATTTGACAATAGAAAAGACCTACTAGATTACCAAGACTTATTAGAAGTAGATAGATACATGTTAATCAAGTTTGAACAAGTAGTTGCTAAAATGCTAGCTTACTATGAAAACTATCAATTCAACAGCTTAATGAATGAGCTAACAAACTTCTTCAATGTCGAATTATCATCATTCTATCTAGACTACGGTAAAGATATTCTGTACATTGAATCGGAAGAATCACATGTGAGACGTTCAATGTTGACAGTTCTTTACACAATCTTAAGTAAATCGGTAAGATTAATTGCACCAATCCTATCGTTCACAGCGGAAGAAGTCTATGACAACATGCCTTTTGAAGATGCAGAATCAGTGCACTTAACAGACTTCCCACAAGTAGCCCTAATTGACGATAAAGAATTAGAAGAAAAATGGGATAAATTATTAGAAGTGCGTGATGATGTACTTAAAGCCTTAGAAGAAAGCCGTAGCGAAAAAGTTATCGGTAAATCCTTAGAAGCTGATGTAAAAATCTTCTCTAAAGATGCAGAATTAGTAGAGCTTCTTAAATCAGTAGAAAACTTACATCAACTATTCATCGTAAGTAAGGTATCTGTTGAAGAAAATACAGGAAAAGAGTATGACTTGACAAAAGTAGATGTTAAGCATGCAGAAGGACACAAGTGTGAGCGTTGCTGGACTATTGTCGACTCAGTAGACCAAGACGGCCTATGCCCACGTTGTCATTCAATCTTAAAAGGATAATAAAAAAGCTACTAGGAATATTCCTAGTAGCTTTTAATATTATAAAAACAAGAAAAAGCCTCTTTTTATTTATCCAGATTTTCCAAAAACATAATATTAAGCTGATAGAAGTAACTTTAAGCAAGTATCCAATCATAAAAAGTAACTAAAAAATAAGCTACCATTTTATTTCAGACTTACCTATTTTTTTTAGATACTCATTAGATTTAGAAAAAGGTTTGCTGCCAAAAAATCCTCTATAAGCCGATAAGGGACTAGGGTGGGCTGACTCTATAATATAGTGTTTTTTACTATCAATAAATTTCTTTTTACCTCTAGCAAAAGATCCCCACAAGATAAAGACTATGGACTCTGACCTATCAGAGATTTCTTTTATAATATAGTCTGTAAAATCTTCCCAACCAAGTTTAGAATGACTAGCAGGCTTATTCTTCTCTACTGTTAAGACGGCATTAAGTAAAAATACCCCCTGTCTATGCCAGTCTTCAAGATTACCATTAGCTCTTCTTATAGCCAAATCATCCTCCAATTCCTTATAAATATTTATCAAACTCTTGGGTAGGGCTATACCATCATTTACAGAAAAAGACAGACCGCATGCCTGACCATCATTATGATAAGGATCCTGACCTAATATAAGAACTTTTATCTCCTTCAAGGGAAGATTAAAAACTCTAAAAACCTGATTTTCTGGAGGAAATATAGTGCTTACTTTTCTTTTTTCATTTATCTCGTCAAGAAGTCTAGATACTTCTTCTCTTTTTGGATAATTTTTAAAAATTTCTTGCCAAGATTTATGCATAATTTATCTCCTTTTTATATAACTATAACATAGCATAAAAGCTATAGCAATCCCAATAAAAATAGTTTATAATTTAATATATCAAACAAAAGGAGAAAAGTATGTCTGAAGTAAAATTAGTAGATAGGAAAGATGTAGAAGAAAAATACAGCTGGGATATATCTCTTATATACTCTAGTGACGAAATGTTCCACGAGGAACTTAAAAAATTAGAGAAAAAGATAGAAGATTTTAAACTAAAGTATGAAGGGAAATTAAATAATCTAGATAGTCTAGATGAGGCTATTAAGAAGTATGAAGAATATCTTTACGAAGATTCAAAACTGAGTCACTATGCCACTTTGCCTCCAACAGTGGATAGATTCAATGAAAAAGTAATCGCAAATGAACAAGTCTATCTCAACTTCTATAATAAGCTGGCAAGAATAAAAGCAGGATTTATGAGTGAGATAAATGACCTAGATGATAATTTTTTAAGGAAATTTATAAAAAGTAAAAGACCAGACCTAGCCTATTACATAAATAATATTATTGCATATAAAAAACACAGCCTATCAAAAGAGGCAGAAGAAGTAGTATCTTCTTTAGAATCCTTGCCATCATTTTACAATCTCTATGAAGTAACCAAGTTTGAAGATATGAGTTTTGACAACTTCATAGTTAATGGAAAGGAATATGAAAACTCTTACAATCTCTATGAAAATATATACGAAAGTCATAGTGATAAAGATATAAGGCGAGAAGCTGCTAAGTCATTTTATAAAGGCCTAAATGCTTATAAAAATACAACGGCAAATGAGTACATATGTCACATAAAAAAAGAAAAGGTAATGTCCAAATTAAGGGGTTATGATTCAGTAATAGACTATCTATTGGATCAGCAAAATGGGGATAGACAATTATACGATAGACAAATCCAAGTCTTGATGAAAGACCTAGCTCCCCACATTAGAAGATATATCAAACTCTTGGCTAGAGAGCATGGGATTGGAGATATGAGTTTTGCTGATTGCAAAATTGCACTAGACCCAGACTATGCTGTAGATATGACTATTGAAGAATCAAGAGATTTTTTAAAAAAATCACTTGCAATCCTAGGAGAAGACTATTTGAAAATGATTGATAGGGCCTATGATGAGCGCTGGATAGACTTTCCACAAAATAAGGGAAAATCAACAGGAGGCTTTTGTGCCACAGTAGCCAATATAGGAGCCTACATTCTACTTTCTTGGACTGGTAAGATGAAAGAAGTATTTGTATTAGCTCATGAATTGGGTCATGCCTATCACTTTATGGCCACTGGGAAAGAGCAAAGCATGCTAAATAATGATTGCCCCCTTTATTTTGTAGAAGCTCCATCAACAGCCAATGAAGTACTAGTATCTGAGCACCTACTAAAAACAAGTCATGACCCTAGATTTAAGGCGTGGGTTATTTCCAATATGATAGGAAGTACATACTTCCACAATATGGTAACCCACTATTTAGAAGCTCTATTCCAAGATAGAATCTATAAAATGCTAGATGAGGAGCAAGTAATAAGAGCGGAAACTCTGTCAGAAGTTAAGAAAGCAGTCCTAGAGGAATTTTTTGGGAACAGCTTAGAAGTAAATGATGGAGCAGAACTCACTTGGATGCGTCAACCGCATTATTACATGGGTCTATATCCCTACACTTATTCAGCAGGTCTAACCATAGGAACAGCAATAGCAAAGAAAATAGAAAAAGAAGAAGGAGCAGCCAAGATGTGGCTAGATAGCCTTGCTAAAGGTTCATCAATGTCAGCAAAAGACTTAGCAAAAGCTGCAGATTGTGATGTTTCGACAGAAGAAGCACTAAAAGCAGCTATATCTTATGTTGGTCACTTAGTAGACCAACTATATGAATTAAGTGATGCAGTAAAGAAATAACATTAAGGAAAAATAATAAAAAGTTTTTAGATGAAATTTTTCTATAGAAAACCAGTATAGAAACTAGAAAAAATTAATAAATATAGATAAAAAACTACTTTAGTAAAAATAAAGCTAAAGTAGTTTTTATTTTAATAGCCCCCTTAAAAAATCGAAAATATAAAGAATGTTTCAGAAATATTGAAATATATTCAGAAAATTATCTGAAATTATATTTACTTTTGATGGACTATATAGTAGAATTAAATCGAAATAAGGAGGGATAGTATGAAGAAAATGAAATAAAAAATAAAATAAAAAATAAAATTAAATTAATATAGAGGCTAAAGAGAAAGGAATATAATGAAAAGGAAATTTAAAAAAATAGGAAAAATAGTCCTATTATCAATATTATTGAATTCTTGGTCACCTTATGCAGAATTAGCTGCTATGGAAAAAGAAAAAGCTGTGGCAAGTCAAGAAGTTGTGGAAAAACAAGAAAAATATCCCCAAAGCCAAGCTCCTATAAATAGTCAAGAAAAAGCTGTAAAAAACCTTGAAACAATAATAATAGGACAAGATAATACAGAAGAAGGGCAATACCAGAAAGAAGTACTAGTAGAAGAAAAGACAGATACGAAAGCAAAAATAAGTTCACATGAGATAGTAGGTCAAGTAAATCCAGAGGCAAACGGACTGGACTACTATAAAGATTTGAAAATAAAAGTAGTAGGAGAAAATTTAACAGATGATAATATATTGACCAAAGAGGGATTACATTGGTCAGACAAATCAAAAGCAGAGCTTATAAAAGGAAATCAAGACGGTAATATTAATGATGAGAGAAGTTTTGGAAAGCAAAATAACCCGACAGTAGATACAAAAGCCTTTAGTTTAAACAAAGGAGATTCTGGGAGAATAAGTTTTGTAGGAAAAACAAAATCCAATCAAGATCTGGACTTGATCTGGACAGTAGAAGATAGCGATACAGAAGATTGGCAGTTAAATTCACCCTACGCTATAGAAGAAAAAATCAGAGGTTTAGCCTTTACTGGGGAACAAACAATCCCAGATTCAACAGGAAATTCAATAGTAGTTCTATACAATCAAGCAGGAAAATTAAAACTAAAATATCAAATTGTAAAGCACGGAAGTAACATTCCTCAAGAAGTACTTATAAATTTTATCTCAACAGATATTGATGCTGGACAGGGTGTTGAGACAAACCTAGCCAATATAGTAGAATACATACCAAAAGAATCAGGACTAAGTAAAAAAGACGGCATAATTTATGATAATGTAGACGGAATAGTAGGGCTTAATGGGTCAAAAGATATACCAAGAGGATCATACCTGGGGGCAGGGTTATTATCGAATTTTGACTATACATTCTATTCACCAGCACCAGAAAGAGCCAATGACTATAAATATCCAGTAGGAGTAAGATACGATATATTCGGTTCAGCCTTGCAGACAGATATGCTTATAAAATATAAGCAAAAACTGAAAATAGAATATATAGACCAAGATGGAAAAAAATTAAAAGAAAATGAATTCTATTGGGGATATACAGACCTAAAATATCAATTAAAAACACAAAAAATTGATGGATATAAAATAAAAGATATAGAAGAGGACTTTAAAGATCTAAAAAACTTATCAATAAAATATATCTATCAAAAAGAAGAAGAGGTCACAACAGAAAGACAGACAGAGAAAAGTACTACAAGTAGAACCACAGAACCACAAACAGAGAAAGAAACAAGTAGTAGGACAGCAGCACCGCAAACAGAGAAAGAAACAAGCAGTACGACTACAGAACCGCAAACAGAGAAAGCAACAAGTAGTAGGACTGCAGCACCGCAAACAGAGAAAGAAACAAGTAGTAGGACTGCAGCACCACAAACAGAGAAAGAAACAAGTAGTAGGACAGCAGAACCGCAAACAGAAAAAGAAACAAGTAGTAGGACTACAGAACCGCAAACAGAGAAAGAAACAAGTAGTAGGACGGCAGCACCGCAAACAGAGAAAGAAACAAGTAGTAGGACTACAGCACCGCAAACGGAAAAAGCAACAAGCAGTACAACAGTACTACAAACAGAAAAAGAAACAAGTAGTAGGACAGCAGCACCGCAAACAGAGAAAGTAACAAGTAGTACGACTACAGAACCGCAAACGGAAAAAGTAACAAGCAGTACAACAGTACTACAAACAGAAAAAGAAACAAGTAGTAGGACAGCAGCACCGCAAACAGAGAAAGAAACAAGCAGTACAACAGTACTACAAACAGAAAAAGAAACAAGTAGTAGGACAGCAGCACCGCAAACAGAGAAAGCAACAAGCAGCACAAGCCCGCAAACGGAAAAAGCAACAAGCAGTACGACTACAGAACCGCAAACAGAGAAAGAAACAAGTAGTACGACTGCAGCACCACAAACAGAAAAAGAAACAAAAACTACTTCTAGTAAAAACCTAATTGCTCCGCAGACTACACAAACAAGTACAAGACCTCCACAAGTAGGGCAAGAGTCAAAACAAATAGAAAAATCAACAAAATTAGTCCAAACAAGACCAAAAGAAAATAGGCCTCAAAATATCTCTTATATTTCAAACATAAGAAATAATTATGTACAAACTAACAGCATAATGACAGGGTCTACTATAAATTATATTCAGCCAAACAGTCCAATAGTAGAGCCAGCTACAAATTATGTGCAAAGCAATAGCATAATGACAAGGCCAGCTACAAATTATGCACAGCCAAATAGTCTAATAAACAAAAGCTCTGGACAAGCCCTTACCGAAGAAAAATATATTCCTTTGGAAATTCTTAAGTTAGCTACTGTTTATAAGTCTAGTGATTTTGAAATAAATACAGGTATGTTAGAATATGAGAAAAAGTTATTTTTAGACTATGTAAAAAATGTTGCCGATGAGGCCAGAAGCAAATATGGAAATGATAAAAGTAAGATAGACCATACTGTGGCCAATGCGATAGCATACCCTAGTTATCATAAGGATAAATTACAATCTCTGGTAAATGATTTTGGAGAAAAACCTAAATATCTAACTGCTGATCTAGAAAAGTTTATGAAAAAAATTCATAGTAAAGACTTTTATTATATAGATTTTCCTCATTTGGCAGCCACAGTGGCAAGTGACCAGAAGAGCGGGACACTTAAAGAAATTATAAAGTTTATAGCGGGAACAAATATGTTAACTTTAATAGACGGTAATCTATCTAGCAAGGATAATTTTTTTCAACAAAACTCACTAACAGGGGATCTCTTGACTATTATAGATGACAAAGATAAAAAAACAGATGTGGATGTCTATATATTTAAGTATTACCCAGAATATAAAGATTTAACATTAGATCAACAAATAGAAAAACACTATAATTTAAAAAATCTAGATGAAAAACGAAAAGAATTGTACAGGGAAGCCTTAGCCGCACAAGCAAAAGGAGCCCGCAGTCCAGAGAAGCAAGAGTTTTATAATGTTTTGGCTGCCACAGCAACCCTAGGAGGATTTGGCTTGATATCTTTAACGTTATACAGACAATTTAAAGAAAAATTGTATCAATATGCTAAACCAAAAATAAAACAGCTAATCAAGTTGACTTCAAGATTGGGTGAAAATATAGTAGAATTTAAAAATAACCTTTTAGGATATATCCAAAAGAAAATAACAGAACCATTAGCTAATAAGATACAGAGTCTAGCTAAAACTATTAAAAGAGTAGCTAAAAAATCATATAATACAAGTGTAAATAGAGTGAAAAAAGGCTACAATAAGTATGTAAAACCCTTTGTAAATAGGGTGAAAAAAGGCTATAACAAGTATGTAAAACCGCTTGTGAGTAGAGTGAAAAAAGGCTATAACAAGTATGTAAAACCGCTTGTAAATAGGGTGAAAAAAGGCTACAATAAGTATGTAAAACCCTTTGTAAATAGAGTAAAAAAAGGCTACAATAAGTATGTAAAACCCTTTGTAAATAGAGTAAAAAAAGGCTACAATAAGTATGTAAAACCCTTTATAAATAGGGTGAAAAGAGGCTACAACAGGTATGTAAAACCAATCTATACAAACTATATAAGATCGGCATATAATAAGTATGTAAAACCAATCTATACAAACTATATAAGGCCAGCATATAACAACTATGTAAAACCAATCTATACAAACTATATAAGACCGGCATACAACAGGTATGTAAAACCAATCTACACAAACTATATAAGGCCAGCATATAACAACTATGTAAAACCAATCTACACAAACTATATAAGGCCGGCATATAACAACTATGTAAAACCAATCTACACAAACTATATAAGGCCGGCATACAACAACTATGTAAAACCAATAGTACAGCCAACATATGAAAGAATAATAAAACCAGCAGCAAGCTATGTATGGAATCATACCCCGCAACCAGTAAAAAACTTTATAAGTAAATTCAAATTTTGGTAGGAGAAAAAATGAAAATAATAAAAATAATAATAACAATAATAATACTGCTAATAACTTATGCATATATATCCTTTAATCTAGTAGATAATAGTGTATACTATGCCAAAAGAACCCCCCATAAAGATGGGGCAGTACCAGAAATGTCAGCCCTATTAGATAATATGTACTGGCTCTATTTAGAAGGAGAGATAAAGCCGGGTCTTATCTATGATAAAGATGGAAATAATATGCTGTATTTTAATAATAAAACAGAAATAATATCTACAACCTATGATGGATACTGGTATGATAAAGAAATAGGAGAGATTGAGGAAGAATATAAATATGATGAAAATTTTAAATATATCTATAGCTCTAAGGGAAAGAGAGAAGATATAGGGGAGGAATTTTACCTAAGTGAAGAAGAGCAAGAAAAAATAAAAGAGGAGATGTATGACAAGCTAAGACCCTTGATAGAAGAGCAAGATGTAGAACCCTTAATCAATCTCCAATGGATATTCAATTGGAAATATAAAGATAGATTTAATTAATTTATAGACCTAGCTTAGATAAAATCTAGGCTAGGTTTTATAATATTTTGATTCACCGCAACCAGTAAAAAACTTTATAAGTAAATTCAAATTTTGGTAGGAGAAAAAATGAAAATAATAAAAATAATAATAACAATAATAATACTGCTAATAACTTATGCATATATATCCTTTAATCTAGT